>NC_011071.1:1743333-3124166 GCF_000020665.1 Stenotrophomonas maltophilia R551-3 | reverse complement strand
ATGGCCTCGGTCTGCGGTTCGTCGCTGGCCCTGATGGACGCCGGCGTGCCGGTGAAGGCACCGGTTGCCGGTATCGCCATGGGCCTGGTCAAGGAAGGCGATCGCTTCGTCGTCCTGTCCGACATCCTGGGTGACGAAGATCACCTGGGCGACATGGACTTCAAGGTGGCCGGTACCGCTGAGGGCATCTCCGCCCTGCAGATGGACATCAAGATCGAAGGCATCACCGAAGAGATCATGAAGCAGGCTCTGCAGCAGGCCAAGGCTGGCCGTCTGCACATCCTGGGCGAAATGGCCCACGGCCTGACCGCTCCGCGCGAAGAGCTGTCGGACTACGCGCCGCGTCTGCTGACCATCAAGATCCACCCGGACAAGATCCGCGAAGTGATCGGCAAGGGTGGTTCGACCATCCAGGCCATCACCAAGGAAACCGGCACCCAGATCGACATCCAGGATGACGGCACCATCGTCATCGCTTCGGTCAATGCCATCGCTGCGCAGGCCGCCAAGGCCCGCATCGAGCAGATCACCTCGGACGTCGAGCCGGGCCGCATCTACGAAGGCAAGGTCGCCAAGATCATGGACTTCGGTGCGTTCGTCACCATCCTGCCGGGCAAGGATGGCCTGGTGCACGTGTCGCAGATCTCCAGCGACCGCGTCGAGAAGGTCGGCGACGTGCTGAAGGAAGGCGATGTGGTCAAGGTCAAGGTGCTGGAAGTCGACAAGCAGGGCCGTATCCGCCTGTCGATGAAGGCCGTTGAAGAAGGCGAAGGCGCCAGCGCCGAATAATCGGCATTGCCGATTGTGCGGTGGGTGAGGACCGTTGGTCCTCACGCTTTCGCAGATGAAAAAGCGGGCTTCGGCCCGCTTTTTTTTTGCCTGGAATCCTGTGGGTGAGGACCGTTGGTCCTTGCACTTACGCGCTTTCTTCCTCTTCCCCCAGCCACCAGACCTGGCCTGGCTTCGGGTCGCTCATCGGGTGCTCGCGCTGTTCGATGGCCTCCAGCACCCGGCCAGCGCCGGCCGCCGTCCACACCGCCATCAACTTCTCCACCGCAGCCCGGCCTTGTGCGGCAATACCGAGGTTGCGATCGCGTACCCAGCCTTCGTCGTCATCTGCGTCGCCATCATCATGCTGGTGCGGCGTGCCATAGCTGCAGCGCAGGCAGAGGTGGCGCACCGAATGGGTCCAGTCCTCGACCAGGCCGATGCCGGGCAGGCTCAGCGCCCGCAGCGCGGTGATGTCCTCGGCCGCATCGCATTGCACGAATACCGCATAGGTGGCCATGTCCGATTGCTGCAGGCGTTGCATGGCATTGAACACCGGTACCTGGCGCTCACCGTAGAGGCGTTGCCCAGTGGAGGCACCGTCGTGCAGCACGATGTCGCCGAAGCGGAATCCGCTCTCGGGCAACGGCACGTTCTCTACCCGTGCACGCACCGGGTCCAGCCGGCGCATGTAGACGGTTTCGCCACTTGACCACGGATTCAGGCGCACACAGGCGACGCCGAAATTGCCTTCGATCGGGCCTTCACCTTCCGGCAAGGCGATGCCGCATCGGGCCCACTGCCTGCGTGCTTCCGCCCAGTCACCCGCGCCGGTGGCGGCAATGCCGGCATTCCACGCGGTGGCCTGGTCGAACGCGTCGCGCAGCCGTTCCGAGCACAGGTTGTCCCGCAGCGATGCCGGCCAGTCGCGCAGGTATTTGTGAGCCAACCCGCGCATGTAGTGCAGGTGGGGGATGCCAGGGGTCAGTTCGACCAGCTCGCCGAACAGGTCGGCTGCATCGGGCAGGTCGCCCTCGTCGAACGCTGCATAGGCGCGCGCTTCCAGTGCCTGCAGTTTCTCCAGGGTCTCGTCGTCAAGCAGTTCGCCATCTGCGTCGTGGTCTGCGGTCATGTCCGTGCGCCGGTAAAAATCCAGCGACACCATAGCCCAGGCAGGCCGCATGTTGTCCTGCAGCGACGTGCTTTCGACATGGGTTGGCCAGGCCCGTGGCAGCTTGCAACGGCCGGTGCCTGTCCACGGGACGACATGCGCGGACATCCATGCCGCTGCCGCTTCTGTTTGCTAACGTGGCTGCGCCTTTGACCCGGGAGATCCCATGTTCCGCCAGACCGTGGCCGTTCTTGCCGTGCTGATTGCCGGTGCCTTGCCCATCGCCGCGCACGCCGCGCCGGCGCAGCCGCCGATCTTCGGTGCCTACTACCCCGGTGGTTCGGCCGAGCGCTATCCGGTGTCGAGCATTCCGGCCGAGCGCCTGACCCATCTGTTCTATGCGTTCTCCACCATCGAGGACGGGCGCTGCACGATCGGTGCGGAAGCGCCGAAGAATTTCGCTGCACTGGCTGAGTTGAAAAAGGCGCACCCGCACCTGCGCACGCTGATTTCGATCGGTGGCTGGGGCGCCGGCGGATTCTCCGATGCAGCGTTGAACGAGGCCAGCCGCAAGCGCTTGGTCGACTCGTGCATGGCGCTGTTCTTCGAGCGCCATGCTGGAAGCTTCGACGGTGTCGACATCGACTGGGAGTTCCCGGTCAGTGGCGGGCCGAAGGAGCTGGCACACCGCCCGCAGGATCGCGCCAACCTGACCCGGCTTGCGCAGGCCTTCCGCGTGGCCCTTGATGCGCGCGGCCGCAAGGCGGGCCAGCCGATGCTGCTGACTGCTGCGCTGGCCGCCGGCCGCCTGCAGACCGACGGCCCCTACGATCCCGCGGCGAGCTACGACCTGCCGGCGCTGGCCAGGCTGTTCGATTTCATCAACCTGATGAGCTACGACATGGGCACCGGCTTCTCGGCGGTGTCGACCTTCAACGCGCCGCTGCATGAGGTGCCAGCCGATCCGCTGGCGCCGGAACTGCGGCGCTGGAACAACGTGGCCGGCGCGGTGCAGTACTACCGTGAGCACGGCGTACCGGCCGACAAGCTGGTGCTGGGCGTGCCGTTCTACGGACGCGGCTTCAAGGTCACCGGCGAGGCTGCCGACGGGTTGTACCAGGCCTACAGCGCCCCGGCCGATGCCGGTGACTGGCGGGTGATCAAGGCGCGCTATCTCGACCAGCCCGGCTGGACGAAGCACTGGCAGCCGCAGGCGCAGAGCCCCTGGCTGTACAACGCGGAGCAGAAGGTCTTCATCAGCTACGAAGACCCGCGTTCGATCGGGCTGCGTGCGCAGTTCGCCCGTGAGCAGGGCCTGGCCGGGGTGTTCATGTGGGAGCTGACCGGCGACGACGAGCAGGCCAGCCTGCTCAACGCCATGCTCGGCCCGTGGCAGAAGGCCCGCATCGGCGATTGACCGCTTCGGTAGCGCCGGGCCGTGCCCGGCGTTGGCTCAATCGGCCCAGACGCTGTTCGGATCGCCGTGGCGGGCACGGCGCTGGCTGGCCACCGCCAGGCGGGCGAAGCCGAAGGCCATGGCCAGCGCGATCGCATCGACCCAGAACAGCGGCCAGTGGCCGCGTGCGGCCGCGCGCCACAGCCAGTCACCATTGAGCGCGCCGTGCACGACCGGCACCAGCGCGGTACTGATCGCTGCGGCCCACAGCAGCTCGCGTGCGGCCTGTGCCGGGCGTCGCAGCGCCGCCCACAACGCGCACAACACCCAGCTGCCGAAGCAGGCCCAGCGGATGCCCTGGTCGACCGCGGACGGTGCCCACCGCTCCAGCACCAAAGCGGTGACGAAGGCGACCGAGATCGCTACGCAGAGGCCGATGCAGACGCCGACCGTGGCCCGCGCCATGTTCACCCCGGCACGCGGCTGCTGCGGCTGGCGGCGCTTGCGCCGCGACTCGATCCACAACAGGTTGCCGGAGTAGAACAGGAAGGCACCGCCGAGGCCGAGCAGGAAGTACAGCCAGACCACCACGCCGTTGCCGAATTCGCCGAAGTGCAGCGCGTAGGCGGCGCTGAGCGTGGCGTGGTTTGCGTCGCGCTGGCCCGGCAGCTGCGAGGCCAGAACGTTGCCGGTGGTCACGTCCAGCGCCACCGCGCCAAGTGGGCCGAGCGTGCCGGTGGATTCGCCGGTGATCTCGATGGTGGCATTGGCATCGCCGGCGTTGGCCAGCTTCAGGTAGGCCGGCTCGAAGTTGGCCACGCCTTGTGCACGGGCGACTTCAAGCGCGCGTGCATGCAGCACGCGCAGGCTGCCCGGCGGCGCCGGAATGCCACTGGCGTCGCGCACCGGCGCGGTGTCCATCGCCGTCGGCACCGCCTGCAGGGCCTTGCCGTCGTAGATCAACGGGTTGAGCAGGGCCATCTGCACGAACACCAGGCAGAGCAGGGCACCGGTCACCGCGAACATCAGATGGAAGGGCAGGCTGAGCACGCCGATCACGTTGTGCGCGTCCTGCCACAGCTGCTTCAGGTTGCGGCCGGGGCGCAGTGCGAACAGGTCACCGAACAGCTTCGGCAGGTGGATCACCAGGCCGCTGAGCAGGGCCATGCCATACAGGAGGCTGACGATGCCCATCACGTAGATGCCGGCCACCGGCAGGCCGAGGCTGTAATGCAGTTCGTTGACCAGTTCGGCCAGCCCGGTCTGCGGCGGCGTCGGGCTGCCGGCGATCTGCCCTGGCCAGGCGTAGCGCCAGCTGCCGTCATCGGCCTGCCAGTAGGCCAGTGGCTGCGGGTGTTCGGTGCCAGGGAAGGTCATGCCGACGTGGCGGCGCGCTTCCGGATGCGCGGCAAGCACGTCTTCCAGCAGGTACTGCGCGTCGTCCAGGCCGGCCGGCAATGCGCTGGCTGCACCCGGGGTCTGCCATAGCGGCAGGTCGTGGTGGAACAGGGTCAGTGCACCGGCATAGAAGGCTACGAACAGGCCGAAGCCGGCGACCAGGCCGACCCAGGTGTGCAGGGTGGTGAATGTGCGCAGGGTCTGCGAACTGAACTTCATGCGGCGGGTCTCATTGCACCGCGCCGGTGAGGCGCAGCAGCGCGAGCACGGCGAAGCCGGCGGCGCCACTGCCCGCCAGCACCAGCCAGGCGCGCAGCGCGCTGCGGAAACTGAACGCCCACAGGGCGGCCAGCATCCACAGCGGGATGAAGGTGATCAGGCTGGGCACCAGCGCGTTCTGCCATGGCCCGGGCGGCAACCAGGTCACCAGTCCGGTCGCGGCGGCGGCCAGGAGGAAGCCGGCCACGATGCCGGCGAAGGCGCGCGGCCACATCACGGCGACTCCGTGCCGGGGCGATGCCAGGCGGCCAGTGCCGGCAGCAGCATCGCCGCCAGCATCCAGGTGCACAGCATCGCCACCAGGCCGGCGGCAAAACCGAGCTCGGCCATCCACAGCCACAGCGCGGCAGCGGCGGCGACCAGGCCGATCTGCCGCCCGAGGCGGCCGGCACGGCGCAGGCGCGGCCAGCGGCAGTGTGGCGAGGCGGCATAGAACGCCAGCGCCGAGAACATCGCCGCCAGCATGCCCAGGCTGCAGAAGCCGAGCGTGGAAAGGCCGACGGTGATCATTGCGCGCGACCTGCGCGGCTGCAGGCTGGCGAACGCGGGGCACGGGCGGGGCCGGCGGGAGCCGGTCGGAGCGGGTGGCGCATCACGGGGTCCTGGGGGAAAGCGGGCAGGCTGGCACGGGGCGACCTGCGCCGACATGGTAATCATTGCAATTTGACGCCGCCAGCGAAGCCCATTCAGCGGGCCGTATGGTAGCCCTTGGGCTTTCCCGTGCGCTGGTTTAAGATCATTGTTGAATCCTCACTGGAACAAGGTGGCCCGCGCCCAGCGCCGGCCGAGCGTGCGACATGAGCACTACCACCGCCCACTGTTGACCTGCCCCCGAAGGCCCGAGTTCCCGGCGCCCTCGCGGCGCTTTTTTATTGCCCGGGCGCTGGCCCGGAACCGCTTTCCAGCCCGCCCGCGCGGGCCCCGCACGAAGCCACTGCGATGATCAACATTACTCTTCCCGACGGCAGCCGCCGCGAATTCGAAAACCCCGTCAGCGTCATGGACGTTGCCCAGTCGATCGGTGCCGGCCTGGCCAAGGCCACCATCGCCGGTTCGGTCGATGGCGTGCTGGTCGATGCCAGCGACGTCATCGACCACGATGCCAGCCTGCGCATCATCACTGCCAAGGACGAGGAGGGCGTGGAGATCATCCGCCACTCCAGCGCCCATCTGGTTGGCCATGCGGTCAAGCAGCTGTACCCGGACGTGAAGATGGTGATCGGCCCGGTGATTGCCGAGGGCTTCTACTACGACATCTACTCCGAGCGCCCGTTCACCCCGGAAGACATGGCGGCGATCGAGAAGCGCATGGGCGAGCTGATCGCCCAGGACTACGACGTCATCAAGAAGGTGACGCCGCGCGCCGAAGTGATCGAGATCTTCAAGGCCCGTGGCGAGGACTACAAGCTGCGCCTGATCGAGGACATGTCCGACGACATCCAGGCCATGGGCATGTACTACCACCAGGAGTACGTGGACATGTGCCGTGGCCCGCACGTGCCGAACACGCGCTTCCTGAAGGCCTTCAAGCTGACCCGCATCTCTGGTGCCTACTGGCGTGGTGACGCGCAGAACGAACAGCTGCAGCGCATCTACGGCACTGCCTGGGCCGACAAGAAGCAGCTCGAGGCGTACATCAAGCGCATCGAAGAAGCGGAAATGCGCGATCACCGCCGCATCGGCAAGCAGCAGGACCTGTTCCACCTGCAGGAAGAGGCACCGGGCCTGGTGTTCTGGCACCCGAAGGGCTGGGCGCTGTGGCAGGTGGTCGAGCAGTACATGCGCAAGGTCTACCGCAAGACCGGCTACGGCGAAGTGCGCTGCCCGCAGATCCTGGACGTGAGCCTGTGGCAGAAATCCGGTCACTGGGACAACTACCAGGACGCGATGTTCTTCACCGAATCGGAGAAGCGTACCTATGCGCTCAAGCCGATGAACTGCCCCGGCCACGTGCAGGTGTTCAATCAGGGCCTGCACAGCTACCGCGATCTGCCGATCCGTTACGGTGAGTTCGGTGCCTGCCACCGCAACGAGCCGTCCGGCGCGCTGCACGGCATCCTGCGCGTGCGTGGCTTCACCCAGGACGACGGCCACGTGTTCTGCACCGAGAACCAGGTCGAGGCGGAAGTGACCGCGTTCCACCAGCAGGCGCTGGCGGTTTACCAGCACTTCGGCTTCGATGAGATCCAGGTCAAGATCGCGCTGCGCCCGGAATCGCGCCTGGGCGATGACGCAACCTGGGACAAGGCCGAGGGCGCGCTGCGCTCGGCCCTGTCCAGCAACGGCGTGGAGTGGCAGGAGCTGCCGGGCGAGGGCGCTTTCTATGGCCCGAAGATCGAGTACCACCTGAAGGACGCCATCGGCCGTACCTGGCAGCTGGGCACGATGCAGGTCGACTTCATGATGCCCGGCCGCCTCGGCGCCGAGTACGTGGACGAGAACAGCCAGAAGAAGCACCCGGTCATGCTGCACCGGGCCATCGTCGGCTCGATGGAGCGCTTCCTGGGCATCCTGATCGAGCACCATGCCGGCCAGTTCCCGGCCTGGCTGGCTCCGACCCAGGTGGTGGTGGCCAATATCACCGACGCCCAGGCTGAATACGTCTCGGACGTGACCAAAACCCTTGCGGATCAAGGCTTCCGCGTCAGCGCGGATTTGCGTAACGAGAAGATCGGCTATAAGATTCGCGAGCACACGCTGCAGCGCGTGCCGTACCTGCTGGTCATTGGTGACCGCGAGAAGGAAAACGGCGCTGTGGCGGTGCGTACGCGTTCTGGCGAAGATCTCGGCAGCATGAGCCTCCAGGCCTTCATCGAGCGGCTCCAGGCCGAGGGCGCGTAAGCAAAGGTCCGGCCCGTGCGCATTGGCGCCCGGGCCGGGTTCGACACCCTTGGGAGATCGCAATATCAGTACCCCTGACAACAAACAGAACCGCAAGAATCAGGAAATCCGTGTGCCGCGCGTCCGCGTGATCGGCAGCGACGGAGAAATGATCGGCGTGTTGACGCGTGACGAAGCGTTGTCCATGGCCGAAGATGAAGGCCTGGACCTGGTCGAGATCCAGCCGCAGGCCGACCCGCCGGTCTGCAAGATCATGGACTTCGGCAAGTTCAAGTTCGAAGCGCAGAAGAAGGCCAGCGAGGCCAAGAAGAAGACCAAGCAGGTCGAGATCAAGGAAGTGAAGTTCCGTCCGGTCACGGACGAGGGCGACTACCAGATCAAGCTGCGCAAGATGCGCGGTTTCCTTGAAGAAGGCGACAAGATCAAGGTCAACATCCGTTTCCGTGGCCGTGAAATGAGCCACCAGGAACTGGGTCGCGAAATGGCCAACCGGATCGAGACCGATCTGGGCGAGGACATCGTCATTGAATCCCGTCCGCGCCTGGAAGGGCGTCAGATGGTGATGATGATCGCGCCGAAGAAGAAGACCTGAGGCCTGACGGGCTGCCTTCCGGGGCGCCTGGCGGCTGAATGGAAAGGTGAAAGGACGCCGCTGGCGTCCTTTTGCCTTTGTGCGGGCGGCACGGCCGCCGGCGATGTGAAGACGGGCGTGAAAAGGGCAGCAGGGGCTGGTGATGGTCCCGATTTGCCTGTATCATGCCCGGCTCGACCCACCCAGGACGGGTCGTACGCCGATCATGGCAGGATGGAAAGAGCGGCCCAGGCCGCCGCCAGATCAGTCAGAAACCAGGGTCATATCCCATCAAGGACATTGCAATGCCCAAGATCAAGACCAACCGGGCAGCGGCCAAGCGTTTCCGCAAGACCGCCTCGGGCAAGTACAAGTGCGGCCACGCCAACCGTAGCCACATCCTCACGAAGAAAGCGACCAAGCGTAAGCGTAATCTGCGTCAGACGGGCCATGTCCGTGCAGAAGACGCCGGCCGTCTGGACCGCATGCTCCCTTACCTCTGAGGAACTGAAAAATGGCACGAGTTAAGCGTGGCGTACAGGCGCGTCGCCGCCACAAGAAAATTCTGGATCTCGCCAAGGGCTATTACAACGCCCGTCGCAAGGTCTTCCGCGTTGCCAAGCAGGCGGTCATCAAGGCACAGCAGTACGCCTACATCGGCCGTAAGCAGAAGAAGCGCAACTTCCGTTCGCTGTGGATCACCCGCATCAATGCGGCTGCCCGCATCAATGGTCTGAGCTACAGCCGCTTCATGAACGGTCTGCTGAAGGCCGGCATCACCCTGGATCGCAAGGTCCTGGCTGACATCGCCGTGCACGACGCAGCCGGCTTTACCGCACTGGCCGAAAAGGCCAAGGGCGCGCTGGCGGCATAAGTCCTTCCCGATGCCGTAACCGTTCCTCGGAACGGTGTCAGGTCAAGGCAATGCATGGGGAAGGGCGCAAGTCCTTCCCCATTCTTTTTTGGGTCCCGGCGTGGCCACAGCGGCAGCGCGGGGACGGCGGTGGCGACAGGGGTCGGCCCTTCGCGTATCGCGATGGCAGATCGACTGGAGTTCCGGCCCCCCATGAGCGACATCCAATCCCTCACCACCCAGGCGCTGGCCGATGTGGCCGCCGCACAGAGCCCCGACGTGCTGGAACAGCTGCGCGTGGCCCTGCTTGGCAAGAGCGGCAGCATCACTTCGCAGCTCAAGCAGCTCGGCGCGTTGCCGGCTGACGAGCGCAAGGCTGCCGGTGAAGCCATCAACCAGGCCCGCGACGCGCTGAGTCACGCGCTGGGCGAGCGTAAGGCGGTATTGGAAGACGCCGCACTGGACGCGCGCCTGGCCGCCGAATCGATCGACATCACCCTGCCGGGCCGCAGCGCCGAGCGCGCTGGCCTGCATCCGATCACCCGCACCCTTGAGCGCATCACCGGCATCTTCGGCCGGCTGGGCTACGAGCTGTCGGAAGGGCCTGAGATCGAGGATGACTGGCACAACTTCGAGGCGCTGAACTTCCCGCCGCACCACCCGGCGCGCGCCATGCACGACACCTTCTACTTTGGTGACGGCCGTCTGCTGCGCACGCACACCTCCGGTGTGCAGGTGCGCTATATGGGCGACCACGCACCGCCGCTACGCATGATTGCCGCCGGCAAGGTGTACCGCAGCGACAGCGACCAGACCCATTCGCCGATGTTCCACCAGGTGGAAGGCCTGCTGGTCGATGAGCATTCGACCTTCGCCGACCTGAAGGGCACGCTGGCCGAGTTCGTGCGCGCGTTCTTCGAGCGCGATTTCGAAATGCGTTTCCGCCCCAGCTACTTCCCGTTCGTTGAACCCGGCGCGGAAGTGGACATCGCCTGGCAGCAGCCCGATGGCAGCACCCGCTGGCTGGAAGTGCTCGGCTGCGGCATGGTCCATCCGAACGTGCTGCGCAACGTCGGCATCGATCCGGAGCGCTACACCGGCTTTGCCTTCGGCATGGGCGTGGAGCGCTTCGCGATGCTGCGCTATGGCGTCAACGACCTGCGCGCGTTCTTCGAGAACGACGTGCGCTTCCTGAAACAGTTCGCGTAAACCACCAGGTAGCGCCGGGCCATGCCCGGCGGACTCAACAACGCAGGCCCAGGCGCATGCGCCGGGCCCACCAGGGTGACACCATGAAATTCTCCGAAAACTGGCTGCGCAGCCACGTCCCGACCACTGCATCGCGCGAAGAACTGAGCGCGGTGCTGACCGCCATCGGCCTGGAAGTGGAAGAAGTGACCGCGCTGGGCGAGGGCCTCGAGCACGTGGTCGTGGCACGCATCGTCGAAGCCGTACGCCATCCGGAAGCCGACCGCCTGCAGGTGTGCAGGGTCGATGCCGGGCAGGGTGAGCTGCTGCAGATCGTCTGCGGTGCGCCGAATGCGCGCCCGGGCCTGGTTGCGCCGCTGGCAATGGTCGGTGCGCAGATCGGTGAGCTGAAGATCAAGCCGGCCAAGCTGCGCGGCGTCGAGTCCAACGGCATGCTGTGCTCGGCCAAGGAGCTGGGCCTGGACAACGATGCCTCCGGCCTGCTGGAACTGCCGGACGACGCCCCGGTCGGCCAGACCCTGGTCGAGTACCTGGGCCTGCCGGACGCCAGCATCGAGATCAAGCTGACCCCGAACCGCGCCGACTGCTTCAGCCTGCGCGGTATCGCCTACGACGTCGCCGCGGCCACCCGCAGCGACGTGCTGGATTTCACCGCCGAGGCGATTCCCGCCGTCGGCAGCCATGAGCTGGCCATCCAGCTCGATGCCGGCGCCGAGGCGCCGCGCTACCTTGGTCGTGTCATCGAAGGCGTCAACGCCGCCGCCAGGACGCCGCTGTGGATGGCCGAGCGCCTGCGCCGCAGTGGCGTGCGCCCGGTCTCGCTGCTGGTCGACATCACCCAGTACGTGATGCTGGAGCTGGGCCAGCCGATGCACGCCTATGACCTGGGCACCCTGCAGGGCAGCATTGCCGTGCGCCGTTCGCGCGCAGGTGAAAGCCTGAAGCTGCTGGACGGCCGCGATGCCGCGCTGGACGACAGCTTCCTGGTGGTCACCGACGCCGATCGTGCGGTCGGTCTGGCCGGCCTGATGGGCGGCTTCGATACCCGAGTCACCGATACCACCACCGCCGTGTTCCTGGAGGCCGCGCACTTCGCGCCGGCCGCGATCATGGGCCGTGGCCGCAAGCTGGGCCTGCACACCGATGCCGGCCACCGCTTCGAGCGCGGTGTCGACCCGGCACTGCCGCGCACCGCCATCGAATACGCCACCCGCCTGGTGCTGGACCTTGCCGGCGGTACCCCGGCGCCGGTCACCGAAGCCGTGCGCGCCGACGACCTGCCGAAGCCGGCGACGATCATGCTGCGTCGCGCCCGCATCACCCGCGTGCTCGGCATCACCATCGAAGACGCTGAGGTCGAGCGCATCCTGCGTGCGCTGGGCATGGACGTGAGCGCGACGGCCGATGGCTGGCAGGTGGCCGCGCCGAGCCGCCGTTTCGACATCGCCATCGAGGAAGACCTGATCGAAGAACTGGCGCGCATCCACGGTTACGAGCAGATCCCGACCACGCTGCCGGGCGGTGCCTCGCGCGTGGCGATGCCGAGCGAGACCCAGCTGGACGCGCTGAGCGTGCGTCGTCAGCTGATCGCCCGTGATCAGCAGGAAACCGTCAACTTCGCCTTCGTCGACGATGCGCTGCTGACCCAGTGGCGGCTGCGCGACAGCCTGGTGCCGCTGGCCAACCCGCTGTCGGCCGAACTGGCAGTGATGCGTCCGTCGCTGCTGCCGGGCCTGGTCGCCACGCTCGGTCGCAACGCCGCCCGCCAGCTGGGTCGCGTGCGCCTGTTCGAGATCGGCCGCGTGTTCGCCCAGCAGGTTGGTGATGGCCAGCCGGCACCGCTGGAAACCCCGCGCGTGGCCGCTGCGGTCTGCGGTGAAGCGCAGGCGGTGCAGTGGGGCCTGCCGACCCGCAAGGTCGATTTCCATGACCTGAAGGGCGACCTGGAATCGCTGGCCGCCGCCAGTGGCGCGGTCCTGGAGTTCCGCCCCTCGGACCGTGCCTACGGTCACCCGGCGCGTTCGGCCGAGGTGTTCCGCGACGGCGTGGCGATCGGCTGGATCGGCCAGATCCACCCGCGCCTGGCCAAGGCGATGGACATCGAAGCCGACGTCTATGCCTTTGAACTGGACCTGGAGCCGCTGTCCGCCCGCCGCCTGCCGCGTGCCGGCGAGCTGTCGCGCTTCCCCGCAGTGCGCCGCGACCTGGCGTTCCTGGTGCCTGAGCAGGTGGCCTGGGCCGAGCTGGCGGCGACTGTCCGCCAGGCTGCCGGTCCACTGCTGCGCGACCTGAACCTGTTCGACCGCTATGTCGGGCAGGGCGTCGAGCCGGGATTCAAGAGTCTCGCTATGGGCTTGATTTTGCAGGACAAGTCGCGCACTCTGACGGACCGCGACGTGGATGCGGTAGTGGCCGAGGCGGTCACTGCCATCGAGCGTGAACACCACGCCCGGATCCGCGGCTGAGCGGGCAGCACTCGGGGGTAGCAGGCAATGGCATTGACCAAGGCGGAGATGGCGGAAAAGCTGTTCGACGAAGTCGGTCTGAACAAGCGGGAAGCCAAGGAATTCGTCGACGCGTTTTTCGATGTGCTGCGTGAAGCATTGGAACAGGGACGTCAGGTGAAGCTGTCGGGCTTCGGCAATTTCGATCTGCGGCGCAAGAACCAGCGCCCGGGTCGCAACCCCAAGACCGGCGAGGAAATTCCGATTTCCGCCCGTACGGTGGTCACCTTCCGTCCGGGCCAGAAGCTCAAGGAGAGGGTGGAAGCTTATGCTGGATCCGGGCAGTAACCGCGAACTACCGCCGATCCCGGCCAAGCGCTACTTCACCATCGGTGAGGTCAGCGAGCTGTGCGACGTCAAGCCGCACGTCCTGCGCTACTGGGAAACCGAGTTTCCCAGCCTTGAGCCGGCCAAGCGCCGAGGCAACCGCCGCTACTACCAGCGCCACGACGTGCTGATGGTGCGGCAGATCCGCAGCCTGCTGTACGAACAGGGCTACACCATCGGTGGTGCACGCCTGCGTCTGGATGGCCCCGATGCCCGCGAGGAATCGGCGCTGAGCAACCAGATCATCAAGCAGGTGCGCATGGAGCTGGAAGAAGTGCTGCAGTTGCTGCGTCGCTGACCCCATTTCCCTTGTAATCCGCTATACTTCACGGCCCGCCGCACTGGCGGGCACATCGCAGCATCAGTCGGGGCGTAGCGCAGCCTGGTAGCGCATCTGCCTGGGGGGCAGAGGGTCGTCGGTTCGAATCCGGCCGTCCCGACCACTGTGATGAATCAAGAAGCCTGCGCAGCGATGCGTGGGCTTTTTTGTGCGTGCGATGTGTCCGGCTCATGCGCCTGCGAAGCGATAGATCAGTTCCGGGTCGCCTTCGTCCAATCCGTGCACGATGCCGCTGTCGATGAAGCCACTGGCATCCAGCAGGCGCTGCATGCCGATGTTGGAGGCATTGGTCGAGGTGAACAGTTTGCGCCGGCCATGCAGTGCGATGGCCTGGCGCAGCAGTGCGGTACCGATGCCTTGGCCGCGCTGTGCGTGCGCCACCATCAGCATTTCGATGAAGGCTTCGCCGAAGAAGTGGTGATGAATGACCAGGTAGCCGACGGCCCTGCCGTTCTGCTCGGCAACCTGCACGCCGCCGCGTGCCAGCCAGTCGCCGATCTGCAGGGCCCGGCCTGGATCGATGGCCGCCACGCTGTCGAGCGCGATCAAGGCATTGGCGTCCTGGATGCTGCCGTCACGCAGGTGTGGGAAGTGGGAAGTCCGGTTCATCGCGGGCGCAGCTTCAGCAACAGGCCGCCACCCGACATAAAGCAGGCGAGCAGTATGGCGATCGACAGCGGCAGATCGAATTCATTGCGGCCGAGCAGGGCAAACGCCAGATGGACCAGTGCCGTGCCAATGCCGAGCGCGCCACACACCAGTGCATAGCCGCGTGCCGTGGATGTGCCCAGCAGGATCTGGCGATAACCCCAAAGCACAGCGCCGACAGCGAACAGGTTGAACAGCAGGAAGCCCTGGATGCCACCGGGGACATGGAACATGGCCCATTCCTGCCAGAACGCAGCGTCGATCTGATGCAGGATCAACGCCAGCAGCGTCGCCAGATACCATCGTTCCATGTCGTGCTCCCTGCCATGCGGGCCATAGTCTATCGGCTCCGCCTTGCACGCACGCCTACTCGTTGCAGCCAGCGCGTGCTCGGCAGTCAATACACCCGGAACTCGGCCCGGCAGCCGTCGCTGACCCACACACCGCGGCGGTCCCAGCCCCAGTTGCGGTCCTCGATGCAGGCCGTCACCGACTTCTGCTTGACCAGGCGCACCTCGTGGCGCACACGGATACGGCATTCCTTGTCCTTCTTTTCGTAGGACTCGCAGACCAGGCGCTCGCCATCATCGTCACGGTTCCGGCCGCGGCCCGGCCAGCGTCCGCGCCCATAGCCGTCGGCGACGAACTCGGCGCGGCAGCCGTCGGTCACCCACAGCATGCGACGGCTCTGGCCCCAGTTCCTGTCCTCGACGCAGCGGGTGACCGAGAGCTGCTTTGCCAGGCGCACGCGGCCCTCGATCGGGCACTGCTGGGTCTTGTTGAACTGGGATTCGCAGCGCAGCACGGGAATGTGATCGGCGTCGTAGTCCTGGGCGGCCACGGCAGTAGCGGCCAACAACAGGGCAAGGGCGGTGCCGGCGATCGGCAGCAGCAGGCGATGGGTCATGGGGAGCCTCGGGTGGGGAACGGGCGGCAAGAATGGCCCAGCCCGGGGCTGCCGGAACGGATCGTTCCGGCGATGGCTCAGTGGGGATTTAGTAGTGCGCACGAGCCCATGCAGGGGCTTACATCCCGTATCATCGCTGCACATCCGATCGCATCGGGTTACACCTTCTTACATGTCTCCCACGCCTGTCGGCACAGCCTGTGGCTGTCGTCACTGGCGTGCGGGCGACCTGCGGAGGACGATGCGCGGACCACGACGACCACAGGGGGTTGCGTTGATCAGCAGTACCGTCATTCATCGCTCGGCCGACGCAGGTGGCGCCGAGGTGCGAGTCCTGGACACCACGTTCAAGGGCAAGCATGTGTTCATTGCCTGGGGCCTGCGCGGGCCGGAACTGACCCGCAGCGCGGACCCGGCTGCCACCGTGGCCGCACGCAAGGCGCTGCACGCGGTTGCCGGCCACAGCGAGGGGCCGCGCAGCCCGGAAGTGTTCATCGCCAACCAGTCAGCGGTGGCGATCACGGTCTATCGCCTGCTTACCGAGGCGCGCTCCGGCGATGCCATCTTCTTCCTGTGCGATTCACAGGCGGTGGTCGAGTGGCTGATCACCGCGCTGGAAGTGCAGGGCGCGGACTGATTCCGCGCTGCATCGCAGGCAGGATCAGGCCAGTGCCGCGTCCACCGCGGCCCGCGCATGCAGGGTGGTGGTGTCGAACAGCGGCACTGCGCTGTCCTCGTCGCGCACCAGCAGCATGATCTCGGTGCAGCCGAGGATGATCGCTTCGGCACCGCGTTCGACCAGGCGTGCGATCACGTCGACATAGACCTGTCGCGAGCGATCACTGACCACGCCGGCGATCAGTTCCTGGTAGATGATGTCGTGCACGCTGCGACGATCATCGGCATCTGGGACCAGTACCTCCAGGCCGAAGCGATCCTGCAGCCGGCCGCGGTAGAAGTCCTGTTCCATGGTGAAGGCGGTGCCGAGCAGGCCCACTCTGCGCATGCCCGACTGCACGATGGCCTGAGCGGTGGGGTCGGCGATATGCAGCAGCGGCAGTGGGCAGACCGCCTCGATGCGGTCGGCCAGCTTGTGCATGGTGTTGGTGCAGATCAACAGCAGATCGGCGCCACCGGCCTGCAGGCGCCGTGCAGCGTCGGCCATATGGTCGCCCAGCGCATTCCAGTCGCCTTCATGCTGCAGCTGCTTGATGTCGGCGAAGTCCACCGACCACAGCAGCAGCTGCGCCGAATGTGCGCCACCGAGGCGCTGCCGCACGTCCTCGTTGATGAGCCGGTAATACTGAGCCGAGCTTTCCCAGCTCATGCCGCCGATCAGGCCAAGGGTCTTCATGCACAGCTCCATGCCGGGGAGCCGTCATTGCAGCACAGCCGATGCGGGAGTTGCACTACACATTAGTAGTTGCTAATGTGTTGGTCATGATCGAGAACGCTCTGTTCAAGGCGCTGGCCGACCCCACCCGCCGCCACATCTTCGAAAAGCTGGCCGGGGGCGGGCAGCATGCCAGCGCGCTGCGCGAGGGCATGGCGATCAGTCAGTCTGCGATGTCCCAGCACCTGGCGGTGCTGCGCGATGCCGGGCTGGTGAGCGAACAGCGCCAGGGCCGCTTCGTCCACTACGAGGTCGATCCGCGCGGGCTGGCGCACATCGGCAACTGGCTGCAGCGCTACCGGGCCTACTGGCCCGCGCGGATGGATGCCTTGCAGGATCTGCTGAAGGAGATGGACTGATGGACGATGTTCTGCACGAAGCGGCTCCCGCGTTGGTGATGGAGCAGTGGCTGCCAGCGCCATCGGAACGGGTCTGGCGCGCACTGTTCGATCCGGCGCTGCGTGAGCGCTGGTTGCCGGCGGCCGATCTTGCCGATCCGCAGCCTTGCCTGTGCGAGGAGGGGCGGGAGCTGGGGTTCCACCTGCGCGATGCGCAGCCCCCGCATCTGCACAGCCTGGTGTGTTTCCGGCTGCGCGCGGATGACGGTGGGGGGACGGTGCTGACCATCGTGCATCGGCTCACCGACCTGCGCGCGCTGCTGCCGTTGGCCGCCAACGACGATCATCGCACCATGATGCGCGCGGCCTGAGGCGGCGCCTGGATCGAACGCTACAGGGAGCAGGCACATGCGGGACAGAATGCAGCTGATACCGATGGTGGTGGAACGCAGCGAGCGCGGTGAGCGCTCCTATGACATCTACTCGCGGCTCCTGCGTGAGCGCATCATCTTTCTCAACGGCGAAGTCGATGACACTGTGTCGGCGCTGGTCTGCGCGCAGCTGCTGTTCCTGGAATCGGAAAACCCGGAGAAGCCGATCCATCTGTACATCAACTCGCCGGGTGGGGTGATCTCCAGCGGCCTGGCGATGTACGACACCATGCAATACATCTCGGCCCCGGTGCATACGCTGTGCATGGGCACCGCGCGGTCGATGGGTTCGTTCCTGTTGATGGCCGGCGAGCCCGGTCACCGCGCGGCGTTGGCCAATGCCAGCCTGCATGTGCATCAGCCGCTGGGCGGGGTGCAGGGCCAGGCGTCGGACATCTTCATCCACGCCGAGGAAATGCAGCGCACCAAGCAGCGCATCACCCGGCTGTATGCGCAGCATTGCGGACGCAGTGTCGAGGAGGTCGAGCAGACCCTGGACCGCGATCGTTTCATGAGTGCCGAGCAGGCATGCGAATGGGGCTTGATCGACCAGGTACTGTTACGGCGCGACGCGCTCGCGGCCTGAGCCTGCCTCTGTAACCACCGCATCCATGCTGCGCTGTGTGTGCCGCGCCAGGCCGGCGCACTCTATGCTGGTGGGATCTTCTGAAGTGGATGTCCGATATGGCCCTGCATACCTGGTGGTGGTTCCTCGCCACGGTGTTCGTTCTGTGTGGTACGCCGGGGCCGAACATGCTGCATATCCTCGGTCGCAGCGTCGGGCTCGGCTTTCGCGGCAGCGTGCCGGCGATGGCTGGCTGCCTGCTGGCGATGCTGCTGGTGCTGGCGGCCTCCGCAGCAGGCCTGAGTGCGCTGCTGCATTCCTCGCCGATGCTGTTTGAGGTGCTGCGCTATCTTGGCGTGGCCTATCTGGCCTGGCTGGGTCTAAAGGCATGGCGTGACAGTTGCCGGCCGGCACCACCGGTGACGGTCGATGCCGCGCTGCCGATTGCGGCGTCGCTGGGCGCGTGGAGGGTGTTCCGTGGTGGCCTTCTGGTGGGCCTGAGCAATCCCAAGCTGCTGCTGTTCGCTGCGGCGTTCCTGCCGCAGTTCGTCGACCCGTCGCGTGGCCAGGCGCTGCAGTACAGCGTGCTGGTTGCCACCTTCGCTGCCTGCGAGTTGTTCTGGTACGTGATGTATGCCGCCGGTGGCCATGGCCTGCGCCGTTGGTTGGCCAAACCTTTCGCGCGGCGCTGGTTCGAGCGGCTGGTGGGCAGCGTGTTCCTGGCCTTCGCGGTGGCCCTGCTGCGTTTCCGCCCGCGCTGATTCACGCCGCGCACGCGGCCTGTTCACGACTGCCGCATCGGCTACGCCCTAGCCTGATCATCCAGTACGCAGTCCCCACGGGGAAAGGTTTGACATGATCAAGTGGGCCATCATCTTCGCCATCATCGGCGTCATTGCGGGCGTGCTCGGCTTCGGCGGCATTGCTGGCGCCGCGGTCGGCATCGCCAAGTTCCTGTTCTGGGCCGGCATCATCATCGCCGTGGTGCTGTTCCTGCTCGGCATGACCGTAGCGAAGAAGGTCAGCTAGCGTTGACCGCGCAGCAGTGTGCTCAGTGTGCGCTGCTGTGCGAGAAAAGGTTGATCACCAGCACGCCGGCACAGATCAGCCCGATGCCGATCAGCGCCGGTGCATCCAGGCGCTGCTTGAAGACTACCAGCCCGATCAGCGAGATCAGCACGATGCCGACACCGGACCAGATCGCATAGGCGATGCCGGTCGGGATCGACTTCATCGTCACTGACAGCAGGTAGAAGCACAGGCCGTAACCGACCAATGCGCCTAGTGTCGGTGCCAGACGGCTCATGCCATCGGACGCCTTCAGCAGCGAGGTGGCGATCACTTCCAGCACGATCGCAGCGGCGAGATAGGCGTAGGGGTTCATTACAGGCTCCGGCTCACAACGGGTCGCACAGCTTCAGGGCCTGCTCGGCCATGGCCAGGGCGTTGAGGCGCTCCTCTTCATCCAGCGGCCGGCCATAGGCGGTGGCCCAGTAGCCGTCGGCGGCACAGCGCGCGGCATACAACCGTGCGTCGTTGGCTTCGTCAGGGAATTCGGCCAGCATCGCGCGCTTCCAGGTGCGCCAGTGCGCCAGCAGGGCCGGCTCCATCAGATTGCCGAGGGTCAGGCCGATGTCGTTGTCTTCTTCCTGCTGCAGCAAGTGCTCGAAGTTGGCCTGCACATAGGCACGGCTGAAGCAGCCATGGCCAGGTGCGTTCTGCAGCAGCAGGGCGCGCACGCGTGCTTCGAATTCGCCAATAAGTGCGCCGATGGCTTCATCCACCAGTGCCTGCTTGCTGCTGAAATGATGGAACAGCGCACCCTTGCTGACACCGGCGGCCTGCGCGACGTCCTGCACGGTCAGCGCGGGCAGGCCATGACGGCCGATCACTTCAATGGTTGCCTGCAGCAATGACTGGCGCACGCTGTCGGGCGCCTTGCGGCGCGAACGGGAGGGGGATGCGGACATGGCGGGAAGAAACCGACTGGACGGTACGATTGTAACGCAGGCCTGGTGCTGCGTCGGGCTGCCGGCCGTGGCCGGCAGCATCGGGTCAATCGTCGATCCGCGCAAATCGGGGTTGCGGACCGTGTTCGCCGGGCACCTGTTCGACGAACATCGGGAACGGCCGTACCCACAGGCCACCCTGACCATAGAGGGCGCGATACAGCACCAGCGGCTCCAGCGTCTCGCTGCTGCGGACGATGTCGATCACTTCGTACTCGCCGCCCTTGAAATGGCGGTAGCGACCCGGTGCGAGGGTCGGCAGTGGGCCCAGCTCAGCCATGGTGCCCGCAGCTCACTTGCGGGCCGGATTGGCCGGCTTCGCGCAGTACGCATCAATGGCCTCGGCGGTATTGGCCAGGCCCTGGGCTTGTGCCAGTTCCCACGGACGCTCGCAGCGCTGGCTGTGTTCGCACCACTGGTAGCCGGCCGAGCCGATGCAGCCGTGGGCGTCGCGGTCACCGCCGACCATCGGTGTGGCCGGCGCAGCCGCTGCCGCGTCAGCGCGCGCAGCTGCCTTGTCCTGGCTCGCGCAGGCGGTCAGGAGCATCAGGAGGGGAATCAGGAGAAACGCTTTCATCGGGCCGGCTCCGTGCCTAAAGCGACAGTGTCTGTCGCAAATAACCCTTCAGCAAGCGCTCTCTACACGACGGCGCGGATCAGTTCCTCGATCAGCACCAGATAGCAAGCCACGAAGTAGAACTTCAGAAGCGTTGAACGCTGCTGGAAAAAGAAGGTGCGCATGTGGAAGGGGCCCCTGTTGGTGACAGTAGTGTGAAGCCGTGCTGACTCCGTGACAAGGATCACGAAATGAATTCGGTAAACGGACTCAGCGATGTGAGGGCAGGGGGGGGGCCGACCGAATGACGAGGCATTTTCGTACAAATCTGATAGGCCTCTCCTGAGGCGCTGGCTAGCCTGACGGGGTACTGGCGGCGGAACCCGCCGACGAATCTTCGAACCCACAGGAGCCTTCCATGGTCTTTACTGTCCGATGCAACACCCAGCACTGGTCCGTGCTGGACCCGCACGCGGATGATGCCGCCCGCTATGCGCGCGGTGCCGACGCGTTCGACGCCGCCGCCGCACTGGCGCTGGAGCACCACCGTCGTACCGGCCAGCCCAGCCGGGTACGGGTCGAGGCGCTCGGAAATGCCGTGGACGCGCTCATCGTCGGGTGACGCGCTGCCGACGGTGGCGCGGTCAGCCACGGTTGGGTTGTTTGAATGGGGAAAGAACCGTCGTTGCACGCCCCCTGTGCGCCGCGTCGGGAATCACTGATGCTTGCGCCATCGTATTCATCTGGAGATATCGATGGGCAAGGCACTCCCCTGGCGCACCCTGGCCTGCACCCTGTTGCCGATGCTGGCAGCCGCCGGTGGCGCACGGGCACAGAGCTATGGCTACGGTTATGACGATGATCGCTATGGCGGTCGCGAAGGCAGCGGCATCGTGCGCTGCGAGTCGATCAAGAACCGCAGCAATGAGTGCCGCCTGGAAGGCCGGGCGCGGATGATCCGCCAGTTGTCGGGTTCGCCGTGTGTCGAGGGTGAGACCTGGGGGCAGTCGCGCTACGGGGTCTGGGTCACCCAGGGCTGCCGTGCCGAGTTTGTCGGTGAATACCGCCGCGGTGGTGGCTGGGGCAATGGGGGCGGTTGGGGTAATGGCAACGGCAACGGTTGGGGTGGTGGCGAGGTCGTCACCTGTCATTCCAACGGCCACCGCCAGGAGTACTGCGAAGCCCGCATCCGCCGTGGCGTGCGCATGGTCCGCCAGGATTCGCGCAGCGCCTGCATCGAAGGCCAGACCTGGGGTTGGGACCGTCGCGGCATCTGGGTCAGCAACGGCTGCCGGGCGCAGTTCCAGGTGAACTGAGCGTCCCCCTCGAAAATCAGAATAATCTGATACAGCTCACATTTTGAACAACGTATCTTCTGCGATCAGGGCGCCCTCGGGTGTCCCTGATCTGCAACGACAGTCCGTGCCGGTATCGGCTCGGTCGTACGCCAACGTCGATACGCTGCCTCAAGGAGTGAGCCGCATGTTGATCCGCCTGCAATGCGAACAGCGCCAATGGCGCGTGCTGCACCCGGACAGGCCGGAGCCGATCGAGTTCCGCGATGGCGCCCGTGCCTACGATTTCGCCGAAACCCTCGCACGCCTGCACTTTGTCGATACCGGGCAGCGTGCGGCGGTGCGCGTGGAGGCCAGTGGTGCCTTCGTGGAGGCGGTCAGCTACGGCTGACGGCCGGGGCGCGTTTTCGGGGTTCCGCCATCCACGCATGGCGTGGATCCACTGGGTGGTGCTGACCGGCCTCAGCCGGCCGCGCTCAGCGGCGGGGTGCCGGTTGCCAGTTGCGGCCAGCGCTTGAGCACTGCCGCGCGGATGCCGGCGGCATCAATACCGGCTTCAGCCAGCAGGTCCTCGCGGCTGGCGTGGTGCTGGTAGCTGTCGGGCAGGCCCAGGTGCAGGATCGGGCGCAGCACGCCCTCGGCATTGAGCAGCTCGCCGACACCGGAACCGGCACCACCGGCCACCACGTTGTCTTCGATCGTCACCAGGCCCTCGTGCTGGGCGGCGACAGCCAGCACCAGCTCGCGGTCAAGCGGCTTGATGAAGCGCATGTTGACCACGCTCAGGCCCAGTTCGCGGCCGACCTGTTCGGCCGCGGCGACGGTGCTGCCGAAGGCCAGCAGGGCAATACGGCTGCCCTGCAGGCGCAGCTCGCCCTTGCCGATCGGCAGCGTGGACAGGTCGCTGCCGGCGGCCACGCCGGTGCCGGTACCACGCGGGTAGCGCACGGCGGCCGGGCCCGGGTGCTGCAGGCCGGTGCTGAGCATCTGCCGGCACTCGGCTTCATTGGACGGTGCCATCACCACCAGGTTCGGCACGCAGCGCAGGAAGCTCAGGTCGAGGTTGCCGGCGTGGGTTGCGCCGTCCGGGCCGACCACGCCGGCGCGATCGATCGCAAACAGCACGTCCAGGTCCTGGATCGCCACGTCGTGCACCAGCTGGTCGTACGCGCGCTGCAGGAAGGTGGAATAGATCGCCACCACCGGCTTGCCACCCTGGGTAGCCATGCCGGCGGCGAGGGTAACCGCGTGCTGCTCGGCGATCGCCACGTCGAAATAGCGCTGCGGGTATTCCTTGCTGAAACGCACCAGGCCGGAGCCTTCGCGCATCGCCGGGGTGATGCCGTACAGGTGCGGCTCGACGGCGGCGGCATCGCACAGCCAGTCGCTGAATACATCGGTGTAGGTCGGCTTCTTGGCACCGGCCTTGGCTACCAGCCCCTTGTCCGGATCGAACGGGCCCACCGCGTGGTAACCGATCTGGTCGCCTTCGGCCGGCTCGTAGCCCTTGCCCTTGGTGGTCATCACGTGCAGCAGCTTCGGGCCCTTGGAGGCGCGCAGCGTCTTCAGCGCGGACAGCAGCGCCGGCAGGTCATGGCCGTCGATCGGGCCGGTGTAGTGGAAGCCCATTTCCTCGAACATCGTGGACGGAACGAACATGCCCTTCCAGTGTTCTTCCCAGCGCTTCACGAAGCGCGCGGGATTGTTCTTCTTGTCGCCCAGGATCTTCTTGCCGCCTTCGCGCAGTGCGTTGAGCGTGCGGCTGCCGGTGGCGCGGCCCAGCATCTTGGTCAGGCCGCCAACCGCTTCGGAGATCGACATGTTGTTGTCGTTGAGGATCACCAGCAGGTTCGGCTCGGGCTCCATGCCACCGGCGTGCATCAGCGCCTCGAACGCCATGCCGGCGGTCATCGCGCCGTCACCGATCACCGCCACGACCTTGCGGTCGTCGCCTTCGGACTGGCGGGCGATGGCCATGCCGAGCGCGGCCGAGATCGAGGTCGAAGAGTGGCCAACGCCGAAGGTGTCGTATTCGCTTTCCTCGCGCTTCGGGAACGGCGCGACGCCGTCCTTCTGCTTGACGGTATGGATCTCGTCGCGGCGACCGGTCAGGATCTTGTGCGGATAGGTCTGGTGACCGACGTCCCAGACCAGCTGATCGACCGGGGTCTGGTACAGGTAGTGCAGGGCCACGGTGAGTTCGATCACGCCCAGGCCGGCGGCGAAGTGGCCGCCGCTCTTGCCCACCGATTCGATCAGGTAGGCGCGCAGTTCATCGGCGACCGCCGTCAATTCGGATTCGTCGAACGTGCGCAGGTCATCCGGTGTCTGGATGCGCGCGAGGCGGGGATAGCGGGCAGAGTCGATCATCATGTTCGCACTTGTTCTGAACGCCCATTTTCGCCCTCAAACGGGGGTGGGGCAAGCAAACGCCGCCGTCCGTGACAGGACGGTGAGGGTTGCATTTTCGGCGATTCAGGTGCTCAGTTTTGACCGCTTGGGCAATTGCGCCTTCAGGAAGGCCATCTGGTCGGCCAGGATGTTGCGGTTGGACAGGATCAGGTGCTCGATCCAGCTGGGCCGGTAGGGCACCGCCAGCAGTGGCATGCCGGCCTGCTGGGGCGTGCGGTCGCTCTTGCGCGAGTTGCAGTGGAAGCAGGCGGTGACCACGTTTTCCCAGCAGTCCAGGCCACCCTTGGACAGCGGCATGACGTGGTCGCGGGTAAGCGTGGGGCGGCCGAACTGCTGGCCGCAGTACATGCACAGGTGGGCGTCGCGGGCGAACAGGGCCGGGTTGGTCAGGTTCGGTGTGGGGTCGATCGCACGGGAGCGGGCATGGCCACGCGCGGCGATGATCGGGTGCAGGTCCATCCCGCTCTGCAGGCCGCTGAAGCGGTTGATGCCGCCGTGGATGTGCAGGCAGGGATCGCCGAGCGTCCAGGCCACCGCTTCGCGGGCGTAGAGGCAGGCAGCATCCTGCCAGGTGATCCAGTCCAGTACGCGTCCGTGGGCATCAAGCGAGAGCAGCCGGACCGAACCGGGGCGATGCAGCGTCGTGGCGTTGGGCGATGCTTCGGCGCCCGGAGCAGAAATCGGGGCTCCGGCTTCGATCAGACCCAAGCGTGTAGTGTCTGTCTCCATCGGGAGAACAGCTTATACCTGAATCATTGCGATTTGGGTATCGCCTGGAGGGCGATACCCAAATCGCAAGATTCAGGTCCGCGCATTCCTCCTATCCCCCGCACCTGTCGGTGCGCCCCCCCTTAACAAAGGGGGGGCTTTTCTCCAGATGGATTTCGGTGGTTTCCATCCACGCGTGGCGTGGATCTACGGCAGATCGCGGGGGACTGTCAGAGGCGGGGCGGTGTGGGTTGGCAGGACCGTTGGCGCCATGGATGGCGCCATCGAGCCCCCAAGGATGGGTTTACGGCGTGTCCTGCCAGCCCATACCGTCCCGCCATCCACCGGGATGCAGCTGTTGCTGTTGCGGTTGCCGGCCAGCGGCCGGCACTACCGCGGGTGCCGGGCGCCGCCCGGCTCAGGCGCCGAAGCGCTCGTC
Organism: Stenotrophomonas maltophilia R551-3; assembly: GCF_000020665.1. Classification (NCBI taxonomy): domain Bacteria; kingdom Pseudomonadati; phylum Pseudomonadota; class Gammaproteobacteria; order Lysobacterales; family Lysobacteraceae; genus Stenotrophomonas; species Stenotrophomonas maltophilia. The sequence goes on along the minus strand of NC_011071.1, from coordinate 3,098,868 downwards.
GTCCATCGCCATCAGCGGGGCGGCGCCGGCCTGGATCGCGGCGGCGTGGCTGAGCGTGCGCGGCAACACGCGGGCGAAGTAGAACCGTGCGGTCTCGCGCTTGCCCTGGGCGAAGGCGGCGCCATGCGCGCTGGCATCGGCGGCGGCCACGCTGCGGGCCCACCAGTAGGCCAGCACCACGTAACCCGAATAGAACAGGTAGTCGTAGCTGGCCGCGCCGAGTTCGTCCGGATTGGCGGCCGAGCGCTGCAGCACATCCATGGTCAGCTTGCCCCATTCGGCGGCCTTGGCGCGCAGCGGGCCGATGAACTCGGCCAGCGCTTCGTTGCCCTCGTTGGCCTTGGCGAACGCCTCGATCTCGGCCAGCATCAGCTTCAGGCCGGCGCCCTGACTGGAGGCGGTCTTGCGGCCGATCAGGTCCAGCGCCTGGATGCCGGTGGTGCCTTCATACAGCGTGGTGATGCGCGCATCGCGGGCCAACTGCTCCATGCCGTGTTCGCGGATGTAGCCGTGGCCGCCGAAGCACTGCAGGGCGTTGTAGGTGTTCTCGATACCCCATTCGGTCTGGCAGGCCTTGGAGATCGGGGTCAGGAAGCTCACCAGGGTGTCGGCGCGCTCACGCTCGGCGGCATCGTCGGCGTGGTGGGCGACGTCGATCAGGGTGGCCGCGTGCAGTGCCAGCAGACGGCTGCCTTCGACCAGCGACTTGATGGTCAGCAGCATGCGGCGCACGTCCGGGTGCACCAGGATCGGGTCGGCCGGCTTGTCCGGGAATTTGGCGCCGCTGAGCGAACGCGACTGCAGGCGCTCGCGGCTGTATTTCAGCGCGTTCTGGTAGGCGCGCTCGGACAGGCCGATACCCTGCAGGCCGACACCCAGGCGCGCAGTGTTCATCATGGTGAACATGGCCTGCAGGCCCTTGTGCGGCTGGCCGACCAGGTAGCCCTGCGCACCATCGAAGTTCATCACGCAGGTGACCGAACCCTTGATGCCCATCTTGTGCTCGATCGAGCCGCAGCGCAGCGCGTTGCGCTCGCCGACATTGCCATCGCGGTCGACCTTGAATTTCGGGGTGACGAACAGCGAGATGCCCTTCGCACCCGGGGGCGCGTCAGGCAGCTTGGCCAGCACCAGGTGCACGATGTTGCCGGTCAGGTCGTGCTCGCCGGCGGTGATGAAGATCTTGGTGCCGGTGATCGAATAGCTGCCGTCGGCATTCGGCTCGGCCTTGGTCTTGAGCAGGCCCAGGTCGGTGCCGCAATGCGGTTCGGTCAGGCACATGGTGCCGGTCCAGCGGCCCTCGATCAGTGGCTTCAGGAAGGCCTCGTGCTGCCACGCTTCGCCGTGCTGCTTCAGGGCTTCGATGGCGCCGTGCGAGAGCAGCGGGAAGTTGCCCCAGGCGAGGTTGGCGGCATTGATCATTTCGTTGAGCGGCACGCCCAGAGTGTGCGGCAGGCCCTGGCCGCCCAGCTCCGGTGCGGCGGTCAGGCCGGTCCAGCCGCCGTCCACGAACTGGTCATAGGCCTGCTTGAAGCCGGGCGGGGTGGTCACTTCGCCGCTGGCCTGGTCGAGCACGCAGCCGATCTCATCGCCGACGCTGTTGAGCGGTGCCAGCACGGTGGCGCTGAAACGGCCGGCTTCTTCCAGCACGGCATCGACCACGTCGGCGGTGGCGTCGGTGAAGCCCAGGCGGGCGAACAGGGGTTCGACCTTGAGCACGTCGTGCAGGCCGAAACGGAGGTCGGAAAGCGGGGCGGTGTAGCTGCTCATCAGGTACGTCTCGATCAGGGGCAGGGGGAGCGGCGGCAGGCGCCGCGGCGGAAAGTGGAGTCAGCGCAGCACGCCGGGCAGGCCCGGGGCCTGGTTGAGGGTGCTGCGGCTGCTGATGTCGAAGCTGCGCTGCTTCTTTTCCTGCGGCGTGGCCGCCACCGAACCCTTCAGGCCATAAGCGAGGGTGCGATTGCCGGCCAGCGCGTCGGCCACCACCAAGCGTGCGGCCGAGCTGGGCACGAGGTCGATATTGATGACGTCGGCCGAGGTGCCGCCGATGGAGATGCCGGGCTTGGCCTGCAGGGTGCCGGCTTCGGTGTCGCCGACGGTCAGGGCCAGGGAGACATCATCGAAGGTCATCGGCATCGAGCTGTAGTTCTGCAGGCGCAGGGCTACGGTCCAGTTGCCGTCGGCGCGCACGGTCAGCTGCTGCAGGCTGGCCGCCGGTTCCGAAACACGCTTGACGATGCCGTTGTTGCAGGCAACAAGAGCGAGGGTGCACAGGACGATCAAGGCGATACGGAAACGGTGGAGCATGGGCGCAGGTCCTCTGGAGGGGTGCGTTGGATAAGCATACTACGGCGTATGGTCGTTTGGATCGCCTGTGGCGACCCGTCGCAGAGGGTAGCGCGTGAAGATGGCGGCCGGGCGTGCGCGGCGCCGGATGGCGCGCGCGTGGTGCGCCGGATGCGGCGTGGTTCAGTCGGCGGGCGTGTCGCGAATCGGAGCCATCAGGCGCAGTGGGCCGAGGTCGTAGCCCATCGTCTCGGCTTTCTCTTTCAACTGTTCGAACCGGGCGCGATCCATTTCCGGCAGGCGCGAGAGGATCCACAGGTACTTACGGTCCGGCTCACCGACCAACGCCCACTGATAGTCCGGGTCCAGTGCCAGGACCCAGTAGTCCGCCCAGACCAGTGGCACCCAGCTCAGCCAGTCCGGCACAAAGCGCACCTGCAGTTGGCCGGGATGGCCGGCAACCGGGCGTGCCACGCCTTCAGCAACCACGCGTTCTCCGTCGCCGTTGCGGCAGGCATTGGTGACACTGATGCGGCCATCGCGGCGCAGCCCGTAGTTGGCGGTGATTTCGCCAACGCACTGCTTCTGGAACGACACCGGAAGATGCGCGATCTCGTGCCACTGGCCTGCGTAGCGATCGATGTCCAGCGTGTCGACTGCGCGCACCGGTTCGGTGGCGATCACCGGGGAGGCGGCCAGCAGCAGGCAGGCGAGCAGGGCGGGGCGAAGATGCATGGGCGGCTCCAGGCGGGAGTCTGGAGCTTAGGCGAGCGGCCACGGGCGCGTGTAAAGGTTCCATGCGCCGGCACCATTGCCGTCGTCAGTTGCGGCTACTGCTCGAACGGGCGTTGACTGCGCTCGTCGCCGTCAAAGGTAATTGTCCGCGTATGCAACGTGCCGCTGCTCATATCCCATTTGAAGGTGTCCAGCCCTCCGCCGCCGGTTCCCTTGGAATGCAGGCGTACTGCGCCGCGGGTCAGATTGTCTGTCAGCAGCAGTTGCGCGGAGCCGTCGGCGTCCACACGGAGTCCGGCCCGGTCCCGCCACCGGTCCTCGCCCTGTCCCTTCGGGGCGTCCAGAGCAAGAGCGACGCTGTTGTCCTCGAACGTGCTCAGGCCGCCTCGCTCGGCGCCGGAAGCGTCGAAAATCAGGATGCCGGCAGCGCGGCTTCGTCGCCCTTCTTCTACGCTGCCCTGGCCAATCTCCACCCGTACCACGCCGTGCTCGTCGAGTACCTGCAGCTGCCGCGTGCTCAAATGATCGACGTGTAATGCGGCATCGCGCTGCGAAAGCAGCCAGGCTGTGACTGCGGCCAAGCCAAGCAACAATACGGACAGCCCGGCAACCAGCCATTGCAGGCGTCGCAGCGATTGCTGTAGTTGGGACAGGGAGGGGGTGTCATCCATGTCATCAGTGCTCCATGCAGTGAACCAAGGACGGTACTACAGAGACGGCAGGGACGGTCGCGCAAAAAAAAGACCTGCATTTCTGCAGGTCTCTGAAGATGGTGGCCGAAGACGGAATCGAACCGCCGACACGGGGATTTTCAATCCCCTGCTCTACCAACTGAGCTACTCGGCCAAATTGTGTGGCAACCGTGATCAAACCCGGCTTCCGGAAAAAAAAGACCCGCATTTCTGCAGGCCTTCGAAAGTGGTGGCCGAAGACGGAATCGAACCGCCGACACGGGGATTTTCAATCCCCTGCTCTACCAACTGAGCTACTCGGCCACATGTTTCGTTGCAGCGAGGTCGCTGCCAAGGACGCGTATATTACGGAGGTCGGCTGCCTTCGGCAAGCGTTTTGCCAAGATTTCTTCACATTGCCGTCTGCACGCTCGCAAGTGCTTGATCCTCCGTTCTGGGGCGGGGCGTGACCAGTCGATAATCGCCTGTGGTGGAAATCAGCAGATCGCCGCCATCGCCAAAGCTGCAAGGGCAGGGGCTGCGCCGGACCCGCGCCGGTCCGGGCGATGGAACGCTGTTTTCGTGGCCGCCATCGGGTATGGCTGCGGCGTAGTGTCGGCACTCCTTTCCTGATGCTGGCAACAGCAGAGACCTGGCCATGTCCGATCCCTCGACCACCTCCCGCATCGTGCTTGCGTCGCGTCCGCAGGGGGCGCCAAGCGCAGCCAACTTCCGCCTGGAACAGGTTGCGTTGCCGTCATTGGCCGATGGCGAAGTGCTGCTGCGCAACCGTTATCTGTCGCTGGACCCGTACATGCGTGGACGCATGGACGAGGGCCCCTCGTATGCCGCGCCGGTGGCGGTGGGCGCGGTGATGGAAGGGCAGACCGTGGCCGAGGTGCTGCAGTCCAACGCCGAGGGCGTAGCCGCAGGTGATCTGGTGCTGGCGCCCGGTGGCTGGCAGACCCACGCGGTGCTGCCGGCCAAGGCGCTGGGGCGTCGGCTGGATCCGGCCGGCCTGCCGTTGAGTACGGCGCTGGGCGTGTATGGCATGCCCGGTTTCACCGCCTATTCCAGCCTGCATGAAATCGCCCGCCTGAAGCCGGGCGAGACGCTGGTGGTGGCCGCCGCGACCGGGCCGGTCGGCGCGACTGTGGCGCAGCTGGCGAAGCTGCAGGGCGCGCGCGTGGTCGCCATCGCCGGTGGCGAAGCCAAGCGTGCCTATCTGCAGACATTGGGCGTGGACGTGGCGCTGGATCATCGCGCCGCTGATTTCGCCGCGACGCTGCGCGCGGCAGTGCCCAGGGGTATCGACGTGTATTTCGAGAACGTGGGCGGACACGTGCTGGATGCAGTGCTGCCGCTGCTCAACGACTTCGCCCGCATTCCGGTGTGCGGCACCATCGCCACCTACAACGAGCGGGGCGTCGAGCAGCCCGGCCCGGACCGGTTGCCCGCACTGTTCAGCCAGATCCTGCGCCAGCGCCTGACCGTGCGTGGTTTCATCGTGCACGACTTCAACCACCTGTGGCCGGACTTCGAACGCGAGATGCCGCAGTGGCTGCGCGACGGCCGCATTCAGTACCGCGAGGATGTGGTGGAAGGGCTGGAGAATGCACCGGAGGCGTTCTTCGGGCTGTTGCAGGGGCGCAACTTCGGAAAGCTGGTGGTGAAGCTGGATTGAGCGTTCGCCGGGATTCGCCGGGAATGGCCCGGCGCTACCGCGTGGTGTGCCGACCAAGGTCGGCAGCTACCGGGTTGCATCAGCCGTTGGCTGCCTTTTCCCGGCGCAGCAGTTCACGCTTGCGGGCCACGCCCCAGGCGTAGCCGGACAGGTCGCCATCGCGGCGCACCACGCGGTGGCAGGGGACTGCCACCGCCAGCGGGTTGCTTGCGCATGCGCGTGCCACCGCACGGCTCGAGCGCGGCGCGCCGATGCGCGCGGCAACATCCGCATACGACGCGGTCTGCCCGCGCGGAATCTGCTGCAGCGCCTGCCACACCCGTTGCTGGAAGGCGGTGCCGCGGATATCCAGCGGCAGCGTGGCGCCTCGCGAAGGATCCTCGACCAGGCCTACGACCTGTGCCACCAGTTGCTCGTAGTCCTGGTCGGCGCCGACCAGTTCGGCCTGGCGGAAGCGTTGCTGCAATGACTGCAGCAGCGTCTCCGGATCGTCGCCGAGCAGGATCGCGACCACGCCGGTCCCGCTGCTGGCCACCAGCACGCTGCCCAGTGAACTTTCGGCAAGCGCGAAGTGGATGACTTCGCCGCGCCCCCCTGCGCGCCATTGCTTGGGCGTCATGCCCAGCAACTTCGGTGCGTTCTCGTAGAAGCGTCCACTGGAACCGAAGCCAGCATCGTGGAAGGCGTCGGTGATGCGTTCCTGTTGTTCCAGCCCGGTGCGCAGGCGGTCGGCGCGCAGCGCGGCGGCGTACTGCTTGGGGGTCAATCCGGTGGCCTGCTTGAACAGGCGATGCAGACGGGTCGGGCTGCAGCCGGCGATGTCCGCCAGTTCCTGCAGCGAGGGTTCGTCGAGGCTGGTCTGCAGGTGGCGGCAGACCCGTTCGACGCGGGCATCGAGGGTGGCGGCGGCGGTACTGTCCATGGCCGGATTCTGGCACGTGCCGGTGCTGCGGAAACTCCGTTTCCTGCACTCATCTGTGAGGCCCGGAAACGGAGTGTTGGCGGGCCGAAGGCACGGCATCGTGGCGGCCACTTCACAACCGGTACCACGACCATGCGCCTGAACAACAAGATCGCTCTCATCACCGGTGCCAGTGCCGGCATCGGTCGCGCCAGCGCGCTGCGCTTCGCTGCCGAAGGAGCAAAGCTGGTGCTCAACGCACGGCGGCCGGAGCCGCTGCAGGGACTGGCCGAACAGATCCGCGCCGCTGGTGGCGAGGTGGTGGTGCATGCGGCGGATGTGGCTGATCCGGGCACGGCGCAGGCGCTGGTCGATCTGGCCCAGCAGTCATTCGGCGGTCTGGACATCGCACTCAACAATGCCGGCATGCTCGGGCCCGGTGTGCCGGCCGCGGAGTTCCCGGTGAACGCCTGGCGCGAAGTGATGGCGACCAATCTGGATGCCGCCTTCCATGCGGCACGCGCGCAGTTGCCGGCACTGCTGGCGCGCGGCGGCGGCTCGCTGGTGTTCGTTGGCACCTTCGTCGGCCACACCGTGGGCTTCCCGGGCATGGCGGCCTATGCGTCGAGCAAGGCCGGGCTGATCGGCCTGAGCCAGGTGATCGCCGCCGAATACGGGGCGCGTGGCGTGCGTAGCAACGTGCTGCTGCCCGGTGGCACCGATACCGAGATGGGGCGGCAGGCGGCGCCTACGGGCGATGCGCGTGATTTCGTGCGCTCGCTGCACGCACTCAAGCGCATGGCCGAGCCGGAGGAGATCGCCAACGCGGCGCTTTTCCTGGCCAGCGATGAAAGCAGTTTCGTCACCGGTACCGCGATGCGCGTGGAGGGTGGCGTGTCGATCACCCGTACCTGAGCGCGGTTACGTGCGTGGTGAGTAGCGAATGCCGCTGCTGGCCATGAAGCCTTTCGGATCGAAACGGGCCCAGGCTTCGCCCCAGTCGAACCGGGCGTGGCCGCCGCTCAGCTTGCGACCCAACGCCGCGCCCAGCGTGCGGCGCATGAAGGCGACCTCGGCGTCGATCGCCACCTGGGTCGGCCAGCCGTCTTCCAACGTCGCACCAGGCAGACTGACGCCCATCGTCACCATGTCGAGCTGTTGCCCGTGGAAGCACAGGCTGATGCCAGCGGGCGCACCGCCCAGGCTGAGCCGGTGCAGGCTCAACCAGCGATAGCCGGTGCCGACATCACGCTCCCCACTTGCCAAGGCGGCAAAGGCGATGCGCGCTTCATCCAGTGAGAGGGTGGGGCAGATCAAGGCCGACATATTGCCGAGCCGGAGGCTGCCGTCGGTCGCATCGAAGATCATCGGCACGGCGTGTGCTGCGTGCTGGGCAGAAGAGGGCATGGTGCACCCGATATGCATAGTGCGTCGGATTCTGGATGCACCTTGCCGATGGCTGCAAGCCGCGGGCTGCACACAGCGTTCGCACCGGGCTGACCTTCGACTTACCCGATGCGCTCTAGCGTGGAGGCAGCGTCGGCCTCTGCCGACGAGGGAGTTTTCGATGAGCGAGCACGATAAAGATCACGGCGACCCGAAGCAGGGCGTGCAGGAAAGCCGCCAGGACAGGAAGCAGGACGACGTGACCAAGCAGCGGCCGGGGCAGCGCGATCAACAGCTGCGCGATGCGCACTCGCGCAGCCCGCAGCGCAAGGACGGCGGCGAGGAGCCGGCCTGAACCGGGATGCAGGAAAGAAAAAACCCGCAGATCACCAGGATCTGCGGGTTCTTCCGAATAGTGGTGGAGCCAAGGAGGATCGAACTCCTGACCTCGTCATTGCGAACGACGCGCTCTCCCAGCTGAGCTATGGCCCCACGGCAGGCTTTCAGTGTAGCGCTGCCTGTGGGGCTTGCCAAGCGGAGGGCAGGGTGGCGGTGTTAGGCCCCGCCACTGGCCCACCTGTTCAGGCCAGTGCCTGACGCAGCCGGGGCCCCGCGCGCTGTACCGCCACGTCCGTGGAGGCCGCTATTCCATGCAGATGGATGCAGGCATGGATCATCCCAGGCAGCCGCTCCAGCGTGCACGCCACGTTCGCAGACTGCAGGCGCGCCGCGTAGTGCTCGGCCTCATCACGCAGCGGGTCGTGCTCGCAGCTGAGCACGGAAGCCGGTGCCAGGCCAGACAGGTCCGTTGCGTGGGCCGGCGAGGCGAGTGTGGGCAGCGGATACGTGTCACCCAGATAGGCCTGCCAGCAGCGCTGCATCAATTCGGCGCTGAGGTAGTAGCCGCTGGCGTACTCACGGTAGGAGTCGCTGCCCATGCCGGCATCCAGCGCGGGGTACAGCAGCAGCTGGTGGCGCGGCTGCGGCAGGCCGAGATCACGCAGCATCAGGCAGCAGGCGGCAGCGAGATTGCCACCGGCACTGTCGCCCCCGATCGCCAGTCGTTGCGGGTCCAGGCCCAGGCCTGCGGCGTTGATCTGCAGCCACTGCCAGGCGTCTGCGACATCATGCAGCGGCACCGGGAACGGATGCTCCGGGGCCAGCCGGTAGCCGACCGCCACCACGACGCAGCCGCTGGCATTGGCCAGCGCACGGCAAGGACCGTCATAGACCGCCAGCGAACACTGGAACCAGCCGCCGCCATGCGCGAACAACAGGGCCGGCGCCGGTCCGTCGGGTAGCCCGTCCGGGGTATACAGGCGCACTTCCAGCACCTGTCCGTCACGTGCGACCACGCTGTGCTCGATCACGTGTGCGACCGGTTGCGGTGCACCCTGCAGTTGCGGCAGCGCGGTCTCGCTGATCGCACGCAGTTCGCGCAGGTCCTCCGGCAGCGGATGGGCCGCGACTGCATCGACGAACTGCTGCAGTGCGGGTTCAAGCGGCATGACGCGCCTCCCGCAGGAATGGCAGCAGCTGTTCCAGGAACGCCTGCGGTGCTTCCTCCATGATGAAGTGGCCGCAGCCCGGCACGATGCTGCCGCGCAGGTCATCGGCGTGTGGTCGCAGGGTCAGCATCGGTGCGTCGGCGGTGGCATGCTCGGCGCCGATCGCCAGCACCGGCATTGCGAGCCGGCGTTGCGCACGCAGCTTGTTCTGGCGGATCGTTTCCGGAATCGCTCGGTACCAGGCGAAGCCGGCGCGCAGTGCACCGGGCCGACTGTAGGCGGCAATGTAGGTATCGGCGGCGACGGCATCACGGCGGTACGACCAGCGGTCGAACATGAATTCCAGATAGGCGCGCTCGCGTCCGGTGATCAATGCTTCCGGCAGGTCGGCCACCTGGTTGAACATGAAGTGCCAGAGGAAGATGTTGTCGGCCGGCGCAGCGAAGATGCCCGGCTCCGGCGCCAGCCCGGGGATGACCGCTTCGGTGACGGCCAGCTGCTGCACGGCCTGCGGTTGGTCGCTGGCCAGCGCATAGGCGATCCACATGCCGATGTCGTGGCCGACCACCTGGTAGCGTTCGTGACCCAGCGCCTGCATGGTCTGGTGCAGCACTGCGGCGGCACTGCCTGTGTCGTAGCCATGTACGGGGCGATCGGATTCTCCAATGCCTGGCGGATCGACCGCGATGGCCTCGAAACCGGCGGCTGCCAGCGCATGCAGCACATGGCGCCAGGCATACCAGGTCTGCGGCCAGCCAGGGATCAGCAGCACGGGCTGGCCGCTGCCTGCCGACACGCAATGCACGCGCTGGCCATCGATGCGCAGGTAGTGGTGGCGCAGCGAAGCGTCGCCGGCAGCGCCAGCGGAAGAAAGGGTGTTCATGGGGGTTGCTCCGTTGGGGCTCAGGCGATGCCGAGCATCTGCTGCATCTGTGCGGTGCTGATCGGCGCGCCGGCGAAATCGTCGAAGATCTTGTCGGTGACCGGAATAATGTGGTCGCGGATGAAAGCGGCACCTTCGCGTGCACCGGCTTCCTGGTCCTTCAGGCAGCACTCCCATTCCAGCGTTGCCCAACCCTGGTAGTCGTACTGGGCCAGCTTGGAGAAGATCGACTTGAAGTCGACCTGGCCATCGCCCAGCGAGCGGAAACGGCCCGCCCGCTCGGTCCAGTCGGCGTAACCGCCGTAGATGCCCTGGCGGCCGCTGGGGCGGAACTCCGCGTCCTTGACATGGAACATGCGAATCAGCGGATGGTAGATGTCCAGATACTGCAGGTAGTCCAGCTGCTGCAGCACGAAGTGGCTGGGATCGAACAGGATGCGGCAGCGTTCATGCTGGCCGACACGCTCGAAGAAGCGCTCGAAGCTGGTGCCATCGTGCAGGTCTTCGCTGGGATGAATCTCGTAGCAGAGGTTGATGCCGTTGTCCTCGCAGGTATCGAGGATCGGCCGCCAGCGGCGTGCCAGCTCATCGAACGCGGCATCGATCAGGCCCGGCGGACGCTGCGGGAAGGGGAACAGGTAGGGCCAGGCGAACGAGCCGGAGAAGGTGCCCATGTCCTGCAGGCCGAGCCGGCGCGAGGCGCGGGCGGCCAGATGCAGCTGCTGCTGTGCCCATTCGCTGCGTGCCTGCGGGTTGCCGCGCAGTGCTTCCGGTGCGAAACCATCGCACAGCTCATCGTATGCCGGATGCACCGCCACCAGCTGGCCCAGGATGTGGGTGGTCAGCTCGCTGACCTGCAGGCCATGCTCGGCCAGGGTGCCACGCAGGTCATCGCAGTAGTCCTGGCTGTCAGCGGCGGTGGCCAGGTCGAACAGGCGCGCGTCCCATGCCGGAATCTGCAGGGCCTTGAAACCATGACCGGCCGCCCAGGCGGTGATGCCGGACAGGCTGTCGAACGGCGCCTGGTCGCCAGCGAACTGCGCCAGATGCAGGCTGGGGCCTTTGAGGGTTTGCATGTGTTGCTCCAATTGTTTGTCGGTCGACAAAGAATAGGTGCCTGCATCGGGATGGTCAACACCCGCGTTACACTGCGCGCCTCAGAACGGCAGGCAGGCAGATGGCAGGGCGACCGCGCGAATTCGACAGGGACCAGGCATTGCGCAAGGCGATGCTGCTGTTCTGGCAGCACGGCTATGAGGGCACCTCGATGTCGGCCCTGGTCGAAGCGCTTGGCATTGCCTCGGCGCGCATCTACGCCGCGTTCGGCAGCAAGGAGCAGTTGTTCCGCGAAGCAGTGGCGCTGTACGAAGAAGGCGAGGGCGGCTTTGCGCCGCGCGCGCTGGAGCAGGCGTCACTGCGCGATGCGATCGGCAGCATGCTGCGGGATGCCGTGTTGACCTACACCCGTCGTGGTCGTCCGCATGGCTGCCTGGTGGTGTCCTCGGCCAGCAGCGTGTCACCGGATGGCGAGGGCGTGCGCGACTGGCTGGCCAGCCACCGCCGCCAGCGCACGGCAGCGATCATCGCCCGGCTGCAGCAGGCGCAGGTGGCAGGTGAGCTTGGCGACGATGCGGCAGTGCAGGCGCTGGGCGATCACTTCGCCACTGTGCTGCACGGCATCTCGGTGCAGGCACGTGACGGCATCAGCCGCGAACGCCTGCTGGCGATGGTCGACGTCGCGTTGGCGCCGCTCTCGAAGGACAGCTGAGGCCGGACTGTGCCGAAAGCGGCTTGATGGCCGGGTTGTGGGTCGGCGCAACGAAATTGTAACAATTTGGAGGATAATGGCCGCTTGCGCAGTTTTCCTCCTATTTGCCGCCCGGCCAGCGCAGGCCGCACGGACGCCTCCTCAGAGCTTTCGATGCCTTCCCATTCCGATTCCCGCCGTTCGTCGGGCATGTCGTCCTCCCTCGTTTCCTTCCGTCGCCATCCGCTGGCCCTGGCCTGTGCGGGCCTGGCGCTGGCTGCCAGCTTCGGTGCTGCCGCGCAGGACAGTGCGCCGACCCCGACCGGGCTGGACACCATCACCGTGACCGCCGAGCACCGTGAGCAGAACCTGCAGGAAGTGCCGGTGTCGGTGGGCGTGGTGCAGGGCGAGCGCATGCGCGACTTCACCGCCGGCGGCGACGACACCCTGCTGGCGCTGTCCGGCCGCGTGCCGAGCCTGTATGCGGAAACCACCACCGGTCGCATCTTCCCGCGCTTCTACATCCGTGGCCTGGGCAACATCGACTTCTACCTGGGTGCTTCGCAGCCGGTGTCGATCATCCAGGACGACGTGGTGCTGGAGCACGTGGTGCTGAAGTCCAACCCGGTCTATGACGTGGACCAGGTGGAAGTGCTGCGCGGTCCGCAGGGCTCGCTGTTCGGCCGCAACACCACCGCCGGCATCGTCAAGTTCGACACCCTCAAGCCGACCCAGGACTACAGCGGCCGCGTCAGCGCCAGCTATGCCTCCTACAACAGCGTGTCGATCGACGGTGGCTTCGGCGGCCCGATCAACGACATCGCTTCGTTCCGCGTGTCGGCGCTGTACCAGCACCGCGACGACTACGTCGACAACACCTACACCGGCCCCAGTGCCGACGGCACGGTCAGCCCGAAGAAGAATGCCATGGGCGGCTTCGACGACCGCAACGTGCGTGCACAGCTGCTGCTGACCCCGGGCGACCAGTTCTCGATCCTCGCCTCGGCCCACGCCCGCGATTACGAAGGCACCTCGACCCTGTTCCTGCGCAACGCGCTGACCAAGGGCTCGAACCAGACCGACGTACCGCGTGACCAGGTCGCCTACGACGAGGCCGACAACAACCCGCAGGCGTACAAGACCTACGGCGGTTTGGTGAAGGCGCGCTATGACTTCGGCGCGGTCGATTTCACCTCGATCACCGCCTACGAAACCACCTCCGGCTACAGCCGTGGTGACACAGATGGCGGCGCTGCGGTCAACTTCCCGGTCAATGGCGTGCCGAACGGCTACGGCCAGTCGATGGGCCAGATCCGTGACCTGGACCAGTGGACCCAGGAGTTCCGCTTGGCCAGCCACGACGACAGCGCCCTGCAGTGGCAGGCCGGTGCGTTCTACTTCAACGGCAGCGACACCACCGACTTCTACCAGCGCGCCTGGTTCCTGAAGGGTGCGGCGCGCAACCCGAACAACTGGGTGCGCCTGCGCAACAAGAACACCTCCTGGGCCGGTTTCGGCCAGCTCAGCTACGCCTTCACCGACAAGTTCACCGTTACTGCCGGCCTGCGCCAGACCAAGGACGAGAAGCACACCCGCCTGTTGAAGACGGCTGACACTGCCGCTGGCGTGGTCACTTACAAGGGCCGCACCGACGTCAAGATGTCCGACACCACCCCGAGCTGGGATCTGAGCGCGATGTATCAGATCACCCCGGACGTGAGCGTCTATGCCAAGGTCGCCCGCGGCTTCCGCGGCCCGACCATCCAGGGCCGTTCGGCGGTGTTCAATGCCGACTTCACTACCGCCGATTCGGAGACGATCCTGTCCTGGGAAGCAGGCGTGAAGAGCAGCCTGTGGGACAACCGCCTGCGCCTGAACGCCACCGCGTTCACCTACACCGTCAACGACATCCAGCTCAACGGCAACGATTCGGACGGCAACGGCGTGCTGTTCAACGCCGACAAGGCCAAGGCCTACGGTTTCGAAGCGGACATGGAGCTGCGCCCGATCCAGAACCTGACCCTGAGCGCCGGCCTGAGCCTGCTGCACAGCGAGATCAAGGACAAGCGCGTCTACGCGCAGGTCTGCGGCCTGAACGGCCAGGTGGTGTGCACGGTGAACGATCCGACCATCAAGGTCGGTGCCAACACCTTCGCGCAGATCGATGGCAACCCGCTGCCGAACGCGCCGAAGTACAACATCAACCTGGCAGCGCGTTACGACTTCCCGGTCAGCGACGCGGCCACGATGTTCGTGTCCACCGACTGGAACAAGCAGGGCTACACCAGCTTCGTGCTGTACGACAGCAAGGAGTTCAACTCCAAGGGCGATTTCGAGGGTGGCCTGAAGATCGGCTATTCGGGCAACTACGGTGCCTACGAAGTGGCGCTGTTCGCGCGCAACATCACCAACGAGAAGAACCTCAAGGGCGTGATCGAGAACTACATGGCCGCCGTCTACAACGAACCACGTACCGTGGGTGTCTCGCTGAACATGAACTGGTAACGCGCTGTCGCGGTGGCGGGCACTGTCCCACCATCGCATCGACGGAATGCAAAGGGCGGCCCGGTGATCCGGGCCGCCCTTTTCGTTGCTCAATCGGAATCGGCCCCATCATCCCCGGGTGTCTCGCCATGGACCCGATAGCCGGCAGCACGCAGATGCTCCGGCCAGGGCGGCGTGGCCATTTCTTCCAATGCCATCGACAAGCGTGAGGCAAGATGCAGGGGCGCTGACTCCAGCCAGTCAAGGTAGGCATCGCTGCGGATGATGGCGCGCAGTGCGACGGCGTCATGCCATTGCGATGCCGGCAGCAGGGTGAAGCTGGTCACCTCGAACAGGCGCTGGCGTTGGCGGGCATCCATGCGCAGCGGGAACGCGAGCAGCAGGTCCGGCTGGTAGGCCGGTGTGGTGTGGCCGTAGTGCCACGCGGTGATTTCGGCGCGATCGATGCCGGGTACAGCGCCTTCCAGTGCCAGTCCACCGCCGGCTTCGAAGTAGCCATGCATCAGGGCATGCGGATGCAGCGCAGGTTCGAGCGTGTCCTGCTCGCTGGCATCGGCATCCTGTTCGATCAGTGCGGCTGACAGTGCCAGGTAGTGGACCGAGCGGGAAAGATCCAGCCCGCTGGCCAGTACGGTGTAGGCATTGAGCAGGCTGCCGTGATCGATGCAGGGGTTCTGCTGGACATCGTCGGCGACCTGTTGTGCCAGCGCGATGTAGCGCTCTGCGCCGTGCGGATCCTTGAACAACACGCGATAACGTTGTGGATCGCGCAGCACCTCGATGGCGGCTTGCAGATCGCCCCGCGCAAGGGCTTCGCTGAGGGACTCGGGCGTCTGTGCCACGGCAACTCCGGATGCGGGTGGGCAGGAGGGCGCTGCAATGCTGCTGGACGCCAGCATCAGCACCGAGGCTGTCATCCACCGTGATGTGCCGGATTGGAGCCACGCAGGCATGCAGCAACGTCCTTGTCGATCATCGGCAGGGCCGCCCTGCCGGGCGGCCGATGCGGTCGGTTTTCTTATGCGGGCAGCAGTGCCTGCAGCCGCGATTCCAGTTCCTGCTGGCGCCAGCCGGCCAGTGCGGCCGGCCATTGGCGACGCTCCAGATAGCTTTCGAGGTGCTTGCGCGAGGCGAGGATGCCATCGGGCAGGCCCAGCTCGCGGCTGCGTTCGGCCACCGCATCCTGCAGCTTTTTCAGCGCCTGCTTGTTGCTGTCGTTGGCCGGCAGCGCCAGCGGCGCTTCGGCTTCGTCGGCCAGCGGAGTGTCCAGCGCCTGCCACACGGCAGCGGCGAGCTTGCGCGGTGCCTTGGGGAACTGCTCGAACAGCTTGGCCAGGGCGTCGGCGTCGGCCGGTGGCGTACGCGCCAGGGTCGCCGCCAGTTCGTTGTCCAGGATCCAGCTGCGCGGGCGGTCGCTGCTGCGTGCCTGCATATCGCGCCAGCGCAGCAGGCGCAGCAGGCGGCGCTGCGCGGCGGCATCAAGGAACTGCGCCGAGCGCATCGACAGGTGCGGCCAGCGGTCCTCGTCATTGGCGACGCTGGCCAGCAGGCGCTCGCCGTCGTCATGCAGCCACTGCTGGCGGCCGAGCGCCTGCAGCTTGGCATCGATGGCGTCATGCATCGCGAACAGATGCTCGACGTCGTCGGCGGCGTACTGCAGCTGCGACTCCGACAGCGGCCGGCGCATCCAGTCAGAGCGGGTCTCGCCCTTGGCCAATGCCACGCCGGTGATCTCAGCCACCAGCTTCTGGTAGCCCATGCCGCCGCCGATGCCGGCCAGTGACGCGCCGATCTGGGTGTCGAACAGCGGTCGTGGCAGCACGCCGCAGGCCCACTTGAAGGCGACCAGGTCTTCGCTGGCGCTGTGCATCACCTTGATGATCGATTCATCGGCCAGCCACGGCGCCAGCGCCTCGGCCATGCCGGGAATCAGCGGGTCGATCAGCAGGATGTCCTGGCCGACCGCCATCTGCACCAGTGCCAGCTGCGGCCAGAAGGTGCGCTCACGAATGAATTCGGTGTCAAGGCCGATGCGGGAGGGGCGCTGCTGGAAGTACGCATCCAGCTCGGTGGGGGTGGTGATCCAGGTTGCCACGGGTCAGGGCCTACTACTCGGGTTTGCTCAGGCAGGGGAGAATAGCCTAACGTCGGTCCGCGTCCGTGCCGAAGGAGATCCCGCTTGCGTTTTCCGCTGTCGTCCGTGCTGTGCACCGCCCTGGCCGTGGCCCTGGCCGGTTGCACGCCGTCGCCCCCCGCGACGGCGGACCGGGCGGCAGCCGATGACGTGCGTCCGGGCGCGGACAAGGGCGCCGATGACAGCCCGCAGCCGGCCTTGGGCAGCGTGACCATCGCCGGTGAGGATGCCGCCGAGGATGTACAGCAGTGGACGCCGCCGCGGGTGGACCGCCAGGGCCGCAGCCTGGCCCAGTTGCGCCGCGCCGCCACGCAGGCGTACGCCGATGGCCGCCTGTACGAGGATGCAGACGCGGCCATCCCGCTGTGGCTGGCGGTCCAGGAAGAAGACCCGGATGACCGCCAGGCGCGGCTGGGCCTGCAGCGCGCGCGCCAGCGCCTGCAGCAGCAGGCCGATGCGCTGCTGGTACGGCCGCTGAAGCAGCGCGAAGCACTGGCAGAGGCCAGCCGACAGGCACTGGTGCTGCTGACCCTGGCGCCCAAGGACGAGACCGTGCGGGCGCTGCAGGGCCGGGTGGAGAACGCGCAGCGGGTGGTGGCCTACAACCGTGCCGGCGAAGAGGACCTGCGCGCCGACCGGATTGGCGAGGACGGCGACGGTGCGATCGGCAATTTCCGCGAGGCGCTGGCGCTGGATGAACACAACAGCCGGGCGCGCCAGGGCCTGGCAGCGGCCGAGAGCGGGCTGATCCGGCGTGCCGAGGAGGCCGCGCGTGCGCGTGATTTCGCCAGTGCCGGCAGCTGGTTGGCCGAGGCCAGCAAGGTCCGCGACTCGTCGCCGACCATTGCCGATGCATTCGAGCGCATCGAGCAGATCCGGGCGACCGTATTGCTGCAGCTGCGCGACGACGGCCTGCGGGATCTGGCCACGCCGCAGGGCTTGAAGCCGGCGCGCGAGAAGCTGGGCGAAGCCCTGCGCATCGCCCTGCCGGGTGACCCGGTGGTCGCCCAGCTGCGAGAGCGCATCGACCTGGCCACGCACTACGGTAGCTTCCGCCCGGGCCAGGTGTTCAGCGATGCGATGCGTGACGGCGGCCGTGGTCCGCAGATGGTGGTGGTCCCGCATGGTGGCTTCCAGATGGGCGCTGGTGATGCGGAGCCGGGCTCCACTGATTCCGAACGGCCCTCGCATTACGTGCGTTTCGATCGTGGCTTCGCGATGGCGATCACCGAGGTCACGGTTGGCGATTTCGAGCGCTACGTGAAGGCGACCAATGCGCGGCCACGTGCGAGCCGTCGCGGTCATTCGGTGGTCTATGACGAACGCAGCGGCAACTTCATCCGCCGCAGCGGCGTGGATTGGCGTTCGGATTACGACGGCGCCCGCGCGCTGGGCAATGCCCCGGTGATGCATGTCAGCGTGCGCGACGCCGAGAACTATGCGGTCTGGTTGTCCGAGCAGACCGGTCGCAGCTATCGGTTGCCCAGTGAGGCTGAGTTCGAGTACGCGCTGCGTGGCGGCAGCAGTGGCCGCTATCCGTGGGGCGATGCCGGCATACCGCCGCCGGGCAGTGGCAACTTCACCGGCAGCAAGGATGTGTCGCCCTCCGGGCGGCACTGGCACAACGCCTTCGTCGGTTATGGCGACGGCTGGTGGGGGCCGGCACCGGTGGCCAGCTTCCGGGCCAATGCGTACGGCCTGCACGACATGGGCGGCAACCTCAGCGAGTGGGTGGCCGATTGCTGGCACGCCAGCTACCGGCGTGCGCCCTCCGATGGCGCGGCCTGGTTCAACCCGGGCTGCCGGGCACGGGTGATCCGTGGTGGCAACTGGGCCAACGCGCCCGAGCAGACCCGCGCGGCCTGGCGGCAATCACAGGATTCGGACACCACCAACGCGCGCATCGGCTTCCGCCTGGTGCGCGGCATCTGATCGGCGTCCGGCTTCACCCGCTACGGGCATCGGCGCACTAAGATTGCGCCGTACCCGCCAGCCGGCGGGGCTGCTGGAAGATCTCCCGATGAGCAACGATCCCTTCTCCCGCTCGCAGCAGGGCCCGCAGCGGCGCGGCCTGTTCGGCAACATCCGGTGGTGGGTGCTGCTGCTGGCCGCCGGCTACGCCGCGTTCTACTGGTTCTCCAACCGCACGGTCGACCCCTACACCGGCGAGAAGGTGATGATCGACAGCAGCCTGGATGCGCGCCAGGAGACCGCACTGGGGCTGCAGGCCTACCAGCAGATCCTGTCGCAGGAACGGCCGATGGACCCGAATGCGCCGATCGCACGCGACGTGCGCGACATCGCCCTGCGCCTGATCGCCAAGGTGGACGTGGTGGAGACCGCGCTGGCGCAGGAGCACGGCGTGCAGCCGGCGCATTTCGCGCGTGATTTCCAGTGGGAAGTGAACGTGATCCCGTCCGAGCAGGCCAATGCGTTCTGCCTGCCTGGCGGCAAGATGGCGGTCTACACCGGCCTGGTGCCGGTGGCACGCACCCGCGATGCGATGGCAGTGGTGATGGGCCATGAAATCGCCCATGCGCTGCTGCGCCACGGTGCACAGCGCATGGCCCAGCAGAAGCTGACCCAGATCGGGCAGGTGGCTGGCGCTGCCAGCGGCATGGACGCGCAGCAGCAACAGATGATGATGTCGGCGATGGGCTACGGTTACCTGCTGCCCTACGCGCGCAGCCACGAGACCCAGGCGGATGAGGTGGGGCTGATGCTGGCGGCGGCGGCCTGCTTCGATCCACGCGAGGCGGTGCCGCTGTGGCAGCGCATGGGCCAGGCCAGCGGTGGCCAGGCACCACCGGAATTCTCCTCGACCCATCCCAACCCGGGTACCCGCATCCAGAACCTGCAGGCGCTGATGCCGAAGGCGCTCGAGTACCGGCAGAAGTTCTGCGAGCAGGCAAAGTAGGGGGTTGTTCGGCAGGGCTGCGCCCTGCACCTGCCGAAGCAACAGCAACAGCGTGCATTCCGTGGGATGGCGGGGTGGGTCCGGTTGCGGGGGCCGCTGCAAGTACGTCCATGTAAGCTCGGTCGCCGCATCCATGCGGCTCACGCCCCCGCAACCGGACCCACCCCGCCTTCGACAGATTCTCGCAATCTGTTCGCTCTTCTGTAGAGCCGAGCCATGCTCGGCTCAAATCGTTCCGATATCGAAATATTCGATTCCGATGGAGATTCATCCACGCATGCGTGGATCTACCGTGTCGACCAAGGTCGACACCTACCAACAGCCTCCGGAATCTGTCAGAGGCGGGGCGGTGTGGTTGTGCAGGACCGTTGGCGCCATGGATGGCGCCATCGAGCCCCCATGGATGGGTTTACGGCGTGTCCTGCACAGCCACACCGCCCCGCCATCCCACGGGATACCAGCTTTGGCTGTTGCTTCGGCTGTTGCTGTTGCTTGAACGCTTCGGCAGGTGCAGGGCGCAGCCCTGCCGAACAACCCTTTACTTGACCTGCACGTCGATCACGCCGTCGCCGACGCGAGCCTGCAGGGCGTCACCCGGCTGCACCTGGTCGACCTGCCGTACCAGCGTGCCGTCATCGCTGCGGGTCAGGATGCTGTAGCCACGGGCCACGGTTGCCAACGGGCTGACCGCTTCCAGCGAACGCGCCAGCCCGCGCAGGCGCAGTGCATCGCGTTCCAGCAGGCGCTGCATCGCAATCTGCGGGCGCCCGCGCAGGGCAGCCAGGCGGCGCTGCATCGCGTCGAGCTGGCGCTGCGGATGGTGCCCGCGCAGGATCGCAGCCGCATGCCGCAGGCGCGCAGCACGGCGCTCCTGCTGCTGGTTGAAGGCAGCGTGCAGGCGCCGCCCCAGATCCAGCTGGCGGCGGCGCAGCAGATCCAGCCGGGCCTGCGGGCTCTGGGCGTTCAGACGCAGCAGGGCGCGGTCGGCGCGCTGCATGGCCTGCTGCATCGTATGCCGTTGCAGCTGCACCATGCGCGCGGCATTGCGGCGCAGGCGCAGCGCCAGTTCGCGCTGGTCCGGCACCAGCAGCTCGGCGGCGACCGACGGCGTGGGTGCGCGTAGGTCGGCGGCGAAATCGCTGAGGCTGAAGTCGGTTTCGTGGCCCACTGCCGACACCACCGGGGTGCGGCTGGCGGCGATCGCACGGGCCAGCGCTTCATCGTTGAACGCCCACAGGTCTTCCAGCGATCCACCACCGCGGGTCAGCAGGATCACGTCGTAGCGGCCGCTGGCATCGGCGGCCTGCAGCAGGCGGGTGATCTGCGCCGCGGCACTGTTGCCCTGGACCAGGGTCGGCAGCAGGTCCACTTCCAGCAGCGGGAAACGGCGGCCGAGCACGCTCAGCACGTCGCGCACGGCAGCGCCAGTGGGCGAGGTGATCACCGCCAGGCGCTGCACGTGCGCCGGCATCGGGCGCTTGCGCGCCTGATCGAACAGGCCTTCGGCTTCAAGCCGTGCCTTCAGCTCCTCGAAGGCGCGGCGCAGTGCGCCTTCGCCGGCTTCTTCCATGTGGTCCAGCACCATCTGGTACTCGCCACGGGCGTCGTACAGCGTCACCTTGCCGCGCACCAGCACGCGCATGCCTTCGCGCGGCACGAACTTCAGGTACTGCGCCTTCATCCGGAACATCGCCGCGCGCAGCTGCGCACGTGCGTCCTTCAGGGTGAAATACAGGTGCCCGGAGGAAGGCCGCGCCACGCTGCCCAGTTCGGCCTCGACCCAGATCGCCGGGAAGCTGCCTTCCAGCAGGTCGCGGGCCAGGGTGTTGAGTTGGCTGGGGGTAAGGATGTCGTTGTTGCGTGGCTGCATGGGTACGGCGTGCGGCGGGTGGAACGGGTGCTCAGGATCGCACGTCAGCGGGCGCCGTGCTGGGCCAGTGCCCACTGCACGTGTTCACGCACCAGCGGCGAGGGATCATCGACGCGGGTATGCAACGCGGCCAACGCCTCGGCCGAGGCCGGTGCGTTGCCCAGCGCCACGGCGATGTTGCGCAGCCAGCGTTCATGGCCGCTGCGGCGGATCGGGCTGCCTTCGGTGCGGCGCAGGAATTCTGCTTCGTCCCAGGCGAACAGCTGGTCCAGGCGCGCGGTATCGAGGTTGTTGCGTGCACGGAAGTCGGCTTCGTCGGTGCGCTTGGCGAACTTGTTCCAGGGGCAGACCAGCTGGCAGTCATCGCAGCCGTAGATGCGGTTGCCGATCAGCGGCCGCATGTCTTCGGGGATGGCGCCATCGTGTTCGATGGTCAGGTAGGAGATACAGCGCCGCGCGTCCAGCCGCTGCGGGCCGGTGATGGCCTGGGTCGGGCAGACATCGATGCAGCGCGTGCAGGTACCGCAGTGTGCTGTGGCCGCTGCATCGATCGGCAGCGGGATATCGATGTAGATCTCGCCGATGAAGAACCAGGAGCCGCCGTGGCGGTCGATCAGGCAGGTGTGCTTGCCGATCCAGCCGAGCCCGGCGTTGCGCGCCAGTGCGCGTTCCAGCACCGGTGCCGAATCGACGAATACGCGGTAGCCCAGCGGTGCCACTTCATCGTTGATCTGCGTGGCCAGCTTCTGCAGGCGGTTGCGCATCAGCTTGTGGTAGTCGCGGCCCAGCGCGTAACGGGCCACGTAGGCGCGGCCGGGATCGGCCAGGGTTGCCCAGGCTTCGGTGTCGTCCTTGTGGCTGTAATCCATGCCTAGCGAGATCACCCGCACGGTGCCGGGCAGCAGCTCGGCCGGGCGTGCGCGCAGGGTGCCGTGGCGCGCCATCCAGTCCATCGTGCCGTACAGGCCCTGGCCCAGCCAGTCGGCCAGATGCGCTTCATCCTCGCCCAGTTCGATGCCGGCAATGCCGCAGCGCTGGAAGCCATGCGCACGGGCCAGTTCACGGATGCGCTGCACGGCCTGGGCCGGATCGACAGGGGCGGGGACGGGGGACATGTGCACCAGTATAAAATCCCTGCATGGCCAACCTTGCCGATCTGTTCGATTCCGCTGCCGCGCGTGCGCTCGATGCGCAGGCCTCGGCACTGGCTGCCGATGGCGGCTGGGACCTGATGGCGCAGGCCGGCCAGGCGGCCTGGCAGTGCCTGCTGCAGCGCTGGCCGCAGGCGCAACGGATCGGCGTGGTGGTCGGCGCGGGCAACAACGGCGGCGATGGCTACGTGCTGGCCAGCCATGCGCTGCAGGCCGGGCGGCCGCTGAAGGTGATCAGCTTGCCGGGCAAACTGCCGTCGACCGCACTGGCGCGGCGTGCGGCATCGGACTTCGCCCGCGCGGGGGGCACTGTTACCGAATTCGACGGCACGCTGCCCGAGGCCGACATCTGGGTCGATGGCCTGTTCGGGCTGGGCTTCGACCGCGCGCCGGAGGGCGCGGCGCAGGCCATGATTGTCGCGCTCAACGCGCAGGTGGCACCGGTGTTGGCGCTGGACGTCCCCAGTGGCGTCGATGCCGACCGCGGCGCCGTACCCGGCGAGGCGGTCAGGGCCGCGCTGACCCTGCAGTTCATCGTGGCGCATCGCGGCCTGTATACCGGTGACGCGCTGGATCATTGCGGACAGAAGCAGCTGGCGCCGCTGCAACTGCCAACGGCGGCATGGCTGGGCGTGGCGCCAGCGGCGGAGCACTGGACGCAGCCGCGCTTGCCGGCCCTGCTGCGGCCGCGCCGTGCCAATACCCACAAGGGTGAATCCGGCCATGTGCTGTGCGTGGGCGGCAACCACGGCAGCGGCGGCGCCATCGCGATGGCCGCCGAAGCGGCGCTGCGGGCAGGCGCGGGCCTGCTCAGCCTCGGCACCCGCCGCGACCACGTTGGCCCGTTGCTGGCTCGGCTGCCCGAGGCCATGACCCATGCACTGGAAGATGGTGACGCACTGCCGGCGCTGCTGGACAAGGCCAGGGTGGTGGCGATCGGGCCCGGGCTGGGCCAGGACGAGTGGGCACGTGCATTGTTTGCGCGGGTGCTGGCATGCGGCAAGCCGCTGGTGATCGATGCCGATGCCCTGAACCTGCTGGCGCAGGACCCGCGCGCATTGCCCGAAGCCATTCTCACGCCGCACCCGGGCGAGGCTGCGCGTCTGCTCGGCTGCAGCACGTCTGACATCCAGGCCGACCGCTTCACCAGCGCACAGGCACTGGCCGAACGTTTCCACGCGGTGGTGGTGCTGAAAGGGGCCGGCAGCATCGTGGCCGCCCCTGGACACGGGCCACGACTGATTGCCGCCGGCAATCCCGGCATGGCTGTGGGTGGCATGGGGGACCTGCTGACCGGCATCATCGCCAGCCTGCGCGCGCAGGGCCTGAGCGCCTTCGACGCCGCCGCCACTGGCGCGCTGCTGCATGCGCTCGCCGGCGATATCGCTGCCGCCGACGGTGCGCGCGGCCTGCTTCCTACTGATCTGCTGTCGCCGCTGCGGCGACTGGCCAACCCGGAACTCTCTCGATGATCGATTTCTTCCTTGCCGACAGCGATGCCACCGAACTGCTCGGGCAGTGGCTGGCCGCCACCCGACCGCCGCAGGCGCTGGTCGAACTGCGCGGCGACCTGGGCGCCGGCAAATCCACCACCGCCCGCGCACTGCTGCGCGCACTGGGCGTGCAGGGGGCGATCCGCAGCCCGACCTACACCCTGGTCGAGCGCTATCCGCTGGCCAGCGGTGGCGAGGCCTGGCATCTGGACCTGTACCGGATCGGCCAGGCCGGCGAGCTCGATTTTCTCGGGCTGGACGAGGGCAGTGCAGTGCTGTGGCTGGTGGAATGGCCCGAGCGTGGCGCTGGCGCGCTGCCGCCGACTGACCTGGTTGTGGCGCTGGAGATCGAGGGGCAGGGGCGTCGCGTCCGTCTCACTGGAGCCAGCGACGTCGGACATGAATGGCTGAAACGGCTCCCCCAAGGGGGCGACTTGCAGGCCATTTCTGTCGGCTGACGAGAACAAACACCGGCAGGTTACGGATTATTAAGGAAAAAGGTGTTGCATTCCGTTCAGCGCGGTGATTGAATCCTGAGCCATGCGCCCGGGGAACCGTCTCATTGCCATCTGTGCCGCCGTCGGACTGAGTCTGGCGAGCGTCAGTGCGTGGGCCGGCGAAGTCCGCCAGGTCCTGCTGAACACGGGCGCCACCGGCACCCGCGCCGAAATCTCGCTGGTTGGCAGCGGCGGCTACAAGACCTTGTCGCTGGCGGGACCGAACCGGCTGGTGGTCGATTTCCCGGACTCCAGCGCCATTCGCAACCTGAAGATGCCGGCTGCGCAGGGCGTGGTCACGGCGGTGCGTACCGGACAGCCGGTGCCGGGTACCTTCCGTGTCGTTTTCGACCTCGCTGAATCGGTGGCGCCGTTCCGCCCGCAGATGCAGCGCGAGGGCAATGAATCCAAGCTGGTGATCGAATGGCCGGGTGATGGCCCCGCCGTGGCCGCCAGCCGTCCGGCGGCGACGCCGACCGTGCCGCCGCAGCAGGCACCGGTTGCCGCACCGGCGCCGACGCCGGCCGAAAGCGCGCAGTCGCGTTCAGACGCCGCGCGTGCCACGGCGCTGCTGACCGCACAGGTGCAGCAGCAGGCCAGCGCTGCCGCTGCCGCACCGGCTACGCCGACGCCGGCACCGTCCACCGCGCCGGCCCAGGTCGCCGCCGCCGGCACCACCGCCAGCAGCACGCCTTCTTCCTCGCCGGCCGCGATCCTTGCCGGCCAGCGCACCGCTGCGGTAGTGACCAATCCGCCGGCTACGGCCCCCGCGCCGGTATCGACGACGGTTGTGCCGCCGCGCCCGGTCATGCCCAGCGATGCCTCGCGCATCCGCATGCAGGCTGGCATGCGCCACCTGGTGGTGGCCATTGATCCGGGCCATGGCGGCCAGGATCCAGGCGCGATCGGCCCGACCGGCAAGCGAGAGAAGGACGTCACCCTGGCCGTGGCGCGTGAGCTGGCCCGCCAGGTCAACGCGACGCCGGGCCTGAAGGCTTACCTGACCCGCGACAGCGACGTGTTCATTCCGCTGCCGATGCGTGCGCAGAAGGCGCGTGCGAACAAGGCCGACATCTTCATCTCGATCCACGCCGACGCTGCCGAGAACCGTTCGGCCACCGGTTCGTCGGTGTACGTGCTGTCGACCAAGGGCGCCTCCTCGCAGCGCGCCCGCTGGCTGGCGGACAAGGAAAATGCCGCCGACCTGGTTGGCGGCGTGCGCCTGCAGCAGACCGAAGGCACCCTGGCCAACGTGCTGCTGGACCTGGCCCAGAGCGGCTACATGAAGGCGTCCGAGGACGCGGCCGGCCACGTGCTGGGCGGGCTGAAGCGGATCGGCAACAACCACAAGCCGAACATCGAGCGCGCCAACTTCGCGGTGCTGCGTACTTCGGACATGCCGGCGATGCTGGTGGAAACCGCGTTCATCTCCAATCCGGATGAAGAGCGCCGCCTGATCGACCCGGCCTACCAGCGCAAGATCGCCGGTGCGGTGCTCGATGGCGTGCACACCTTCTTCAGCCGGCAGCCGCCGCCGGGCACGCTCTACGCGGCCCGCGCCCAGGCCGAGATCGACGCCGCCGGCACCATGGCCGGCGGCAGCAAGTAACCCGCGCAGCGGGTTACGGTAGCGCCGGGCCACGCCCGGCGGATGGGATCGCGCAATAGGTTACGGTAGCGCCGGGTCATGCCCGGCGGACGACGGGCTGCTCCGCTATCATCAACCCATGAAGTCTGCTGCCCATTTCATCCCATGAGCGCGCCCGGTCCGCGCCCGATCCGGCCGTTGCCGGACATCCTGATCAACCAGATCGCCGCCGGCGAAGTGGTCGAGCGTCCTGCGTCGGTGGTCAAGGAGCTGGTCGAGAACGCGATCGATGCAGGCGCCAGCCGCGTCGATATCGACCTGGAAGAGGGCGGCGTGCGCCTGATCCGCATCCGCGACAACGGCAGCGGCATCGCGCCGGAGCAGTTGCCGCTGGCGGTGTCACGCCACGCCACCAGCAAGATCGCCGACCTCGACGATCTCGAATCGGTGGCCACGCTGGGCTTCCGCGGTGAAGCGCTGCCGTCGATCGCTTCGGTCAGCCGCTTCACCCTGTCCTCGCGCCGCGCGCATGACGAGCATGGCTCGGCGCTGCAGATCGAAGGCGGCAAGATCGGCGAAGTGACCCCGCGCGCGCATGCGCCGGGCACCACCGTGGAAGTGCGCGAGCTGTTCTACAACGTGCCGGCACGACGCAAGTTCCTGCGCGCCGAGCGCACCGAACTGGGCCATATCGAAGAGTGGCTGCGTTCGCTGGCGCTGGCGCGGCCGGATGTCGAACTGCGCGTGTCGCACAACGGCAAGGCGTCACGCCGTTACAAGCCGGGCGACCTGTACTCCGATACGCGATTGGCTGAAACACTGGGCGAGGACTTCGCCAACCAGGCGGTGCGCGTGGACCATAGCGGTGCCGGGCTGCGCCTGCACGGCTGGATCGCGCAGCCGCATTATTCGCGGGCCAGTGCCGACCAGCAGTACCTGTACGTCAATGGCCGTTCGGTACGCGACCGCAGCGTCGCCCACGCGGTGAAGATGGCCTACGGCGATGTGCTGTACCACGGCCGCCAGCCGGCTTACGTGCTGTTCCTGGAGCTGGATCCGACCCGCGTCGACGTCAACGTGCATCCGGCCAAGCACGAAGTGCGCTTCCGTGATTCGCGGCTGGTCCATGACTTCGTCTACCGCACGCTGAAGGATGCGCTGGCCGATACCCGCGCCGGCATGTCGGCGCAGGAGATCGGTGCTGGCGCCGTGCATCCGGTGGATGCGGCCGCTGCACCGGTGGCATCAACCGCGGGCGCCTCCGGTTTCGGACTGGTGCGCGGTCCCGCACCCGGCGCTGGCTCCGGTGGTGGTGGTGGCGGATTCTCAGGCTGGCGCCCGCAACAGCCACTGGGGCTGCAGGTTGCCGATGCTCCGGCTGCCTATGCTGCGCTGTATGCCGCACCCTCCGGTGCAGAACGCGGGGCGGCGTTACCGCCGATGCCGACCGAGAACGGGCTGCCGGTGACCAGCGCCGACGCCGGCGTGCCGCCGCTGGGCTATGCGATCGCGCAGCTGCACGGCATCTACATCCTGGCCGAGAATGCTGAGGGCCTGATCGTGGTCGACATGCATGCGGCGCACGAACGCATCGGCTACGAGCGGCTGAAGAACGCGCACGACGGCATCGGCCTGCAGTCGCAGCCGATGCTGGTGCCGATCACGCTGGCGGTGGGGGAGCGCGAGGCGGATACCGCCGAGAGCGAGGCAGATACATTGGCCGCACTCGGCTTCGAAGTGACCCGCGCCGGCCCCGGCTCGCTGCATGTACGCAGTATTCCGGCGCTGCTGGCCCACGCCGAACCGGAAGGCCTGCTGCGCGACGTGCTGACCGACCTGCGTGAGCATGGCCAGAGCCGCCGCGTGGCAACTGCACGTGACGAGCTGCTGTCGACCATGGCCTGCCACGGCGCGGTGCGTGCCAACCGGCGGTTGACCGTGCCGGAAATGAACGCGTTGCTGCGCGACATGGAAATCACCGAGCGGTCCGGCCAGTGCAACCACGGCCGACCGACCTGGGCCCGTTTTTCGCTGGCGGAGATTGACCGCTGGTTCCTGCGCGGACGTTGAGGGGAGCATCGATGCGTTATCGGGGAATGGGCGGCCTGCTGGCCGCCTTGTTGTTGGCGGCCTGCAGCCCGGCGACGCCGCCGGCACCGGCCGTTGCTGAAGATCCAGCCTATGCCACCGCGCAGCAGCAGTGGCGCGTGGCGCGTTACCAGGACCTGACCCGGCCCGATGGCTGGACAGCACTGGTTGGCCTGCATTGGCTGCCGAACAGATCGCATTTCGTCGGCAGCGGCGCCACCAATGGCATCCGCCTGGCGGTTGGGCCAGACAAGCTGGGCCTGCTGCGCCGCGAAGGCAGCCAATGGTGGTTCACCCCGGAAGCGGGCGCCGAGATCAGCCATGACGGCCAGCCGGTGCGCGGCCGCATCCGCATCGACACCGACAAGGATCCGCAGCCGACCCTGCTGGCCTTCGATGGTGGCAAGGGCCAGCTCGGCATCATCCGTCGCGGCCCGCGCGATGCGCTGCGGGTCAAACACGCCGACGCACCGGCACGCCGCGATTTCGCCGGCCTGGAGTACTGGCCTGGTGGTCCGGACTGGCAGGTGCAGGCGCGCTTCATCGCGCATCCGCCGGGCAAGACCTTGCCGATCGTCGATATCACCGGCCTGACCACCGAGATGCCGAATGCCGGTGCGGTCGAGTTCGAGCGCGATGGACGCGCCTGGCGGTTGGAGGCGATCGGTGCTCCCGGGCAGCCGCTGTTCCTGATCTTCGCCGACCGCACCAGCGGCCGTGGCAGTTATCCGGCCGGCCGCTACCTGGACACCGATGCGCCCGGCGCCGACGGCACGGTACGCATCGATTTCAATCACGCCTACAACCCACCGTGTGCGTTCACCGCCTATGCGACCTGCCCGTTGGCGCCACCGGAAAACCGGCTGGACCTGCGCGTGGAAGCGGGCGAGAAGGCCTACCACCTGCCTGAAGGAGAAGGCTGAAATGCCCATCAGATTGCTGTTCCGCGCCACGCTGGTGCTGGCGGCCTGTGCGATCGCGCCGGCGGCGCTGGCGCGCAATGCGCCTGCGGCTGACGTTGCTGCTGCCGGTACCGCCAAGCCGCCAGTCCCCCTGCTGTGGAAGGTAACCGGCCCCGGCGATGCACGCGTGTACCTGCTCGGTTCGTTCCACCTGCTGAAGCCGCAGGACTATCCGTTGTCGCCCGATGTGGAACAGGCCTTCGAGGCGTCGCAGCGGGTGGTGTTCGAGCTGTCGCCCGAAGACATGCAGTCGCCACAGCTGGCCAGTCGCATGGTGCAGGCCGCGGTGCGCACCGATGGCAGCGAACTCAAGCGTGATCTTGATGCCGCCACCTGGCAGAAACTGCAGGTGTTCGCCACCGAGAACAAGCTGCCGTTGGCGCAGATGCAGGGCATGAAGCCGTGGTTTGTCGGCCTGAGCATTTCGGTCGGGCAGATGCAGAAGATGGGGCTGGACCCGGCGCTGGGCCTGGATCGCCACTTCATGGAGCGCGCGCAGAAGACTGGCCGCAAGACCGCTGGCCTGGAAGATATCGATACCCAGATCGGCATGCTCGACGGCATGACGGTGCAGGAGCAGCGTCAGATGCTGTCCGAGGCGCTGGACCAGGCCGGCAAGGGTGATGAGCAGGCCCGCCAGTTGCACGACGCCTGGCGGCGCGGCGATGAGCGCGTGCTGTGGACCAAGATGGCGGCGGAGATGCGCCAGCAGTATCCGCAGCTGTACCAGCGCATCAACACCGGTCGCAATGATGCCTGGGTGCCCAAGCTGCTGCCGTACCTGCAGGCCGGGCAGGGCGGTACGCTGGTCGTGGTCGGCACGCTTCATCTGCTCGGCAACGATGGCGTGGTCGAAAAGCTGAAGGCGAAGGGCTACAAGGTCGAGCGCGTGTGCACGGGGTGCAAGGCGAAACGCTGACGCATCGCGGCTGCACTGCAAAACAGAACGGCGCGCCAAGGGGCGCGCCGTTATCGTTCCAGCCGGAGCAATGGCTCAGCGGCGCGTCTTGCCGCCGGTACCCGTACCGGTGCCGGGTTCATTCGGCTTGTTACCCGTGCTGGTGCCGGTACCCGTTCCGGTACCACCCGGGCGCGGGCCGCCGAAACCGGTGCCCATGTTGCGCTGGAACTCCTGCCACAGCTCCAGGTTGCGCTCGGTCAGCTGGTTCATCATCGCCCACGGGGTCTGGCCCAGCAGGTTGCCCATCTGCTGGCGGAACTGCTGCTGCTGGTCGAGGAAGACCTGCATGCTGCGCTCCAGGTAATTGCCCATGAAGCCCTGCAGGGAATCGCCGTAGAAGCGGATCAGCTGGCTCAGCAGCTGGGTGGACAGCATCGGTTCGCCGTCCTGTTCCTGGTCGGCGATGATCTGCAGCAGGACCGATCGCGTGAGGTCGTCGCCGCTCTTGGCGTCGCGGACTTCGAAGTCTTCACCGTCCAGGATCAGCTGGCGCACGTCCTCGATGGTGATGTAGCTGGAGATCTCGGTGTCGTAGAGACGGCGGTTCGGATACTTCTTGATGATGCGGGTCGCAGCCATGAAGCGGTACTCGTCACAGTAGACGCGCAGCATGGCGCAGTGCAGCAGCCGTTGCAACCGCCTCAGCCCCCGCCAGGCTTGGCTTTCGGCGGCGATCATGTTGCGCAACAAGGGTTTGCGTGCTGCGCAGCATGACTCTCGGCAGGGGGGCGGCAACGCGCGGCGCAACCACCCCGTGCGCGGCTTACCAGCCCATATGGTGGCCGCCGTTGATGTCCAGGTTGCTGCCGGTGATCCACGAGGCCTCGTCGGCCACCAGGAACGACACGCCGTAGGCGATTTCTTCCGGCTTGCCCAGGCGCCCGGTGGGGATGTCGGCGATGATCTTGGCGCGCACTTCCTCCGGTACTGCCATCACCATGTCGGTGGCGACATAGCCCGGAGAAATGGTGTTGACGGTGATGCCGAAGCCGGCATTCTCGCGGGCCAGCGAGATGGTGAAGCCGTGCATGCCGGCCTTGGCCGCTGCGTAGTTGGCCTGGCCGTACTGGCCCTTCAGGCCGTTGATCGAGCTGATCTGGATGACCCGGCCCCAGCCGCGGCGGCGCATGCCTTCGATGACCGGGCGGGTGACGTTGAACACCGAATTGAGGTTGGTGTTGATCACATCGTGCCACTGGTCCGCACGCATGCGGTGGAAGGTGGTGTCGCGGGTGATGCCGGCGTTGTTGACCAGGATCTCGACCGGACCGAGCTCGGCCTCGACCGCGCGCACCATCGCCTCGGCGCTGTCTGGATCAGAGACATCACCCGGGAAGATCGACACGCTGTAGCCGCGTTCGGTCATCGCCTGCAGCCAGGCCCGGGCCTTGGCTTCATCGCGGTAATTGGTGGCGACCCGGTGGCCCTGGTCGGCCAGGCGTTGGCAGATGGCGGTACCGATGCCGCCGGTTCCGCCGGTGACCAGTGCGACGCGAGATGTCATGGAATGCTGTCCGGGAATCAGGTGGGGGAAGGGGGATTCTGCAACATCGGCGCGGAAAGTGCGCCGCCCGGCAGCAGGATGTCGGTGCGCGGCAGTTGGGCGGGGTCAAAGGCCCGTCGAGCGGTGGCCAGCAGCGCGTCCAGGTCGTGTGCCTGCGCCAGCGCCTCAGGGGCCTGGCGGAGCAGCTGCCAGAGCTGGCGCAGCACCGGCAGCGGGCGTGCGCTGTCCACCGGCAGCGCCGCCAGGGACTTGGACAGCTTGTGGCCCGGCGCATCGAGCAGCAGCGGCAGGTGCCAGTAGCGCGGTACCGCCAGCCCCAATGCCTGCTGCAGCAGAATCTGCCGCGCGGTGGAGTCGAGCAGGTCGGCACCGCGCACCACTTCGGTCACCCCCTGTGCGGCGTCATCCACCACCACCGCCAGCTGGTACGCCCAGCAGCCGTCGGCACGGCGCAGCACGAAGTCGCCGACCTCGGCCTGCACGTCCTGCTGCTGCGGGCCGCGCAGGCCATCGTCGAAGTGCACGAGGCTGCCGGGCGGCACGCGGAAGCGGACGGCTGGGTCCGGTCGTGGTTGCCGGGCGACGCAGCGATGATGGATGCCGCCGCTGGCGGCAAGGTCGCTGCGGCTGCAGTGGCAGACAAAGGCCTGGTCGCTGGCGAGCAGTACATCCAGCGCGGCCTGGTAGGCCTCGCTGCGGGCGCTCTGCCAGAGGATCGGGCCATCATGGACCAGGCCGAACGCGGCCAGTGCCTGCAGCTGTGATTCCGCCGCACCGGGCACGGTGCGTGGTGGATCGACGTCTTCGATGCGCAGCCGCCACAGGCCGCCATGATGGCGGGCAAGCAGCCAGCTGCCGAAGGCGGCGAGCAGGGATCCGGGGTGGAGCAGGCCGGTGGGCGAGGGTGCGAAGCGGCCGCAGGGAATGGGGGAGGTCATGCTGGCTGAATCGTCGGTCAGGTTGGCGCTTGAATTCAAGCTGACCGCACCGCAAATTGATCGATATCGACCCCTTCCGAGCCGGAATTTCCCATGTTCACCCGTATTGCCCTCTTTCTAGCGACCAACCTCGCGGTGCTGATCCTGGCCAGCATCGTGATGTCACTCTTGGGCGTGGATTCGCGTTCGATGAGCGGCCTGCTGGTCATGGCCGGTATCTTCGGTTTCGGTGGTTCCTTCATCTCGCTGCTGCTGTCCAAGTGGATGGCCAAGCGCTCCACCGGTGCGGTGGTCATCACCGAGCCGCGCAACCAGACCGAGCGTTGGCTGCTGGCCACCGTCGAGCGTCAGGCCAAGGCCGCCGGCATCGGCATGCCTGAAGTGGCCGTGTACGAAGGCCCGGAGATCAATGCCTTCGCCACCGGTGCCAACCGCAACAATGCGCTGGTGGCGGTGTCCACCGGCCTGCTGCACAACATGAGTGAAGACGAGGCCGAAGCAGTGCTGGGCCATGAGATCGCCCACGTCGCCAACGGTGACATGATCACCATGGCGCTGCTGCAGGGTGTGCTGAACACCTTCGTGATCGTGCTGGCCCGCGTGGTCGGCGGCATCATCGACAGCGCGCTGTCGGGCAATCGCGAAGGCGGCGGCCGTGGCTTCGCCTACTTCATCATCGTGTTCGTGCTGGAGATGGTGTTCGGCCTGTTCGCCACCATGATCTCGATGTGGTTCTCGCGCCATCGCGAGTTCCGCGCCGACGCAGGCGGTGCCTCGCTGGCCGGCCGCCAGAAGATGATCGCCGCGCTGGAACGCCTGCAGCTCAACCACGGCCAGAGCACGTTGCCGACCCAGATTGCGGCGTTCGGTATTGCCGGTTCGACGGCGAAGAAGCTGTTCATGAGCCACCCGCCGCTGGAAGAGCGCATCGCCGCGCTGCGGGCGTCGACGGTGGCGTAAGCCTCCGTACTTCCACGGTAGTGCAGGAACGCCTGGCCTCGCGCCGGGCGTTTTTGTTTGAGGGATGCATTGCGGATGCCGGGTCGTGCCCGGCGGATCGTTTCCGCGCCTGCGGAGAGGTGTCACTTTCTTTGCGCACAAAGAAAGTGACACCCCTCCGCGGTCGCGGAAATGATCCCGGCGCTACCTATGCGCGGGCGCGCAAACAAAAACGGCACCTTCGCAGGTGCCGTCTCCATGAACCGCTTTACACGGAACCTCAGAACTTCGCGTCGAACTCCGCCGCGTAGCCAGTGTTCACCAGCACCTTCTGCAGCGACTCGGCCACCTTCAGGTTGCCGGCCACGATCTGGTGGGTGTCCGGGCCGCGGTTGTCCATGCGGCCCAGGGTCGCGCCCTTGAAGTCGCAGACCTTGCCACCGGCCTCGCGGACCAGCAGCAGGCCAGCGGCGATGTCCCACGCCTTCACACCGGCTTCGAAGTAGGCATCGGCGCGGCCACAGGCCACGTAGGCCAGGTCCAGCGCGGCCGAACCGGTGCGGCGGATGTCCTCGGCCTGGACCAGCAGGGTGTCGACCGACTTCAGCTGGGCGCTGGCGCGGGCGCGCTCACGCGGGGCGAAGCCGGTGTGGATCATGGTGCCTTCCAGGTCCTTGCGGTCGGCAACGCGGATGCGGCGGTCGTTCAGCACGGCACCAGCGCCACGGCTGGCGGTGAACAGTTCATTGCGCAGCGGATCGAAGATGACTGCATCGGTCGGCTCGCCGTTCTCGACCAGGGCGATCGACACGCAGTAGTGCGGCACGCCGCGCAGGTAATTGCTGGTGCCATCGAGCGGGTCGATGACCCACATCTGGCGACGCTCGCCCTGCACGCCACCTTCTTCGCCGAAGATGCCGTATTCGGGATAGGCGCGCTTGAGTTCCTTGACGATGACCTTTTCCGCGTCCGCGTCCACTTCGCTGGCGTAGTCCATCCGGCCCTTCTGCACCACATTCAGCGCCTCGAGCTTGTTGATGTTGCGCAACAGGACGTTGCCGGCGAGGCGGGCGGCCTTGACCATGACGGTTACGGCGGGTTTCTGCATGGCGTGGGCTCCCGGAAAGGCAGAAGAGAAGGGCTGGCGGGGGAAAAGAGCGGGTCCGGCGCAGTGGCCGGCCGCACAGTTTACCATTGGTCTTCGTCCAGCTCGACATTTTCCCTGTTCATGTCCCAGTTTCCCGTCGCCACCCGCCTCCGATTCGTCCTGGTCGGCACCCAGCACCCCGGCAACATGGGCGCCGCCGCCCGTGCCCTGAAGACCATGGGCCTGGCCCGCCTGGTGCTGGTCGCGCCCGAAAAGCCATTGGACGAGGAGGCCTTCCGCCGCTCGGCCGGTGCCGAAGACGTACTCGGTGACGCCCCGGTGGTGGCCACCCTGGCCGAGGCCGTGGCCGACTGCCGCCTGGTGCTGGGCTGCACTGCCCGTGCCCGCCGCGTCCAGCTGGAGGAATACCTGCCCGCCGACGCCGCTGCCCGCGCGGTGGCCAAAGCCGGTGAAGGCGCCGAGGTGGCGCTGGTATTCGGTCGCGAGCGCACCGGGTTGACCAATGAAGAGCTGCAGCTGTGCCACGCGGCGGTGCACATCCCGTCCGATCCGGAGTTCAGCTCGCTCAACCTGGCGGCGGCCGTACAGGTCCTGGCCTATGAAACCCGCATGCAGCTGCTTGGCGCACAGCCGGTGGTTGAGTCCGGGACCGGCGTCCGCGAACCGGTGGCCAGCCATGAGCAGATGGAGAGCTTCTTCGCCCAGCTCGGCGACACCCTGGACGAGATCGATTTCCACAAGGGCCGCGCGCCCGAATCGGCGATGCGCAAGCTGCGCCGCCTGTTCCTGCGCAGCGAGCCGAGCGAGCAGGAAGTGCGCCTGTTGCGCGGCATCCTCGCCGACACCCAGCGCATGGCGCGGCTGGCCCAGGCGGGCAACAAGGACAGCTGACGACGTTCTCATTTTTTCGGGTAGTCTGTCCGGATACCCAGGGGGGATGAAGCCTGTGTCGGGTCTTCGAAAGGCAATGCAGGGGGGACTGCTGAGCCTGGCCATGGTCCTGCTGGCCGGGACGGTGCGTGCAGCAACGGACCCGGTGCTGGTGCTGGGCCGGATCAGCGATGATCCCAAGGCTCATTACGAGCAGCTGCAGCCCTTGCTGGACTATGTGGTGGCGCGCATGCACGACGTTGGCATCAAGGAGGGGAGGATCCTGATGGCGCGTGATCCCCAGCAGATGGCCAGCTATCTGCGGCGGGGACGGGTCGACTGGGTCACCGAAACATCGGGCACGGCCATGGCGCTGGGCCAGCGCAGCGGCGCTCGTCCGCTGCTGTTGACCGAGCGCAATGGCGTGCGCGAATACCAGACGGTGTTCTTTGTGCGCAACGACAGCCCGATCCAGCGCGTGCAGGATCTGCGCGGCCATCGCCTGGCCCTGCAGAACACCGCCTCCACCAGTGCCTACCTGGTGCCGGTGATGACCCTGCTGCAGGACGGGCTGTCGCCACAGATCCTGGCCGGGGCCTGGGACATGCCGGGCCGGGACAGCGTGGGTTACATGTTCGTACGCAGTGAATTGAACATCGCCACCTATGTGCACAAGGGCATGGCCGATGTGGGGGCGGTGAGCAGCGTGGACTGGAGTGACGAACGGCGGGTGCCGGCGGCGTTCCGGCGCGATTTCCGCGAGCTGCTGCGCACCGAGCCGTACCCGCGTGCGGTGGAGATGGTGCGCGCCGACCTCGATCCGAAGGTGCGTGACCGCCTGCAGCAGGTGCTGCTGGAGGCGGCCAGCGATCCGCGGGCGCAGGGGGCGTTGCATCGGTTTTTTGGCACTTCCGGTTTCCACCGCGTCGATGCGCATGCGCAGCAGCGGCTGGATGAATTGAAACAAGGATTGACGCGCGTGCGGATGGAAGTGGAATGAAGTGGCTCGGCTCGGGAATGCAGGCCCGGTTCCTGCTCGCGATGGGCGGGGCGATGATCGTTGTCGTGGCGATCCTGGCGGTACTGCTTGGGCGGCAGACGGCAATGCAGAGCGAGGTGCGCAACCTCAGTGGCAGCGTCATCCATGAATTGTTCGACCGCGGCGTGCGCAGCCGTGGCGAGGCGATGGCGCGCGAGTTGTCCGATGCGCTGGCCAACCCGCTGTACTACCGCGACCTGGACCAGGTCGGCGCGCTGGTGCGCAATACCGCCCGCCAGCAGGTGGTGCGCTACGTGCTGGTGTTCGATGACCATGGCCGGCTGGTGCATGACGGTACGGTGGAAGTCGCGGGCTTCGGGCAGCCCATGGCCGACCCGCTGGCGCCCAGGGCTGTGGCCGCACGGGCACTGGTGGTGCAGGAATCGCCGAAGGTGCTCGACAACGCGATGCCGATCATGGTCGGCAATCAGCGTATCGGCGGCGTCCGCGTCGGTATGGCGCTGGACGAGGTACAGCAGCGCGAACAAGCTGCCAACGCCACCCTCGGAGAGCGCCTGCAGCAGGTTGGCAGCCGCCACCTGGGCTGGCTGCTGCTGATGCTGGGCCTGCTGGTGGTGATCGGCGTGGTGGTGATCCTCTACGTGCAGCGCACGCTGGTGGCGCCGATCCGCGACCTGGCTGCGGCGGCACGCCGTATCGAAGCCGGGGACTACCAGGCACCGCTGGCCGAGAACAGTCGCGATGACGAGGTCGGTGAGCTGGTGCGCGGCTTTGCCAGCATGCGTGATGCGATCGCCCGCCATGATCGCGAAGTGCGGCGCATGGCCTATACCGATGCGTTGACCGGGCTGACCAACCGGCTGGCGTTCCGCGAGGCGCTGGATCACCGGTTGATGGCCGCGCGCGCCTCCAACCATCGGCTGGGCCTGCTGTTTGCCGACATCGACGACTTCAAGCGGGTCAACGATACCCTTGGCCACGAGGCAGGCGACGAGGCGTTACTGCAGTTCGCACAGCGCATCGGCCGCGCAGTGACCGATGCCGGTGGCGATGAGGCGCTGCTGGCGCGGTTCGGTGGCGACGAATTCGTGATCCTGGTCGGCGACGGTGACGTGGCTGCCAACGCGCGGTTGCTGGCCGAAGTGCTGGTGCGCGAGCTGGGCAAGCCGCTGGTGGTGCAGGGCAGGGAGCTGTTCCTCGGCACCTCGATCGGCGTGACCCTGTTCCCCGACGATGCGGCCGATGCGACCACGCTGCTGAAGAACGGCGACATCGCCATGTACCAGGCGAAGATGGCCGGCAAGAACTGCTATCGCTACTACAGCCGCGCGATGGACCATGCGGTCGAGCGCCGCGTGCACATGGAGCAGGAGCTGCGCGGTGCCTGGGAGCGAGGCGAGCTGCGCCTGGCCTACCAGCCGATCTTCCGCATGCGCGACCGCCGCATGGTGGGTGTCGAAGTGCTGCTGCGCTGGCAGCACCCGACCCTGGGCACGATCCCGCCGTCGGTGTTCATCGAAGTGGCCGAGCAGAGCGGGTTGATCGAGATCATCGGCCCGAAGGTGCTGCGCGCGGCCTGCATTGAAGCCTCGCAGTGGCCGCGCGGAGCGGCCGGTGATGACCTGTTCGTATCGGTCAATGTATCGCCGCGGCAGCTGCGCGGCGGTGAGTTGCCGGCACTGGTGGCGCAGTGCCTGCATGAGTCCGGGCTGCCGGCCTCGCGCCTGCACCTGGAGCTGACCGAGACGGCGGTGATCGGCGACGAGATGGTGGCCGCGCAGCTGCTGGACAAGCTGCACCGCACCGGGGTGAAGGTCTGGCTGGACGATTTCGGCACCGGCTTCTCCGGCCTCAGCCATCTGCGCCAGGTGCCGGTGGACGGGGTAAAGATCGACAAGAGTTTCGTCGCCGACATGCAGCGCGACCCCGACGACCTGGCCCTGACCACGGCGATCATCGCCATGGCCCATGCGCTGGGCATCACGGTGGTGGCCGAGGGCATCGAACAGCAGGCGCAGTTCGAGCTGCTGGCCCAGCGTGGCTGCGACCTCGGCCAAGGCTACTGGCTGAGCCACCCGGTGACCGCCACCGAAGTGGTGCGGATGATTGAATCGGGCCTCTGACAAAAAAGGGGACGGAGGGGATTAAGTCGCAAATGCATTTGCGACTTAATCCCCTCCGTCCCCTTTTTGACGGTCAGAGCGGGCGCTTGCTCGGGTCGCCGGGCAGTTCGCGCACCAGCTTCGGGATCAGGTAGCCGGACAGGCGCGCGGTCAGGCCGGCGATCAACGCCTTGGCCTGGGTGTCATCCACTTCGAAGTGGGCCACGCCCTCGACCCGGTCCAGCTGATGCAGGTAGTAGGGCAGCACGCCGGCGGCAAAGCTGCGCTCGCTCAGGTCCTGCAGGGCCTGCACGCTGTCGTTGACCCCGCGCAGCAACACCGCCTGGTTCAGCAGCTGGGCGCCGGTACCGCGCAGGCGGGCCATCGCTGCGTCCACGCTGGCGTCGAATTCATTGGCGTGATTGGCGTGGACCACGATCGCCAGCGGCCAGGGCAGGCCGCCCAGCCAGGCCAGCAGTTCCTCGTCCACGCGCTCCGGCAGCACGATCGGCAGCCGCGTGTGGATGCGCAGCCGCCGGATGTGCGGGATCTGGCGCAGCGCGTCGGTCAGCTCGGCAAGCTTGTGCGTGGCCAGCGACAGCGGATCGCCACCGGACAGGATCACCTCGTCGATGTCCGGGTCGGCCGCGATGGCCGCCACCGCCTCCTGCCAGCCGCCCTTGGCGGCATTCTCCGCGCCGTAGTCGAAGTGCCGGCGGAAGCAGTAGCGGCAGTTGATCGCACAGCTGCCGGTGGCCACCAGCAGGGCACGGCCGCGGTACTTCTGGATGACGCCGGTGGCCTTCTTTGCCGCGCCGTCGCCCACCGCGTCGAAGCTGAACCCGGGCGCCGGACGCATTTCCTCGTCGATCGGCAACACCTGGCGCAGCAACGGGTCGGCGGCATCGCCCTTGCGCATGCGGGCCACGAAGCCCTCCGGCACGCGCAGCGCGAACTGGGCCATGGCTTGGTCCGAGACACCCAGCGCGGCCGGGTCCAGCTGCAGCCGGGCCAGCAGGGCGTGCGGGTCGCGCAGCGCCTGGCGCCAGAGCTGCTGCCAGCGTGCGGGCGCGCCTGGCGACGGGGTCCGGGGGAAGGCGGAAAGCTGCATGGACAGGGGGCCTGCGGTTATCATGGACACATAAACAGTTGCCCGCCGGGGTTCCGGTGGGCTTTCCATTCTATCCGGCTCGCCGCACGCGCGGCGGTTTCGCCATTTGAGGAGCTTGAGCATGGCCACTGCGGGCATGAACGATGTCAAGAACGGGATGAAGATCCTGGTCAACAATGAACCGGCCGTCATCTCCGAGACCGAGTTCATCAAGCCGGGCAAGGGCCAGGCCTTCACCCGCGTGCGCTATCGCTTCATCAAGTCGGGCCGCACGGTCGAAATGACCATGAAGGCGACCGATGACGTGGAAGTGGCCGATGTGGTCGATACCAACATGGATTACATGTACAGCGACGGCGAGTACTGGCACTTCATGGACCCGGAAACCTTCGAGCAGGTGCAGGCCGACAAGGCCGGCATGGGCGGCGCCGAGAAGTGGCTGAAGGGTGAAGAGTCCTGCATCGTGACCCTGTTCAACGGTTCGCCGATCTTCGTGCAGCCGCCGAACTTCGTCGAACTGAAGATCACCGAGACCGATCCGGGCGTCCGTGGCGACACCTCGGGCGGCGGCGGCAAGCCGGCCACCCTGGAAACCGGCGCAGTGGTCCGCGTGCCGCTGTTCGTCAACCAGGATGAAATCATCAAGGTCGACACCCGCTCGGGCGAGTACTCCTCGCGCGTGAAGTAAGGTCTGGGCCGCAGGCCCGCCTTGTGTAGTGCCGGCCGCTGGCCGGCAACCCCGCCACCTCAACGGTTGCGGGACGGCGCCGGGTATCGCCCGGCGCCACGACCACGATCCTCCCGCGGGGGATCGTGGGCCACCGCCCCCCCAGCCAGTGAGCCCGCATGAGCGATAGCCCGCACCTCCCTGAAGCCTGCGACCTGCTCATCGAAGCCGGTTATGTCGTTCCGATCGAGCCGCATGCGGTGGTGCTGGAAGACCATGCCGTGGCCGTTCGCGGCAGCGAGATCGTGGCCATCCTGCCGCGTGCCGAAGCCCGTGCGCGTTTCCGCGCCACCCAGGTGGTCAGCCGTCCCGAGGCCGCGCTGATGCCGGGCCTGGTCAACGCGCACACGCACAATCCGATGACCCTGCTGCGCGGCGTCGCCGACGACCTGCCGCTGATGACCTGGCTGCAGCAGCACATCTGGCCGGTGGAAGCGGCGGTGATCGGCCCCGAGTTCGTTGCCGACGGCACCACCCTGGCCATCGCCGAGATGCTGCGCGGCGGCACCACCTGCGCCAACGAGAACTACTTCTTCGGCGACGTGCAGGCCGCGGTCTACAAGAAGCACGGTTTCCGCGCGCTGGTTGGCGCGGTCATCATCGATTTCCCCACCGCCTGGGCCAGGACCGATGACGAGTACTTCGCCAAGGCCGGTGAACTGCATGACCAGTGGCGCACCGATCCGCTGATCGGCACCGCGTTTGCCCCGCATGCGCCGTACACGGTCAACGATGCCAACTTCGAGCGGGTGCGGATGCTGTCCGACCAGCTCGACATGCAGGTGCACCTGCACACCCACGAGACCGCGCAGGAAATCACCGATTCGATCAAGCTGCATGGCCAGCGCCCGCTGGCGCGGCTGGATCGGCTCGGCCTGGTCAATGACCGCCTGATCGCGGTGCACATGACCCAGCTGACCGATGCGGAAATCCACCTGTGCGCCGAGCGTGGCGTCAGTGTGGTGCACTGCCCGGAATCGAACCTGAAGCTGGCCTCCGGTTTCTGCCCGGCCTGCGCTCTGCAGCGCGCCGGCGTGAACCTGGCCATCGGCACCGATGGCTGTGCGAGCAACAACGACCTGGACATGTTCAGCGAGAACCGCACCGCGGCGATCCTGGCCAAGGCCGTGGCCGACGATGCCACCGCGCTGGACGCGGCGACCACGCTGCGCGCGTCCACCCTCGGTGGCGCCCGTGCGCTGGGCTTCGGCGACCGCATCGGTTCGATCGAAGTCGGCAAGCAGGCCGACCTGGTCTGCGTTGATCTGTCCGCGCTGGAAACCCAGCCGCTGCACAACGTGCTGTCGCAGCTGGTGTACGCCACCGGCCGCCAGCAGGTCAGCGACGTCTGGATTGCCGGCAAGCCGAAGCTGGTGCAGCGCGAGCTGGTCGGCATGGACCTGCCGGGCATCATCGCCAACGCGCGCCAGTGGCGCGAGCGCATCCGTCATATCCGCGCCTGAACCCGGCGCTGCAAGGACTCCCCATGACTGCCCCCCACGCATCCTCCAATTTCGATCAGGCCGAGCTGGACAAGTTCGCCGCACTGGCCAACCGCTGGTGGGACGCTGACGGCCCGCAGAAGCCGTTGCATGCGCTGAACCCGGTACGCCTGCAGTACGTGGCCGACCGCGTGCCGCTGCGTGGCGCACGCGTGCTCGACATCGGTTGTGGTGGTGGTCTGTTGAGTGAAGCACTGGCCCAGGCCGGTGCCGACGTCACCGCCATCGACCTGGCACCGGAACTGGTCAAGGTCGCACGCCTGCACGCGCTGGAAAGCGGTGCCACGGTCGATTACCGGGTACAGGCTGCTGAGGACCTGGCCGCCGAGCAGCCGGGCAGCTTCGACGTGGTGACCTGCATGGAGATGCTCGAGCACGTGCCGGATCCGGGCGCGATCATCGAGGCCTGCATGCGCCTGCTGAAGCCGGGCGGTCACCTGTTCCTGTCGACCATCAACCGCACCGCTGCGGCTTTTGCCGTGGCCATCGTCGGCGCCGAGTACGTGGCGCGGCTGCTGCCCAAGGGCACCCATCACTACCAGGAATTCATCAAGCCGGCCGAGCTGGCGCGCTGGCTGCGCGAGGCCGATATGCAGCTGGTGGATGTCAGCGGCATGGCCTACGAGCCGTGGCGCAACCATGCCCGCCTGAGCAGCCGTACCGACATCAACTACCTGGCCTACGCGGTCAAGGCTGCATGACCACCGTGCAGTTCCCGCGCGCGGTGCTGTTCGACCTGGACGGCACCCTGCTGGACAGCGCACCGGACTTCGTCGCCACCCTTGATGCGATGCTGGCCGAGCGTGGTCGCGCGCCGGTCGATCCGGTGCTGCTGCGGCCGGTAGTGTCCAAGGGCTCGCGCGCGATGGTGTCGGTGGCCTTCCCTGAGCTGGAAGCCATTGAACGCGATGCCCTGATTCCCGAGTTCCTGCAGCGCTATGAAGCGCTGATCGGCCAGCACGCGGTGCTGTTCGACGGCGTGGCGGGCATGCTCGCCGCGCTGGACGCTGCCGGCACGGTGTGGGGCATCGTCACCAACAAGCCCGAGTACCTGGCGCGGCTGATCCTGCCGCAGTACGGCTGGCAGCAGCGCTGCGCGGTGCTGGTCGGCGGTGACAGCCTGGCCGAGCGCAAGCCGCACCCGCTGCCGTTGCTGCACGCCGCG
The DNA here is from genome assembly GCF_000020665.1 of Stenotrophomonas maltophilia R551-3. Lineage (NCBI taxonomy): Bacteria > Pseudomonadati > Pseudomonadota > Gammaproteobacteria > Lysobacterales > Lysobacteraceae > Stenotrophomonas > Stenotrophomonas maltophilia. Next base: position 3,055,935 of record NC_011071.1, on the reverse strand, counting down.
CAGGCCATCGGCATCGCCGCCGAAGACTGCGTGTACGTGGGTGACGACGAGCGCGACATCATCGCCGCGCGTGCCGCGGCCATGCCGTCGGTGGCGGCGTTGTGGGGCTATCGCCTGCACAGCGACGATCCGCTGGCCTGGCAGGCCGACGTGCTGGTCGAGAACGCCGAACTTCTGCAACTGGCCAGCCTCTGGCCGACCCGGCCGGCAGCCCCGGCCCAGCCGTAAGGAATCACGTAGTGAGCAGTACCGCGCTGGACAGTTTCCTCGACAAGTGGCGCAGCCGTTGGCCGGAATGGTCGGTGGCCGCCCCGTTCGTGGCCGAACCGCAACGCGATATCGCAGTGGCGTGGTTTGCGCTGCTGCAGGAATTCGACGACATGCTCAACACCAGCGGCGACCCGCTGCCGGCCGACGCCAAGCTGGCGTGGTGGGGCGAGGAGCTGCGCAGCTGGGCCGCGCATCGTTCGCGCCATCCGCTGGGCCGTCTGCTGGAGCCGGTGCGTGCGCCGTGGGCACAATTGGCCGAAGCACTTCCGGATCTGGTTGAAGCGCGTACCGTCGCGCTGGATGCGGCCGGCGCCGAGCGTGCGCTGGCGAACTACGCCGAGGCCGTAGCCGCCGTGGAAGCGGCACTTTTTGCCGACAAGCCGCGCACCGGCGCAGGCCGTGCGGTGCTGCTGCAGACCCTGGCCCAGCGCCTGCAGGACGCCGGCGTGGCTGGTGTGCCGCGCAGCCTGCTGGACGAGGATTCCAGCACCGCCGCGCAGCGCTGGGCGCAGTATCTGTTGAAGGGGTGGGGCAGTCGCGTGCCCGGTCCGCGCCCGCGCCGCGTGTGGTCCAGCCTGGCGCGTGCACGCGTTGCCGCGCAGGCCGCAGGCAAGCCGATCGAAGCCACGCCGGTACGCACGCTGCTGCGCGTGTGGTGGGCCGCGCGCGGCTGATGCCGCTGCGCTCGCCGGGCCATGCCCGGCGGCCGTTCGTCGCGCGTTACTTCCGTTCCAGCACCAGCAGCGGGTCGATACGGGTATCGAACCAGTTCATGCCCCAGTGCAGGTGCGGGCCGGTGGCACGGCCGGTGGCGCCGACCGCAGCGATCACCTGGCCCTGTTCCACGCGGTCACCCACCTTCACGTCGATGCGTGACAGGTGCAGGAAGTTGGAGCTGACCCCGAAGCCGTGGTCAAGCAGCAACGTGCCGCCGGTCAGGTACAGGTCCGGGCCGGCAAAGGTGACGATGCCGGCGGCGGGGGCCTTCACCGGAGTGCCGGTTGGCACCGCGATGTCCATGCCGGAATGACCGGCACCGGGCTGCCCGTTGTAGACGCGGGCATTGCCGAAGCGGCCACTGATGCGGCCCTGCACCGGCCAGATGAAGGTCTGGGTGAAGTCGGTACGGTCGTCGTCACGGGCGCGTGCAGCGGTCACCTGCGCCTGTTCGCGCTTGATCCGCTCGGCAATCGCCGGCGGCGGATTGACCGTCTTCGGCGGCACGCCGTTGACACGTTCGGTGGGCCAGTCGCGCGGTGTCACCGTGATCGTCGCGGTCTCGCTGCCACCATCGGGGCGTTGTACCTGCACACGCAGTGGACCCTTCTCGTCGCGGCCGATGCCGAACACCACGCTGCCATAGCCGCTCACCCGCAACTGGCGGCCGGCGTACTGCACGCGGCTGCCGGCGGGTACCTTGCCGATCACCAGCGCGCCCTGCGACGCGCTGGCCGGGAACACCACGCGGCTGTCGATCAGGCTGCCGATGCCATCCTGTGCCTGCGCCGGAGGTGCGGAAAACAAGGGCGCCGCCAGCAGCGCCCCGATCAGGAGAGCGGAGCGCATCAGCGGTCGTAGGTCATGCGCTGGCCGGCGGGTTCGCCCACCAGCTTGCTGCCGTCCCACACCTGCTGGCCGTTGACCCAGGTGGAGGCGATGCGCGAACGGAAGGTGGTGCCTTCAAACGGCGACCAGCCGCACTTGGACAGTACGTCCTCGCGCTTGACGGTGAACGGCACGTCCTCAACCAGCACCAGATCGGCGAAGTAGCCTTCGCGCAGGAAGCCGCGTTCCTCGACGTCGAACAGCTGCGCCGGGGCATGGGCGAACTTCTGCACCACCTGCTCGCGGGTCAGCTTGCCTTCGTGCACGCGCTCCAGTGCGGCCACCAGCGCGTACTGCACCAGCGGCAGGCCCGAGGGCGCCTGTGCGTACGGCTTCTGCTTCTCTTCCCAGGTATGCGGCGCATGGTCGGTGGCCAGCACGTCCAGCACGTCATCGGCCAGCGCGGCGGTGATCGCCTCGCGGTCGGCCACGTCCTTGATCGCCGGGTTGCACTTGATCAGGTTGCCCTTGGTCGCGTAATCCGGGCGCGCGAAATGCAGGAAGTGCACGCAGGTCTCGGCGGTGATCTGCTTGCGGCTGCCGTCGGCGCGGATCAGCGGACCCTTCTCGAACAGCGCCAGCTCATCGGCGGTGGAGATGTGCAGCACGTGCAGGCGGGTGCCGTGCTTGCGTGCCAGCGACATGGCCAGGCGGGTGGACTTGATGCAGGCCTCGCGCGAACGGATGTCCGGGTGCATGTCCGGGGTCAGCGCATCGCCGTACTTCTCCTGGAAGGCCTTCAGGTTGGCATCGATCATCGGCGTGTCTTCGCAGTGCGTGATGATCGGGGTCGGGCATTCCCGGAAGATCGCATCGAGCGTTTCCGGGTTGTCCACCAGCATGTTGCCGGTGGAGGCGCCCATGAACACCTTCACGCCCGGTGCCTTCTTCGGGTCCAGTGCGCGGATCGCCTCCAGGTTGTCATTGCTGGCGCCATGGTAGAAGCCGTAGTTGGCCCAGGCGCGGCCGCGCGCAAGCTCGTACTTGGCTTCGAGGATGGTCGAATCCAGCGTAGGCGGGTTGGTGTTGGGCATGTCCATGAAGCTGGTCAGGCCACCGGCCACGGCCGCCGCCGATTCGCTGGCGATGTCGCCCTTGTGGGTCAGGCCTGGCTCGCGGAAGTGCACCTGGTCGTCGATCATGCCGGGCAGCAGCCAGCGCCCGGCCGCGTCCACCACCTGCTCGCCGTCGCGCGGCGCCAGCCCGGAACCGATCTGCGCGATGCGGCCGTTCTCGATGCGCAGGTCGCCGTCGAAGGTGCGGCCTTCGTTGACCAGGCGGGCGTTGGTGATGAGCGTGGAGGACATGTCAGTGTTTTCCTGTGCAACGGCAAGAGGGGGCGTTGGGAGATTCGGGCACTGGATCGAAGCCGCCAGGATGGAACGGATGGCAGCGGCCCAGCCGTCGTGCCGCCAGCCAGCTGCCGCGCAGCGGGCCATGGCGCGAGATCGCTTCCATCGCGTATTCAGAGCAACTGGGTACGAAACGGCAGCGCGGCCCCAGCAGGGGGCTGATGAAGCGCTTGTAGAAGCGCAGCAGGGCGATGAGCAGGCGCGAGATCACCCAGTCATCTTATGCCAGTTGGCATGAAGGCCGCATTTGTGCAGGATGGGCCGTTGGTCGCATGTCGCCAATGGCCTGCGACCGCTCGCGGCACCCTCCAGGTGCCGGACAGGTTCCGTACCGCGCAGGGCGGTCCGTGTTGGTCGGACCGCACCTTGGGCCCGTTGTCTCCTGGACTGAATGGAGTGGGCCACCGAGGTTGCTGCTGCGGGTCGGGTAGGCTATAAAGGCCCGCTTTCCCGGGCCCCGGGGAATCCAAGGAAGAGCGTTTCGTGGCTGCTAAAAAAACTGCAAAGAAGGCCGTAACGGCCGCCAAGAAAACCGCCAAGCCTGTTGTGAAGAAGTTGGCGGCAAAGCCCGTTGCCAAGAAACCGGCCAGCAAGCCGGTGACCAAGGCAGCGTCCTCGCAACCGGCGGCCAGGAAGGCCACCGCAAAGAAAGCGCCGGTGAAGGCAACCAAGCCGGCGGCGAAGAAGGCCGCTGCGCCTGCCAAGGCCAAGCCTGCCGCTGCCGGCAAGAAGGCGCCGGTGCTGAAGAAAGCCGTCAGCAAGGCTGCGCCGGTGAAGAAGGCCGCCGCCAAGCCGGTGGCGAAGAAGGCAGCAGCCAAGCCAGCGCCGAAGGCAGTGGTGAAGAAGGCTGCGGTAAAGCCGGTCGCCAAGCCTGCAGCGAAGAAGGTCGCTGCGGCCAAGCCTGCTGCTGTAAAGAAAGTTGCCAAGAATGTCGCCGCGCCGGCCGTAAAGCCGACTCCGGCCCCCGTTGTGAAGTCCGCACCGAAGCCAGCTGCGAAGCCGGCTCCGGCCAAGTCTGTCCCGGCCAAGACCGCGGCAGTGGCAGCAGCCCAACCGGCTCCCAAGCCGGCCCCGGCCGCCGCTCCTGCAGCATCGACCGCCCCGCAATCCAAGAATCCCGTGCCCGTTTCGAAATCGCCTGCCAAAACCGCCGTGAAATCCGATTCCGCCCCGAAGACCGTGCCGCGTCCTGTCGGCAAGGTCGCCGTGGCCGTCGCCGCCCGCTCGGCCGCGCCGGCCCCGCGCAGCAAGTACAAGGTGGTCGAATACAAGACCGATGAGGCCACTGGCCGCCCGATCCTGCCGGCTGGCTACAAGCCGTCCTCGGAAGAGGAATACATGAGCCCGCTGCAGCAGGAATACTTCCGCCAGCGCCTGCAGAACTGGCGTGCGGACCTGGTGGAAGAGTCCAAGCAGACCATCGAGAACCTGCGCGAGGAAGTGCGTGACATCGGCGACGAAGCCGAGCGTGCGACCCGCGAGACCGAGAACTCGCTGGAACTGCGTACCCGTGACCGCTACCGCAAGCTGATCGGCAAGATCGACAGCACCCTGAAGCGCCTGGAAGCGGGCGACTATGGTTACTGCGTGGACACCGGTGAAGAAATCGGCCTGGAGCGCCTGGAAGCGCGCCTCACCGCCGAGCGCACCATCGACGCCCAGGAGCGTTGGGAGCACCTGCAGAAGCAGCAGGGCGACTGATTCCCGATCGTTGTATGGTCATGCGAAGAACCCGGCTCCGGCCGGGTTTTTTGTTGGGTGGTGGTTGGCTGGGTAGAACAGCGCCTTCCGGGTATCGGGGGGAGCCTGCGGGTGGGTCCGGGCAGGACACGCTGCAAGTACATCCCTGTAAGCTCGGCCGTGGCATTCATGCCGCGGACGGTCCTGCCCGGACCCACCCGCAGGCTCTCGACGGTTTCCTGCGTGCGCGGTTGCTGTAAAGCCGAGCCCATGCCCGGCTCGGGCCGAAGGCGCGGGCTTGGAGGGGGGATGAGAGCAAAGACCGCCACTTCGCTCGCCGGGCATGGCCCGGCGCTACCGGCGCGTGGGCGCGCGGAAATGCTCAGCCGAGCATGGGCTCGGCTCTACAGGTTCATTGCAGGTCGCGAAGATTCAATTTCCGCAGCGTCGGGTTCTTCCACGCCGTGATCCCAGCCACACTCAGCACCGCGAAGCCGCCCAGCACTACCGCCGGCACCAAGCCGAGCAGTTTGGCCATCGTGCCGGCATAGAACGCGCCGAGCTCGTTGGAGGAACTGATGAAAATGCCGTTGATCGACGACACCCGTCCGCGCATCTCTTCCGGCGTGGCCAGCTGCAGGATGGTCGATCGGATCACCACCGACACGCCGTCGAACGCCCCGTAGAACAACAGGATCAGCGCCGACAGCCAGAAGTGCTGGGACAGTCCGAAGCCGATCACGCACAGGCCGAAGCCCGCCACTGCGAACAGCAGGACGCAGCCGGCATTGCGGTGCAGCGGGTGGCGCGCCAGCCACAGGCCGACACAGACCGAACCCAGCGCCGGCATCGCGCGCAGGATGCCCAGGCCTTCCGGACCGTGGTGCAGGATCTCGTGCAGAAATGCCGGCAGCATCGCCACCACGCCACCCAGCAGCACCGAGAACATGTCCAGCGCCATCGCACCGACCATGATCCGGTTGCCGACCACGAAGCGTGCGCCTTCGGCGATGCTCTTGAAGATCGGCGCAGCCGGGCCGGAATGCACGGGCTCTTCCACCTTCAGCGTGGCCAGGCAGCCCATCGCGACTGCCGCGAACAGGGTGGCCACCGCATAGGAAAGGCCCTTGCCAGCGAAACCGACCAGTACGCCACCCAGTGCCGGGCCGGCGATCATGCCGGCCTGGAACACCACCGCACCCAGGCCGGCGCCACGGGCGAACTGGTCGCGGGCCAGTACGCGGGCAAACAGGGCGTTGTAGATCGGCGACAGGAAGGCGCGGACCATGCCGGTCAGCGCAATGGCGGCATAGATCGGCCACACACCGTCAACGGGCAGCCAGCCCATCGCCACGCTGGTCAGCACCAGCGCAGTGGCGATCAGCCCGGAACAGGCGACCATGCCCAACCGGCGGCGCGGCAGGTGGTCGACCAGGTAGCCGGCGAATGGCGCGACGCAGAAGAACGGCAGCACCTCGGCCAGGCCAACCAGGCCCAGCGAGAACGGATTGCGGGTGACTTCGTAGATATGCCAGCCGACGGTGACCGCGACCACCTGGTAGGACAGCATCGCGAAGATGCGGTAGGCCAGCAGCCTGGCGAAACCGGGCCGGGACAGCAGGCCCAGCGCGGTGTCTTCGGCTGTGGCAGGCTCGCTCACGAGGGCTCGCGCTGCAGCTGCGCCTGCGCGGTCTCACGGATGAAGGCCAGCATCGCCGCCACGCCGTTGCTGCGGGTCGGCGACAGGTGGCGGGCCAGACCGATGTCCTGGATGTAGCTGGGCTCGGTGTCGAGGATCTCCTGCGCCGAGCGCCCGGAGTACACGCGCAGGGCCAGGAAGATCAGGCCGGAGACGATGGCCGAATCACTGATGGCGTGGAAGCGCAGCGACTGCGTGTTGCCTTCCGGCACGATCCAGACCATCGACTGGCAGCCGAGCAGGCGATGCTCTTCGGTCTTCCATTCTTCCGGAAACACCGGCAGCTTGCGGCCGAGGTCGATCAGGTACTGGTAGCGCTCGGACCAGTCACCGAAGAAGCCGAATTCCTCGGCGATGGCGGCCTGGGCCTCGGCGGCGGTGGGTTCAAGCGGGAACGGGGAGTCGGTCACAACAGTCTCTACAGTGGGAGCGTGGCCGGCAGGCCGGCCACGGGGCAGGGCAGGTCAGCCGCGCTTGCGCGACCAGCGCACGCCCTGCGGGGTGTCTTCCAGCACGATGCCTTCGGCGGCCAGCTGGTCGCGGATGGCGTCGGAACGGGCGAAGTCGCGCGCCTGCTTGGCGGCGGCGCGCGCGTCTATCAGGCCCTGGATGCGCGCGTCGTCGCCATCATCACCGGCAGCGGTGCCGAACCACTGCGCCGGATCGGCCTGCAGCAGGCCCAGTGCCAGGCCGGCGCCGAGCAGTTCGCCCTTCAGGCGCGCTTGTTCGGTGGGGTCGGTGGCGCGGCGTGCGTCGGCGGCGATGCGGGCCACTTCGGCCAGTGCCTGCGGGGTGTTCAGGTCGTCATCCAGGGTCGCCTCGACCGTGGCCGGGATCGCCACGACCGCCACGACCGACGCCAGCTCGCGCAGGGTGCCGTACAGGCGGTCCAGGGTGCGCACCGACTGTTCGATCAGCGCATCGGACCACTCCAGCGGCTGCCGGTAGTGGGCCGACAGCAGGGCCAGGCGCAGCGCTTCCGGCGGGTGCTGGCGAACCAGATCGTGCACGCGCTCGATGTTGCCGACCGACTTGCTCATCTTGGCGCCGCCGAAGTTGAGCATGCCGTTGTGCAGCCAGAAGCGGGCGAAGATCCTGCCGCCATGCGCGCATTCGCTCTGGGCCAGTTCGTTTTCGTGGTGCGGGAACTGCAGGTCGACGCCACCGGCATGAATGTCGATGGTCTCGCCCAGGTGGGCGGCGGCCATTGCCGAGCATTCGATGTGCCAGCCCGGGCGGCCACGGCCCCACGGCGATTCCCAGCCGGGCAGGTCATCGCTGGACGGCTTCCACAGCACGAAATCACCCGGGTCGCGCTTGTAGGGGGCGACATCGACGCGGGCGCCGGCCAGCATTTCCTCCGGATCGCGGCGCGAGAGCTTGCCATAGCCCTCGAAGCTGCTGACCGCGAACAGCACGTGGCCCTCGGCCGGGTAAGCGTGGCCGCTGGCGATCAGCTGCCCGATCATGGTGATGATCTGCGGGATGTGCGCGGTCACTTCCGGCTCGATGTCCGGCGGTGCCACGCCCAGCGCGGCCATGTCTTCACGGTAGGCGGCGGCGAAACGATCGGTGATGGTGCTGATCGGCACCCCCTGTTCGCGCGCGGCGTTGTTGATCTTGTCGTCCACGTCGGTGATGTTGCGCGCGTAGCGCAGGCCACCGAAGCGCCGCCGCAGCAGGTCGGCCAGCACCCCGAACACCACTGGGCCACGGGCGTTGCCGATGTGCACGTAGTTGTAGACCGTCGGGCCGCACACATACAGGGTCGGACAGGCCGGGTCGAGCGGGGTGAACGGTTCGAGCTGGCGAGTCAGGTTGTTGTGCAGGCGCAGGGTCATGGGGCTGTGACTGGGGGACAAGCCTGTGATTTTAGAACGTGTCGGGGCGCTTTGGGGCGACGCGCTGCTACCGGTGGACCTGAAGCCCGCCCAAGGTGGGGTGGGCAGGAGCGGCGCGGACGGGTAATGTTCAGCCCCTTGCGCTCGCCACTGCCTACACTATCGCCGTGTCCCTGCTCCCGTCGCCAATGAAATCCACCGCGTTGCTGACCCTGGCCTGCCTGTCGGCGCTGCCCGCCGTGGCCCAGGCGCAGGAGGCCGAGCCCCGCAACCGGGTGGTGATCGTGGAGAACGTGAAGTTCGACTACGCGCAGGTGCTGAACGTCGAACCCGTGTTCCAGACCCTGCGTGCGACCCGCACCGAAGAACACTGCGAGCCGGTCTCGACCCGGACCCTGGCGCCGGTCAATGTCACCGGTGAGGAGCCTGCCGAGGACAAGGGCCGGATCGGTCGCTTCTGGGACTCGGTGCGCTCGATGTTCAAGCGCAGCGATGAAGAGGGCGCGGAGGAGACGGCGGCCGAGACGCCCGCGCCGGCCCCGGCGCCGGCCAACAACGGGCCGATGCTGACCCGCGACTGCCGTATCGTGCCGGTCGGGCGTGAATTCCGTCGGCCCATCGCCTATGACGTGGACTACGTCTACAAGGGCACCAAGTACCGCTCGCGGCTGCCGGAAGACCCCGGCAACCGGCTCAAGGTCCGGGTCTCGATCACCCCATGGGTCGGTCCCGAACAGAACACTGCCAGCAATCCCTGATTCCGCGACCCACGCCCCTTGCGCCGGTCCCGGCCGCATGCAAAGATGCCCGGCCATGAAGCTCACCGACTTCCAGCACGACAGCAGCGCAGCCCGACAGGCGTCGGGCATGACCTCGCGTGCGCGTCGACCGGAACCCCACATCCTCGCTGGGTAACCGGAGCTTTTTGCTGTTCGTCCGAAAAAAACCCAGCCCACCGGCTGGGTTTTTTCGTTTCCGCGTCATGAAAGCTGCAACTGCAACCTTTTCGTACCACCTTTGGTTCCTGGTTTCCCTTCCACCGCGTCGACCTTCGGCGCCGCCACGCAAGGAAAGATGATGTCCCCCAAGCACTTCCTGAACACCCAGGACTGGAGCCGCAGCGATCTCGACGCGCTGCTGACCCAGGCCGCGCTGTTCAAGCGCAACAAGCTCGGCGACCAGCTCAAGGGCAAGTCGATCGCGCTGGTGTTCTTCAATCCGTCCATGCGCACCCGCACCAGCTTCGAACTGGGCGCGTTCCAGCTCGGCGCCCACGCGGTGGTGCTGCAGCCGGGCAAGGATGCGTGGCCGATCGAGTTCAACCTCGGCACGGTGATGGACGGCGATACCGAAGAGCACATCGCTGAAGTGGCCAAGGTGCTGGGCCGTTACTGCGACATCATCGCCGTACGTGCGTTCCCCAAGTTCATCGACTGGGCCTACGACCGCCAGGACATCGTCCTCAACAGCTTCGCCAAGTATTCGCCGGTGCCGGTCATCAACATGGAGACCATCACCCACCCGTGCCAGGAACTGGCCCACGTGATGGCGCTGCAGGAGCACTTCGGCACCCAGGACCTGCGTGGCAAGAAGTACGTGCTGACCTGGACCTACCACCCGAAGCCGCTGAACACCGCGGTGGCGAACTCGGCGCTGACCATCGCCACCCGCATGGGGATGGATGTGACCCTGCTGTGCCCGACCGCCGACTACATCCTCGACGACCGCTACATGGGCTGGGCCGAGCAGAACGTGGCCGAGAGCGGCGGTTCGCTGAAGATCAGCCATGACATCGACAGCGCCTACGCCGGTGCCGACGTGGTCTACGCCAAGAGCTGGGGCGCGCTGCCGTTCTTCGGCAACTGGGAACCGGAAAAGCCGATCCGCGACCAGTTCAAGCACTTCATCGTGGACGAACGGAAGATGGCGCTGACCAACAACGGTGTCTTCAGCCACTGCCTGCCGCTGCGCCGCAACGTCAAGGCCACCGACGCGGTGATGGATTCGCCGCAGTGCATCGCCATCAACGAAGCCGAGAACCGACTGCACGTGCAGAAGGCGATCATGGCGGCTGTTGCCGGGCGCTGATTCCCAAGCATTGAAACAATCCGCCGGGCATGGCCCGGCGCTACCCCACCTGATTGGACATTACCCCCATGAGCAACAAAGACGTCGTTCTCGCCTTCTCCGGCGGCCTGGATACCAGCTTCTGCGTGCCGTACCTGCAGGAGCGTGGCTACAACGTGCACACCGTGTTCGCCGACACCGGCGGCGTGGATGATGAAGAGCGCGATTTCATCGAAAAGCGCGCCGCCGAACTGGGCGTGGCCAGCCACGTCACCGTCGATGGTGGCCCGGCCATCTGGGCCGGCTTCGTCAAGCCGTTCGTGTGGGCCGGCGAAGGCTACCAGGGCCAGTACCCGCTGCTGGTCTCCGACCGCTACCTGATCGTCGATGCCGCGCTCAAGCGCGCCGCTGAACTGGGCACCAACATCATCGCCCATGGCTGCACCGGCATGGGCAACGACCAGGTGCGTTTCGACCTGGCAGTGAAGGCGCTGGGCGACTACCAGATCATCGCGCCGATCCGCGAGATCCAGAAGGAACACACCCAGACCCGTGCCTACGAGCAGAAGTACCTGGAAGAGCGCGGTTTCGGCGTGCGCGCCAAGCAGCAGGCCTACACCATCAACGAGAACCTGCTGGGCCTGACCATGTCCGGCGGTGAGATCGATCGCTGGGAAGCGCCGGGCGAGGGCGCCCGTGGCTGGTGCGCACCGCGCAGCGAATGGCCGGAGCAGGCGTTGACCGTCACCCTGAAGTTCGTTGAAGGCGAAGCCGTCGAACTGAACGGCAAGGCGTTGCCGGGTGAGCAGATCCTGGCCCAGCTCAACAAGCTGTTCGCTCCCTACGGCGTCGGCCGTGGCGTCTACACCGGTGACACCGTGATCGGCCTGAAGGGCCGCATCGTGTTCGAAGCGCCTGGCCTGGTTTCGCTGCTGGCCGCGCACCGCGCGCTGGAAGATGCGGTGCTGACCAAGCAGCAGAACCGCTTCAAGCCGGACGTGGCGCGCAAGTGGGTGGAGCTGGTGTACGAAGGCTTCTACCACGACCCGCTGAAGACCGACATCGAGGCCTTCCTGAAGTCCTCGCAGGCCAAGGTCAACGGTGAAGTGGTGCTGGAAACCCGTGGCGGCCGCGTCGATGCAGTGGCGGTGAAGTCGCCGCACCTGCTCAACACCAAGGGCGCCACCTACGCGCAGTCGGCCGACTGGGGCGTGGAGGAGGCCGAAGGCTTCATCAAGCTGTTCGGCATGAGCTCCACTGTCTATGCGCAGGTCAACCGCTGAGCGGTTGACCACGCATTCCGCCTTAACCCTGCGCCGTTGGCGCGCCCCCTTCAACAAGAAGGGGGCTCTCCACCAGACGCATCACGGTAGCGCCGGGCCATGCCCGGCGGAATCCCACAGGATTGTTGATTCATGCTTGAACAGACGCTCGATCACCTGCAGGCGCTGGTGTCCTTCGACACCCGCAACCCGCCGCGTGCGATCACCACCGGTGGCATCTTCGATTACCTGCGCGACAACCTGCCCGGCTTCAACGTCGAGGTGATCGACCATGGCGCCGGTGCGGTCAGCCTGTATGCGGTGCGTGGCACGCCGAAGTACCTGTTCAACGTGCACCTGGATACCGTGCCGGACTCGCCGCACTGGAGTGCCGACCCGCATGTGATGCGGCGCCTCGACGACCGCGTGGTAGGCCTTGGCGTATGCGATATCAAGGGCGCGGCCGCCGCGCTGGTGGCCGCGGCCAACGCCAGTGATGGCGATGCCGCGTTCCTGTTCTCCAGCGACGAGGAAGCCAACGATCCGCGCTGCATCGCCGCGTTTCTGGCCCGTGGCATTCCGTATGAAGCGGTGCTGGTGGCCGAGCCGACCATGAGCGAGGCGGTGTTGGCGCACCGAGGCATCAGCTCGGTGCTGATGCAGTTCTCCGGTCGCGCCGGGCATGCCTCGGGCAAGCAGGATGCGGCCGCCAGCGCACTGCATCAGGCCATGCGCTGGGGCAACCGTGCGCTGGACCATGTGGAATCGCTGGCCTCGGCGCGCTTCGGCGGCCTCACCGGCCTGCGTTTCAACATCGGCCGCGTCGAAGGCGGGATCAAGGCCAACATGATTGCCCCGGCCGCCGAAGTGCGGTTCGGCTTCCGCCCGCTGCCGTCGATGGACATTGATGGCCTGCTGGCAACCTTTGCCGGTTTCGCTGAGCCGGAAGCCGCATTGTTCACTGAAACCTTCCGTGGTCCCAGCCTGCCGGCCGGTGACATCGCCGAGGCCGAGAACCGCCGCCTGCTGGCGCGCGACGTGGCCGACGCACTTGAGCTGCCGATCGGCAACGCGGTGGACTTCTGGACCGAGGCCTCGCTGTTCTCGGCCGGTGGCTACACCACGCTGGTGTTCGGCCCGGGTGACATCGCCCAGGCCCATACCGCCGATGAGTTCGTAACGCTGGACCAGCTGCAGCGCTACACCGACGCCGTTCACCGCATCATTGCTGCCGGCGCCTGATCGACCCCACAACGCCGCCGTGCTCCGGCACGGTGGAACTGCAACGCGGCGACCGCCGCCTGTGACGAAACCGAAATGTCTCCTGCCCTCCAGCCCCACCGCCAGACCCGCCAGACCATCGTGCGCCTGCTTTCCAGCATGGCCAGCGCGAAGGAGATCAGCCAGTACCTCAAGCGATTCTCGCAGCTGGACGCCAAGCGCTTCGCCGTGGTCAAGGTCGGCGGTGCCGTCCTGCGCGACGACCTTGACGCGCTGACCTCGTCGCTGTCGTTCCTGCAGGAAGTCGGCCTGACCCCGATCGTGCTGCACGGCGCCGGCCCGCAGCTGGATGCCGAGCTGTCCGCGGCCGGCATCGAGAAGCAGACCGTCAACGGCCTGCGCGTGACCTCGCCGGAAGCGCTGGCGATCGTGCGCCGGGTGTTCCAGCAGTCCAATCTGCGCCTGGTCGAAGCGCTGCAGCAGAACGGTGCGCGCGCCACTTCGATCACCGGCGGCGTGTTCGAAGCCGAGTACCTGGACGTGGACACCTACGGCCTGGTTGGCGAGGTGAAGAAGGTCAACCTGGCGCCGATCGAGGCCAGCCTTCGCGCCGGCTCGATTCCGGTCATCACCAGCCTGGGCGAGACCGCTGGCGGCCAGATCCTCAACGTCAACGCCGACTTCGCTGCCAACGAGCTGGTGCAGGAGCTGCAGCCGTACAAGATCATCTTCCTGACCGGCACCGGCGGCCTGCTGGACGAGCAGGGCAACGTGATCGACTCGATCAACCTGTCCACCGAGTACGACCACCTGATCGCGCAGCCGTGGATCCACGGCGGCATGAAGGTGAAGATCGAACAGATCAAGGATCTGCTCGACCGCCTGCCGCTGGAATCGTCGGTATCGATCACCCGCCCGGCCGACCTGGCCAAGGAGCTGTTCACCCACAAGGGCTCGGGCACGCTGGTGCGCAAGGGCGAGAAGGTGCTGCGCGCCACCGCGTGGGAGCAGCTGGACCTGCCGCGCCTGAAGCAGCTGATCGAGTCGAGTTTCGGCCGTACCCTGGTGCCGGACTACTTCCAGAAGACCACGCTGCTGCGCGCCTACGTCAGCGAGAACTACCGCACGGCGGTGATCCTTACCGACGAGGCCGAGGGCGTGTACCTGGACAAGTTCGCGGTGCTTGATGATGCGCAGGGCGAAGGCCTGGGACGCGCGGTCTGGAACGTGATGCGCGAGGAGACGCCGCAGCTGTTCTGGCGTTCGCGCAATGGCAACCCGATCAACCATTTCTACTACGCCGAATCCGATGGCTGCTACAAGCAGGGCCACTGGAAGGTGTTCTGGTACGGCGCCGATGGCATCGACCGCATCAGGACCTATGTCGACCATTGCGGCGTGCGTGCGCCGAGCCTGGAGGGCTGAACACATGAACCATGCCGATTGGACCAGGGTCCCTACGCTGGCGGGCACCCATGCGCGGCTGGAGCCGCTGCAGATGGGGCATATCGATGGCCTGCGCGGCGCGCTCGGCGATGGCGCGTTGTCCAGGCTCTGGTACACCCAGGTGCCCGATGCGAAGACCATGACCGGCTACGTGCAGGCGGCGCTGCAGGCGCAGGCCGAAGGCAAGGTGCTGCCGTTCGTGGTGTTCGATGCCAACGACCAGATTGTCGGCACCACCCGTTACTACGATCTGCAAGCGGACGTGCCGCGCCTGAGCATCGGTTACACCTGGTATGGCGAGTCGGCGCAGCGCACCGGGGTCAATACCGAGACCAAGCTGATGCTGCTGAGCCATGCGTTCGAGCGGCTGGAGTGCCTGAGCGTGGTGTTCGAGACCAGCTGGTTCAACTTCGCCTCGCGCACCGCGATCGCGCGCATTGGCGCCAAGCAGGATGGCGTGCTGCGCAACCACCGCCGCCACCCCGACGGCACCCCGCGCGACACCGTCATCTTCTCCATAATCGACGCGGAATGGCAAGGCGTGAAGCGCCACCTGCAGCACCGCCTGGACAGCCACGCATGAACGATTCGACTTTCACCCTGGGCATCGTCGGCGCCCGAGGCCATACCGGTGCCGAACTGATCAAGCTGGTCGCTGCGCATCCGCGGCTGCAGCTGGCCTTCGTGTCCTCGCGCGAACGCGCGGGCCAGCGCCTGGCTGACCATCATCCCGAGTTCCAGGGCGAACTGCGGTACGAGAACCTGGACGCCGACGCGGTGGCCGCCAAGGGCGTGGACGCGGTGATCCTGGCCCTGCCCAACGGCCTGGCCGCTCCGTTCGTGGCCGCGCTGGAAGCGGCTAAGCCGGACACCGTCATTGTCGACCTGTCGGCCGACTACCGCTTCGACAATGCGTGGTACTACGGCCTGCCGGAGCTGACCCGCGGTCGCTACAACGGCCAGAAGCACATCAGCAATCCGGGCTGCTATGCCACCGCGATGCAGCTGGCGATCTACCCGCTGCTGGACCTGCTGGCCGGTCCGCCGCAGTGCTTCGGCGTGTCCGGTTACTCCGGTGCCGGCACCACGCCCTCGGACAAGAACAATGTCGAACTGCTGGCCGACAACCTGATGCCGTATGCATTGACCAACCATGTGCATGAGCGCGAGGTGTCGGTGCAGATGGGCGTGGCGGTCGAGTTCATGCCGCACGTGGCCCCGCATTTCCGTGGCATCACCCTGACCGCCAATCTGTGGCTGAATCGCGTGCAGACCCGCGAGCAGATCGTCGAGCGTTTCCAGCAGGCCTATGCCGGCGAACCACTGATCGAGGTGGTGGATGAAGCACCGTGGGTCAGCCGCATTGCCGGCCGCCACGGTGCCCAGGTCGGTGGCTTCACGCTGGCCCCGGGCGGCAAGCGGGTGGTGGTGGTGGCGACCCTGGACAACCTGCTGAAGGGCGCGGCCAGCCAGGCCATGCAGAACCTCAATCTCGCACTGGGCATCGACGAACTGACGTCGATCCCGCACTGACCACGCTTCCGGAGCCCCCCATGGCAGACCTTCTTTGGCAGAAGCCCGGTGTCGCTGTAGACGCCAAGATCCAGACCTTCCTCGCCGGTGACGACGTCATCCTCGACCGCGAGTTCTTCCTGCACGACATCGCCGCCAGCGCCGCGCACGCACAGGGCCTGCAGCACATCGGCATCCTCAGCGCCGATGAGCTGGCGGGCCTGCTGCGCGAGCTCGACGTGCTGGCGCAGGACTTCCGCGCAGGCCGCTTCGTGCTGGATACGCAGTACGAAGATGGCCACTCGGCGATCGAAGCGCGCCTGACCGAACGCCTCGGCGATGCCGGCCGCAAGATCCACACCGGCCGCAGCCGCAACGACCAGATCCTGGTCGCCACGCGTCTTTGGCTGAAGGAGAAGCTGCAGCGCGTGGCCCAGCTCAGCGCCGAAGTGGCCAAGGTCGCTCTGGACCGTGCGCAGGCGGAAAAAGACCTGCCGATTCCCGGCTATACGCACATCCAGCGCGCCGTGGTGTCCTCGGCCGGCATGTGGTGGGCCGGCTGGGCCGAGGCTTTCATCGACAACGCCATCCGTGCCCGCGATACCCATGCACTGGTCGACGCCAAT
Organism: Stenotrophomonas maltophilia R551-3; assembly: GCF_000020665.1. Taxonomy (NCBI): domain Bacteria; kingdom Pseudomonadati; phylum Pseudomonadota; class Gammaproteobacteria; order Lysobacterales; family Lysobacteraceae; genus Stenotrophomonas; species Stenotrophomonas maltophilia. The sequence continues at coordinate 3,039,354 of NC_011071.1, read as the reverse complement.
CCGCTTGGCACCGCTGCCGGCTACGGCGTGAACCTGCCGCTGGACCGTGAGCACACCACCGCCGCGCTCGGTTTCGCGCGCATGCAGATCTCGCCGATCTACGCGCAGCTGTCGCGCGGCAAGTTCGAGCTGGCCGCACTGGAAGCGCTGGGCGCGGCGACCCTGGACCTGCGCCGCATCGCCTGGGACCTGTCGCTGTTCACCAGCGCGGAGTTCGGCTTCGTGGCGTTGCCGGCGCAGTACACCACCGGCAGTTCGATCATGCCCAACAAGCGCAACCCGGACGTGATCGAACTGATGCGCGCCACCCACGCCAGCGTGGCCGCCGCACGCACCGAGATCGAGCAGTTGCTGTCGCTGCCGTCGGGCTACCACCGCGACCTGCAGTCGTCCAAGGGCGCCATCTTCCATGGTTTCGGTCGTGGCCTGGCCGCGCTGGAACTGCTGCCGTCGCTGCTGGCCAATCTGGAATGGCGCGATGACAAGCTGCGCGCGGCGATCGATTCGGGCATGTATGCCACCGACGTTGCGGTGGAAGCCGCCGTTGCCGGCGTGCCGTTCCGCGAGGCCTACAAGGCCGCAGCTGCCGGCGCCGACAGTGCAGGGCAGGGGCGTACTCCGGAAGGCAGCCTGGCCGCACGCGTATCGCCGGGTTCGGCAGCCGACCTGCGCCTGGATGAACTGCGCGCGCGCTGGCAGGCGCTGTCCTGATGGCCGCTACCGTGTACCTGGTGCTGGCCATGCGCCGGCCCGATTTCAACGCCGCAGCGGTGCAGCCGCATCTGGACTTCCTGGATGCGCTGCGTGCGCAGGGCAGGCTGCAGCTGACCGGCGGTTTCGCCGACGGCAGCGGCGGCGCCTATGTGCTGTGCAACGTGGAGAACCTGGCGCAGGCGCAGGCCATCGTCGCCACCGACCCACTGGTGACGATGCAGGCCTCCGACCTGACCGTGCACGAATGGAATACCCGCTGAGGCACACCTGATGACCCTGCACGCCACCCACGTCGCCTCGCCGTTCCCGGAACAGGTGCTGCCGCCGTGGCGGCGCGCGGTGCTGAAGGTTGGCAGCAGCCTGCTGGCCGCCGATGGCGGTGGCCTGTCGCCACGCCACGCGCTGGGCCTGGCCCAGTTCGTCTCGGCCAACGTGCTGGCCGGACGCGAGGTGGTGATCGTGTCCTCGGGCGCGGTCGCCGCTGGCCGCGCGATTCTTCCCCGGGCTGATGAGCCCGGTGCGGCGATGGCGGCGCGGCAGGCGCTGGCCGCGCTGGGCCAAGCCCAGTTGATCGGGTTGTGGCAGCGTTTCTTTGAACGACCGGTGGCGCAGGTGCTGCTCACCCATGACGACCTGCGCAACCGTCGCCGCTATCTCAACGCACGGGCCACCCTCAACGAACTGCTGCGGTTGGGCGCGTTGCCGGTGGTCAACGAGAACGACACCGTATCGGTGGACGAACTCAAGCTCGGCGACAACGACAACCTGGCCGCAACGGTGGCCGCGCTGGTCGATGCCGACGCGCTGTTCATCGCCACCGACATCGATGGCCTGTACAGCGCCGACCCGCGCACCGTGGCCGACGCACGACCGATGCATGACGTGCCGGAACTGAGCGACGGGGTGCTGGCAATGGCAGGCGGTGCGGGCTCGCGTGCCGGTACCGGCGGCATGCGCACCAAGCTGGAAGCGGCGGCCAAGGCCGGTCGTCTCGGTATCGAGACCTATCTGTTCAATGGCCGCAGCAGTGACGTGGTGCGCGCACTGGCGCAGGACCGCCTGTTCGGCACCCGCATCCACGCCGCGCGCAGCCGTGAGGCCGCACGCAAGCACTGGCTGCGGCATGCGCCGCTGGCCGAGGGCGCGATCATCGTCGATGCGGGCGCGGCCCAGGCCATGCGTGAGAAAGGCGCTTCGCTGCTACCCGGTGGCATCACCGGTGCAGAAGGCAGCTTCCGCCGTGGCGACATGGTGCAGGTGTGCTGGACCTCGTCGCAGGGACGTGTCTGCGTTGCGCGCGGGGTCAGTCAATATGCGGCCGACGACGTACGCCGCATCGCCGGTCGCCACACCCGCGATATCCAGGCCGTGCTCGGCTACAACTACGGTGGCGCTGTCGTCCACCGCGACGATCTGGTACTGCCATGAACGAACTGCAGGATATTCCGATGAGCGATATCGAATCGCAGGCGCGTGCCTGCCGTGATGCGGCCCAGGTGGTTGCCGGCCTCGACAGTGCGGCCCGCCGCACGCTGCTGCTGGCGATGGCACAGGCGCTGGAAGTGAATGCCGGGCTGATCCTGGCCGGTAATGCACGTGACCTCGCCGCCGCGCGCGACAAGGGCGTGGGCAGTGCCATGCTCGACCGCCTCGCACTGGACCCGGCACGCCTGTTCGCGATGGCCGAAGCCGTGCGTGAGGTCGCAGCGCTTCCCGATCCGGTCGGCCAGGTCACCCGCGACGATGTGCGCCCGAACGGCATCCGTGTGCAAAAGGTGCGCGTGCCGCTGGGCGTGATCGCGATGATCTACGAAGCACGTCCGAACGTGACTGCCGAAGCCGCGGCGCTGTGCCTGAAGGCCGGCAATGGTGTGGTCCTGCGTGGCGGCTCCGAAGCGATCCATTCCAACACCGCCATCGCCCAGGCACTAGCCGGTGCATTGAAGGCCAACGGCGTACCGCCGGCTGCCGTGACCGTGCTGACCGACCTGCGTCGCGAAGCGATGCTGGAACTGCTGCAGCTGCATGAGCTGATCGACCTGGCCATTCCACGTGGCGGCGAAGGCCTGATCCGCTTCGTTGCCGAGCATGCGCGGGTGCCGGTGATCAAGCACTACAAGGGTGTCTGCCACCTGTTCGTGGACGCCAGTGCCGACCCCGGCAAGGCCATCGACCTGCTGGTAGATGGCAAGTGCAGCCGTCCGGCGGCCTGCAATTCGCTGGAGACCCTGCTGGTGCATCGTGCCGTGGCCGATACATTCCTGCCGCGCGTGGCACAGGCGCTTGGCGAGCGCGGCGTGCAGCTGCGCGCCGATGCGCTGGCGCAGCCGCTGCTGCCGGGCAGCACGTTGGCCACCGAAGACGACTACGCCGCCGAGTTCCTTGATCTGGTGCTGGCGGTGCGCGTGGTTGACGACCTTGACGCTGCCATCGCGCACATCCGTGCCTACACCTCCGACCATACCGAAGTGATCGCCACCGAGGATGCGGGCAACGCCGAGCGCTTCGTCACTGCGCTGCGCTCGGCGGTGGTGATGGTCAATGCGTCCTCGCGTTTCTCCGATGGTGGTCAGCTGGGCCTGGGCAGCGAGATCGGGATCTCCACCACGCGCCTGCATGCCTACGGCCCGATGGGGCTGGAAGCGCTCACCGTCGAGCGTTTCGTGGTGCGTGGCGAGGGGCAGACCCGCACCTGAGCGCAGCGGACGCCGGGCCATGCCCGGCGAAGCGCAGGGTCACACCACTTCCCGGCGGATGCCGATCGGCCGCGCGTGATCGTCCATGTGCAGCGTGGCGGCCTTGCAGCCCAGCAGGCGTTCGGCCAGGCCGGTGCTGGCACCCAGGTCAGCGGCGACCTCGTTGAGACTGGCCAGCGGCCGTGGCAGGCGCCGCTCGTGGCCACGGAAGCGTGCGCGGTTGTACTCGGCCCAACCGATCAGCAACATGCTGGCGCACAGCAGCATCAGCGGCAGCGCCACCAGCACATACGGATCGAACTGGCTTTGTCGTTCGTACAGCTGCTGCCAGGCCAGCTGGCCGCCGACCAGCCACGACACCAGGGTGACCAGTGGGGCCCACAGGTAGAAATAAAAGCCCCAGAACGCCAGGGTGACGAAGCCCCATGCAGTGCGTTGAAAACGAGGCTGGTGGTGTGGCTTGCGGATCATCCGTGAATCGAAGCGGTTGGATGGGTGTTGTGTGTTCATCGGATTCCCCGGTCAGGGCTGGTCCAGGTGGCGCGCTTGCTGCGCCGGCGCAGCAATGTCTTCGGCAGTGCCACCAGGGTGGTGGAAAGGCTGATCAGCCAGTACGCCATCGGGTACCAGATGACCCAGAAATAGTTGCGTCCTATCTGTGTTTCGTAACGGCGGTCGATGATCAGGCTGCTGGCGAACTGCAGCAGGCAGACCAGCGCCAGGATCACGCCATGCCACTGGGCCAGCAGGCTGGCGATGTACAGCTGCGGCGGCATTTCGATGAACTTGCCCAACGCCCACAGCACCACGATGAACAGCATGGTGTAGGCCCAGACCACGCTCAGCACGTACTCCAGCAATACGCCCCACATGCGCCGCTCCTTCCAGTGCAGCAGCGAACGTGCGTGGCGCAGCATCACCTCCACGCCACCCTGGGCCCAGCGCAGACGCTGCCGCCACAGCCCCTTCAGCGTTTCCGGCATCAGGATGAAGCACAGCGCGTTGGGCTCGTAGCGGATGTCCCAGTGCGCACGCTGCAGCCGCCAGCTGATGTCGATGTCCTCGGTGACCATGTCATCCGACCACCATCCCACCTGGTGCAGGGCGGTGCGGCGGAAGCCGGCGATAACCCCCGAGATGGTGAAGATGCGTCCGTACACGCGCTGCGCGCGCTTGATCATGCCGATGATCGAGGAGAACTCGGCCACCTGCAGCCGGCCCAGCAGGGTGGAGCGGTTGCGGATGCGCGGGTTGCCGGTGACCGCGCCGACCCGGCTGCCGCTGACCAGGTGCCAGATCATCCAGTGCAGCGCGTGCTCCTCCAGCATCGCATCACCGTCGATGCACACCAGGTATTCCGAGCGTGCCGCCAGCGCGCCCATGCGCAGTGCATTGGCCTTGCCCAGGTTGCGGTCCAGGTGCAGCACGCGCAGCCGCGGGTGCTTCGCGGCCAGCGCATCCAGGCGGGCACCGGTGTCGTCGCTGCTGCCATCGTCGATGGCGATCACCTCGTAGTCGGCCGGATAGCGCTGTGCCAGTGCCGCGCCGAGCGTGTCGTCCAGGTTCTCCGATTCGTTGTGGCAGGGAATCAGCAGGCTGGCGAACGGTGGATCGATCATCAGCGGTGGATCATTGCGCGGCCGCGAATGCCGTTCGCGCCGGAAGTAGTAGTACAGCCCGCCGGACATCCAGAAGAACGCCATCACCATCGGGTAATAGAAGGCGAACTGGAACAGGACCTGCAGCAACGGATGCATGTCCATGTCACTTCTCCGGGTACGGGAAGTTGCCGGCGGACATGGCCGCACGGGCATCGTGGGTGGAGGGCTGGCCGGCGATGAAGTCATCCGGGTACCAGGCGAAGTGATGCACGCCCTGCGCCTGCAGCTGGCGGATCTGTGCACGCAGGCGATCGGCCGGAATCGGCTGGCCGCTGCGCCAGTCAACAGTCTGCAGTTCGAACAACGTGTGCTGCAGCTGCGGATCGTGCCTGCGTACATCGGCCAGCAGCTGGTCCAGCCAGCGCTCCGGGTGCCTGCTGCCTTCCATCCACGGCATCGCCATCAGCGCGGTCTGGTCGTAGGCCTTGTTGAACAGGTCAAGGCGCTGCGCGAACCAGGCTTCACTCTGCGGGCGCAGCACCGGCTCGGCGTACAGGTTGCGCACCGTTGCCAGCTTCGGCCGCCAGCGCTGTGCGCGGTCGCGCAGGGCCAGGGTGAAGTCGATCAGCGCCTGCGTACGCGCGCTGCCATCGCTGCCTGCGCCCAGCGCGGGCAGCTCGGTGTCGCGCAGGTAGCCGTCATCATGGAACAGCAGCCCTTCAAAGTAGGAATTGACCGCCAGATCCTCGTAGATGTCGAGCATGATCTGGCGTGCCTGGGGGTTGGTGAAGTCCAGCCGGTACATGCCATCGGCATCGCCATTGCGGATCGCCAGCGCCTGTCGCTGCGCCGGATCGGGCAGCTCGAAACCGAGCACCGGCAGCCACGCGTACACCTTCACTCCGGCACGTGACTTCAGCTGCCACGCGACGCGGCTGAACAGGTCCGCGCGCATCGGCATGTGCCGGTTGGGGAAGTACACGGCATCGGCGGTGTTGTTGCCATCGGGGTCGGCAAAGGCCTGCAGGTAGACGTGGGTCGGCGCGATCCGCTTGACCCGCTCGATCAGTGCATCCAGATTGCGCGCCTGCTGTGCAGGATCGGGATCGTAGACAGCATCGAGGTCGACCTGCAGGGCGCGGACGCCATCAAGTGCGACGTCGCGGCGAAGTTCGTAGGCCAGTCCCTCCACGGTCGGGTTGTCGCTGACCAGGAAGCGCGCCAGTCCGTGCAGATCGCTGGCCACCGGCGTGCTGCGGCCTTCCAGGTCGAACGAGACCGGCATTCCCAGCTGCTCGGCGATATCGTTGCTCAGCTGGTTGTACGCGGCATACGGCCAGACGATGGCGCGCGGGCGCACGCCCAGGTGCTGCTCGATGCGCTGCACGCTGCGCGAGAGATCGGTACGCAGGCGTTGTTGGTACTGCGCTTCGCTCTCGTAGCTGTGGGTCGCGGGCGTATAGACACGAGTGACCACCGCTGGGGTGGAGTTGCCCTGTGGGTTGGCGATCACGCCATGGTGCAGGTCGTCGGTATGGCTGGCCACCTCGATCAGGCCGCTGTCGTGCATCTGCTTCAGCTGTGCCCAGGTGACGAAGTCATCGCGGCCGAACGGCCGGTAGCCGTAATCGATGGTGCGGCCCGGCGCCATGTCCACGTAGTCGGTGATCACTGCTACAAGGGCCGGATAGCGGTAGGCCTGCAGCAGCGGGAAGGCCTTGTCGTAGACGCTGCGCAGGCCATCATCGAAGGTCAGCAGTACCGGTTTCGGGGGCAGCGTGGCGCGGCCCTGCGAGGCCGCGATCAGCTGCGACAGCGACACCGGGTGATAGCCATGCGCGCCCAGCCAGTCCAGGTGTGCGGCGAAGTTCTGCGTGCTCACCGCATAGGTATCGGCGTCGCCCTTGGCTGCGACCTGGTCGCGGATGTCGTGATAACTGAGGATCAGCAGGCCGTTGTCGGCCGCGTCGAGATGCACGGCCTGCTGCGCGAGGGCGGGTGGCGTGACGCCCAGCAGCAGGAGCACGATCAGTCGCAGGATGCGGGTCATGTCAGTCTCCCCAGCGCAGTGCGGCTTCGAAGCCGATGTGACGCTCGCGGTGGCCGTCGTAGACCGGCCGCGACCAGCGCACGCCATACTCGAACACGCGGCCCTGGCCGATCTGCCACTCGTGCAGGTAGGACACCGACGGCACCAGTGCACTGCCGAAGCCGTCCTGCCAGTAGTCGCCCAGCGAGACCGTCAGCCGGTGCCGGAAATGGCGTTCATAGTGCCGCCACAGCTGCTGGTCGATGCGCAGGCCGATCTCGACCATGCGGTCACGACTGGGGTTGAAGTAGGGTGCATCGTCGCGGCTGCCCCGGCTGGTATAGGCACTGGCAAGGCCATCGATCAGCCAGCGCGGTCGGGTCAGCAGCCGCTGCTCGACGCGGGTACTGAACAGTTCGCGATGATTGCCGTCGTCGTAGCGGAAGCGGCTGGCGCCGAACATCCAGTGGGTGCGTTCGCTGCGCCGGTAGTCCACCTGTGCACTCACGCTGTCGGCGGTGATGCCGGCAGCGCGCGCCTGCATCGAGGCCTCCGGATCATTGCGTGCGGCAATCAGTCCGGCATGCCAGTAGTCGTTGAACTGCCAGCCCACGCTGGCACGCAGGCCGGTATCACCGATGTGGTCGTTGGCACGCAGCACCGCCGCCTCCGCATCCAGCCGGCCGAAGCGGTAGCGCACGCCGGCGCCCAGCCACAGCGGATCGATGCGCTGGTCCTGGAAGTCGATCGAACGCCGGTCTGCGAGCGCAAACAACCGCCAGCGGTCATCGAGGATCGGTGTCTCCACTTCAAGACCGTAATGGCGGTCGTTGTTGCCCAGTGGCGAAGTGCCGCCACCGCCGGAGCTGCGGCCGATGTCGGTCCATGCCTTCAGCTGCCAGCCGCGATGTGCACGCCAGGCCTGGTCCATGCGTTCGACGGCAGGCTGGGTGGGATAGCGCGCGAGCAGGTCGTCATGCAGTGGCCGCGCCAGGTCATCGCGCTGCAGGGCGACGTAGGCCTCTTCCATACCCAGCCGCGGCTCGATGTCACGCGGGTCCAGTGCATGCGCCATCTGCTGGCGCTGCAGGGCCATGCGTGGCCAACCGCGCATCATGTACACGCTGCCCAGCGCGCTCTGCAGGCCACCGTTGCCGGGGGCGATATCAACCATCGATTCAAGCTCGTGCTGGGCGGTCGGCAGGTCGCCACTGTAGGCGCGCACCATCGCCAGGTTCAGGTCGGCCTCGTAGCGTGACCAGTTTGCATACGGTGATTTGCCGTTGCTCCAGCGCCAGGCCGGTTCCTTGTCGCGCCACGCCTGCAGCAGGCCGATGGCCTTTTCCTGCTGTTCGCTCTCCAGGTAGGCATAGGCCAGTTCCGAATGCGAGGCGTCGCGCGTGGGATCGCCGGCCACGGCCGCCTGCAGCACCGGGATGGCTTCCTGCGGATGCAGCGTGCCCATCAACGAATCACCGACCGCTGGCAGGACGTAGTCGGGTAGCGCATGACCTTCGGCCTGCAGCGCCCGTGCTTCCTCGCGCACCTGCGCATGGCGGCCGAGCCGGTTGAGCAGGATCAACCGGTCCATGCGGATGCGCAGCGGCGCCTGCTCGGGTGGGGTGCCTTCGCTGCCGAGGTAGCGCTGCATGCGCGCCAGGGTCGATTCGGCTTCTTCCAGGCGGGCGTCCTCGCTGCTGCTGTAGGCCAGGCTCCAGACCACCAGCTTGGCCAGGTAGTCGCCCTCGATGCGTTGCTTCTGTGCAGCATCGAACAGCTGCGGGCGCTGCTGGTACAGCTCCCACGCGCGCCAGGCATTGCCGATGTCGCCCAGGGTCAGTACACGCAGTTTGAACAGCAGATCATCGTTGGGCTGCTGCTGGCTGGCGCGCTCGATCGCGCCCAGTGCGTCCAGCCAGCGGGCCTGGGCGCGGTAGCGGCCGATCTCGGCCAGGGCGGCCTCGCGATCAGGCGGGGCAGCGCCGCTGGCCCAGGCCAGGGCGGAGCAGGCAAGGCCGACGCAGAGCGCCAGCCGGCGGTGGACAACCATTGGGGACCCCCTTGGCTTCCGAACCAGACAACCTGAAAAATGTGACGCACATCACATGCCAGATTTTGGGATGGCCGTGGCCTGCGTCACTCCCTCGCGCATTCCCATCCAGCAGGACGGGTAGAACCAGGACAGCGACCTGCAATGTCTTGTCTGAAACGAGAGTCCCCCGCACACCGAGTGGTGGCCTGGACGGCGTTGCCGCCCCCATGCCCGATGCCGGCACGCGGCAAGGATGGGCATTCGTGGGCACTATCCGCCCGGAATTGTCAGCCCGGCGTCAAAATGCGCGTGAAGACTGACCGGCGGTAGACGGGACCGGCAGGCGGCCCCGGTGGAGGCTTACCAGAGGTCTTCCAGCTTGCGCGGCTTGCACGCCACCCACGAGGCGCACAGCATCAGGGTGGCGCAGCCGAACAGGAAGCTGAATGGGATCGTCCAGCCGTCGCTGACGGTGTGCAGCCAGCCGACCAGGAACGGCCCCAGGCAGCTGAAGCTGTAGCCCACACCCTGCATGAAGCCGGACAGCGCGGCCGAGCCGGTCGGAGTGCGCGTGCGCAGGTTGATCAGGGTCAGTGCCAGCGGGAAGGTGGACGGGCCGACACCGAGCAGGCAGGCCCACAGCAATGGCGCCTTCATCGGTGCCAGCAGCAGGCCGGTGAAGGCGATCACGAACGAGAAGAAGCCGATCAGGACCAGCGGGAACGGGTTCTGCAGGCGCACCGCCATCGATGGGATGACCAGCGACGGCAGCAGGCCCAGTGCCGAGAACACCGCCACCATCACCCCGCCGAAGGCGGGCGTGCCACCGGCTTCGACCACGATGCGCGGCAGCCAGGTGAACATCGAATAGGTCATCAGCGAGGTCATGCCGAACATCAACGTCATGCTCCAGCCCAGCGACGTGCGCCAGACCTTGCCATGCGGCTGTGCGGTCGGGTCGTTGGCGTCCAGCGCCGGCTTTGGCGCACGGCGCGCCAGCAGCAGCCACGGCAGGCTCGCCGCCAGCGCCAGCAGTGCCCACATGCCCAGCGACACCCGCCAGCCGGCCGCATTGGCCACCGGCACCGCCAGCAGCGCCGGCATCATCGTGCCCAGCTGCAGCACACTGATGTACAGCGTGCTCATGGTGCCGACCTTGTTGGCGAAGTAACGCTTCACCAGTGGCGGCACCACCACGTTGCCGATGCCCATGCCGGCCAGTGCGATCACCGAGCCCAGCAGCAGCGTGCCGACGTTGCCGGCGCTGGAGCGCAGCAGCAGGCCGGCGGCGGCCATCAGCATGGCCAGCAGGGTGGTGCGCTCCAGGCCCAGGCGCCGCGCCAGTGCCGGCGTGGCTACACCGAACAGCGCGAACGAGGCGGTGGGCAGCATGCCCAGCACACCGGTCATGGTGGTGCCGAAACCGAACTGCTGGCCGAGCACATCGAGCAGGGGCGTGATCGAGGTGACCGCAGTGCGCAGGTTGATCGCGGCCAGCAGGATCGCGGCGAATGCGAGGACGCGGCCGTGCAGCAGCGACGGCGAATCGGAAGTGGAGGAGCTCATCGGTGGTCCTTGCAGGTGTCGCACGCCGACGTGGTGGCATGCAGCGCCGGCATCGGTCTACGCCGAAGCGGCAGGTGGGGGAGGCGGCCATTGTACGTGGCTGGCCAGTGGCGTTGCGGCCGGCCGGTCCGGTCCCGGGCCGCAGGCACAAAAAAACCCGGAGGACAGTGATGTCTTCCAGGCTTCTTGGTGACCACCGAAGTGGTCGGGGAGACAGGATTCGAACCTGCGACCTCTACGTCCCGAACGTAGCGCTCTACCAGACTGAGCTACACCCCGAAGGGAGCCGCCTATTCTAGCGATTCACCCCGATGGCGGCAAGGGGTGGATGCTGTTTTCTTCACACTGCCGAAGCAGTGCCACTTCAGGGAACAAAAAAGCCTGGACGACTTCACCAGGCTTCAATGCGACCACTTGAGTGGTCGGGGAGACAGGATTCGAACCTGCGACCTCTACGTCCCGAACGTAGCGCTCTACCAGACTGAGCTACACCCCGAAGGAGCCGCCTAAGATACCGTGTGAAGACCAGGGCGGCAAGGCTTTTTTACAGCTCAGCGACGATTTTCTTTCTCGATACGGTTCTGCTCGCGGGCTTCAAACCACATGCCGTTGAGGATGGCGACCGTCGAGGCGAGGCCGGCGCCGAGGATCCAGGCGAAATACCACATGTTCAATCTCCTCTGTGCAAGACAGGTGCCGACCGTGGGTCGGCACGCTGGCAATCAATAGGCGTTGGGGTTGTCGTCCATGTCCTCGACCGTCGTCTTGCCCTTCAACACGCGGTACACCCAGGTGGTGTAGGCGATGATGATCGGCAGGAAGATGGCCGTGGCCAGCAGCATGACCCACAGCGTGAGGTGGCTGGACGAGCTGTCCCAGACGGTCAGGCTGGAGGTGGGCTGGCTGGAGGACGGCAGCAGGAACGGGAAGATCGCAAAGCCGACGGTCAGGATGATGCCGGCGATGGATGCACCCGAGGCGATGAAGGCCAGGCCGCCACGACGTGCGCGCAGCAGCACCGCGCTGGCCAGTGCGCCCAGCAGGCCCAGCACCGGGAACACAAGCGTCGCCGGCATGGAGCTGTAGTTGCGCAGCCAGCCACCGGCAGCCGTGCCCAGTTCGGCGGTCTTCAGCAGCGGGTTGGTCGGGCCATCGGTGACCACCTGCGAGGTGATCTGGTAACCCGGCAGGCCGAAGGCCACCCAGGCACCGGCCACGGCGAACAGCACGAAGCTGATGATGGCGGCGACGCTGCCGTAACGTGCGGCACGTTCGGCCACCGGGCCGTCGGTCTTGATCACCAGCATGGCCGCACCATGCGAAACCAGCATGGCGACGCTGATCAGGCCGGCAATCAGCGCGAACGGCGTGAGCAGGCCGAAGAACGAACCGGTGTAGGTCACGCGCAGGGTGTCATCGAAGTGGAACGGCACACCCAGCAGCACGTTGCCCACCGCGACGCCGGCAATCAGGCCCGGCAGCAGGCCACCGACAAACAGCACGCGGTCCCAGTTGTCGCGCCAGCGCTTGGACGGCAGCTTGCTGCGGTACTTGAAGCCGACCGGGCGCAGGATCAGCCCGAACAGCATCGCAAACACCGCCAGGTAGAAGCCGGAGAAGCTGACCGCATACAGCGGCGGCCATGCGGCGAAAATCGCACCGCCGCCCAGTACCAGCCACACCTGGTTGCCTTCCCACACCGGGCCGACGGTATTGATCACCAGTCGGCGTTCTTCATCGGTTTTTGCAACGAACGGCAACAGGGTGCCGACGCCAAGGTCGAAACCATCCATCACGGCCCAGCCGATCAGCAGGATGCCGAGCAGCAGCCACCAGATCACGCGGAGCGTGGTGTAATCAAGTGCAATGAATTCCATCTGGATTCTCCTGCCTCAGGCCTGGCCGGGGGCGACTGCATTGGGGGAAACAGGGCGGATATCGGCCTGCAGCGTCGGCAGGATGTCGTCCGGACCCTTGCGGATCGCCTTCAGCATCAGCTTGATCTCGATGATCAGCAGCACCGTGTACAAGCTGGTGAACACCGCCAGCGTGGTCAGGATTTCATGCAGTGCCAGGCCCGATGCGGCGTAGAAGGTCGGCAGCACGCCGTCCACCGCCCACGGCTGGCGGCCGTACTCGGCAACGAACCAACCGCATTCGATCGCGATCCACGGTGCCGGCAGCGACCACACCGCCAACCGCAGGAACCAGCGCTTGTCCTGGAAGTTGTTGCGGCACGAGAAGTAGAAGGCCAACGCGAAGAAGGCGATCAGGTAGAAGCCCAGGCCCGCCATGATGCGGAAGGTCCAGAACAGCGGAGCCACGCGCGGCACGGTGTCCATCGCCGCCTTGGAGATCTCTTCCGGGGTCGCGTTGAGAATGTCTTCGCGGTAGCGCTTCAGCAGCAGGCCATGGCCGAGATCCTGCCAGTGGCGATCGAACATCTCGCGTGCTTCAAGATCGTTGCGGTCCTTCTTCACCCGTTCCAGCGCGCCGTAGGCGATCTGGCCGCCGCGGATGCGGTGCTCGGCACGTTCCACCAGTTCCAGGATGCCGGGAATCGGCTGGTCCAGCGAGCGGGTGGCGATCAGGCCCATCAGGTACGGGATCTTCACCGCATAGTCGTTCTGATGGGTGTCCTGGTTGGGAATGCCGAAGGCGGTGAAGTCGGCCGGCGCACGCTCGGTTTCCCACATCGCTTCGATCGCGGCCAGCTTCATCTTCTGGTGTTCGCTGGCGGCATAACCGCTTTCGTCACCCAGCACCACCACCGACAGCGAGGACAGCAGGCCGAAGGCTGCGGCCACCGCGAACGAACGGCGGGCCATGTCCTTGTACTTGCCGCGCAGCAGGTACAGCGCGCTGATCGACATCACGAAGATCGCACCGGTCACGTAGCCGGCACTGACGGTATGCACGAACTTGGCCTGGGCCACCGGGTTCAGCAGCACCGCGGCGAAGTCGACCACTTCCATGCGCATCGTTTCCGGGTTGAACACCGCACCGGTCGGGTTCTGCATCCAGCCGTTGGCGATCAGGATCCACACCGCCGACAGGTTGGTGCCCAGCGCCATCAGCCAGGTCACGGTGAGGTGCTTGACCGGAGTCAGGCGCTTCCAGCCGAAGAAGAACAGGCCGATGAAGGTCGCTTCCAGGAAGAACGCCATCAGGCCTTCGATGGCCAGCGGCGCACCGAAGATGTCACCGACGTAATGGCTGTAGTACGACCAGTTCATGCCGAACTGGAACTCCATCACCAGGCCGGTGGCCACGCCGATGGCGAAGTTGATGCCGAACAGGGCACCCCAGAACAGGGTCATCTGCCGCCAGACCTGCTTGCGGGTCATCACGTACACGCTCTCCATGATGGCCACCATGAAGGACAGGCCAAGCGTGAGCGGGACGAATAGGAAGTGGTACATCGCGGTCAGAGCGAATTGCAGCCGCGACAGTTCTACGACTGTCTGATCAATCATGGCCTGGCTACCTCGTTGGATAGTGCCGTTGCAGGTGGCGGGAAGGGTGGTCTACGGGGTGAATGATGTGACCGACTACTTCAAACAGCCTTGATCCAGATCAATGTATGAATGGGTATTCAGGAGGATCGTATGCCAACCCACCGAGGACTGCGACCGCCGGCCGCAGGGGGAGGCCGTTGCCTGCGCCTACAATGCCTGCCAATGCCCTGTTGCCTGTGAAGACCCTTGAGCGCCGCCGAACCGACTGCTGACGCCCCTGTTTCCGATGACGAATCGACCCGGTTGCGACGTGTCCGCAGCGCGTGGCTGGCCGATCTGGCGCGGTCCGCGCGTGGCCGCCAGCGGTTGGCCTCGTTGTGCATCAGCCTGTCCGGCGCGCTGTTGATCGGCCAGGCCGCCGCCATCGCCTGGCTGGTGCAGCAGGTGCTCGTCGAGCGTGCACCGCTGGCCTCGGGCCTGCCGGTGCTGGCCACGCTGGCCGTGATCCTGATCGTGCGTACGCTGCTGGGCAGCGCCACCCAGGCCGCAGCGGGTGATGTAGCCGACGCCGCACGGCTGGCGTTGCGCGAACGCGTGTTCGCGCGGCTGCTGGGCCACGGCCCGCTGTGGCTGCGCCAGCGCCGCACCGGCGAGCTCGGAGAGCTGATGCTGCATCACGGTGATGCGATTGAGAGTTATTACAGCGGTTTCCTGCCGGTGCGCACCGAAGTGGTGGTGGTACCGCTGCTGATCCTCGCCGCAGTGGCCTGGGTCGACTGGGTGGTGGCGCTGATCCTGCTGTTCACCGCGCCGCTGGTGCCGTTCTTCATGATGCTGGTGGGCTGGGGTGCCGAAGCGGCCGGCCGTGCGCAGCTGGGTGAACTGGCACGGATGAGCGGGCACTTCGCCGATCGCATCAAGGGCCTGGGCCTGCTGCGCCTGTACGGCCGCGGCGAGGCCGAGCTGGACGGTATCGAAGCGGCTGCAGAAGGCGTGCGCGTGCGCACGATGAAGGTACTGCGCATCGCCTTCCTGTCGTCCACCGTGCTGGAATTCTTCGCCTCGGTGAGCGTGGCGATGGTCGCGCTGTACCTGGGGCTGAGCTATCTGGGCCTGATGTCGTTGCATGCGACGGTGCCCACGTTGGGTGCGGGCCTGTTCTGCCTGCTGCTGGCGCCGGAGTTCTACGCGCCGCTGCGGCGGCTGGCAGCGCACTACCACGACCGTGCCAATGCGCTGGCCGCAGCCGCTGAAGTGGAGCGCCTTCTGCAGGTGCTGCCGGAAGAAGCGGCTCTTGCCGATGACGAAATGGCGCCGATGGCACAGGAGCCGGCCGAAGTGGCGATGGCGCCGCTGCAGGCACAGGGGCTGGTGCTTCGCCCATTGGGTGCGCCGCACGATGTGCTGCAGGACCTCGATGTGACACTGGAGCCGGGCCAGCGGCTGGCGCTGGTGGGCTCCAGTGGCAGTGGCAAGAGCACGTTGCTGGAAGCGCTGGCCGGTTGGCTGCCACCTCGTGCGGGCAAGGTGCAGCTGCGGCCGGGGCTGCAGGTCGCCTATGCCAGCCAGCGGCCCTACCTGTTCCATGGCAGCATCGCCGACAACCTGCGGCTGGCCGATCCGGGTGCCAGCGACGCGCGCCTGCGTGCGGTGGCCGAAGCCGCGCAGGTGCTGCAGTTCGCACAGCGCCTGCCGCAGGGGCTGGATACCGTGATCGGTGAGCGCGGCTTCGGGCTGTCCGGTGGTGAAGCACGCCGCATCGGCCTGGCCCGGTTGCTGCTGCGCGATCCACAGGTACTGCTGCTGGATGAGCCCACCGCCTTCCTTGACGCCGACACCGAAGCCGCGCTGCTGCGCAGCCTGGCCGCCTATGCGCGCGGGCGCAGCGTGGTGGTCGCCACCCATAGCCCAGCGGTGATTGCATGGGCTGACCGTTGCCTGCTGCTGCCCGAAGGGCGGCTGGTTGAGCCGGCGCAGGCGGTGCGCGCATGAGCCGTTCGCCGGATTCGCTGCGTGCGGTGTTCCTGCGCCATCGCGCGCGCCTGTTGCTGGCCGTGCTGCTGCTGTGGACCACGATGCTGGCCGGCACCGCCCTGCTGGGGTTGTCGGGCGGCTTCCTGACCGCCGCGGCGCTGGCCGGTGCCGCCGGCCTCGGTCAGGGCTTCAATTTCTTCACGCCCTCGGCGGGCATCCGTGGGCTGACCATGGCGCGCATCGCGTCGCGCTACTTCGAAAAGCTGGTGGGGCACGACGTGACCCTGCGCATCGCCCGTGACCTGCGCGTGTGGTTCTTCCGACGCGCGCTGCCGCTGGCACCGGCGCGGTTGGGCGCGACGCGTACCGGCGAGCTGCTGGCACGGCTGCTGGGTGACATCGGCGAGGTGGATGGCCTGCTGGTGCGCGCCATCGGCCCCCTGTTGGCCCTGGGCGGGTTGTCGCTGGTGGGGGTGGCTTCGGCCGCTGTGATCCTGCCTTCGGCGGCCGTGCTGCTGGCGGTACTGGCGGTGCTGATCAGCTTCGGGGTGCCGTGGCTGGGCGTGCGTGGCCGTGACGATGAGGAGGCCGATCGCGCCGCACATCGCGCTGCGCTGCGCACCGCCGCGTTCGAAGGACTGGAAGGCGCGGGTGATCTGGCCGCGCTGCATGCCAGCACCGCATGGCAGCTGAAGGTGCGGGTGGCCGCCAAGCAGCTGGCCTCGCGTGATCGTCGTCGGCGTTGGCGCCTGATCGCGGCCTCGACCCTGCATGGCCTGGTTGCCGGGCTGGGCCTGGTGGCGATGCTGGCACTGGCCCTGCATGAAGCGGAGCAGCAGCGGATCGCGCCGGAAATGGCTGCTGGGCTGGTGTTCCTGACCGTGGCGATGATCGAGCTGTGGGCGGGCATGGGCCTGGCCTGGCAGTCGCTGCAGTCCGGGCGCATCGCCGCTGAGCGGCTGCAGGCCATCGTCGAGCAGCCGCCGACGGTGGAAGACCCGCAGGCGCCGCAGCCGGTGCCGCAGGCGGCGCGCGTGCATTGGGATGACATCCATTTCCAGTGGCCAGGCGCGGTGCGTCCGGTGCTGTCCGGCCTGCAGCTGACCCTGGCACCGGGTGAGCGCATTGCCATCCGCGGCGACAGCGGCAGTGGCAAGACCACACTGTCCAGCCTGCTGCTGCGGCTGTGGGATCCGCAGCAGGGGCAGTTGACCTACGGTGGCCGTGACCTGCGCGACTTCGCCCAGGCCGACTGGCATCGGCAACTGGCCTGGTTGCCGCAGAACGCCCCGGTGTTTGCCGGCAGTGTGGCCGAGAACCTGCGCCTGGGCGATCCCAATGCCAGCGACGCGGCGCTTTGGGCGGTGCTGCGTCGCGTGCGCCTGGGCGAATGGGCCGAGCACAATGGTGGCCTGCAGACCTGGGTGGGCGAGAACGGCGCGACCATGTCGGCCGGTCAGGCACGGCGCCTGGCACTGGCGCGCGCGCTGCTGCGCAATGCGCCGATCCTGCTGCTGGACGAACCGACCGAGGGCCTGGACGTGGATACCGCGCGCGCGCTGCTGCAGGATCTGGCCAGCCTGTTGGACGGCCGCAGCCTGCTGATGATCACCCACGATGACCTGCCCGAGGGCGTGGTCGATGTGCAGTATCGGTTGCGTGATGGGGTTCTGAACCGCGAAGCGTGAATGGTAGTGCCGGCCGCTGGCCGGCAACCTCATGGCAATTGATACGGATACGGAATTGCCGGCCAGCGGCCGGCACTACCCCTTCGAACGGTTACCGCGAGAACTCGCGCAGCATCACTGCGATCGAGGCCACGTTGGCCAGCACGCACAGCCAGAACACCCACTGGAATTCGGCTTTGCGATGCTTGTGGCGGAATAGCGCCTGGCCGAGCAGCGCACCGGGCCAACCGCCGGCAAAGGCCAGCAGTTGCAGGGTGCGCTCGGGAATCCGCCATTGCTTGCGCTGCGCCGCGCGCTTGTCGTGGCCGTACAGGCCGAACGACACTGCGCTGGCCAGCAGGCACCAGCCGCCCAGCCACAGTGGCAGCACGCCGCTGATCATCAGCGCAACTAGCGCGCCGAACGCGGCCAGCGCGAGGTTACGCCGCCAGGCCACTTAGAGAGTGTCGAGGAAGCCGCGCACGGCCGGGCCGAAGCGCTCGAAATCGACCAGGAAGGCGTCGTGGCCCTGTGGTGATTCCAGGCCGATGAACTGCGCATCGGCGCCGCCGGCGCGCAGGCCATCTGCTACTTGCTGCTGCTGCTGCACCGGGAACAGGATGTCGGTGTTGGCACCGATCGCCAACGCCTTCTCCACCCGGATCTTCGCCAGCCCGGCCAGCACATCGCCGTCGGCATACTCGGCCAGGTCGAACCAGTCCATCGAGCGGCTCAGGTACAGATAGCAGTTCGGATCGAAGAAGCGCACGAATCGGCGTGCGTGGCCCTCCAGATAGCTTTCCACCTGGAATTCCAGGCCGAACGGGTCGTCGTCGGTCTGGTCCGAATCCAGCCGCACGCGGCCGAAGCGGCCATCCCATTCCAGCGCCGAGCGGTAGGTGATCACGCCCAGCTTGCGCGCCATGCGCATCCCCGATTCCGGGTACGCATCGTCATCGTAGTGGCCGCCGTTCCAGCGCGGGTCGAGGCGGATCGCCTCGCGCTGCAACGAGCGGATCGCGATCGAGAACGGCAACGCCTGTGCACTGCCGGAAATGTTGATGTGGCTGCGTGCGATGCCCGGCTGCAGCATCAGCACGGCCAACGCGGTCATGCCGCCCATCGAATTGCCGACCACGCAGGCCAGTTGCTCGATACCCAGCGCATGCACCACCTCGATGGCCGCGCGAGCGCCGTCTTCGATCGACAGCTCCGGGAAGTCGAGGCGATAGGGTTGGCCGGTAGCCGGGTTGAGCGAAGCCGGTCCGGTCGAGCCCTTGCAGCTGCCCAGCGAGTTCACGCACACCACGAACCAGCGGTTGGTGTCGATCGGCTTGCCGGGGCCGACCATCGCATCCCACCAGCCCGGTGCCGGGTTGGCGTCGCTGGCGGCGGCATGCGCATCCGGCGACAGGCCGGTGACGATCAGGATCGCGTTGCCGGCATCGGCGTCCAGCGTTCCCCAGGTTTCGTAGGCCACGCGTGCACCGTGCAGGGCGCCACCGCGCTTGAACGGGAACGGCGAGGGCAGGGCGTGGAAGCAGGTGCCGGGCGGGATGAATTCAGTCATGCGGGCATTCTAGCGGGGCTGCATGTGGAGCTGGCGACATGCTGGTTTCCAGTGGTGGATGTGCGCTGCGGGCCAACCCTCCGCCGGGCATGGCCCGGCGCTACCGTTTGCGCGACATCCGGGTAGCGCCGGGCCATGCCCGGTGAGCGCAGCGGTGATGCCCTACGGGAACCGCAGCTCAACCACGCCTTCATGCGGCAGGCTCACCTTCACCGGCGTGCTCTGCAGATCGTCCTCGCTGCGGTTGGCGCTGCCGCTGCGCGAGATGCGCGCCAGCACTTCCACTTCGCGATGGGCCGACAGCGGTGCGGTCGGCATCGGGCTGTCTGCGTCGCCCAGCCCGACCGTGGCCGGGAAGCCCGCCAGCGGCAGCTTGCGTGCGGCCACCGGCATCGGCGGTCCACCCACGGCGCGGGCCAGCACGAATACCTGGGTGCTGGCGGGCCACTCGGTGTTCTTCAGCGCCGGCAGCTGCACGCGCACCTGCAGTAGCGCCGGTGGCGCCGCAGCGGCAGCATCGGGCGCCTGGCCGGCGGCTTCGCGGGCGATGGCGATCTGCGCCTGCAGCGCCTGCGCGGCGCCGGGCTCAAGCCGTGGCAGCAGGCCGCTCCAGACGTCGGCAGCCTCGGCGTTCTTTCCGCGCTGGCGCAGGGCGATGCCCAGCAGCCAGCTGGCGCGCTCTGCATCGGGCGCCAGCGCACGAGCCTGCTGCAACCAGGCCATCGCGGTGTCATCGAACTGCTTGCCGGCATCGGCCTGCGCACGTGCCTGCGCCGCTTCCACCAGCACGCCGGGGTCATCCGGGGCCAGGGCGGCGGCACGTGCGAAGGCCTCCGCCGCAGCCGGCGTGTTGCCCAGCTCGGCCTGCGAACGTCCCAGCAACGCCCAGCCGTCGGCGCGCTGCGGATCACGCTGCAACGCATCCTGCAGGGCCTGCACGCCGTCACGCAGGGTGGCCACCGACGGCGCAGGCTGCACCTGCGCCGCACGCGGGTCTCCCACCAGCAGGTACAGGCAGGCGCCCGTTACGCCCAGCGCCAGTGCCGCCAGCGCGAAACCGCGGCGGCCGTGATGGCGAAGCGGCCACAGCACCAGCACTGCCATCAACGCAGCGGTCACACCTGCCAGCAGCGGCAACCAGTGGCTCACCAGCCATCTCCCTCATCGGCTTTGCCGGTTGGTGCAGCGCCGACCGAGCGGCCACGGCGGCGGACGATACCCACCACCACCAGCGCACCGGCACCGAGCACCAGCAGCGGACCGCCCCACAACAACCAGGTGCCCGGCTGCAGGGGTGGTTGGTAGAGCACGAACTCGCCATAGCGGGCGACCAGGAACTGCTTGATCTGTGCGTCATCGTGGCCCTGCTGCATCAACTGAAGCACCTCGCGGCGCAGGTCCTGGGCGATCTGCGCGTTCGAGTCGGCCAGCGACTGGTTCTGGCACTGCACGCAGCGCAGCTGCGCGGCCAGGTCGTGGAAGCGGCGTTCCTCGGCGCCATCGCGGAACTGCAGCGGCTGCGGGTCGTGCAGTGGCTGCTGGGCCAGCGCGGCCAACGGCAGCATCAGGAGCAGCAGCGCCAGCAGCCAGCGCATCGGTTCAGGGCGCCGTATGCAGAGTGTTGCCGGCATTGCCCTGGGCCTTCTCGATCTTCTCCAGGGCCGGGATCAGCTTCTCGTCGACCACGCGCTGGGTCATCGCACCGCTGTACTTCCAGCGCACGATGCCGCTGCCATCGACCAGGAAGGTTTCCGGTGCAGCGGTCACGCCCCAGTCGATCGCGGTGCGGCCTTCAATGTCGCTGAGCACGACCATGAACGGGTTGCCCAGCTGCTCCAGCCAGTGCAGGGCATCGGTCGGTTCGTCCTTCCAGTTGTAGCCGATCACGCGTACGCGCTTGCTCTCGGCGAAACGGGTCAACACCGGATGTTCCTCGCGGCAGGCCGCGCACCAGCTGCCCCACACGTTCAGCAGGTAGGGCGCGCCGCGCAGCTCGTCGCTGTGCACGATCATTTCCGGGTCGTGCAGCACCGGCAGCGCGAACGCAGGCGCCGGCTTGTCAATCAGGGCCGACGGCAGCACGTCGCGCTGCGGGTCGCCGGATTTCATCACCCCGTAGATCATCAGCCCGAGCAGGCCGAAGAAGAACAGCACGCCGATCACGATGGCTACCGGCGGCAGCGGGCGGGAGGGGCGCGGGGCGGGGGACTCGGACATGGGAACTCCTACGGACGACGGAAGCGGCGGTCGGCGGCGGTGATGAATCCGCCCAGGGCCATCAGCAGCGCGCCCAGCCAGATCCAGCGCACGAACGGCTTGATGTGGACCCGTACCGCCCATGCATTGTTGCCCAGCGGCTCGCCCAATGCCACGTAGACATCGCCGTCGAAGCGTGCATCGATGCCGGCCTCGGTCATCACCTGGCCGCCACTGGCGTACTGGCGCTTCTCCGGATGCAGCAGGGCCAGTTCGCGGCCGTTGCGGAACACGCGCAGATGGCCGCGGTCGGCGATGAAATTCGGACCTTCGCGATGGTCCACGCCTTCGAAGCGCACTTCATGGCGGCCGACCACCACCTGTTGCCCGGGTGCCAGCGCTACTTCGCGCTGCACGTTGAGTGCTTCCACCAGCAGCGCACCGGCCAGGAACACGGCAATGCCGGCATGGGCGACGATCATGCCAAGCATTTCGGCGGTGAAGCGGCCGTTGCCGCGCAGGCGCTGCCAGACGAAGCGGGCGGTGCCCAACCCGACCCAGGCCGCTGCAGCGACGCCCAGGCCAGCCTTCCAGCCATTCTGCGGTGCCTGCCACCAGGCCAGCGCGCCGAGCAACATGGCCAGCCCCAGCCACGGTGCCAGCAACGCGAATGCACGCGAAGGCTGGTCGCGCTGCCACTTCACCAGCGGGCCGAACGGCAGCAGCAGGATCATCGGCGCCATCAGCAACAGGAACAGGCTGCCGAAGTAGGGCGGGCCGACCGAGATCTTGCCCAGCGACAGCGCATCGGCCAGCAGCGGGTACAGTGTGCCGAGCAGGACCATGGCGCAGGCAGTGGCCAGCAGCAGGTTGTTGGCCAGCAGCAGGGTTTCGCGCGATGTCGCGATGAAGCCACGGCGCGGATCGTCGGCGTTCACCGACAGACGTGGCGCGCGCAGTGCATACAGCAGCAGGCTGCCGCCGACCAGCACCGACAGGAACACCAGGATGAACAGGCCGCGCGAAGGATCGGCAGCGAACGAATGCACGCTGGTGAGTACCCCGGAGCGCACCAGGAACGTACCCAGCAGTGACAGCGCGAAGGCGGCGATTGCCAGCAGCAACGTCCAGCTGCCGAAGGTACCGCGCTTCTCGGTGACGGCCTGCGAGTGGATCAGCGCCGCACCGACCAGCCACGGCATGAAGCTCGCATTCTCCACCGGGTCCCAGAACCACCAGCCGCCCCAGCCGAGCTCGTAGTAAGCCCACCAGCTGCCCAGCGCGATCCCCAGGGTCAGGAAACCCCAGGCGACGTTGGTCCAAGGCCGCGTCCAGCGCAGCCAGCGGGCGTCGACGCGTCCTTCCAGCAGTGCGGCCACCGCGAACGCGAACGGCACCGCGAAGCCGACGTAACCGATGTAGAGCATCGGCGGGTGGATGATCAGCCCGGGGTCCTGCAGCAGCGGGTTGAGGTCACGACCCTCCAGCGGCGCCGGGTTCAGGCGCAGGAACGGATTGGAGGTGAAGATCAGGAAGGCGAGGAAGCCAACGCTGACCACGCCCATCACCGCCAGTACGCGCGCTTGTACCGGTGCCGGCAGGTGCCGCGAGAACAGCGCCACCGCACCGGTCCACAGCGCCAGCACCAGCGCCCACATCAGCAGCGAGCCCTCGTGCGCGCCCCAGACCGCCGAATAGCGGTAGATCATCGGCAGCAGCGAATTGGAGTTCTCGGCCACGTAGCGCACCGAGAAATCCTGCTGCACGAACGCGGCGGTGAGCACCGCGAAGGCACCGGCAAGCAGCAGCAGCTGTGCGAACGCGGCCGGTCGCGCCACCGCCATCCATGCCGTGTCGTTGCGCTGCGCGCCGGCCAGCGGCAGCCCGGCCTGCAGCAGCGAGGCCAGCAGCGCGCACAACAGCAGGATCTGACCCAGTTCGGGCAGCACTCAGCGCACCTCGGGTGCCGTCACCGGCACATCATGCTTGCGATGGGCATCGCCCATCTTGTCGGCCACTTCCTTCGGCACGTACTTTTCATCGTGCTTGGCCAGGACTTCATCGGCGACGAAGATTCCGTCCTGCAGGCGGCCGCTGGCAACCACGGCAGTGCCTTCGGCAAACATGTCCGGCAGGATCCGCGACGTAGTCACCGCCAGCTGGGCATCGCCGTCGGTGACCTCGAAGCGTGCTTCCAGCGAACCGACCGGGCGGTTGAAGGAGCCCTTCACCACCATGCCGCCCAGGCGGAACCGCGACTGCGCATCGACATCGCCGCGCAGCACTTCCGAAGGCGTGTACAGGTAGGCGATGTTGCGTTCCAGCGCCATCGCCACCAGCGCGGTGGCCAGCCCGGAGGCGAGCAGGGCCAGCAGTACCCAGACCAGGCGGCGACGCTGTACCGGGGTCATCGTTCCAGCTCCGTCGGCAACGACGACGCGGCTTCCTGCTTGCCGGCGCGGGTCTGCTGCCGCTGCTGCCGGGCCAGGGCCAGGCGACGGGCCATTCGCAGGCGCAGCCACGAACCGATGGCATCGGCGCCGAGCACCAGCACGAACGCGGCGTAGGCGCCGATCACGTAAGGCAGATGGGTCATGGCTGGGCCTCCCCGGCCGGGCGTGCGGCATCGACCCGGCCACCGACCCAGGCCTTGCCGGCCTCGCGGTCGAGATTGTCGGCGCGGGCCTTGGCCAGCACCGAACCGGCGAACCAGAACTTGGTGCCGATCACCATCCACCACAGCGGCGCGATCATCGCGCTGCTGATCGCCGATTCACCGAACACGTTGATCGACTGGCGCTGGTGCAGGCCGCCCCACCAGTCCACCGAATAGCGGATCACCGGCAGCAGGCTGACACCGACGATGGCCAGCAGGCCAGCCGCGCGAGCGGCGCTGCGACGGTCCTCGATGGCGTGGTAGAGGCCGATCACGCCCAGGTACAGGAACAGCAGCACCAGTTCACTGGTCATGCGCGGGTCCCAGTCCCACCAGGTGCCCCAGGTGCCCTTGCCCCAGATGCTGCCGGTGAGCAGGGTGATCAGGGTGAAGCCGGCGCCCATCGGCGCGCAGGCCATGGCCAGGATCTCGCAGACCTTGATCCGCCAGATCAGGGCGATGGCGGCATACAGCGCCATCAGCGCGAATACGAACAGGCTCATCCAGGCACTGGGCACGTGGATGTAGAGGATGCGGAAGCTGTCCAGCTGCTTGGCTTCCGGCGGCACCACCAGCAGTGCCTGCCACATGCCGACCAGCAGCACCGGCACCGCAGCGAGGTAGAACACCCGCGACCAGCGGGCAGCGAATCGGTCGAACGTGGGGGGCGAGCCGAGTTGGTGGAACCAGCGGACAATCGGATTCATGCGTGGCGGCTATCCAGCAGGGGTGGATTGGCTCTCAGCTCGGTCAACTCAGAGAAATACGTATTGCAGCAGCGGTGGCCAACGGCGCCAGCACCAGCGCGACCAGCAGGCCGGCGCCCAGCATCAGCAGTGCACCGACCGGATCCTGTCCGCGTCCCGCCGCTGCCAGGCTGCCTGCACCGAACACCAGCACCGGCACGTACAGCGGCAACGACAGCAACGCCACGAGAATACCAGAGCGCCGGATGCCTACGGTCAGTGCCGCGACCACGCCACCGATCAGGCTCAGAAGCGGTGTTCCCAGCAGCAACGATGCCAGCAACATCGGCAACTGGTCATGCGGCAGATGCAGCATTTCGGCCAGCAGCGGGCTGACCACGATCAACGGCAGGGCGGTGGTGGCCCAGTGCAGCAGCACGCGCACCAGCACCAGCCAGGCCAGCGGCACTGGCGCCAGCAGCCATTGTTCCAGCGAGCCGTCTTCGGCATCGGAGCGGAACAGTGAATCCAGCGACAGCTGGCCCGCCAGCAGCACGGCCAGCCACAGCACCGCACCAGCGGTGGCGGACAGCAGTTGCGGCTCGCGCCCTTGGGCCAACGCGAACAGCACCACCACCAGCACCGCGAACAGCAGCGGCTGCAGCGCATCGCCGCGTCGGCGCCAGAGCAGGCGCAGGTCGCGCTTGAGCAGTGCACCTGCGGTCTGCCACAGGCCCGGTTCGGTACCCGGCGCGATCATGCGGCACCGCCGAGGTCGAGCTGGCGGGTACGCACCGGCGGTGCGGCATAGGCGCCGTGGGTAGTGACCAGTGCAGCGCCGCCGGCACGCAGATGCGCGGAAATCATCCGGTTGACCAGGGTAATGCCCTCCAGGTCGAGGTTGGCATAGGGTTCGTCGAGCAGCCACAACGGCGCCGGCGACAGCCAGATGCGTGCCAGTGCCAGACGCCGCTTCTGTCCGGCCGACAGATGCCGCACCAGGGTGTCCTCGTAGCCGGCCAGGCCAACGATGGCCAGCGCGTTGCCCGGCATCTGCCGCGCGCGGCGACCGTGCAGGCCGCACAGGAAATGCAGGTTCTCCAGCGTATCCAGGTCCGGTTTCAAGGCCGGCAGATGGCTGAGGTAGGCGACGTAACGCGCGCGGTCGGCATTGCCGGCCGGCCTGCCATCGATCTGCACCTGGCCGGCGCCAGGCCGGGCCAGGCCCGCCAGCACGCGCAGCAGGGTGGTCTTGCCGGCACCATTGCCGCCCTGCACCAGCAGCGCCTCGCCGGCGTCCACATGGAAGTCCAGCGGGCCGAACACCGGCTCGTCATTGCGGGAGAAGCTCAGGCCGCTGGCGGCCAGCAATGCAGGGGTGTTCAAGGGGCAGGGTCTTCATGCCGGAGTGCGGCGGCAATTGTAGCGGTGAATGCATACGGTAGTGCCGGCCGCTGGCCGGCAGGCGCGACCAAGCGTCGCAGATAGTCCCGGATTGCCGGCCAGCGGCCGGCACTACCGAAGCAGGGATTGCGTAAACTCAGGGGCCTGTCTCCCCATATCCCCAGGCCGATGCAACCCAACACCAAGCTGCCCAAGGTCGGTACCACGATCTTCACCGTGATGTCCCAGCTCGCTGCCGAACACGGCGCGGTCAACCTGGGCCAGGGTTTCCCGGACTTTTCGGCGCCGCAGCGTCTGATCGACGAGACCGCCAGGGCGATGGCCGCCGGGCTGAACCAGTACCCGCCGATGACGGGTGTGGCGCCGCTGCGCCAGGCCATCGCGCAGAAAGCGCTGGACTGCTACGGCGCGCAGGTGGATGCGGACAGCGAGATCACTGTCACCAGCGGCGGTACCGAGGCCATCTTCAACGCCATCCACGCCGTGGTGCGTGCCGGCGAGGAAGTGATCGTGCTCGACCCGGCCTATGACTGCTATGAGCCGGCGATCGACCTGGCTGGCGCCAAGGCCGTGCACGTGTCGCTGGATCCGCAGACGTTCGCGGTCGACTGGGACCGCGTGCGTGCAGCGATCACCCCGCGCACCCGCATGCTGATCGTCAACACCCCGCACAACCCATCCGGCGCGATGCTGTCGGCGCAGGACATGCAGGCGCTGGCCGAGCTGCTGCGCGGCACGCAGATCTACCTGATTTCCGATGAGGTGTACGAGCACATCATCTACGACGGTCGTCGCCATGAATCGGCGCTGCGCTATCCGGAACTGCGTGAGCGCGCGTTCGTCATCTCCAGCTTCGGCAAGACCTACCACTGCACCGGCTGGAAGATCGGTTACGCGATCGCGCCGCCGGCGCTGACCGCCGAATTCCGCAAGGTCCACCAGTACAACACCTTCACCAGTTTCGGCCCGGCGCAGTATGGTTTCGCCGCGATGATCCGCGACGAACCCGAACACCACCTGGAGCTGGGCGCGTTCTACCAGGCCAAGCGCGACCGCTTCCGCGAGCAGCTGGCCGGCACCCGGCTGAAGGCGTTGCCGGTGCCGGGCGGTTACTTCCAGCTGGTCGACTACTCGGCCATCAGTGACCTGCCGGACCATGAGTTCGTGAAGTGGCTGACCATCGAGAAGGGCGTCACCGCCATCCCGCTGTCGCCGTTCTACGAGAATCCGCCGGCCGGCCAGCGCCTGGTGCGCCTGTGCTTCGCCAAGAATGAAGCGACCATGGACGCGGCGATCGAACGCCTGCGCCTGCTCTGAGCGAGGCTTGAACATGCAGGACCTGCGCATTTCCCTCGTCCAGGGTGACACCCGCTGGCACGACCCGGCTGGCAACCGTGCCTACTACGGTGCGTTGTTGGCGCCGCTGGCCGGCAGCACCGACCTGGTGATCCTGCCGGAGACCTTCACCAGTGGCTTCTCCAATGAAGCCATCGCCCAGGCCGAAGGCATGGACGGCCCGACCGTGGCCTGGGTGCGCGAACAGGCCAAGGCGCTGGACGCGGCGGTGATCGGCAGCGTGCAGCTGCGTGATGGCGAAGGCGTCTACAACCGGCTGCTGTTCGCCACGCCCGACGGCGAGCTGCAGTACTACGACAAGCGCCACCTGTTCCGCTATGGCGGCGAGCACGAGCGCTATGCGGCCGGCCGTGAGCGCCTGAGCGTGGAATGGAAAGGCTGGCGGATCAATCCGCAGGTCTGCTACGACCTGCGTTTCCCGGTGTTCTGCCGCAACCGCTACAACGTGGAGCGTCCGCAGCAGCTGGATTTCGACCTGCAGATCTTCGTCGCCAACTGGCCGTCGGCACGCGCCTATGCATGGAGGACCCTGCTGCGTGCGCGGGCGATCGAGAACCTGTGCTTCGTTGCTGCGGTCAACCGTGTCGGCGTCGATGGCAACCAGCTGCACTACGCAGGTGACAGCGCGGTGCTGGATTTCCTGGGGCAGCCTCAGGTGGAGATCCGCGAGCGCGAACAGGTGGTCACCACCACCATTTCGGCCGAGGCGCTGGCCGCACACCGCGCGCGCTTCCCGGCCATGCTTGATGCCGATGCCTTCCATCTGGACGAACAGGCCTGAGCGACGGCCTGAACGCTGCCGCACCAGCGCGCGCCTGCATTCAACCTGCACGCGCGCGCTGCTAGATTCGCCGCCAGTCCGACCGAACGGGAAGTCCAGCCATGAACAAGCCCTTCGCCCTGCTGCTGGCCCTGTCTGCCGCATCGCTCGCCCCGGCCGCGCACGCTGCCGGCAACCTCGATTGCGAGCTGCACTACAACCTGTCCGGCTGGTCGCTGATCTACAAGACTGCCTCCGGCAATGGCACTGTCACCTGCATCAACGGCGCCAGCATGCCGGTGCGCATCCAGATGAAGGGGGGCGGCCTGACCGTGGGCAAGTCGAAGATCACCAACGGGCGTGGCAGCTTCACCGGCGCGGTCAGCGTCAACGAACTACTGGGTACTTACGCCTCGGTGGGTGCGCACGCCGGTGCGGTGAAGTCCAGCAACGCGCAGGTGATGACCAAGGGCGACATCTCGCTGGCCCTGTCCGGTACCGGCAAGGGCTGGGACCTGGGCGTGGAGGGCACCGCGTTCACCCTCAGCCGGCGCTGAGGCGGCGCTGCGCTGCGCCATCCCAGCTGATCCGGATGTAGTGCTGTTCGGAATCGCTCAACAACCGTTCGACACCGAAACCATTCTTCAGCAGCTGTGCGACCACATCTTCGACGAGCTGCTCGCTGGCCATCACCTGGCTGAAGCCGAACACGATATAGCGGCGGCCATTTTCCGAGCCGATCTGGATCGAGTTGTCGAGGTCGCGGTAGAACTGTTCGATCGGGCGCTTGGCGGCATCGGCGTTGGCGCGGGCCTGTTCAGCGGTGATGGTGATCATGGGCATCTGCCTTGTGCGGGAGAGCACGCACGATAGCCAGCGCCCTGATGTGAATTCCGTGCGTGGCGCACAATGCCCCGTGTTTGCAGCAATTCCTAACATGAGCTGTGAACGTCAAGACGCGCAGGAAAAGTGCCGCGCGGCGGTGAGCATCCTGCATCGACATGAAGCCATCGGGAAGGGATGGGTGCGAGCAGCAGTACAGGCGTGCAACGCACCGCCCAGAGGGGATCCTGGACCCATCCGATGCTGTGGGCACGCAGTGCATTTACATTTCCTTGACCTTGCAGTAACCCCGCAATGCCTAACAGGGACGTCCCAGCGATTCTGCTGGGATCATTGGAGACGCTGGAATGGAGTTCAGAACGTCCGTGCTGCTCGTGGCCCTCATCGCCACACCCGCGATCGCCCACGCCGAAGTCTGCCTGTCCGACAGCGGCATCGTTGTGTCCTGTCCTAGCCTGTTACCGCATCCGGTGACGGCCAGGTTCGAGATCGGGACCCTGCCGCGTGTGGCCGGCTCGCCATCGGAGATCTACATCACAGGCGGCGGCCAGGTGGATGGAACGAGTAATTTCTCGGTCTATGCCAATGGTCAGTTCCTGTGCCGTACCAATGACAATTACGACGGTGGCAACACCACGCCGATTCGCCATTGCACCGCGACCATCGCAACACCCGGGACCTATGTGATCTCGGCGTCGCGCAACAGCCCTGGCAACTTCCTTGCGCCGATGGACGAAGTGATCAACGTGCAGTAATCGATTGTCCGCTGACCCAGGCCCCGGGGCGTAACCCCCGGGGCCTCTGCTGCCCTTATGGCAGCGGGACCGGCTCCTTCACCGTTGCGATCCACAACCAGGCCTTCCGCCGTCAACTGCCCGGTCCCGTTGCAGCCACAAGGCCAGCAGGCCACACACGATAAGGGTTGGTGCCAGCAGCTGCACTGCACCGGCCAGTGCCATTGCCGCACCGATCAACAGGTAGTAGAGCAGGCCGAACAGCGCGCCTGCGCTGCCGAGACAATGTGGATAGCCGCGCAGGGCCTGGCCGAGCACATTGGGAATGGCAAGGCCGAAGCCCGTCACCACCGGCACCATCGCCGCGACCAGGGCCGGGTGATCATGCAGCAACGCGGCCAGCAGGCCTCCCGTCAGAACCAGTCCTGCGGCGATGCGGATGCGCGTGGTTGTGGCAACGCCTGCACGCAGCAGGCGCCCATTGCCCCACGCGCCCAATGCCGAACCCAGCGCCAGCACCGCGCCGCTGGCGCCGAACCAGGTGGCTGGCCAGTGCAGGCGCGCAAACACGAAGGGGCCGAGTACATACCAGCTGTACATCGCGACGTTGAAAGCCATCACCAGCAACGCGTGTGACCAGATCCAGCGATCGCGCAGCAGTTCCCGCAGCAGCGGCAGCATAGGCGTGTGCGGGATCTGTACAGGGCGGCTTTCGCGCAGCCCTGCCAGGCATGCGACTGCCAGCAGGGCAGCAATCAGCAGCAGGCCGGACTGTACGCCGACATAGCCATTGGCGGCGACCAGCAGCGTGCCCAGTGCAAGACCGATGGCCGGACTCAGGGCCAACGCCATGCCGATCCAGGAGAATGCCTGCGCCAACGCCGGCCCCTGCAGATGGTCGCGCAGCACGGTCTGGGTGACCACCGAAGCGGCGGCGGCGCCGACTGCGGCCAATGCCTGGGCCAGCAGCACCTGGCCGAAGCTGCCAGCCATCAGGCCGCCCAATGCAGCCACTGCGAAAACGCAGAGGCCACAGAGAAGGGCGGGGCGACGACCGATACGATCGGCCAGGCGCCCCCACAGCAGCACACCCGCAGCGAAGCCGAACAGGTACAGGCTCATGGCCTGGCTGGCGGCACTCGGCGGCAAGGCGAAGCGTATGGCTAGATCGGCCAGGGCCGGGCTGTACAGGGTCTGTGCCAGCTGCGGAAACATCAGCAGTGCAATGGCGAGCAACAACAGGCGACGCGACATGCGGGCGCTCCAGGAACGGGGCCGCGCATTGTGGTCGCGTCCGCAATGGCGCACCCTGTCTATCCTGTCATCGAATGTATGAAATCAGACATGGCCTGGTTGCAGCCGGACGCGCACTTCGACGCCGATGCCTGGAGCGCTCCGGTGCTGGGGATCGCGGCCTCACTGGCGGATCACGATTCGGGTTGGCACCAGCATGCACGCGCGCAGCTGCTGTACACCCGACAGGGCTGTACGCGTCTGACCTATGGTGATCGCATCAGCCTGCTGCCGCCCGCGCGCGCAGCGTGGATTCCGGGTGGGCTGCGCCATCGCGCGCAGATGCGCCAAGCGGTCGACTACCGTTCGTTGTACTTCGACGCCACCCTGTCGGCCCAGCTGCCCCGGCAGCCGGCGATCATCGGCGTAGGCCCGCTGCTGCAGGCCTTGCTGGAGCCGATCGCACAGGCACCGTTCGACCAGGACTGGCAGGCGCCGCGTGCGCACCACCAACTGGCGTTGTGCGTGCTGGAAATCGCCGCTGCACCGGTGGCGCCGATGGACCTGCCTTTACCGCGTGATCCGCGGATTGCACGTTGCCTGCCGCTGGCCGAACAGCTGCCGCCCGAACTGGGGGAGCTGGCCGCGCGCACAGGCCTGAGCGCGCGTACCGTCGGTCGGTTGATGCAACGCGATACCGGCATGAGCTATCAGGCCTGGCGCCAGCAATGGCGCCTGATGCGGGCCATGGAGCTGCTGCTGCTCGGCCATCGCGTCGCCCATGTGGCCCAGGACACCGGCTTCTCCGCCGAGAGCCCGTTCATTGCCTTCTTCCGCAGCATGACCGGCACTACGCCCGCCGCTTTCCAGCGCCACGCAAAAGGGGACGGAGGGGATTAAGTCGCTTTCGCCCCTTCGATACACACCGTGGCAAAAACGAATTAATCCCCTCCGTCCCCTTTTTAAAGAAAAACCCCGGCCGGAGCCGGGGTTTTTCATGTCGCTCGCGTCAGCGATCAGCCGCCGCGCGGGCCACTGCGGCGCGGGCCGCCGGGGCCACGGTTGCCGCCGGGGCCACCCGGGCCACGGTTGCCACCCGGGCCGCCGGGACCACGGTTACCGCCCGGGCCACGGTTGTTGCCACCGCCCGGACCGCGACCGCCCGGACGGGCGCCCTGCGCCGGCTTCGGGCTGCCATACGGGTTGAAGCCCGGGGTGGCGTGGTCGGACGGGAAGCTCGGGGCATTGCCCGGATGGCCGTACGGGTGCTTGTTGCCCTGGCCCTGCGAGCGGTTGCCCGCGCCGGCCGGACGACCTTGGCCGCCTGCGCCGCCACGGCCTTCACCGCCGAAGCCGCCACGGCCCTGGCCGCCACCGGCGCCAGCACCCGGACCCTTCGGCTTGCCGTACGGACGGCCCTGGCCGCCTGCGCCCGGACCACGGGCACCCGGGCCACGTGCGCCCGGACCGGCATTGCGATGGCCGCTCGGGCCGGTGCTCACGCCATCCGGCACGTACCAGGTGCGGAACGCGGCCGGGTTGCCTTCCGGCAGCGAACGATCGTTCTTCTGGGCACGCTGCTTGAACGGCTTCTGCGACTGCTTGGCCGCCGCTTCGCCGCTGACCGTCAGGCCGCCCTTGAAGCCGCCGCCCTTGCCGCCGCGACCACGGCCGCGGTCTTCGCGGACATTGTCGAAACGACGCAGCTCGCGACCTTCGTCGGCAGTGTTGTGGCCGTTGACGTAGGCATTGCCACGGCCACCTTCGCGCACGCGCACGGTGGTCTTGGCGGCGCGGCGCTGGCCGATCACCGGCTGCAGGGTCAGCGCCGACGGCGCGCCTTCTTCCAGCTTCAGCTGCGCACGCAGGGCTTCGACCTGGGCGCTGCCCAGCTCCACCGAATGGCCTCGGGCCAGTTCGCGCGGCAGGGTGACCTTGCCGTAGCGGGTGCGCTTCAGGCGGCTGACCTGGCAACCCTGGGATTCCCACAAGCGGCGCACTTCGCGGTTGCGGCCTTCCTTCACCACAACACGGAACCAGTCGTGCGAATCGGTGCCGCCAATGCGTTCGATCTCGTCGAACTTGGCCGGGCCATCTTCCAGCGCGACGCCGCGGCCGAGGCGGTCGATGATGGCGTCGGAGACCTTCTCTTCGCCTTCCGGGGCACGCACGCGCACCACGTACTCGCGCTCGACCTCGAACGACGGGTGCATCATGGCGTTGGCCAGCTCACCGTCGGTGGTGGCCAGCAGCAGGCCGGTGGTATTGATGTCCAGGCGGCCGACCGCGATCCAGCGCGCGCCCTTCAGCGGCGGCAGCGACTCGAACACGGTCGGGCGGCCTTCGGGGTCTTCGCGGGTGGTCACTTCGCCTTCCGGCTTGTTGTAGACCAGCACGCGCGACGGCTCGGCCAGGGCGGTGGCGACGAAGCCACGGCCGTCCAGCTCGATCTTGTCGCCGCTCTTGACCGACATGCCGGTCTGCGCGACTTCACCGTTGACCTTGACCAGGCCTTCGGCGATGCGCTGTTCCAGCGCACGGCGCGAGCCGAGGCCGGCCTGGGCCAGGACCTTGTGCAGGCGTTCTTCCAGCTTGAACTGCTCGGAGGTGGCTTCGCGCTTGAGCGAAAGCTTGTTCAACGAGGGCTTGCGGGGGGTGTCACTCATCAGTTTTGCTCCGGCCGACGGTTTCGGGGTCGGCCTCTGGTTTGGAATCGGCTTGGTCAACAGCCACGGTCGTCATCGCGACGGCGTTGTCTTCGCGTTCGTTCACTGGCACCGCGCGCTCGCCCGGCGCGGAATCGGGATGCCCATCATCGAAGGGCGAAGGTGCTTGCTCATCGGAGGCCGAGGCAGGGGCTGCATCGGCGGAATCGGGGGTGCTACTGCCGGCCAGGCCGGCGTCATCATTGGCGGCGTCATCGTGACCACCGGCCGAAACATCGGGGCCTTCGGCGCCAGCCCGGGGCGGCGCATCGCGGTCCAGCGACAGCTGCGGCTCCAGTTCGCCCAGGTCCTTCAGTTCCGACAGCGGCGGCAGTTCATCCAGTCGCTTCAGGCCGAAGTAGTCCAGGAAGCCCTTGGTGGTACCGAACAATGCCGGCTTGCCAGGCACGTCGCGGTGCCCGACCACGCGGATCCACTCGCGTTCTTCCAGCGCCTGGATGATGTTGCTGCTGACCGCCACGCCGCGCACCTGTTCGATCTCGCCGCGGGTGATCGGCTGCCGGTAGGCAATCAGCGCCAGGGTTTCCAAAGTGGCGCGGGTGTAGCGGGTCTTGCGTTCGGTCCACAGCCGGCTGATCCAGCCGTGCACTTCGCCGGTGACCTGGTAGCGGAAGCCTGAGGCGACCTCGACCAGTTCCACGCCGCGGCCTGCGCAGGCGTCGCGCAGGCGTTCCAGCGCACGTTCGATGCTGCCCGGCGGTGCCGGTTCCTCTTCCGGGAACAGGTCCTTCAGCTGGGCCAGGGTAAGCGGCTGGCTGGAGGCTAGCAGCGCACCTTCGACAATGCGGTCGATCAGCGGTTGATCCATCGGCAGTCAGCGCTCACTCGTTGGCATTGGCGGCGTCGTTGTCGTCGAACTCGCTGCTGAACTGCAGCGGGGCGTTGGTGTTGCCGGCGGCCAATGACTTCACGTAGATCGGCGCCAGCGGTTCTTCCTGGATGATGTCCAGCAGCTGCTCCTTGGCCAGTTCCAGCACCGCCAGGAACGTGACCAGCACGCCCAGCTTGCCTTCTTCGGCGGTGAACAACCCTTCAAAGCGGTAGAACTTGCCGTCTTCAAGCCGGCCGAGTACTTCACCCATGCGCTGCCGGACACTCAGCGCCTCGCGTTTGATCGCGTGACCGGTGAACAGCTCGGCGCGCTTGAGCACGTCGTGCAGGGCCATCAGCATTTCCTTCAGGTCGACCGGCGGCGGCAGTTTCACCGTCGCCCGTTCGGGCATGAAGGCATGGGCCAGGCTGGTATCGCGGTCCTGGCGGGGCAGGGCGTCGATGTCCTCGGCAGCCCGCTTGAAACGTTCGTACTCCTGCAGCCGGCGTACCAGCTCGGCACGCGGGTCGGCCTCATCGCCTTCCTCGCTGACCGGGCGCGGCAGCAGCATGCGCGACTTCACCTCGGCCAGGATCGCGGCCATCACCAGGTACTCGGCGGCCAGCTCGAAACGGAGCTCGCGCATCACGGTGATGTATTCCACGTACTGCCGGGTGATCTCGGCGACGGGAATGTCCAGCACGTCCAGGTTCTGCCGGCGGATCAGGTACAGCAGCAGGTCCAGCGGGCCTTCAAAGGCATCCAGGATGACTTCCAGCGCATCCGGCGGGATGTACAGGTCCTGCGGAATCTGCAGGACCGGTTGCCCATGCACCACGGCCAGCGGCATTTCCTGCTGCTGGGGGGCGGGCGGCCGGGTTGGCGGGTTCGCGTCGAGCGCGAGTTCGGAAGTCATCTAATGGACATCAGGATTGCAACGGACCAGTCGCGGCACCGGGTTCACCGGGCCAACGCCACGGAGCCCCAGGGCACCAGGCACGCCGGGTTCGGCGCGCTTCCACACATATCAAACAGCAGGACGCGCCGCAGGAATCGGCAGCGACGGGACTACGGGGAGGTCGTCTACGTGGCCCCTTTGAAACAGCGGGACGGTCGTCGGGGGCTGCGTTGGCCGCAAAAACCGACGGGCTGCTGCATCCAGCCACGCGCAATGGAGTCTAGGGTAAGCCTTTGCCGCGCCAGTGTCCAGCCGCGGCCGGGCCAAGGGCCGCATTGGCTAGAATCAGCGCACCGACAACGCAAGCGAGGAAATGCCGGTGTGGTATGTGATTGAAGGGTATGACGGCCAGGATGTCCTGGCACAACGGCTGCAGGCCCGGCCGGAACACCTGGCGCGCCTGCACGCGCTGCGCGACGAGGGTCGCCTGCTGTTGGCCGGGCCGTGCCCGGCGGTGGACAGCGAAGACCCGGGCCCGGCCGGATTCAGTGGCTCGGTGGTGATTGCCCAGTTCGATTCGTTGCCGCAGGCGCAGGCCTGGGCCGATGCCGACCCGTACGTGGCGGCAGGTGTCTACACCCATGTGCAGGTGCGACCGTTCCGCAAGGTGCTGCCGTGAACGCGGAACGGATCGAGCGGATTCGTGATGCGCTGCAGCAGGCGTTGACCCCGAGCGTGCTCGAAATCGAGGACGACAGCCATCGCCATGCCGGCCATGCCGGTGCCCGCGACGGTCGCGGCCATTTCAACGTGCATGTGGTCAGCGATCGCTTCGCCGGACTGGGCCCGCTGGCCCGTCACCGCGCGGTCTACACCGCGCTGGGGGCGATGATGGAGACCGATATCCACGCGCTGTCCATCCGTGCGCTGACCCCGTCAGAACAGGGCTGAGGCCTTGTCCCACGCTGTCCTGGCCGGTCCCCGCAGGGGCCGGCACAGACAGATTTCCATGTCCATTTCGGGACATTCGCCTAACGGACTGTTTACAAGCCCAGATGGAAACGCTTACATTCCGCGCCAATGCTGGTAGGTCCAAGCCGTGGAGGGCGGCTTCGTGAACAAGGCAGCTATCACAATCAAAGACGTCGCACGCGAAGCCCGGGTCTCCGTGGCCACGGTTTCCCGCGCGCTCAACGGGCATGAAAATGTCGCCGAACCGGTCCGCCAGCTTGTGCTGGAGGTGGCCGCACGGCTGCGTTACACCCCGCACGCCGCCGCCCGCAGCCTGAGCAGCCGCCGCACCAATACGGTGGGCGTGGTGCTGCCTGACCTGTACGGCGAATTCTTCTCCGAACTGATGCGCGGCATCGACGGCGTGGCCCGCAACCGCCGCCAGCACCTGCTGGTGTCCAGCTACCATGGTGACCAGGAACAGCAGGGCGCGGCCCTGCGCGCCATGCGCGGCCGCGTCGACGGCCTGCTGGTGCTCTCGCCCTATGCCGAGAGCCCCGGTTTCCTGACCGACAACCTGCCGCAGTCGTTGCCGACGGTGTTGATCAACACCTATCTGCCCGGGCAGGACCACCCGGTGCTGAGCATCGACGACCATGCCGGTGCGATGGCGATGACCCGCCATCTGCTTGACGCCGGCCACCGTCGCATCGCTTTCATTTCTGGCCCGGACCTCAACTTCGACGCGCGCGAGCGCCTGCGCGGCTTCCGTGACGCGCTGGCGGCTTTTGGCAGTGGCGCCGAAGGCATCGAGTTGC
The DNA here is from genome assembly GCF_000020665.1 of Stenotrophomonas maltophilia R551-3. Lineage (NCBI taxonomy): Bacteria > Pseudomonadati > Pseudomonadota > Gammaproteobacteria > Lysobacterales > Lysobacteraceae > Stenotrophomonas > Stenotrophomonas maltophilia. The sequence continues at coordinate 3,001,975 of NC_011071.1, read as the reverse complement.
CCGGTGATTTCGACGAAGCTTCCGGCCATCGCGCCGGTCAGGAGTTGCTGGCAGCCGGAGCGCTGCCCGATGCCGTGTTCGCCGCCAACGACATGATGGCCCTGGGCTGCCTGTATGCGTTCACGCAGGCCGGCGTCCAGGTCCCGTCCGATGTCGCGCTGGCGGGTTTCGATGACATTCCGCTGGCGCGTTTCGTGCACCCGTCGCTGACCACCATGCAGGTCAGCATCGCCGAGCTCGGCGACCGGGCCATGACGCGCCTGCTGCAGTTGATGGACGGCACCTCCACGGACGGGACAGGGGACAAGCAGACCCTGGTTCCCCGCTTGATAGTTCGCGATTCCACCACTCCGCCATCGGGCCATTGAAGCCAGAGGCGTTCCTTCTTTTTTTGATTGATCGCAGGGACCGCGCGAGCGGTCACCGCCACCCGGAGATTGAGTTGATGATGCACACCACCTTCCGCACGCCGGCACGCCGGCTGCTGAGCACCGCACTGGTCAGCTGCCTGATGCTGGCCGCCGCTCCGAACGTCATGGCGCAGTCGGCCAATGCCAGCCTGCGCGGCCAGGTTTCCGGCGCCCAGGCCGGTTCTGAAGTCACCGCCACCAACGTGGCCACCGGCACCGTCCGCCGCGGCACTGTGCGTGCCGATGGCAGCTACTCGCTGATGGGCCTGGATCCCGGCACCTACAACGTGGTCGCCAATGGCCAGACCCAGAAGGTCACCGTCACCGTGGCTTCGACCGCGACGCTGAACTTTGCCGACGCCGCCAGCAGTACTCCCGGCACGACCGCAGCCACCAACCTGGACACCGTCAACGTTGTTGCGCCGACCCTGCTGCAGGAAGTGCGCACCTCTGAAGTCGGCAAGACCGTCAGCCTGCAGCAGATCCAGACCACCCCGCAGGTGTCGCGCAACTTCCTGGAGTTCGCCGACGCGGTGCCGGGCATGATCTTCACCCGCGATGCCAAGGGCAACACCTCGCTGCGCGGCGGCGCCACCAATTCCGACGGCACCAACGTCTACATCGATGGTGTGGGCCAGAAGAGCTACGTCAAGGGCGGCGGCATCTCCGGCCAGTCCGGAAGCGCAGGCAATCCGTTCCCGCAGCTGGCCATCGGTGAATACAAGGTCATCACCGGCAACTACAAGGCCGAGTACGGCCAGGTGTCCAGTGCAGCGATCACCGCCGCTACCAAGTCCGGTACCAACGAGTTCAAGGGTGAAACCTTCTACCGTTACACCAACGACAGCATGCGCGCGATGACCCCGGCCGAACGCCAGCCGGGCAAGAGCAAGGAAGAATCGGCCGAGAAGGAATATGGCTTCGCGCTGGGTGGCCCGATCATCAAGGACAAGGCCCATTTCTTCGTCACCTATGAAGCCAAGCGCTTCGATCTGCCGGTGACCATCGCGCCGGACGGTGCGGTGAGCTCGGCGGCCGCCAATCTGCCCGCCGATGGTCTCGCAGGTCTCGGCCCGGCCAGCCAGCCGTTCCAGCAGGACCTGATCTTCGCCAAGATCGACTTCGAGCCGACCGATAACGATCGTATCGAGCTGACCTTCCAGGATCGCGACGAAACCCAGCAGCAGTTCAGTGACCAGACCGCCAAGGTGCACGGCAAGGTGGTGGACAACACCGACCGCCGCTATGCCCTGCGCTGGAACCACAGCGGCGAGCGGTTCTACAACGAGCTGATGGTCACCCATGAGGAGGCGTTCAACAATCCGCTGCCGCTGACCTACGGCAACGGTATCGTCTACACAGCGCCGGACTTTGGTGACAAGAACCGGAACACCCCGCAGGAAAAGACCCTCGTCCAGATCGGCGCAGCCGATGCGTTCGCCTCTCAGGTGAAGGGCCAGAAGGGCTGGGCGATCGAGGATAACCTGACCCTGGACGGCCTCCAGTGGGCCGGCGACCACACCATCAAGATGGGCGCCAAGTACAAGCAGATCGATCTGTACGCGTCCGATGCCGCGCAGATCAATCCGCAGTTCTTCTACACCATCGACAACCCTGCCTTCTCCTCCGGCACCCCTTACAAGGCGCAGTTCACCAAGGCCAGTACTGGTGTCACCGGCGTGCAGTCCGAGGTGCGCGCCAAGGTCAAGCAGATCGGCTTGTTCATCCAGGACGACTGGCAGGTCAATGATCACCTGCAGCTGAACATCGGCCTGCGCTGGGACTACGAAAAGAACCCGGTCTATACCGATTTCGTGACCCCGCCGGAGGTTGTGAACGCATTGTTCTCGCAGGACAGGCATGCGCCTGCGGGCCAGACCTATGCGCAGACGCTGGCGCTCAGTGGTTTGAACGTCAACGACTACATCAGCACCGGTCACAATCGCAAGAATTTCAAGAATGCCTGGCAGCCGCGCCTGGGCTTCTCGTATGACGTCAACGCCGATGAGCAGCACGTGTTCCATGGTGGCGCCGGCCGGTCCTATGATCGCGACCTGTTCGACAACCTGGCACTGGAAACCACCAAGCTGGCATTGCCGCAGCCGACCGTGTTCTTCCGCAACCCGGCCACCGGCAGCTGCATGTACGGACAGACCCCGTGCTTTGACTGGAACCCGAACCTGATGAACGGCATCGAGAACGTGCAGGCACTGCTGGGTTCCACCAGCAATGAAGGCATGGAAGTCGATCTGCTGAACAACAACATGAAGGTGCCGTACTCCGACCAGTTCAGCCTCGGCATGAGCAACCAGATCGGCGAGTGGCTGACCGATGCCACGATTTCACGCACGCTGACCTACGACGGCTTCGCCTACACGCTGGGCAACCGCTTCAACAACGGCAATTTCTTCGACAACCAGATGCTGTGCGGCGCTGACGAGCCGACCTACGGTCAGCCGTGGGGCTGCAGCATCCCGGGCTTCGGCAGCCTGATCATCGGCCAGCAGGGCATCAAGACCCGCTCCACCCAGATCCTGCTGTCGGCGCAGAAGCCGTACAGCAAGGAAAGCGGCTGGGGCACCTCGATCGCCTACACCTGGACCAATGCCCGCCACAACCGCAACATCAACGAGCACTATTCGTTCGATCGCGGCACCATCGGTGAATACCCGACCATCAAGTCCAACGGCGCGCCGCGCCACCGCCTGGTGGTCACCGGCTCGTATGACGGCTTCTGGGGCATCACCTTTGGTGGCAAGCTGACCCTGGCCACGCCGACCCCGGGCAACGACTGGTCCTGCATCGCCCAGGCCGGCAATTCGAACTGCATGCCGACCCCGGCTGCAGGCACACCGTCGGGCAACGGCCACTTCCTGCTCGGCGGCAAGATCTTCGGCTACCGCTCGCTGGATCTGCAGGCGACCAAGACTTTCAAGCTGGCCGGCGATACCGAGCTGTATGCCCGTATCGACATCATCAACGTGCTCAACTTCGACAACTTCTCCAAGCTGAACTACGTGAAGAGCGACGGCAAGCTGCTGGTCAGCTACAACGAGACCGGCGACATCATCGGTACGCCGCGCCAGGTCAAGGCTGAGGTGGGCTTCCGCTTCTAAGCGGATCCGCCTGAAGCAATACCCCGACGCCGCCGGTCCGCCGGCGGCATCGGCAGGATGAAAAAACGGCAATGGCCGGCCCCGCGCCGGTCCATTGCCCACGCCGCTGCCGGACAGGGGGCAGCGGCGTGGGCAATGATCGCGGTGTCAAACCACGTTTTTCGTGGTTTTTTAAGAACGCATCTTGTAAACGATTTCAGATCATTGGACGGTATGCTTTCCCATCGATCAGACCACCGGAGGAACCGCGCCATGCAGGCACGCCATCTGTTGTCCGCCGCGGCGTTGAGCCTGGCCGTTGCTGCCTGCCAGCCGGCCCAGCAGGAGCCTGCCAAGCCGCGGCCGCCGGTGATCCTGATCGAGGCCGACGCGCCGCCGCGGCCGATGAAGCCGGTCCTGCCGCCGCTGTTCGATGACATCGAGCGCCGTACCTTCCAGTTCTTCTGGGACACCACCAATGAAATCAACGGCCTGACCCCGGACCGCTATCCGTCGCGGCCGTTCGCCAGCATCGCCTCGGTCGGCTTCGCGCTGACCGCCTATCCGATCGGCATCGAGAACGGCTGGGTCAGCCGCAACCAGGCCATCGACCGCACGCTGACTACGCTGAAGTTCTTCCGCGATGTGCCGATGGGCCCGCAGCGCACCGGCAAGGCCGGCTACAAGGGTTTCTACTACCACTTCCTGGACATGCAGGAAGGCCGTCGTTACGACAGCTGGGTTGAACTGTCCTCGGTGGATACCGCGCTGCTGATGATGGGCGTGCTGTTCGCACAGTCGTACTACGACGGCGACGATCCGCGCGAGAAGGAAATCCGGCAGATCGCCGACACCCTGTACAAGAAGGTCGACTGGCCGTGGCTGCAGCAGCGTGCGCCGCTGATCTCGATGGGCTGGTTCCCGGAGAGTGGCTTCATCGACCATGACTGGATGGGCTACAACGAGGCGATGATGGTCTACATCCTCGCCCTGGGTTCGCCAACGCACCCGGTCAGCCCGGATGCGTGGACCGTGTGGACACGCACCTACGACAACGACTGGGGCGTGTACCAGGGCCAGGAATACCTGTCGTTCGGCCCGCTGTTCGGCCACCAGTACAGCCACGTCTGGATCGACTTCCGCGACATCCAGGACGCGTACATGCGCGAGCGCGGCAGCACCTATTTCCTCAACAGCCGTTCGGCCGCGCTGGCCCAGCGCGAGTACGCCATCGCCAACCCGATGCAGTGGAAGGAATATGGCGAGAACGTGTGGGGCCTGACTGCCAGTGACGGACCGCAGAACACCACCCAAGACTACCGCGGCGAGCAGCGCCAGTTCCGCCATTACTCCTCGCGCGGCGCCGGCCTGCGCGAGAATTTCGATGACGGCACCATTGCCCCCACCGCCGCGATCGCCTCGGTGGTGTTCGCCCCGGAACAGGTGATCCCGGCCACGCTGGAGATGCACAAGCGCTTTGGCGATTACATCTATTCCAGCTACGGCTTCCTGGATTCGTTCAACCCTAGCTTCAACTACGACATCCCGATCAAGACCGGTCGCCTGGTGCCGGATCGTGGCTGGGTCGCCAGCGACTACATCGCCATCGACCAGGGCCCGATCCTGACCATGATCGCCAACTACCGCGATGACTTTGTCTGGGAAGTGATGAAGAAGAACCCGTACATCCGCAAGGGCCTGGAGCGGGCCGGGTTCAGTGGTGGCTGGCTGGCACCGGAAGGCTCCTTCCAGCCGCTGGAACTGCAGAAAGACGAAAAGGCCGCGGCGGCACGCGCGGTGGGTATCGCCGAATCACGCGCGGCTGCCGCGCAGGAACAGAAGAACAATGCCAACCGCACCACAGGCCAGGGCAAGTAACCCGATGCCGAACTGGATCGACCGCCTGCGCCGCTGGGCGCTGCCTGCCCTGGCCGTATTGGCCGTGGCCGGCTGCGCCCGCACCGAGCCGGGCACCACTACCGTGCGCTTCTGGGCAATGGGCCGCGAAGCCGAGGTGGTCAGCGAGCTGATCCACGAGTTTGAAGCCGAGAATCCTGGCATCAAGGTGGATGTGCAGAACATCCCGTGGACGGCCGCGCACGAGAAGCTGCTGACCGCGTTCGCCGCCGACGGCCTGCCGGACGTGTGCCAACTCGGCAACACCTGGGTGCCGGAGTTCGCCGAACTCGACGCGCTGACGCCGCTGCAGCCATTCGTGCAGCGCTCGGCCGTGGTCGACCCGAAGGACTACTTCCAGGGCATCTGGGATACCAACGTGATCCACGGCGAGCTGGTCGGCGTGCCGTGGTATGTCGATACCCGCCTGATCTACTACCGCAAGGACCTGCTGGCCAAGGCCGGCTATGACCACCCGCCGCGCACCTGGCAGGAGTGGAACGAGCAGATGGCGGCGATCAAGCGCATGCAGGGCCCGAACCGCTATGCGGTGCTGATGCCGATCAACGAGTTCGAGCAGCAACTGTCGCTGGCGCTGCAGCAGCCGGATCCGCTGCTGCGCGACGACGACACCCGTGGCAATTTCTCCAGCCCCGGCTTCCGTCGCACACTGGGCTTCTACGCCAACATGTTCGAGCAGGGCTGGGCGCCGAAGATGTCCGAGACGCAGATCTCCAACGTCTGGGACGAGTTCTTCCGTGGCTTCAACGTGTTCTACATTTCCGGCCCCTGGAATATCCGCGAGTTCAAGAAGCTGCAGCCGAAGGAGCTGGAAGGGCAGTGGGGCACCGCCGCGCTGCCGGGTCCGGACGGCCCGGGCGCGGGCATCGCCGGTGGCACCAGCCTGGTGATCTTCCGCAAGTCGCAGCAGAAGGAAGCCTCCTGGAAGCTGATCGAGTTCCTGTCGCGACCGGAAATCCAGGCGCGCTTCCATTCGATCATCGGCGACCTGCCGCCGCGCCGCAGTACCTGGAACGCGCCGTCGCTGGCCAACGATCCGCTGGCCGCTGCGTTCCGTGACCAGCTGGAGCGGGTCAAGCCGACGCCGAAGGTGCTTGAATGGGAGCGCATCGTGCAGGAAATGCGCATCGTCACCGAGAAGGTGGTGCGCGGCGGGCTGCCGCAGGACAAGGCCGTGGAAGAACTGGACCAGCGCGTGGACAAGGTGCTGGCCAAGCGTCGCTGGATGCATGAACAACAACGCCTGCAGCAACGTGCGCCGTCGCCGCGTTCGAGCAGCGCCGTGGCCGCCGGGAGCGCGCAATGAAACGTACTTCGCTGGCCGGCTGGGTCTTCGCCGGCCCCTCGTTGATCGTGCTGGGCATGTTCTTCGGCCTGCCGGTGGCCTCTGCACTGGCGCTGAGCGTGACCGATTTCGACCTGTACGCACTGGCCGACAGCAACAACCTGCGCTTCGTCGGCCTGGGCAACTATGTCGATCTTCTGCAGACGCCGATGTTCTGGAAGTCGCTGTGGAACACCACCTACTTCGTGCTGATCGGTGTGCCGTTGTCGATCGGCGTGTCGCTGGGCGCGGCGATGCTGCTGAATGCACCGGCCGCGCGCTTCAAGGCGCTGTTCCGCACCGCGCTGTTCGCGCCGGTGGTGACCACGCTGGTGGCGGTGGCAGTGATCTGGCGCTACCTGTTCCATACCAGCTACGGTCTGGTGAACTACGGCCTGGGCCACCTGGGCATCAGTCCGATCGATTGGCTGGGTGATCCCAACTGGGCGATGCCGACCATCATGCTGTTCGCGGTGTGGAAGAACTTCGGCTACAACATGGTGATCTTCCTGGCCGGCCTGCAGGCGATCCCGCATGACCTGTACGAGGCCGCACGCATCGACGGCGCTTCGCGCTGGAAGCAGTTCCTGCATATCACCCTGCCGATGCTTGGCCCGGTGCTGCTGGTGGTTGGCGTGATTACAGTGTCGGGCTACTTCCAGCTGTTCGCCGAACCCTACGTGATGACCCGTGGCGACCCGCTGCAGAGCACCGTCAGCGTGCTGTATTTCATGTTCGAGGAAGGCTTCAAGTGGTGGAACCTGGGACGCGCCTCTGCAGTGGCGTTCCTGTTGTTCCTGATCATCCTGGCGGTGACCACCGTGATGCTGCGTTTCGGCCGCAAGAGGCAGTTGGTATGAGTCGTGAAATCGGCCAGTCGCGCTGGTACCCGTGGTTGATCAACGGTGCGTTGCTGGTGCTGGCCCTGGTCAGCCTGGCGCCGCTGCTGTGGATGCTCTCGGTTTCGTTCATGCCGCAGGGCGAGGCGACCCATTTCCCGCCGCCGCTGCTGCCGTCCAGCATCACCACGCGCAACTACCATGAGTTGTTTGCGCGCACCGGCATGGGCGGCAACTTCGCCAACAGCCTGCTGGTGTCGGTGGGCATCACCCTCGGCTCGCTGCTGCTCAACACCATGGCCGGCTATGCGTTCGCCAAGCTGAACTTCGTCGGCCGCGAACGCCTGTTCCAGGTGTTGATGGCCGCACTGGTGATCCCGGCACAGGTGGCGATGCTGCCGCTGTTCCTGCTGATGAAGCAGCTGGGCCTGGTCAACAGCTTCGGCGGCGTGATCGTGCCGGCGCTGGCCAGCGTGTTCGGCATCTTCCTGGTCCGCCAGTACGCGCGTTCGATCCCGGACGAACTGCTGGAAGCGGCGCGCATAGATGGGGCAGGGGAGCTGCGCATCTTCTTCCAGATCGTGCTGCCGATGCTCAAGCCGGTGCTGGTGACCCTGGCCATCTTCACCTTCATGGGCGCATGGAACGATTTCATGTGGCCGTTGATCGTGTTGACCGATCAGGAGCACTACACTTTGCCGGTGGCGCTGGCCACCCTCTCGCGCGAGCACATCATGGACGTGGAAATGATGATGGCCGGCGCGGTGGTCACCGTGGTTCCGGTGCTGGCGCTGTTCCTGGTGCTGCAGCGGTACTACATCCAAGGTCTGTTGCTGGGGAGCGTCAAAGGATGAAGCGAGCGATCGCCGTTGGACTGGGCCTGTTGTGGACCTCCCTGGCGATCGCCGCACCACCGGCGCTGCCGGCACCGAAGGTGCTGGACGACTTCGACGACATCGCAGCTTGGAAGCTGGTGCTGTCCGACCAGGTCAGCGGATCGCTGCGACCGGTCAGCGGCGCCGGTGGTGGCCGCGCACTGTGCCTGGACTATGACTTCCACGATGTCTCCGGCTATGTCGGCATCCGTCGCGCGCTGAACATCGAATACCCGGTCAACTATCGCTTCGGCTTCCAGCTGCGCGGTGACTCGCCGGGCAACGACCTGCAGTTCAAGCTGATCGACGCCAGCGGCGACAACGTCTGGTGGGTCAACCGGCCGGGGTACAGCTTCAACAAAGCCTGGACGCCGGTGGAGTACCGCCGCCGCCAGATCGACAAGGCCTGGGGCCCGTCGCCCGAAAAGGAGATGGCGCGTAGCGCCGCGGTCGAGTTCACCATCTACAGCAAGGTCGGTGGGCGCGGCACGGTGTGCTTCGACAAACTGACCCTGCAGGGCCTGCCACCGCAGGATGAGTCAGCGCTGGTGCCGTCGGTGATCGCCGATACCGCGATGGCGCTGCAGGACCGCATGATCGACGGCAAGAGCGATACCTTCTGGATCAGTGGCGGGGTCAAGCAGCAGACCATCAGCCTGGACCTGCACAGAAGCCGCGAGATTGGTGGCGCGGTGATCGACTGGTTGCCGAGCCTGGAGGCCCGCCGCTACACCGTGCGCACGTCCGAGGATGGCCGTGACTGGCGCACCGTGCGTGAGGTGACCAGTGGTGCCGGTGGCCGTGATTGGCTGGCGCTGCCGGATACCGATGCACGCTACGTGCGCTTCGACCTGCAGGATGGCCCGAACTGGCGTTACGGTATCCGTGATATCGCGCTCAAGCCGTTGGCCTTCGCCGCGACCCCGAACGCATTCCTGTCTTCGGTGGCCGCCGACCTGCCGCGCGGGTCGCTGCCGCGTGCCTACGTGGGCGAGCAGCCGTACTGGACCCTGCTGGGCCTCGATGGTGGCCAGGAGCAGGCGCTGATCAGCGAGGACGGCGCACTGGAGCCGGCCAAGGGCAGCTTCAGCATCGAACCGTTCATCCGCCTCGATGGCAAGCTGCTGGACTGGTCCAAGGTTGCCATCACCCAATCGCTGCAGGACCACTACCTGCCGATCGCCAACGTCGATTGGGTGCATGAGAAGGCCGGCCTGGCGGTGACCAGCTTCGTGCAGGGCACTCCCGAGCGCGCGCAGCTGATCGGCCGCTATCGCCTCAGCAACCCGGACAAGGTCGCGCACGAGTACACCCTGGCGCTGGCGATCCGTCCCTGGCAGGTCAACCCGCCGACACAGTTCCTCAACACCGTCGGTGGCTTCAGCCGTATCGATGCGCTGGATGTCGGCGAGCAGCTGGTGCGGATCAATGGCGAGCCGCGCATCTATCCGCTGCAGGTGCCGGACGCACGCTTCGCCAGCACCTTCGACGGCAAGCTGGATGCGATGCATCTGGCGGAGGGGAAGTATCCGGCCACCACGACGGTGAAGGACAGCACCGGCATGGCCTCCGGAGCGTTGCTGTACACGATCAAGCTGGAGCCCGGCCAGAGCCGCGAAGTGGCGGTGGTGCTGCCGCAGACCGGTGGTTGGGCACCGCAGGCCCTGGACGTGGCCAAGGCACAGGCGCAGGTGGCCGAACAGTGGCGACAGAAGCTGGGTGTGGTGTCGCTGCAGGTGCCGGCCGCCGGCCAGGCGTTGGTCGATACCCTGCGTACTGCAGTCGCGCACATGCTGATCTCGCGTGTTGGCCCGCGCCTGCAGCCGGGCACGCGGTCATATGCGCGCAGCTGGATCCGAGACGGCGCGATGATTTCCGAAGGCCTGCTGCGCATGGGCCGCAGCGATGCGGTGCGCGACTACATCAATTGGTACGCGCCCTACCAGTTCGAGAACGGCAAGGTGCCGTGCTGCGTCGATGCACGCGGCAGCGATCCGGTGCCGGAGAACGACAGCCATGGCGAGCTGATCTACAGCATCGCCGAGTACGGGCGCTACACCGGCGACAGTACTTTCACCGAGCTGATGTGGCCGCATGTGCAGGGCGCCTACGGCTACATGGAGCAGCTGCGCGCCAGCGAGCGCACCGAGGAGAGCCGCGCGCGCAATCCTGCCTTCTACGGGATGATGCCGGCGTCGATCAGCCACGAGGGTTATTCGGCCAAGCCGATGCACTCGTACTGGGACAACTTCTGGGCGCTGCGCGGCTACAAGGATGCGGCGCAGCTGGCCACCCAGCTGGGCAAGGTTGAGGCGATGCAGATTGCCGAATCGCGCGACCAGTTCCGCGATGACCTGCAGGCGTCGCTGCTGTCGGCGATGCAGCAGCACAACATCGACTATCTCCCGGGTTCGGCCGAGCTGGGTGACTTCGACGCGACGTCGACCACCATCGCACTGGCCCCGGGCGGCGAACAGGGCAGGTTGCCGCAGCAGGCGCTGGAGGCGACCTTCGAACGCTACTGGAACGAGTTCGTTGCCCGTCGCGACGGCAAGCGCGAGTGGAAGGACTACACCCCGTACGAGTGGCGCAACGTGGCCGCGTTCGTGCGCCTGGGCTGGCGCGACCGTGCCTGGCAGGCCACCGAGTTCTTCTTCAAGGATCGCGCACCGCAGGCCTGGAACCAGTGGGCCGAAGTGGTCTCGCGTACGCCGCGCAAGCCGTTCTTCGTCGGCGACCTGCCGCATGCCTGGGTGGCCTCGGACTTCGTGCGCTCGGCGCTGGACATGTTTGCTTACCACCGCGACATGGACGACGCGCTGGTGCTGGCCGCGGGCGTGCCGAGCGCGTGGCTGCAGGGCGAGGGCATTGCCGTGCAGGGCCTGCGCACGCCGCAGGGCCAGCTGAACTATCGCCTGCAGCGCAGCGACAAGCAGCTGGTGCTGGAGGTGCAACCGGGCCTGGTGCCGCCGGTCGGCGGCGTGGTGCTGCCGTGGCCATACGCGGGTGATCCGGGCGAGGCGACCATCAACGGCGAAACGGTCGAGTGGGTCAACAAGGAACTGCACGTGCACCAGTTGCCGGCACGGGTCGAGATTGAAGTGCCAAGCGCGGTACGCCGCGCCGAACGCAAGGGACAGTAACAATGAAGCAACAGGGGACGAGGGCGCGCACGGTCGTGCGTGCCCTTGGGCTGGCCGTCGCGTTGGCATTGTCTGGCCTCGCGATGGCGGCGGCAACGTCGGCAAACACGTTGCAGGCCGATGCCGCCCATGCGCCGGGCATGAGCATGAGCATGGTCACCTTCAATCTGCATCATGATCGCGAGGACTGGCCGAGCCGCCGGCGCAGCATCGTTGCCGAACTCAAGCGCCTGCAGCCCGATGCGATTGCCCTGCAGGAGGTGATCCAGCGCCGTACCCTGCGCAACCAGGCGCAGTGGTTGGCCAGCCAGCTCGGCTACACGTATCTGTTCGTTTCCACCGATCCGGTCGGGGCCCCGAAGCGCTATGGTAATGCGCTGCTGACCCGGCGCCCGGTGCTGGCCCGGAACGATCACCTGCTGCTGCCGCTGGATGACTACCGCACCGTCGCCCATCTGCGCATCGACGTCGATGGCAGGCCAGTGAACGTCTATGCCACCCATCTCAATGAGCGCAGCGATGAAAGCGGGCAACGCATCCGTCGCACCCAGGTGGAGGATCTGCTGCGCTTCATCACGGCCACTTCCGCTGCGGCACCGGTGGTGATCGCAGGCGATTTCAACGCGCTGGTGGATGCCGGCGATCTGAGCGAACTGCGCAGCCGCTATGGCGACAGCTACGGCAGCGTGCATGTCAACACCGACCTGGCCGGGGTCAGTACACTCAACCGCCACTATTACCAGGCGCCATCGCGGATCGACCACATCTTCTTCCAGCAGGATGAAATGGTGGCGCGCGAGGCGAAGATCCTGTTCGACCAGCCCGACGACAGCGGCCGCTGGGCCTCGGACCACTACGGTGTGTGGACCCGCCTGCAGTTCGCACCGAGCCCCTGACGCAGACACACTTCGGTAGGTGCCAACCTTGGTTGGCACGAACCAGCAGCGCCGACCAGGGTCGGCCTCTACCCAACGCACAAACAAAAACGGCGGGGATCATCGATCCCCGCCGTTTTGTTTTCACGCGATCAAAGATCGATCAGTTTGCCGGCGGCGTGCGCTTGGCAGCCTCTTCGTCTTCTTCGTCGGTCTTGGCTTCAGCAGCCTGGGCGGCCGCATCGGCGTGGCCATCGGCGACCGGGTCGATCGACGGCGTCACCACCGCCTCGGCGACCGGTGCAGCGGCTTCCACCGGCGCGGCTTCCACCACTACCGCAGCGACCGGCTGTTCAGCGATCGGCGCGGTCTCGACGACCTGCGGCGCTTCAACCGCCGGGGCAGCTTCAACCGCGACCGGCTTCGCTTCAGCCACCGGGGCGGCTTCAACAACGTCCGGCTTCGATTCCACGACCGGAGCCGCCTCAACCACCACCGGCTTCGACTCAACCACTGGAGCGGCTTCAACCACCACCGGCTTCGCTTCGATCACCGGAGCGACGTCTTCCACGACCGGCTTCACTTCTGCCGCCGGGGCGGCAACGGCGACCGGCTGTACCGGGGTCGCTGCGTCGATGGCGTCGAGCATGCTGGTCTGCACCGGCGAGGACGCCGTTTCGGACTTGGCAATGGTCTCAACCGGGGCTGCGGTCTCGGCGACGGCCGGAACGGCGGCTTCGACCACGGCGCTGCTTACCACCGCGACCGGCGCGGCCACGACGGCTGCGGCGGCACGGGCCGGCTTCTCTGCTTCGACGGCGGCCGGTTCGGCCTCGTCGTCGAAATCGAACTCCGGCTGCGAACGGACCGGCTGGCTGACGGCGACCGGAGCGGCTTCGCTGGTGTTGCCCACGTTCGGTTCGGTGCCGTCGGCGTCATCGCCTTCGTCACCGTCGTCCTGGTCGTCGCCCAGGGCGTCATTGCCGGTCGCGTTCTCGGCGCCACCGCGGCGGCGACGGCGGCCACCACGACGGCCACGACGACGACGGCTCGCGCCTTCGCCAGTCTGGTCGCCCGTGGCCTCGGCAGTGGCCTCTTCACCGGTCACGACAGCGGCTTCAGCCTCGGTGCCTGCGGCCATGGCGGTCTCGACCACCGGTGCGGCGTCCACCGGTGCGGCAGCGGCAACCGGCGCAACCGGTGCAGTGGCTTCCTGCGCGGTCACGGTATTGGCGACGACCGCCGTCGCGGTCACTGCAGCGGCAGCGGTGACCACTTCGGTAGAGGCTTCGGCGGCATTGCGCTGCGGCTTTTCGGCCGGCTTGTCGCCGTCCTGCTGCGGACGCGGCTGTCGGGGTTGCTTCAGCTTCGGCTGCTGCTGCGGGTTCTGGGCCTGCGGTTCGTTGCGCGGCTTGTTCTGCTGCGGCTGCTGCTGGCCGTCCTTCTGCTGATCCTTCTGCTTGCCCTGCTGCTGCGGCTGCTGGGCATTGCCAGTGCCAGGATTGGCGCCGTTGCCACCCTGGCGGCCGTCCTTGCGCTGCTCACCGCGGTCCTTGCGGTTGCCGCCGTCCTTCTGCTGCTGCGCATTGCCGTTGCCGCGGCTGTCATCGCGACGGTCCTTGCGGTCCTTGTTGCGATCCTTGTTGCGGTCACGGCGGCCACCGTCCTGTTGCGGCTGGCGTGCGGCCGGAGCCGGTGCGGGCGCCGGTGCCGGCTCGCCGCCAAAGATGCGCTTCAGCCAGCCGACGACGCCACCACTGGCGGCTGCGGCCGGAGCGACCGCGGCCACTGGTGCCGGAGCCGGGGCTGCAGCCGGCTCAACTTCCTCACGCACCGGGGCGGGGGAGTTGTGCTTGACCTGGGTCACCATCGGCGGCGGGATGTTCAGCTGGCCCTTGGTCAGCGCGTGCACCGGCAGCTTGCGCGGGGTGCCGCGCTGGTAACTCGGCCTGCCACTTTCCTCACCCAGCTCGTTGTCGCGCAGGCGGGTGACGGCGTAGTGCGGGGTGTGCAGCTGCTCATCGGCGACGATCACGATCGGCGCCTCATGGCGCTGCTCGATCTCGCGCAGAGCGCTGCGCTTCTCGTTCAACAGGTAATTGGCGATCTCCACCGGGGCCTGCACCAGCACCTGCCCGGTGTTCTCCTTCATCGCGTGCTCTTCGGCGACGCGGATGATCGACAGCGACAGCGACTCGACGCTGCGCATGCGGCCGTGGCCGTCGCAACGCGGGCAGACGATCTGGCTCGACTCGCCCAGGCTCGGGCGCAGGCGCTGGCGGCTCATTTCCAGCAGGCCGAAGCGCGAGATGCGGCCGACCTGCACGCGTGCACGGTCGTACTTCAGCGCGTTGGCGAGGCGGTTCTCGACCTCACGCTGGTGCTTGTTGGAGGCCATGTCGATGAAATCGATGACCACCAGGCCACCCAGGTCGCGCAGGCGCAGCTGGCGGGCCACTTCCTCGGCCGCTTCCAGGTTGGTCTGGAAGGCGGTGTCCTCGATGTCGCTGCCCTTGGTGGCGCGCGAGGAGTTCACGTCGACGGCGGTCAGCGCTTCGGTCTGGTCGACCACGATCGAACCACCCGACGGCAGGCGTACGTTGCGCTCGTAGGCGCCCTCGATCTGCGATTCGATCTGGAAGCGGTTGAACAGCGGGATGTCGTCCTTGTAATGCTTGAGCTTGCGCAGGGTCTGCGGCATCACCTGCTGCATGAACTCCTTGGCGTGCTCGTACATCTCCTCGGTGTCCACCAGGATCTCGCCGATGTCGGCACGCAGGTAGTCACGGAGGGCGCGCACGATCAGGCGCGATTCCTGGTAGATCAGGAACGGGGCCGGCTTGCTCAGCGCCGCTTCGGCGATGGCGCGCCAGACGTTCAGCAGGTAATCCAGATCCCACTGCAGCTCTTCGGCATCGCGGCCGACGCCGGCGGTGCGGATGATCACGCCCATGTCGTCGGGGATGTTCAGCTTGTCCAGGGCGTCCTTCAGGGCGGCCCGGTCTTCGCCTTCGATGCGACGGGAGACACCGCCCGCGCTGGGCGAGTTCGGCATCAGCACCATGTAGCGGCCGGCCAGGGAGATGAACGTGGTCAGGGCAGCGCCCTTGTTGCCACGCTCTTCCTTGTCCACCTGGACGACGATTTCCTGGCCTTCCCTCAGCAGCTCGCGGATGCCGGCCTTGTTGTGGTCGACACCGGCCTGGAAGTAGTCGCGGGAGATTTCCTTCAGCGGCAGGAAGCCGTGGCGGCCACCACCGTATTCAACGAAGGCTGCTTCCAGCGAGGGCTCGATGCGGAAGATCCGGCCCTTGTAGATGTTGGACTTCTTCTGTTCCTTCGACGGCTGTTCGATGTCGATGTCATACAACGACTGGCCATCCACGATGGCAACACGCAGCTCTTCAGCCTGCGTGGCGTTGATCAGCATTCGCTTCATTGTTGCGTTCCTCGCAAGCGGCTACCGCGCGGAACGCCATGGGGTTTCGCCTCTGGACACGGTTCGCCGCCCATTCGCGCAAGCGCGGGGAGGGCGGCTTGGGTTTCCAGCGCTACGACACCACGGCAGGCCGCGGGAGCGCTTCACTCTTATGGGTTTTGGGGTGTTACAGGCCGCAGGCAGCTGTCAGCCAGGCTGGAGCGCCACGCGGGACATGTTCAGCACGGTTGTGTGTCAGACATCCGGCGATGGCCGGGAAGGCCGGTGAGCCGCTAACATGGCCGCCCCGCGGGCGGTGGTCGCGCACTGTGCCGGATTCGTCGGAAGCTGGGCTTCTGGCCCTGAGTAACTTCCAACGAAATCAATCCCTTATATCGCCCCCCGAGTGTAACAGAATAAACAGCCTGATGACCGCCCAAGACCCTACCAAGCCCGCTGGCGACAAGCCTTCCGTGCGCATGATCACCGTTCCCGCCGACCGTGCCGGCCAGCGCCTGGACAATTTCCTGCTCGGCCAACTGAAGGGCGCCCCACGCAGCCTGGTCTACAAGCTGGTGCGCAGCGGCCAGGTACGGGTGAATGGCGGCCGTGCCAAGGCCGAACGCAAGCTGGAAGCGGGCGATGAGGTGCGGGTGCCGCCGGTCCGTCTCAGTGAGGAAGGAGACAAGGCCGGTCCGCCGGAGGCGTTCATGCGCCGCCTGGAGCAGGCCATCGTCTTCGAGGATGCCCGCCTGCTGGCCCTGAACAAGCCGACCGGTGTGGCCAGCCACGGCGGCAGCGGCATCAGCTTCGGCGCCATTGAGACCCTGCGCGCCCTGCGCCCGGGGCAGACCCTGGAGCTGGTCCATCGGTTGGATCGCGACACCTCGGGCCTGCTGATTGTGGCCAAGAAGCGCTCGGCACTGAGCGAGCTGCAGGCACTGCTGCGTGAAGACCATGGTGCCGGTATCCGCAAGCGCTACCTGACCCTGCTGGCCGGGCGCATGCCCGACGGTGTGATGACGGTCGACGCGCCGCTGCACGTGGGCCTGCGCCAGGGCGGCGAGCGCCATGTGCAGGTCAATGCGATCGGCAAGGAATCGATCAGCCACTTCCGCGTGCTGGAGCGTCGCGGTGGTCATTCGTACTGCGAGGTGCGCATCGAAACCGGTCGCACCCACCAGATCCGCGTGCACGCCCAGCATCTGGGGCATCCGGTGGCCGGTGACGATAAATACGGCGATCCGGCAGTGAACAAGCGGCTTCGTGAGCAGATCGGGCTGAAACGCCTGTTCCTGCACGCAGCCTCGCTGGAGTTCGCGCTGGACGCGGGCAAGACCCCTTACGTGCTGAACGCGCCGCTGGCGGATGAGCTGGTCGAGGCGTTGGACCGGCTTCGCTGAAGGTGGTGCCGGTCACTGCCGTCAGGCATGGCCTGGCGCTACCTGGGGCCGGTAGATCCACGCCATGCGTGGATGCGGCTTGCGGGGCCGCTCACCACTTGAACAGCACCAGGCTGATCGCCAGCGTGCCCATGCCTGCCACCAGCCCGTACACCGTCTCGTGGCCCTTGGCATAGCGCTTGGCCGCCGGCAGCAGCTCATCCAGCGCCAGGAATACCATCACGCCGGCGATCAGCCCGAACACCCAGCCGAAGGTGGCGTGCGACAGTGATCCGGACAGCAGCCAGTAGCCAAGCGCCGCACCCACCGGTTCGGCCAGGCCGGACAGAAGGCTGGCACTGAACGCGTAGAACTTGTTCTGGGTGGCGAAGTACACCGGCACCGCAATGGCGATGCCCTCGGGAATGTTGTGGATGGCGATGGCGAAGGCCAGCGGCATGCCCACCGACGGGCTCTCCAGCGTCGCGAAGAACGTTGCCAGTCCTTCCGGGAAATTGTGCGCGGTGATCGCGATCGAGGTCAGCAGGGCGACACGCTTCAGGTACTCGCGGCTGTTCTCGCGGAACGCCGGGTCCTGTTTGTCCAGGCTGTCATGCGGGTTGGGGATGAAGTGGTCGATCAGCACGATCACGATCACGCCCAGCAGGAAGGCCAGGGTGCCGTAGGTGAAGCCGGTGCGCTCGCCATAGGCCAGCGCGAACGACGCAATGGACTTGTTGAGGATCTCCGACAGCGACACATAGACCATCGCGCCGCCGGCGAAGGCCAGGCCGAACGCCAGCAGGCGCGGATTGGGTCGGCGCGAGAACAGCACCAGCAGGCTGCCGATGGCGGTGGCGAGGCCGGCCGCGAGGGTGACCGCCAGCGCGATCCAGACATTTTCGGGGGGAATGTGCAGCATGTACCGACGCGATCCTGGTCAACAGACAACCGCCCCGGACAGGGCCGGGGCGGCAAGGGCGAGGCGGGCGTCGGCTGGCCTCGTCGGGTGCGGGCGATCAGCCGCCGCGGCGCAGGCGTTCTTCGACCGCGAAGCACTGGTCCGGCTTCGGCTGCGGCGGGTTGAAGCTGACCGGCACCTGGATGGTGGCGGGCACCGGCTGGCCATTGCGGGTGGCGGCGTTGAACTGCCAGCCCTGTACCGCGGTCTTGGCCAGTTCGTCCAGCTGCGGGTTGCCGGCGCCGGTCAGTAGGGCGACCTCGCTGGGCTTGCCGTCGGTGCCGATGGTCACCTTGAAGGTGCTGGTACCCCCCACGCCCATGCAGGCCAGTTCCAGCGGGTACTGCGGCGGCGGCGTCTTAACCGCAGCCACTTCTGTCGGCGGCGGCGGTGGCGGGGCCGCCGGTTCGGACGCGCCACAACCGGCCAGGCCGGTCGCAGCGATCAGGGACAGGCTCAGCAGGCGTACGTTCATGGCAGTTGCTCCGTCAGGGCCGAAGTCTTGGCCGCGCAGATGAAGTCGTTTTCGCTCAGGCCGCCCACGTCGTGGGTGGAAAAGCGCACGACCGCGCGGTCGTAGTGCACGCCCAGGTCCGGGTGATGGTCCTCGTGGTGGGCAATCCAGGCCAGCGCGTTCACGAAGGCCATGGTGGCGTAGTAGTTCTTGAAGCGGAAGGTGCGCAGCAGCGCCTGGCCTCCCTCGCTCAGCTCCCAGCCGGGAACCTGCGGCAACAGTTCGGCCAGGCGGGCTTCGCCGAGCTTGTGGTCGCTGCCTTTGCGCGGCACGCAACGGGCCTGGGCCAGCGGAATCAGGTCGGCCATGGGAATCTCCACCTCGTGTTGACTGAACAATGCGCCGGACGGTGTATAAACCGAATGAGCGGCTGACGCTTACTTGGCTAGAATAGCCTGATGATCCAGATCTCCGACACTGCCCAGACCCATTTCCGCAAGCTGATCGAACGCGAGGGCGCGCCCGGCATGGGCGTGCGCCTGAGCGCGGTCGATCCCGGTACCCCGCGCGCCGATGCCCGGCTGGAGTTCGCCGAGCCGAGCGACCTGCTTGGTGACGAGTGGGCGGTGGACTGCGATGGCTTCACCCTCTACGTCGATGCAGCCAGCGTGGGTTGGCTTGACGGTGCCGAGATCGACATCGTCGCCGGTACCGCGGGCGCCCAGCAGCTGACCATCAAGGCACCGCGCATCAAGGGCGAAGCGCCCGGTGATGCCGCCTCGCTGGTGGAGCGCGTGCACTGGGTGGTGGAAAACGAAATCAACCCGCAGCTGGCGTCGCATGGCGGCAAGGTAGCGGTGCAGGAAGTCTCGGCTGAAGGCGTAGTGCTGCTGCGCTTCGGTGGTGGTTGCCAGGGCTGTGGCATGGCCGATGTGACCCTCAAGCAGGGTATCGAGAAGACCCTGATGGGCCGCGTGCCGGGCGTCACCGCTGTGCGTGACGCGACCGACCACGACAGTGGCCACGCGCCGTATATTCCTCGCGGCAACGCCGCCTGATCGCTGACGCGTGCCTCTGACCCGGGCCGAGCAACTCATCGATGTTCTGCTGGCGCGCCAGCAGCCAAGCGCCGTCCTCGAAAAAACCACGCGCCTGCCGTATGGCTGGGCGCTGTGGCTGCGCTCGCTGGGCCCGCTGCCGCGACCATTGCACGCCCGCGATGTCATTGCGGTACTGCTGCCGCGCCCGCTGCCTGGCCCGCCTGGCCGGTTGCCTGCGTTGTCCCCCTGGCAGGCGCTGCGCCGCTTGTTCTGGCAGGACTGGGATGCGGCGCCGCGCGACCAGCGCTGGATGCGTTGGATCTCGGCACTGGCCAGTGCGCTGCTGCACCTGCTGTTCTTCGTACTGTTGCTGTGGGTTGCCGTGATCCGCACCAGCGAGCCGGAGCAGGAGGGTGCCGAAGGCGAGCGTGTGCAGGTGGAGTTCGTGGGTCGCGCGAGCCAGGAAGGCGGCGGCGATCAGCCGGGTGCCCAAGCTGCTGCGGCGGCACCGGCCGGCCAGGTTGCCGTCGGCCAGGAAGCAGGGACAGCGACTGCGCCTGAGCCGCGTCCTGCGGCCGCGTCATCGCCTGCGCCCGCACCGGCTCCAGCACCGACAGCCAGCGTGCCGCCGCCGCCGGCCGAAGCCGAACCCGCACCGGTTGCCGCGCCGCCGCCGTCGCCGGTGCAGGCCACCGAAGTAGCCCAGGCCAGCACCGATTTCGTGGTGCCACCGGTCAGCGTGCCGCGCACCGAGGTCAGCATCGTGCCGCGCGATACCACGCCCACGGTGCGCGAGCGCAGCGTGCAGCCGGTGCAGGCACCGCCGACGTCCACGCCGGTGCAGGCGCCTGAGGTTGCGGTGCGGTCGCCGCAGTTGCGCGAGATCCAGGTGCAGGAGCGCGAAGTCAGTGCGGTCGACGCGCCGGTTGCGCCGCAGCCGCTGCGCACGGCCGACGTGCAGGTGCGCGTGCCGCAGCGCGACGTGCAGGTGCGCGAGCGTGAAGTGCAGGCGGTGGTCGATCCGCAGGTGCGGATGGCAACCGTCGCCGGTCGTGAACCGGCGATGCATGCGCCGGCGGGTCGTGACGTAAAGGTGCGCGAGCGCGAAGTAGCCTCGGCACCGGCGGCAGCCCCATCGTCTTCCAGTGGGAATGCACCCGCGGCAACGCCCGCGCCGGCAGCCAATGGCAACGCGACGCAGGCGAGCAGCAGTACTGCGCGGCCTGCTGCATCCAGCACGACCCCGGCTCAGGCTGGAGCGCGCCCGGCGCCCAATCCGGGCAACTGGGCCACGCCCGCCAAGGGTGATGACTGGGGCGCGTCAAGCCGCAACCATGACGGCGCCGACAATGGCGCCCGCCAGGCCAGCACCGCGGGCAAGGGCAGTGGCCTGTTCAATGCCGATGGCAGCGTCCGCGTGCCGGGCCAGGAGGGCGAGGGTCGTGCCGAGCGCGGTGCGCCCGGTGGCGCCAACGATGGCTGGAGCAAGGAGCGCATCGCCGAGTCCGGGAAGTGGTTGAAGCGTCCACCTTATGACTACACGCCCACTTCGTTCGACAAGTACTGGGTGCCGCAGGAATCGCTGCTGGCCGAATGGGTGCGCAAGGGCATCAAGGCGATGGAGATTCCATTGCCGGGTACGAATTCGAAGATCTCCTGCGTGATCTCGATCCTGCAGGCGGGCGGCGGCTGCGGCCTGACCAACCCGAACATGCAGGACCAGCCGGCCGTGGCGCGACCGCCGCCGGACATCCCGTTCAAGAAAGAGCTGCAGGAAGATAACGGCAGTCGCTAGGAAGGGGCCGCGCCCCACACGCTGGCCGGCTCGCGCTTTGGTAGGTGCCAACCCTGGTTGGCACAGAAACGCCGACCAAGGTCGGCATCTACCAGGGCATCAGCGCATGCCGACCAAGGTCGGCATCTACCGGGGAATTGACCTCACGCGCTCTGCGACAGGAACACCCAGAACGGCACGTCACGGCCGACCCAGTCGCGGCTGGCTTCGTCCATCACGTCCAGCAGGGTATCGAAATCCTTCTGCGTGGTCGCACGGAATGCGTCGACATCGGCCAGGAACAGCGCATAGCCGTTGGCCGGCAGCCACTGCAGGTCGCGCAGATTGTCCGACAGCGCATCCCAGTTGCCGCCGAATCCCGCCGGGAAATCCAGCTGCGCAGCCAGACGGGCCAGCAGGGTGCGCTTGTCGGCCACGCCATCCAGGTCGATGCGGATCACCTTCAGGCCGGCATCGCGCATCGCTGCAGCCAGTGCGCTGATGTCGTCGCTGTCGATGGCATAGACGCCGGCATTGTTGATGTCATGCAGGCCGAGGCCGAAATCGTCGTGGCTCATTACTGCGCTCCCGGGGCCGGTACGGTGAAGCTGCGGAACGATGCGTAGTGGTCGTCGGTGTAGTACCACGCCTCCGGCGGATCGCCACCGGTGACGATGCGGCGCGTGCCGCGGGTACGCGCACCGGGGGTGTCAACAGTGTATTCGCGGTAGTAGCCGCGCGGGCGCTGCGGCAGTTGCTGTTCGCGGTTGCCGAAGGTGCTGCCGTCCTGGCGATGCGGGAACGGGCCGCCGCGCTGGATCAGGGCGATGGTCTGGCGTGCCTCGGCGGGCAGGAAGGCCGGCAGGCCGTTGTCATTGCTGCTTCGTGCAGCCGTTGCACGTGCCGCAGGCGCACTCTGCAGGTCCGGTGCGAACTGCGGCGCCGGAGGCCGCTGCATGAAATGGTTGACGACCAGGCCGAGCACGAGCAGGGCGATGGCGGTGATCAGCAGCCGGGGGTTGCGCATGGGCAGTGGCGGGCGAGGGTGGTGCACGCACTGTAGCGCCTGTGCGCTGCACGGTGCATGAGGAAGGCGATGCGTCACCGCTGCGTAACAATTGCCGTCATGCTCACCGGCAGGACGCAATTTCCTTTACATCCCCCTTGGTAATCTGGCGCTCTGTCCCCATCATTCACCGCGCAACGCCCGACACCGTCGGGTGCCCTCGCAATCAGGAGATGCATCATGGCCTATACCCTGCCCAAGCTGTCCTACGCCTACGACGCGCTGGAACCGCATATCGATGCGGCGACGATGGAAATCCATCACACCAAGCATCACCAGACCTACATCAACAACGTCAACGCGGCGCTGGAAGGCACCGAGTACGCTGACCTGCCGGTCGAAGAACTGGTGAGGAAGCTGAAGTCGCTGCCGGAGAACCTGCAGGGTCCGGTGCGCAACAACGGTGGCGGCCATGCCAACCACTCGCTGTTCTGGACCGTGATGGCTCCGAATGCTGGCGGCAACCCGGTGGGCGACGTGGCCAAGGCCATCGACAAGGACCTGGGCGGCTTCGACAAGTTCAAGGACGCCTTCACCAAGGCGGCGCTGACCCGTTTCGGCAGCGGCTGGGCCTGGCTGAGCGTGACTCCGGACAAGAAGGTCGTGGTTGAGAGCACCGGCAACCAGGACAGCCCGCTGATGGAAGGCAACACCCCCATCCTTGGCCTGGACGTGTGGGAACACGCGTACTACCTGAAGTACCAGAACCGTCGTCCGGAATACATCGGCGCGTTCTTCAACGTCATCGACTGGAACGAAGTCGAGCGCCGTTACCAGGAAGCGATTGCCTGAGAACGGTAGCGCCGGGCCATGCCCGGCGGCTTCAACAGAAGGCCGGGGGAGACCCCGGCCTTTTTATGTGTTTACCGCTGCGCTCGCCGGGCATGGCCCGGCGCTACCGTTGTGCGCCGCTTGCCGGGTAGCGCAGGGCATACCCGGCGAGCGCAGCGTCACGGTCATTCCGTCGTGGCCGTATCCCCCTGCAGGCGCAGGGTCGCCATCACGCCCAGGCGCAGGCCGGGCAGGTCGCCGTCGGCCGGCAACAGGATCGGCTGCTGGCGGATGCCGCCGAAGTGCTTGACCTGGAACAGCACGTCCAGGCCATGGCCACTTGCGCCGCCGCCACTGGCCGCCGGTGCGCCGGGATTGCGCCGGGCCGGCTGGAAGCCGGGCGTGCTGCGCACCAGTTCCACCGTGTTGGCCGAGAAGTCGCCAGCGATCAGGCTGGGCATGCCCTCGGCGGTGGCGCTGATCCAGGTCATCAGGTCGCTGGTCTGGTGCTGGCGGGCGATGGCCTCGTCCGGGTCCGGGCGCAGGCGCGCCACGTAGACGTTGAGCAGCGACGCGCCCAGCTTCAGCCGCATCATGCCAGCCGCGCTGAACGTGCCGGGCGGGTGCAGCAGGGTCACGCCGTCCTCGCTGACCGGCAGCCGGGTCAGCATCGCGTTGCCATGCCGCAGCGGCTGGCTGGGCGGATCGGCGGTGACGAAGTCGCAGCTGTAGCGGAGCCGGCTGGCCAGCCAGCAGGCCGGATTGCGGCCCTGCTGCTGCAGCACCTGCTGCACCGAGATCACGTCCGGCTGCAGCTCGGTCAAGAGCTGGGCGACCTGCTCACGGCGCAGCTTCCACTGTGCATCGTCGCGGCTGGGCAGTTCCAGCGCGGCCACGGTCAACTGCCGTGGCCCGCTTTCGCCGGTGGCGGCACCCGGCGCCTGTGGTCGCGCCTGGGCCTGCCACGCCAGCAGCAGCGCAAGGCAAGCGAGCAGGAGGCGGGCGAGGGCGGGGGGGCGCATAACGATAAGTTTACGCTTTTGTCGTGCAGGTTCCGTGACTTCCGGCAGGGGATGTTGTGTCTGCCACGGATTGGCACCGTTGTCATGCAGCCCTGCAGCGTGCTTCGCAAGCCCGGGTTCCGGTAATCTTGCGCCTTTCGCTTTGCAGGAATGCCTTACAGGATGAGCCACGACGCAGTTGCCCCCATCGCCGGCCAGGGAAAGATGCCGCGCCAGATCCCGTACATCATCGGCAATGAGGCCTGCGAGCGGTTCAGTTTCTATGGGATGCGCAACATCCTGGTGCAGTTCCTGATCACCTCGCTGCTGCTGCAGGAAATCACTGCGGAAGGCCGTGCCGGTGAAGCCAAGGACATCATGCACAGCTTCATGATCGGCGTGTATTTCTTCCCGCTGCTCGGTGGCTGGCTGGCTGACAAGTTCTTCGGCAAGTACCACACCATCCTCTGGTTCAGCCTGGTCTACTGCGCCGGTCACCTGTGCCTGGCGTTGTTCGAGAACAGCCGCGAAGGCTTCTTCCTCGGCCTGGGCCTGATCGCGCTCGGTGCCGGCGGCATCAAGCCGCTGGTGGCCTCGTTCATGGGCGACCAGTTCGACCAGAGCAACAAGCACCTGGCCAAGATCGTTTTCGACGCCTTCTACTGGATCATCAACTTCGGCTCGCTGTTTGCCTCGCTGCTGATCCCGCTGGTGCTGAAGAACTGGGGCCCGCAGTGGGCGTTCGGCATCCCGGGCATCCTGATGTTCATCGCCACCTTCGTGTTCTGGCTGGGCCGCAAGCGCTACGTGCTGGTGCCGCTGCCGCCGAAGGACCCGCATTCGTTCGCCAACGTGGTGCGTACCGCCCTGACCGCGCGCGTCGCCGGCCAGGGCCGTCCGGGCCTGGTGATCGCCGTGCTCGGCCTGGTACTGGCGGCAGCCTCGTTCGGCCTGGTCGGTTCGCTCGGCATCGTGATCTGCCTGTGCCTGGCGCTGGTCGCCATCCTCGCTGGCATCGGTGGCGGCACCTGGCTGCAGCTGGACCGCGCCCGCGGCCAGCATCCGGCCGAAGCCGTGGAAGGCGTGCGTTCGGTGCTGCGCGTGCTGGTGATCTTCGCGCTGACCACGCCGTTCTTCTCGCTGTTCGACCAGAAGGCCTCGACCTGGGTCCTGCAGGGCCAGCAGATGCAGATGCCGAGCTGGTTCACCGCCTCGCAGATGCAGGCGCTGAACCCGCTGCTGGTGATGATCCTGATTCCATTCAACAACCTGGTGCTGTACCCGGCCCTGCGCCGCTTCGGTTTCGAACCGACCGCGCTGCGCCGCATGACCGCCGGTATCGCCTTCAGCGGCCTGGCCTGGATCGTGGTGGGTGGCATCCAGGTGGTGATGGATGGCGGCAATGCGATGTCGATCTTCTGGCAGATGCTGCCGTATGCGCTGCTGACCTTCGGTGAGGTGCTGGTCTCGGCCACCGGCCTGGAGTTTGCCTACAGCCAGGCGCCGCAGGCCATGAAGGGCGTGGTAATGAGCTTCTGGAACCTGACCACCACCATCGGCAACCTGTGGGTACTTCTGTCCAACGCCGCGGTGCGCAACGACACGGTGACCCACCAGATTGCCGGAACCGGGCTGAGCGAGGCGGCGTTCCTGATGTTCTTCTTCGCCGGTTTCGCTTTCATCGCGGCGTTGGCTTTCGGTTGGTACGCGAAACGCTATCGTATGGTCGACAACTACCGTAGCGCCTGAGCCTGACATGACCCCCGTCAATCTGCTGTTGATCGCCGTCACCGCCATCCTGTCGTGGATGGCGTTCAACAACCGCAAGCTGGCCGACCGCCTGATCCTGTGGCCGCCGGCAGTGGACCGCCACCGCCAGTACGACCGCCTGGTGACCTATGGCTTCATCCATGCCGACTGGTCGCACCTGATCTTCAACATGATCACCCTGTTCTTCTTCGGGGGCTTCATCGAGAGCGTGATGGTGCAGCTGACCGGCAGCTACCTGACCTACCCGGCGTTCTACATCGGTGCGCTGGTGGTTTCGATCCTGCCCAGCTACCTGAAGAACCAGAAGAACCCGAACTACCTGAGCCTGGGTGCGTCGGGTGCGGTGTCGGCGGTGTTGTTCGCCTTCATCCTGATCAAGCCGTGGTCGATCATCCTGGTGTTCTTCATCCCGGCACCGGCCATCGTGTATGCCGCGTTCTACGTCGGCTACAGCATCTGGATGGACAAGCGTGGCGGCGACCGCATCAACCACAGTGCGCACCTGGCCGGCGCGGCATTCGGCGTGATCTTCATGCTGGCCATGCAGCCGAGCATCTTCACTCACTTCCTGCGCGAACTTTCCAACCCGACCTTCCGCCTCGGCGGCGGTTGAAGGTGGCTGGGGTCGGGTCCGCTGGATCCGGCCCCGGGTTGGCCCCCGCTCCTGTTCAGGCGCGGGTCTGCTGGCCGTAGGTGTCCTGCAGGCGAGCGAATACCTCCTCGCCGATGCGCTGGAAATCCTGGTCTTCGGTCTGCCCTTCCACCGCCAGTTGCAGCAGGCCCTCCAGCAGGGCACGGTCGGTATCGGAATGGGTATCGCTGGGGTGCATGGGAGCCTCCACGGTGGTGCGCATGGTCAACGGTCGCAAGGGTCGTGCCAGCCTGGCCGTACCCCTCCACATGCGATAGCGGCCGCCCGCCCTCCAGCTTGAGGGTCGGGAACTGACGTGAATGGATCGGACTTGCCCCTGTTCAGGCTTCACGCGATCATGGCGCCCGGCTGCGCACCATCCACGCAGTCGTCGCAGGAGACAGCTCCATGGCTTCGGTCACGCCCCCCGGTCTGGCCTACGAGGTCGAACATGATCTGGCCAGCCACCGCTTCACCGCCCGCGTGCGAGGACAGCTGGCGGTGCTCGACTACCAGATCAAGCGCAGGCGCATGGTCATCACCCACACCGAAGTCCCCGAGCCGATCGCCGGCCGTGGCATTGCCGGTGAGTTGACCCGCGTCGCGCTGCGTTTCGCCCGCGAACAGAAGTACAAGGTAGTGCCGGCGTGTTCGTACGCCGAGGCCTTCCTGCAGCGGCACGAGGAGTATCACGACCTGCTCGTTGGCTGAACGCCAGCGGGTCACGCTTCAGCCATGGCAGGCGATGATGTACAAACATGAACAGGGGATCCCGATGAAGATTGGAAACAACCGGCCACTGCACGGCAGCGTGCTGGCCGGCGTGGTGGGCGTGCTGTTGCTGGCCGGTTGCCAGCGTGAAAGCGAGCCGGCAGCGGCGACCGACGCGGCGCCTGCCGCCGAGGCCACTGCGGCAGGTGAAACGCCGGCTGCGGAAGCGCCGCTGGACCTGCGCGATGTGATCGAGAACAACGAGCGCGAAGTGGTGGGCATCAGCTATCCGGCCGGCATCGACCGTTACCCGGGCCTGGCGCGCGCGCTGCAAGGCTACGCCACCAATGCACGCAGCGATCTGCAGCAGGCGCTGGACGGGCTGGGCAACGACAAGCCGACCATGCCCTACGAGCTGTCGCTGAGCTTCGAGAAGCTGCTGGAAACCCCGCAGCTGGTGGTGGTCAGTGCCGATGGCAGCCGTTATACCGGTGGCGCCCACGGTGAGCCGCTGGTGGCGCGCTTCGTGTGGCTGCCGCAGCACCAGCAGATGCTCAGCGCCGAAAAGCTGGTGGCCGATGCCAAGGGCTGGAAGGCGATCAGTGACTTCGTCGCCGACCAGCTGCGCGAACGCGTGGCGACCCGCCTCAGTGGTGAGGACATGGACCCGGCCCAGCTGCAGGAATCGCTGCGCAACGCATCGCGCATGATTGCCGACGGCACCGGCCCGCAGGCCGACAATTTCAGCCAGTTCCAGCCGCTCACCGACGACAAGGGGCAGATCACCGCGCTGCGCTTTGTTTTCCCGCCGTACCAGGTGGGTCCATACTCGGACGGCACCCAGACCGCCGATGTACCGGCGGCGGTGCTGTTGCCGCACGTGGCCAAGGACTACGTGGAGCTGTTCGCACGCGGTTGACCGCAGTCGAGGAGGTGGCGTGGATACAGGGTTGCAGGAGCGGGTTGCCGGCCTGCTGCAGGAAGCCGGGGTCCGCATCGGCGGTACCCAGCCACAGGATATCCAGGTGCATGACCCGCGCTTCTTCGCGCGGGTCATGGCGCACGGCTCGCTTGGCCTCGGCGAGAGCTACATGGACGGTTGGTGGGATGCCAACGTCCTGGACGACTTCCTTGTCCACCTGATGCAGGCGCACCTGGACGAACGGGTGCACGGTTGGCGCGAAGTGGCCGATGCACTGAAAGCGCGCCTGTTCAACCTGCAGGTGGGACAGGGCAGCTACGAGGTGGGCCGCCGCCACTACGACCTCGGCAATGATCTCTACCAGGCCATGCTGGGCCAGCGCCTGGTCTATAGCTGTGGCTACTGGCGCAATGCCGGCGATCTCGACGCTGCGCAGGAAGCCAAGCTCGACCTGGTCTGCCGCAAGCTGGGCCTGCGCCCGGGCCAGCGTGTGCTGGATATCGGTTGCGGCTGGGGCGAAGCGCTGAAGTTTGCCGCCGAGCGCTACGGCGTCAGCGGTGTCGGCGTGACCATTTCGCAGGAACAGGCCGAGTTCGCGCGCGAACTATGCGCCGGCCTGCCGATCGAGATCCGCCTGCAGGACTACCGTGAACTGGACGAGCCGTTCGATGCGATTTTCTCGATCGGCATGTTCGAACACGTCGGCGACAAGAACTACGCCAGCTTCTTCGAGGTGGCCAGGCGCTGCCTGTCGTCACGCGGCCTGCTGCTGTTGCACAGCATCGGCACCAACATTTCGCGGCATCGCACCGATCCTTGGATCGCGCGATACATCTTCCCCAACTCGATGCTGCCATCGGCGGTGCAGATCACAAAGGCGTTCGAAGGCCGTTTCGTGCTGGAGGACTGGCACAACTTCGGCACCGACTACGACCTGACCCTGCAGGCCTGGCGGCGGAACGTGGAAGCAGCGTGGCCGCGGCTGGACGAACGTTACGACGAGCATTTCCGCCGCATGTGGCGCTTCTACCTGGCCGGGTCGATGGCCACCTTCCGTTGCCGGCACGCGCAGCTGTGGCAGCTGGTGCTGTCGCCGGAGGGCGTGCCGGGTGGGTACGTGGCGCCGCGTTGACAGCCAGTAGATCCACGCCATGCGTGGATGCCCCAACAAAAAACCGCCCGGTCTCCCGGGCGGTTTTCGTTTCAGGCTACCGCGCGGGCGATCAGTTGCCGGCGCCGGTCAGGCCACGCTTTTCCAGCAGCGGTTCGATCTGCGGCTCGTGGCCGGCGAAATCGCGGAACAGCTGCATGGCATCCACGCTGCCGCCCTTGGACAGCAGGGTGGCGCGGAAGTGGTCGCCGTTCTTGCGGCTCAGGCCGCCGTTGTCCTTGAACCACTTCTGGGTGTTGGCGTCGAGCACTTCCGACCAGATGTAGGCGTAGTAGCCGGCCGAGTAGCCGCCCATGATGTGGCTGAAGTACGGGGTCTTGTAGCGGGGCGGGACCGGCGCGTAGTAGATGCCGTCCTTCTCCAGCGCGGCGCGCTCGAAGGCCATCACGTCCTTGGCGGCCGGCACCTGGTCGGCGCCGATCTGGTGCCAGCGCTGATCAAGCATGGCCGCACCCAGGTACTCGGTGGTGGCAAAGCCCTGGTTGAACTTGGCAGCGGCCAGCACCTTGTCCAGCAGTGCCTGCGGCATCGCCGAACCATTCTGGTAGTGCTTGGCGTAGTTCTTCAGGATGACCGGATTATCCGACCACATTTCGTTGACCTGCGAGGGGAACTCGACGAAGTCACGCGGCACCGAAGTGCCCGAGAAGTACGGGTACTTCACGTTGGAGAACATGCCGTGCAGGGCGTGGCCGAACTCGTGGAAGGTGGTGTTCACCTCATCCCAGGTCAGCAGGGTCGGCTGGCCGGCCGGCGGCTTCGGGATGTTCAGGTGGTTGGCGACCACCGGCTTGAAGCCGGTCAGCTTGGACTGCGAGACGTAGGAGTTCATCCACGCACCGCCGCGCTTGGAGGCGCGTGCATACGGGTCGAAGATGAAGATCGCCAGCTGGCTGCCGTCAGCGTCGAACACGTCGTAGACGGTGACGTCATCGTGGTAGACCGGCAGGTCGGTGCGCTGCTTGAAGGTCAGGCCGAATTCCTGGCCGGCGGCGTAGAACACGCCGTTCTCCAGCACGTTCTTCATCTCGAAGTACGGCTTCAGCTGCGACTCGTCGAAGTTGTACTTGGCCTGGCGCACCTTCTCGCTGTAGAAGGCCCAGTCCCACGGTTCCAGCTGGAAGGTCGGCTTGCGCGCGGCCTTCTGTTCCTTGTCGATCATCGCCTGCAGGTCGGCGGCTTCGCGCTTGGCATTGGCCACGGCGGCCGGGGCCAGCTTGCCCAGCATCGCATTGACCGCTTCGGGGGTCTTGGCGGTCTGGTTGGTCAGGTTGTAGGCGGCAAAGTTCGGGAAGCCCATCAGCTTGGCCTTGTCGGCGCGCAGCTGCATGATGCGCGAGACCAGCGCGGTGTTGTCGAACTCACCGCCGCGGCTGCCGCGGGTGGTCGAGGCTTCGTAGATCTTCTGGCGCAGGGCGCGGTTGGCCAGGTTGGTCAGCGGCGGCTGGCCGGTGGTGTTGAGCAGGGTGATCACGTACTTGCCTTCCAGGCCACGAGCCTTGGCGGCTTCGGCGGCGGCAGCGATCTGCTCCTTGGACAGGCCGTCCAGCTCCTTGACGTCGTCAACGGTGATCGCCGAAGCGTTCACTTCCGACTGCACGTTCTGGCTGAACTTGGTGCCCAGGTTGGCCAGTTCGGCGTTCATTTCCTTCAGCTTGGTCTTGTCAGCCTCGGACAGCTTGGCGCCGGCGCGCACGTAGTTGTCGTAGTACTTCTCGACCAGGCGCACGCCTTCGGCGTCCAGGCCCAGGGTGGTGCGGCTGTCATACAGCGCCTGGATGCGGGCGAACAGCTTGCCGTTCAGCGCTATCGCATCGCTGTGCGCGGCGAACTTCGCCGAGTAGTCGGCCTGCAGCTTCTTCCGGGTGTCGTTGGTGTCGGCGCCGACCAGGCTGAAGAACACGGTGGTCGCACGGTCGAGGATGTCACCGCTCTTTTCCAGGGCGATGATGGTGTTGTCGAAGGTCGGCTTGGCCTTGTTGTTGGCGATCGCCTCCACTTCCTTCAGCTGCTGCGCCATGCCGGCGTCGAAGGCCGGGGCGAAGTCGCTGTCCTTGATCTTGTCGAACTGCGGGAAATGCAGCGGCAGCGGGCTTTCGGCGAAGAACGGATTGGCCTGCTGGGCATGGATGATGGCAGCCGGGGTGGCGGCGCCGGCCGAGAAGGCGGGCAGGGCAAGGCCGAGGGACATGGCCACGGCAAGGGCAAGGCGAGTGGTCAAGGTAGGAACTCCGGTAAGGCAAACAAGGGCCCGAGGGTAACCCGGCCCGGCGCGCCGGCACTTGTGTCAAAAGGCATGTTGCCTGGGCCGGGCGCGGGTACCATGCATTCACCGCCCACGGCCCGCTGCCATGACCACCGCCTACGATTTCAGCTTCCGCGACCTCGACGGCCAGCCCCAGGCCCTGGCCCGGTACCAGGGGCACCCATTGCTGCTGGTCAATGTCGCCAGCCGTTGTGGCTTCACCCCGCAGTACACCGGGCTGGAACAGTTGTGGCAGGAGTATCGCGAGCGCGGCCTGGTGGTGATCGGCTTCCCGTGCAACCAGTTCGGTGCACAGGAACCGGGCGACGCGGCACAGATCCGACAGTTCTGTTCGCTGGACTACCCGGTCAGCTTCCCGCTGTCGGAGAAGATCGAGGTCAACGGCGAGGGGGCTGACCCGTTGTGGGCGTGGCTGTCACGCGAGAAGCGCGGCCTGCTGGGCAGTGCCCGCATCAAGTGGAATTTCAGCAAGTTCCTGGTCGACCGCCAGGGGCAGGTGGTGTCGCGGCATGCGCCCACCACCAGGCCGGAGCAGCTGCGCGGCGAGATCGAAGCGCTGCTGTGAGATGAACCCAAAAAGGGGACGGAGGGGATTAAGTCGTTTGTGCACAAACGACTTAATCCCCTCCGTCCCCTTTTTTGCTTACTTCTCGACGAACGCGCGCTCGAACACGTAGTGGCCCGGCTGGCCGATACGCGGCGAGACCTGGAAGCCACGGGCATCGAGCACGCTGCGCAGGTCGGCCAGCATCTGCGGGCTGCCGCAGATCATCGCGCGGTCGTTCTCCGGGCTCAGCTCCGGCAGGCCGAGGGTGCGCTGCATCTCGCCGCTTGCCATCAGCTGGGTCAGGCGGCCCTGGTTGGCGAACGGCTCGCGGGTGACGGCCGGGTAGTACAGCAGCTTGTCGCCGATCATCTCGCCCAGGAACTCATGCTCGCGCAGTTCCTTCTCGAAATAGTCGCGGTAGGCCAGATCCTTCTCGTAGCGCACGCCGTGGCAGAGGATCACCTTCTCGAAGCGCTCGTAGGTTTCCGGGTCCTTGATGACCGACAGCCACGGCGCCATGCCGGTGCCGGTGCCCAGCAGATACAGGTTCTTGCCGGGGTGCAGATCGCTGATCAGCAGGGTGCCGGTGGGCTTCTTGCCGACCAGCACCTTGTCACCCGGCTTGATGTGCTGCAGGCGCGAGGTCAACGGGCCGTCCTGCACCTTGATGCTGAAGAACTCCAGATGCTCTTCCCAGTTGGCGCTGGCGATGGAATACGCACGCAGCAGCGGCCGCGCCTCGGTTTCCAGGCCGATCATCACGAACTGGCCGTTCTCGAAGCGGAAACCGCTGTCGCGGGTGAGGGTGAAGCTGAAGTAGGCATCGGTCCAATGACGGACCTCAAGCACCGTTTCGGCGCCAAAAGCGGAGGACATGGGCGTATCTATCGGAAGTCGTCGGGGTGATTCTATCTCAAATGAGACAGGTTCTCATTAGGCGGAACGAGAGGCGTTCTCAGCGGTAACCGGCCGCCTGCAGCTCGAACAGCTCGGCATAACGACCGCCCTCGGCCATCAGCTGCTCGTGGGTGCCGCTGGCCTCGATCCGGCCATCGGCCAGCACCAGGATGCGATCAGCCATGCGTACCGAGGAAAAGCGGTGGGAAATCAGCACTGCGGTGCGATTATCCGCCAGTTCCCTGAACCGCTGGAACACCTCGAACTCACTTCGCGCATCCAGCGCCGCCGTTGGCTCATCCAGGATCATCACCTGCGCATTGCGCATCCATGCACGGGCGATGGCGATCTTCTGCCATTGGCCACCGGACAGGTCCACGCCCTGCTTGAAGCGGCGACCAATCAGCTGGTTGTAGCCGCCGGGCAGGTCGTCGATCACTTCCTCGGCCATGCCGCGCCGCGCGGCGTCGGCGATGCGTGCCTGATCGTCCATCGCCTCGACCTGGCCGACGCCGATGTTCTCGCCGGCGCTGAGGTTGTAGCGCACGAAGTCCTGGAAGATCACCCCGAGGTTGGCGCGCAGGTCGTCCAGGTCGTAGTCGCGCAGATCGCGGCCATCGAGCAGGATGCGGCCCTCGTCCGGTTCGTACAGCCGCGCCAGCAGCTTGACCAGGGTGGTCTTGCCGGCGCCGTTCTCGCCGACCAGGGCCAGCACTTCGCCGGCCTGCAGCTGGAAATCGAGGTGGCGTACCGCCCACTGTTCGGCGTCGGGGTAGCGGAAGCCGACGTTCTCGAACACGAAGCCCTGGCGGATCGGCTGCGGCACGCGTACCGCGCCCTCGCGCGAATGGATTTCCGGCTGGATCTGGAAGAACGAGAACAGGTCATCCAGGTACAGCGCCTGGCTGGCCACCTGCGAGAAACCGATCAGCAGGCCTTCCAGCAGCTGGCGCAGGCGCAGGAAGCTGCCGGCGAGGAAGGTCAGGTCACCGATCGAGAAGTCGCCGCGCACCGTGCGCCACGCGATGTAGGCGTACGCGGTGTAGTAGCCCAGCGTGCCCAGCGCAGCCAGCAGCGTGCCCCAGAACGCACGCCGCCGTGCCAGTGCACGGTTGGCCTGGAAGAGTGCTACAGACAACCTGCGATAGCGTTCCACCAGGAAGCGATGCAGGTTGTAGATCTTCACTTCCTTGGCCGTTTCCACGCTGGCACCCAGCTGGCGCAGGTAGTCGAGCTGGCGGCGCTCCGGCGTCCACTGGAAGTTGAGGCTGTAGCCGGCCGCATTGAAGTGCGATTCACCGATGAAGGCCGGCACCAGCGCCAGCACCAGCAGCAGGATCAGCCACGGCGCATAGACCAGCAGGCCGATGGCGAGGCTGGCCACGGTGATCGCGTCCTGTACCTGGCCGAACAACTGGCTCATCAGGTTCATCCGGCCCATGGTCTGGCGCCGTGCTCGGTCCAGCTTGTCCTGCAGGTCCGGGTCTTCGAAATCCTCCAGATCCAGCGTCGCAGCGTGCTCCATCAGCCGGATGCTGGTGACGTTGGCGAACAGCTCCGAGAGCAGGGCATCGGCGTAGCTGACCAGCCGGCCGAGCAGATCCGAGGCGATGGCCAGGCCGAATTCCAGCGCCAGCAGGCCCAGCAGCGGATTCAGTATGCCGCTGGACAGTGCCTCGCCCAGCGGCGGGAAGCCAGCGTCGTGCTGGCTCAGGTGCAGGGCGCTGTCGATGATCAGCTTGCCGACGTAGAGCATCGCCACCGGCAGCAGCGCACGGATCAGGCGCAGGCCAAGGCTGGCCAGGGTGAGCGTGGGGCTGGTCTTCCAGACCATGCGCAGGAACGGTGGCAGGTTGCGCATCGCCTTGAAGCGTTGTCGCAGGCTGGGCTTCTTCGCGGCGGCAGCGCCGGCGGTGGGGGTAGCAGGCATGCGCGTATTGTGCGCGCCCGACGCGTGCAGATGGGGTCAGTGCAGCCGTGTGGCCGACACCGGGGTCAGATCCCTTTGCGGAGCAAAGGGCTCTGACCTCATCTGCCCGGATCGGGTCAGAGCCCTTCGTAATGCGAAGGGATCCGACCCACCACATCCACGCATGGCGTGGATCTACCGTGTCGACCAAGGTCGACACCTACCAACAGCTGCAGAACCTGCCTGGCCCGGCTTGCCTCCCTTTACGGCAGCGGCGGCAGCAGCCCGGCGCCCAGCCGGTTCCAGGCGTTGATCACCGCAATGCCCATGCTCAAGTCGCTGATGCCCTTCTCATCGAAGTGCGGCGCCAGCGCATCGAACGCCGCCTGCGACGGCGCACCGTCGGTCAAGCGGGTCAGTGCCTCGGCCCAGCCCAGTGCCGCACGCTCGCGCGCATCGAAGAAGCGGCTTTCGTGCCAGGCCGGCAGGGTATCGAGCTTGCGCGGCTCGATGCCGCCCTTGCGCAGCGTGGTGGCATGCATGTCCATGCAGTAGCCGCAGCCGTTGAGCTGCGACACGCGCAGGAACACCAGTTCCATCAGGGTCGGATCGATCGAGCTGTCATGTACGGCCTGGCTGGTGGCCAGCAGGCCCTTGAAGGCCTCGGCTGCCAAGCGGGTGTAAGGGACGCGGGGAGAGGCGTGGTCGGACATTTTCGGCTCCACGGCGGCCACGATGGCCGCCTTTCACTACCAGGACGCCGCAGTGTCGCCGCGCGTGACAACCCCCGGCAACTTTTCCGGATTCAGCACGCTGTACACGTTGGCGATGCGGCCAGCGACCACCTCGATGGTGGTGACCGAGTGCAGGCGATCACCGATGAAGCGCAGGATCGCCGGCTCGCCGTTGACGTAGCCCAGCTGCGCCGGATGCACCGCACCGCGGCGCGCGATGGCCCAGAACAGGCGGCCGATGCGTTCGGCGCCGAGCAGCGGGCGGACCGCGGCGGTAACCACGCCGCCGCCATCGGAAACCAGCTGCGCATTGGCGTGCAGCAGGGCCTGGATCCCCTCGCTGTCTCCGCGTTGGGAGGCGTCCATGAAGCGTGCCAGCAGCTGCCGGTGCTGGCTGGCATCGGCATTGAAGCGTGGCCGCCCAGACTGCAGGCGCTGCCGGGCACGGTGCACCAGCTGGCGGCAGTTGGCTTCGCTGTGGCCGATCAGCTCGGCGATTTCGCGGTAGTCGTGGTCGAAGGCTTCCTTCAGCAGGAAGGCGGCGCGCTCCTCGGGGCCGAGCTGTTCGAGCAGGGTCAGGAAGGCGACCGAGATGTCGTCGGCCAGCGCATGCAGCTGCGCCGGGCCGGGCGCCGGATCCGGCTCCAGGCTGACCGCCAGCGGCTCGGCCAGCCATGGGCCGACGTAGTGCACGCGCTCGCGCTTGGCCGCGCGCAGCCGGTCCAGGCCGAGCCGGGTGGTGGTGGTGACCAGCCACGCCTCGGGATCGCGGACGCTGGTCGGGTCCGCCCTGGACCAGCGCAGCCAGGCATCCTGGACCACGTCTTCGGCGTCGGCGCGGCTGCCGAGCAGGCGGTAGGCCAGCGCCATCAGGCGCGGGCGGTGGGTCTGGAAAGCGGTTTCGGCGTTCATGTGGGCAAGGACGCGCCAGCGGGGCGCGGCGTGACAGAGGGTTACAGGCCGGATCTCAGCGGGATTGGGGTCAGATCCCTTTCCAGGGGAAAGGGATCTGACCCCACCGACTCTACCCGCGGCCGGGGAGGGGGTAAAATGGGGGATTACCCCGCCAGCCTCCAGCAAGCGAGCAAGTCGTGACATCGATCAAGCAGGAAGACCTCATCCAGTCCATCGCCGACGCGCTGCAGTACATCTCGTACTACCACCCGGTCGACTACATCAAGAACCTTGCCGCCGCCTACGAGCGCGAGGAGTCGCCGGCAGCGAAGGAAGCGATGGCGCAGATCCTGATCAATTCGCGCATGTGCGCCGAAGGCCACCGTCCGATCTGCCAGGACACCGGCATCGTCACCGTGTTCCTGGAAATCGGCATGGACGTGCGTTGGGATGACGCCACCATGGGCGTGGAAGACATGGCCAATGAAGGCGTGCGCCGCGCCTACATGCACCCGGACAACAAGCTGCGCGCCTCGGTGCTGGCTGATCCGGCCGGCAAGCGCATCAACACCAAGGACAACACCCCGGGCGTGGTCAACGTCAAGGTGGTGCCGGGCAACACTGTCGACGTGATCGTCGCCGCCAAGGGCGGTGGTTCGGAAGCCAAGACCAAGTTCGCCATGCTCAACCCGTCCGACTCCATCGTCGACTGGGTGCTGAAGACCGTGCCGACCATGGGCGCCGGCTGGTGCCCGCCGGGCATGCTCGGCATCGGCATCGGCGGCACCGCCGAGAAGGCGATGCTGCTGGCCAAGGAAGCGCTGATGGAGCCGATCGACATCACCGAGCTGCAGGCCCGTGGTGCGTCCAACCGCATTGAAGAGCTGCGCCTGGAGCTGTACGAGAAGGTCAACGCGCTGGGTATTGGTGCGCAGGGCCTGGGTGGCCTGACCACCGTGCTCGACATCAAGATCAACGACTACCCGACCCATGCGGCCAACCTACCGGTGGCGATGATCCCGAACTGCGCGGCCACCCGCCATGCGCACTTCACCCTGGATGGCAGCGGCCCGGTGATGCTGGACCCGCCGTCGCTGGAGGACTGGCCGAAGCTGACCTACGATTCGTCCAAGGGCACCCGCGTGGACCTGGACACGATCACCCCGGAGGACGTGGCCAGCTGGAAGCCGGGCCAGACCCTGCTGCTCAACGGCAAGCTGCTGACCGGTCGCGACGCCGCGCACAAGCGCATGGTCGACATGCTCAACAAGGGCGAGGAACTGCCGGTCGATCTGAAGGGCCGCTTCATCTACTACGTCGGCCCGGTCGATCCGGTGCGCGACGAGGTAGTGGGCCCGGCCGGTCCGACCACGGCGACCCGCATGGACAAGTTCACCCGCCAGGTGCTGGAGCAGACCGGCCTGCTGGGCATGGTCGGCAAGGCCGAGCGCGGCCCGGCGGCGATCGAAGCGATCCGTGACAACAAGTCGGCCTACCTGATGGCGGTCGGCGGTTCGGCCTACCTGGTGTCCAAGGCGATCAAGGCGGCCAAGGTGGTCGGCTTCGCTGACCTGGGCATGGAGGCGATCTATGAGTTCACCGTGCAGGACATGCCGGTGACCGTGGCGGTGGATTCCACCGGCGAGTCGGTGCACAAGACCGGCCCGCGCGAATGGCAGGCCCGCATCGGCAAGATTCCGGTGGTGGTGGAGTAATTCCGCACGTTTCGTTTCAGACAACGGCGCCCGTGTGGCGCCGTTGTTGTGTGGTGAGGGTTAACGAACCTGCAGCATCTGCTCTGCTAGGCTCGGCGCGACCTCACACAGGACGTGTTCATGGGCCTGCATCGATTCATCGCCGTTGCGACCCTGCTGGCCCTGGCCGGCTGCAGTACAACCTCATCCTATGAAGGTGCGGATTTCTCCGCCTCCTCGCAGTGCCGCATGCAGTGCCAGGCCGACTATCGCAGCTGCATGGCGCGGGGCAGTATCGGCAGCAATGACTTCAGCTGCGAACAGCAGGTGGTGCCGGCGCCGGACAAACGCTGCAAGGACGTTGCCAACCCCGAGCTGCGCCGTTCCTGTGAACTGAAGACGCACGACTGCGCGATACGCACGCCGATCATGTCCTGTAGCGAAGGCCGCGATACCTGCATGAGCAGCTGCGGCTGAGCGACGATTGCGCGCGTGGGCGCATAATCGGCTGATCCACCTGCACAGGATCTTCCGCATGAGCACCACGCTGTATGGTTCAACCAGTACCGCCGCGCTTGTGGTGCACTGGCTGCTGATCGAGCTGGGTATCGAGCACGAACTGGTGCTGCTGGATTTCGACGCGCGCGAGCACAAGTCGGCGGAGTACCTGGCGCTGAATCCGGCCGGCGTTGTGCCGACGCTGCTGATCGATGGCTTGGTACTGACCGAAGCGGCGGCGATCGCACTGTATCTGGCTGACCGCCATCCGGAAGCCAACCTGCTGCCGGCACTGGGTACGCCGCAGCGCGCCGATGCCTACCGCTGGATGTTCTGGTGTGCCAATACGCTGCAGCCGGCCTATCGGGCCTGGTTCTATCCGCACGAAATGGCGGGCGAGGCAAACGTGGAGGCCACCCGCGAGATGGCACGGCAGCGTCTGGAAGCTGCCTGGCAGCATGTGGCCACGCACCTGCAGGCGCACGGACCGTACTTGCTGGGTGCCACGCCCTGCGTGGTCGACTACATGCTGGTGATGCTGATGCGCTGGTCGCGCAATATGCCGAGGCCCAGCGACACCTGGCCGGTGCTGAAGGCGCACGCCACGACAATGAAGGCGCGCCCGGCGTTCTCCGAGGTGTACCGCCGCGAAGGCATCACCGACTGGCTGTAACCAGAAAAGGGGACGGAGGGGATTAAGTCGTTTGTGCACAAACGACTTAATCCCCTCCGTCCCCTTTTCCGTTACAGGATCTCCAGCACCGTTTCCGGTGGGCGGCACAGCCGCGTGCCCTTGGGTGTGCGCACCACGGGGCGGTTGATCAGCCGCGGGTGCTCGGCCATCGCCGCCAGCAGCGTGGCCTCGTCCGCATCTTCCAGGCCCAGTTCGGTGAACTGCGCTTCCTTGCTGCGCACCAGCGCCTGCGCGTCCAGCCCGGATTCGGCCAGTACCTGGCGCAGCGTGGCCACGTCGGGTGGGTTGCCCAGGTACTCGATCACCTCCGGCTCGAAGCCGGCATCGCGGATCAGCTTCAGTGCGCCGCGCGAATTGCTGCAGGCCGGGTTGTGCCAGATCGTCACGTCCATCAGAACCACTCCAGCAGGGACACGCCCACGCCCACGTAGGTGGCCTTGTGGTTGTAGTCGATCAGGCTTTCGCCGTAGCCGTCGAAGATCTGCACGTGGCCGCGCAGCAGGTTGCTGATCGGGAAGCCGTAATCCAGCTGCAGGGCACCGTGTGAGCGGCTGCCGGTACGCAGCGAATGGCGTGCCATCAACGAGACTTCGTGGCCGTTGCGGTTCCAGGTCAGGGTCGCATCACCGCGGCCCATGTAGTCCTCGATGTCCGGATTGTTGTCGTCGCTGCGGGTCTCGGGAATGCGGTACCACGGGCGCAGCACCAGCGCCCAGTTCTCGCGGTCCAGGCCGATGTTGAGCATCACCCGGTTCCAGCTGCGCGACAGTGGGTCGGCACGGCCGTTGGACTGGTGATTCAGCGCGATGCCGGTCATGCGCCCACGCCAGCCACCGATCGAGTAGCCGTTGCGGAACACCATCATCACTTCCGGCTCGTAGTTGGTTTCGCGGAACGGGCGCGAATCCTCGCCGTTGTAGGCCTGCCAGCGCGAGCTCTGGGTGTAGCCGGCCCAGATGTCGCCGTTGTCGCCGAACAGGTTCTCGGCGATCTTGGTCTTGAAGCTGATCTGGAACTTCAGCTCGGCACTGTCGAGCACCTGCGGCGTGGTGACCGTGTTGGCCGGGTTCGGCGAATGCGGCGTGGTGTTGCGGTCGCTGGTCCAGAACGCGGGCAGCAGGTACACCGGCTTGTACGCACGCAGCTGGAACGGGCCCAGTTTGGAGTCTTCGGCCAGTTCCCAGCGGC
Organism: Stenotrophomonas maltophilia R551-3; assembly: GCF_000020665.1. Taxonomy (NCBI): domain Bacteria; kingdom Pseudomonadati; phylum Pseudomonadota; class Gammaproteobacteria; order Lysobacterales; family Lysobacteraceae; genus Stenotrophomonas; species Stenotrophomonas maltophilia. The sequence continues at coordinate 2,961,104 of NC_011071.1, read as the reverse complement.
TGTCCAGCAGCGAACCGCGGCCGGCGTTGGCCAGTGCGCTGTCCGGTGTTGCCGGACGGAACAGGTCGCTGACACGTTCGCGCAGCTTCTCCTCGCCCTGGCTCACACGCGCAGTCTGGCGCTCTTCGCGACGGGCCTGCGCGGCCGCCTCGGCAGCGGCGTCGGCCGCAGCGGTAGCCTGCGGGGTGTGTGCGAACAGGCGGTCATAGCAGGCCAGGCGTGCCGCGTCGGTGGTGATGGCGGCACAGGCAGCCGGCGAGGTGTCGGTGCCGGGCGCGAATTCCTGCGCGGCCAGCGGAGCACTGGCCAGGGCCAGCGCCAACGGCGCAAGGCGGGGAAGCAGCGGGGGGAGGGTCATTCCAGCAGGCCCTTCGGTGAATACGGGGATCGCACAGTGTGGCGGCTGCACCGGATCACGGCCAGCCCCCACGGTTTATGCACGGCCACGGCGTGCGCAGGGCGTGAAGACGGAGGCGCTCACAGGAACCAGGCGAAGGCGAACAGGCCCAGCATCGCGATCACCACGGCCAGTTTCAGCGCCAGGCCGAGCAGGATGCCAAGCCAGGTGGCCAGCCCGACCTTGGTTGAGCGGCCGAGTTCGCGGGTGTGCCAGTACTCGCCCAGCAGGGCGCCGATCAACGGCCCGGCGAACAGGCCGATCGGCATGAAGAACAGGCCGACGATGCTGCCGAAGAAGGTGCCCCACAACGCCTTGCGGCTGGCGCCGACCCGTTGCGCGCCGACCACGGTGGCCAGCACGTCGGCCAGCAGCGACAGCAGGGTCAGTACGCCCAGCGCGACCAGCGTGGGCCAGCCGACGTGCGCGAAGCCGTCGGCCCAGGCCGCCAGCAGCAGTCCGATGAACACCAGCGGGATGCCGGGCAGGGCCGGCAGGATGATCCCGGCGATGCCGACGAGGACAAAAATGACCGCTAGCAGATATAAGATGAATGAGAGTCCCATGCTGTCCCGTATGGTCGCCGTTTTGGGGTTGACAGTGAAAGATTTTGCCAGTTGCTTTTTCGTTTTGGGCGGGTTAAGTTGCAGTCGCTGAGCTTGGCAAGGTCACCGTGGATCGTGGCCTGATGAAGCAAGATCTTCCCGATCCGCTGCATCGATGCACCTCGCTTCCCCCTTGCTTGTCAGCCGCCCAACAGGCGTTTCCAACAACAAGAGAGAGTCAAAGGGAGTTAGTGAGATGGCTGATCGCGAGACCGGTACCGTAAAGTGGTTCAATGATGCGAAGGGCTTCGGCTTCATCAGCCGGCAGAATGGCGAGGACGTGTTCGTGCACTTCCGTGCCATCGAGACCCAGGGCTTCAAGAGCCTCAAGGAAGGCCAGGCTGTGAGCTTTGAAGTCGTGCAGGGCCAGAAGGGCCTGCAGGCTGACAAGGTCCAGCCGGTGTAATACCCGCCGCCAGTCGGCATGAAAAAGGCCCGCGCAAGCGGGCCTTTTTCGTTGGCCTGGTTTTCCCTGGCCAAGGCCCGCCGTGGATCAGCGCAGGATGACCTTGCCGTTGACCACGCGCACATAGGTGTTCTCGCGGATGCCGCCGAGGTCACGCTGATTGACCACGATGGTGCGGCCATCGTCCATGCGCACGCTGATGTCGTAGGTGTCGCTGGTCACGTTCTTCTGGATCTGGTTGCCGGCCAGGGCGCCACCGACCGCGCCTGCAGCGGCGGCGATGTTCTTGTTGCCACGGCTGCCGCCGGTATGGTCGGAGATCTCGTGGCCGGCCACGGCGCCGACGATGCCGCCGAGGATCGCGCCGGTGGCGCTGGGCGCGGTGCGGCCGGACTGCACGGTGTTGATGCGGGTGACGATGCCGCAGTCGGCGCAACGGCCCTGGTTGTAGCCCCCGTTGTTGCCGTAGCCGCCGTTGTTGTAGCCATTGTTGTAACCGCCGCCACCGTAGCCGCCGGGGGTGGCACAGCCAGCCAGGGCGAGGGTTGCGATGGCACTGGCAGCGATGAGCTGGATCTTCATGGGGCGTCTCCTGGCCGTGAAGGCGGGTGCGTTGGGTGGTACTGCGTCATGCAGCAGGGTGGACGAATCCTCTCCTTTCGAACGTGAACAACGCGCCAACCATGCGTGCCCTGACCGGCTGCAGGATGAATGCGCGTCAGCGGAAGTCCTGGTGGCAGGCACGGCAGTCCGCCTGCAGTGTTTCCACCACTTTGGCCAAGGTGGTGCAGTCGCTGGGCGGCGCAGCCAGCGCGCTGTTGAGGTTGCCGCGCAGCTGGCTGGCGTGCTGCTGGAACTGCGCACTGTCCTTCAGCCCGGGAAAGGCCAGGTCCAGATCGTTGGACAACAGGCGTATGGCCTGCAGCCGCGGAACGCTGTCGGCCAGGCTGCAGCGGTTCTGCTGCTGGGCCTGCTGCAGCAGCTGCGACTGCCGTTGCATCACCTGCATGAGGCTGTCCGGGAACGGGTCACGGCGGGCCTGCAGGGCACGGCCCACCATCACCGTGGCAATCAGCCCGATCAGCAGGCCCAGGCACAGCACGAACAGGTATCGATAGGCAGTGGACGGGGGGCGGGGCGGGCTGGCGTTCATGGCGGGCTCTCCGGTGCAACGGTGGGTTCGATGCCAGCGCGCTGTAGGCACCGGCGCCTGCACGTTAAAATAGCCCGATGAACGAACAGGTCAAACAACGCTTTGCCGGCATCGAACGGCTGTATGGCGTGGGCGCGCTCGAGCGCCTGCAGGGCAGCCGCGTGGCGGTGGTGGGCATGGGCGGCGTCGGCTCGTGGGTGGTGGAGGCGCTGGCACGTTCGGCGGTCGGCCACCTGACCCTGATCGATGCCGATGACATCTGCGTGTCCAACACCAACCGGCAGCTGCCGGCGATGGAAGGCAACTACGGGCGCAACAAGGCCGAGGCGATGGCCGAGCGCTGCCGCGCGATCAATCCGGAGATCGAGGTCGAAGCGGTGCAGGCGTTCCTGACCGTGTCCAACATGACCGAGCTGCTGGACCGTGGTTTCGATCTGGTGATCGATGCCTGCGACAGCTTCCGGGTCAAGGTCGAGACGATCGCCTGGTGCCGCCGCCGCAAGCTGCCGCTGCTGACCGTGGGCGCCGCCGGTGGCCGCACCGATCCGACCCTGGTGCGGATCCGCGATGTCTCGCGCACCGAGCACGACGCCATGCTGGCGCTGATCCGCAAGAAGCTGCGCAGCGAGTTCAACTTCCCGAAGAACGCCAAGCGCTACTTCGGCGTGCCGGCGGTGTACTCGCTGGAGAACGTGAAGTACCCGCAGGCCGACGGCAGTGTCTGTGGCCTCCGCCCGAACCTGGGGGCCGATGCGGCACTGAAGCTGGATTGCGGTGCCGGCCTGGGCGCGGCGACCCACATCACCGGCGCGTTCGCCTTCGCGGCGGTGGGCAAGGCGTTGGAAATGCTGCTGGAGCCGAAGAAGGTCAAGGCCGAAGCGGTCGAGGATCACGCCGACGCGTGATCGGTAGCGCCGGGCCATGCCCGGCGAGCGAACAGCGCGACCAGCACAATGCCGCCGGGCATGGCCCGGCGCTACCGGTCAGGTGGGCAGGTTGAACAGCCGCCGAGCATTTTCCGTCGTGGCCTGCGCCAGCGCATCCAGGTCCCTTCCGCGCAGCGCCGCCACATGGCGGGCGATGACTGCCAGCCGCGCCGGCTCGTTGCGCTGGCCGCGGATGCCGGCGTCGGGCTGGTCCGGGGCGTCGGTCTCCAGCAGCAGTTGTTCCAGCGGCATTTCGCGCACCAGTCGCTGCAGGCGCTGCGCGCGCTCGTAGGTCAGCGGCCCGCCCAGGCCGAGCAGGAAGCCTTGCTTGTGCAGCTGCGCAGCCTGCTCCGGGCTGCCGGAGAAGCTGTGCACCACGCCGCGCAGGCCGCCGATGCGACGGATCGCGGCGATCACCGCATCCACCGCGCGCCGCGCATGCACGATCACCGGCAGCTCGAACTCACGGGCAAGTTCCAGCTGGCCGATGAAGTACGCCTGCTGCGTCTCTGCATCCAGGCCTTCGACAAAGAAATCCAGGCCGCATTCGCCGATCGCGCAGGGGCGTTCGCGCTCGATCCATTCGCGCAGCTGGGGCAGGTGCCCGGGCCGGTGCTCGGCCAGGAACATCGGATGCAGGCCATAAGCGGGGTACAACCCCGGGGCCTGCTGGCAGACCTCGCGCAGCTTCGGCCAGCTGGCCGCGGTCACCGCCGGCACCACCTGCTGGTGCACGCCAGCCGCCTGCGCACGCTCGACCACGGCGGCGCGGTCACGGTCGAACTCGCTGGCGTCCAGGTGGCAGTGGCTGTCGACCAGCAGGCTCAACGCTGTTCCAGCGACGGAGGCGCCGTGGAGGTGTTGCGGCTCTTCCAGTTGGCCAGCAGCAGGGTGCCGAAGCCCAGCACCAGCTCATCAATGAACGGAATCGGGTCCGGAACGAACAGGGTCAGCACGAACAACCCGGCGGTCAGCTTGAACAGGGTGGGGTAGCGCAGCCGGCGCGCCCATTGCAGTACCGGCAGCAGCATCGGGTTGGCCATCGCGGGGTCCTCGTGGGGAATATGCAAACGCTACCACGGGCCCAGCATTTCCCGATGCTGAATGGGTTACGAGAATGAGCAGGAAATGTGGAGATTCCGTTCAGGCAGCGCATGCTGCAATCTGCCCCGAGAACGTTGCGGACGGTCCGCAAGGAGCAGGTCATGAAAAGCACAACTACAACTGTCCTGGTCGCAGCGGGCGCGCTGCTGGTCGGTGGCATCGCCACCGCCGCCTTCATGAAGAGCGGCGACACGTCGCCCGATTCCATCAGCGCCGGAACCCCCAATGGTGAATCGCGCCTGGTCGACGGCAACGCCGCTGACGATGGCGCACGTGCTGACACGCTCGACCCGTCGGCGCCGCGCGGCCTGGAATACGCCGACGTGCTGAAGGTCGACCCGATCACTGAGAAGCAGAAGGCCTATGCCACTGTGATTGGTACCGATGCGGTGCGTGAGACCTCCACCACACAGACCCCGCATGAAGTCTGCCAGGACGTGACGGTGCAGGAGCGCCTGCCGGAGCGTGATGGCAACGTCGGTGGCACCGTGGTCGGCGCCGTGGTCGGTGGCCTGCTCGGCAACCAGGTCGGTGGTGGCAACGGCAAGAAGGCCGCGACCGCGGCTGGCGCCGTGGCCGGTGGCTTCATCGGCAACCAGATCGACAAGCGCCATGTGGGTGGCCGTGTGGTCAACCGCACCGAGCGCCAGTGCCACACCGAGACCGCAACGTCCGAGTCGAGCCGCGTCACCGGCTACAACGTGACCTACCGCAACGAGGACGGCACCACCGGCACCATGCGCATGGCCAGCAAGCCGGGCAACCGCATCGCCATGGGCACCAACGATGTGGTCAAGGGTTACAACGTGACCTATCGCTATGACGGTGCAGAGAAGACCGTGCGCCTGGACAACAAGCCGGCCAGCGATCGCCTGCCGGTGGTCGATGGCCAGCTGGTCACGCAGACCGCGGCCGCCGGTGCTACCGCCGCGACCCGCCAGTAATCCATCCGCACCACGCAGTACCTGACGGGCCGGCACATGCCGGCCCGTTTCGTTGGGGACGCCGATGTTCATCCGCGCCGGATGTGGGTCTACCATCATGGGCCTTCCCATCACTGCGACATGGAATCGGCATGAGCATCTTCGACCTGCGCCTGGAAACCGAGCGCCTGATCCTGCGTCCACCGCAGCGTGACGACTATGAGCCGTACCTGGCCTTCTGCGCCGACGAAGAGGTGATGCGCACGCTCGGCGGTGTGCAGCCGCCCTCGGTCGCGTGGCGGGGCTTCTGCAGCCTTGCGGGTGCCTGGCAGCTGTTTGGTTTCTCGATGTTCAGCGTGATCGAGAAGTCCAGCGGCGAGTGGGTCGGCCGGATGGGACCGTGGCAGCCGCAGGACTGGCCGGGCACCGAGGTCGGCTGGAGCATCCGTCGCGCCAGCTGGGGCAAGGGCTATGCGCCGGAAGCTGCCACGGCCGCGATCGACTGGGCGTTCGACACGCTGGGTTGGGATGAGGTGGTCCACACCATCGCCGAGGACAACGAGAACTCCCGCGTGGTCGCGCGCAAGCTGGGCAGCACGCTGCTGCGCATGGGTGAGCTGCCGCCGCCGTACAACGACAAGCCGATGCAGATCTGGGGGCAGTCGCGCGAGCAGTGGCGGCAGCGCGCACGCTGAGCGTTGCCCGGTAGTGCCGGCCGCTGGCCGGCAACCTCTTGGCAGGATTCGTGCGATTGCCGGCCAGCGGCCGGCACTACCAGGGTGCCATGCTGCACCCGCGCTTGGCATTCACCGGTGCGCTTGCCAGACTGCCCGCAGCCGGCCGCCGGCCGGATTCGATGGAGCAGGCAATGCTGGAAGAGCGCATCCCGCTGACGGTGCATGGCATGTCGGTCTCGGGTAACTGCCACAAGGTCCGCCTGCTGCTGGAGCAGCTCGGCAGCCGTTACCGCTGGGTGGAAGTGGACAGCGCCCATGGCCAGACCCACACCGCTGAATTCCTCGCGCTGAATCCGAACGCCAAGGTGCCGTTGATCGTCCGCGACGATGGCCGCGTGCTGACTGAATCCAATGCGATCCTGTTCTGGCTGGCCGAAGGTACCCCTTACCTGCCCAGCGACGGCTGGGAGCGTGCGCAGGCGTTGAGCTGGATGTTCTTCGAGCAGTACACGCACGAGCCCTGCGTGGCAGTGGCGCGCTTCATCCGTGGCTGGACCGCACTGGATTCACCGCGCCGCGCTGAACTGCCGCGCCTGCACGAGCGCGCCGCCAACGCGTTGGCGGTGATGGAGCAGCACCTGCGGCAGGCGCAGTGGTTCACGGGCAGCGAATACGGCATCGCCGACATCGCCCTGTTCGCCTACACCGATGTGGCGGGCGAGGGTGGCATCGCGCTGGATCTCTTCCCGGAGGTGCGCGGCTGGCTGCAGCGCGTGCGCGCGCAACCGCGCTTTCTGCCGATGCCGGCAGTGACCGCCGAAGTGCGCTCACGATTCGAGGCCGCGTGACTCTCGCCAAGGTGACCCCCACAGGGTAGCGCCGGGCCATGCCCGGCGGAATGCAACAACGACACGGAGGGTGTTCGATGTTCGCTGTGGTTCCAGATCCGATTCCCGCACGCATGCGCGTGCTCAACCGCGCCGAAGTGTGCGATGTCAATTTCCTGGATGCAGTGCGTGGCTGGCGCGGGACTCCTCGCCCGCGACCGGCCCCGGACGCGCCGATTCTGCCGGGCAGCACGCTCACCGCCGCTGCCTTCGACGACCTGTTCGATTCGCAGCTGGCCAGTCGCCAGCTGGACCTGATGGCGCGCGTGCTGCGCGTGCAGAACAAGGTCTTCTACACCATCGGTTCCTCCGGCCACGAGGGCAATGCGTTGTTGGCGCGCGCCTGCCGGCATACCGATCCAGCGTTCCTGCACTACCGCTCCGGCGCGTTCATGGCCGAGCGTTCGCGCCAGGTTCCGGGCATCGACCCGCTGCGCGACGCTGCGCTGTCGTTCGCCGCCAGTGCCGATGATCCGGCCAGCGGGGGGCGCCACAAGGTGTGGGGCAGCAAGCCGTTGTGGGTGCTGCCGCAGACTTCGACCATCGCCTCGCATCTGCCCAAGGCGCTGGGTACTGCGCTGGCCATCGAGAGTGGCAAGCGGCTGGGGCAGCCGCTGCCGATCCCGGCCGACAGCATCGTGCTGTGCTCGTTCGGCGATGCTTCGTCCAACCATGCCACCGCGCAGACCGCGTTCAATACCGCAATGTGGTCGGCCTACCAGAAGCTTCCGGCACCGATCCTGTTCGTCTGCGAGGACAACGGCCTGGGCATCTCGGTTAAGACGCCCGAAGGGTGGATCGCCGAGCGCTTCAGCCATCAGCCGGGGCTGGACTATTTCTTCGCCGATGGCCTGGATCTGGCGGTCGGCCACGCCCAGGTGCAGGCCGCAGTGGAGCACTGCCGGCGCACGCGGCGGCCGACCTTCCTGCACCTGCGCACCACGCGCCTGATGGGCCACGCCGGTACCGACTTCGAAGTGGAATGGCGGGCGTTGCCGGAGCTGTGTGCGGCCGAGGCGCAGGATCCCCTGCTGCGCTCGGCGCAGATCGCACTGGAATCCGGCTGGATGGATGCGGCGGCGATCGAGGTTGCCTACGAGACGATGCGCGCGCGCTGCATGGCCGCTGCTGCAGAGGCTGAAGGGCGACCCCGGCTGCAGTCATTGGAAGAAGTGATGGCGCCGCTGGCTCCGTACACGCCGGCAGCGGTGCAGGTTGAAGCCGAGCGAGGGCCGCCCGTCGACGCGCGCGAGGCGCTGTATGGCGGTGCCGACGCCCTGCCGGAACGGCAACCGCCACGGCATCTGGCAATCCAGATCAATCACGGCCTGCAGGAGCTGCTGGCGAAGTATCCGCAGAGCCTGCTGTTCGGCGAGGACGTGGCGCAGAAGGGCGGTGTCTACACGGTCAGCAAGGACCTGCAGCGCCGCTTCGGTCCGCGCCGGGTGTTCAACACCCTGTTGGACGAAACCATGATTCTGGGCATGGCGCAGGGCCTGGCCAACATGGGCATGCTGCCGATCCCGGAAATCCAGTACCTGGCCTACCTGCACAACGCCATCGACCAGCTGCGCGGCGAAGCGTGTTCGCTGCAGTTCTTCTCCAATGACCAGTACCGCAACCCGATGCTGGTGCGCGTGGCCGGGCTGGGCTACCAGAAGGGCTTCGGCGGCCACTTCCACAACGACAATTCGATCACTGCGCTGCGCGACATCCCCGGCCTGGTGGTCGGCTGCCCGTCGCGTGGCGACGATGCGGTGATGATGCTGCGTACGCTGGCAGCGCTGGCGCGGGTGGATGGCCGGGTGGCGGTATTCCTGGAGCCGATCGCGCTGTACATGAGCAAGGACCTGCACGAACCGGGCGATGGCCAGTGGCTGTTCGACTACCCCGCGCCCGGCCAGGCGCTGGTGCCGGGCGAGGGCCGGGTCTACGCGCCGGACGCCGGCGACCTGGTGGTCTACACCTATGGCAACGGCGTGCCGATGGCGCTGCGTGCGGCACGGGCAATCGAGCAGCAGCTGGGTTGGCAGGTGCGGGTGGTCGACCTGCGCTGGCTGGTGCCGCTGGATGCCGGCTTCATCGCCGCACAGGCCGCCAGCGCCCGGCGCGTGCTGGTGCTGGACGAGGGCCGCCACAGCGGCGGGGTGGGCGAGGGCGTGGTCACCGCACTGGTCGAGGCCGGCTTCGGCCACCTGCCGCTGCGCCGGGTCTGTGGAGCCGATACCTATACGCCGCTGGCGGGGGCAGCAATGTTCGGGCTTCCAAGCGACAATGCAGTGATTGGCGCCGCCCTTGAACTGGCGCAGGAACCCTGATGCATGTGTGGATTGGCGGGAATGTTGTTGCCGGCGCCGGTGGCGTCGGCCGAGGTGCTGCAGGCGCAGGTCCTGGCCATGGGCGAGGCGCTGCACCACCGCGGGCCGGATGATGGTGGCAGCTGGGTCGATGCCGGTACCGGCATCGCGCTGGCACACCGCCGCCTGAGCATCCTCGACCTGTCCCCGCTGGGCCATCAGCCGATGGCCTCGGCCGATGGCCGCTATGTGATGGCCTACAACGGCGAGGTCTACAACTTCGCCGCGCTGCGCGCCGAACTGGAGCCGCTGGGCCACACCTTCCGTGGCCACTCGGATACCGAAGTGCTGTTGGCGTCGATCCTGCAGTGGGGTATCGAAGACACCCTGCAGCGCTGTAACGGCATGTTTGCCATCGCCCTGTGGGACCGCCAGGAACAGTGCTTGTGGCTGGCCCGCGACCGCGTCGGCAAGAAGCCGCTGTACTACGGCTGGGCCGGCGACACCCTGGTGTTCGGTTCGGAACTGAAGGCGCTGTGGCAGCACCCGGCCTTCGACAACGACATCGACCGCGACGCACTGACCCTGCTGTTGCGGCTGGACTACATCCCGGCACCGCACAGCATCCACCAGCGCTGCTACAAATTGATGCCGGGCCGCGTGCTGCGCCTGGACGCCGAAGCCGTAGCGGCGGGTGCGGCCGCGCATCGCCCGGAGCAGGCGCAGCGCCCATACTGGGATGCGCGTGCTCGCATGCAGGCGGCGCTGGCCGCGCCGTTCCAGGGCCGCATCGAAGAGGCCGAGGAACAGCTGGACGCGCTGCTGCGCGATGCAGTTGCGCTGCGCATGGTGGCCGATGTGCCAGTGGGCGTGTTCCTGTCCGGCGGCACCGATTCCTCGCTGGTGGCGGCACTCATGCAGGCACAGAGCGGGCAGCCGGTGCACAGCTTCAGCATCGGCTTCACCGGCTCCGGCCACGACGAGGCGCCGTTGGCCAGGGAGCTGGCTGCGCATCTGGGCTGTGATCACACCGAACTCTACGTCAGTGGCGCCGATGCGCTGGCGGTGGTTCCGCAGCTGCCGTCGATGTTCGATGAACCCTTCGCCGATGCTTCGCAGGTGCCGACCGCGCTGGTCGCCCGGTTGGCACGGCAGGGCGTGACCGTGGCGTTGTCCGGTGACGGCGGCGACGAGCTGTTCTTCGGCTACACCCGCTATGTGCGTGCGCTGCGCAACTGGCAGATGCTGGGCCGTGTGCCGGGCCCGCTGCGGCGCTGGATGGGCGCACGCGCGCAGCAGCAGGGCGAGGCCTCGCGTACCGGTGGCCTGGCCGCGCTGCTGGCCGAGTCCGGCGCGCGTGGCATTGGCGATGTGTACCGCAACCGTATTTCGCGCTGGCGTGACCCGGCCGCTGCGGTGCCGGGCGCGCAGGCGGCAGGCAGTTTCTACGACCTGGCCGACCCGCTGCACGGTGCAGGCACCCCGGCCGACGCGATGATGCTGGCCGATTATGTGACCTACCTTCCAGACGATCTGCTGTGCAAGGTCGATCGCACCTCGATGGCGGTCAGCCTGGAGGCGCGCGCGCCGCTGCTGGACTGGCGCGTGGCCGAGTTCGCCTGGTCATTGCCGCTGGGCTTCAAGCGCAGTGAAACCACCAGCAAGGTGCTGCTCAAGCGCGTGCTGGGCCGTTACGTGCCGCAGTCGATGGTGCACCGGCCCAAGCGTGGCTTCGGCGCGCCGGTCAGCGACTGGCTGAAGGGCGACCTGCGGCCGTGGGCCGAAGATCTGTTGCAGCCGGCGCGGCTGGAGCGCGAGGGCGTGCTGTCGGCGGCGGCCGTGCAGCCGCTGTGGCAGCAGTTCCTCGGCGGCCAGCGCAAGTGGCATACCCACCTGTGGAACGTGCTGATGTTCCAGGCGTGGCAGGCGCATTGGCGGCAGGTGCGCGCCACTGTCACCGGCGGCTGATCTTCACCGGCCTGCACGGGCCCGGCGACTAGGCTGGGCCTCCCGCACCGTGAGGAGTCTGTCCCGATGTCCGTCCCCACCATCGCCGTGTTCGTTGGCAGCCTGCGCAAGGATTCCTGCAACCGCAAGCTGGCCCATGCGCTGGAGAAGATCGCCGGCGACCGCGCGCGCTTCCAGTACGTGCAGATCGGCGATCTGCCGCTGTACGACCAGGATTTCGATGCGCACTATCCGGCGCAGGGTACGCGCCTGAAAGACCAGGTACGCGCCGCCACAGCCGTGCTGTTCGTGACCCCTGAATACAACCGCTCGGTGCCGGGCGTGCTGAAGAACGCTATCGACATCGGCTCCCGCCCGTATGGCGACAGCGCGTTTGCTGGCAAGCCGGCGGCGGTGATCGGCGCCTCCATCGGCCAGATCGGTACCGCCGTGGCCCAGCAGCACCTGCGCAACAGCCTGGCGTTCCTGGACATGCACGTGCTCGGCCAGCCCGAGGCGTTCATCCATTTCAAGGACGGACTGATCGATGCCGATGGCACGGTCCACAACGAGGGCACGCAGAAATTCCTCCAGGGCTACGTGGACCGCTTCCTGGCGCTGATCGCGGTGCACGCCAAGGGCGGTTGAGACCGAGGGGGCAGAGCCCTCTGCTTTGCAGAGGGATCCGACCCCAGCCATGCCCGGGGTCGGATCCCGTCGCGCAGTGGCGGGCTCTGACCCCACGTCCAGCTGGGCGGGCCGGAGCCCGTGCGTTGTACGGGATCCGACCCTGGAGCGTTGATCTGCGATAATGCGCGGCTTGGGCGCCGCAACGGCGTTCATCGCAGGCAGTGCGACGCCCCCATGCCAGTCTGGCCAGGCACCGGCGGATATCCCCCGTTTTTCCACGGCTTATCCACAAGCTTGTCCATGGTCGCCGGGGTCGGTGCATGCCTACACTCGTCTGGCCACTTTCGTAGGAAACACCGCAGCATGTCCGCCCGTTCCGGCTTCCGTTCCAACCGCAGAGAGCGCGGTGATGGCTTTGATCGTGATCGCGACGAGTCGCGCATCGATCAGTTGCGTGTGCCGCCGCATTCGGTGGAAGCCGAGCAGGCGGTGCTGGGTGGGCTGATGCTGGCGCCGGAGGCCTATGACCGGGTCAACGACCAGCTGACCGAGGGCGATTTCTATCGCCGCGACCATCAGATGATCTACCGCGCGATCCGGGAGCTGTCCGAACGTGAACGTCCGTTCGATGCGGTGACCCTGGGCGAGTGGTTCGAATCGCAGGGCAAGCTGGAGCTGGTCGGCGATGGTGCCTATCTGATCGAACTGGCCAGCACCACGCCGTCGGCGGCCAACATCGTGGCCTACGCCGAAATCGTGCGTGACAAGGCGGTGCTGCGGCAGCTGATCCAGGTCGGCACCGACATCGTCAACGATGGCTTCCAGCCTGAAGGCCGCGACAGCAGCGAGCTGCTGGCCTCGGCGGAAAAGAGCGTGTTCGCCATCGCCGAGCAGGGCGCGCGCGGCCGTACCGACTTCGTGGCCATGCCTGGCGCGCTGAAGGATGCCTTCGAGGAACTGCGCAACCGCTTCGAGAACGGCGGCAACATTACCGGCCTGCCGACCGGTTACAACGACTTCGACGCGATGACCGCCGGCCTGCAGCCGACCGACCTGATCATCCTCGCTGCGCGCCCGGCCATGGGCAAGACCACCTTCGCGCTGAACATCGCCGAGTATGCGGCGATCAAGTCGAAGAAGGGCGTGGCGGTGTTCTCGATGGAAATGTCGGCCTCGCAGCTGGCGATGCGCCTGATTTCCTCCAACGGCCGCATCAACGCGCAGCGCCTGCGTACCGGCCAGCTGGAAGACGAGGACTGGAGCCGCGTCACCAGCGCGATCAAGATGCTGAAGGAAACCAAGATCTTCATCGACGACACGCCGGGCGTGTCGCCGGAAGTGCTGCGTTCCAAGTGCCGCCGCCTCAAGCGTGAACATGATCTTGGCCTGATCGTGATCGACTACCTGCAGCTGATGAGCGTGCCGGGCAACAGCGAGAACCGCGCGACCGAAATCTCGGAAATCTCGCGTTCGCTGAAGGGCCTGGCCAAGGAGCTGCACGTACCGGTGATCGCGTTGTCCCAGCTCAACCGCTCGCTGGAAACGCGTACCGACAAGCGCCCGGTGATGGCCGACCTTCGCGAATCGGGCGCTATCGAGCAGGACGCGGACATGATCGTGTTCATCTACCGCGACGATTACTACAACAAGGAAAATTCGCCGGACAAGGGCCTGGCCGAGATCATCATCGGCAAGCACCGTGGTGGTCCGACCGGCTCGTGCAAGCTGAAGTTCTTCGGCGAGTACACCCGCTTCGACAACCTGGCCCACGATTCGGTCGGTTCGTTCGAGTAACGGACGTTCGTTTGGGGCACGGACACAGGCCGGCCCCAACCATTCGGAACGCCAACGTTCCGTATGTGGCGTGTAAATGACATGTAACGCGACGCTTTTACGATTCCGCCGCTGCTGCCCTTCGACGCCGCCCTTCGGCGTCCAGCGTGCCCAAGGAATCCGCCTCCATGCCGTCCCGCGCTCCGCTCCGCCGCAATCTGCTGGCCCTGCTGGTCTGTGCTTCGCTCCCGTCTCTGGCTGCCGCTGAAACCGCCCCCGCCGCCGACGTGCAGTCGGCCACCACCCTCGATTCGGTCTCGGTGATCGGCCGCGGCGAAGCACGCCAGGTGCAGCGCGTCACTGCCGAGGACATGAAGGTGCTGCCGCCCGGTGCCAACCCGCTGAAGCTGCTGGCAACCAAGCCGGGCGTGCATTTTGAGTCGGCCGATGCCACCGGCGCCTACGAATGGTCGACCACCATCAGCCTGCGCGGCTTCAACCAGAACCGCCTTGGCTACACCCTCGATGGCATCCCGCTGGGCAACATGGCCTACGGCAACAGCAACGGCCTGCATATCAGCCGCGCGGTGATCAGCGAGAACCTGGGCGGTGCCGAGGTCTCCACCGGCATCGGTGCGCTGGGCACGCCGTCCACCAGCAACCTCGGCGGCGTGTTCCAGTTCTATTCGATCGATCCGTCCACCGAGTACGGCGTGGTGCTGGCACAGAGCTTCGGCAGCGACAGTGCGCGCCGCAGCTATGCGCGGCTGGATACCGGCGACCATCAAGGCTTCGCTGCCTACCTGTCAGGCGTCTATTCCGAAGGCGACAAGTGGAAGGGCAAGGGCTCGCAGGAACTGAAGCAGTTCAACGGCAAGGCCACCTACAACTTCGGCGTGGACAGCAGGATCACCGCGCTGTTCAATGCGTCTCGCCGCGTCGAGGCCGACTACCAGGATCTGTCGCTGGAGATGATCGACCGCCTCGGCTGGGACTGGGACAACTACGCGCCGGACTGGGATCGCGCGGTCGCCGCCGCACGCGGCAAATTCAGCGGCGGCGTCAACAGCCCATGGGATGCGTACTACTCCGGCCACGGCCTGCGCAACGATGACCTGTCCAGCATCGCCGGCGATTTCGGCCTGAATGAATCGATGCGGTTGAAGGTCAATGTCTACAACCACAGCAACCGCGGCCAGGGCCACTGGTTCAGCCCGTCCAATCCGTCCAACCCGGGCACCAGCCGCGAGATTCCGATCTCGATTCGCACCACCGAGTACGCGATCGACCGCACCGGCGTGACCTCGGCGTTCACCTGGAATGTGGGCGGGCACGAGCTGGAGGCCGGCCTGTGGTACGAGGACAACGGCCACAGCGTGCAGCGCAACTTCTACTACATCGACGGCCCGATCACCGACGACTTCTTCCTGCGCAATCCGGACCAGCGTGTGTGGCACCAGCGCTATACCACCATCACCCGCCAGTTCTACGTGCAGGATCGCTTCCGCCTGTTCGATGATCGCCTGACCATCGACATCGGTGCGAAGTCGCCGCACACCCGTACCAGCGTGCGCACGCCGCTGGGCAGCTACGCCAACAACAGCAGCCTGACCTCGAAGAAGGGGCTGCTGCCGCAGGCCGGCTTCAACTTCAAGCTCAACGAAGGCAATGAGATCTTCGGCTCGTTCGCCAAGAACATCGCCGCCTATGCACTGGGTGTCGGCAGTCCGTTCAATGTGCCGCAGGCCGCCTTCGACAGCAGCGCAAAGAACCTGAAGCCGGAACAGTCGCGCACCATCGAGCTCGGTTGGCGTGGCTACGGCCGCGGCTATGAAGCCTCGGTGGCGGTGTACGACGTCAAGTTCGACAACCGCCTGCTGGCCATCGCGCAGTGCGTGGGCATCCTCGGTTGCCCGGCGCTGTTCTCCAACGTCGGTTCGGTGACCAGCCGTGGCGCCGAGGCAACCTTGCAGCTGAAGCCGATGCAGGACCTGACCTGGTCCAATGCGCTGTCCTGGAATGACAGTACCTACGACAACGACTATGTGAACAACGGCGTGGTGCCGACCCGTGGCAAGAAGACCGTCGATACCCCGGAATGGATGTTCGCCAGCACCCTGGCCTGGACCCCAGGCCCGTGGGACATGCGCCTGGCCGCCAACCACGTCGGCAAGCGCTACGTGACCTACACCAATGACGTGTCGGTGCCGAGCTACTGGCTGGTGAACGCTTCGGTGGCCTATGACTTCGGCAAGCTGGGTCCGGCGCAGAACCTGACTGTTGCGCTGAACCTGACCAACCTGACCGACAAGCGCTACCTGTCCTCGATCAACACCAATGGCACCTACGCCGCTGACCCGACCCGCAGCCTGGCGACCATGCAAGTCGGCGCGCCGCGCCAGGTGATGGCCACCGCCACCGTGCATTTCTGATGCGCGGGCCTGTCGATCCGGAAAGCCGTCGTCGCCTGCTGCGCATGGCGTGGCAGGGCACGGGGGCGGCGATCGCGCTGGCGGCGATGCCGGGGCTGGCCACGGCCGGCCCTCGGCCGCGGCTGGGGCGCGATCCGTTCACCCTCGGCGTTGCCGCCGGCGATCCGGATCCGCAGGGCGCGGTGCTGTGGACGCGGCTGGCCCCGGACCCGCTCAACGGTGGTGGCATGCCATCGCGGGCGGTGCCGGTGCGCTGGTTCGTGGCCGAAGATCCGGGCATGTGCCGGCTGGTGCAGCGCGGTGTTGCTGCAGCGGTGCCCGAGTTGGCCCATTCGGTACATGTGGAAGTCAGCGGCCTGCGCCCGGGCCGTGACTACTACTATCGTTTCGCCTGCGATGGCGATGAGGAAAGCGCGGTCGGTCATTTCCGCACCGCGCCGCTGCCGGACACGCAGCTGCAGCAGCTGCGGTTGGCGCTGTGTACCTGCCAGGCCTGGAACAGCGGCTACTACCCGGTGCTGCGCGATATCGCCCAGAGCGATATCGACCTGGTGCTGCATGCTGGCGACTACCTGTACGAGTACAGCCCGCTGCAGAACGCACGTGGGCGCGCACTGGATGCCGAGCGCTTCAGCGGCGAGACCGTCAGCCTGGAGCGCTACCGCGACCAGTACGCGCTGTACAAGCTCGATCCGGATCTGCAGGCTGCGCACGCCGCGCATGCGTTCGCGGTGATCTGGGATGACCACGAGGTGCAGAACGATTATTCCGGCATCCATCCGGAGAAGCCTGGTGTATCGACCGAAGACTTCATCGTGCGTCGTGCCGCCGCCTACCGCGCGTTCTACGAACACCTGCCGATGCGCAGCTCGCCGGCGGGCAATGGTGGCCTGCGCGTACACCGGCGGCTGCGCTACGGCGATCTGGCACAGCTGACCCTGCTCGATTGCCGCCAGTTCCGCCCGGCCAATCCCTGTGGCGTGGGCGAGTCGCCACGCTGTGATGCTGCACTGGACCCGCGCATGAGCATGCTCGGCACGGGCCAGGAGGCGTGGTTCGCGCAGTCGATGGCGGCCGCGCAGGGCACGCGCTGGAACGTGGTGGTGCAGCAGTTGCTGATGGCGCAGCTGCGGCTGGACGGTGGTACGCCACGCGAGCGCTTCTGGAATGACGCCTGGGATGGCTATCCTGCCGCACGTATCCGGTTGCTGCAGGCAATGCAGGCGGGCGGGCAGGGTAATGCCATCGTGTTGGGTGGCGACTGGCATTCCACCTTCGTCAACGATCTGAAGCTGGATTTTGACGCGGCCAGTGCGTCGGTCGTGGCCACCGAATTCATCGCCCCGGCGATCAACAGTGGCGGCGACGACACACCGTATGGACCGTATTACGGGCCGTCGATACCGCAGAACCCGCACATCCGCTATTTCGACGGCGACCGCCGTGGCTGGTGGAAGCTGCAGCTGAACCGGCAGACCGTGGACGCCGAGCTGCGCTTCGCCGACAGCGTGCTGCGTGCGGATGCGGCGGTGCGTACAGCGGCCCGTTTCCAGGTGACCCACGGCAGTCCGGGCGCGGTCCCGGTGTAAATCCCTGCGGTAGTGCCGGCCGCTGGCCGGCAACCTCATGAATCTCCGGTTTCCCCACCACCGGTTTCATCGCCCCCAGCCCGGTTTCGTCGCAAACCGTTTGCGGGCGGCGGGGGCAGGGCGCCATGGTGTCCGCAGGCGGCAAGGTGCCGCCACAAGGAGACCGTGATGAAGACCCTGTTCGCGCTCGGTGTGTGGTGCCTGCTGTTCGTGCTGTGCTGGCCGCTGGCGATCCTCGCCCTGATCGCCTGGCCGTTCGTCTGGCTGCTGAGCCTGCCGTTCCGCCTGGTCGGCATCACCTTCTCGGCGCTGTTCGCGTTCCTGCGCGCGCTGTTCATGCTGCCGGCGCGCCTGCTCGGTGGCGGTCCGGTGGCCGCATGAGGGCGGTGCTGTTGGCCGCGCTGGCGCTGCTCGCGGGGCCGGCACTGGCTTCACCTCCAGCACCGCCATCGGTGTGGCTGGAGCGCCAGCAGACTGCCGCTGCCGACGAGGCGGATGCAGCGGCGGCCAACGCGGTCAAACCCAAGGAGCACTGCCGGGTAGTGAAGGAATGGAAGGCGGGTGAAACCGTGGTCCAGCACCGGATCTGTGATGATCCGCCGAAGAAGCCGGCTGAAAAGGTGTAGCGCCGAGCCGATGCTCGGCTCTTCTCCCGGGATAGCCGAGCGTGGGCTCGGCTCTACATCATCAGCGCCAAGAAAAAACCCCGCCGAGGCGGGGTTTTTTCTTGGCTGGAGTGTGCCGACCAACGGTCGGCACCCACCTGGATGCAGATCAGTTCGCCTTGTGGATGGCGCGCTTGCTGACCGCCATCGCTGCGTCGTGGATCACTTCCGACAGCGACGGGTGGGCGTGGCAGATGCGGGCCAGGTCATCGGCCGAGCCGCTGAACTCCATGGTCAGCACGCCTTCGTGCACCAGCTCGGAGACGTTGGCGCCGACCAGGTGCATGCCGAGGATGCGATCGGTTTCGGCATGGGCCAGGATCTTCACGAAGCCTGCGGGCTCGATCATCGCCACGGCACGGCCGTTGGCGGCGAACGGGAAACTGCCGGCCTTGTACGGGATGCCTTCGGCCTTCAGCTGGGCTTCGGTCTTGCCGACCCATGCCAGTTCCGGCTCGGTGTAGATGACCCACGGGATGGTGTCGAAGTTGACGTGGCCCGGCAGGCCGGCGATCAGCTCAGCCACCGCGATGCCTTCCTCGAAGCCCTTGTGTGCCAGCATCGGGCCGCGCACGCAGTCGCCGACCGCCCACACGCCGTTGACGCCGGTGTGGCAATGCGCATCGACTTCGATCTGGCCACGCTCGTTGATCTTGACGCCGGTGCCTTCGGCCAGCAGGCCCTTGGTGGCGGCGCGACGGCCAACGGCCACCAGCAGCTTGTCCACGGTCAGGGTCTTTTCGCCTTCGCTGTCGGTGTAGGTGACAACGACTTCCTTCTTCTTGCCCTTGCCGGTGATCTCGGTCTTGGAGACCTTGGCGCCGAGGCGGATGTCCAGGCCCTGCTTCTTGAATTCCTTGGCAGCGGTCTTGGCCACTTCGGCGTCGGCCACGGCCAGGAATTCCGGCAGTGCTTCGAGGATGGTGACTTCAGCGCCCAGGCGCTTCCACACGCTGCCCAGTTCCAGGCCGATCACGCCGGCGCCGATGACTGCCAGGCGGTTCGGCACTTCGGTGAAGTCCAGGCCGCCGACGTTGTCGACGATGGTATCGCCGTCGAACTTGGCGAACGGCAGTTCGATCGAATCCGAACCGGCGGCGATGATGACGTTGGTGCCCTTCAGCTCGACTTCCGAGCCGTCGTGCTGCTTCACCTTGACCACGTTGCCCGGCTGCAGTTCACCGAAGCCGTAGTAGGTGGCGACCTTGTTGGCCTTGAACAGCATGGCGATGCCGCCGGTGAACTGCTTGACGATCTTGTCCTTGCGGCCAACCATCGCTTCGACGTCCATCTTGGCATCCTTGAAGCTGATGCCGTGGTCGCCAAAGATGTGGCCCATGTTCCAGAACTGGCGCGAGGAATCCAGCAGCGCCTTGGACGGGATGCAGCCCACGCGCAGGCAGGTGCCACCCAGGGCCGGCTTGCCGTCCTTGCCCAGCGCTGCGTCGATGCAGGCGGTCTTCAGGCCCAGCTGTGCGGCGCGGATGGCAGCGTGGTAACCGGCCGGGCCGGCACCGATGACGACGACGTCGAATTGTTCAGCCATTGAATTATTCCTTGATGCATTACCAGAACCCCTCCGCGCAGGCGCGGAGGGGCGGGAGGTTTCTTACAGGCCGAACAGCATGCGGCCCGGGTTTTCCAGCTGGTTCTTGATGTCCACCAGGAACTGCACCGAGTCCTTGCCGTCGATGATGCGGTGATCGTAGGACATCGCCAGGTACATCATCGGCGCGATCACGACCTGGCCGTTCTGGGCGATCGGACGCTCCTTGATGGCGTGCATGCCCAGGATGGCGCTCTGCGGCGGGTTGATGATCGGGGTCGACAGCAGCGAACCGAAGGTGCCGCCGTTGGTCACGGTGAAGGTGCCGCCCTGCAGTTCTTCCAGGCTCAGCTTGCCGTCACGGGCCTTCTTGGCGTAGTCGGCGATGGTGCGCTCGATGTCGGCGAACGACATGCGCTCGACGTTGCGCAGCACCGGCGTGACCAGGCCCTTCTCGGTCGACACGGCGATCGAGATGTCCGAGTAGCCGTGGTAGATGATGTCATCGCCGTCGATCGAGGCGTTGACCAGCGGGAAGCGCTGCAGCGCGTTGGCAGCGGCCTTCACGAAGAAGCTCATGAAGCCCAGCTTGATGCCGTGGGCCTTGACGAACTCGTCCTGCAGTTCCTTGCGCGCGGCCGACACCTTGGACAGGTCGACTTCGTTGAAGGTGGTCAGCATGGCGGTGGAGTTCTTCGACTCCATCAGGCGCTCGGCGATGCGCTTGCGGATGCGGGTCATCGGCACGCGTTCTTCCGGACGTGCGCCACCGGCCTTGCCGGCGCCGCCGTTGCGGGCGAAGTTGACGATGTCTTCCTTGGTCACCGCGCCGCGACGGCCGGTGCCATCGACGTCAGCCGGATTCACGCCTTCAGTGATGGCAGTGAAGCGGGCGCCCGGCGGCAGCGCGTCAGCGGCCGACTTGGCAGCCGGAGCCGGAGCAGCGGCGGCAGCCGGCGCAGCAGCGGCCGGAGCGGCGGCAGCAGCCGGAGCGGCTTCAGCGGCCGGCGCCGGAGCAGCGGCCACGGCGCCTTCTTCGATGATCGCCACGACCTGGCTGGAGGTCACGGTCGCGCCTTCGGCGAACTTGATTTCCTTGATCACACCATCGACCGGCGACGGCACTTCCAGAACGACCTTGTCGGTTTCCAGGTCAAGCAGGTTTTCGTCGCGCTTGACGGCGTCGCCCACCTTCTTGTGCCAGGTGGCGATGGTGCCGTCGGCGACGGATTCGGGCAGTACCGGGGCTTTGACTTCGGTGGCCATGCGGGAGCTTCCTGGTTTGTCTTCTAAATAGGGGGAGAGTTATTCAGCGAACGAGTCGTTGAACGGGTTGACCAGTGCATCGGCGACCAGCTGCTGCTGTTCGCGGACGTGGTCAGCCATGTGACCGGCAGCCGGCGAAGCCGAACGTGCGCGACCGGCGTAGTGCAGGTTCTGGCCATCGGCCAGGCAGAACTGCAGGTGGTGGCGGATCTGGTACCACGCACCCTGGTTCTGCGGTTCTTCCTGCGTCCACACCACGTCGGTGGCCTTGCCGTACTTCTTCAGTTCGGCAGCCAGCAGCGCACGCGGGAACGGATACAGCTGCTCCACGCGGATGATCGCCACGTCGTCCTGGCCACGCTTGGTCTGGTCTTCCAGCAGGTCGTAGTAGACCTTGCCCGAGCACAGCACCACGCGCTTGACCTTCTTGGCATCGGCATTGGCATCGCCGATCAGGTGCTGGAACTCGCCATTGGCCAGCTCGTCCAGGGTCGACACGGCCAGCTTGTGGCGCAGCAGCGACTTGGGCGACATCACCACCAGCGGCTTGCGGGTGGTCAGGTGCTGCTGGCGACGCAGCATGTGGAAGGCCTGCGCCGGGGTCGACGGCACCACCACCAGCATGTTCTCCAGCGCGCACAGCTGCAGGAAGCGCTCCAGGCGCGCCGAGCTGTGTTCCGGGCCTTGCCCTTCATAGCCATGCGGCAGCAGCAGGGTCAGGCCGGAAATGCGGCCCCACTTGGCTTCACCGGCGGCGATGAACTGGTCGATCACCACCTGGGCGCCGTTGGCGAAGTCGCCGAACTGGCCTTCCCAGATGCACAGGGTGTTCGGATCGGTGGTCGAGAAGCCGTATTCGTAGGCCATCACCGCTTCTTCGCTGAGCAGCGAATCGATGATGGTGGCCTTTTCCGGCGAATCCACCAGCTGCCGCAGCGGCAGGTAGTAGTTGTCGGTCTTCTGGTCGTGCAGGATCGCGTGGCGGTGGGTGAACGTACCGCGGCCGACGTCCTGGCCGACCAGGCGCAGTGCATTGCCTTCGTCCAGCAGGGTGGCGTAGGCCAGGTTCTCGGCAAAGCCCCAGTCGCCCGGGATCTCGCCAGCGGCCATCTTGCGGCGGTCGTCGTAGACCTTGGACACGCGCGAGTGCAGCTGCACTTCTTCCGGCACGGTGTTGATCAGCTTGGCCAGTTCGACCAGCTTGTTCTTCTCGACCTTGGTCGAGATCGGATCGGACAGCTTGCCTTCCAGCAGCTTCGGCCAATCGACGAACAGCGGGCTGCTCGGCGGGGTCTTCTCGACCTTCGCCAGCTCGGTGGTCACTTCACCGGCATCCAGCTTCTCGCGGTACGCATCGACCATCGCCTTGCCTGCGCCAGCGGCGATCACGCCCGCCTTTTCCAGCTGCTCGGCGTACATCTCGCGGGTGGTGGCGTGCTTGCGGATCACCTGGTACATCAGCGGCTGGGTGATCGCCGGCTCGTCGGCCTCGTTGTGGCCCCAACGGCGGTAGCACATCAGGTCGATGACCACGTCCTTGGCGAACTTCTGGCGGAATTCGAAGGCCAGCTGTGCAGCGAACACCACTGCTTCCGGATCATCGCCGTTCACGTGCAGCACCGGGGCGGCGATCATCTTCGCCACGTCGGTGGCATAGCGCGTGGAGCGCGTATCCAGCGGGTTGGAGGTGGTGAAGCCGACCTGGTTGTTGACCACGATGTGCACGGTGCCGCCGACGGCGAAGCCGCGGGCCTGCGACATCTGGAACAGCTCCATGACCACGCCCTGGCCGGAGAAGGCCGCGTCGCCGTGGATCAGGATCGGCATCACCTGCTTGCGCGCGGTGTCCTTGCGGCGTTCCTGGCGCGAACGCACCGAGCCGGCCACGACCGGGTCGGCGATTTCCAGGTGCGACGGGTTGAACGCCAGCGCCAGGTGCACCGGGCCACCTTCGGTGGCCACGTCGGCCGAGAAGCCCATGTGGTACTTCACGTCACCGGCCGAGGCGTGCTCGTCGTGCTCGAACTTGCCTTCGAATTCGTCGAACAGCTTGCGCGGGTTCTTGCCGAGGGTGTTGACCAGCACGTTCAGGCGGCCGCGGTGGGCCATGCCGACCACCACATCCTTGACGCCATCCTTGCCGGCGCTGCGGATGATGGTGTCCATCATCGGGATCAGCGAGTCGCCGCCTTCCAGCGAGAAACGCTTCTGGCCGACGTACTTGGTGTGCAGGTAGCGCTCGAGGCCTTCGGCTGCGGTCAGGCGCTCCAGCGTGCGGCGCTGGGTGTCAGCGTCCAGCTGGTAGTTGCCGCCGGCCAGTTCCAGCTTCTTGTAGATCCACTGGCGCTGCTCGACCTCGGAGATGTGCATGAACTCCGCACCGATCGAGCCGGTGTAGGTCGCCTTCAGGCGTGCCAGCAGGTCGCGCAGCTTCATGCGCGGCTGGCCGCCGACGCCACCGGTGCTGAACTCGCTGTTGAGGTCGCCATCGGACAGGCTGTGGAACGGCAGGCCCAGGTCCGGGGTGTTGACCGGAGCAGCCAGGCCCAGCGGATCCAGGCGGGCGTCCAGGTGACCGCGCGAACGGTAGGCGGTGATCAGGCGACCGACATTGCGCTCACGCTCGTCGCCTGCACCGGTGCCGGTGCCAGCTTTCAGCGCATCCTTGGCTGCGTCCGCGATGTGGGAGATGACAGCCGAGTGGGGAATGTCACCTGCTTCGCGGCCCTTGAAGCCGTCGAAGTAGGTTTTCCATTTGGGATCGACACTATCCGGGGAGACCAGGTACTGCTCGTACAGGTCCTCGACATAGGAGGCGTTGCCGCCGGCGAGTTGCGAAGATTGCGCAAACTGCTTCAGTTGATTGTCCACGATGGAGGGTGCTGATTCGCTTTGTGGGGTATGGCTTCAGAAGGACCCGGCACGAAGATGAATAGCCATGCACGGGCGCGTTCAAACAGCCAAATTGTACCCCCAACCGGACACGAAGGGGCACCACCAAGGGCATCGCGCGTCCCCCGGTGCCGCTTCCAGACAGGTTGGGTCAGCTGCGCTGGCTCAGATGCCGAGCGCGCGCAGTTCACTGCAATCGCGTGAACGGTCCCAGATGCGCTGCAATTGCTGCTCGAACGGCTGCGAACGTGCCGGTAGCGCGATGCCGGCTTCGCCGTCGAGACGATGCCCGATCAGACGAAAGTAGAAGTCGCCTGCGTCATTGAGCAGGCAGGCCGAAGCCAGCGCACGGTCGACCGGGTCGGTGACCTCGCGGAACTGGATCACGCTGGGCAGACGCTGGGCCAGCGCCAGCAGTGGCGCTCCGGCTGAGGCGATCGCAGCCGCATCGTGCACGATCACCCGCAGCTGCTTGTCGTGGCGGGCGGTGGCGAAGCGACGCAGGGCCGCCTGCACCGGCGGCGCATCCAGCAGGCCCGGATCCAGCTGGCGGCTGTGCAGCCACAGCTGGCGGCGGGCGCGATGGATGATGGCGGTGGTGATGGCCAGCGCCTCGGCGCGGCTGTCGATGGCGCTGGCGGCGTCCAGCCGGCGGCGCATCTGCTGGTGACCGATGCCGGCCTCCTCGAACACCTCGCTTTCGGGCAGGAAGCCCTGGCGGGCATAGAAATCGCGGGCGGGCAGCTGGGCGTGCAGGTGCAGCTCGGCCAGCCCGAGCCGCCGCCCGGCCTCGACCAGCGCCTCCAGCAAAGCCTCGCCCACCCCATGGCTGCGATGGCTGGCCAGTACCGCCATGCGGCCGATGCGGCCGTCCGAGGCCAGCCGGCCGGTGCCGACCGGCTGCCCGTCGCCATCCAGCGCCAGCACATGGGCGCTGACCGGGTCCAGCGCGTCGCGTTCCAGCTCGGCGGCGATGCCCTGTTCCTGCACGAACACGCGCTGGCGTACCTCGTGGATGGCGACGTGGGCATCGGCGTGACTGACCTGCTGGACCCGGATCATGGTGGCGACTCAGGCGCGGCCAGCACCGCTGTCGTCTTCCTCGTCGTCCTCGAAGTTGACGATAACCTCGATGCCGTCGTCGTGCACGGTCACGGAGTGGACATCGTCGGACACCGCGTCAGCGTCGATCGCATCCACGCGGTCACGGCCTTCGACGACTTCGCCGAGCACCACGGCATCCTCACCGTCGTCCTCGTCTTCGGCCTCATACATCTCGTTCGGGTCGATCAGCTGGAACACACCGCCGACCAGCAGCTGCTGGACCGCAGCGCGGCCCTTGTCGGACAGGCCGCGGTAAGCGGCGGCGTCCAGCTGTTCGGCACCGGCCAGGCGCTGCGCGTCCTTGACCGGCAGCGCGAAGTCCCGGCCGCTGACATACAGGCTGGCGCCACGCTTGGCCCGGCGCCAGGCCAGGCGTGCCCACGGGTGGCGCTGCAGCAGCAGGCCGGAGGCCAGCGCCTCGATCACTTCCTCCGGGGCCGGAGCAGCCTGGTGGGGCATCACTTCGCCGGCGGCACGGTAGGTGGTGATGAAGCGGCCGAACCAGTCACCCAGCTTGTCCGGATCGTTCATGCGGATGGCGTTGAGCGCGGTGATCACCCGAGCCATCGCCACCGTGTCGATTTCGTTCGGGTCGGCCGGTACCTTCAGGTCGCCATCCTGGTAGCGGATGTTCTCGTCGGCATCGGCGATGAGGGTGTCCAGGTAGTCGCTGATCAGCTCGGCCGACGCTGGCGCGCGCATGCCGAACGAGAAGGTCAGGCAGGGGTCTTCGGCGACGCCGTGGTGCGGCACGTTCGGCGGCAGGTACAGCATGTCGCCCGGTGCCAGCACCCAATCGTGGGTCGGCTTGAATACCTTCAGCAGCTTCAGCTCCACGTCGGGGCGGAAGCCCAGCGGCGGCTGCTTGCCCTTGATCGATTCACTGGCATCGATCTGCCAGCGGCGGTGGCCCTGGGCCTGCAGCAGGAACACGTCGTACTGGTCGACGTGG
This sequence comes from Stenotrophomonas maltophilia R551-3, assembly GCF_000020665.1. NCBI lineage: Bacteria > Pseudomonadati > Pseudomonadota > Gammaproteobacteria > Lysobacterales > Lysobacteraceae > Stenotrophomonas > Stenotrophomonas maltophilia. The sequence continues at coordinate 2,934,933 of NC_011071.1, read as the reverse complement.
GCACCAACCGAGCCTCCGGTGGCGGCAAAGCTGATCATCACGTCATCCATGCGCCAGCGCGGCAGGAAGCTGAAGTGCTCGATCAGCGCACGCACGTCCTTGTCCCACTTGTCCACGTCCTGCACCAGCAGGGTCCAGTCGCGGTCGGGGAGGGCGGGGAAGATCTCTTCCTGGAACGGGCCGGTGCGTACGCGCCAGCCATCCTGGGTCTTGTCATGCTCGATCAGGCGGGCCAGCACGCCTTCTTCGCAGGCCAGGCCGGCCAGGTCTTCCGGCTGCACCGGGGTCTGGAAATCCGGGAAGGCGTTGCGGATCAGCAGCGGGCGCTTCTGCCAGAAATCGCGCAGGAAGGTGGCCGGCGCCATGCCCAGCGGCTGGCCGGGGCGGGCGGTGACTTCGATGAGGGGGGCGGAGGACTTGCGGGCGGCCATGGGGGAATCCTTGCAGCGGAAAGCGGGAGGGGCGGCGCGGCGGGCCGCCAAGGCCTCCATTGTCCGACGTTCGCCGGGATTGCGCACGTGCGCGGGTTTGTCGCGGGGTGTCCGGCCAACGGCGGAGCCCCTCGTGGCGGGTGGTTGGGTTGGTCGCTGAAAGCAAAAGCCGCGCTTGGCCGGGCGGGTGGGCCATGCAGGGGACGCTGCAAGTACGTCCTTGTAAGCTCGATGGCGCCATCCATGGCGCCAACGCCCCTGCATGGCCCACCCGCCCGGCCCCTGACAGTTTCCTGCGCGGCCCGCCACGGAATGGAAGAAGAAAAGCAAGGCAAAAGCGGGTCGCGCGCTGCGCTTGCTCATGCTCCTGCGCTCGTGGGGTCAGATCCCTTTTCCAATGGAAAAGGGATCTGACCCCATCGGACAAACGAAAGAGGGACGCGGCGAAGCCGCGTCCCTCTTTCAAATTCCGTCCCGACAACCCACCGCTCTTCGATCCGTCACCGGGAATCTGTCAGAGGTGGGGCGGGTTGGGTTCGCGGGACCGTTGGCGCCATGGATGGCGCCATCGAGCCCCCAAGGACGGGTTCACGGCGTGTCCCGCGAATCCAACCCGCCCCGCCAAGCACGGCAAAAACCCAGAGCCGCTATTGACGTTGATGTTGCTGTTGCTGTTGCCTGCCGCAGGCAGCGCCCGCGGCCGCCGCCGCAAAGGAAACCCCTTAAATCTTCTTCGCCAGCGACTCGGCCAGACCGGTGTAGCTGCCCGGGGTCATCTCCAGCAGGCGCTGCTTCGCATCCGCCGGCAGCTCCAGCCCCTGCACGAACGCGCGCATCGACTCGGCGGTGATGCCCTGGCCGCGGGTCAGCGCCTTCAGCTGTTCGTACGGGTTCGGCAGGCCGTGGCGACGCATCACCGTCTGCACGGCCTCGGCCAGCACTTCCCAGGCTGCATCCAGATCGGCGTCCAGGCGCTGCGGGTTCACTTCCAGCTTGCCCAGGCCCTTGGCCAGCGAATCCAATGCCACCTGGCTGTGGCCGAACGCGGTACCCAGTGCACGCAGCACGGTGGAGTCGGTCAGGTCACGCTGCCAGCGGCTGATCGGCAGCTTTGCGCTGAAGTGCTCGAACAGCGCGTTGGCGATGCCGAAGTTGCCTTCGGCATTCTCGAAATCGATCGGGTTGACCTTGTGCGGCATCGTCGACGAGCCGACTTCGCCTTCCTTCAGGCGCTGCTTGAAGTAGCCCAGCGAAACATAGCCCCAGATGTCGCGCGCCAGGTCGATCAGGATGATGTTGGCGCGGCGCGCGGCATCGCCGATCTCGGCGATGTTGTCGTGCGGCTCGATCTGCGTGGTGTACGGGTTGAACACCAGGCCCAGACCGGTCACGAAGCGCTCGGCGAAAGCCGGCCAGTCCACGTCCGGGTAGCTGGCGATGTGGGCGTTGTAGTTGCCCACCGCGCCGTTGATCTTGCCGGTCAGTTCGACGGCGGCGATCTGCTTGCGCTGGCGTTCCAGGCGGGCGACCACGTTGGCCAGTTCCTTGCCCAGGGTGGTCGGCGAGGCGGTCTGGCCGTGGGTGCGCGACAGCATCGGCTGGCCGGCCTGGGCGTGGGCCAGGCTGCGCAGGCTGTTGGCGATGCCGTCCAGGGTCGGCAGCAGCACCTCGCGGCGGGCCTGTTCCAGCATCAGGCCATAGCTGAGGTTGTTGATGTCTTCGCTGGTGCAGGCGAAATGCACGAATTCCAGCGCCGGGGCCAGCTCGGCGTCGTCCTTCAGCTGTTCCTTGATGAAGTACTCCACCGCCTTGACGTCATGGTTGGTGGTGCGCTCGATCTCCTTCACGCGCGCGGCCTGGGCCGGGCTGAAGCTGGCGGCCAGGGCGCGCAGGCGGGCGATGGCGGCGTCGGAGAACGGCGCCAGCTCGACGATGCCCGGCTCGGCGGCCAGGGCCAGCAGCCATTCCACCTCAACCGTGATGCGGGCCTTGATCAGGCCGTACTCGGAGAAGATCGGGCGCAGGGCGTCGACCTTGCCGGCATAGCGGCCATCGAGCGGGGACAGGGCGAGCAGGGCGGAATCGGACATGTCGGCAGGGCTGGGGCGAGCGGCGGGGGCCATATTCTACGACGCGTGGCTTTCGCATGCTCGGTAGCGCCGGGCCATGCCCGGCGGATGGTGGCCGAGCTGTGCGCTCGCCGGGCATGGCCCGGCGCTACCCGTGTAAACGACCCTGCGGACGGAACGATCTGGCCCGTCCCCGTCATCCCGTGTCACCGGCAAGGGAGTATCGTTGGCGCAGCCGCCAGCCCGGGAAGCGACACCCTGCCAGCCGCCGCTTCCCTTTCCCCAACTGAAGTAGTGCGGAGTTGATGCAATGAGCAAAGCTGCAAGCAAGGGTTTCAGAATCGAACACGACAGCATGGGCGAGCTGCAGGTGCCTGCGGACGCCCTGTGGGGCGCACAGACCCAGCGTGCCGTGCAGAATTTCCCGGTGTCGGGCCAGCGCATGCCGCGCGGTTTCATCCGCGCGCTGGGCCTGGTCAAGGGCGCCGCCGCGGGCGTCAACGCAGAGCTGGGCCACCTGCCGAAGAACGTGGCCAAGGCCATCCAGACCGCCGCGGCCGAAGTGGCCACCGGTGAATGGGACGCGCATTTCCCGATCGACGTCTACCAGACCGGTTCGGGCACGTCGTCGAACATGAATGCCAATGAGGTCATCGCCACCCTGGCCAACCGTGCCGGCAAGGCGGGCAAGACCAGCGTGCACCCCAACGACCACGTCAACCAGGGGCAGAGCTCCAACGACGTGATCCCGACCGCGCTGCGCGTGTCGGCGGTGCTGGCGACCCATGAGCAGCTGCTGCCGGCGCTGGTACACCTGCGCAAGACCCTGGACAAGAAGGGCCGCAGCCTGCGCAAGGTGGTCAAGACCGGCCGTACCCACCTGATGGATGCGATGCCGCTGACCTTCGAGCAGGAGTTCGGCGCGTGGTCGGCACAGCTGGCGTCGGCGCAGGAGCGTATCGAAGACAGCCTCAAGCGCGTGCGTCGCCTGCCGCTGGGCGGCACCGCCATCGGCACCGGTATCAACGCCGATCCGCGCTTCGGTACCCAGGTGGCGAAGGCGCTGAAGCAGCAGACCGGTTTCAAGTTCGACAGTGCCGAGAACAAGTTCGAAGGCCTGGCCGCGCAGGACGATGCGGTGGAACTGTCCGGCCAGCTCAATGCGCTGGCGGTGGCACTGATCAAGATCGCCAATGACCTGCGCTGGATGAACGCCGGTCCGCTGGCTGGGCTGGGCGAGATTGAACTGCCGGCCCTGCAGCCGGGCAGCTCGATCATGCCGGGCAAGGTCAATCCGGTCATTCCGGAAGCGACGGTGATGGCTTGTGCACAGGTGATCGGCCACCACACCGCCATTACCGTGGCCGGCCAGACCGGCAACTTCCAGCTCAATGTCACGTTGCCGCTGATCGCGGTGAACCTGCTCGATGGCATCGGCCTGCTGGCCAATGTGTCCACCCTGCTGGCCGACAGCGCGATTGCCGGGCTGAAGGTGCGCGAGGACCGCGTGGCCGAGGCGCTGGCACGCAACCCGATTCTGGTCACCGCACTGAACCCGATCATCGGCTACGAGAAGGCCGCGGCGATTGCCAAGCGCGCCTACAAGGAACAGCGCCCGGTGCTGGACGTGGCGCTGGAAGACAGTGGCCTGGCCGAAGCCGAGCTGCGCCGCCTGCTGGATCCGACCGCGCTGACCGCCGGTGGCATCCAGGCCGGTGGTGGTGGCGCGGGCGGTTGATCTACCGGTTGTGTAGCGCCGGGCCATGCCCGGCGAACCGCCGGAGGGCCGCGCGCTGCGCTCGCCGGGCGTGGCCCGGCGCTACCGGGTCAATGAGAAACGCCGCCCTCGGGCGGCGTTTCTTTTTTCAGCGACGGTCAGCGACGATGTTGCCGAAGGTGTCGGTGTAGTCCTTGAACTCGGGGATACGCTGGATCAGGTCAGACGGAATCACTTCCATGCCTTCGGGCGGCTGGATCTTCACCGGCTGCATGTTGGGATCGGCCGGTGCGGCCACCAGGGTGTTCTGGCGCAACACCTGCAGCTTGCCGAACATGGTCTGCAGCATCTGCTTCTGCGCGTCGTCCAGCGGAATCTGGATTTCGTCCATCTTCATCGTGCCATCGGCGAGGATGATGATGTTCGGCGCGGGTGGGCGACGCACGGTGACCATGCCTTCGCTCACGGAAATCTTGGGCTTGCCGCGCTCGGCGCGGTGGTTGCGGTAATCCTTGTCACAGCCAACCAGGCCCAGGCAGAGCAGGGCGGCCAGCAGCAGGAACAGTTTCTTCATGGCGGTTTGATCGGGTGCATCCGGGGCGGCCATTGTAAGCCCGCGCAGGCAGCGTCGGCCGGCAACGCTTGCGCGCTGCCGGCCGGGTGCGCTCATTTGCCGCAGTCAGAGATTGACGGTGTGGCCCTTGCCGGTGTCCTTGCCGCAGTCGTCCACGTCGCTCTGGTCCATCGTCGCGTAGGGCTTGAATGCCGGCAGTTCGCGCGCCAGCGCCTGCTGGCTGGCCAGCATCGCGGGCAGGCGGTCGCAGATGCGCTTGGCCTGAGCCTCGATCTTGGCGGCTTCGGCGTTGATGCGCTTCTCGACGCCTTCGCTGTCACCGCTGAAGATGCCCTTCAGCGCCTCGCCGGCGGCACTGGCGCCAAGCTTGGCACCGGCCAGGCCGACGTCCATGCCGTCCATCGCGATGGCGACCACGTGGCCGCGGTACTCCAGCAACTGGCGGCGCTGCGCGTCGTTGGCAACGACGTCCTTGCCCGCGATCAGCAGGTGGCCGTCCGGGGTGATTTCCGCGCGCGGCTGCTTGTCGGCGGAGATCTTGATGTTGCCCTGGGCGATGTCCTTGCGGGCATCGTTCATGGCGTCCTTGACGGTCTCGCCGACGCCGCTGGTGGCCTCGGCAACACTCTTGCCGACGGTCTTGTCAGACGAGGAAGAGGTGCCGCCACAGGCGATCAGCGGCAGGCACAACAGGGTGGCAGGCAGCAGGCGCAACAGGTTCATGGTATTCCCCTGGGATCGGTTGGCTGAGAGTTACTTGTTGCGCGGCAGGGTGACCTTGCCGCTGACATTGCGGTGGCCGACGTCACCGCTGCCGCTGTGGTCGACGGTCAGGCTGCCGCGCACGCCATCGACCTGGATGTCGCCCGAGCCATGGCTGCGGACGTGCACATTGCCGCCGATGTCGGTGAGATCGACGCCGCCGGAGCCGACCACGCCCACCTCGACATTGCCCTGCACGCGCTTGAACTCGATGTCGCCCGAGCCGACGGTGTCCAGCCGCGCGTTGCCACGCACGTCGGTGATCTTCAGGTCACCGGAGCCGACCGTGCCGGCAATGGCATCGCCGCCGATGTTGCGCGCCGTAACGTCGCCCGAGCCGAGCGACAGCAGATTCAGGGAGCTGCCGCCATCGATGTCGAGGTCGCCCGAACCCACCGCGGCATGGATGCTGCCCCGGGTACCGCGGACCACGGCGTCACCGGAACCCACGTCCACGCTCAGCGACTGTGCGTTCTCCACGCTGGCATCGCCCGAGCCGATCTTGAACTGCAGCGGCATGTTGTCCGGCACGCTGCCACGGATATCCAGCCAGGCGTAGCTGTTGCCCAAGCTGATGCCGCTTTGGCGGCCGTCGCGGCGCAGGCTCACCACCAGTTTGTCGCCGACCTTGCGCTGCTCCAGCACCAGCTGGTCCAGCCATTCCTGGCTGGACGCGCAGGCGCGGCCGTCCAGCTGACCGCCGCCAGCGCTGGCGACCACCTTCAGGTCATGCTGGTTGACCTCGAACACCACCGCCTTGGCACCGGCCACGTCCAGCTTCAACGTGCGGGCGGCAGTGAACTTGCAGTTCTGTGCATCGGTCGCAAGGGCCGACAGCGGCAACAGCAACAACGCGGTACAGGCGAGCAGGGAACGCATGGGTGGTGCCTCCGGGTGGATGGAATCAGATCTCGCCGGCGCGCTTGCGCAGGCGGATGGCGAGGAAGATGAACACTGCACCGACGGCAGCACCGATCCACAGTTCCGGCATCGCCAGTGACTTCAGCTGCGAAGCCGGGGACATCAGGCTGACCACCGAATCCAGGTCGCGCCGCGAACCGGCGCTGAGGCGGTACACCAGGTCCATGCCCGGCACGCCGCCCAGCAGCAGGCGGCCGACGATGTTCTGCCAGAACCAGCCGGTGCTCAGGCCGAACAGCGGCATGATCTTGGTGGTGCTGACGATGACGCCGGCAAACAGCGGCAGCATTACCGCCCACAGGAACGGCTTGCTCTTGGCCCAGGCCGAGCACAGCAGCAGCCAGCCTGCGGTAGGCAGTGCCCACAGGGCATAGACCGGAATCCAGGACAGGTGGCCGGCGGCCAGGGTCAGCGGGCTGGCCGGACCCCAGATCAGGGTCATCGGGCTGCCACCATGCATCAGGGCCACGATGCTGATGATCAGCATGAAGCCGAACATGGTGATGATGCCGGCGATCACCGCGATCAGCGGTGCCACCACCAGTGCACTGATCACCTTGGACAACACTGTCTGGGTGTCCGACAGCGGCAGCGACTTCCAGAACAGGATGCTGCGGTCGCGGCGGTCGTCGTACAGGGCGCCCAGGCAGTAGAAGAACACCACGAAGGCCAGCACCAGGAACGGCCATGCCGAGCTCAGCACCAGGGTCAGGTCGAGGCCGTTGCCGAGGTCGGTGAGGTCCTTGCTGTCGATGTTGCGGGTGAGCAGTGCCAGGTCCAGGCCGTTGACGTTCACGCTTTCGCCATCGACATGGAATCCGCCGTTGCGCGCGGCGCGATTCAGCGCGAACAGGCCGAAGGCGATGCCGACGGTACTCATCACCAGCGAAATCAGGCCGGCGATCAGCGGGGCATACAGGAATCCTCCGCGGTTTTCCCAGTACTCGCGCTTGAGCAGCCAGCGCAGCGTGCCCAGTGGGCTGACGGGGTGGTTGACGGCATTCATGCGTAGGTCCCCTTCATGATGGCGACGAACAGGTCGGCCAGGCCCGGGCTGCGGGTCTCGCCAAGGGTGGAAAGCTGGGAGCGCGGCACGCCATCGAACAGCATCACGGTCTTGCCGAACGTCAGGCTGCGTTCGTCGATCGGCTTCAGGGCGCGCGCGGTATCCAGCTGATCGGCGTTGACCAGCAGCTCGGTGTAGCGCCGTCCGACCTCGTCCATTTCCGCATCAAGCACGATGCGGCCGTCACGGATGAACATCACGTCGCTGAGGATGTGTTCGATCTCTTCCACCTGGTGGGTGGTGACGATGATGGTCTTCTGCTCATCGAAGTAGTCTTCCAGCAGGCGCTGGTAGAACTCCTTGCGGTACAGGATGTCGAGGCCCAGGGTGGGCTCGTCCAGCACCAGGATACGGGCATCGATGGCCATCACCAGCGCCAGGTGCAGCTGCACGATCATGCCCTTGGACAGTTCGCGCACGCGCTGCTTCGGCTGCAGCTTGGTGTTGGCCAGGAAGCGCTCACAGCGGGCGCGGTCAAAGCGCGGATGGACGCCGGCGACGAAATCGATCGCCTCGCGGACCTTCAGCCAGCGCGGCAGCACGGCGACATCGGCGATGAAGCAGATGTCGTTCATCAGCTCATCGCGATGCAGCCGCGGATCGCGGCCGAGCACGCTCAGCTCGCCTTCCACCGAGGTCAGGCCGAGCACGGCTTTCAGGGCAGTGGTCTTGCCGGCACCGTTGGGGCCGATCAGGCCGATGATGCGCCCGCTCGGAATGCTGAAGCTGGCATTGTCGAGGGCGACGGTGGTCTTGTAGGCCTTGCGCAGGCCTTTGGCGGTGATGACGGCATCGCCGGATGCAGCAGTAGTGGGACTGGCATTCATCAGAATTTCCCCTGGGGCAGCAATTCGTCGAGGCTCAGGCCCAGGCGCTGGATGCGCTCCAGGACCGCTGGCCATTCTTCATTGAGAAAGCGTTCGCGTTCGCTGCTGCGCAGCTGCGTGGCCGCCTGTTCGGTCATGAACATGCCCAGCCCGCGGCGCTTTTCGACCAGGCCTTCGTCGGCCAGTTCCTGGTAAGCGCGCGAAACGGTGATGGGGTTGAGCTGGTAGTCGGCGGCCACCTGGCGCACCGAAGGCAGGGCATCGCCCGGCTTGAGGATTCCGTCGAGCATCATGGCGATCACGCGCTCCTTCAACTGACGGTAGATGGGAGCACCGTCGCTCCACTGGATGTCGCTCATATTCAGCTCCGTGGGGTCAGCGGCTGGGCGAACGAGAAGTACGGCATGGACAGGGAGCTGTGCAGCCGACGCGGGGGGGGGGGGGAGGGGGCAGCATTGCCTGCCGGTGAAGTGGTCGCGTCCTGCGCACTGTCGGTTGAAGCGGGGGAGGTTGGCGCGGCCAGCCAGGCCAGCACGATCAGGGTCGAAACGGCAGCGGCCGCGGGTGCGGTGAGGTTGCGACGTATCCGGGCGTTCATGGCTTCCCCCTGTCTCAGGTGACTGGTGTTGTATGCAACTATAACACCGGCACGCCGTCGTGCAAGTCCTTGCCGGCCCCAACTGATGGCAGGGGTGGTCATGGTGCTGAAACATCCATTCAAGATTTTGATTTTGAAGGGAAATAAAATAATTCGGGTGAGCAACCCAGGTCGACCTTGCATTCAGTGATGTGCATACCATGTCATTACTCCGCCGGGGTTGAAGAACGCTCCATCCAAAGGCCATGCCGCGCAAAGTGGCGGCGGGCTGCCGCAATCTGGGCCGCAAAGGCCCGGTGCTATAGTTCGGCCGATCCCCGGCCGGTGCTGGCCGGGCCCCTGTTGAATGGCTACCGCGGACCGCTCCTGATGCCCCTGCCGACTGTTTCCTCGCGCCGCCTGCGCGGCCTGTCCCTGCTGGTCCTGATGGTGGCCGGCGCTGCTGGTTCCGGCAGTGCCCTTGCTGCCGATCTGCTCGACCTGGATTACCGGCCGCTGGCCGGCAAGCAGCAGGTCAACCTGCAGCAGCGCTACCAGGGGCAGGTGCTGCTGGTGGTCAACACCGCCAGCAAGTGCGGCTATACCCCGCAGTACGAAGGGCTGGAAGCGCTGCAGAAGCGCTATGCGGGGCGTGGCTTCGCCGTGCTTGGTTTCCCGTCCAATGATTTCAAGGGCCAGGAGCCGGGTGACGAGAAGCAGATCCAGGATTTCTGCACGCTGACCTACGGCGTCAAGTTCCCGATGTTCGAGAAGGTGCATGTGGTGGGGGCGCAGGCAACGCCGCTTTACCAGCGGCTGAGCGCAGCCACCGGCGTAGCCCCGGCCTGGAACTTCCACAAGTACCTGGTCGGCCGCGATGGCAAGGTCATCGCCCAGTTCGCCAGCAAGGTGACGCCGGATGATGCACAGCTCACCGCCGCCATCGACAAGGCGCTGGCCGCTGCCGCCACGCATTGATATCCGGCATGTATGCCTCGACATCGACGGCATGCGTGCGACAATGACTCTTTTCGCGCCGACGTCGGCGCCCGGACACTTTCAGGAATGCAGCGAATGAAGATGGGAATGCGCGGCGCCGCGGCGTCGGTTCTGATTCTGGCAATGGGCACTTCGGGTGTCGCTCTGTCGCAACAACCGGCTGCCCCTGCAGCCGCCAAGGAGACCGCAACCTTGAATTCCCCCAAGCAGAAGCTCGGCTACGCCATCGGCCTGGACGTGGCCAAGTCGTTCACTCCGATTGCCGATGAAATCGACGTGGCTGCCCTGCGCACCGCCGTGGAGCGCTCCTTCGAAGGCCTGCAGCCGCAGATCACCCAGGAACAGGCCAAGGCCACCGATGCCGCGCTGCGCCAGGTGGTGATGGCCCGCAGCGGCCAGCAGGTGCCGGGTGTGGCGCCGGGTTCGCAGCCGGCGAAGGTGGACCGCGTCAAGGTGGCGCAGATGATCGGTTCCTATTCGGTCGGTCCGTCGCTGGCACAGCTGAAGGACGACATCGATGTCGCCTCGCTGTTTGACGCGATCAGCACCGGCCTGAGCAAGGGCCAGCCGAAGATGACGGAAGCTGACGCGACCGCCACCATCCAGTCGTTCATGGGCGCCAAGCAGGCCGAAATGCAGGCCAAGGCCGCCGCCGCCGCGCAGACCAACCGCGAGGAAGGCAATGCGTTCATGTCCAAGAACAAGACCCAGCCGGGCGTGGTGACCACTGCCTCGGGCCTGCAGTACCAGGTGATCCGCCCGGGTAGTGGCGAGCGTCCGCTGCCGAGCAGCAAGGTGCGCGTGAACTACGAAGGCAAGCTGCTCAACGGCACCGTGTTCGACAGTTCCTACGGCCGCCAGCCGGCCGAGTTCGGCCTGGACCAGGTGATCAAGGGCTGGACCGAGGGCGTCGCGCTGATGCCGGTCGGTTCGAAGTACCGCTTCTGGATCCCGGGCAACCTGGCCTATGGCGAAAACGGCACCCCGGGCGGCCCGATCGGCCCGAACGCAACTCTGACCTTCGACGTCGAGCTGCTGGGCGTCCTGCCGTAAGCGACCACGGAGCCTGCACGGACATGCGCGTTGCGATTTTTGGTACCGGCTACGTTGGACTGGTGACCGGCACCTGCCTGGCCGACGTCGGCCATCAGGTGGTCTGCGTCGACATCGACCAGGCCAAGGTGGATGGCCTCAACCAGGGCATCATCCCGATCTATGAGCCGGGCCTGGAGCCGATGGTGAAGGCCAACCATGCCGCCTTGCGGCTGGCATTCACCACCGACGCTGAGGCTGCCATCGATCACGGCCAGGTCGTTTTCATCGCCGTCGGCACGCCGCCGGACGAGGATGGCAGCGCCGATCTGCAGTACGTGCTGGCCGTGGCCCGCACCATTGGCCGGTACATGAGTGTGCCGACCGTGGTGGTCAACAAGTCGACGGTGCCGGTGGGTACCGCCGACAAGGTGCGCGCGGCCATTGCCGAAGAGCTGGCTGCGCGTAACGCGGACATCGCCTTCGATGTGGTGTCCAACCCGGAGTTCCTGAAGGAAGGCGACGCGGTTGCCGACTGCATGCGCCCGGACCGCATCATCATCGGTGCGACCAGCGAAGAATCGGTGGCGGTGATGCGTCGCCTGTATGCGCCGTTCAACCGCAACCACGACCGCGTGGTGGAAATGGACGTACGTTCGGCCGAACTGACCAAGTACGCGGCCAACGCGATGCTGGCGACCAAGATTTCGTTCATGAACGAAATCGCCAACATCGCCGAGCGTGTCGGTGCCGACGTCGAGCAGGTCCGCCAGGGCATCGGTTCGGACCCGCGTATCGGCTGGCACTTCATCTATCCGGGTGCCGGCTACGGCGGCTCGTGCTTCCCCAAGGATGTGCAGGCGCTGGCCCGCACCGCGCAGCAGTACGGCCTCGAGCCGAAGCTGCTGAACGCGGTGGAAGCGGTCAACGATGCACAGAAGGGCCATCTGTTCGCCCTCATCCAGCGCCACTATGACAAGGGCGAGGACGAAGGCGTGCGCGGCAAGACGTTTGCGGTGTGGGGCCTGGCCTTCAAGCCGAACACCGACGACATGCGCGAAGCCTCCAGCCGTCGCCTGCTGGCGCAGCTGTGGGAAGGTGGTGCGACGGTGCGGGCGTATGACCCGGAAGCGATGCACGAATCGCAGCGCATCTTCGGCGAGCGTGACGACCTGGTGTTCTGCAGCAGTGCCGACGAAGCGCTGCAGGGTGCCGACGCGCTGGTCGTGGTGACCGAGTGGAAGCAGTTCCGCAGCCCCGATTTCCAGAAGCTGCGCGAGCAGTTGAAGGACGCGGCGGTGTTCGATGGCCGCAATCTGTACGAGCCGGCCGAGGTGGAAGCTGCAGGCCTGGCCTACTACGGCATCGGCCGGGGGCGTTCGTTGCATGTCTGAGCTGCCGAGTGAACGCGAGCAGGCGCTGGAAGCGCGCCTGGTCGAGCTGGAAATGCGCGTGTCCTTCCAGGAACACGCGCTTGCCGAACTGAGCGATGCACTGGCCGACGCGCGCATGGAAGGCAGCCGCAATGCCGGCATCCTGCGCGTGCTGCTGGAAGACCTGGGCAAGGTCCGCAACGCTCTGAATTCTTCCGATCCGGCGAGCGAACCGCCGCCGCCGCACTACTGATCCGAACTCTATGAGCGATACCCTCCGCGACCAGCTGATGGGCCTGGGCTTCAAGCCAGCGCCCAAGCCCGAGCGCAAGAATGATGGCCCCCGCCGTGATGGCCGCCCGCAGGGCAAGGGTGGCAATGGCAATGGAAAGCCGCAGGGCGCAGGCAAGGGCGAGCACAAGCCCGGCGAGCGCCGTGGCCATGGCCACCACGCTGGAGCCGGCAAGCCCGGCGGCCAGGCGCGTGGCCAGGGCCAGCAGGGCCCGCGCAAGCCGCGCAGTGCCGAAGAGATGGATCTGGCCAAGGCCTATGCCATCCGTGCGCAGAAGGAAAAGGAAGAGCGCATCCAGGCCGAGCGCCTGAAGCAGGAAGAAGCGCGCGTGCGCCGCGAGGCGAAGGCCAAGCTGGAAGAGCTGCTGAAGGACAAGGGCCTGAATGCCGAGGAGGCCGATATTGCCCGCCACTTCCCGTACGGCGGCAAGATCAAGCGCATCTACGTGACCGCCGAACAGCTGACTGCGCTCAATGCCGGTGAACTGGGCGTGGTCCAGCTCAATGGCCGCTACCTGCTGGTCACCGCCGAAGTGCTGGCGCAGTCCGAGGCGGTGTTTGCCGCATCGGTGGCGCTGAAGGTCGATCCGAATGCGCCGGCCGAGGAAGATCCGTACGCCGACCCGCAGTTCCAGGTGCCGGACGACCTGGTCTGGTAATGAGTGCGGTTGGTTGATGGGAACGCCGGGCAATGCCCGGCGTTTTCATTGCTGGGCGCGGCTGCCGGTGCGGCGTGCGCGGATCAGCGGCAGGCTCAGCGCGAAGAAGCACAGCAGGGCACCTATCAGGGCGAAAGCACTGCCGGCCAGGAACGCGGTGCGGCCGTCGTCGATCTTCCACAGTTGGCCGGCGATGAGCGCGCCGAGCACGCCGCCGACGCCGGACGAGAATCCATACAGCAGGCCCTGGCCATGGCCGTTGAGGCGGCCCGGGAAATAAGTGGCCAGCATCTGCATCGCTGCCGCGAAGAAGGCGGCAAAGCCGAGCGCATGGGCGCTCTGCGCGACCAGCATCACCGGCAGGTTCTGCGGGAACAACGCGGTCACCGCCCAGCGCAGGCAGGAGCTGACCAGGGCGATCAGCAGCATCCAGCTGGCGTCGTAGCGGCGGAAGAAGCGGCCGATGGTGAAGAACACGCCGACCTCGAATACCACGCCGATGGTCCACAGCAGGCCGAGGGTGGAGGTGCGGTAGCCGTGGTGGTCCATGTAGACCGAGAAGAACGTGTAGTACGGTCCGAACGAGAGCTGCTCCATGAACGCGGCCAGGAAGAACGCCAGCACTGGTGGCCGGCGCACGATCTGCCAGAAACCAGTGGCATCGCCGTCGGCCTTGCTGATGTCACGTGCATAGTGGTTGCTGAAGGCCGAGGCAACCATCAACACGAACAACGGCAGCATCATCCACGGCAGCAGCGCGGCGCGGTTGCCGCTGCCATCGCCCTCGATCAACCAGCCGAACAGGGTCACGATGGCGATGAAGCCGAGCGAGCCCCAGACCCGGATCAGGCCGTAGCGATGACTGTCGCTGCCGAGGTGGGTGAGGGTGATCGACTCGAACTGCGGCATCACCGCGTTGTAGAAGAAGCAGAACACCACCATCGCCGGGTACATCCATGGCTGTGGCAGCGGCAGCAGGAAGGCGGTGAAACTGATCAGGGCCAGCACGCACCCCAGTCGCAGCAGGCGGATCGGTCGTGGCGAGGCCGCGGCCAGCGTGGTCCAGGTGCTGGGAGCGACCACACGGGTGGCATACCACAGGCCCATCATCACGCTGATGGCGGTGACGCTCATGCCGCGCGCGGTCAGGAACAGGCTCCAGTACGGAGTGAACGCACCGAGCGCCGCGTAGTAGAACAGGTAGAAGCTGGAAAGACGGGCAACGGGAACGGTCATCGCAGAATAATGCACGGTAGCGCCGGGCCATGCCCGGTGGACAGGAGATGACGCCGGGCATGGCCCGGCGCTACCGGATCATTCGGGATCGTAGTCGAGGTTGGAGGCCAGCCAGCGCTCGGCCTGGGCGCGATCCACGCCTTTGCGCCGGGCGTAGTCGCCCACCTGCTCGCGGCTGAGCCGGCCGACCACGAAGTATTGGCTCTGCGGATGGCTGAAGTAGTAGCCGGATACCGCTGCGGTGGGAAGCATCGCGAAGCTTTCGGTCAGTTCCATGCCGGCGTTGGCTTCTGCCTGCAGCAGGTCGAACAGGCGGCGCTTCTCGCTGTGCTCCGGGCAGGCGGGATAGCCGGGAGCCGGGCGGATGCCGCTGTACTGCTCGTCGATCAGCGCCTCGTTGTCCAGCGTCTCGGCGTGGTCGTAGCCCCAGAATTTGGTACGCACGCGCTGGTGCAGGCGCTCGGCCAGCGCTTCGGCGAAGCGATCGGCGAGGGCCTTCAGCAGGATCGCGTTGTAGTCGTCGTGGTCGGCCTCGAACCGGGCCACGTGTGCATCGATGCCGATCCCGGCGGTGACCGCGAATGCACCGATCCAGTCCTGGCGGCCACTGTCGGCCGGTGCGATGAAGTCGGCCAGGCAGAAGTCCGGGCGCTCGGCGGGCTTGTCCACCTGCTGGCGCAGGAAGTGCAGGGTGGTCTCGCCCCGGGGGTGCTGCACGCGCACGTCGTCGCCGATGCTGTTGGCCGGCCACAGGCCGAACACGGCCTTGGCGGTGAGCCACTTCTCACCGACGATGCGCTCGAGCATCGCGCGGGCATCCTTGTACAGATCGCTGGCCTGGGTGCCGACGATTTCGTCGGTGAGGATGGCGGGGTACTTGCCGGCCAGTTCCCAGGCCTGGAAGAACGGTGTCCAATCGATGTAGGGCACCAGTTCGGCCAGCGGGTAATCGTCGAACACGTGCAGGCCGGGCTGGTTCGGAGCCGGCGGTACATAGCTGTCCCAGCCGCCCTGGAACTTCTGCCCACGAGCGTGTTCCAGCGAGACCAGGCGCTTGGCATCGCCGCGGTTGCGGTGGCGCGCGCGGATCTCGGCGTAGTCGGCTTCGTTGGCGGCGACGAAGGCCTCCCGCAGGTCGCGCGAGATCAGCGACTGGGCCACGCCGACCGCACGCGAGGCATCCTTCACCCACACCGTGGGCGCCTTGTAGTGCGGGTCGATCTTCAGCGCGGTGTGCGCGCGCGAGGTGGTCGCGCCGCCGATCAGCAGCGGCAGGTCGAAGCCCTGGCGCTCCATCTCGCGGGCGACGTGGCTCATTTCCTCCAGCGAGGGCGTGATCAGGCCGGACAGGCCGATCAGGTCCGCATTGTGCTCGCGCGCGGCGTCGAGGATCTTCTGCGCCGGTACCATCACGCCAAGGTCGATCACCTCGAAGTTGTTGCAGGCCAGGACCACGCCGACGATGTTCTTGCCGATGTCGTGCACATCGCCCTTCACCGTGGCCATGATGATGCGGCCGTTGCTCTTGGCGGTATCGCCGCTGCGTGCCTTTTCAGCTTCGATGTAAGGCAGCAGGTAGGCCACGGCCTTCTTCATCACCCGCGCGGATTTCACCACCTGCGGCAGGAACATCTTGCCGGCGCCGAACAGGTCGCCGACCACGTTCATGCCATCCATCAACGGGCCTTCGATCACGTCCAGCGGGCGGCTCGATGCCTGCCGTGCCAGCTCGGTGTCTTCTTCGACCCAGGCGTCCAGGCCGTGCACCAGCGCATGTGCCAGGCGCTGCGCGACCGGCTTCTCGCGCCAGCCCAGGTCCTCGGTCTTCGCTGCGCCCTTCTTGCCCTTGTAGCGCTCGGCAATCTCCAGCAGGCGCTCGGTGGCGTCGCTGCGGCGGTTGAGGATCACATCCTCGACGCGCTCGCGCAGTTCCGGCTCCAGCTCGTCGTAGATCGGCATGGCGCCGGCGTTGACGATGCCCATGTCCATGCCGGCAGCAATGGCGTGATACAGGAACACCGAGTGGATCGCCTGGCGCACGGTCTCGTTGCCACGGAACGAGAACGAGACGTTGGAGACGCCGCCGGATACATGGCAGTGCGGCAGGGTCTGCTTGATGATGCGGGTGGCTTCGATGAAGTCCACCGCATAGTTGTCGTGCTCTTCGATGCCGGTGGCGACGGCGAAGATGTTCGGGTCGAAGATGATGTCCTGCGGCGGGAAACCGATCTCATCGACCAGTAGGCGGTAGGCGCGGGTGCAGATCTCGACCTTGCGCGCGCAGGTATCGGCCTGGCCCGCCTCGTCGAAGGCCATCACCACCGCGGCCGCGCCATAGCGCAGCACCTTGCGCGCATGCTCGCGGAACAGCGCTTCGCCTTCCTTCAGCGAGATCGAGTTGACCACGCTCTTGCCCTGCAGGCACTTCAGGCCGGCCTCGATCACGCTCCACTTGGAGGAATCGACCATCACCGGAATGCGCGCGATGTCCGGCTCGGACATGATCAGGTTGAGGTAGCGGGTCATCGCCGCTTCCGAATCGATCAGGCCCTCGTCCATGTTGACGTCGAGGATCTGCGCGCCGCTGGCCACCTGCTGGCGGGCCACGTCCACCGCCTCTTCGTAGCGACCTTCCTTGACCAGCTTGCGGAACTGCGCGCTGCCGGTGACGTTGGTGCGCTCACCGACGTTGATGAACAGCAGGTCCGGGGTGATGACCAGAGGTTCCAGGCCGGACAGGCGGGTAGGGCGGACAGGCGTCATGGTTGGCGGCGGCTCAACAGCAATAGGGCGGAAAATGCGGGACGGTGGCGGCGACGTTCATGCAGCCTGTTCCTGCGCGCCGGGCAGGGCGCGCGGCGGCAGACCGGCCACCGCCTGCGCGATCGCGCGGATGTGGTCGGGCGTGGAGCCGCAGCAGCCACCGACCAGGTTCAACAGCCCAGCCTCGGCGAAGCCGCGCAGGGTCGCGGCCATTTCTTCAGGCGTTTCGTCGTACTCGCCGAACGCGTTGGGCAGGCCTGCGTTGGGATGCGCACTGACATGGCAGTCCGACACCTGTGACAGGGTTTCCACATGCGGGCGCATCGCATCGGCGCCCAGCGCGCAGTTCAGGCCGATCGACAGCGGCCGCGCATGCGCCAATGAGGCATGGAAGGCCTCGGCGGTCTGCCCGGACAGGGTGCGTCCCGATGCATCGGTGATGGTGCCGGAGATCATTACCGGCAGCCGTGCACCACGTGCATCGAAGGCTTCCTCCACGGCATACAGGGCGGCCTTGGCATTGAGCGTGTCGAAGATGGTCTCGACCATGATGGTGTCTGCACCACCGTCGATCAGGCCGTCGATGGCTTCGCGATAGGTGCCGCGCAGCTCGTCGAAACTGGTGTTGCGGAAGCCGGGATCGTTCACGTCGGGGCTGATCGAGGCCGTGCGGCTGGTCGGCCCGAGCACGCCGATGACAAAGCGCGGCTTGCCCGGCGTGGTCGCGGCCACGGCATCGCAGCAGGCGCGTGCGACTGCCGCCCCGGCCTTGTTCAACTCGTACACCAGGTGTTCAAGGTGGTAGTCGGCCTGGCTGACCGAGGTGGCGTTGAAGGTGTTGGTCTCGACCAGATCCGCGCCAGCGTCCAGGTACGCAGTGTGGATGTCGGCGATGATCTGCGGCCGGGTCAGCAGCAGCAGATCGTTGTTGCCCTTCAGGTCATGGCCTTCCTGCGCTACGTGGTCGCAGCCGGGGCCATGGGCATGGTCGAAGCCACCGGCGAAGCGCTCGCCACGATAGTCGTCTTCCTGCAGCCCATGGCGCTGGATCATCGTGCCCATCGCGCCATCGATGATCAGGATCCGCTCGCGCAGGGCATCGAGCAGGGCATTGGCACGATCGGGATGCAACCAGGGCAGGGCGGGCATGGCGGTCTCGGGCTCAGGGCTTATTGGCGATCAGCGAAATCACTTCAAAGTGCGGCGGGCGCTTCTCGCGGGTGACGGTCTCCAGGCTCGACACCTGCAGGCCGGCCTTGTCGACGAACTTGCGCAGTTCCTTGTCGCTGAAACCGAGGTTGACGTGGCCGTAGGCCTCCACCGCGGCCTTGTGTTCGTGCCGGGCCAGGCTGCACAGCAGCAGGCGGCCGCCGGGGCGCAGCACGCGCGCGGCTTCGGTTACTGCCTGCGCCGGCTTGCTGGCATAGGTCAGCGCGTGCATCAGCACCACCAGGTCGAAGCTGCGGTCCTTGAACGGCAGGGCATGCATGTCGCCTTCGCGCACTTCCACGTTGGGCAGGCGGCGCAGGCGCTCGCTGGCGGCGGCAACCACGCGCGCACTGGTGTCGATGCAGATGTAGCGCTTGGCATGCGGGGCCACCAGTTCGGCCAGCACGCCGTCACCGGAGGCGATATCGAGCACGTCACCGGTTTCCAGCAGCGGCAGCGCGGTGCGTGCAAGCGCTTCCCAGGTACGACCCGGGGAGTAGTGGCGCTCCATGTCGCCGGCCACGCTGTCGGCCCAGTTCTGGTCGGAGGCACGGTGGGCCAGCACGGCGGCAACCCGTTCAGCATCCTGGCGCAGCAGCGGGTCGTCGCTTCCGTTGCTCAATGCATGCCACAATGCACGCTGCGCCGGGTCCAACTGGGCCTCGTCGAAGCGGTAGTAGGCCGACACGCCGGCACGGCGGTCGCGCACCAGGCCAGCTTCCTTCAGGCGCGCGAGGTGAGTGGACACGCGCGGCTGCGCCAGCCGGGTAATCGCCGACAATTCGGCCACGGTCAGCTCCTCCTGCTCCAGCAGCGCCAGCAGGCGCACGCGGGTGGCATCGGCGAACACCTTCAGGCGTGTCGACCAGTCTTCCAGATCCATAAATATCTACCTATCGCGATATAGAGATATATTCGCTGAGGTTGCCTGTCCCGGTCAAGTCGCTGGCGTACGGAAGCCCTCGGCCCCGTTACAATCTGGGCACCTGGGCGCGCCGTGTGCGGCCCACATCATCATGTACCCGGGAGGGTGTTGTGGATTTCAGCTTTACTGAAGAGCAGTTGATGCTGCAGGACGTGGCGCGGCGCATCGCGCAGGAGAAGATCGCCCCCAGCGCGGAGCACCATGACCGCACCGGCGAATTCCCGTTGGACAACATCCGCCTGCTGGGCGAGAACGGCCTGATGGGCATCGAAGTGCCGGCCGAGTACGGCGGCGCGGGCA
This sequence comes from Stenotrophomonas maltophilia R551-3, assembly GCF_000020665.1. Classification (NCBI taxonomy): domain Bacteria; kingdom Pseudomonadati; phylum Pseudomonadota; class Gammaproteobacteria; order Lysobacterales; family Lysobacteraceae; genus Stenotrophomonas; species Stenotrophomonas maltophilia. Next base: position 2,915,202 of record NC_011071.1, on the reverse strand, counting down.
TGGACCCGATTGCGTACGTGCTGGCGATGGTGGAGGTCGCCGCCGGTGATGCTGCGCACTCGACCATCATGTCGGTCAACAATTCGCTGTTCTGCAACGGCATCCTCACCCACGGCAATGAAGCGCAGAAGCAGAAGTACGTGCGTGCCATCGCCGAAGGTGAGGCCATTGGCGCGTTCGCGCTGACCGAGCCGCAGTCCGGGTCTGACGCCACTGCCATGCGCTGCCGCGCGGTCAAGCAGGCCGACGGCTCCTTCGTCATCAACGGCAAGAAGAGCTGGATCACCTCCGGCCCGGTGGCCAAGTACATCGTGTTGTTTGCGATGAGCGAGCCGGACAAGGGCGCGCGTGGCATTACCGCGTTCATGATCGACACCGACAAGGCGGGCTTCGGCCGCGGCAAGACCGAGCCGAAGCTGGGCATCCGCGCATCGGCCACCTGCGAGATCGAGTTCAACGATTACGTGGCACAGGCCGAAGACGTGCTGGGCCAGGAAGGCGAGGGCTTCAAGATCGCCATGGGCGTGCTCGATGCTGGCCGCATCGGCATTGCTTCGCAGGCCATCGGCATCGCCCGCGCCGCCTATGAAGCGACGATCGAGTATGTGAAGGAGCGCAAGGCATTCGGCGCCGCAATCGGCACCTTCCAGATGACCCAGGCCAAGATCGCCGACATGAAGTGCAAGCTGGACGCAGCGCTGCTGCTGACCCTGCGCGCGGCGTGGGTGAAGGGCCAGGGCAAGCGCTTCAGCAATGAAGCGGCCATTGCCAAGCTGACCGCTTCGGAAGCGGCGATGTGGATCACCCACCAGGCCGTGCAGATCCACGGCGGTATGGGTTACTCCAAGGAAATGCCGCTGGAGCGCTACTTCCGTGATGCCAAGATCACCGAGATCTACGAAGGTACCTCGGAGATCCAGCGCCTGGTGATCGCCCGCAACGAGACCGGGCTGCGCTGAGACACCGCCCTGGTAGTTGCCAACTTTGGTTGGCACGGATCGGAGAGCGCCAACCAAGGCTGGCATCTACCAGGCAGCAAAGAAAATGGCCCCGGATCGCTCCGGGGCCTTTTCATTTCAGCTCACCATCGGATCAACGATCCGGGCGGTGTGCGGTTTCCGCGTCGCGCTGGCGTTCCATGAACTCCTTGGAGGGTTCATCCAGCTTGTCGCCCAGCATGCGGCGCACGACCACGAAGAACACCGGGATCATCAGCAGGCCGAGCAGGGTGGCGAACAACATGCCGCCGATCACACCGGTGCCGATGGCGTGGCGGGAGTTGGCGCCGGCGCCACTGGAGATCGCCATCGGGATCACGCCCATGATGAACGCGAACGAGGTCATCAGGATCGGGCGGAAGCGCAGGCGGGCGGCCTCGATGGTCGCATCGCGCAGGTTCTTGCCTGCGGCACGCTGCTCCACCGCGAACTCGACGATCAGGATCGCGTTCTTCGCGGCCAGGCCGATCACGGTGATCAGGCCGATCTTGAAGAACAGATCGTTGGGCAGGCCACGCATCATCGACAGCGCCAGTGCACCGAGCACGCCCAGCGGAACCACCAGCAGCACCGCTACCGGGATCGACCAGCTTTCATACAGCGCGGCCAGGCACAGGAACACCACCACGATGGACAGCACCAGCAGCAGGGTCGCGGCATTGCCGGCCAGGATTTCCTGGTAGGACATGCCCGACCAGTCATAGCCGAAGCCGGCCGGCAGGTCGTCGGCGACGATTGCCTCCATGGTCTGCATTGCCTCACCCGAGCTGGTGCCCGGGGCCTGCGAGCCGACGATGTTGATCGCCGAGTAGCCGTTGTAGCGGCTCAGCGACGGTGGTGCCGAGACCCACTCGGACTTGACCACCGTGTTGAGCGGGATCATCGAGTTGGTGCCATCGGCGTTCTTGACCAGGCTGGACGGGCTGTAGAAGCTCTTCAGCGACTCCTGGCCGGTGCGGTACGGGCCATCGGCCTGCATGGTCACGCGCTTGATGCGGCCTTCGTAGAAGAAGTCGTTGACGTACACCGGGGCCAGCATCAGCTGGATGGTGCTGTACACGTCCGACACCGACATGCCCATCGACTGTGCCTGCACACGGTCGACATGCAGCTGCAGCTGCGGGGCGTTTTCCAGGCCGTTCGGGCGCACGCCGACCAGATGGTCCGGCTTCTGCGCGGCCTGGCCGAGCAGGATGTTGCGCGCCTGGGTCAGCTGTTCGTAGCCGGCACCGCTGCGGTCCTGCAGCCACATGTCGAAGCCGCCGAACTGGCCCAGACCCTGCACGGTGGGCAGGTTGACCACGAAGATCTGCGCTTCCTTGATGCCGTAGAACGCGCCGTTCATGTTCTGGATGAACTCCGGCGCGGTGAACTTGCGTTCCTCCCACGGCTTCAGGCGGATGAAGCCCATGCCCACGTTCTCGCCGGAACCGACGAAGCTGAAGCCGGCCACCTGCAGCATGCCTTCATAGCCATCCTGCTTTTCCAGCACGCCACGCATCTGCGCGAACACTTCGTTGGTCTGGCCCTTGGTCGAGCCCGGCGGCAGCTGCACGATCGCCAGCGCATAGCCCTGGTCTTCTTCGGGCAGGAAGCTGCCCGGCATGCGGGTGAACAGGAAGCCGCACAGCGCGGTCAGCACCACGAACAGGATCATCCAGCGCGGGGCGTGGCGCACCGCCGAGGTGATGTGGCCCACATAGGTGTGGCTGATCTTGTCGTAGTACTTGTTGAAGGTGCGGTAGATGATGTTCGGGTTGTCGTTGTGCGTCGGCTTGAGGAACGTCGCGCACAGCGCCGGGGTGAAGCCCAGCGCCAGGAATGCCGAGAACGCCATCGAGATGGCGATGGTCAGCGCGAACTGCTTGTAGATTTCACCGGCGGCGCCGCCCTGCAGGGCTGACGGGATGAACACCGCCGCCAGCACGACGGTGATCGCCACCACCGCGCCGGTGATCTGGGTCATCGCCTTCTGCGTGGCCGGCTTCGGCGCCAGGCCTTCCTCGGTCATGATGCGCTCGACGTTCTCGATCACCACGATCGCGTCATCGACCACGATGCCGATCGCCAGCACCATCGCGAACAGGGTCAGCTGGTTGATCGTGAAGCCGATCATCCACATGCCCAGGAAGGTACCGAGCAGGGCCACCGGGATGACCAGGGTCGGGATCAGCGTGGCGCGGAAGTTCTGCAGGAAGATCAGCATCACCAGGAACACCAGCAACACCGCTTCGAACAGGGTCTTGACCACTTCCTGGATCGAGATCTTGACGAAGGTGGTGCTGTCGTACGGCGAGAACCAGGTCACGCCGGACGGGAAGCTGGGCTGCAGCTCGTCCATCTTGGCGCGCACCGCATCGGCCACGTTCAGGGCGTTGGCGCCCGGCAGCAGCTGGATCGCGAAGGCGCCGGTCGGCTTGCCGTTGTACTGGGTATCGAAGCCGTAGTTGTTGGCGCCGAAGGCCACGCGCGCAATGTCCTTCAGCAGCACGCGCGAGCCGTCAGGATTGGCCCGCAGGATGATGTCCTCGAACTCCTGCGGCGAGCTGAAGCGGCCCTCGGCCGAGACGGTCGCGGTGAAGTGCTGGCCTTCCGGCGACGGGTCCGAACCCAGCGCACCGGCAGCGAACTGCACGTTCTGCGCGCGTACCGCGGCCAGCACCTGGCTGGCCGACAGGCCGTAGCCCTGCATCTTTTCCGGGTTGAGCCAGATGTTCATGGCGTACTCGGAACCGAACTGCTGGGTGCTGCCGACGCCGGGGATACGCGAGACCTGGTCGAGCACGCGCGAACCGACGATGTCGTTCAGCGCGTCACGGTTGATGGTCGGGGTATCGGAACGCAGTGCGATGACCATCAGGAAGCCGGCGTTGGCCTTGGCCACCACCACGCCCTGCTGGGTCACTTCCGAAGGCAGGCGTGGCGTGGCCAGCGACACCTTGTTCTGCACCTGCACCTGGGCGATGTCCGGATCGGTACCGGTCTCGAAGGTGAGGGTGATCGAGGCGCGGCCGTTGGAGGCGGACGAGGAGCTGAAGTACAGCAGGTGATCGATGCCGGTCAGCTGCTGCTCGATCACCTGGGTGACCGATTTTTCGGTGGTATCCGCGCTGGCGCCCGGGTAAGTGGCCGAGACGGTCACCTGCGGCGGGGCGATGTTGGGATAGGACTCGACGCCGAGGTTGAGGATCGCGATCACGCCGCTGAGCGAGATCAGGATCGCAACCACCCAGGCGAAGACTGGATGTTCGATGAAAAATTTAGGCATGACGGAAGGTTCCCGTTACTGCTTGTTCGAATCGGTGGCGGCCGGCTTGGCCGCATCGGCCTGCTCGGGCTTGGCCGATGCGGCCGGTGCCTTGGCTGCGGCCGGTGCTGCGCCCGCCGGAGCGGCGCCGCCAGCGGCAGGCTTGCCGTTGGCATCCTGGCCCGGTGTCCACGGCTTGGCCACCGCCGGTGCGCCTTCCTTGACCTTCTGCACGCCGGCCACGATCACCTTGTCACCGGCGGCCAGGCCGTCGCTGACCAGCCAGCTGCCGTTCTGCGCACCATCGGTCTTGACGTTCTTGCGCACGACCTTGCCGTCGGTGCCGACCACCATCACGTAGCCGCCGGTGGTGTCGCGCAGCAGCGCCTGCTGCGGCACCAGGTAGGCGTTGTTGCGTTCGCCCAGGTTGGCCTGGAAGCTGACGAAGGCACCCGGCAGCAGGATCTGCTGCGGGTTCGGCAGCTGCGCACGCAGCGACACCGCGCCGGTGGCCGGGTCGACCGTGGTCGAGGAGAAGTCCAGGGTGCCCGGTTCGCTGTAGGTGCTGCCGTCGGCCAGCTTGACGTTGACCGTGGCCTTGCCGTCGCCCGACAGCGCCAGCGCGCCCTTGGCCTGCTGCGCGCGCAGCTGGGTCAGCTCATCCACGCTCAGCGAGAAGTTCACGTACAGCGGGTCGAGCTGGTCGACGGTGGTCAGCAGGGTCACATCGCCCTGGCCGACCAGCGCGCCTTCGGTGACCTGCTGCTTGTTGGCCACGCCACTGATCGGCGCGGTCACTTCGGTGTAGCCCAGGTTGATGCGCGAAGAGGTCACTGCCGCTTCGGCCTGCTTGACCGCGGCCAGCGCGGTGCGTTCGGCCGATTCGGCGTTGTCCAGGTCGGACTTGGAAACGAACTGCTGCGGGGCCAGCGAGCGCGCACGGTCGGCGGCGACCTTGGCGTTGGCGTAGGTTGCACGGGCAGAGGCCAGCTGCGCCTCGGAGGCATTGAGCGAGGCGCGCAACGGGGCCGGATCGATCAGGAACAGGGTCTGGCCCTGCTTGACCTGGGAGCCTTCCTGGTAGACGCGCTTGAGCAGCACGCCCGGCACGCGCGCACGCACGTCGGCGCTGCGGAACGGCGACAGGCGGCCGACCAGCTCACGCTGCAGCGGCAAGGTCTGCGGCTTGGCGTCGATCACGCCCACCTCCGGCGGCGGGGGCATCTGCTGTTCCGGCTTCTTGCAGGCAGCCAGCGCGACAGCAACGGCGCACGTCAGGGCAAGGGTGCGGAGTGGGGCGGTCATCAGGAGGAACTCCGGGGTTGGTTTGTAGACGGGGCCGGCGACGGCTGTGGCGCAAAGGCGCGCAGGAAGCTGTCGACGGAGAACTCTGCCCAGCGCCGACGCAGCTGCGCGTCATCACGATGGGGGGTATGGAAGCGCTGTTTGTCGAAATCCTGACCGGCGATCATGCTCAGCAGCAGTTCGGCCATGAAGTGCGGGTCGTCATGCCGGAGCTGACCACTCCTGCAAACGGTTTCAATCCATTCAGCAAGATGAAGCGTCAACGCGCCGGCACCATGCCGGTACAGCGTACGCGCCTCTTCGGGAAACTGGGACGCGTCGGCGGCAATCAGCCGACAGGCCTGTCCTACGTGCGGCTGGTTGAAATGCTCCAGGAAGTCGGTGGCGAACTGGAGCAGGCTGGCACGCAGGTCGTCACTGCGGAGTGCACGAACCATGGCCCCGGTGGCGTGGCCGACATGGCGCTGCATCACCCGGCGCAGCAGTTGCTGCTTGCTGCCGTAGCGCGAATACAGGGTCTGCTTGGAGCATCCGGCGTGCTGCGCCACCGCGTCCATGCTCATCTGCATGCCCTGTTGGGCCAGCAGTTCGCGCACGGCGTCGAACACGCGCTCATCGCGCGCGTCGAGGGCAACGGGGAGGTAGGCCGGATTCACGCGGTGGACTATACCGTCCAGTTCAGGATTGTGGAATCGCACAGTCGTCGCCGCGTGTGTCTTCCGGTAACACGCTTTGCCGATCCTGTCGGCAGTGCTGCGTGCCTTGATCACTCCATACCGGAGCGAACTGAATAGGCGTCTAAACCGCAGCAAACCCGAATCTACTTATTCCGTCCTGCAGCAAGGCCTTTTCGTGCGGTAGGGCTACAATTTCATTTTCCCAACTGAGCAAGCGCCCCGCTCTGCCATGAAACCGCAAAAGACCGCAGCCAAGACCGTGAAAAACAAGACCAAACCAGCAGAGTCGGAGGTCGCAGTGACCGCTGGTTTCTCCCTGGAGCCGGTGTACACGGCTTTGCGCAAGCGCTACCCGGCGGCCGCACAGGCCGAAGCAGTGGCCTTCGCCACTGATTTCTACAAGCGCATGGAGGCGGACGAGTTCCCGCACCACAGCGCTGAAGAGTGGGCCGCGCTCGCGGCTGAGACGCTGGAGTTCGCCCGTGCCCGCAAGGCCGGCAAGGCCAACGTCCGCGTGTTCAATCCGACTGCCAAGGTCAACGGTTGGGAATCGCCGCACACCGTGCTGCAGATCGTCAACGACGACATGCCGTTCCTGGTCGACACCGTCACCATGTCGCTGGCCGAACAGGGCGTCGGCGTCCACGTGCTGGGCCACCCGGTGCTGCGCTTCACCCGCGACAAGGCCGGCAAGCTGGTCAAGGTCGGTGACGGCCAGCTGGAATCGGTGATGCTGCTGGAGATCGACCGCCAGCCGGCCGAGGCCATGGCCGCCATCGAGCAGGCGATCAACAAGGCGCTGGATGAAGTGCGTGCGATCGTGCGCGACTGGCAGCCGATGCAGGACAAGGCGCTGGCGCTGGCCGACGACCTTGGCAGCCGCCAGCTGCCGGTCGACGATGCCTCGCGCAAGGAAGCGCAGGAATTCCTGCGCTGGGCCGCTGATAACCACTTCACCTTCTTCGGCTACCGCGAGTACCGCGTCGAGAAGCAGGGCAAGGAAGACGTGCTGGCGCCGCTGAACGACACCGGCCTGGGCCTGATGCGCGGCAAGGACAAGTCTGCCGCACGTCCGGTCAAGACCCTGGCCGCGCAGGGCCTGAACACCACGTCCGGGCTGAAGGACGCGCTGATCCTGACCAAGACCAATGCCCGTTCGCGCGTGCACCGCGCCGGTTATATGGACTATATCGGCGTGCTGGAATTCGACGCCAAGGGCAAGATCATCGGCGAGCAGCGCTTCCTCGGCCTGTTCACCTCCAGCGCCTACAACCGTCGCCCGTGGGAAATTCCGCTGGTGCGCCAGCGCTACGAACACGTGATGAAGCAGTCCGGCCTGGCCGGCTCGAGCCACAGCGGCAAGGCGCTGCGCCATATCCTGGAAACCCTGCCGCGCGAAGAACTGTTCCAGTCCAGCGAGGACGAACTGTTCCGCACCGCAATGGGCGTGCTGGGCCTGCAGGAGCGCGTGCGCAGCCGCCTGTTCCTGCGCCGTGACAAGTACAGCCGTTTCATTTCCGCGCTGGTCTACCTGCCGCGCGAGCGTTTCAACACCGACGTGCGCCTGCGCATCGAAGCGATGCTGAAGGAAGCGCTGCACGGTGAGTACGTGGACAGCTCGGTGGTGCTGGGCGAATCGCCGCTGGCCCAGGTGCACCTGATCGTGCGCCCGAAGCCGGGCCAGATGCTCGACGTCGATACCGCCGAACTGGAGCAGAAGCTGGCCCAGGTGCTGCGCAACTGGCAGGACGATCTGCGCGAAGCGCTGGTTACCCGCCATGGTGAAGCCGAAGGCCTGCGTATCGCTGCGCGTATCGGCAAGGCGCTGCCGGCCGGTTACATCGAAGACAACAGCACCGCTGTTGCCGCCAACGATGTCAGCCAGCTCGATGCTCTGACCGGCCCGGACGACCTGCGCCTGAGCCTGCAGGCGGTGCCGCGTGAATCCGGTGATGGCCTGCGCCTGAAATTGTATCGCCAGCTGGATGACATCCCGCTGTCGGACGCGCTGCCGATGATGGAAAACATGGGCCTGCGCGTGATCGCCGAGCGTCCTTACCGCCTGTCGGTGGACAACGCGCCGGTGTACGTGCAGGACTTCGAGGTCGAATCGACCGCTGGTGCGATCGATGCCGCCAGCGTCGATGAAGCCTTCGGCGAGACCTTCGCCCGCGTCTGGCACGGCGATGCCGAGAACGATGCGTTCAACCGCCTGGTGCTGGCTGCCGGCCTGCACTGGCGCCAGGTCGCCATGCTGCGTGGCTACTGCAAGTACCTGCTGCAGACCGGCGTGCCGTTCTCGCAGGCCTACGTGGAAGGCACCTTCACCCGTTACCCGCTGCTGGCACGCCTGCTGGTGGAGCTGTTCGAAGCCCGCTTCGATCCGGCCACCGGCCACGAAAGCAAGGACGACATCGCCGCCGGCCAGGCCCAGCTGAAGGCACACCTGGATGTGCTGGCTGCAGGTGACGAGGCCACGCTGAAGGTGCTCAAGACCGTGGTCGATGCCCGCAAGGGTGACCGCGATGCGCAGATGCAGGCCGCGCGCGATGCGCTGCTGAAGCTGATGGACCGCGTGTCGAGCCTGGACGAGGACCGCATCCTGCGCTCGTTCATGGGCGTGATCGATGCGACCCTGCGTACCAGCTACTACCAGACCGATGCCAATGGCCAGCACGGCCATGTCATCAGCTTCAAGTTCGATTCGGCGCTGGTGCCGGACCTGCCCAAGCCGCGTCCGTACCGCGAAATCTTCGTGTACGGCCCGCGCGTGGAAGGTACCCACCTGCGCTTTGGTGCGGTGGCCCGTGGTGGCCTGCGCTGGTCGGATCGTCGCGAAGACTTCCGCACCGAGGTGCTGGGCCTGGTCAAGGCGCAGATGGTCAAGAACACCGTCATCGTGCCGGTCGGCGCGAAGGGCGGCTTCTTCGCCAAGATGCCGCCGGTGAACGGCGATCGCGATGCGATCTTCGCCAACGGCGTGGCCTGCTACAAGCTGTTCATCCAGGGCCTGCTGGACATCACCGACAACATCGTCAACAACAAGATCGTGCCGCCGGTGGATGTGGTCCGTCACGACATGGACGATCCGTACCTGGTGGTGGCCGCCGACAAGGGCACCGCGACCTTCTCCGACATCGCCAACGGCCTGGCCATCGCGCACGGCTTCTGGATGGGCGATGCCTTCGCCTCCGGTGGTTCGGTCGGTTACGACCACAAGGGCATGGGCATCACCGCTCGCGGTGCGTGGGAGTCGGTCAAGCGCCACTTCCGTGCGCTGGGCCGTGACAGCCAGAGCCAGGACTTCACTGCGGTCGGCGTCGGCGACATGTCCGGCGACGTGTTCGGCAACGGCATGCTGCTGTCGCGCCACATCCGCCTGCTGGCTGCGTTCGACCACCGCCACATCTTCCTGGACCCGAACCCGGATGCGGCCACCACGTTCGTCGAGCGTGAGCGCCTGTTCACCGTGCCGCGTTCGAGTTGGGCGGACTACGATGCCAAGCTGATCAGCAAGGGCGGCGGCGTGTACCCGCGCAGCCTGAAGTCGATCGAGATCACCCCGCAGGTGCGTGACGTGCTGGGCCTGGACGAGAGTGTCAAGGCGCTGTCGCCGAACGATCTGATGAGCGCGATCCTGAAGGCGCCGGTCGACCTGCTGTGGAACGGCGGCATCGGTACCTACGTCAAGGCGGCCAGCGAGCAGCACAGCGATGTCGGCGACCGTGCCAACAACGCACTGCGCGTGAACGGTGGTGAGCTGCGCTGCAAGGTGGTGGGCGAGGGCGGCAACCTGGGCATGACCCAGCTTGGCCGCATCGAAGCTGCCCAGGCCGGCGTGCTGCTCAACACCGACTTCATCGACAATTCGGCCGGTGTGGATACCTCCGACCATGAAGTTAACATCAAGATCCTGCTCAACGATGTGGTGCGGGCAAAGAAGCTGACCGTTGAACAGCGCAACAAGCTGCTGGCGTCGATGACCGACGAAGTGGCCGCGCTGGTGCTCAACGACAACTACCGCCAGAACCAGGCCCTGAGCCTGATGGAACGGATGGCGGTCAAGCGCCTGGGTTCCAAGCAGCACTTCATCCGTACCCTGGAACAGCAGGGCCTGCTCGATCGCCAGATCGAGTTCCTGCCGTCCGATGCCGAGTTGTCCCAGCGCAAGGCGCGCGGCCAGGGCCTGACCCGTCCGGAACTGTCGGTGCTGCTGTCCTATTCCAAGCTGGTGGCGTTTGCCCAGCTGCTGGATTCGGACATCCCGGAAGATCCGTACCTGTCCAAGGAACTGCAGCGCTACTTCCCGACGCCGCTGCAGAAGAAGTACGCCGATGCGATGGAGCGTCACCGCCTGAAGCGCGAAATCATCGCCACGGCCGTGACCAACCAGACCATCAACCGCATGGGCGCCACCTTCCTGATGCGCATGCAGGAAGACACCGGCCGTTCCATCGCCGAGGTCGCCAAGGCCTACACCATCAGCCGCGAAACGCTGGACGCGCGCGCGCTGTGGGCACAGATCGACGCCCTCGACGGCACCCTGCCGGAGTCGGTGCAGATCGATGCGCTGGAAGTGATCTGGAAGCTGCAGCGTTCGTTCGTGCGCTGGCTGCTGTCGCGCCCGGGCCCGATGCCGGGCATCACCGAGGCGGTCAACCGCTACCAGGGTCCGTTCAACGACATCCGCGTTGCTTCGGGTGTGCTGCCGGATTCGCAGCGTCCGACCTACGAAGCCCTTGTGGCCGAGTGGAAGGAAAAGGGCCTGCCGTCTGCGCTGGCGCAGCAGCTGGCCGAGCTGCACTTCCTGGAGCCGGCGTTCGACATCATCGAACTGGCCCGTACCCGCAAGCTGAAGCCTGTGGATGTGTCCAAGATTCACTTCCGCCTGGGCGATGCGCTGCAGCTGCCGTGGCTGTTCGAGCAGATCGACGCGCTGGAGGTCAATGGCCGTTGGCACGCGGTGGCACGTGGCGTGCTGCGCGACGAGCTGGCTGCGCACCACCGCAGCCTGGCCGGCCAGGCACTGGGCACCAAGGGCAGCACCGCTGAAGCCAAGGTGGCCGCGTGGATCGGTCGTGACGACAGCAGCCTGCGCTTCACCCTGGCGATGCTGGCCGAACTGGCTGAGCAGAAGACCCTGGATTATCCGACCGTCTCGGTCGCGGTGCAGCGCCTGGGCCAACTGGCTGCACATGGTGCGTAAGTGATGTAGCGCCGGGCCATGCCCGGCGTGCGTTGGACAGAACGGCCCCGCGAAAGCGGGGCCGTTTTTTTGTTTTTAAGGGTAGTGCTGGCCGCTGGCCGGCAACCGCATCTCCGCGCATGGGCGATTGCCGGCCAGCGGCCGGCACTACCGGGTATGCTCTTGTTGGCATACCCACCCGGATCCACCGATGAGCGACACCCCCCGCATCGCTTTCCTGGCCAGCACCACCGAGCCCGCGCAGATGGCCCGCGCGGCGATGGTTTCGCGCTATGGCGACCACGCGCCGGAGCAGGCCGACGTGCTGTGCCCGCTGGGCGGCGACGGCTTCATGCTGCAGACCCTGCATCGGCATGGTCACCTGGGCAAGCCGGTGTTCGGCATGAAACTGGGTACCGTGGGCTTCCTGATGAACCAGTACCGCGGCGACGATGACGTACAGGCGCGCATCGCCCGTGCCGAGCCGGCCAACCTGCGGCCGCTGGAGATGGTGGCGCTGACCGAATCGGGCACCAGCACCGGTTCGCTGGCCTACAACGACGTGTCATTGCTGCGCCAGACCCGGCAGGCAGCGCATATCGGCATCGATCTCAACGGCCAGGAGCGCGTGGCCGAGCTGATCGGTGACGGTGTACTGGTGGCCACCCCGGCCGGCAGCACCGCCTACAACTATTCGGCGCATGGCCCGGTGCTGCCGCTGGGCTCGCATACCATCGCGCTGACGCCGTTGGCCCCGTACCGGCCGCGGCGCTGGCGCGGGGCGATCCTCAAGGCCGACACCGAGGTGCGCTTCCGCGTGCTTGATCCGTACAAGCGCCCGGTCAGCGTCACTGCCGACTCGCACGAGACCCGTGATGTGGTCGAAGTCACCATCCGCGAGTCCAAGGACCGGCGCGTGACCCTGCTGTTCGACCCGGAGCACAACCTGGAAGACCGGATCCTGAGCGAACAGTTCGTTTTTTGAGGACAATAGGCCGCCGGCCCCGCCGATCGCTTTGAAGGACCCCCACCGATGGGCGACAACTCCCCCCGTTTGCTGACCGTCGCGGTGACCTCGCGCGCCCTGTTCGACCTCGAGGAAAGCCACGCGCTGTTCGAGAGCGATGGCGTGGCGGCCTATGCCGAGTTCCAGCGCCAGCACGAGGACGACATCCTCGGTCCCGGCGTGGCGTTCCCGGTGGTGCGCAAGCTGCTGGCGCTGAACCAGGGCGCCAGCCCCGAGAACCCTCGGGTCGAGGTGATCCTGCTGTCGCGCAACTCGGCCGATACCGGCCTGCGCATCTTCAACTCGATCCAGCACTACGGCCTGGGCATCATCCGTGCGACGTTCACCGCCGGCGAGCCGACCTGGCCGTACGTGAAGCCGTTCGGCACCGACCTGTTCCTGTCGGCCAACCCGGAATCGGTGCGCAGCGCGCTGCGCCATGGGATCGCTGCGGCCACCATCCTGCCCAAACCGCCGGGCGAAACTGCAGCCGCGGCCGCCGACCAGATCGATATCACACGGCCGGCCGGGCAGCTGCGCATCGCCTTCGATGGCGATGCGGTGATCTTCGGTGACGAGAGTGAGCGCATTTCGCGCGAGCAGGGCGTGGAAGCCTTTGGTCGCCATGAGCGGGAGCGTGCGCGCGAGCCGCTCAGCGGCGGGCCGTTCCGCGGTTTCCTGTCGGCCCTGCATACGCTGCAGGAAGTGTTCCCGGCGGGTGATAGTGCGCCGATCCGTACCGCGCTGGTGACCGCGCGCTCGGCACCTGCGCACGAACGGGTGATCCGCACCCTGCGCGAATGGGGTGTGCGCCTGGACGAGGCCCTGTTCCTCGGCGGCCGCCACAAGGGCCCGTTCCTGCAGGCTTTTGGTGCCGACATCTTCTTCGATGATTCGCAGCACAACATCGACAGTGCCCGCGAGCATGTGGCGGCTGGCCACGTGCCGCACGGCGTCGCCAACGAAGGCTGAAACCATGCCGGGTGGGTGCCAACCGTTGGTTGGCACTGCCATGCATCGGCGCCCACCAAGGTGGGCATCTACCAGAGTCCCGTGCTTCCGGTAGTTGCCAACCTTGGTTGGCACCTCGGTTGAACGGCGCCCACCAAGGTGGGCGGCTACCGGTTATTGGGTGGCCGACATCCCCAGCTGCAGGTCCACCACCTTCCAGCGCAGGCCCTGCGGTTCCAGCACCACCTTCAGCGGCGGCTGGCCCGGGCCACGATCAACGTCGATCACGAAGCGGTCCAGTGCTTCGAAATGGTGCTCGGCATGCTTCAGCGGCCGCGCCGGTTCGGTCGGACCGAATGCATCGCCTCCCTGCAGTTCATTGCGGCCACGCTTCCACAGCACATGGCCCTGCAGCATCGCGCCGATGCCAGTCGGAGTTACCAGCGTCTCCACCGCCGCACCGCCCAGCTGGTCGCCCAGCCCGTAGAGCAGGGCGCCGAAGGGGCTGGCTGCCACATCCGGACCGGCCTGGCGCACCAGGTAGTCGTTGAGCTGGGCGCGCACGCTGCTGCGTACCCGCGGGAAGTCGACGTAGCGCTCCAATCGGGCGGTGTCACGCTGTTCGATGGCCTTGGACAGGCCGTGCACGGTCATGTACGGGCCGCCAAACCACCAGGCGGCCAGTGCCAGGACCAGCAGGACCACGAGTGCGCTGAGCTTCTTCATGCCGCCCAGACTGCCGCAACTGCCGCAGCCAGTGGTGAACGGCAGGTGATGCGACCTAGAATTCCAGGTCCAGCGCCGCGCACAGATAGTCGACGAACGGGCCGAGCGCGGCCAGGTCCTTGCCCAGCGTGGACAGCAGGCGCGGGCCGGTCATCGTGGCATCGTCCAGCGAGCGCCACATCACCCAGTTGCGGTGCTTCAGGTCGTCGATGAACTCGAAGTCGGCCGGGAAGCCGCGCGGCGGCCGAACCAGCTTCTCGCTTTCCTCGAAGTCGAAGCGCTTGCGCAGCGCCGGTGCATGCGCGGCGGCTTTCCAGCTGCCGGGGTTGTCGAGGATGAAGTGGCGCACGCGGCGCTGGGTTTCCGGCTCTGGATGCCACAGGCCAGCACCCACGAAGTTCTCGCCAGGCTGCAGGTGCACATAGAACGAGGGCGCGGCCACTTCGCGGCGGCGCTCATGGAACAGGCGCGCACCCTGCCAGGTCTTGTACGGCGACTTGTCGTTGGAAAAGCGCGCATCGCGATGGATGCGGAACAGCGAACCGCCGACGCCGCGGGTGTCGGCGCGGAAGTGCTCGCTGACCTCGGTCAGTGCCGGCTGCAGGTCGCCCAGCAGGCGCAGGAACGGCTGCCGCACATGGTCTTCATACTGCTGGCGATGATCGTTGAACCACGCCTTGTCGTTGTGCCGCGCCAAGCTGCGCAGGAACTTGAAGCTGGCATCCGAAAAATATGTGCTCACAGGGTCTCCTGCAGGTGCTGGCCCCAGTCGCGCAGTGACTGCAGCAGATCCTGGCGCCGCGCGTCATCGGGCGCTTCGGCAGCCAGTGCATCCAGCTGCTGCTGGTACTGGGGCAGGTTGAGTTCGCCCAGGCCGCCGTCTCCGAGCAGGCGCTGGCGGCGGTAATCCTGCCAGCGCTGGCGTTCATCCGGTGCGAGGCTGTCGGGATGGTTGCGCGCACGGTAGCGGAACAGCAGCTCCGGCAGCCGCGGGTCGCGGAAACGGCCTTCGAGCGCGGCCAGCTGCTCCGGCGCGGTGGTGCGCGCCAGTGCCAGCAGTGGCTTGTCGCCGGCACCCAGGAAGCCGTCGTACAGCGAGGCATCGACGTCGGCCACATTGGCCACGCGCGGCTGGTTGTAGACCTGTCGTGCCTTCTCGGCCAGCTGTGGGGCGAACGCACGCAGGCGCTCGGCCTTGGCCTCGATCGCGGCCACGTCCAGGCCGAGACGCGCATGGTCATCGGCACGCAGGTGGTTCCAGGCGATCAGCGCCGGCACCTTGTTCAGTTGTACTTCCTTCAGCGGCACCCGCGTCGCGCCCTCGGGCAGTTCGCTGGCACGCATGTACAGGCGCTGCGCGATCACCTCGGCCGGAAGTTCCAGCAGGTCGTCGATGTCACCGTCCAGGTCGAACACGATTACCCGGTTGTTGACGGTGGGATGCATCGACAGCGGCAGCACCGGTGCCGCGCACAGGCGGCTGGCCGGGTAGCGCATGGAAATGTGCAGTACCGGCTTCATCGCGGCCACGTCCAGCAGGCTGCCGACGAAGCGCTTGTCGCGCAGCTTCAGGGCGTAGTCCCACAGGCGTGGCTGCGACTGCTTGAACAGCCGCGCCATGCCGATGGTGGCGCGCACGTCGGACAGCGCTTCGTGCGCATCGCCTTCGCGCACGTTGTTGGCTTCGGCCAGGTGTTCGAGCTTGAACGAGGTGGCGCCATCCTCGCGCAGCGGCCACTGGATACCCTCCGGGCGCATGGCGCGCATCAGCCGCAGCATGTCCAGCAGGTCCCAGCGTGAATTGCCGTTGCGCCACTCGCGTTCGTACGGGTCGTGGAAATTGCGGAACAGGCCGTAGCGGACGAACTCATCGTCGAAGCGCAGGGTGTTGTAGCCCAGCGCGCAGGTGCCCGGCCGCGACAGCTGCTCGTTGATGCGGTCGAAGGCTTCGGCTTCGCTGATGCCTTCGGCCAGTGCCTGCTGCGGAGTAATACCGGTCACCAGCGTGGCCATCGGCGAGGGCAGCAGATCATCGGCCGGGCGCACGAAAAAGCTGACCGGCGTGTCTATTTCGTTGAGGTCGGCGTCAGTACGAATCGCGGCGTACTGCGAGATGCGCGTGCGCCGCGGGTCCTGGCCGAAGGTTTCCAGGTCGTAGAACAGGAAGCTGTCGGCCATCAGTGCGCGCCCTCCAGGACCGGCAGCTGCGCGTGGATCTGCGCTTCCAGTGCGGCCCAGTCGATGTTGTCCAATGTGGTGTGGCCGGTGGTTGCCGCCACCAGCATCCCGCGTTGCAGGTCGGTGCGGCGCAGCGCCTCGGCGTAGGGTGTGTGCAGGAAGGTGACCATGGTGTAGTGCGGCACGAAGCGCGTCGGCCAGCGCCGTTGCAGCTCCTGTTCCAGCTCGCGCTGCAGCAGGAAGGCGGGATCGGCCACGCGGTCACGCATTTCCAGGTAGTTTTCCAATGCCATCTGCTGGATCGCCCGGGCATTCGGTTTGCGCTCGGCCTCGAACGCGGCGAACGCGCCTTCCAGGTCGTCGGCCTCCGTCAGGTGACGGGCCAGCGCAATACAGTCCTCGAACGCGCAATTCATGCCCTGGCCGTGGAACGGCACCATCGCATGTGCGGCGTCGCCGATCAGTACGGCACGGCCCTGCTGATGCCAGCGCTCCAGCGTGAGCGTGCCAAGCAGGCCCGGCGGGTGTTGTTCCCAGTCGGCGCGCAGGTCGGGGATCAGCGGCAGGGTGTCGGCGAATTCGCGTGCGAACAGCGCCTCGGCCTGTGCACCGGTGTTGACCGTGGCGAAGCTGGGATCACCCTGGTTGGGCAGGAACAGAGTGACGGTGAAGGTGCCTTCGTGGTTGGGCAGGGCGATGCACATGTAGTGGCCGCGCGGCCAGATGTGTAGTGCGTTGCGCTCGATGCGGAAGCTGCCGTCGGCGGCCGGCGGAATCTCCAACTCCTTATAGGAATGGTCGAGGAAGGCGATGTCCTCGCCCAGCGGTGCGCGCCGGTTCATCGCCGCACGCAGCGACGAGCCGGCCCCGTCGGCGCCGATCAGGGTGTCGAAACGGATGTCGTGAGGGCTGTCGTCACGGTCATCGATGAAGCGTGCGTAACCCGCATCGAAATCGACGGTGTGCAGGCGGCGGTGGAAGTGCACGGTGGCGCCGGCCTGCTCGGCCAGCTCCAGCAGCGTGGTGTTCAGATCCCTGCGATGGATCGACCAGATCACTTCGCTGTCGTCGCGGCCGTAGCGCTGCAGCTGCGGTTCGCCCTCGCGCGGGTGCACCATGCGCCCGCGCATCATCACCGCGCGGGCCATCACCTCGTCTTCCACGCCGGCCTGGCGCAGCGCGTTGCGCCCACGCTCGGCCAGCGCCAGGTTGATCGAGCGGCCACTCTCGTAGTCGGCCACGCGCGGATCGCCGCGGCGTTCGTACAGGGTAATGCGCCAGCCCTGGCGTGACAGCAGGATGGCCAGCAGGGACCCGGCGAGGCCGGCACCGATAATGCTCAACGAGCGGGATGCGTGTGCGATCAACGAACTGTCCAGCAGTAGGGGAAGGGCTGGCTTAGAGGCCGGCCCAGGCTTCCACTTCCTCGACGAAGTGGTGCACGTCCAGGTAGCGGTTGTAGAGCGGGGTCGGCGAAATACGGATCACGTCGGGCTCGCGCCAGTCGCCGAGCACGCCAATGCCGCGCAGGTGCTCGAACAGGGCGCGGCCACGCTCGCGGCCACCGATGACGCGCAGTGACAACTGGCAACCACGGCGCTGAGGTTCGGCCGGCGTGATGATGTCCAGCACGTTGGCCAGGCGCGCACGCACCAATGCTTCCAGCATGCCGGTCAGTCCCTGCGACTTGCTGCGCAGCGCCTCCATGCCGGCGCGCTCAAACAGGTCCAGCGAGGCGCGCAGCGGTGCCAGGCCGAGGATCGGCGGATTGCTCAGCTGCCAGCCTTCAGCGCCGATGGCCGGGGTGAACTGCGGCGCCATCTGGAAGCGGGTGGATTCCTCGTGCCCCCACCAACCGGCGAAGCGCGGCAGGCTGCTGTCGCGATGGTGGCGTTCGTGCACGAAGGCGCCGGCCACCGCACCCGGGCCGCTGTTGAGGTACTTGTAGTGGCACCACACGGCGAAGTCGGGGGCCACGTCATGCAGGCGCAGTGGCAGGTTGCCGACCGAGTGGGCGAGATCGAAGCCGATGCGCGAACCCTGCAGGCGGGCGGCGCGGGTGATCGCATCCAGATCGAAGGCCTGGCCGGTGCGGTATTGCACGCCCGGCCACAGCACCAGCGCCAGGCGCGGACCGTGCTCGGCGATGGCGCGCTCGATCGCGGTCAGCGAGATCGTGCCGTTGGTTTCATCCGGCTGCACTTCCACCAGGCACTCGGCCGGGTCGAAACCATGGAAGCGGATCTGTGCTTCCACGGCGTGGCGGTCGGTCGGGAACGCGCCGGCCTCCATCAGGATCACCGGACGCTCGGCGGTTGGCCGGTAGAAGCTGACCATCATCAGGTGCAGGTTCACGCTCAGCGTGTTCATCGCCACCACTTCGCTGGGCAGCGCGCCGACCACGCGGGCCAGTTGTGCGCTGACCAGACGGTGATAGGACAGCCACTGCGTGGGGCCGGTGAAGTGGCCTTCCACGGCCAGCTCGCCCCACTGCTTCATCACTTCCTGCACGGCGGCCTGTGCGCCGCGCGGCTGCAGGCCCAGAGAGTTGCCGACGAAGTAGGTCTGCTCGCCGCCACCATGGCGCGGAATCAGGAATTCACTGCGCAGCGGGCGCAGCGGATCGGCGGCGTCCAGGGCGATGGCGTGGGTGCGACTGAGCAGGTCGGACATGGTCGGGCAACAGGCTGCAACGGGACCGCCAGTGTAGCGCCTGGGGCATGCGTGATGCCGCGCGGTGCGCTCGCCGGGCATGGCCCGGCGCTACCCGGAGATCACACGTCCCGGTAGCGCCGGGCCATGCCCGGCGAACGTTCAGCCCGCCGCCGGCGCCGGCAGCGGGTCCACGTGCCCGCACTGGCTGCAGGTACGCAGCTCCAGGCTGGCGTGGTAACGCGCGAACACCTTCGGCAGGTCGGTTTCGATGTTCTGCAGCGGGAAGAACTCTTCGTGCAGCTTGTGGTTGCAAAGTTCGCAATGCCAGATCACGCCGTCCATCTCGTGCGGCAGGCGCTTGCGCTCGACCACCAGGCCGATGCCACCGGGCGGGCGCCGCGGCGAGTGCGGAACCTTCGCCGGCAGCAGGAAGATCTCGCCGGCGCGGATCGGGATGTCACGCACCGCGCCATCCTCCTGCACCTTCAGCACCATCTCGCCTTCGAGCTGGTAGAACCACTCCGGGCCTTCGTCGTAGTGGAAATCGGTGCGGCTGTTCGGCCCGCCGACCACCATCACGATGAAATCGCCGTTGTCGATCATCTTGTTGCCGACCGGCGGCTTCAACAGATGCCGGTTTTCCTCGATCCAGCCCAACAGGTTGATGGGGGAGGCAAGCATGGGGGTGTCCGTAAGGGAGGGTCAGTCGCGCCGACCGCGGCGCGGAACGTAGGACAGGGCCTTCTCGTAGGCCGGCTGCAGTTCTTCAGGTGCGCCCACGTCGATGCCCATTTCGCGCACGCGGCCGTCCTTCAGACTGTACACCCAGCCGTGCACCATCAGCTTCTGGCCGCGGGCCCAGGCGTCCTGCACGATCGTCGAGCGGCAGGCGTTGACCACCTGCTCGATCACGTTCAGTTCGCACAGGCGGGCATGCTTCAGCTCCGGCTCCTCGATCGCATCCATGATCGCGGCGTGCTTCTGTGCCACGTCACCGACATGGCGCAGCCAGTTGTCGGCCAGGCCCACCCGCGTGTTGTTCAGGCTGGCGTGCACGCCGCCGCAGCCGTAATGGCCAACGATCAGGATGTGCTTCACCTTCAGCTGGTCCACGGCGTACTGGATCACGCTGAGGCAGTTCAGGTCGGTATGCACCACCACGTTGGCCACGTTGCGATGCACGAACACCTCGCCCGGGGCCATACCGATGATCTGGTTGGCCGGCACGCGCGAATCGGAACAGCCGATCCACAGGTATTCCGGATGCTGCTGCTTGGCCAGCTGATGGAAGAAGTCCGGATCTTCCTTCTCGATCCGGTCGGCCCATTCGCGGTTGTTCTGCAGCAGCTTGTGGATGTCTTTCATGTTCGGGGTCCCTGACGTCGGGTGGGGGCAAGGCGCGGCCGTTCTGGTCGCGTCGTCGCGGGAAACAGGGCGCTCAGCTGCCTGCGGCGGCTTCGTCGCGATACCGGCGCATCCACTGCGCCAGTTCGGTGGAATGGGGATTGCCGAGCCGTTCCAGTCCGATGATCGCCGCCAGCTGGTTGGCTTCGGGATGGTTCTGGCTCAGCTTCATCTTCAACTGCACCTGCTGGACTTCAAAGCGCAGACCGACGATGCCGCGCAGCTGGCGGCGATGCGTGTCGCGCGCCGGTTCAAACCGCCAACCCTGGCCGACGCTGGCCTCGAAATGGTCGCTGATGCCTGCAACGAGGTCCGCCAGCGCGTCCTCGTCATCGAAGTGATGCAGCTGGCCGCGCAGTTCGGCGGCGGCGTAGTTCCAGGTTGGCACGCGTGCCATCTGTTCCTTGTCCGGGTACCAGCTGGGCGAGACATAGCCGTGCGGGCCATCGACCAGCACTTTGGCCGGCCCGCTCTGCGCTGCCTGCGGATTGGCGCGGGCCCAGTGGCCGAGCAGTTCGATGCGATCACCGTCGCGGCGGAACAGCACCGGCATCCGGGTCAGTTCCGGCAGGCCATCGCCACCGGCGGTCAGCACGGTGACGAACGGATCACGTGCCAGCAGGCGATCCAGCCACAGCAGGTCGGTCTCGGCGAAAGCGCGCGGGGTGAACATCGGTTGGCCTCAGGCGCGGCTGCCGAGCGACTGCACCATGCGCCCGCGCAGGCCTTCGTCGCTGCCTGCCTGCGGTGGCTGCACTTCATGCAGCGAGAAACCGCGCACCAGGGCATCTTCTTCATCCAGGCCGTCGTACTCGACGAACTCGGCATCGAACAGCTGCGAGCGGGCGGTGTCTTCGCTGTCGTAGCTCAGCGTATTGCCATCGCTGTCCAGCACTTCGGCGGTGCCGGCCTCGCGGATGCGCAGGCGTGCCCAGATCAGGGTGTTGCCGAGGCTGGCCAGCCACCAGCTGTCGCGGACGTGGGAAAGTTCGTTCATGTGTGTCTTACCAGAGCGAGGCCAGCCAGAGCAGGGCAGCCATGCCCAGTCCGGCCAGCAGGGTCAGCAGCGATACCCAGGCGGGCGTCGCCAGCCCGGACAGCGAGCGGTCCGGCTGGGTGCGATATTCGCGCCGCAGCAGCCAGCCCAGCGCATCGGGCTTGAGGAAGGCGCCACTGCCGAAGCGCTGCGCCAGCGCCGGATGGCGATCGCGCACATGTACCAGGGTCAGCGGCCAGAAAATCACGAAGGCACTGAACCCGGCCACTGCAACGCCGACGAAACACAGGGCGAAGAACAGGGTCATGGGGGCAGTACCTCCGTGGTCGTGCGTGTGGGCTTAGAAGTCCGCGCTGCCCGGGGCGCGCGGGTAGGGGATCGCATCGCGGATGTTGGACAGGCCGCAGACGTACACCACCAGGCGCTCGAAGCCCAGACCGAAGCCGGCGTGCGGTACCGAGCCGTAGCGGCGGAAATCGCGGTACCAGCTGTAGTGCTCGCGATCCAGGCCGAACTGCGCCATGCGTGCATCCAGCACGTCCAGGCGCTCTTCGCGCTGGCTGCCACCGATGATCTCGCCGATGCCCGGGGCCAGCACGTCCATCGCCGCGACGGTCTTGCCGTCATCGTTCAGGCGCATGTAGAAGGCCTTGATGTGCTCGGGGTAGTTGGTCACCACCACCGGGCGACCGACGTGTTCCTCGGTCAGCCAGCGCTCGTGCTCGGTCTGCAGGTCCAGGCCCCATTCGACCGGGAAGTCGAACTTCTTTCCGGACTTCTGCAGCAGGCTGACCGCATCGGTGTAGTCGATGCGTTCGAACGGCGCGTTGATGAAGTCTTCCAGCTTGGTGATCGCGTTCTTGTCCACGCGCTCGGCGATGAAGGCCAGGTCGTCGCCGCGCTCGTTGAGCACCGCGCGGAACAGGTACTTCAGGAATTCCTCGGCCAGGCGTGCGTCTTCGGCCAGGTCGGCGAAGGCGATTTCCGGCTCGATCATCCAGAATTCCGCCAGGTGGCGGGTGGTGTGGCTGTTCTCGGCGCGGAAGGTCGGGCCGAAGGTGTACACCTTGCTCAGCGCCAGGCAGTAGGCCTCGACGTTCAGCTGGCCGGACACGGTCAGGAAGGTTTCCTTGCCGAAGAAATCGCGGCTGAAGTCGATCCCGCCCTGGGCGTCACGCGGCAGGTTCACCATGTCCAGGGTGGACACGCGGAACATCTGGCCGGCGCCTTCGGCGTCGGAGGTGGTGATGATCGGGGTGCTGATCCAGTTGAAGCCGTTCTCGTGGAAGAAACGGTGCACGGCCTGGGCCAGGCAGTTGCGGATGCGGGTGACCGCGCCGAACAGGTTGGTGCGCGGGCGCAGGTGCGCCACTTCACGCAGGAACTCCGGCGTCATCGGCTTGGGCTGGATCGGGTAGGTGAGCGGGTCTTCGACCCAGCCGACCACCTCGACCGCGCTGGCCTGGATCTCGAACGACTGGCCCTTGCCCTGCGACTTCACCAGCGTGCCGGTGGCCACCAGCGAGCAGCCGGTGGTCAGGCGCTTGATCTCGTCGAAGTTGGCCAGCGCGTCGCCGGCCACGACCTGGATCGGGGCGAAGCAGGAGCCGTCGGTCACATTCACGAAAGCCAGATTTGCTGAACCGCGCACCGTGCGCACCCATCCGCGTACCGTGACTTCGCCGCCTTCCGGGATTTTCCCGGCAAGCGCATGTTCAACGCTGACCACCGTCATGACTTGAATCCTCTGCTGATCGACTCGATCTGTGAACACGGGAGTTTACCGGTTGCAGCGTTCTGCTTGCGAGGCATTTCTGCGCTCCTCCGGTCCCTATAATGTCCCGGTACCTCTGGAGTGATCCCCATGGCCGTCAGCCTGACCCCAATTGCCTTCGAGCGCGTACAGCGCTTCGTCGCCCAGACCCCCGGCGCGCTGGGCCTGCGTTTTGGCGTGACCAAGACCGGCTGCTCCGGCTGGGGCCACGTCACCGACCTGGCCCGCGACGAGCGCGCGGACGACACCGTGTTCGACCAGGACGGGGTGAAGATCTATGTTGACGCCAAAAGCCTGGCCCTGGTGGACGGCACCGTGATCGACTTCGGCAAGCACGGCCTGAGCGAGACCTTCACGTTCAGCAACCCGAATGCCACCGCCGAGTGCGGCTGCGGCGAGAGCTTCACCACCGACGCCGACAAGGCCTGACCGCCGGTTCTGGCGTCCGCCGGACGTGGTCCGGCGCTATCGGAACCTGCTCAGGTAGATGCCGACCTTGGTCGGCAGGGAAGGGATCCACGGATGGAACGACCGCTTTTCATTTATCAACCCAATGCCTACGCCCTCTCCTTCGAAGAGGTCGACGGAATCTGTGACTGCTGCGGTCAGGCGCGGACGCTTCGTTACCGGGGGCCGTTCTACACACATCTGCGTCCCGATTACCTGTGCCCCTGGTGTATCGCCGATGGCAGGGCAGCGGCCAGTTACGAGGGGGAATTCACCGGCTGGAGCGATATCGAGGGGGTATCCCCGGATCCGGCCGATCCGCCGCCGACCATCGCCCGCGAGCTGCTGCTGGAGATCTGCGAGCGCACCCCGGGCTACTCGTCCTGGCAGCAATCGGTCTGGCTGAGCCATTGTGAGCGGCCTTGTGCCTTCCTCGGCTTCGCCGGCAGCGAAGATCTGCTGCCCATCCTCGATCAGGTCCGGCCCGATGTGGCGGCAGTCAATCCACGCGACGCCGACTGGGTGCTGGCGCACCTGAGCCGGGACGGGATGATGGTCGGCTGCCTGTTCCAGTGCCTGGAATGCGGCCAGCATCGCCTTCACGTCGACCTGGGGTGAATCCAGGCGGATTCGTGGACTGTGCGGGGCTCCGGTAGCGGCCAGCCTTGGCTGGCATGAAGGCTGGTCCCCGGTTCAGGTTGCCCTGTGACCCGCCGGTTGCCCGGCCACCCCATCTGCGCCATAATGCGCAGCTTCCTGCCTTACTGGCGGGAATCCTTGCCCCACCGCGGTATCAACGGCGGGGGGCTGTCCGGCCGCAAGGCCACATCCGAAAGGTAGAAAAAACATGAGTCGTCATTACGAAATCGTGTTCATGGTCCATCCGGACCAGAGCGAGCAGGTCCCGGCCATGATCGAGCGCTACAAGTCGCTGGTCGAGAACGGCAACGGCACCATCCACCGTCTGGAAGACTGGGGCCGCCGCCAGCTGGCATACCCGATCCAGAACCTGGTGAAGGCGCACTACGTGCTGCTGAACATCGAAGCCGACCAGGCCGTGCTGAACGAGCTGACCGAAAGCTTCCGCTTCAACGACGCCGTGCTGCGCAACCTGGTCATCAAGCGTGACGAGGCTGACACCGAGCAGTCGCTGATCATGAAGAGCAAGGACGAGAAGGGCGACAAGCCCGAGCGTGGTGAGCGTCGTCGTCGTGATGACGAAGAAGGCGAAACCACCCCCGCCGCTGACAACGATGCCGGCGACGACGCCGCTTCGGCCGCCTAAGGAGCACTGACATGTCCAAGTTCTTCCGTCGCCGCAAGTTCTGCAAGTTCACCGCTGAAGGTGTCAAGGAGATCGATTACAAGGATCTCAACACCCTGCGCCAGTACCTGACCGAGAACGGCAAGATCGTGCCGAGCCGCGTCACCGGTACCAAGTCGAAGTACCAGCGTCAGCTGGCGACCGCCGTCAAGCGCGCTCGCTTCCTGGCCCTGATCCCGTACACCGACAACCACGACATCTGATGCCGGCGGGGCGGCCGCGTGCCGCCCCCCTGTGCCAGCTATTCGGACAGCCTTTGTTGCGGGGCCATCGCCTCGCTAACGAATAACTCATCTGGAGCAATACCATGCAGCTGATCCTTCTGCAGAAAGTCACCAACCTCGGCAACCTGGGCGACCTGGTCGACGTGAAGCCGGGCTACGGCCGTAACTTCCTCGTGCCGCAGGGCAAGGCCGTTCCGGCCACCGAGAGCAACAAGGCCGAGTTCGAAGCCAAGCGCGCCGACTACGAAGCCAAGGCCCAGGCCATCCACGCCGACGCTGACGCCCGCAAGGCCAAGCTGGAAGGCGCGAGTGTGACCATCGCCGCCAACGCTTCGACCGAAGGCAAGCTGTACGGCTCGGTCGGCGCCCGCGAAATCGCTGATGCCTTCACCGCTGCCGGCCTCGAGCTGAACAAGAGCGAAGTCATCCTGGGCGAAGGCGCCTTCCGCAACATCGGTGAGTACGACGTCCTGGTGCACCTGCACGCCGACGTCGAAACCACCGTCAAGGTTGTGGTCGAAGCCGAAAAGGCCTGATCCCGCGCCGCAAGGCCTGGAATCACCGCAGAACGGGCGCCCGCGAGGGTGCCCGTTTTGTTTTGGGCGAATGCCTGATCCGTGGCGCCGGGCGACGCCCGACCGGCGCCCCCGGCGGGGCAATGTTCCACGCCCATTCGTAGAACACGGCCACATCGGTATACTCAGGGCGTCACATCCGTTCCACGGCCAGCGATCCCAATCGGATCAATGACTTGGAGGGTAAACGCAGGCCGCTCGCCGGCCCCAGTCCGGAAACCCTATGCGTCTTTCCACGATCAAGCTGTCCGGCTTCAAGTCGTTCGTCGATCCGACCACCCTGCACCTGCCGACCAACATGACCGGCGTGGTGGGGCCCAATGGCTGCGGCAAGTCGAACATCATCGACGCTGTGCGCTGGGTCATGGGCGAGAGTTCGGCCAGCCGCCTGCGTGGCGACTCGCTGACCGACGTGATCTTTTCCGGTTCCAATGCCCGCAAGCCGGTCTCGCAGGCCACCGTCGAGCTGATCTTCGACAACTCCGACCACACCATCTCGGGCGAATACGCCTCGTTCAACGAAATCTCGGTCAAGCGTACGGTCAGCCGCGACGGCACCAGCAACTATTACCTCAACGGCACCAAGTGCCGCCGCCGCGACATCACCGATCTGTTCCTCGGCACCGGCCTGGGCCCGCGCAGCTACTCGATCATCGAGCAGGGCATGATCAGCCAGATCATCGAGGCGCGCCCGGAAGACCTGCGCGTGTACCTGGAAGAGGCCGCCGGCATCTCCAAGTACAAGGAGCGCCGCAGGGAGACCGAAACCCGCATCCGCCACACCCGCGAGAACCTGGACCGGTTGGGCGACCTGCGCGACGAGATCAGCAAGCAGCTGGAGCACCTCAAGCGCCAGGCCCGGCAGGCCGAGCAGTACCAGGCGCTGCAGGAAGAACGCCGGGTCAAGGACGCGGAGTGGAAGGCGTTGGAGTTCCGTGGCCTGGATGGACGCCTGTCCAAGCTGCGCGAAGGCCTGTCGCAGGAAGAGACCAGGCTGCAGCAGCTGATCGCCGACCAGCGCGACGCCGAGGCCCGCATCGAGACCTCGCGGGTGCGCCGTGAAGAGGCCGCCGATGCGCTCAACACCGCGCAGGCCGCGGTCTATCAGGTCGGCAGCACGCTGGCCCGTGTCGAACAGCAGATCCAGCATCAGCGCGAATTGTCGCAGCGCCTGCACAAGGCGCGTGATGAAACCCGCCAGGCGCTGTCCGAGCTCGGCCAGCACATCAGTGGCGATGAGGCCAAGCTGATGGTGCTGCGTGAGGCGGTGGACGCCGCGACTCCGCAGCTTGAAGCGCTGCAGGAAGAAAACGAGATCAAGCAGGAGAGCCTGCGCGAAGCGGAAGAGCGCTTGGCTCACTGGCAGCAGCGCTGGGAGCAGCATACCTCGCAGAGCTCCGAAGCCTCGCGTGCCGGCGATGTCGAGCGCACGCGCGTGGACTACCTGGACAAGCAGGTCCTCGATGCCGACCGCCGTCGCGAGGCACTGGTGGCCGAGCGCGCAGGGCTGGACGTGGATGCGCTGGAAGAAGCCTTCGAACAGCTGCACCTGCAGCACGACACGCAGAAGACCGCGCTGGATGAGTTGAGTGAAGACGTCGAACTGCGCAAGCAGGGCGTGGCGGCAGTGCAGGAACAGCAGCGCAACGGACAGAACGAGCTGGCCGAGCTGCACAAGCAGGTCAACGGCCTGCGTGGCCGGCTGGCCTCGCTGGAGGCCCTGCAGCAGGCCGCGCTTGGCCAGGAGCAGGGCGCCGCCGTGGCCTGGCTGAAGGCACGCGGGCTGGATTCGGCCGCGCGTGTCGGTGAGCGGCTGGATGTCGACGCCGGCTGGGAAAATGCGGTGGAAAGCGCGCTTGGCCAGTTGATCGAAGGCGTGCTGGTGGACGATCCGTCCAGCCTGGTCGATGCACTGGGTGAACTCGGCGATGGCCATATCGCGCTGGTTGCCAGCGGCGACGCAGATCTGAAGGTTGCCCCTACCTCGCTGGCCGCTCGTGTGCGTGGCCCGGCGGCGATCCGTCGCCTGCTGGCCCATCTGCACGCTGCAAGCGATCTGGCCGAAGCGAAAACGTTGCAGGCCCGCCTGCCAGAAGGCGATTCGATCATCACCCAGGGCGGCGAGCGCCTGGGTCAGGGCTGGCTGCGCGTCGCGCGCTCCGGTGCGGCCCAGCAGGGCGCGCTGCTGCGCGAACGCGAGATCAACGAGCTGCGTGAGCAGATCGAGGCGCTGCAGGACCGCGAGGCCGAGCTGGAAGAACAGCTGTCCGGCTTCCGCGAGCAGCTGCGGGCCGCCGAACAGCAGCGCGAAGATGCGCAACGGGCGCTGTACCAGGCGCACCGTGCGGTGTCCGAGCTGGCCGGCCAGCTGCAGGGCCAGCAGGGCAAGGTGGAAGCCGCGCGCACGCGCATCGATCGTATCGAGGGCGAGCTGAAGCAGCTGCTGGAAACGCTGGATGCCAACAACGAACAGGTGCGCGAGGCGCGTTCGCGGTTGGAAAACGCGGTCAGCAGCATGGGCAATCTGGAATCGACCCGGCAAGGGTTGGAAAGCGAACGACGCCAGCTGACCGACGCGCGCGACCTGGCCCGTGAAGCCGCACGCGCGGTGCGCGAGCGTTCGCATTCGCTGGCCCTGACCCTGGAATCGCAGCGTGCACAGCTCGCCTCGTTGAGCCAGGCACTGGAGCGCATGAGCACCCAGCGTGGCCAGCTGGATTCACGCCTGGGCGAACTGCACTCGCAGCTCGATGAGGGCGATTCGCCGGTCGAATCGCTGCAGGCCGAGCACCAGAACGCGCTGGAAGAGCGCGTGCGTGCCGACCGTGTGCTGACCGAGGCGCGTACGCTGCTGGACGGCATTGATGCCGAACTGCGCAATTACGAGCAGACCCGCCACCAACGCGACGAACAGGCGCTGGCCCAGCGCGAGCGTATTTCCCAGCGCAAGCTGGACCAGCAGGCGCTGGTGCTCAGTGCCGACACGCTGCAGGCTGCGGTGGAGAAGGCCGGTTTCGTGATGCAGGATGTGCTCAACGCGTTGCCCGAAGAAGCTCGCCTGGGCGACTGGGAACAGGCCGTGCACCAGATCGACGGCCGCATGCGCCGGCTGGAGCCGGTCAACCTGGCTGCCATCCACGAGTACGGCGAGGCCTCGCAGCGCTCGGAGTACCTGGACGCGCAGCATGTGGACCTGACCACTGCGCTGGAGACCCTGGAAGATGCCATCCGCAAGATTGACCGCGAGACCCGCGGCCGCTTCAAGGACACCTTCGACCGCGTCAATGCCGGCGTGCAGGCCCTGTACCCGCGCCTGTTCGGTGGCGGCCATGCCTACCTGGAACTGACCGGTGAAGACCTGCTCGACACTGGCGTGACCATCATGGCGCGCCCGCCGGGCAAGCGCGTGTCCAGCATCTCGCTGCTGTCCGGTGGCGAGAAGGCGATGACCGCCGTGGCACTGGTATTCGCCATCTTCCAGCTGAACCCCGCGCCGTTCTGCCTGCTGGACGAGGTGGACGCGCCGCTGGACGAGGCCAACGTCGGCCGCCTGGCCAACATGGTCAAGGAAATGAGCGAGAAGGTGCAGTTCCTGTTCGTCAGCCACAACAAGGCGACGATGGAGGCCGCGCACCAGCTGTCGGGCGTGACCATGCGCGAGCCGGGCGTCAGCCGCCTGGTCAGCGTGGACCTGGAAGAAGCCGCACGATTGGCGGGCGCGGCCTGACGTGCCATCCTAGTTACCTGAATGAACTAGCCGGAGAACCTATCGAATGTCCGACACGGCACTGTTGCGCATCGGCATCCTGGCCGCCGGCCTGCTGTTGATCGCCGCGATCTTCCTGTTTGGCCGTCCGAAAAAGAAGCCCCAGGGGCGCCGCGTGGAAGGCGCGGAACCGACCAGCGGTGAACGCCGCGAGCCGGTGCTGGGCGATGACGGCGTCCCCGTGGCTGATGGCCGCATTGAACCGGGCATGGGCGGGGAAGGCGAGCAGGCCGAACTCGGTCTTCCCGACACCGACCTGGGCGCAGCCAGCGATCTTGGCAAGCGCGCTACCCAGGATTTCGACAAGATCGTTTCGTTGCTGGTGGCGGCCCGAGCCGGCGAACAGCTGCGCGGCGAGGACATCGTGGTGGCCGCAGAGAAGACTGGCCTGGTCTTCGGCCATATGAACGTGTTCCACCGCCTGGTGGAGGGCTACCCCGAGCGCGGACCGATCTTCTCGATGGCCAGCGTCATCAATCCGGGCAGCTTCGACATGGCCAACATCCGCGCCATGGAGACTCCGGCCATCGCCTTCTTCCTGACCCTGCCGGCACCGCTGACCGCGCTGGATGCCTGGGAGAAGATGCTGCCGACCGTGCAGCGCATGGCCGAACTGCTCGACGGCGTGGTGCTGGATGACGGCCGCAATGCCCTGGGTCGTCAGCGCATCGCACACATCCGCGACGAGCTGCGTGCCTATGATCGCCAGCACCAGGCACCGCCGCTGACCAAGACCCCGCGCTGGTAAGCGCCATGGCGTGCCGACCAACGGTCGGCACCCACCCCGACCAACGGTCGGCACCCACAACAGTAGATCCACGCCATGCGTGGATGCGGTCTACGCCGGTACGCCGGCCACCTTCGCGAACGCCTTGCGGAACGCCGCCATCTCTTCTTCGGTGCCCACGGTCACCCGCACGCGCTGCGGCCAGATCGGCCAGCTGCGACCGATCACCACGCCGTTCTCCGCCATTGCCTTGGCGAACGCGCCGCCGTCACGCTGGACGTCGACCACGAAGCAGTTCGCCTCCGAAGGCACGCAGTTGAAGCCGCGCTTGCCGAGCCAGGCGACGGTGGCCTGACGTGCCTTGGCATTCTGCAGGCGCCGCTGTGGGATCAGATGCGGATCGCGCAGGCTGGCCAGTGCCGCTGCCAGTGCCGGTACCGGCAGCGGATTGTCGCCGAGGCTGGCCAGTTCACGCAGCCGGTCCGGATGTGCAGCGGCCACGCCCAGGCGCAGGCCGGCCATGCCGTACAGCTTGGAAAACGTGCGCAGCACGATCAGGTCATCGCGCTGGGCCACCTGCGCGATCAGGCTGGGCTGTTCGCTGTACTGCAGATAGGCCTCGTCGACCAGCACACGGGTGGCCGCAGGCTTGTGGGCCAGCAGCCAGGCGAGCTCGACCGGTGGGCTGATCGAGCCGGTGGGGTTGTTCGGATTGCATACGTACAGCAGCCCGGTCGGGCGTGCATGCGCGGCAGCCACCATCGCACGCAGGTCGTGTGCGCCGTCATCGCGCAGCGGCACCTTCTGCACGTGCGCGCCGTGCGCGGCGGCCACCTCACCCAGCGTTTCGAAGGTCGGGTCGGCAACTACCAGTCCCGCCTGCGGGCCGGTCCACAGCGTGGCGGCACGATTCAGCGGTTCGCTGGAACCGGGGTAAAGGCGCACATGATCGGCCGGGATGCCGGCCTGCCCGATGAAAGCGTCGCGCACCTGGCCCGCCAGCTCGAAGCGGTAGCGGCCGCAGCTGGCGATGCTGTCGCACGCCGCCTGCTGGGCGGCGGGCGAGGGGCCGTATGGGCATTCATTGAAGTTCAGCAGTACCGCGCCCTCGCTGGGCGGCGCCGTTGCGGCCGCAGCAGGCTGGGCCTGGGCAAGGCGGGGCAGGCTGCTGCCGGCCACGGCAAGGCCGGCACCGGCCAGTTGCAGGAAACGGCGACGGGAGGCAGGCAGGGTCACGGGTGCGATTCCGAAGGGTAGCTGCTGCACGCTAGCGCTGGTGGGGGCAGGCGGCAAGCCCGTTTTTTGTAGAGTCGAGCCGTGCTCGACTGCAGATGTGCCAACCAAGGTTGGCAGCTACCAGAGCGGGGGAGTGGTTGGCACCTACCAGAGCGGGGAATGGTTGGCACCTACCGGAGCGGGGGAGCGTCAGTCGAGCAAGCTCGACGCTACAAAGGCGGTGGTGTTACAGGGCCTGACGCCCGGGCGCGGTAGAATTCCCGGCCATCCCAGAACCACCGGATCCCGATGAGCCCCAGCCCCGCCGAACGCGCCGAAGACCTTCGCCGGCAGATCGCCCAGGCCAACCGCGCCTACCACGAGCTGGATGCACCGGAGATCCCCGACGTCGACTACGACCGGATGGTGCGCGAACTGGAAGCGCTGGAGCGCGAGCATCCGGAACTGGCCCGTGCCGACAGCCCGACCCAGCAGGTAGGAGCGCGTCCCTCGGGCCGTTTCGCCGAGGTGCGCCACGCGGTGCCGATGTTGTCGTTGTCCAATGCTTTCAGCGATGAGGAAGTGGCCGATTTCGTGCGTCGCATCGATGAGCGCCTGGGCCGCCGCAGCCTGCAGTTCTCGGCCGAGCCGAAGATGGACGGCCTGGCAATCAGCCTGCGCTACGAAGAGGGGCATTTCGTACTGGGCGCGACCCGCGGTGATGGCAGCACCGGCGAAGACGTGACGGCCAACCTGCGCGAGATCGGCGATATCCCCAAGCGCCTGAACGGCAAGGACTGGCCGGATGTGCTGGAAGTACGCGGCGAGGTCTACATGGCCCGCGCCGACTTCGAGGCCTACAACGAGCGTGCGCGCCTGCAGGGTGGCAAGGTGCTGGCCAATCCGCGCAATGCTGCGGCCGGCTCGCTGCGCCAGCTCGACCCGAAGATCAGCGCGCAGCGCAAGCTGAGTTTCTTTGCCTACGGCACCGGCGAGGTGCAGGGGGGCGAGCTTCCCGATACCCATTCGGGCACGCTGGCACAGCTCGGCAGCTGGGGCTTCCCGGTCAGTGCGCTGTGCAGGGTGGTGGATGGCACCGATGGCCTGCTTGGCTACTACCGTGACATCGGCGAGCGCCGTGACGGCCTGCCGTTCGATATCGACGGCGTGGTCTACAAGCTGGACGACCGCGCCGGGCAGCAGGCGATGGGCTTCGTGTCGCGCGCACCGCGCTGGGCCATCGCACACAAGTTCCCGGCGCAGGAACAGAGCACCACCGTGGAAGCGATCGAGATCCAGATCGGCCGCACCGGTGCCGCCACGCCGGTCGCGCGCCTGGCGCCGGTGGCCGTGGCCGGTGTGATCGTCTCCAATGCCACCCTGCACAATGCCGACCAGATCGCGCGCCTCGATGTGCGCGTCGGCGACAGCGTGATCGTGCGCCGTGCCGGTGACGTGATCCCGGAAGTGGTCAGCGTCATCCTCGACCGCCGTCCGCAGGGCACCACGCCTTGGCAGATGCCGACGCAGTGCCCGGTGTGTGGCTCGGAGATCGTGCGCGAGGAGGGAGCGGCGGCGTGGCGTTGTTCGGGCGAGCTGTCCTGCCCAGCGCAGCGCAAGGAGGCCATCGCGCACTTCGCCTCGCGCCGCGCGATGGACATCGACGGTCTCGGCGACAAGTACATCGAGACCCTGGTCGACGCCGGCATCGTCAAGGGCGTGGCCGATCTGTACCGGCTCAGCCGTGACCAGCTGCTGCACCTGAAACTGGTGCTGGATGCCGAAGATCCTTCGGCATTGGCTGCCGCACTGAAGCTGCATCTGCCTGCCGAAGGCAGCGGCGCGGTGCTCAATGCCGTGCTCAAGCTGGACGGCAACGATCCGGGCTGGCGCGCGCAGGCACTGGTGCAGCCGGCCAGCTTTGAATGGAACACGAAGAAGATCGCCACCAAGTGGGCTGACAACCTGATCGCGGCGATCGACGCCAGTCGTGCTGCCACGCTCGAACGCCTGCTGTTCGCACTGGGCATCGAACACGTCGGCGAAAGCACGGCCAAGGCGCTGGCGCAGTGGTTTGGCGATCTGGAGTTGATCCGCCATCTGCCGTGGCCGCTGTTCAAGCGCGTGCCGGACATCGGTGGCGAAGTAGCCCGCTCGCTCGGTCATTTCTTCGAACAGCAGGGCAACCAGCAGGCCATCGATGATCTGTTGCAGGTCGGCCAGGTGCGCATCAGCGATGCACATGCCCCCAGCGCCAAGCTGCGCGAGGGCCTGGACCTGGCGCAGTTGCTGGTGGAATCGGAGATTCCCGGCATCACCCGCCTGCGTGCGGAAAAACTGGTCGCTGCGTTGCCCAGCGCGCAGGCAGTGCTCGACGCCGAGCATGGCCAGTTCGTCAACGCCGGCTTGCCCGACGACACCGCACGCGGACTGGCCGAGTGGCTCGATGCCGAGGGCCATGGCGCGATGCTGCTGGCTGCTGAGAAAGCGATGCGGCAGATTCTGGCCAAGGCCCCCGCGCTTGCGGAGATCGTGGCTGGCCCGCTGGATGGGCAGACCGTGGTGCTGACCGGCACCCTGGCCCAGCTCACCCGCGATGCCGCCAAGGAGCGCCTGGAAGCGTTGGGTGCCAAGGTTTCCGGCAGCGTCTCGAAGAAGACCAGCTTCGTGGTGGCCGGTACCGAGGCCGGCTCCAAGCTGGACAAGGCGCAGTCGCTGGGCGTGCCGGTGTGGGACGAAGACCGCCTGCTGGCCTATCTCGCCGAACACGAATGAAGCCCCCGTCGGGCGCTTCTGCGCCCGGCATGAAATACAAAGGAACACCGATGCAGACCGCCCCGCTGGATTTCCGCCTGGCCACCCGTGCCGATGAGGAACTGTTGATCGCGTTGATGCGCGAGTTCTACGCCGAAGACAAGATCGACTTCGACGACGCCCGCGTGCGTCGCGGCGTGGATGCACTGCTGGCCGACCCGCGCAACGGTGAAGTACTGCTGTGGCTGGACGAAGCCGGCGAGGTGGTCGGCTATGCGGTGATCGCGATGGGTTTCAGCCTGGAGCAGGGCGGTCACTTCATGCTGCTGGACGAGCTGTACCTGAGCCATCGCGCGCGCGGTCGTGGTCGCGGCAAACAGGCCCTGGCGATCTGCGAACAGCGCGCACGCGGTCGTGGCGTCAGCCGCCTGCGCCTGGAAGTGAACCACCACAACGAACTGGCCCGACGCCTGTACCTGGCCAGCGGCTACATCGACGACACCCGTGACCTGCTGACCCTGCCGCTGGACCATCCGCGCCCGGAGGGCATCCTGTGAGCGAGGCCCTGCTGCGCGCGCTGCAGCAGCGCGCCGCGCTGAACGCGCTGCTGCGCCGCTTCTTCGCCGAGCGCGATGTGCTGGAAGTGGAAACCCCGATCCTGTCGGTGGCCGGCAACACCGAGCCGAACATCGACAGCTTCCACACCGATTTCACCGGGCATGTCGATGCCGGTGGCCGCCGCCGCTGGTTGCGCACCTCACCGGAGTATCCGCTCAAGCGCCTGCTCGCTGCGGGCGTCGGCGACTGCTATGAGCTGGGCCGTGTGTTCCGCAATGGCGAAGCGGGTGGTCGCCACAATCCGGAATTCACCATGCTGGAGTGGTACCGGGTCGGCTGGGATCACCATAGGCTGGTGCAGGAAACCGCCGAGTTGGTCGGGCTGGCGCTGGCGCTGGTCGGGCGCAGCGCCCGCTTGCGCGTGTTGAGTTATCGCGAGCTGTTCCAGCAGCATGTAGGCGTGGATCCGTTCGGTGCCGATGAAGCCGCGCTGCGTGCCGCACTGGGCGACGTGCATATCGATCCGGTCGGGTTGACCCGCGACGACTGGCTGGACCTGCTGATGACCCACCACATCCAACCGCACTTCGATGACGCGGTCATGACCGTGGTCCACGACTGGCCGGCCAGCCAGGCCGCGTTGGCGCGCATCCGCCCCGGCACGCCGCCGTTGGCCGAGCGTTTCGAGCTGTACCTGGGGGCGGTGGAGCTGGCCAACGGCTATCACGAACTGAACGACGCGCAGGAGCAGCGTGTGCGCTTCCAGCGTGATCTGCAGCGTCGGCACGAGCGTGGGCAGGTGCAGCCGGCGCTGGATGAGGCGCTGCTGGCAGCGCTGCCGTCGATGCCGGCCTGTGCCGGCGTGGCAGTGGGCATCGATCGCCTGCTGATGGCGATGAACCGCACACCGCGCATCGCCGATGTGCTTGCCTACGATTTTGCCCGCGCCTGAGTTTTTCGGGTCTTTCTGAAATCTTCAGGCTGAACGGAATCGACGGATTTCGCGCTTGATTCAGCAAGCAGGATGATGCTCTCATCATCCCACGTGCCTCACACTGGCATGGCAGTTCATCCAGTCTCGTGGGGAAGCCTTTGGTCAAGTGGTTCGCGGTCGTCGCTGCACCGGTGTACTCCCTCGCGATATGGGGGGTGTTCGCACCGTCGTCGGCGTTGGCCCAGCAGGCCGGCTATGACGGCGAAGTGGTGACCTGCGAATCGCGTGACATGGCCTGGGTGCACTGCGATATCGATGTCAGCAACGGCATCGACCTGGTCCGCCAGCTGTCCAGCAACAGCTGCATCCGCGGCAGTGAGTGGGGGACCGACCGCAGTGGTGTGTGGGTCACCCTTGGTTGCCGTGCCGAATTCCGCGCACGCCGTGCGCAGGGGGCGGCAGCACCGGCCAGCACCCAGGGCAAGCGCCTCGTGCGCCGGGTTGTGCGCTGTGAGTCCAACGGTCGCCCGCAGAGCTGCCCGGTGCGGCTCGATGGCGCCCCGGTACGCCTGCTGCGCCAGCTGTCGGTGCTTCCGTGCCGGGAAGGGCAGGGTTGGGGCTACAAGCGCAATGAAGTCTGGACCACGCGTGGCTGCCAGGGCGATTTCGAAGTGGCCGACGACGAGGGTCGTTTCGTCGACGTGCCGCGGCGTCTGACCTGCGAATCGAAGTCGAAGAAGCGCCGCTTCTGCGGTGCCAGCATCTCCGTTGGAGCGGTCGTTACCCAGCAGCTGTCCAGCACGCCGTGCGAAGAGGGCAGCACCTGGGGCTGGAGCCGCAACGGGATCTGGGTAGACGGCGGCTGCCGTGCCGAATTCTCGGTGAATTGAGTCCGGGCAGGCTCCAACCACGCGGGGCCTGGCCCTACAATGGGCTCATGAACACTGCCTCCGACATCGACTACGCCCGTTACGACCACATCCGCCCGATCCTGTGGACCGGCGAAGCCCTGCAACTGCTCGACCAGCGCAAGCTGCCGTTCGTGGTTGAACACGTGGTCTGCCATGACAGCGACGAGGTTGCTGCATCGATCCATGCGCTGACCGTGCGCGGCGCGCCGGCGATCGGCATTGCCGCTGCCTGGGGTGTGGTGCTGGCTGCGCGGGACGTGCAGGCTGCCGATGGCGCGCATGCCCTGCAGCAGCTGGAACCTGCGCTGCAGCGGCTCAATGCTTCGCGCCCGACGGCGGTGAACCTGGCCTGGGCGTTGGCGCGCATGCGTCGTTGCCTGAGTGCCGCCGGTGCCGATTGGAAGGCGCTGCTGGAGGCGGAGGCGCAGGCCATCGCCGAGGAAGACCTGGCCGCCAACCGCCACATGGGCGCGCTCGGTGCGGGCCTGATCGAAGCGGGCAGTGGCGTGCTGACCCATTGCAACACCGGCTCGCTGGCTACCGCTGGCTTCGGTACCGCCCTGGGCGTGATCCGCGCCGGCATGGCCCAGCATCGCATCGCCCGCGTGTTCGCTGGCGAGACCCGGCCGTGGCTGCAGGGCGCGCGCCTGACCGTGTGGGAGCTGCAACAGGATGGCATCGACGCCACGCTGATCGCCGACTCGGCGGCTTCGCACCTGATGAAGACCGGCGCGGTGCAATGGGTGATCGTCGGCGCCGACCGCATCTGCGCCAATGGCGATACCGCCAACAAGATCGGCACCTACCAGCTGGCCATCGCCGCCCGCCACCATGGGGTGAAGTTCATGGTCGTGGCCCCGTCCTCCACGGTGGACATGGAGACCGTGGATGGCAGCCAGATCGAGATCGAGCAGCGTGACCCGGGCGAGCTGTACGGCGTGGGCGGCACCCGCACCGTGGCCGAGGGCATCGCCGCCTGGAACCCGGTATTCGACGTGACCCCGGGTGAGCTGATCGACGCCATCGTGACCGAGCGTGGCGTGATCCTGAACCCGACCGCCGGGAACATGCGCGCCGCCTTCGGCGGTTGAGGCACAGGGGAGGGGGCAGCGTGAGCTCCGCCCCCGGTAGTGCCGGCCGCTGGCCGGCAGCCCCCCTAAGTTCCTGATTTGTGCCGGTAAAATCCCCGTAAATGGAGGCAGGGAACGGCCTGTTGTGGTAGTATCCACAGGTTGAATCGAGGTTCCGGCACGACCCCCTCCCGCAGAGGGCTGCGCCGGACTGGACCGCTACCAGACAACGGAACCCGAATGGCAGAAACCGCCAAGGAAATCATCCAGGTCAACCTGGAAGACGAGATGCGCAAGAGCTACCTCGATTACGCCATGAGCGTGATCGTGGGCCGCGCGCTGCCAGATGCGCGCGATGGCCTCAAGCCGGTGCATCGTCGTGTGCTGTTCGCGATGAACGAGTTGAACGCGCACAGCAACAAGCCCTACTTCAAGTCGGCGCGTATCGTCGGTGACGTCATCGGTAAGTACCACCCGCATGGCGATCAGTCGGTGTACGACACGCTGGTGCGCCTGGCGCAGCCGTTCTCGCT
This sequence comes from Stenotrophomonas maltophilia R551-3, assembly GCF_000020665.1. NCBI lineage: Bacteria > Pseudomonadati > Pseudomonadota > Gammaproteobacteria > Lysobacterales > Lysobacteraceae > Stenotrophomonas > Stenotrophomonas maltophilia. The sequence continues at coordinate 2,877,061 of NC_011071.1, read as the reverse complement.
GCGTTACATGCTGGTCGATGGCCAGGGTAACTTCGGTTCGGTCGACGGCGATTCCGCTGCGGCGATGCGATACACCGAGGCGCGCATGTCGCGCCTTGCGCATGAGCTGATGGCGGACATCGACAAGGAAACCGTCGATTTCCAGCCCAACTACGACGAGAAGGAACTGGAGCCGACGGTCATGCCGACCCGGTTCCCGAACCTGCTGGTCAACGGTTCGGCCGGCATCGCGGTGGGCATGGCCACCAACATCCCGCCGCACAACCTGACCGAGTCGATCAACGCCTGCATCGCGCTGATCGACAACCCGGAAATCGATGTCGACGGCCTGATGGAGTACATCCCGGGCCCGGACTTCCCGACTGCCGGCATCATCAATGGCACCGCCGGCATCATCGCCGGCTACCGCACCGGCCGTGGCCGCGTGCGCATCCGTGCCAAAGCGGACATCGAAGTGGCCGACAACGGCCGCGAATCGATCATCGTCACTGAAATTCCTTACCAGGTGAACAAGGCGCGTCTGATCGAAAAGATCGCCGAGCTGGTCAAGGAAAAGAAGATCGAAGGCATCAGCGAGCTGCGCGATGAGTCCGACAAGGACGGCATGCGCATCTACATCGAGATCAAGCGCGGTGAATCTGCCGAGGTTGTGCTGAACAACCTGTACCAGCAGACCCAGATGGAATCGGTGTTCGGCATCAACATGGTGGCGTTGGTCGATGGCCGCCCGCAGTTGATGAACCTCAAGCAGATGCTGGAGGCGTTCGTCCGCCACCGTCGCGAAGTGGTCACCCGCCGCACCGTGTTCGAGCTGCGCAAGGCGCGCGCCCGTGCCCACGTGCTGGAAGGCCTGACCGTCGCGCTGGCCAACATCGACGAGATGATCGAACTGATCAAGACCTCGCCGAACCCCGCCGAAGCCCGTGAGCGCATGCTCGCGCGCCTGTGGGAGCCGGGCCTGGTCGGTTCGATGCTGGGCGCTGCCGGTGCCGAAGCCTCGCGTCCGGATGACCTGCCCAAGGGTGTGGGCCTGATCGAAGGCGGCTACCAGCTGACCGAGATCCAGGCCACCCAGATCCTGGAAATGCGCCTGCACCGCCTGACCGGGCTGGAGCAGGACCGCCTGACCGAGGAATACAAGCAGCTGCTGGAAGTGATCGCCGGGCTGATCCACATCCTGGAAGATCCCGATCGCCTGCTGCAGGTGATCCGCGAAGAGCTGATCAGCGTCAAGGCCGAGTTCGGCGACGAGCGTCGTACCGAAATCCGCCACAGCGAAGAAGACCTGGACATCCTCGACCTGATCGCGCCGGAAGACGTGGTGGTCACCGTCTCCCACGCCGGCTACGTCAAGCGCCAGCCGGTGAGCGTGTACCGCGCGCAGCGCCGGGGTGGCCGTGGCCGCAGTGCAGCGTCCACCAAGGAAGAGGATTTCATCGAACAGCTGTGGCTGGTCAACACGCACGACACGCTGCTGACCTTCACCAGTTCGGGCAAGGTGTTCTGGTTGCCGGTCTACCAGCTGCCCGAAGCCGGTTCGAATGCCCGCGGCCGTCCGATCATCAACTGGATTCCGCTGGAGCCGGGCGAACGCGTGCAGGCCGTACTGCCGGTGCGTGAGTACGCTGATGGCCAGTTCGTGTTCTTCGCCACGAAGAACGGTACGGTCAAGAAGACCCCGCTGGGCGAGTTCGCCTTCCGTCTGGCGCGCGGCAAGATCGCGATCAACCTCGACGAGGGCGATGCCCTGGTCGGCGTCGGCCTGACCGACGGCGAGCGCGACATCCTGCTGTTCGCCTCCAACGGCAAGACCGTGCGCTTCGGTGAGGACAAGGTCCGTTCGATGGGCCGTACCGCTACCGGCGTGCGCGGCATCAAGATGCCGGCCGGCGAGGAAGTGGTCAGCCTGATCGTGGCCGAAAGTGCCGGTGGCAGCGAGGACGAGAACGAGGACGACAACGGTGTCGAGGAAACCGCGGCCAATGGCGATGCGGTGATCGACGGCGCCGATGACGCCAGCGTGCAGTACATCCTTACCGCCACCGAAAACGGCTATGGCAAGCGGACCCCGCTGCCGGACTACCCGCGCAAGGGCCGCGGCACGCAGGGCGTGATCGGCATCCAGACCACCGAGCGCAACGGCAAGCTGGTCGCCGCGGTGCTGATGGGCTCGGGCGACGAGGTCCTGCTGATCTCCGATGGTGGCACCCTGGTGCGTACGCGTGGCTCGGAAATCAGCCGCGTCGGCCGCAACACCCAGGGCGTGACCCTGATCCGCCTGTCCAAGGACGAGAAGCTGCAGGCGGTGGAGCGCATGGATGCCTCGATCGACGAGGACGAGGACGAGGTGGCTGTCGCCGCCCCGGCCGCGACCGACGGCGCCCCGGCTGCTGCCAGCAGCGAGGACGCCGCACAGGAGTGATCCTGCCGCGCGCTTGAGGTACCCGACGACGCCGGCCCTGTGCCGGCGTCGTCGTATCCGATGCCTGCACATACGCGCGCGCTTCACATCGGCGGTGGGATAACGGCGCATGCTGCCCCCGGAGATCGACGATGTCCGCCACGCCGCAGTCTGCTTCCGCGCCTCCGCCCCGCCATCCTCTGGTCACCGTGCTGTCGCTGCTGCTGGTCGTGCTCGGCCTGGTCATCGGCGGGCTCGGTGCGTGGCTGCTCAGCCTCGGTGGCTCGGCGTACTACGCCATCGCCGGCCTGGGGCTGCTGGTCAGTGGCATCCTGCTGTTCGGCAACCGCCGCAGTGGCGCACTGCTGTACGCACTGGTGTTCGTGGGCACGTTGCTGTGGACCTGGTGGGAATCGGGCAGCGACTACTGGCGCTGGGTGCCACGGCTGGGCCTGGTGACCGCGCTGGGCATCGTGCTGGCGCTGCTGGCGCCGACGCTGCGCGAGCCGGTTTCAAAACGTCTGTCGCGCAGTGTCGCCGGTGTGCTGATGCTGGTGTTCGTGGCTGCGTTTGGCCTGGCTTTCGCCCCGCATGGTGAAGTGGACGGGCACCTGCCGTTCCCGGAAGGCGCAGTCAGCGCCGGGCTGGAACCTACGCGCGACACCACCGGTCTGCAGCCGGCTGACCAGCCCGCCGAGGGCGACTGGCCCGCGTGGGGCCGCAGCAATGCGGGCACCCGCTATTCGCCCCTGCAGCAGATCACCCCGGCCAATGTGGCCACGCTGCAGCCGGCCTGGCAGTTCCGCACCGGTGACCTGCCGAAGAAGCGCTGGGGCGCGGAAACCACGCCGCTGAAGGTCGGCGACCGCCTGTACCTGTGCACCGCGCGCAACCGTCTGATCGCGCTTGATGCTGCCAGTGGCAAGGAACTGTGGCGGTTCGATCCGAAGGTGAAGGACGCCTCGATCCCGTACACCGCCGCCTGCCGTGGCGTGAGCTACTACGAGCAGCCGAGCGCGCCTACGATGGCCGATGCGGCGCTGGCCGATGTCGCGGCCGATCTGGCGCTGCCCGAACCACCGCCCAGCGTCACCCGCAGCGCTACGCCGGGCAGTCATCCCGCGTGCTGGGCCCGCATCATCGAAGGCACCCTGGACGGCCGCATCATCGCGGTGGACGCAGACAGCGGCCGTCCGTGCGCCAACTTCGGCAACAACGGCCAGGTCGACATCACCCTTGGCATGGGCGAAGTGCCCCCTGGCTACGTGTCGATCAACTCGCCACCGGCAATCGTGCGAGGCGTGATCGTGACCGGTCACCAGGTGTTGGATGGGCAGCGCCGCGACGCGCCCTCGGGCGTGATCCAGGCCTACGACGCGATCACCGGCAAACTGCGCTGGGCGTGGGACATGGACCAGCCCGAGCGCAACGGCCTGCCGCCGCGCGAGCAGACTTACACGCGTGGCACGCCGAACATGTGGACCACCGCGACCGGCGATGAGGCGCTGGGCCTGGTCTACCTGCCACTGGGCAACTCGGCGGGCGACTACTGGAGTGGCTCACGCAGCGAAAACCAGAACCGCTATTCGACCTCGCTGGTGGCGATCGACGTGGCCACCGGCAAGCCGGCCTGGCATTTCCAGGCGGTGCGCAAGGACGTGTGGGATTACGACCTGGGTTCGCAGGCCAGCCTGATCGATTACCCGACCGCTGCCGGCAAAGTGCCGGCGATCCTGTTGCCGACCAAGCAGGGCGACATCTACATCCTCGACCGCCGCAACGGCCAGCTTCTGACCGCGGCCGAAGAGCGCAAGGTGCCCATCGGTGGTGTTGAGCCCGAGCAGCGCTCGCCCACGCAACTGTTCTCGCTGTATCACACGTTGCGCCGCGAGCATGAGCTGACCGAGCGCGACATGTGGGGCATCACCCCGATCGACCAGCTGGTCTGCCGCATCCAGTTCCGCAAGGCCTACTACGAAGGTTTCTACACGCCGCCGAGCAGTGACCGCCATTCCATCGAGTACCCCGGCTACAACGGCGGCTCGGACTGGGGCAGCGTGTCCATCGATACGCGTCGTGGCGTGATCGTGGCCAACTACAACGACATGCCCAACTACAACCGGCTGGTGCCGCGTGCCGAGGCCGATCGCCTGGGTTGGCTGCCGCGCGAAAAGATCCGGTTCGACAAGGGCGGCGCTGAGGGCGCGGGCGACCCACAGGTGGGCACGCCCTATGCCATCCAGGTCAATGCCGGTTGGCGCCTGCCGTTCACCGGTCTGCTGTGCAAGCAGCCGCCCTATGGTGGCATCCGTGCCATCGACCTGCGCACCGGCAAACTGCTGTGGGACCGCCCGTTCGGCAGTGCACGTGGCAATGGACCCTTCGGCATCCGCTCCGGCCTGCCGATCGAGATCGGCACGCCGAACAATGGCGGCTCGGTGGTGACCGCCAGCGGCTTGATCTTCATCGCCGCCGCCACCGATGATCTGCTGCGTGCCATCGACCTGAAGACCGGCAAGGAACTGTGGCACGCCAAGCTGCCTGCCGGTGGCCAGGCGAACCCGATGGTGTACGAGCAGGGCGGGCGCCAGTACGTGGTGATCATGGCCGGCGGCCACCATTTCATGGAAACCCCGAACGGCGATTACGTGATGGCGTTTGCGTTGCCGAGGTAACCGCAAGGGGGGCGGTGGGCCGCCCCCGTTGCATGACGCTGGATCACACCGTCACTACCACCTTGCCGATCTGCTCGTTCGATTCCAGGTAACGGTGTGCGTCCTGGATCTGCGTGAACGGGAATACCTTGGCGATCTTTGGCGCCAGCGTGCCCTGGTCCAGGCCGTTGACGATGAAGGCCTTGGCACGTGCCAGCGCGGCATCGTCGGAGACGATTTCCGAGTACAGGTAACCCTTCAGCGTCAGTGACTTGCCCAGCACGTTGAACAACGGGAACGGGGTGGGTTCACTGCTCAGCGCGCCGTATTCCAGCAGGATGCCGCCACGCGCCATGGCTTCGGTCAGCGGTACGAACTGCGGACCACCGATCGGATCGAACACCACGCGGGCACCTGCGCCGCCGGTGATGCGCGCCACTTCGGCCACCAGATCCTGTTCCTGGGTGGCGATGACATGGGCGGCACCGGCGTCGAGCAGGGCCTGGCGCTTGCCCGGGCCACGGGTCACAGCGATCGGCGTGGCGCCGACTGCATTGGCGATCTGGATGGCGGCCAGGCCGACGCTGCTGCTGGCGGCGGTGATGATGACGAAATCCCCGGCGGACAAGTGCGCCTGCTCCAACAGCGCCCCCCAGGCGGTGACGTACTGCATCCACACCGCGGCGGCCGTTTCAAAGTCCAGTGCCTGCGGATGCTTGACTACCAGTCGTGCCGGCACGTTGGCCAGTTCGCCGTAGGTGCCCCAGCGCGCGATATCCAGCGGCGGCACTACGCTGACCGCATCGCCCGCAGTGAATCCGCTCACTGCACTGCCGACGGCTTCAACCACGCCGGCCGCTTCGTAGCCCAGGCGGCTGGGGAACTGCGCTTCCTGCAGGTAGGCGCCGTTACGGAACATCACCTCGGCGCGGTTCAGGCCGATCGCCTTCACCCGGATCTGGACTTCGTCAGGGGCGGGGGCGGGAACGTCGATATCGTCGATGCGCAGTACATCGGCAGTGCCATATTCGTGGATGCGGACAACCTGGCTCATGGGGGGCTCCGAGGAAGGGCCGGCGAGGGCGCCGGCGAAAGGGTGAGCGCTACTGTGCGCGTAGTCTGCATCCAGAATAAGGGGTAATCTGGCGTTTCATTGAAAAACAATTGTTTGCAATGGACCTGATCGTTCCCCTGCGGACCTTCGCCAAGGTGGCCGAGGTCGGCTCCTTCGCCGCCGCTGCCGAGGCACTGGACCTGTCGCCGCAGCTGGTCGGCAAGCACATCCAGGCGCTGGAGCAGCACCTGGGCGTGCGCCTGCTCAACCGCACCACGCGCAAGCAGAGCCTGACCGACTTCGGCCAGGCCTATCTGGCGCGGGCGCGGGTGATCCTGGAAGAAGTGGAGGGCGCCGAGCAGTTGGCTGAGGTGGCGCGCGGGCGGCCGATGGGGCGCCTGCGCATCAGCGCGCCGGTCACCTTCGGTGTGCACGCACTGGGTCCGGCGGTGGTCGCCTACATGCAGCAGTACCCGGACGTGCAGGTCGATCTGAACCTGTCCAACAGCCTGGTGGACATCGTCGAAGACGGTTACGACCTGGTGTTCCGTACAGGTGATCTGGCCGACAGCGGGCTGGTGGCGCGACGGCTGGGGCCGTACCCGCTGGTGCTGTGCGCATCGCCGGCTTACCTGGCATCGCGTCCGGCCATCGCGCACCCATCCGATCTGAGCCGTCATGAGTGCCTGGGTTTCGCGCATTCGATCATCCGTACCCGCTGGAGCTTCCGCGATGCCGACGGCAGCGTGCTGACCGTACCGGTGTCCAGCCGTTTCATGGTCAACCAGGCCGAGCCGCTGCTGACTGCGGCCGTGGGCGGACTGGGATTGATCCTGCAGCCCTACGAAATGCTTGCCGCCGCGCTGGCGCGTGGTGAGCTGGTGGAAGTGCTGCCGGACCATGTGCCGGTGTCGACCTGGATCAACCTGGTGTACCCGCGCGACCGCCAGCTGACCCCCAAGCTGCGCAGCTTCCTGGACTTCTGTCTGGCGCGTTTCAACGAACAGAGCATGGCGTGGCGATAGCGAGGCTGTCGGTTAGCATGGTCCCCATCAACTGCGAAGGATCGCATCCTCATGTCGCTTCCATGGCCGCAACGTGTCGCGCGCTTCCTGCTGCAGGTGCTGCCTGCATTGCTGTTCAGCTCCGGATTGCAGGCTGCCGAACTTCCAGCGCAGGCGCTGGCGGAGTGGGAAGCGCACGGTCGTGCCGATGGCCTGGCCCGACCTGACACGGTCTGCCAGGACTTTCTGCAGGTAATGGGCCGGAAAACAGAAGGCCTGGAATACGTGGGTTGCAGCCAGGACGATGCCTCCTACATCAAGCCGATCGAAGCCCACTACCGCGTTGCGGGTGCCCACGCAGCGAAGGTCGAAGCCTTCCTGCATGCAACCTTCGGCCTGCCTGCATTGCACTACGTCTGTTGTGGTTGGAGCAACGGCGCACCTTATTATTGGCGCGAAGGTCCGGATTCGGTGAGATACCAGATCAGCATGGGTGCGGAATCGCTGCCGCACGAGCGGAGCGAATGGCATCGCATCGAGGCATTCAACGTCACCGTCGAGGTGTTGCGGCAGAGCCCCTAGCGTGGATGCGGCGGGTGGTTCCTTCGTCTAGGATGCGTCCAGGGATCCCCGCAAAGGAACTGCCATGAGGGCTGTTGGACGCCTGTTTCTCTGCAATGCGCTGGCCTGCGGGGTCCTGGTGATCGCCTTGGCGTTTCCGGCAGTTGGCGCAACATCTGCCGAGCATGCGCATCCACGTGCGCAGGATGCCATCGACGACTGGCTGGCGGCCTTCAATGCGGGCAGCCTCGAGGCGTTGCAGGCATTCGCCGACAGATATGCGAAGCGGGAGGGAAGCACTCCCAGGGACTATCTCGAGTTCCGCGAGAGCACCGGCCCACTACGCGTGCTGGAAACACTCGAGAGCGCGCCCAGCCAGGCGAAGCTGCTGGTAATGGGCCAGCTGAGCGAACGCGCGATGTGGGTGACGGCCGTCATGGATGCGACCAGCCCGGCGCATGTGAAGCAGTTCCAGATCGAAGGCACTGAAACGCCGGACAAGTTCAAGCCGGAGAGGGTTGCTTTGCCTGCGTTGATGGCCGATGCCACAGCCAAACTGGAGGCGCTGCGGGCCCAGGACGCGCTGTCGGGTGCGTTGCAGGTGGCACAGAACGGCAATGTGCTGCTGGACTGGCGCGGTGGCGATGCCGATCGCGCCGCGGGCATTCCAGTGGGCGTGGATACGCAGTTCCGCCTAGCCTCCTCCAACAAGATGTTCACCTCGGTGGCCATCCTGCAGTTGGTGCAGGATGGCAGGCTTGGGCTGGACGACACCATCGGCAAGCATCTGCCGGACTATCCGAACAAGGCCGTTGCCGGCACCGTGACCGTGCGCCAGCTGCTGACCCACACCAGCGGCCTCGGTGATTTCTTCGGCGATGATTTTGAAAGCTACTCGGCTTCGCTGAGGACGCTGGACGACTACGTGCAGCGCTTTGCCAAGGATTCGCCGCAGTTCACGCCAGGCAGCCAGGACAGCTACTCGAACTATGGCTTTATCGTGCTTGGGCGGATCATCGAGGCCGTCTCCGGGCAGTCGTACTACGCCTATGTGGAGCAACACATCCTGCGCCCGGCAGGCATGACCGGCACCGGCTTCGAGCCGGAAACAGTGAACGTCCCGCAGCGTGCCGTCGCCTACACGAAGAAGAATGGGCAATGGATCCGTGAAACGAAGTCGTTGCCCTGGCGTGGCATGTCGGCCGGTGGTGGTTACAGCACGGTGGCCGACATGGTGAAATTCGCCGAGGCATTGCGCAGTGGAAGGCTGGTCTCACCTGCATTGCTGCAGCATGCCACCACGGCGCAGAATCACAAGGGCTGGTATGGCTATGGCTTTGTGGTGCAGGGCGAGGGCAGGGAACATCAGTACGGCCACGAAGGCGGTGCGCCCGGCTCCAACAGCGCCATCGTGGTGCTGCCCGCACAGGGCTATGTGATCGTTGGCCTGGCCAATGTCGATCCGGATGCGATCGGCAACGTGGTCAACTACATCGCGCGTAGAGTGCCGCTGTGACCGCGGCAGGTGCCGGTCATTCCGGCACCCGCACCATCTTCGTCATCAGATGTTCCACTACACCCGCCGGGTCGGCCGTGCGGCCCACATGCGTGCTCGACATCTGCACCACCGAGCTGCGCTTGGCGGTGAGGAAATGGAAGCGCGCACGCGCTGGCAGCTGTGCAATCGGCCCGGCGCTGGCATCGCCGCGGCAGATGGCCACTATCGCATCCAGCCACGGCTGCAGCGCCTCCTGGTCCAGCGCTGGGGCGAACACGTGCAGGCGTGCCGGATCGATCTCGATGGCCGCCTCCAGATGACGCGCGCCTGGACAGGAGACGATCACCCCGACGTTGATGAATTCCTCGCGCTCCACCCGCGGTACCACGCGGATGACGGCGTAGTCATACGTGTGCAGCGTGGGCACGGATGGCCTCCTGCACGAACACCGCACGCACTTTCAGGCGGTGCTTGAGATAACTGATGTAGCCCTGGCGGTACGCCTGCGGGCTGTCGAACGCGGGCTCATTCACCAGCCAGCTGTCCGGCACCAGGCCGACGATGCGCTCGATCTCGGCATCGGTCAGGCGTGCGGCCAGTTCGGCGTCCACCTCGGCGATGCGGTTGGCGAACGACAGCAGTACGTGGTCGCGGATCAGCACGAACGGCTTTTCGCAGGCATCGCCAGCATTGGCCCAGTCGTGATGGAAGTACATGGCCGCACCGTGGTCGATCAGGTACAGCTTTCGATGCCACACCATCAGGTTGGGATTGCGCGTGGTGCGATCGACATTGCTGGTGAACGCATCGAACCAGACGATGCGCGAGGCCAGGTCGGCATCCACCGGCATCGCCGCCGGGTCGTAGTTGATCGCACCGGGCAGGTAGTCCAGGCCCAGGTTCAAACCTTCGCTGGCGCGGATCAGTTCCTGGATCTCCGGGTCCGGCTCGGTGCGGGCGAACTCGCGGTCCAGCTCCACGAACAGGATTTCCGGAATCGGCAAGCCCAGCGTGCGCGCCATTTCACCAGCGATCAGCTCGGCGATCAGTGCCTTCGGGCCCTGGCCGGCGCCTCGGAACTTCAGCACGGCCATGCCGTCGTCGTCGGTCTCGACCACGGCCGGCAGGGAGCCACCTTCCCGCAAGGGGGTGATGTAGCGGAGGGCATGTACGGTGCGCATGTGCGCATTCTAGCGTGGGGAGCGCCGGGTGCGTCCCGGCGGCTCCATGCCGTTCCCCGTCAGTGCGTCAGCGCGCCGCGCTGCTGCTCCTGCACGCGAGCCTGTTCCTGCGATGCCTGATCGGCCTGCCGGTTGACCACGGCCAGCGTGTCCAGGCTTTCCTGCACGGGGCGTTGTGCGGCCTCGGCAGTGGGCGAGGAGGCGCGCAGCGAGGCCGGATCATCCAGCGGCCCCTTCACCACGAAGATGTTCTGCGCTGCGCCCGCATCGCCGCCCTGCCTGCTCAATACCACGTGGTCCACCCGGTCCAGCCCGTTCTCGCGGGCCAGCACCAGCAGGCTGGCGCTCAGGCGCTCGCTGGACGCATCGAAGCTACGCCCATTGGCAGCATCCAGCTCCGCTACCTTGCCGCGGATCTGTTCGTGCAGGGAGCGGTCACGCCCTTCCGCAAGCAGCGCCGGTACGCCATCGCCCTCCACCGCATGCTGTGTGGTGATCGGCACATGCGTATGCGTGCCCTCAGTGTGGTCGAAGTAATGCAGCGTCGACGGCGAGGTACTGGTATCGAAGTAAGGCTGGCGCGGGGGCGAACCCTCACCGAGGTTGAGCCCGTTCTGCTCCAGCAGGCGCTCGTCCAGGCCCAGCTTCTTCATGTTCACTTCCATCCGGCTGACGCCGTCGGGCGCTGGATTCGCGGCCTCGTATCCGCTGGCCAGTTCGATCGCCTGGACACCGTAGAAATTCTGGTAGTCCGAATTCCCATGATGGCCCAGGCCGGTGCTGACGCCCTGATCGTAATAGTGCCTGGCCATTCCCTCGATGTTGGCTGCGGTGGGGGAGATGGTCAGGTCCGCATTGAGGGTCAGCTCCGGGTGCGGTGCATAGGTGATCGGCGGGCCGGGTCGCGACTGGATGACGTCTGTCGAGCGGGTGCTGGCTTCATACAGGTCGCGCAGGGTAGCGTCCGGGTTGCTGGCACGTACCTGGCTGACCAGCGCATTCCAGCCTGCGATGTTCGAAGAGGCCTCATCGCGGCGGTTGGCCGCGAGCAGGGTGCCGATCGCCTCGGTGTAATCATGGCTGGTGGTACGGCCTGCGATCTGCTCCACGTCGGCATCGAACTGCACGTAGGCGCGCTCGACATCAGCATCGTTGAAGCCATGCTGGATCTCGTGACCGAGCACAAAGGTGACCTCGGCCGCGTCGAACCTGTCCGGCGCAGCCGGGGTCGACAAGCTGCTGGCGGGCAGGTTGATGGATTTCGTGCCGGTCTCGTAGGTACCACCCGCATTGCTTGTGGCGGGCAACAGTTCGAAGCGTTCCAGATAGCCTGCCGCGATGGCGGCGTCCACCTGCTTTGCCAGTACGGGCGAGCCCGCGATGACGCTGCGCAGATTGTCGACCTGGTCGCTGGTGACGTCGGTCTTGCCGGCGAATTCGCCCAGCAGGCGTTCCGTTTCTGCGGAAAGGATTGTCATTGATGGCTCCCCTTACTGCACGGTGACAAGACGCACGCAAGCATGCGTGGCGTCGCCGAGGGCGTGGGGGTTCTCCGGCATGGTGTCGACCTTGATGCTCAGCTGCAGTCGATCGAAGCGGTCGTAGATCACCCGGCCGTGTTCGCCGCGCACCGTCTCGCGCTTGAAGCCGGCGGCATCCAGTGCCGAAGCGAAGTGGTTGAAGTCGACCTGGCAGATCGCCGCAGCCGAGGCCTTGCGATCGCTGCTGGTGTCCATGAAGTTCAGGTCCAGCCGCGCGTCGGCAGTGCCGGCCCGCTGCACTTCCAGTCCATAGCCCCATTCCGGTGTCAGCGTGCCGCCATAGCCGAAGTGGCCGGGGCCGAAGACCTGCGCCGGCGCCTGCATTGCCGCGGACAGGCGCTCGGCGGTGAGCTCGCGGGTGGAGGTCGTGGCCTTGATCAGGTCCAACAGGCGCAGCAGCAACTGCTCGGCATTGAGCGGGGAGGGCGAAGTGGTCTCGGATACGGCGGGGGCCATGGTGTCGGTTCCTTGAGAAGTCGGCGTGCGGTCGGCGGCATGTGCGCAGGCGCAGAGCGTGGCCGCTGAAAGTGCGAGCGTCCACGGCCGTATGAATGCGTACCGGGGCATGTGCGTTCCTTGCAGATTGAAGGCTGACCCTAGGGCCAGCCGGATGAAGCAGAGGTTAAGCGTAATCGAGGCACCCGAATGCGTTACAAAAGGTGAACGGGTGCGCATTCTTCACTTGACCATTCCGCGCGCGATGTCAGCATCGGGTCCATGGAGCATCAACTTCGCGTGTGACCTTCAACAGGAGGCCGTCATGCAACAACTGCGCAGCTGTCACGCTTTACCCTGCATGCAATGCAACGCGTGGTGTTGACCCTGGTCTGATACGGCCACTTTGCCGGCACGGATGGCCGCCACCCACAGCATCTGCCACTGTTCACCCGATGCGGTCCCGGCATGCTCTTGCCGGCCCTGCAATACAGGCATACGCCCGCCAGATTGTCCCCTGCGTTGCCCGATGGCCTTCGCAGCGCGGAGGCTGGCTTGTCCATGATGATCCTGCAGGCTTTGGAGGTGCACCGATGAGCGACCAATACGAACGAATGCTGCCGGCCCTGGACGATGCCAAGGTCGAGGAAATGATCGGAAAACTGGTGCTGGTCGGGGTGACCCGCTACGGCGGCGACGGCCAGGTGCAGGGACTGGAGCAGTACGCGGGAACGGTGCTGCGCATCAGTGCCGATGAAGGCGTGGTGCTGGCCGACGAGAACGATGGCCACGAGCGTTATCTGCCGCCGATGCTCGACCAGTACCTGCCGGCCCAGCCGGGAGAGTACCGGATGAGCAACAGCGGCATGATCGTGGTCGACCCGGACTATCTCACCGCCTGGGACCTGCACGCCCAGCAGTAGTGCCAGGCCATGCCTGGCAGGTGCCGGCAGCTCCCCGGCACCTGCCGGAGCTGCACTTTGCCCCATCCGGCCACTAGCCCTTCCGGCCCATTCACGACAACCCCTGCGGTGCTAGATTCGGGGCCATGCCCGATTCCGGGTACCCATTCACACCCCAGGGGATAAGGATGCTGATCCGTCGAACCTCTCTGGCAGCGGCCGTTGCCGTTGCCACCGTCGGCCTGCTGGCCGCTGGCCCGGCGCTTGCCGATTACGCGAAGCCGCCGGAGCACCTGCTCAAGGTGCTGAAGGCACCGCCGCCGCCGGCACCGAACGTGGCCCCGGGCGGCCAGCGCCTGCTGCTGACCACCGCGCAGACCTACCCGTCGATCAGCCGCGTGGCCCAGCCGTACCTGAAGCTGGCCGGTGTACGCCTGGAGCCGAAGAACCGCAGTCGCCATGACACTCCCGGCGGCTACGGTATTCCGGCCTGCGTGGCCGACTTCACCATGGTCGACATCGGCAGCGGCAAGGAAACCAAGGTCAACCTGCCACAGGGCTGCGCCACCGGCGCGCTGTGGTCGGCCGACGGCAGCCATTTCGCCTTCCAGAATGCGGTCGATACCAGCGTGCAGCTGTGGGTCGGCGATGCGGCCACCGGCCAGGTGAAGCAGGTGCCGAACGTGCAGCTGAACCCGATCTTCGGCTACACCGTGCAATGGCTGGGCGGCAGCCAGAATCTGCTGGTGAAGCTGGTACCGGCCAATCAGGGTCCGGCGCCGTCCAACGGTGGCGTGCCGACCGGTCCGGATGCGCAGGAGTCGCTGGGCAGCAGTGGCGAGAGCAGCACCTACGAAGCCCGCGACACGCTGACCAGCGTGCATGACGAGAAACTGTTCGCCTATTACGGCGCGTCGCAGCTGGCCGTGGTCGATACCGCCGCCAACAGCGTGCGCCCGGTCGGGCAGCCTGCACTGTTCAACGAGGTCAGCGCCGCGCCCGATGGCGTGCACGTGCTGACCGAATCGATCAAGGCACCGTACTCGCATGCGGTGACCTACCAGCGCTTCGCCAATGACGTGGCCGTACTGGACGTGAGCAATGGCCGCAGCACGCCGATCGCCAGCCTGCCGCTGGCGGATCGCGTGCCGGTGCACGGCGTACCGGAAGGCCCGCGCGGTTTCGACTGGCGTGCCACCGATCCGGCCACCCTGGTCTATGCCGAAGCGCTGGACAAGGGCGACTGGAAAGTCAGCGTGCCGCACCGTGACCGCGTGCTGATGCTGAAGGCCCCGTTCAACGGCAAGCCGACCGAGATCACCCGTACCGCGCAGCGATTCGAGGGCTTTGCGTGGACCGCCGATCCGGCCGTAGCCTTCCAGTACGAGAACGACGAGAACCGTCACTGGATGCAGACCCGCATCGTCGATGTGGACCAGCCGAAGAAGGAAGGCCGGCTGCTGTGGGACATGTCCAGCGATGAGCTGTACGGCAATCCCGGCAACCTGGTCTTCACCCGCCTGCCGAATGGCGCGCAGGTCGTACGCCAGGATGGCAACCACGTGTTCCTCAGCGGCCGTGGCGCCTCACCGCAGGGTGACCGCCCGTTCCTCGACCGCCTGGACCTGGGCACGCTGAAGAGCGAGCGCCTGTTCCGCAGCAGTGCCGATGCCTACGAGCAGTTCCTCGGCTTCAGCAACACGCCGGGGCGCTACCTGACCTGGCACCAGTCGGTGATCGATCCGCCGAACGCCTTCATCCGCCAGCAGGGTGAGGCAGTGGCCGATGCGAAGGCCGGCGAGGCGCAGTTCGCCTCCACCACGACCGCGCTGACCAAACTGGTCGACCCGACCCCGGAAGTGCGCCAGATCAAGAAGCAGCTGGTGACCTATAAGCGCGCCGACGGCGTGGACCTGTCGTTCACTCTGTACACGCCGCCGGGCTACAAGGAGGGCCAGCGCGTGCCGGCGATCCTGTACGCGTACCCGGCCGACTTCGCCAATGCCGCGCAGGCCGGCCAGGTGTCCGGTTCGCAGCAGACCTTCACCCGGCTGCAGCCGTACCGTCTGATGCTGCTGGCCGGCTACGCGATCATCGACAATGCCTCGTTCCCGATCGTGGGTGACCCGAAGAACGCCTACGACACCTACCTGGAGCAGCTGGAAGCCGACGCCAAGGCGGCGGTGGACAAGGCCGTGGACATGGGCGTGGTCGACCGCAACCGCATCGGCGTGACCGGTCACAGCCACGGTGGCCTGATGACCGCCAACCTGATCGCCCACACCAACCTGTTCAAGGCCGGGGTGGCGACCAGCGGTTCGTACAACAAGACCTTTACCCCGTTCGGCTTCCAGAACGAGCGTCGCTCGGTATGGCAGGCGCAGGACGTGTACCTGAAGGCCTCGCCGTTCTTCTATGCCGACAAGATCAAGCTGCCGCTGCTGCTGGTTCACGGTGAGGACGATGCCAACCCGGGCACCGAGCCATTCCAGTCGCGCAAGCTGTACCAGGCGATCCGCGGCAACGGCGGCACCACCCGCCTGGTGATGCTGCCGAACGAACCGCACTGGTATACCGCGCTGGAATCGAACGAACAGCTGGTGGCGGAAATGCTCAACTGGTTCGACACTTACGTGAAGAACGCAAAGTAGAGTCGAGCTTGCGCGACTGCGTTGCAGAGGGCCGCCTCAGGGCGGCCTTCCTGCATCATGTAGAGCCGAGCCCATGCTCGGCTGCTGTTCGCATGTAAACAGATGCACGTGCTTTGCAATCAACTGTGGAGACTCGGTAACGACGTGTTACCGGCACATTCGCACGCCACGCAAATGGTCTAGGCTGAACCTGATCGCTCGTTCCAGGTCGGTGCAATGAAAGCCATTCTCCTTGCTGCAACGTTGTCGTTGGCCCTGGTTTCAACGGCATATGCTCAGTCGTTTCCTGCTGAGCTGACGCAATTGGGCATCGTCGCCGGCATGCCCTATGCCAAGGCCAAGCGCCTGCTGGACGCCGCAGGCTGGCAGGCGAAGCCCGCGCAGGGCGCGCCGGAGTCGCTGGAGGGCTTTCCGGAAGTCGGATGCCAGAAGGACGGAAAGCAGTGTGCGACGACCTTCGAAAAGGACGGTCAACAGATCACGGTGCGGCTGGGCACTACCTTGGCAGGGCAGCCGTTCGTGCAGAGCGCTGACTGAGCACCCGCCCTCACGCCAGCGGTAGGCGGTCCTGCGCGTGCGACATCCGGTCATGCAGGTCGCGCACGTGCTCGGCCTTGGCATGCACCCGGGTGGTATCGCCGAAACTGCGTAGATAAGCGCAGGCTGCGAAGCCGGCGCTCTTTTTTTCGTACTCGGCAATCCAGGCCAGTCGATCCGGATTGTTGGCCTGTTCGGATGACCACGCGGCCACTGGCGGGCGGATGCGGTACTTCAGGCCGACGCGCCACGGCTTCGGTGTCAGTCGCGCACGGAAGCAATGCTGCAGCCGGCACATGCGCGCGTACAGGGTATCGGTGCCCAGTGCCTTGAAGAATGCCTGCAGCTGCTCGTCCTCCGGGGAGAACGTGGCATGCATCGCCAGTACGCGCAGTCCCGCAGGCGTCCGGTAGGCGCGCAGATGCCAGTCGGGGTGTTGTTCGCTGAAGGCTTTCACGCGCTTCAGCGCAAGCCCTTCAGCACCGCCGGCAGCGGCCAGGCGCTGCCTGCGGCGCATCAGCAATGCCGCATTGACCAGAACCACCGCGGCCACGCCCAGCACCAGTCCCACCAGCCAATGCCACAGCAGCGTGCCGGTGACGGCGCCGGCAAGCAGCACGACCGCCGCAACGATGGCCGGCATCACGCAGCCGGCTGGCGGCTGCGCATGGTCGATGTCGGCGAACAGTACGTCCGGGCTGTTGAGGCACAGTGCGCCATAGCTGTTGCGGGTGATGATGACGTCGCCGTCGCGCAGCACGATCTGCTCGCGGATCGGCACGCCCTCCACGCCGTAGTTGCTGCGCACTTCGCGACGCGGCAGCACCTGCCCGGCGAGGATGGCATTGAGGGCTTCATTGGCGCGGCGGTCGGCATGTCCCTGGGCCTCGGCAGGGCCCTCATCGGACCAGCCGAAGCGGCGCACGACCACCGGCCGGCCGCGGAAACGAGCCTGCAGGCGGGCTTCGGCCCAGTACGCGGGAACGATCATCATCGTGCGGTGCTCCATCTTCCGTGGCAGGTGCCAAAGCGAGTCTGGCACAGCGCCGGGGTGCCCGCATCCGCCTGCTGCGGTTGGCCGTGCGGAGTGATAGATTGCGCGCTTCGCATGCACTCCACCAAGGACGGAGCGATGTCCATGATACTGCGCGGCCTGTTGGCCCTGGCCTGTGCCGGGGCGATGGGCGTGGCCACGGCGGCAGTTCCGGCGGGGCCGCAGATCCTCACCGAGGATGTCAGTCGTTTCTATGCGCTTTACGATAGTGCCGGCGGTAAGCCCAGCATTGCGCAGCTGCGTGGATACATGGCCGAAGGTTCGACGGGCCTGGCCGAGCTGGCCAAGGCGCGTCGGGTCACTCCCGAACGGATGGCCGAGTCCATTGCCAGCCAGCCCGAGCTGTATGCGCAGGGGCGAAGCTGCCTGGCCGAGCTGCCGGCGGTCAAGCAGCGCCTGGTACAGGTGTTCGCCAACCTGCAGGCGATCTACCCGCAGACCCGGTTCCCGCCGGTGACCATCGCAGTGGGCCGTGGCCGGCCTGTGGGGCTGACCTCGAAGAGTGGGGTGATCATCGGCCTGGAAGCGCTGTGCGCGGCCGACTTCATGAATCCCAATGTGCAGGACCGCTTCGTGCACGTGATCGCACACGAGTACGTGCACATCCAGCAGACCGGCCTGAGCGACTTCGAACCGGGAGATCCGCGCGCGACCGTGCTGCGCGTGTCGCTGGGCGAAGGCATCGCCGAGTTCATCACCGAACTGATTTCCGGCAACGTCGGCAATGGGCGCCACGCGGCGTGGACGCGCGGCCGGGAAGTGCATATCGAAAGCGCGTTCGCGCTGGATCTGGACAGCACCGATCTGTCGCCGTGGCTGTACAACTACAAGCCGGGCTCGCAGGAGCCCTATGACCTGGGTTACTGGGTGGGCTACCGCATCGCCAAGGCCTATTACCTGCAGGCCAAGGACAAGCGGGGCGCGGTGCGCGCGCTGATCCAGCAGGACAACCCGAAGGCGATCCTGGCCGCCAGCGGCTGGACGCCGGGCATGTGGATGCCGGCGAAAGTCACGGGTGTGGCGGCGCGTACGGCTGCACGCTGAGCGCAGGGCAGGGCGCTAGACTGGGGGCCCGTGTCTTGGGAGAGCTCCATGCGTATTCCTGTTGTGCTTGCCAGCGTTGCCGCCATGGTCCTTGGGATCGCCTTGACTGCGGCCGTAGACGCTGAAACGAGTGCGGTCAATCCGCTGCTGCAGACGCCCATTGACCAGCTTCGTCCCGACGAAGTGCGCTTCATGCAGCAGCGCCTGGCCGATTGGCCGGAGCTGCAACGCTATCGTGATGCCAACGCGCAACTGCCTGCGGCGGCGCCGGGCCAGCCGCGCGTGGTGTTCTTCGGCGACTCCATCACCGAAGGCTGGGGAAGGGAGGGCAGTGCCGGTTTCTTCCCCGGCAAGGGCTGGCTCAACCGCGGCATCAGCGGCCAGACCACGGCGCAGATGCTGGTGCGTTTCCCGCAGGACGTGCTGGCACTGAAACCACAGGTGGTGGTGATCCTCGCCGGCACCAACGACATTGCAGGCAACACCGGACCATCCACGCAGGCGATGATCGAAGACAACCTGCACGCGGTGGTGGACCTGGCCCGTGCACATGGCATCGCCGTGGTGCTGGCATCAGTGCTGCCGGTCAGCGATTACCCGTGGCTGCCGGGCACAGCACCTGCGCCCAAGGTGCGTGCATTGAACACGGCGTTGAAGCGCTATGCCGATGCACAGCAGCTGGTCTATCTGGACTACTACACGCCGATGGCCAATGCGATCGGCGGACTGGACCCGCAGTTGGCGGAGGACGGCGTGCATCCTACGGCGAAGGGCTATGCGGTGATGGCGCCGTTGGCCGAGGCGGCGGTCAAGCGCGCGCTGCAGCAGAAGTAGCTCCGCCGGGCAGGCTTGCCAACAACCACTCGCAGAAACTGATCACCAGCGGATCGGCTGCACTCTCCTCATGTACCAGCCAACTCCAGCGTGGGCCGCGCACGCGTGCATCATCCAATGGTTGCAGCAGGCCTTGTTCGCAGGCTCGGGCTGCCAGCAGCTCGCTGACCAAGGCGATACCCAGCCCTTGGCACGCGGCATCCAATAGTTGCCCAGGCTCGGAGAAATTCATTCCCTCGCGGCGCTGGCCGACATCGGCGCCACCCTGTACCTGCCATTGGCTCCAGTCCATCTCGCGCTCGCCATGCAGGGTGAGGCGTTCGTGCGCCGGTGTGGCGAGCAGGGCCGGATGGCAGGCTGGATAGAGACGATCCTGCAGCAGCACGCGATGCTGGCACTGCGCCTGTGAGTCGAGGTCATCACGTACCGCTACGTCCAGCGTCTGCGTGGTCATGTCCGGCGCTTCCTCGCTGGTCAGCAACCACAGATCGGCGTCGGGGTGCAGGCGGTGGAACCCGGCCAGGCGTGGCACCAGCCAGTGTCGGGCGAAGGCCGGGCTGGTGTTGACGATCAGTTGATTGGGCTTGCGGTACTGATCGAGCCGGCGGATGCCGCTGGCCAGCTGCCGCAGCAGCGCCTGCGTTGTTTCCAGCAGGTCGATGCCGGCGTCGGTGAGGGTGACACTGCGGCCCTGCCGGAAGAACAGCGGCTGCTGCAGCGACGCCTCCAGTCCCCGGATCTGCTGGCTGATGGCCGACTGGGTCAGGTGCAGTTCCTCTGCCGCACGGTGGAAACTGCCGAGCCGGGCGGCGGCCTCGAAACCCCGCAGGGCGTTCAGTGGTGGCCAGTGCTTGAGCATTTCAAATAAGTAAAACTGTTCAATTGATGCCTGAATCTATCGTTTGTTCTTATGTGTCGGCAAGCGCAGCATAGCGCCCATCCCACACCGGCCATGGAGCCTGTCATGAGCAACCGTCGTCACTTCCTCACCCAGCTGGCGGGCGCCGCCGGCCTTGGCGGCCTGGCTGCTCTGGGCCTGGCCGGGCTGCCGGGTCGCGTGGCTGCAGCAGGGCCAGGTGCGGGGACTTGGCGCATGCCGGACGAGCACGGCCCACAGGAACGCGTGTTCCTTGCCTTCGCCGCGCAGCCGCGGGTGTGGGGCGCGCAAGCCGATGCGGTGAACACCGCCGTGGCGCGGTTGGCCCGTACCATCGCGCGCCACCAGCCGATCAGCGTGCTGTGCCGTCCGGCGCAGTTGAAGCAGGCGCAGGATCGCTGTGGCCGTGACAACATCGAGTTCCTGGACGTGCCCTTGGATGACATCTGGGTGCGCGATTACGGTGGTTGCTTCGTCACCAATGACAAGGGCGGCCTGGGCCTGGTCGACTTCAACTTCAACGGCTGGGGTGGCAAGCAGAGCGCGCGCAACGATGGCGCGCTGGCGCCGTGGCTGGCGCAGGTGACCGGTGCGACGCTGCTGGAAAGCGATCTGGTGGGCGAGGGCGGAGGCATCGAAGTCGACGGCCACGGCACGGCCATCCTCACCGAAAGCTGCTGGGTCAACCGCAACCGCAATCCGGACTGGTCGCGCGCGGATATCGAGGCCGAGCTGAAACATCACCTGGGTGTGCGCAAGGTGATCTGGCTGCCCGGTATCGCCGGCAAGGACATCACCGATGCGCACGTGGATTTCTATGCGCGCTTCGTACGCCCGGGCGTGGTGATCGCCAATCTGGACAACGATCCGGAGTCCTACGATTACGATCTGACCCGCGAGCATCTGCGGATTCTGCGCGGGGCCACCGATGCCGATGGCCGTCGCCTGCAGGTGCATACGCTGCCGCCGCCGCTGGACGGGCGCGACAACGTGCATACCCGCGACAACAATGATCTGGCGATGGGCTACATCAACTACCTGCCGATCAATGGCGCGGTGGTCGCGCCGCAGTTCGGTGACGACGAAGCCGATGGATTCTGCCGCGAACTACTGGAAGACATGTATCCCGGCCGCGTGATCGAGCAGGTGGATATCGATGCCATCGCGGGTGGTGGTGGCGGCATCCATTGCGTGACCAAGAACATGCCGAAGGTAGGCTGATGCGCCTCAGGCGTCGTCCTGTTTCAACGCCGCATCGGCAGCCAGCAGCGCCTCGGCGGCTGCACTGAGCGGCGGCGACGGCGGGGCGACCACGCCGATCGCTTCCATCATCTTCGGCATGCCCAGGAACTGCCGCGCGCGGCGGTCGTAGATGCCGGTGACCAGCAGCGCGCGCGTGGCGATCTTCTGCTCGGCCCCGATCAGCACGCGCTGCTCCATGATGCCGCGCGAGCCGACCCAGCCCACCAGCCGCGTTTCCAGGGTGAAGCGCTGGAACGGCTTCAGCTCGCGGCGGAACTGGATGGTGCCGGCGCCGACGATCGGTGCCCACTTCTCGCGCAGCGCCACCCGGCCCAGGCCCATGCGCAGGATCAGGTCCAGCCGGCCCAGGTCGAAGATGTTCCAGTAGCGGCCGTTGGTCATGTGCAGGTTGCTGTCCAGATCATTGGGCAGTACCCGGAACTGCAGACGCGAGACCCCGAACGGGGCCTCCAGCTTGGGCCGGAACAGGCTGCACAGCAGCAGGTGGAGCAGGCGGAACCAGAGATTCATGGTTATGACGACTGTTATAGAATCGTCGGTACGCTAATCTATGACGACTGTCCTGGCAAGGAGCCTGCCGTGAGCCCGCGTCCCTCTGATGCGCCACAACGCGTGATTGATGCTGCGGCACAGATGCTGGCGCGCGTGGGTCTCAATGCCACCAGCATCCGTGAGGTCACTAAGCTGGCCGAGGCACCGCTTGGCTCCACCTATCACCACTTTCCCGGCGGCAAGCAGGAGCTGTTGGCGCGCGCCACCCATATGGCCGGCGACAAGGTCGAAGCGTTGCTGGTGGAGCTGCTGAAGGGCGGGGCAGTGCAGGGCCTGCAGCAGTTCCTGACGATGTGGCGCGAGCGCCTGCTGCGCTCCGGGTTCCGCGCTGGCTGCCCGGTGTTGGCCGCTGCGGTTGAGGAGCCGGTGGAGGCCGTGCCGAGCCAGCCCCGTGCGGCAGCTGCTGAAGTGTTCATGCGCTGGCACGGCCATCTGGCCGCAGCGTTCGTCGCCGACGGACACGATCCGGCCGCCGCGGGTGGGCTGGCCAGTCTGGTGATTGCCAGTGTGGAAGGTGCGGTGGCGATGTGCCGCGCACTGCAGGACATCGCCCCGTTCGACCAGGTGGCCGCGCAGTTGCTGAAGGCCGCCGCGCGGCCTTGATCCGGCTATCCGTGTGTGGGAGACGCGTAGCTGGTCATCTGAAGACGATCATGTAGCCCCAGCCGAGCAAGATCGGCAGGAGGGCAGCGATGGCCGACGCGCCCAACCAACGAAGGTAGCTGCGGGAGGCGGGCGCTCCCTGCCGCTTGATGACCCAGGCATGTACCGGGAGTACCAGCAACGCCTGCACCGCGAAGGTAACCACGGCGGCAAGCCATGCCACCAGGACGCCGAGGCAGCCATCGCTGAAGCAGTGGCTACCAAACCACGAACCCCAACCGGCGAGGCCAATCATTGGAACGAACATCACGAGGGCGGTGGAGCGGGTGAACTGGGAGGCGTGCATGCCGCGGCGCATACTTTTTCTGGTGGAAAATCATAATCCAGCCGCTGGCGCGCGGGTACAAGGCAGGCACCAGTCCGGCCCGTGGGTGATGGATCCGGGGCCCCATCGCGCTAGAATCCGCCCATCACCACCTACGCGTGCTCGGCAAGGATGTCCGCATGCAACATAAGGTTCCCGAGTTCCCTGACCGCGATGTCTCCCGCCCACTGGCGGCGGCATGAAGCGCTCTGGCCACTTTTCCCGCGGCCCACTGAAATTGCCGCTGAACCGCGGCAGCGAAGTCGTGCGCGCGCGGCAGGATCTGCAGCAACACGGCTGGCCGCGCCTGCAGATGGCGCTGATCGTGGCCCTGACCGGTGCGGCCGGTTTCCTTGCCTCGCACCTGCTGCGACTGGCCGGTATCGACGCGATGCTGCTGCGCTACCCGATGGCCGTGCTGCTGGCGTATGGCGTATTCCTGCTGCTGATGTGGATCTGGATCCGCTGGCGCTGGGACAACGTGCTGGATGGCCTGTCGCCGGATCTGGGCAGTGGTAGCCCATCGCCTCGTGGAAGTGCCGTGGAATCACCGTGGAGCGGCGTCGGTGGCCGTTCCGGCGGCGGTGGTGCGTCGGCCTCGTGGAATGAGTCGGCGCCGGTGATCGCTGGTGATGCCGGAGAGCTGCCGTTGACCGGGTTGGCCGAAGACGAAGCCGGCCTGCCACTGCTGGCGATTCTCGGCATCGTCGCACTGGCGGCGACCGTTCTGCTGGCCAGCGTGTGGGTGGTGTGGTCGGCACCGGTGCTGATGGCCGAGCTGCTGGTGGATGCAGCCATTGCCGGTGGCCTGTACCGGCGCATGCAGGGCATGCAGCAGCAAGGCTGGTGGCGGGTATGCGTGTCGCATACGATCTGGCCGTTGCTCGGGTTGCTGGTGTTTTTCACCGTTGTTGGATGGCTCGCACAGGAGCTGGCACCAGGTGCAGTCAGTCTGGCCCAGGCATTTCGGGCGCTGTAGCGGCCCATGTGGATGGCCGAGCCCAGTTTTTCGTTCCTGGCCGACCCTGCGCTATGATCCGCGCCGAGGCCACAGAATGTGGTCCGGCTTCAACCACCACTGACGAGGAAGAGCGCATGGATGTCGCTACACACAGCAACAGGACGTTGTTTCGTTGGACCATGATGGTGCTGCTGGCGGTGTTGATGCCGTTTGCAGCGCTGGCGCAGTCGGCACCCGCAGCGGCTGGGCAGGCAGATAGCACCGAAGCTGCCGTCGCAGCTGAAGAGACAGACTGCCGCGCCTGCACTTATGAGCGCATCGGGCATAAGGTCGATATCGGCCTGGTGGCCCTGATTTCGCTGCTGGTGGTGGGCCTTCTGGTGGCAGTATCCCGCGAATGGGGCACCACCTCGCAACGATGGACCTGCCGCACGCTGGCCCTGCTGCTGGTGGGCATCGGCCTAGCGTTGCTGTGGTGGGCTGGCAGCATCGTCTACCTGGGCTACAACCCGTGGCAGGAAATGGCCGCCCCCGTCGATGGTTCGCTCACCTCGACACTGCTCAATACCTCACCGAAGTGGCTGGCGTCGGTGGTGCTGATCGGCTTCGCGCCTTCCATCTGGAAGCGCAGCGAGCGCCTGCCCGCGTGGCGCATCAGCTGACATTGAAACGGCGGCGCTGGATCACGCCCGGCGCCGCCTGCGGTCATCAGTCAAAGCGCAAACGCACACCAGCGTAGATGCCACGGCCTTCGCCCGGTGTTGAGCGCGCGACATCCTTGCCGGCGTCGTCGTAGCCCGGCGTAACCGTGGCGGCGTAGTGGCGGTTGCCGATGTTGCGCATCTCCGCCCAGGCCTGCCAGCGTCCGTTGGGTGCGTCGTAGCCGATGCGGCTGCCGAAGATCACATGGCTGTCGGCCCAGTAGCTGTTGGCGTAGTCCACGGCGATGCGCGAGGCGTATTCGGTATTGAGCGCGGCGTACAGGCCGGATGCGTGGTCAAAGCGGAGTTCGGCTTGGTAGGCGTGTTGCGGCAGGCCGGGCAGGCGGTTGCTGCCGAAGCGCGCATCATGGCGATAGCGGAAATCATTGAAGGTGTACGCTTGGCGCAACGACAGACGGCCCGGCGCGGCCTGCCACAGCGTGCTGTCCAGCCCGGCTTCGATGCCGCGGTGCACGGTGGGGCTGGCGTTGTTCTCGGCGATGAACAGGTTCGGCACTGGTTGCAGTTCGACGCTCAGCAGTTCGTGGTTTACGTGCGCGTAGTAGCCGGTCAGTTCCCAGCGACCCAGCGCCGCGTCACCGCGCGCGCCCAGCTCCAGCGTTGTGGCGGTCTGGTTCTGCATCGGTACCGGCGCGCGCTGGCGGCCGCTGGACGGGCCATTGCCCGGCCCGAAGTACTGGTTGGAACCCCAGATCATCGACCACGGATGCGGTGCTTCCACCGAGCGGCTGAGGTTGCCGAACCACTGCGTCTGCGCGCTGTGCTGCCAGGTGAAGCCCAGTCGCGGCGCATAGTCCCAGTCGTGGTCTCGCAGACGGCCGCCGCTGCTCGGCCAGGTCACCTGCACATCGCGACGGGTGTTGATCAGTGCCAGCCCGGTCTGCATGCGCAGGCGGTCATTGAAGGTGAGGGTATTGCCGACGTGCAGCGTGCTGTCGGTGCCGTGGTGGCGGAAGGCGCGTGTGCGCGTGCCGGCAGCATAGCCGTTGCTGGCAAAGCGCAGCGACTCGCGCACATCGGCGTCCAGATCGTGGGTGACGCGCAGGCCGACCGTGGTTTCGCTGTCCAGGCCGAACAGCTGGTGGCGGCGGCGGTAGTCCAGCGTGGCGTTGAGGTTGGCGTAGTCCAGCTGCTGCCGGTACAGGCTCTCGTTCAAGTCCATCGGGTACGTGTGATAGACCAGCCCGGCCTGCAGCGAGGAATTTTCATCGATCTGCAGCGTTGTGACGTTGCCCACCCAGGTGCTGCCCGGCTGCGGGCGGCGCGCATCAATGGCCAGGTTGGCCGCATTCGCGGCACGTGGGTCGTTGCGGATCTGATCGCGGGTCAGGCGACCGGGCGTTTCGTGATTGGTCTCGCGGTAGCGCACGAAGAAGCGCGTCTGCAGGTCGGGCGTGATCTGCCAGCCGATGTTGGCCATCGCGCCTTTGCCATCGCCGCGCGCATGGCGCTGATAACCATCGAATTCGGTATCGGTGTAGGCCAGGAAGTAATCGACATCACCATTGACGCCGCCCCAGCTGATGCCGCGCTTCTGGTAGCCACGGCTGCCGGCTTCGTAGTGCAGCTGCACGCCGGCCGAATCACGGCCGCTGCGGCTGACGTAGTCGATGGCACCGCCCAGCGCCAGCGCGCCACGCTCGAAACCGTTGGCGCCGCGCAGGACTTCCACGCGCGACAGCCACAGCGGTTCCAGCAGCTCGTAGGGCGTGCCGCCCGGGCCGGTCAGTGGCAGACCGTCGATCGACACTGCAATACCCGAGGCATGCGCGCCAGGACCACGATTGATGCCCGAGCCACGGATCGAGACCTTGGTGCCCTCATTACCCGGCGAATGCGCGCTGATGCCCGGCTGGTGGGCCAGCACATCGGCACTGCTGGACAAGCGGCTGTCGGCCTTGGCTACGTCGATGACGTTGCTGGCGCCGGGTACGCGCTTCAGCGCATCGCGCGCCTGCGCGCTGGCATCGGCAGCGGTGACCTGCACCGCATCCAGCGTGGTGGCCTGCGGAGCCGCGGCGGCGATGGAGGAGAGGCCGAGGGATACGGCCAGAAACAGCAGCGACGGGGTGGGGCGGTACGGCGAGAGCGACATGCGGGAATGCTGTAAACCACGAAAGTGGCGCGCAAGTTAACAGGTCGGCGGCGCCACGTCACCCATCCGTCGCGTATGGGGCGGTCTGCAGCGTCCATGTAGATACCGTGTCGCCCTCGCCTAGGCAAGGGCGACGTCAGGCTCAATGGGTCGGCCACTTCTCAGTACGCCCCAAATCAGATGGATGAGCTTGCGCATCACTGCACACATGACGACCTTGAAGGGCTTGCCTTTCGCGCTGAGCCGGTCTGCAAAGGACTTCAGTGTGGGGTTGTGGGTCTTCCCGGTCAGCGCCGGCATGTACAGCTTTTTGCGGAAATTGGCGTCGCCGACGCGTGATATCCGGCATTTGCCTTCGTAGTTTCCTGATTGACGCTGGGCCGGATTCAGGCCCGCGTGGGCAACCACCTGGCGCACGTCGCTGTATTTGCTTAGATCCCCCAGCATGGCCAACAGCTGGGCACTGCTGGTGTTGCCTACACCGGGGATGCTGGTAAGCAGTTGATGACGCCGGCGCAGGTCCGGATCGTTATCGATATGGTCCTCAATCGCCTTCTGGACCTGCTTGATCTGCTCTTCCAACGTCCGGATCACATCCTTGATCCCTTGCTGGACCGAGATATCGGCAACGTCCAGGCGGTTGTGCTCCATCTGCAGCATTTCCTGGAGGTCATCTCGACGCCGTACCAAGGCGCGCAGCTTCACCTCCGAGGGCGTCGGTGGAACGTAGGGATGCAGCTTTTCCGAGCGTTGTGCCTCAAAAAACCGGGCAATCAGCTTGGCGTCGCTGCGGTCAGTCTTGGTCCGCATCCCCTCCGCCTGCCCAAACGCCTTTACTCGGGCGGGATTGGCCACATGAACCACGACCCCCGCCTCCACCAGTGCTTGAGCCAAGGCCTCGTGATAGATGCCTGTAGCCTCCATACCTACCGCCGCGTTCGGCGCATGTTTGGCGCGCCAAGCCAGAAGCTCATCAAAACCCTTTGGCGTATTGGGGAGTTTGGCCTTGGTTCGATACTTGCCGTGAGATAGAGGCAGGGCGATGTCAAAAGTCGCCTTGGCTGCGTCGATGCCGATAAATTGCATGATTTCGCTCCAGCTTGAACTTACGATCGTGATCGGAAGCCGCCAGACTTGCCCTTGTGAGTACAGGCTCTCACCCGATGGCGGGCCTAAGATACCGTTCAAGTTCCATGGCGGTGTCAGGCCGCCGACGCGCTGAATCTACTTTGCAAGCTCGAAGGCTTAAGAGCCGAGGCAGCGTCATCGGAGCCTCCCGGGTCACCGGGGGATTGTGCCTGATCAGGGCACGATCCAAGACACAAGAGCCGAGCCCATGCTCGGCTATCGCGCGCAGCGCGGGTTTCCTTCGCTCGAAACGAAGAGCAGCCGAGCATGGGCTCGGCTCTACAGAAGGTTACCGCGAGGGCTTGGCCAGCGCCTTGGCCTTCGCATACAGCCGATCGGCCGTTTCCTTCTCGCCCAGTGCCGCATGGCATTCGGCCAAGCTGTCCCACGCGTTGGCCGAATCCGGATACAGCTCGGTGTTGAGCGTGAACACCTTCAGCGCCTTGCCGGCACCCAGACTCTCGCGGATGGCATAGCCACTGGCGTTGATCGTACGTTCCAGCTCGCCGGCGGGAATCCCATTGTTGCCGTGCAGCCAGTTACGCATCACCAGTGTCGCATCGGCACTGTCATCCAGCGCATACGCGATCAGCCGCTCGGACAACACCGCATGCGGAAACTCCTCCGGTGCGGCGACCGCCATCGTGCTCTCCACCAGCGTGCTCGACCAGACATTGCGTGCGCTGCCGTTGGTCAGGTACACGAACACCCAGTAACCGCTGGCCAGCGAGCCCTTGTAGGCCAGCCGCGCACGTACACGGGTACCGCCATCGTGGCCGACCTGGGTGTAGCCGTCGCTGCGGGTTGTGTCCCAACCGGTGGAGAAGAAATTGCTGCCGCCACCGCTCAGTTTCTGCGGCTGCCAGAGTTTTTCCAGGGTCGCCGTGCGCAGCAGCTTGCCGGTCGCCAGCGCCTGCAGGAATCGATTCATGTCGCCCACGGTGGTCTGCAGGTCGGCGTGGCCCCAACCGTAGTCCGGCCAGGGAACTTCATTGGCCGGCTGCAGTTGGCCGTCCTTGCCGATGTAAGGCACCGCCGCGCGCGTGGCTGGCACGCTGGTGACGCCCCATGAGGTACTGGTCATCTTCAGTGGTTGCAGGATGCGTTCGCGCGCAATGGCCGGGTAGGGCTTGCGGTAATGCGCTTCCAGCAAGGCGGTCAGCACCAGGTAGTTGGCCTGCGTGTACTGCACGCGGCTGCCGGTGGCGAACTGCATCGGCGCCGCCGCAGCCACCTTCAGCGCAGCTGCAAGGTCGGGCGCCACACCGGGGTAGCCCTTGCTCACCCAGCGGTTGTCCACCCGGTCGTAGTACTCGCCGATACCCGAGCTGTGGTTGAGGAAATCGCGTACGTGGATTGCCTGCCAAGGAGCCGGAAGGTCCGGAACATAACGGTTGGCCGGTGCGTCAAGATCCACCTTGCCCTGGTCCACCAGTTGCATCACCAGCGTGCTGGTCAGCAGCTTGGCCATCGATTGCGCGGCGAAGATGGAATTCACGGTGGCCGGTGCATGGGTGGCCGGATCGCGCTCGCCGCTGGCGCCCTGGTACAGCACCTGGCCATTGTGCGCGACCAGCACCGCCTGGCCGGCGATGCCGTAGCGTTCGCGGTTGGCCTGCAGCTGGGTGTCGAGCCGGGAAGAGAGGCCGATAGGGACGTCACGCGCCGAGGCGGGTAGGGCGATGGCCAGGGAACAGAGCAATGCGGCAGCAAGGGTGCGGTACATCGCGGTGTTCCATCAGCGGTGATGGCGCATGTTGGTCACGGCGCGAGTTGGGGTCAAGCATGTAGAGCCGAGCCCATGCTCGGCTGCATTCGGATCATGTGTCGTGCACCCGGAAGCATTAAGCCGAGCATGGCTCGGCTCTACAG
The DNA here is from genome assembly GCF_000020665.1 of Stenotrophomonas maltophilia R551-3. Classification (NCBI taxonomy): domain Bacteria; kingdom Pseudomonadati; phylum Pseudomonadota; class Gammaproteobacteria; order Lysobacterales; family Lysobacteraceae; genus Stenotrophomonas; species Stenotrophomonas maltophilia. The sequence continues at coordinate 2,847,273 of NC_011071.1, read as the reverse complement.
GTGCCTTACGGTAGTGCCGGCCGCTGGCCGGCACCCCCGCGATCAGCCGAGAATTCCCGGCAGATCCAGTCCCTTTTCCTTCGCGCAGTCGATTGCGATCTCATAGCCCGCATCGGCATGGCGCATCACGCCGGTGGCCGGGTCGTTCCACAGCACTCGGCCAATCCGCTTCGCCGCCGCCTCGGTGCCGTCGCAGACGATCACCATGCCGGCGTGCTGCGAGAAGCCCATGCCGACGCCGCCACCGTGGTGCAGCGAGACCCAGGTCGCGCCACTGGCGGTGTTGAGCAGAGCGTTCAGTAGCGGCCAGTCGGACACGGCATCGGAGCCGTCGGCCATTGCCTCGGTCTCGCGGTTCGGCGACGCCACGCTGCCGCTGTCCAGGTGGTCACGGCCGATCACCACGGGTGCCTTCAGTTCGCCGTTGGCCACCATTTCGTTGAAGGCCTGGCCGAGGCGATCACGGTCACCCAGGCCGACCCAGCAGATGCGCGCCGGCAGGCCCTGGAACTTGATCTTCTCTGCGGCCATGTCCAGCCAGCGGTGCAGGTGCGGGTTGTCTGGAATCAGTTCCTTCACCTTGGCGTCGGTCTTGGCGATGTCTTCCGGGTCGCCGCTCAGCGCGGCCCAGCGGAACGGGCCGATACCACGGCAGAACAGCGGACGGATATAGGCCGGCACGAAACCGGGGAAGTCGAACGCGTTCTCCACGCCTTCTTCCAGTGCCATCTGCCGCAGGTTGTTGCCGTAGTCCACGGTCGGCACGCCCAGCGCGTGGAAGCCGAGCATGGCGCGGATGTGGTTGGCCATCGACGCGCGCGCGGCCTTCTCCACTTCCTTCGGTGCGGACACGCGCTTGTCGTCCCACTGCTCGACCGTCCAGCCCTGCGGCAGGTAGCCGTTCACCGGGTCGTGCGCGGAGGTCTGGTCGGTCAGCAGGTCCGGCTTCACGCCGCGCTTGAGCAGTTCAGCCAGTACATCGGCGACGTTGCCGAGCAGGCCCACCGACTTCGGCGTACCGGCCTTGCACGATTCGTCGATCAGGCGCAGCGCTTCGTCCAGATTGTCGGTCCAGGTGTCGAGGTAGCCGGTGCGCAGTCGCATGTCGATGCTGCTCTTGCGGCATTCGACGGCCAGGCAGGAGGCGCCGGCCATCACGGCAGCCAGCGGCTGTGCGCCACCCATGCCACCGAGGCCACCGGTGAACAGCCACTTGCCGGTCAGGTCGCCACCGAAGTGCTGGCGGCCCATCTCCACGAAGGTCTCGTAGGTGCCCTGCACAATGCCCTGCGCGCCGATGTAGATCCAGCTGCCGGCGGTCATCTGGCCGTACATGGCCAGGCCCTTCTTATCCAGTTCGTTGAAGTGGTCCCAGTTGGCCCAGCGCGGCACCAGGTTGGAATTGGCGATGAGCACGCGCGGCGCATCGGCGTGGGTGCGGAACACGCCCACCGGCTTGCCCGACTGCACCAGCAGGGTCTGGTCGTCGTCCAGACGCTTGAGCGTCTCAACGATGGCATCGAAGCTCTCCCAGTCGCGCGCGGCGCGGCCGATGCCGCCGTACACCACCAGTTCCTGCGGGCGCTCGGCCACGTCCGGGTGCAGGTTGTTCATCAGCATGCGCAGCGGCGCTTCGGTCTGCCAGCTCTTGGCGTTCAGCGTGGTGCCGGTCGGCGCGGCGATGGTGCGGGACGGGTCGTTGCGGGTCATGCGGCGCTCCGGTTCGTAGCGAATTCAAGGCAGGCGTTGAGCACCTGCGCCAGGGTGTGGCGCAGCGGTGCGGCGTGGTCGGGGTCGAGCGGGGTGGGCCAGCTGTGTTCGTCCACCTGGTCCGGCAGGGGTTCGTGCATGTAGCCGCGGCAGGCCAGCTCCATCTGCAGGCTGTGCACGCCGCCGGCGACGTTGCTGTAGTGGCGGGTGATCCAACCGCCCTTGAAGCGGCCGTTGCGCACCTGGCTCATGCCGCTGATCTTCAGCAGGTTCTCCACCACATCGCTCAGCGCGTTGTCGCAGGAGGTGTCCGGAGCACCGGAGGGACCGGCGGTGCCGAGATTGAACTGCGGCAGCTCACCCTCGAACAGGTGCGGGATATGCGAGCGGATCGAGTGCGCGTCGTACACCACCACGGTGCCGTGGCGTGCACGCAGGCGCGTAATCTGCGTGGCCAATGCATCGTGGTAGGGCAGGAAATAGGTATCACGACGGCGAGTAATTTCTGCTTCGTCCGGCTCGCGGCCGGCGTGATACAGCGGCTGGTTGTCGAAGGTGGTGAGCGGGCACAGGCCGGTGGTGTTCTGGCCCGGGTACAGCGACACGCCGCTGGGATCGCGGTTGAGGTCGATCACCGAACGTGAGATCGCCGAGCGCACCGTGGTTGCGCCCATGCCGCGCACGAAGTCGTACAGTTCGTGCACCCACCAGTCTGCGTCGCGGCGGGCCAGCCACGGCGAGTGGAAGTCGCCGATCAGGTCGTGCGGCAGCTCGCTGCCGGTATGCGGGAAGCTGACGATCAGCGGGGCATCGCCTTCGTGCACCGTCAGCCATTCGGGATGGGCACTCATGCCTGCGGTTCCACGGTCGGCAGCAGCTCCGCCAAGCCCTGTGCCAGCGCGCCGCTGCGCACCAGGTTCGTGGCGGTCACCATGTCCGGGTGGAAGTAGCGGTCTTCTTCCAGCGTCGGCACCTGCGCACGCAGGGTGGCGCGCACGGATTCCAGCGCGGCACTGGAGCGCAGCGGCGCGTGGAAGTCGCAGCCCTGCGCGGCGGCCAGCAGCTCGATGCCGATCACGTTGGCGGCGTTCTCGGCCATCTGCATCAGGCGGCGTGCGCCATGCGCGGCCATCGACACATGGTCTTCCTGGTTGGCCGAGGTCGGGATCGAATCAACGCTGGCCGGGTAGGCGCGCTGCTTGTTTTCCGAGACCAGCGCGGCCGCCGTCACCTGCGGGATCATGAAGCCGGAATTCAGGCCTGGGCGCGGGGTCAGGAACGCAGGCAGGCCGGACAGCGCCGGGTCCACCAGCATCGCCAGGCGGCGCTCGCTGATCGAACCGATCTCGCACACCGCCATCGCCAGCATGTCGGCGGCGAAGGCCACCGGTTCGGCGTGGAAGTTGCCCCCGGACAGTGCTTCGCCGGTCTCGGTGAATACCAGCGGATTGTCGGAGACGCCGTTGGCTTCGATTTCCAGCGTGGTCGCGGCCTGGCGCAGGATGTCCAGCGCCGCGCCCATCACCTGCGGCTGGCAGCGCAGGCAGTACGGATCCTGCACGCGCACGTCGTTGTCGCGGTGCGATTCGCGGATGCCCGAGTCCTGCATCAAGCTGCGCAGGGTGGCAGCGGTTGCGATCTGACCGCGCTGCCCACGCAGGGCATGGATGCGCGGATCGAACGGCGTATCCGAGCCCTTCGCGGCTTCCACCGACAGCGCACCGGTGACCAGTGCGGCCTGGAACACGGTCTCGATCTCGAACAGACCGGCCAGCGCATAGGCGGTGGAGAACTGGGTGCCGTTGAGCAGCGCCAGGCCTTCCTTCGCACCCAGCTCGATGGGCTGCAGGCCAGCACGTGACAGTGCATCGATCGCCGGCAGGCGTTCGTCTCCGATGAAGGCTTCGCCCACGCCCAGCATCACGCTGGCCAGGTGCGAGAGCGGCGCCAGGTCACCCGAGGCACCCACCGAGCCCTGTGCGGGCACCACCGGCAGCACGCCCTTGACCAGCATTGCTTCCAGCAGCAGCAGGGTTTCCTCGCGGATGCCCGAAGCACCCTGCGCCAGGCTGACCAGCTTCAGCGCCATCATCAGGCGCACCACGCTGGCGGGCATCGGCTCGCCAACACCGGCAGCGTGCGAGAGCACGATGTTCCGCTGCAGGGTGGCCAGGTCTTCGCGCTCGATGCGCACGCTGGCCAGCTTGCCGAAGCCGGTGTTGATGCCATACACCGGTGCGCCCTTGGCGACGATGGCGGCCACGGTCGCGGCACTGGCACGCACGGCCGGCAGCGCGGCCGGGTCCAGTGCAAGCGGTGCACCGCGATAGGCCTGCCGCCACTGGGCGAGGGTGACATGGCCGGGGCGAAGAACCAGGGTGTTGCTCATGTGTTGCTCCAGGAGGCAGGCAGGTCGGGCTGTCCGCGCACCACGCGCGCGTGCAGCGGGTTGAATCCAATGCGATAGACCAGGTCGGCGGGGGCGTCGATGTCCCAGATCGCCAGGTCGCAGTCCATGCCGATGGCGAGGCGACCGATGCGATCGCCACGGCCCAGTGCGCGCGCTGCTTCACGGGTGAAGCCGGCGATGCACTCGTCCACGGTCAGGCGGAACAGGGTCGCGCCCATGTTCATGGCCAGCAGCGGGCTGGTCAGTGGTGATGTGCCGGGGTTGCTGTCGGTGGCCAGCGCCAGTGGCACGCCGGCCGCGCGCAGCGCGGCAATCGGCGGCAGGGTGGTATCGCGGGTGAAATAGAAGGCGCCCGGCAGCAGCACGGCGACAGTGCCGGCCGCGGCCATCGCGGCGATGCCGGCGTCGTCCAGATGTTCGATATGGTCGGCCGAGAGTGCACCGAAGCTGGCGGCCAGTTCGGCGCCATGCTGGTTGCTCAGCTGCTCGGCGTGGATCTTGATCGCCAGTCCGTGCGCGCGCGCGGCTTCGAAAACCTGCCGTGCCTGCGCGGGTGAGAACGCGATGTTCTCGCAGAACACATCCACCGCTTCGGCCAGGCCTTCGGCAGCGATGGCCGGAATCATCACATTGCACACTTCGTCGGTGTACTCCTGTGCTTCGCGGCCGGGCGGAATCGCATGTGCGCCGAGGAAGGTGGTCACCACGTTGACCCTGCATCCCTCGCCCAGCGCACGCGCCACCTGCAGTTGCTTGCGCTCGTCGGGCAGGGTCAGGCCGTAGCCGGACTTGATCTCGAGGGTGGTCACGCCCTCGGCGCGCATCGCCAGCAGGCGCGGCCGGCTTTCGCTGGCCAGCTGTTCCGGCGTGGCGGCGCGGGTGGCGCGCACGGTGGAGACGATGCCGCCGCCGGCACGGGCGATCTCGGCATAGCTGATGCCCTGCAGGCGCTGCTCGAATTCGTTGGCGCGGTTGCCGGCGTAGACCAGGTGGGTATGGCAGTCGATCAGGCCGGGCGACATCCAGCGGCCTTCGCCATCGATGCGGGTAGTCGGCCGCAGGTTGGCATCGCTGCCGGCCGGGCCGACATGGACGATGCGGCCGTCGGCGCAGGCCAGTACGCCATCGCGGATGACACCCAGCCCCTCGCCATCGAGGGTGATCAGGTGAACGTTGGACCAGAGGGTATCGACGTGCATGGCATCCACAACGCGGCTGTGCTTATATGTCTATACAATATAGGTGTCCATTTCGGGTTGTCCAGCCATGTCCGATTCGCGTTCCCCGCACAGTTTCCATGCCGCCCACGCCCTGCTGGCCGACGGCTGGGCCCGCGATGTCCGCCTGCAGGTGCGGGACGGTCGCATCACGGCGATCCACACGGGGCAGGGCGCCCAGCACGGCGACAACCGCGTCGGCATTCTGGTGCCGGGCCTGCCCAACCTGCACAGCCACGCCTTCCAGCGCGGCATGGCCGGGCTGACCGAGATCGGCGGCGGCGACGGTGACAGTTTCTGGAGCTGGCGCGAGCTGATGTACCGCTTCCTGGCCCACCTGCGCCCGGACGCGGTGCAGGCCATCGCCGCCCAGGCCTACATGGAAATGCTGGAAAGCGGCTTTACCCGCGTCGGCGAGTTCCACTACCTGCACCACGACGCCGATGGCCATCCCTATGCCAACCGCGCCGAGATGAGTGCGCGGATCGCGGCGGCGGCTGATCAGACCGGCATCGGCCTGACCCTGTTGCCGGTGTTCTATGCGCATGCCGATTTCGGCGGTGCGGCCCCGAATCCGGCGCAGCGCCGCCTGATCCACGACGTGGACGGCTTCGCGCAGCTGCTGGATGCCGCGAAGCCGGCACTGACCGCGCTGCCCGACGCCGTGCTCGGTATCGCGCCGCACAGCCTGCGTGCGGTCACGGGGGAGGAGCTGAGCGCCCTGCTGCCGCTGACTGACGGCCCGGTGCACATCCATATCGCCGAGCAGGTACGTGAAGTCGAGGCCTGCCTGGCCTGGAGCGGCCAGCGCCCGGTGCAGTGGCTGTACGACCATGCGCCGGTGGATGCGCGCTGGTGCCTGGTGCATGCCACCCACATCACCGATGACGAGCGCGCGTCCATTGTGGCCAGCCAGGCCGTGGCCGGCCTGTGCCCGATCACCGAGGCCAACCTGGGCGACGGCCTGTTCCCGATGCAGGCGTTCGCGCGGGAGGGCGGTCGGTTCGGTGTCGGTTCCGATTCCAATGTGCTGATCGACGCGGCTGAAGAACTGCGCCTGCTTGAGTACGGTCAGCGCCTGACCCTGCGCGGGCGCAACGTACTGGCGCCGGATGCCACCCGCAGCAGCGGCCGCTTCCTGTTCGAAGGTGCATTGCAGGGCGGTGCACAGGCGTTGGGCGTGGCCGCCGGGCTGCAGGTTGGCGCCAGCGCCGATCTGGTCGAACTGGATGCCGCACACCCCGCGCTGCAGGCGCGACAGGATGACGCATGGCTTGACAGCTGGGTGTTCGCCGCACGTAATGGCGCGCTGCGATCGGTCTGGCGTCATGGCCGCCAATGCGTGGCCGAGGGCCGCCACCTGCAGCGCGAGGCGATCACCACCGCCTTCGCTGCCGCCCTGCGTGGCGTGCTGGGCTGATCGCCTCCCGCCACCGAGATCCCATTACGTGAAGGCCAGCAAGTCCGCCACGCTCAACCAGCGTATCCGCAGCGATCTGGAAAGCCGCATCCTCAGCGGAGAGTGGGCGCCGGGCTTTCGTATTCCGTACGAGCACGAGCTGATGGAGCAGTACGGCTGCTCGCGGATGACGGTGAACAAGGTGCTGACCGCGCTGGCCGAGAGCGGCATGATCGAGCGCCGCCGCCGCGCCGGTTCGTTCGTGGCGCGGCAGCCGCCGCACCTGGAGCAGGTGGCGCTTGAGATTCCGGATATCGCGATGGAAGTCGGTTCGCGTGGCCACCAGTACGGCTACCACCTGCTGCAGCGCGAGCTGCGCCTGGCCGATGCCGGCAATGTTGGCGAAGTGGAGCTGGCCGGCAGCGAACAGCTGCTGGCGATGCGCTGCCTGCATCTGGCCGACGGCCGCCCGCTGGCACTGGAACATCGCCTGATCAGCCCGGTGGGCGTGCCCGAGGTGCTGGACGTCGATTTCAACACCACCGCACCGGGCAGCTGGCTGCTGCAGAACGTGTCGTGGACCCGCGCCCAGCACCGCATCAGCGCCTGGGGCGCGGATACTGCCACTGCCAAGCTGCTCGATGTGAAGCCCGGCACCGCCTGTCTGGTGATCGAGCGCCTGACCTGGCGCGGTGAGCAGCCCATTACCCGCGTGCGCCAGGTGTTCCTGGGGGATGCCTGGGACCTGGTGGCGCGCTTCGCGCCTGGGGCAAGGTAGGGTCGGCCCCGCTCGGGACACGCTGTCGCCTTGAACTCTGTCGGGACGTGTGTACGATGTGTATCGTCCCCTCATGAAGAGCAGGGACCTCATCCGGGATCTGGAGGCAGCGGGTTGGAGCTGTCGTCGGATTCGCGGATCCCATCATGTATTCGTGCACCCGCAGCACCCCCACATCATCACCGTGCCTCACCCAAGGAAGGATCTGGGGAAAGGGCTGGTGCAGGCGTTGCGGAAGCTCGCGGGACTGACGTAGGAGGGCCCATGCGATATCCAGTCTTGATCGAGGCAGGCGATGAGCGCACCGCGTGGGGTGTAGTCGTTCCGGATCTGCCTGGGTGTTTCTCGGCGGCCGACACGCTTGAGGATGCGCTCAGCGCTGCCGAGGAGGCTGCGCTCGCCTGGATTGATGCGGCCCTGGATGACGGGCGCTCGATTCCGACACCTTCCGCGCCACAGAAAATCGCCGCCGAGGCATCCAAGGACATCCGTTGGATTCTTGCGTACATCTGCATTGATCCGGCCCTGCTGGACGACACCATCGAGCGGGTAAATATCAGCCTGCCACGCCGGATCCTGGCGAGGCTGGATGCGCAGGCCAGAGCGGCAGGTGAATCGCGCTCCAGTTACATCGCCCATCTCGCAGCATTGGGCTGAGCAGGCGCCATGTAGAGCCGAGCCCATGCTCGGCTGCTTTTTGCGCGATGCGCGATGAGTGGAGCATGGCTCGACGCTACAAGGGCATCCATGCATGGCGTTGATCTACGGACACCCCAATCAATACGTGGCGCATTGACGCCAGCGCACCGGCTCATCCACGCCGGGGCGGGCGTTGAGCTGGATGCGCACGTTGCGCAGGGCCGGGTAGTGCAGCACTTCCTCGCAGACCCGCGGCCACACCGCTTCCAGCTCGCCGGTGCGGTTGATCGCCAGGGTCTGCCGGGTCAGCCAGACACCGCTGGCGATACCGGGCTTGCCGGCGAGGGCTCGGGCCAACTCAACCTGGAAACGATCCAGTGTGGCCGCGTCCGGGTTGGGGTTGCTGCGAGCGTCGGCTGCGGGTGCCGCCGGCGAGGAGGCACCCGCTGGCGGCGCGGCGTTCGCGGCCGGTTCGGGGGCTGGTTCAATCATTGGTGCAGACGCAACCGGTGCTGGCACCGCGGGAACCTGCGCAGCGGCCGTGGTTTCCTGCACATGCAGGCCCTGCAGGCTCAGTCCCACCAGCAGGCCGAGCGTCACCGAACCCAATGCGGCAATGGCAATGCGACGCAGAGCCTCATGACGGGCACTGGCACGCACACGGGCTTCGATATCAACCGGCAGATAGGGCTGCAGCAGCGGCCACAGGCGTGGGCCATCCAGCACTTCGACCGCCTGCTTTTCGGCGGCGCTGCGGCCGTCGCGTTCCATCCGGCCTTCAGTCAGCAGCACGCCGCCGCGGGCGCCGGCCAGGCGCGCGGCCGCACCCAGTTCGTTCACTGCGGCGGTGCCGATGCGATAGGCCAAGCCATGCTTGCACGAGACCAGCCAACTGTTGGGGCCGTCGCTCAGCAGGAAATCACTGCTGGGTTCGCGTGACTCCTCGGTGGGGTCGTTCAGCTCGCGCAGGCCGCGCTGCTCGCGCAGCATCCGCTTGACCAGTACGGAGAACTCGCGCCAATGCATGCCGGCCAGGGCCTGCAGGCCCAGTTGCATCTCCTTTTGCCGCCGCTTGATCCACCACAGATAGACAACGGCCAGGGAACAGGTAAGCAGGGCCGACAGCAGGGCCAGGATCCAAGGGAGCATGCAGGAGGTGCGCGGAAGGGGCGAATGCGGAGAACGACAGTGTAAAGGTCGCACCGTGCCGCTGGGTCAGGAGGATCCTGACAGGAAGCGTGATGGAACGCGCAGATCGGTGTAGAGCAGGCACGAAAAACCCGCCAATCCTGAAGCCGTGAGGGGAGGGAACAAACGGCAGCCGAAGCGATTGGCGGGTTGCTCGCGATTGTCGATCAAATTTTATTGCATTGCAACAATTGCCGTCAGGGCACGCTGCCAGGGGATTGATGGCTGCCCGGTGCCGGTGCGTCGATGTCGGAGGCGGCGCGGTTTTCCAGCTTGGCCAAGCGTGCCTGCAACGCGTCGATGCGGGCCTCCAGCGCGGTCACTTCATCGGCGGTGGGGACATGCAGGCGCTTGAGCACGCCCTGTACCTGGTCATCGAAGGCCTTCTCGACCTTGGTCCAGGTGCCGGAGGCCTTTTCGCGGGCCTCGTCCAGCGACGATTCAACGTTGTCACGCCAACCGGGGGGCTGTTCACCATTGCGTTCACGGCGGCGGGCCTCCCAGGCTTCGCCTTCCTTGACCAGGCCATCGAAGAATCGGCCGCCTTCGGCCTGGGCGCGGCCCAGGGCACCCAGGCCGGCCAGCCATACCTGTTGTGCCGAGTCGCTCAGCCTGCGCGAGAAGCGCTCAGCCTGGTCACCGAAAGAGGCGTCGTCGTCGCGGCGGTCGTCATTTTCGTAGCGGTTCATCGCACTTCCCGTGGGAGTTGGGCCTGACCCGAGAGTAGCGCGTGATGGCGTTGCACGGTCGTGACGGTCACCGCCGGGGTTCAGCCCAGCTTTTCCTTCAGCACGCGCTGGATCTCGCCTTCGACCATGCCTTTCATCGCCGACAGCAGGAAGCCCAGCTTGGCGGTCACGCGCACGGCGCCCGGCTGCAGTTCGATCGCGCCGTCCACACCGCTGCCGGAAAAGTTCAGTACGTCGGCGGACCAGGACGACTTCAGGCCGAAGCGCTCGGACAGTTTGGCGGCAACCTGTTCGATCGCAGCGCGCGCCTGTGCGTCGGGCAGGGCGTGGGCGTGGCGGACATCGATGTTGGACATGCAGGCTCCTGGCGCAAAGCGGGGATGATCAATGAGGGCGAGCATTGTGCGCATCGAGGGCCTTCGCGCCAAGCGCTCATCGTGGGTTCTTCTTCGTGGGCGACCAACCTGCTAGGCTGCGCCGCGTGCAGAACCTGCTTGTTCACTTCAGCCAACAACAACAGCCCGACCAGCCGCTGCGGCCCGGGGTGCAACGCATCGTGCGCCAGGCAAACGGCAGCGTGCGGCTGGGCGATGCCGGCAACGGTGCCCTGCTGCTGGCCCAGTTCTGCATGGACGATCGCGGTCTCTGGCTGCAGGTCGGCAATGGCATCCGCGGCATCCATGTGAACGGTCGCCCGGTGCGGCGCATGGCCCTGTTGCGTGCAGGCGATGCGGTGTACGTGGATGGCGTGGAGATGGTCCTGCAGGGTGAGGTCGAGAGCCTGCTGCAGGCGCCCGCGCCCAGCAGCGATGATGGCAACAACGAGCAGCAGCGCCTGCTGCGCGGCGTCGGCGGCCTGCACCATGGCCGCAGCTTCACGCTGTCGCGAACCCGTCTGGTCGGGCGCGGCAGTGACGCCGACATCGAGATCAATGAACCGGCCTTTGCCGAACAGCACGCCCGCGTGGAAGTGCATGGCGAGCGCGTGCTGCTGCGTGACCTGGGCAGTGCCGATGGCACCCGGGTGAACGGCGTGGCCGTGCGCCACTGCTGGCTGCAGGCCGGTGACCAGGTAGTGTTCGATGGCCAGCACCGCTTCGTGCTGGAAGTGCCGCACGACCCGCGGCGGCGCCCGCTGCCGGACGAAGACGAATCCAGCCAGGACACCGAGCAGGCACCGGTGCTGCCGGCCGCGCCGCGCAAGGTCCGGCGCTGGCCGTGGCTGCTGGTGAGTGCGCTGCTGCTGGCGGCGGTGCTCAGCCTGCTGCTCTGGTTCGGCGCGCGGTGACGGTAGTGCCGGCCGCTGGCCGGCAGCCGCCGCCCCGTATCCCTGGGGTTGCCGGCCAGCGGCCGGCACTACCCGGTCGCGTCGCCAATGGATTCCAATGAAACCAAATTTCCCTTGCCGCACAAGGCCGCAAGGCTGGTGCACTGCGGCATACTAGGGGTCTTGCCCCACAGGTGTGACATGACGCGCGCGTTCAACTTCAGTGCCGGCCCTGCAACCTTGCCGGAATCGGTCCTGCGCCAGGCGCAGGCGGAAATGCTGGACTGGCACGGTAGCGGTGCCTCCATCGTCGAAATGAGCCATCGCGGCGCGGAATTCATGTCCGTGGCTGCCGAAGCCGAGGCCGACCTGCGGCGCCTGCTCGACATCCCCGAAGACTATGCGGTGCTGTTCCTGTCAGGTGGCGCCACCACCCAGCAGGCGCTGATCCCGCTGAACTTCGCCGCCCCGGGCCAGCGTGCCGATTACGTGGTCAGTGGCCACTGGGGCAAGACCGCGGTCAAGCAGGCAGGCGTCTACGTCGACGTCAACATCGCCGCCAGCAGCGAGGCCAACGGCTACCGCGAGCTGCCGGCGCGTGCCGATTGGCAGCTGTCGCCCGATGCCGCCTACGTGCACCTCACCGCCAACGAGACCATCCACGGTGTCGAGTTCCGTGATGTGCCCGATACCGGAAACGTCCCGCTGATCGCCGACTTCAGTTCGTCCATCGCCAGCGAACCGCTGGACGTACGCCGCTATGGCGTGATCTACGCCGGCGCGCAGAAGAACCTCGGCCCGGTCGGCATCGCGGTGATGATCATCCGCCTCGACCTGCTCGAGCGCAGCGGCCAGCCGCGTGCGGACATCTTCGATTACCGCTCGCACGTTGCCCGCGATTCGATGCTCAACACCCCGCCCACCTGGAACTGGTATCTGGCCGGCCTGGTGTTCAAGTGGATGCTGGCCGAAGGCGGCGTGGCCGAGTTCGCCAAGCGCAATGCCGCCAAGGCTGCGCTGGTGTACGGCGCCATCGACGGTTCCGGTGGCTTCTACCGCAACGAGGTCGCGCATGCGGCACGTTCGCGGATGAACATCCCATTCTTCCTGCCTGATGCCGAGCTCGATGCACGCTTCGTCGCCGAAGCCAAGGCCGCTGGCCTGCTGGCGCTGAAGGGGCACAAGGTGGTCGGCGGCATCCGCGCCTCGCTGTACAACGCCATGCCGCTGGCCGGGGCCGAGGCGCTGGTCGCCTTCATGGCCGATTTCCAGCAGCGTCACGGCTGAGCAATGAACGGCGCGCACCGTTGGGTGCGGGCCCCGTAACAAGGAACTCCGATGGCAAGCAGCAAATCCAGCAAGAAGGCGCCGAAGAAGGCCGAACCGGCCAAGGATAGCGCGTCCACCAAGGCGAAGAGCAAGGCCAAGGCCGCCTCGAATCCGGCGCCCACCCTGGCGCCGCTGGCGCTGGCCGATGTGCGCTCGAAGATCGACCAGATCGACCGCGACATCCAGAACCTGATCGCCGAGCGCGCACGCTTTGCCCATCAGGTCGGCAAGGCCAAGGGCAAGCTCGCCGCCGCCGTCGACTACTACCGGCCCGAGCGCGAAGCGCAGGTGCTGCGCATGGTGGTGGACCGCAACGAAGGCCCGCTCAGCGACGAGCTGCTGGTGCACGTCTACCGCGAGATCATGTCGGCCTGCCTGGCCCAGCAGGAGCCGCTGAAGATCGGCTACCTCGGCCCGGAAGGCACCTTCAGCCAGCAGGCCGTGCTCAAGCACTTCGGCCGCTCGGCGCTGGGCCTGCCGATGGCCAGCATCGAAGAAGTGTTCCAGGAAGTGGAAGCGGGCAACGCCGATTTCGGCGTGGTGCCAGTGGAGAATTCCGGGCAGGGCACCATCCAGATCACCCTGGACATGTTCCTGACCTCCAACCTGAAGATCTGTGGCGAAGTGGAACTGCGAGTGCAGCAGTACCTGATGTCGCGCAGCGGCCGCATCGAGGACATCGAGCGCATCTATGCGCACCCGCAGTCGTTCATGCAGACCTCGGCGTGGCTGCGCGCCAACCTGCCGAAGGCCGAGAAGATTCCAGTGTCGAGCAATGCCGAAGGCGCGCGCCGTGCGCGCAACGCCGACGACGCAGCGGCCATCGGTGGCGAGAGTGCCGGCCATGTGTACGGCCTGAAGAAGGTGGTCACCAAGCCGATCCAGAACGACGCCGACAACACCACCCGCTTCCTGGTGGTGGGTCGCAACATCTTCCCGACCTCCGGCCATGACCGCACCTCGGTGCTGGTGTTCATCCATGACAAGCCCGGTGCGCTGTTCGACGTGCTCAGCCCGTTCGCCCGCCACGGCATCAGCATGAACCGCATCGAGTCGCGTCCGTCGCACCACGGCAAGTGGGAATACGGCTTCTTCATCGACCTGGCCGGCCACATCGACGACGCGCCGATGCAGGCCGCGCTGGCCGAACTGGAAGCGCACTCGGCGCAGATCAAGGTGCTCGGCTCCTATCCGGTGGCCGTGCCCTGATTGCTGCTGCGGTGGCTGCGGCTGCCGCCCCCTGATGCATCGCCGGTGCTGCCGGCGTTTACGGAATGATCGAACGATGAGCAACGCGCAACACTGGATTGCCCGCAAGGGCCAGCCGCTGCAGGGCAGCCTGACCATTCCCGGCGACAAGTCGGTCTCGCACCGCTCGGTGATGTTCGCCGCGCTGGCCGATGGCACCTCGCATATCGAAGGCTTCCTGGAAGGCGAGGACACCCGCGCGACTGCGCGCATCTTCGGCCAGCTGGGCGTGCGCATCGAAACCCCCAGCCCGTCGCAGCGCATCGTGCACGGCGTCGGCATCGACGGCCTGAAGGCGCCGGATGCGCCGCTGGACTGCGGCAACGCCGGTACCGGCATGCGCCTGTTGGCCGGCCTGCTGGCGGGCCAGGCGTTCGACTGCACGCTGATCGGCGATGAGTCGCTGTCAGGTCGCCCGATGCGCCGCGTCACTGGCCCGCTGTCGCAGATGGGTGCGAAGATCGACACCGAAAGCGATGGCACGCCGCCGTTGCACGTGCATGGCGGCCAGTCGCTGCACGGCATCGACTTCGCCTCGCCGGTGGCCAGCGCGCAGATCAAGTCGGCGGTGCTGCTGGCCGGCCTGTATGCGCAGGGCGAAACCAGCGTGGTGGAACCCCACCCGACCCGCGACTACACCGAGCGCATGCTCTCTGCATTCGGGGTGGAGATCGAATTCTCGCCGGGCAAGGCTCGGCTGCGTGGCGGCCAGCGCCTGCGTGCCACCGACATCGTGGTGCCCGCCGATTTCTCCTCGGCCGCGTTCTATCTGGTGGCTGCCAGCATCATTCCCGGCTCCGAACTGCGCCTGAAGCAGGTCGGCCTGAATCCGCGTCGCACCGGTTTGCTGCACGCGCTGCGCCTGATGGGTGCGGACATCAGCGAAGAGAACCCGGCCGAGCAGGGCGGTGAACCGGTGGCGGACCTGGTGGTGCGCTACGCGCCGCTGAAGGGCGCGCGCATTCCGGAGGAATTGGTGCCGGACATGATCGACGAGTTCCCTGCGCTGTTCGTGGCCGCTGCGGCCGCCGAAGGGCAGACCGTGGTGAGTGGTGCCGCCGAACTGCGAGTGAAGGAATCGGACCGTCTTGCCGCGATGGCGACCGGCCTGCGTGCGCTGGGCATGCAGGTGGACGAAACCGAAGACGGCGCCACCCTGCACGGCGGTGTGCGCCTGGGCAGCGGCACCATCGAAAGCCACGGCGACCATCGCATCGCCATGGCCTTCGCCATCGCCGGCCAGATAAGTGACGGCGAAGTGCGCATCAACGACATCGCCAACGTCGCCACTTCCTTCCCGGATTTCGATGGTCTGGCGCGCGGCGCCGGGTTCAATCTGGGCTGAGCGGCACCGAATCCGCCGGGCATGGCCCGGCGCTACCGGGACAACGCATGGGTAGCGCCGGGCCATGCCCGGCGGATGGCGCGCCCTGGTAGCTGCCGACCTTGGTCGGCATGCTTCCATCGCCCGGTAGGTGCCAACCCTGGTTGGCACGCTCACATCGCCCGGTAGGTGCCAACCTTGGTCGGCACGCTCACATCGCCCGGTAGGTGCCGACCTTGGTCGGCACGCTTCTCCGCATAAAAGGACGGAGGCCGAAGCCTCCGTCGAAACATCACGAACCCCTCGTCCGCGATCAACGCTGCTCGGTACGGAAATCCACCGGAACCCGCACCACGCTTGCTACTGCACGGCCTTCATGCATTGCCGGCTGGAACTTCCAGTTCTGCACGGTGTTGAGTACCGCACGATCCAGGTCACGGCTGCGCTCGCCGCTGCGCGAAACGATCGCAGCGTTGGCGACATTGCCGCGGGTGTCGACATTCAGGCTGGCGATCACGCTGCCCTGTACGCCACTGCGCAGTGCGGCAGCGGGGTAGGTGGGCATGCGGTTGCTGGCCAGCGGGCGTGCTTCACGATTACGCACCACTGGCGCAGCCTTGCGCTGGCTTGAGGCCGGGGCGGCCTGGCGCGTTGCAGGTGCCGCTGCATCGATCGCCGCAGCCTGCTCAGGGGCCGGCAACATGCGCTCACCGACCGGTGCCGGCGCCACATCTTCCTGGTTGGAGTAACGCAACCAGAGCAGGGCGGCAGCAAACATCGCCACGATCAGCGCGATCCACATCCAGGGCGACGTGGGCGTGTGCTGCGCGCTGGAATCCTGCGGCAGATGCGGCGAGTGGAGGTTCTCGTGGGTGGTGGCAGTCATCGCAAACTCCTTCCGTCACTTGACGACGTGGGAAGTGTTGCCCGAGCCACGGACGAGGAGTGTCAGCGTTGCGTCAACGCCACCGGCAGGGTTCAGTTTGCCTGCCGGAAAGCGTTCAGTTACTGCGTCTTGAAGTCGAACGGCACTTCAATGCTGCCGGGCACGGCCTGGCCGTTGCTCTGTGCCGGAGTGAAGCGCCAGCGCCGCACGGCGTCGGTGGCGGCACGGTCGAGCTCGCGTGAACCACTGCGCTGGATCAGCGTGGTGTTGTTCGGGTAGCCGGTGGCATCCACATCCACGCGTACCACCACCGTACCGGTTTCACCGGCGCGCAGTGCCGCGGCGGGATAGGACGGCGGCGGCGACTGGCCGGCAATCGGCATCGGCTGGCTGTTGCCGGTCGCGGCCGGCGCTGCGCCCGGGGCGGCCGGGGCCGGCTCGGCGATCGGCGCGGGCGGTGGCGGAGCGGTTTCGACCAGTTTCGGCGCTTCTTCCTCCACCGGTGCCGGCTTGGCGTCTGGCATGTCGCTGGAACCGGCCGCAGCGGCCAACGGTTCCGGCAGGGGCTCCACCTGGGCGGTTTCCTGCGGGGTCTGTGCTGCCGGGTCGGCGCGGAAGAACTCCTTGTCACGGCCGGTCAGCCAGACCAGCACGAACAGCAGCACGCCCACGCCGAAGGCGATGCCGGCGATCTTCAGGGCGTTGCGCGGGATATGCACAGTGAACGACTTGGCGGACGACGAGCGGGGTGCAGACATGGACCGGACCAGTACGGAATAGCCCGATTCTGCCACGGCGGGAATGAACCGGGCGGCAGAAATCCGTATAACAAGCGATAATCCCGTTCCTGATACCCACCACGACACCTGCCATGCTTGATCCAGCCCTGCTCCGCCACCAGCCCGCCGACCTCGCCGAACGCCTGCGCACCAGCCGCGGCTTCGAGCTCGACGTGTCTGCCCTGGAGTCCCTGGAGGCCGATCGCAAGCGCATCCAGGTGCGGACCCAGGAGCTGCAGAGCCTGCGTAACAGCCGTTCCAAGGCCATCGGCCAGGCCAAGGCCAAGGGCGAGGACGTCTCGGCCATCATGGCCGAGGTCGCCGCCTTCGCCGACGAGCTGAAGGCTTCGGAAGTGGCGTTGGACGAGCTGCGCGAGAAGATCGACGCCATTTCGATGGGCATTCCGAACCTTCCGGCCGATGACGTGCCGGCCGGTGCCGACGAGAACGACAACGTCGAGCAGGCGCGCTGGGGCACTGCGCGCCAGTTCGACTTCAAGGTGCTGGACCACGTTGAGCTGGGCGCACGCAACGGTTGGCTGGACGGCGAAACCGCTGCAAAGCTGTCGGGTTCGCGCTTCACCGTGCTGCGCGGCCCGATCGCGCGCCTGCACCGTGCGCTGGCCCAGTTCATGGTCGACCTGCACACCGGTGAGCACGGCTACGAGGAAACCAACGTGCCGCTGCTGGTCAATGCCGATTCGCTGCGCGGCACCAGCCAGCTGCCGAAGTTCGAGGACGACCTGTTCAAGACTGCCGTGGGTGACTCTACGCGCTACCTGATCCCGACCTCGGAAGTGCCGCTGACCAACATCGTGCGCGACGAGATCGTCGATGCCGAACGCCTGCCGCTGCGCATGACCGCTCACTCGATGTGCTTCCGTGCCGAGGCCGGCAGCGGTGGTCGCGATGTGCGCGGCATGATCCGCCAGCATCAGTTCGAGAAGGTCGAGCTGGTCTCGATCAGCCGCCCGGAAGACAGCGACGCCGAGCACCAGCGCATGACCCGCTGCGCCGAAGTGGTGCTGGAGAAGCTGGGCCTGCCGTACCGCAAGGTGCTGCTGTGCACCGGCGACATGGGCTTCTCGGCGGTGAAGACCTACGACCTGGAAGTCTGGCTGCCGTCGCAGGAGACCTACCGCGAGATCTCCTCGTGCTCGAACTGTGGTGACTTCCAGGCCCGCCGCATGCAGGCCCGCTGGCGCAACCCGGCCACGGGCAAGCCGGAACTGGCGCACACGCTGAACGGCTCGGGCGTGGCCGTCGGCCGCGCGATGATCGCGGTGATGGAGAACTACCAGAACGCCGACGGCAGCATCACCGTGCCGGAGGCCCTGCGCCCGTACATGGGTGGCCTGGAAACCATCGGCTGATAGCCTGCGCTTTGTGCTGCCGCCCGAGCGCAGGCTCGGGCGCTACGGGGTTTCTGCAGCCCGCAGCTTCTCCAACGGCACCCATCCGGGTTCGCCCGTCTCCGGCGCGCACCACGCCCAGCCATTGAGCGTGCGTTGCCCGCGCAGCAGCTGCCCGGGATCCACATCCAGTTCCCGCGCGCAGTAGTCTTCCGTGGCAAATGCGCCACCCTGCGCATCGCGGCCGATCACCGGCGCCGGCACGAATCCGGGCTGCTGGCCCTCGGCTTCGCACAGGAACCAGTCTTCCCAGCCCTCGGGGCCTTCATAACGTTCGCCCACCACCAGTGCCTGGCCTCGGCGCAGTGTGATCGGGTGCGGAAATTCGCTGCGATGTGCAGTGGTCACGATGTAGTTCATGAACCACTGTACCGCTTCCGCCGGGCATGGCCCGGCGCTACCGGAGCCGGCCGGACCATGCCGGCACCTGCACGGGTTGCGCCGGGCCATGCCCGGCGGACAAGAATCGGCACGCAAAAAGACGGCCCCGCTAAGCGGGGCCGCCAGGGTGGGCCGGGATGGGGGAGGGGATCCCGGCCCGCGTTCAGCGCCTCGACGAGGAGAGAGAGCGGCGCCGAACGCTGGAACGCGTTACGCCGCGGCGGCTTCAGCCGCTTCGTGAGACGGCAGCGCGGCCAGTGCGCCGGCAATGGCGTCTTCGCGGTGCTGCGGCGAGTAGGCAATGCCCTCCGCACGCACGAACTCGATGTCGTTGATGCCCCAGAAGGCGAACGTCTGGCGCAGGAAGGGTTCCTGGAAGTCGGCCGGCGAATCGGTATAGATGCCGCCACGGCTGCTGACCACGATCACCCGCTTGCCACCGGCCAGGCCCACCGGGCCGTTCTCGGTGTACTTGAACGTGCGGCCGGCCACGGCGACGCGGTCGATCCAGGCCTTCAGGGTGGAGGGGATGCTGAAGTTGTACATCGGCGCACCGATCACCACGATGTCAGCCGCCAGGAACTGCTCGAGCACCTGTTCAGCCTCGGCAGCTTCGGCCGCGTCGGTCTTGGCCAGCGAACCACTGCGCAGATGCGGTACCGGATTGGCGTCAAGATCGCGATAATCAACCTGCAGGCCTTCAACCTGCTGCTTGAACCGGGCCACCACGGCGGCGGTCAGGTGGCGGGAGACGGAGTTCTCGCCAAGCACGCTGGCGTCGAGATGCAGAAGCTTCATGGCAGTCACCTATGTTCTGGGAGGAAGGGGCGGGTAGGCCCCGCCGACGGAGAGAACGATAGGTTGTTGCAAAGGCGGGATAAAGGTGGTTGAATGCCACGTATTGTTCTAGATATGGAACTCGGGCATGCATGACCTGAATGACCTGTACTACTTTGCGATGGTGGTCGACCACGGTGGATTCGCTGCCGCCGAACGCGCTCTGGGTATCCCCAAGTCGCGCCTGAGCCGCCGCATCAGCCAGCTGGAAACCGACCTGGGCGTGCGCCTGCTGCAGCGCTCCACGCGCCGTTTTGCGGTGACCGACGTCGGCACCAGCGTGCATCGTCACGCGCAGACGATGCTGGCCGAGGCACAGGCCGCACGCGAAGTGGTGGACCGCCTCAGTGCGGAACCGCGCGGCCTGGTGCGTGCCAGCGTGCCGGTATCGCTGGCGCAGATGCAGCTGCCCAAGCTGCTGCCCAAGTTCCTTGAGCAGTACCCGAAGGTGCGGCTGCAGCTGAACATCAGCAACCGCCGCGTGGACATCATCAATGAAGGCTACGACGTGGCCCTGCGCGTGCGTTCGCGCCTGGACGACGATGGCAGCCTGGTGATGCGCAGCTTCGGCCAAGTGCAGGAACTGCTGGTGGCCAGCCCGAAGTACCTGGATCGCGCTGGCCGGCCGAAGGATCCGGAAGAGCTGACCCAGCACGTCACCCTCAGCATCAGCGAAGACGAAGCCCGCCAGCGCTGGGAGCTGCACGGCCCGGAAGGCGAAGTGCGCCGGGTCGACCTGCAGCCGCGCGTGGCCGGTTTCGACTTCCCGCTGCTGCAGAGCATGGTGAAGGACGGTTTCGGCATCACCATGCTGCCGGAAACCGTGTGCGCCGATGCGGTGCGCAACGGCGAACTGGAAGTGGTGCTGCCGGACTGGTCGCTGCCGCAGGGTGTGTGCCATGCCGTGTTCGCCTCGCGCCGCGGCCTGCTGCCGGCGGTGCGCGTGTTCATCGACTTCCTGGCCGAGCACTTGCCGCCGCAGCTGGAGGCCTCGCGCCTGGATTGCGGTGGCGCCTGTGAAAAGGCCAAGGAGCGGATCAAGGCCAGTGCGCTGGGCGCGTTGGCAGTGGATGCGGGCTGAGGCGCCTACCCGCGACTGCACCGCCGATCTGTGAAACAGTAGCGCCGGGCCATGCCCGGCGTTGCTGCTTTCCGGCCCCGGTCACTTCCTGCCGAACAGCCGATCCCAGAAGCTGCGCCGCGGCGGTGCGGCTGGTCTGGGCTCGGCAATGACTGGCGCTTCCAGCACCGCCATCAGTTCCGCGCTGCGTGGCTTCTTCAGGAACCGGGCGTAGTCCATGTAGCTGGTCACCTTGCTCATGTGCAGGCGCTCGGGCATTGCCGGCAACGCGCCGCCCTGCAGCAGCGCCCGCAGTGCCTGTGGGCGGTCCAGGCGGATCGCCTCGAACAGGGCGGTGCCGCCACAGCCCGGCTCGATCTGGTTGGCGCGCTGCGGCGCATCCTTCAACAGCTCTCGCAGCGCATCCGGGTCGTCGCGGTCCACGGCCGCTACAAGCCGTGCCAGCGCTTCAGCTTCTTCGGGTGGGAGGCTGTCGCGATAGGCCTGGTCGGCGATCTCGCGCTCGTCGCGCCCATCACCGCCCTGGATGCACAGGAAATCGGTGACCAGAGCGACCGGAATGCCGGAGGTATCCAGCGCCCAGTAGCTCGGATAGACGCCGTCGCCCCAGCCGCTGGTGAACACGACCAGGCCGTGTGGTGAGTCCTCGCCCCAGGGGCGGTATTCGGCGCCGTCATCCAGGCCGTCATGGTCGATCAGCGCATCCGACCACGCGTTGTCTTCGTCGCCACCGGCCTGTTCAATCAAGGCCAGCAGCGCCTGCTGGGTGTCGGTGTCCATGAAGCAGCCGATGCCGGCGTCGACCGGATAGCCAATGAAACTGTCCTCATCCAGGCCGGTCAGGTCCTGCGTGGTCCAGCGCGCCATCTGCCAGTGCAGGGCAGACGCAGTGAGGTCTTCGCGGGGCTTGAACCGGACCACGGCCAGCGCCGGGCGGCCGCTGTGCACGATGATCTCGACCGGATGCCGGCCCAGCGGGGCGGTGTAGTCGGCCAGCGCGGGCGCCTCGGCCTGGACCAGCGGATCGCAGACCACCAGATGCCCACTGCTGACCGGCAGGTGCCCGGCGAAAGTGCGGTGCAGGGCCACTGCGGCCAGCTGGGTGTCGTCCAGCAGGGTGGTGCGCAGGTTGGCCAGATCGAGGTGGGCCATGGGGGCTCCGATTGCAGTGAAGGCACCACCGTGCCGGATGCGAAGGGCAGGGGCAAGGTGGTCTTGGGCAAATGCCCTTCACGTGCGAGAATACGCCGCTGCCCGGGCGTCCGGGACCCGATTGGAGAGATGGCCGAGCGGTTTAAGGCACCGGTCTTGAAAACCGGCGAAGGGTTAAACCTTCCGTGGGTTCGAATCCCACTCTCTCCGCCAGTCTTTGCAAAAAGCTCCTAGAAATAGGGGCTTTTTCGCTTCTACAGCCTTAGCTACCCGCCCGCTTACCCATCCACCTGCAAAGGTCGATTCTGCGCGATCTGCTGCCGAACCCAGCCTTGCACCTCGGATTGTATCCAGAGTGCGCGGCGACCGATGCGGATAGAGCGCGGGAAGCGGCCGACTTTGATCTCTCCGTAGATGAAGGTGGTGCCCATCCCGGTCATCTGGCGAACGCGATCGAGTGATAGCAGCTCTTCCAGTCTCTCAGCCGCGCCCATGATGGCCTCCGATGCGGCGAGCCTTCTTAGGACGATCGGGCAGCCCAAGCTGGAACTGCAGAACGTTGTCGGCCGACATATCGACTGATGCGGCGCGCGCGCTGCGCGCTGGCCGATTCAGTCTGCGCCATGCTGCGATGGCCTTGTCGGGATCGGCATGCCTGCTGGTCGACCTGCAGGCGCACTCGACCAGGTGACCACCGCCGGCGGAAGCGCAGCGCTTGTCGTGAATGTGGCGCGCGCGGTGGCCGGCGGCGCAGTTCGGCAAACCTTCCGGGTGGCTGATATGTTCCTGGGTCATGGCTTGTTGCACTCCTCGATGTGGGCTTCGAGCTGTTCCAGAAGGAAGGCCGCTTGCGCGGCGCCAATCACGCGGCGACCGTCATCCATAGGTGGATTCCTTCGGGCATTGGTTGCACGGGGCTGTGTGGGGTGCGCGCAGAGAGAACCTGGTGCCGCGCACGTGCTCACCTGGGCGGATCACGACGTGGCCGCACGACAACAGACATTGGAACCGAGCGGAAAGGACGCTTGCGCCCGGCGAAGCAGCGAACTGCGCGCTGGTGACGTTGCGTACTGGTGCAGCGGTGAGCAACTGGTCAGCCATGGGTGATCTCCGCCGACCGCGGCGGCATGGCAGAATGCCGGCCAGTCCACAGGGGGATCACGGAATGAGCTGGTGGAATGGCCTCAGTACATGTTGGCCGCCGGGCGAGGGCGACTGCGTTGTGTGGTGGGACGCCTGGGCGGCGCTGTTTGGTGGAAGTGCGGCCGGGATCGCCATAGCTGCCTTGGTTGTCGCTTGGATTGGCATTGGCGTCACCACGGCGTCTGCCTTTGCGGTGTGGAAGCTCGGCGTTACCGCGAACAGCGCTAGTGCAGAGGCGACGCGGATTGCTGCCGGTGAAGCAACCCGCAATGCCAGTGAGGCGTCCCGCCGGGAGTACCGAGAGGAAACCGAAGAGCTCTTGTTGTTTGCTCAGATCACCGGAGAAGTTGCGACTGCTTTTGGCCTCATCAGCAATGCTGTTGGGATCCTTATAGGCGGCGGCGTCGGTAAGCAGCTTTTCATGACAGATGGCAGATATCGGAGACCGCTCTTCGAGGATCTTGACCGGCTTACTTTCCCAATGACCGCTGCGGCGCGGGATCGGCTGCACTACTTGGATAGAAAAGTCGCGGGCTGCCTGTTGCGGGCAAACGGGCTTATGGTGATCGCACAAGAGAGCTACAGACTCCTTCCCGATGATGCATCGGCGGAAGATCTTGCTGCGCTGTATGAAGCCCTTCAGTTCTTGTTGCCTCTGATCCGAACTGATCTTGTAGTTGTTCAACAGGCATGTGCCGTTGCTATGGAACGCCTTGGATTGGCTGATGTGATGACTGCGCGCGCTGCTGCAGCGTTCGACGCTGAGTAGCAGAATGCTCGACCTTGCCAGTGACTTAGTCATTTCCGACTGCCTGGTTGTCGGTCAGGGCTAGCTCGGCCAGGCGCTCTTCGCGAGTGCGCATGTGCTGAAAGTCGACTGTACGGCGTGAGAGTGCGTCTATCTCTGCGCAAAGCCATGGCACATCCGTGTTGCGCGTTCGGTTTTGCTTGACCGCCTCCTGCTCGGTGTAGCGGCCAGCTTCATCCAGCCTGGTTACATAGCCACTTCCGTTCGGGCCCCACCACATGGGGCAATTCCCGACGAACTGTCGCGTGTCCTGGATGTAGAACATGTCCAGGTCCACGGCCTGCGCGGTCGGCGCGATGGCTGGAGAGGATCCATCCAACAGGATGCAGCCCTCCTCCTCCACATCAACGCACTCGCAATACAGTCCAGGGCCGCTATGCCCTGTCTCGCTCTGGAAAATGCGGACGCGGCCGCGATCTTCGAATGGCACACCGAGTTCCGGAGTTCCTGCCATCAGCAGTGCTTCATGCAACTGGCATGCGGTCAGTTCGATACCGCCTGCGTTGTAGATGGGGGTGGCGCTTTTCTCGCTGGTCATCAGCGTTCGTCCTTTGGAAGTTGAATGCACCCGCCCGGGCGCACGGTTGAAAGCGTGGGTGGCGCTGGATCTGGCCTGCCGGCCCGTTTCTCCAGCTCTTCGGCCCTGGCCACGTAATAGGCGTGTCGGTCCAAGCGCACGGCGTCTGGGAACTGGAAGGCCCGCAGCGCCTCTTCGGCTTGGATCCGCCATGCGCGTGCTTCGCGCCCGGGGTCGTCATCGAAAATGTCCAGCTGCGCGGACTTCGCCATGGATCAGGCCTTGTCGACCGCGCGATGGCGGCTGTAGCCGACGCCTTCGATGGGGATCCCGCACCAGGTCATGCCGTCCAGCGCGACGGGCTCGGGCTTGGCGTCTCGCCAACGCTCCTTCGACCCGGCTTTGCGGCGCTCCTGCCACTCGGCTTTTGCCTTGTCGCGGTGGGGCTTCTGCATGCGGGCCCGCACCCTGCGCTGGCAATGCAAGAGGTCCGAAGCCTGCAGAACGATGCGGGCGGGCTTCTGTCCCTTGGCTACGGTGTAACCCTCGACGTAGCTTGCGACCTGTTCGCGAATCAGCTCGACCCGTGGGCGCTCGCCGTTCTCCAACTTGGGGAATTCGGCTTCATGGTGGAAATCGACAACGACGGAAGCGGTCATGGCTGCTCTCGATCAATGGCGGAAGTGGGTAGCCGACGTGTGGAAGTCCGGCCGGCGCGGAGCCCGGTTGCTCGGGCGGGCGGTTGCTCAGTGGGTGTCGTCAGCGGGCATCGGCGCGCGCTGTCGCTCTGCCGCGCGCTGCCGCATTTCCTTGCGGAAGGCAGGCCAGTTCCGCACGAGGTCGCGCACGCCGCACCAGGTGAAGAAGACGACGCCTGCAGCGAAGGGCAGGAGGAACGAGGCGGCGCCGGTGTAGAAGGCGCGCGCGAGCAGCGCCATCAGCAGGCCGACGACGACGGCGCAGAAGAAGGGCATGGCCAGGTGGCGCATCAGGTGCCTCCGGTGGTGCCAGTGCCGGCTTCAGCGGACGCAATGAATTCCTGCAGCTTCTTCCTACTCGCGGGTGGTACTGCGATGTACGTGCGGCCGGCAATAACGTGATGCTGGCCGGCGGTCTCGCTGAAGGTCGGTGTGGTATCCGCAGCCGCGAACATGACCATGGCCTTTGCGCCTTGGGTTCGGCGCCAGCCGGAGATGCTCCAGCCGCCCTCATCCTTCATGGCGCGCAGGCGCATGCCGCAGCCTGGCACTTCGATGATGGCGAAGCTCGGCGCGGTGGACGCGCTCATGCAGCACCTGCCTGCGCGCGCGCTGCGCGGCGAGCGGCGGCGACAGCACCTGCAGCGCTCTTGCCCTGCCGCAGGACGGCATTGGCGGCGATGCTGGAGGCGATGACGACCTGGTAGGGGAGGAGACCCCAGCGGCGACCGGCGCGGGCGACGATGCCAGCGGCAGCAGCGGCGCGCTGAGCGTTGGAGTGGTGGGCGAGGGCGGCGCTCATGCGGCAGCGTCCTGCGGCGCGGCGCGCAGCTGTTTGGCTGCTGCCAGCAGCTGGTGCGCGTGCTGCTCGGCCTCTTCGGCGGTGAGGTGCAGGCGGGCAACGCCCATGTCTGCGATGACGCGCTCGCTGACGTGGTCAGCGATGACTTTCATCTCTGCCGATCGGCAGCCTAGGGAAAGGGTGGCCATGCGTGATCTCCTGCGCCGCGCCCCGGGATGAGGCGGTAGTCGGCGACGCAAGTAAGATCACATATTGTGATTGTGTATGCAACACATATCGTGATGATTGCGCGGTGTATTTCTGAACCGAGCTATTTCCGTTCAGAAATTGGGCTGGTGCTCAGTCGAACGAGTGGCGGATCAGGCCAGCTTCCTCGAAGGAAACGTCATCGCGGATGCACTCGCGGGCGCGGTCCAGGTCACGATGGAGTGCGATGAGGGCGTCATCGCCGAGGTCTTCAATCGACGCATGACCAATCGTGGCTTGGTCAATGATGATCTGCACGCCAAAGTGCCGGTAAGCCTTGGCCAAGCTACGGATCATGCGGATGTGGCTCTCACGAGCGACTGCATCGAAGTGCGGCGAGCGCTTGTTGGGCACTGCGTAGAGCGCAGGCTTTCGATCAGGCGCTGCGTTTATGCGCTCGACCAGCTTGCTTAGCAGCGCTTCCGTTTTGCTCATCTGTTGTCCTTCCCCTGTGTAGATCGCGCTTCTCGCGCCATGCGGCGAAATCCACCAGGTTCCGCTGTTCTGCGGGGCGATCATCAGAGACGATCCATTCGTACACGTCTGCAAACAGATCAGCCTCCGCTTCAATATCGAAGGCTTTGCCGAGCGTGCCGAATGCCTTGTCGAGGAACCGGTGGGTTTCGGCAAGGATTGCAGGCTCGGGTCGCTGGGACTGAGACTCCGGCGCTTCTCCGAACAGTGAAGCGATGCTGACGCCGAGCGCTTTTGCCAGGCGGGGCACCTCGGAGACCTTCGGTTCGCGCGCGCTGTCCGCAGACGACTCATAGTTCGCAATGCGGCTTTGGCCCGACCAGCCGCAGGCCAAGGCCAAGGCTTCTTGAGTCAGGCCGGCTCGAAGCCGGGCGGAGCGGAGGTTGTCGGAGAAGGCCATGGGCCAATTCTTCACGGTCTGTGATGTGGCGCTAACACGATTTGTGTTGCACAAAGGATCACGATATGTGATTCTCGCCAGATGGACGCACTCGACAGAGCCGTGAAAGCTGCCGGCGGGGTTACATCCCTTGCCACCCACCTTGGTGTACGCCAGAGCGCCGTCAGCAATTGGCGCTCCCGGGGCCGCGTGCCCCCGGCCATGGCCATTCCCATCGAATCCGTCACCGGCGTTTCCCGCCATGACCTGTGCCCCGACATTTTCGGCCCCTTGGGTGGTCTGGCCCCAGTGACCAAGCGGGAGTTGCTGGCAAAGCTTGGCCTCTCCAGTGACGCACACCTGGCCGTCATCTTGGCCCTCCCGGCGGACCGCGTCGCATCCTGGGACCTGGACGCAGCTGTACCGGCCCTGCCCGGTGTTCTCGCCGTCCTCGGTGCCGCCCCAACCGGCGCTGTTTCGCGCGTCGAAGCCGATCCGGACGCTGACCGCATTGGCCCGGTCGACACCGCCTGAAAGGCCATCCCTGGCCGTCGTCCCTGACTTGTTGATCTCCATGGCGCCCATCGTGCGCCACCCGGGCCCCGCCCGAAACCTTGAAACACAGCCTTCCCCAAGGTGACCCATGACCTGCCGTACATCCGCTCTCAACTGGCTCGACGTTCTCTACAACTCCGTGCGCAAGACGCCGGGCGGTGTCGCTGACGCAGCCGCCTTCTTGGCCGACCGCCGCGGCAAGTCCATGCACCCGGAAACGCTGCGCGCGAAGCTGCGCGGCTTGGAAGGGGAGTCCGTGACGATGGAAATCGCCGAACTGCTGACCGAGTGGATGCAGGAGAAAGCCGGCGGCAACGACTACGCCCTGGATTGGATGCAGGCGCTGGCCGGGCAGTTCGGCATGGCCGTCGCCACGGTTCCGCCGCCGCCGGAGGGTGGCTGGTCGGACGAGATCGGCGCCATCCAGACAAAGCTGCTGGAGATCACCACGCGGGTGGGGCGGCTGTCGGGCACTGCGGTGGAGGCCATGGCTGATCGCCACATCGACAGCGACGAAGCCAGGCTGATGGTGGAAGAGGCCAACTCGCTGATCACGATGGCGCACCGGCTGATCCGCAACGTATCGCGCGCTGCGGCGAAGGGGAGGGCACGTCGATGAACCACCAGGCCCGCTCCACTGATCCGAAGTCCAGCCACATCGCCGCCGCCGACCTCGCAGCCAGCGGCGCGCTTCGTGTCCAGCACGCCAAGACGGAAGCCGCTGTTGCCCGCTATCCCGGCCACAGCAGTCTGCACCTCTCAACGTTGACCGGCCTGGACCGCCACATGCTGGGTCGCCGCCTTCCTGAGCTGGCCCGAGAGGGCCGGATCTGGCGCGGTCCGAGTGCCCCATGCGCGACCACCGGCAAGCCCGCATGCACCTGGTGGCCAGTGGCGCCGGGCTCCAACTTCAACTTGGCAGTCTGAAGAAATGATCCAGATGACAGCATCGGCGCTAGGATCTGCCGTACCTCAATGCTCGAAGGAGCGAGACCTTGGCCGACCCAACCATTCTGAAAGCGCTGCAGACCGTTGCGAGCGCAGGGGGCATGTTCCTCTTCAGCATCGAGGCACCGTTCGGTGCGAGAGAGGCATTCGCAACCGCCGAACAAGCCGCAGCGATAGCGGCCGGGGAGTTGCATACATCTGCTCTGCTGGGCCTGACGCCTTCCGAGTACTACGACTGGATCGAGTGGGGAGGCCGTGTGCAATGCAGCGCCCACACTGGGGCCGGAAAACGCTGCCGGAACACTGTGACCGGAACGGCGGACGAGCTGCCCGCTCGATGGAAGTCGCTGTACGACAAGCAGCCCTACTGCCGAGTTCACGGCGGGGAGTAGTTTGCCCTGAGCAGAACACCTGGGGTGCCATGTGAGCGCCCGGGTAACGGGCCTGGTGTTCTCCAGGTATCCGGGGAGTGGTGGGGAGCTGCTGCTTGCGTTGGCATTGGCCGACCACGCGCATGATGATGGAACGCACATCTTTCCATCGATCGCCAGGCTGGCGCACAAGACCCGTCAGTCTGAGCGTTCCGTGCAGTACCAGCTGCGGCGCATGGAACAGGCCGGATGGTTGCTGCTGGTCAACTCTGGCCGCGGTGGCCGCCGAAGGGGTTTCGACGAAGGTGGAGTTACCCGCGAGTATCGGATTAATCCGGCTTGGTTGAAGGGTGCAGAATTTGCACCCTTTGATGAGTCGCCCGTGGAACATCTCGGGGTCTCGATACAAGGTCAATCCGTCGTCCAAAAGGGTGCAGATTCTGCACCCTTTGCGGAGACCTCGAAGGGTGCAAAAAGCCCTCATGAAGGGTGCAAAAAATCGTCGAAAAGGGTGCAAAAAGTACCCTCGAAGGGTGCAACAGCTATTGCACCCGAACCAAGAGCAACCAAAAGCAACCAAGAGCAACCCTCACACCGCGAGTGTGAGCGGGACGCCGATCCGCTGGCGCTGACCGCTGAGCAGGTCGATCGCGACCTGGCCGGTTTCGGCGCCACGCCGACCGGCGTCGACCGTGAGCAGCTGGCGAGGTTTGTCCGGCACCGCGCCGCGATCCGCCGCCCGCTGTCGGTCCAGGGCTGGCTGCAGGTGCGCCAGCAGCTACTGGACCTGATCGCCGCCGGCCACGACTCCAACGAATCCTTGAAACAGACGATGGCCGCCGGCCTGGCCCTGCCCGTGATCCCTGTCGCCCAGCAATTTGCAGGAGCAACCCATGCAAGCCCTCAACACGGTTCTGCCGACCGCACCGAGCAGCTCGAACAGCAGTTCTACGCCCAACGCGGAGGCGGTGGCCACGGTGGCGGCGCTGTGTTCGGGCCAGGCGGTGTCGTCGACGCCGAGTTCGTCGTCGTCGACTGAGCCGCTGAGCGAGGCGCAGTCGGCCTACCTGTGGGAGTTCTGGAAGCAGATGACGGCCATGTTTCCGGGGAAATGGGAGCGCGAGAATGGTGCGGCACCGTTCAAGAAGGACGGCAGCCTGACCATCGCGGCTGGCACGTGGTTCCAGGTGCTGAAGGGCCGCAGCCGGGCACAGCACGCGCGTGGCATGGCCTGCTGCTTGACTGAGGGCCGGGAGTGGCCGCCGAACCCGCCGCGGTTCCTGACGATGTGCCTGGACATTCCGGTCATGGCGGCGGTGGAGCGGGAGATGGCGCCGGGCCGGCCGCAGGGCGGCTTCACGGTGCTGGTGCGCTCTCTGCTGGACCTGCACGTGTACGCCACCGCTGACCACGGCTCGCAGCAGCGTCGGATGCTGGAGGAAGCCTACACGCGCGCTGTACAGCACGTCGTCGATGGCAAGCCGGTGCCGGAACCGGTGCTGGCGATCGAGCAGGAGAAGCACGGCGTGCGGCCGGTGCGTGACCGTGAGTCGGCGCGCGCTGCGATGGAGCGGGCAGCGGCCGAGCTGAACTTCGATGGTGACTGAAGCGGAGCTGGCCCAGGCGGAGCAGGCCGGGCGCTGGGCACGCGATGCCTGCCGCAGCCGGGAATCGGCACCGCGGTACGAGATGGGGCAGGACGGTTTGACGCGGCGACGCCGCTGGCAGTCCGGATGGGACAAGCGGGACCAGGAACTTGGCGCGGCACGCCGCAGCATTACGAGGAAGAGACGCTGATGTGGTCGAAGGCACCGCCGCCGACGAAGGAAGAGGCCACCCGTATCGAGCTGGCGAAGACCGGCCCGTGCATGGCGTGCCTGGCGCTACTGGAGCTGCAGCTGCTGGAAGCGGAGCTGGTGGTCTACGGCTGCGACTACAACCACGCCAAGAGCGGGAACGTGCGGCGCGGGCACATGTGCGGCTACGCGCTCTGCAAGTGGCACCACATGCGGCATCCGATGGAGGGGAACACCTTCGCGACGATGCGCCAGATCTACGGCCCGAGCCTGATGGACGGCTCGCGGACCTTCCACGAGACGTACGGCTCCGACGACGAGCTGATTGCGAACCAGACCTACATCAACGAACTGAGGGCGGCAGCATGAAGAAGACGAAGGCCATGGCGCCAAGGTTGAATCCCCAGGTTGCTCCCCGAGAGCGGCGCATGGACCACAACACGGTGTCGCGGCCTAAGCGACTGAAGCAAGGCACCATCACCCGTGTAGCAGCCGAGACCGTCGAACAGTTCGAAGCGCGCGGCGGTCAAATTCAACGAATTTCTGCCAGCTGGGAGTACGCGGCATGAACATTGCCGGCCTCAAAGGCCACTTGGCGCGATCGCGCGCTGCACGAGCAAACCAACAAGGGGAAGGCGCATGCAAATGAACAATGCCCGCGAACTGCTGTCCAGCCGGACTGGCCCAAAAACAATGAGCTTTGACGGGTCTGCCGGTGGCCCGTCCACCCAGGAGATCGTCGCTGCATTGGCATACGTTCCGCATGGGCTGGGGCATGAGCTGCTGCAGGCACTGTGGTGGCCGGAGAGCGGCCAGCGCCGCCGCGAGCAGTTGCGCCAGGCGGTGGTTGGCTTGGTCGCGCCCGAGTTCACCCGCCAGATGCACGCCCTTACAGATGCACGCACGGAGTTCGGGATCGCCAAGGCCAGCATGGGCTGGTGTGGAGGCACAACCACGGATGTGCAGCGACGGGAACTGCGACGTGCCGAGCAGGCGCTGGAAGATGCACGGGCGGCGGCGTGGCCGAACAACACGATGGAGCAACTTGGGGTGCTAGCCCGGGCGGTGATCAATGAGATGGCCGGGGCGTGCGAGTGTTCCCGCTGTGGAGGAAAGAAGGTTCTTCTGGACCCTTCGATTGCGGGAATCGTGAACTGCGACAGCTGCGGGGGGAGTGGCTTCGATCCGCTCAGCGGCCGAAAGCGTGCGACCGCCATCGGTGCCGATTGGTCCGCCTACAGCCGTTTCTGGCGGCCAGTCTATGAGTGGATGCTCTTCAACTTCCGTGCATCCGAGGCGCGCGCTGCCAGGCAGTTCCGCAAGGCACTCACACAGGCCGCATAGCGATGACTTCCTAGGTCATCGAAAAAGACGGCAATCTTGCCACCATCCAATCGCAAGCCCCGGCCCAGCCGGGGCTTTTTCTTGCCCGGAGACGCTATGGCGCAGATCACACCCCAACAGGCAGGCGGCGTGAACGTCGTGGCCTTCCTCGACATGCTGGCGTGGTCCGAAGGTACGGACAACGGCAAGCAGTCCACCAAGGACCGCGGCTACGACGTGATCGTGGGCGGCCAACTGTTCAACGGCTACCGCGACCACCCGCGAGTGCTGGTGGACCTGCCGAAGCTGAAGATCCAGTCCACGGGAGCCGGCCGCTACCAGCTGCTGCGCCGCTACTACGATGCCTACAAGAAGACGCTGGGCCTGAAGGACTTCTCGCCGCTGAGCCAGGACTTGATCGCGCTGCAGCAGATCCGGGAGCGCCGCGCGCTGCCGCTGATCCAGGCGGGCAAGATTCCCGAAGCCATCAAGGCGGTGCGCAACATCTGGGCGAGCCTGCCAGGCGCTGGCTACGGTCAGCACGAACACAAGCTTGCCGACCTGTTGGCCGTGTACCGAAAGGCCGGCGGGACGGTGGCGCCATGATCGGGGTCGACGTGGACTGGCAGGCCATTGGCACGGCCGTCGGCGGCCTGATGGTCGGCGCCGGCGGCGTGGCGCTGTGGTGGCGCAAGCAGTTCGTAGAGACAGCCAGGGAAGGGGCCGAGGTCAACGTGATCCAGTTGATGCGCGAGGAAGTGACCCGGCTGGGCGAGCGGGTTGGCCGGATGGAGAGGCGAGAACTGCGGCTCATCCGCCACATCTACCGGCTCGAAGGGCTGATGCGCGCGGCTGGTTTGGAGCCGCCGCCGTTCGACCCGGACAGCGACACGATCAAGGCAGGAGGTTCGGAGTGAACCGCATAGCCATCGCAGTCGCCGCCTTCGCGCTCTGGTCCGCAGCCATGTTCGGCGTCGGCTGGACTTGGCGAGGTGACCGGGCAGAGGGGAGCGAAGCCAACCAGCGCGCAGCCGGAGCCGTGGTCGTGGCCGAACAAGTTAACCAAACCCGCGCCGTCGAACACCGCCAAGCCGACAGCCTGGCCACCATCGGAGCAAAGCATGAAGAAGACCGCGCTGCGGCCGAGGCCGTCCCTGCTGCTGTTGTGGCTGACCTGCGCGCTGGTCGTCTCCAGCTGCGCGACGACCTCGCCACCTGTAGCACCAGCCTCCTGTCCCAAGCCGTCGCCGGCGCCGTCGAACGTGATGCGTACGCCGAACTACGAGCAGAGGTTGCGGGAGCTGCTGTTCAAATCGGCCGCGACGCCGACGACCACGTCCGTGCCTGCCAAGCGGTGATCAGCGTGCGTTAGCGGCAACAGAGAGCTAGCCGATTCAGAGATTAGGGGCCGCGAAAGCGGCCTTTTGCATTTCAGGTCAGGGGCCCCGCGCTTGTTCACGCGCGGGAGCGGGCATGGAGCCCGGGGCTTGAATCGACCGCCCGAAAGGGCCAACCAAGGAGAAAGACCATGAGCAAAGAAGAAGAACTGAAGATCGGTGACCTGCCGGATATCCGACCGATGGGCCCGAAGGATCCGACCGACACCGAGCCGGTGCCCGATGACAGCTGGTACATCGAGAGCAATCCGTTGTTCCGGGGCGCCGACATCATCGGCGTGAACTACAAGGGCAACGTCGACGGCCTCCAGGTCGGCGGCAAGGTCAGCACCGGGTCGGCGACCCTGCAGGTCAAGGAGGGCATGACCAACGTTGGCCTGAGCTACAACAACGAGCACGTCTCGGCCTCGGTCGGTTACACGGTCGGCAATGAGAACGCCAATGTGACCACCGTCTATGACACCAACAGCGGTCTGGCCATTGGCGGCAAGCTGAAGTTCGGCAGCACCACGGTTGATTTCAACCAGAACAGCATCGGTGCCACCTACAACTTCGGGGGCGGCATCACTGCCGGCATCAGTGGTTCGATGAACGGTGGTCTCACCGTCAGCTTCGGTGGCAGCAACTGGGGTGGTGGCAGCGGCTTCTCGTTCTCGTTGGGAGCCACCAACTCTGGCGGTAGCTGGAGCGTGGACGCCCGCTTCAATCTGGTGTTCAACGCCAACTAAGAAGCGCGGCTGCCAAGGAAGGTAGCCGAACGACTGGGCGCAGCTACGAGCTGCGCCTGGTTGTTGTGCAACGGGTATAGCACTAGGCGAACTAGGTGGACGCTGATGGTCAAGCGAGAGGGCGTCGATCGAATGCTGGCGCTCGGCCGGCTGAAGACCGGCGAGATGAACAAGACCGAGGCTGCGTACGCCGAGCGGCTGCGCGCGCTGCAGTCAGCTGGTGAGATCCAGTGGCATCGGTTCGAAGGGCTGAAGCTGCGCCTGGCGGACAACACGTTCTACACCCCGGACTTTGCCGTCATGGCCGCCGATGGCGTCATGGAGTGCCACGAGGTGAAGGGCCACTGGCAGGACGATGCCAGGGCCAAGATCAAGATTGCCGCCGCCATGTACCCGTTCCGCTTCATCGCGGTGAAGGTCCGGCGTAAGCGCGACGGCGGTGGCTGGGAAGTGGAGGAGTTCTGATGCACGCGACAGTGACTGCGTCGGTCCGCATGCGCTGGTGGCTGCGGTGCTATCTGGTTGCCGTGGTGTGGACTGCCCGGGCGACGGGGTTGGAGCCGAACTGGGAGCGGGTCGAGCGGTGGATACGCCGCGGCCTGGTACTGCGAACGAAGAGGGTTGGTGATGGACGCTGCACGGATTGAGGAAGTGGCGGCTGCACTGTCCGCTGAGCAGGCGGCACGCGCTGGTGCTGACGCTGCCCTGGCGGCGCTCATCGAAGGCAGTACCGACAGCCGCATCGACCGTCTGGTCGGGATCATTGAGCAGCAGGGCAAGCAGATTGCCGAACTGGCCATGCACGTTGGGCTGCTGGTGCAAGCGGTGGCGCAGCTGCTGGGTGAGGAGGCCGGAGCACCGGTGCAAGACGAAGGTGCCGAGCCCGAGCGAGTGGACCTGGACGGGAACCCATACTGATGAGCGCTCGTGGGCTAGCAGGCAACCGGCAAGCCAAGCGCGCCTTGCCGACGAACAGTCGAGCCTGGCGCGCGCTGCGAGAGACCATTCTGGTTCGGGACCTGTACCGATGCCAGGAGCAGGGCTGCGGTGTTCTCTGCAGCGGACGAGGCCAAGCCCACGTCGACCACGTGGACGGTAACCCCAACAACAACGCCCCGGAGAACCTGCGGACGATGTGCATCAGCTGCCATAGCCGGAAGACGGCCCGCGAGGACGGCGGCTTTGGGAATGCCCAGCACGTGGTTGTGGGGTGCGACGCCGACGGTTGGCCGATCAAGTAGGCCAACTGCCGCTGCGTGGGGTTATCCACAGAAAGCTGAATGAAAAGGGGAGGGGGGGCTCAAAAGTTTGGGCCGATCACCCGGCGATACGTGCGCCCCCTGTTCTTCGCGCATCCACAGTTGGAAAGACGACCCCCGACCGGGGCAGAAAATGGCAAATCCAAGGACACCAGCCGCAAAAGCGGCAGTTTCTGGCGCAGCGGCCAAGAACCCAAAACGGCACAAGGACCGCAAGACGCCGAAAAAGGCCAAGGCGGTCGGACCTCCCTACAAGGGGATGACCAAACCGCAGATCGCGGTATGGCGTGAGCAGGTCGGAAACATGCCGTGGCTGCATGCCGGCCACCGGCTGTTGCTGCGCCAGGTCTGCATCTTGGCGGCCCGGATGGAGACCGACCCCGACATGGGGGTTTCGGCCCTTCAGGCGTTGGGCTCTCTGCTTTCCAAGCTCGGCGCAACGCCGGTAGACGAGACAAAAGTGAACCATGGCGGCGAAGAGGACGAAGACCCGGACGACAAGCACTTCTAGCTGCCGGACCAGTGAGTATCCGCTGGCGGTGGTAGAGGGCCGGATCGTGGCCGGTCCCCATGTGCGCAACGCCTGCCGGCGCCACCTGAAAGACCTGGAGGACGCTCACGAGCGCGGCCTGTACTTCGACCAGGAGGCTGCCGACAAGAAGATCGCTTTCTTCGAAGAAGTGCTGCGCCTGAGTGAGGGGCAGTTCGAGGGAAAGCCGTTCCAGCTGCACCCCAGCCAGGCGTTCAAGATTGGCAGCCTCTTCGGTTGGAAGCAGGCGGACGGCGCCCGGCGCTTCCGTCGCGCGTACATCGAGGAAGGCAAGGGTAACGGCAAGTCACCGATGGCCGGTGGGATCGCCCTGATAGGGCTGTGCGCCGATCAGGAGGCCGGCGCCCAGGTGTATGCGGTGGCCTCGCACAAGGACCAAGCGGGCATCTTGTTCCGGGACGCCGTCAAGATGGTTAAGGCGTCGCCGGCGCTGAAGAAGCGGCTGGAGTTCTCGGGCGGTGAGGGCAAGGAATACAACATCGCCCACCATAAGTCGCAGAGTTACTTCCGGCCGGCGTCCCGCGACGTTGGCAAGACTGGCTCGGGCTACCGGCCGCACTTCGTTCTGGCCGACGAAGTGCACGAGATGGCGGACGGCAAGATCATCGAAATGATGGAGAACGGCTTCAAGTTCCGCCGCTCCCCATTGCTGTTCATGATCACCAACTCGGGAAGCGACCGGAACAGTGTCGCCTGGGCGGAGCATGAGCATGCGGTCAAGGTGGCTGCTGGCCACCACGAGGCTGTGAACGATCCGACCTTCGTCGGCGAAGTCATTGATGACCGGACGTTCTCGTTCGTGTGCGGGCTTGATGATGGCGACGAGCCGCTCGAGGATCCGGCCTGCTGGGTTAAAGCAAACCCGATGTTGGGAATCACCATCACGGATGAATACCTGCAGGGCCGGGTTGACCTGGCCAAGCAGATCCCGAGCAAGCTCAACGAGATCCTGCGGCTCAACTTCTGCATGTGGACCGACGCCGACCACGCATGGATGAGTCGCGAAATTGTCGAGCCTGCGATGCAGTCGTTCGACAAGGCGCAGCACCATGGCAAGCGCCTCCATCTCGGGCTGGACTTGTCGCAGAACCGCGACATTACGGCTCTGGGTGCGGTGGTAGAGACCGGATCTAAGGAGGTCCTGGTAGAGGTTGAGGGCAAGAAGACCCTGGTCAACAAGCCAACGTTTGATGCGTGGGTGGAGGCGTGGACGCCGGGAGATACGGTCAAGGCTCGCGAACTGCGCGACAAGCTCCCCTACAACACGTGGATTGCCAAGGGTCACTTGCACGCCCCGAAGGGTCAGACGATCAGCTACCGGCACGTCGCCCAAACGGTGGCCGAGTACGACCGGGACTTCGAAGTTGTCCAAGTGGCTTACGACCGGTACGCGTTCCGACAGTTCGAAGAGGAAGTGAAGGAGCTGGGGCTTTCCGTCTCGTTCGTGGAGCACCCGCAGGGTGGCCTGAAGAAGGGCAAGCCCACGGAGGTGGCAGTAAAGGCAGCCGCCGCAGCCGGCAAGCCGCCGCCGGAAGGGCTCTGGATGCCCGGGTCACTCCGGTTGTTCGAAGAGGCTCTACTGGAAGGGCGCGTCCGCTTGCTCGGAAACCCTGTTCTGGTGTCCGCAATCATGTCGGCCGTCATCGAGAGCGACAAATGGGAAAACCGCTGGCTGTCCAAGGCGCGTTCGGTCAACAAGATCGACGCCGCGGTCGCCGTGGTGATGGCCTTCGGCTCCGCACATTCATCGGTCGCGCCCGCCTCTGTCTATGAGCAGCGGGGCATCCGATTCTTATAGGAAACGCAATGTCCAGGTTCAACGAAGAAGATATCAAGTCGCTGGACCGGCTCTGGAATCCACCACCGGCGGCGCCACCAGGTGCACGCGCTGAGGCTGGCCAGTTCACGGGGATGAATGACCCAGCACTGCTGGAGTTCATCCGATCACAGGGCGGCCACGGCGGTGGTGGCTACCAGTTGCGCAATATGGCAGTGCTCCGGTGCCTTTCCCTGATCTGCGGGACCATCGGCATGCTGCCGCTGAACCTGGTTGAGTCGGGCGGGAAGAAGCGGATAGCCACCGAGCATCCCGCGCATCGCCTGCTGAAGATCAAGCCAAACCCATGGCAGACGCCGTTGGAGTTCAAGCGGCAGATGGAGCTGGCCCGGCAGCGGCATGGCGATGGTTACGCGAGGATCGTGTGGTCCGCCGGCCGGCCAATCCACCTCATCCCGATGGATTCCCTCGCAGTTCGAGCTGAGCTTGGCGACGACTGGCGGATGATCTACAGGTACAACAGCAAGAAGCGCGGCGAGGTGATCCTCAAGCAGGAGGAAGTGCTGCACATCCGCGACCTGTCCGTGGACGGCGTGACGAGCCTGTCCAGGATGAAGCTGGCAGATCGGGCTATTCGCCTGGCGCTGGATGCGGAACAGGCAGCAAGCCGGATCTTTGAGACCGGCAACATGGCCGGCGGCGCCATTGAGGTGCCAAATGCGCTCAGCGACGTGGCCTACGAGCGCATGCGCACGTCTCTCGACACCGAATATGCCGGCGCCGCTGCGGCACAGCGCTGGATGCTGCTGGAGGAGAACGCCAAGGCCAACAAGTTCGGCAGCACCGCCCAAGAGGCCCAGCACGTCGAGAACCGAAGCGCACAGGTGGAGGAGGTGGCCAGGCTCTACGGCGTCCCCCGACCGCTTCTGTTCCTGAGCGATACCAGCTGGGGCACCGGCATCGAGCAGCTGGGCATCTTCTTCCTGCAGTACACGATGTTGGAGCACTTCACCAACTGGGAGCAGGCGGTCGCGCGATCGCTGATCGATGAGCGGGACCTGGAGCGCTACCAGCCGAAGTTCAACGTGCGGGCGCTGATGCGCGGCACGCTCAAGGATCAAGCCGAGTTCTTCAAGGCGGCTCTGGGTGCGGGCGGTACGAAGCCGTTCCACACGCAGAACGAGGTCCGCGACCTGCTGGATTACCCCGAATCGGATCAGCCCGGGGCCAACGACCTGATCAACCCCATGACAGAGAAGGGAAAGAGCAATGAGCCTCCGGCAGCTGCCTGAAATCCGTGCCGAGCGACGGCTCGGCGCCGCCCAGTTCGACATGCGTCCAGACGCGCTCGAACGCTGGGAGCCCGAAGTTCGCGCCGCCGGCAACGACGCGAACAGCATCTCGATCTATGACTCCATCGGCGAAAACTGGGAGGGAACCGGCGTCACCGCCAAGCGGATCAGCGCCGCCCTTCGCGCCATTGGCGACAAGGACGTGGTGGTGAACATCAACTCGCCCGGCGGTGACTTCTTCGAAGGTGTCGCGATCTACAACCTGCTGCGCGAGCACCAGGGCAGGGTGACCGTCCAGGTTATGGGGCTGGCGGCGTCGGCGGCGTCGGTGATCGCGATGGCCGGCGACGAGATCCTGATGGGTGACGGATCGTTCCTGATGATCCACAACGCTTGGGCGGTGGCGATCGGCAATCGACACGACATGGCCGACGCGGCAAAGCTGCTGGAGCCCTTCGACACGGCCATGGCCAAGGTCTATGCGGCCCGCTCGGGCGTCACCGAGGCCGAAGCGGCTCGGATGATGGACGAGGAGACCTGGATCGGTGCCGCTCAGGCAGTTGAGGACGGCTTTGCCGATGGTCTGCTCGATGGAGCGGCCGCCACCAAGGATGCCAAGCAGCCATCAGGTGGGCGCAAGGCCCTTGCACTGGTTGAAGCGGCCATGGCCAAGGCCGGCCACTCTCGCTCCATGCGACGCGACACCCTGAAATCGCTGTTCAACGGCAAGCCGAGCGCTGCCGAGTCCGCCACGCCGAGCGCTGGCGGCAACGAAACCTCGGCCCTGTTGCAGGGCCTTCTCGACAACATCAAAGCCTAAGAGGCCAACACATGACCAAGATGACCCACGGCCGCGTCCCGCGCGGCCTCGTTTCCGTGCGCGCCGAAGGCGCAAACCAGCCCGACGTGAAGGCGCTGGTGGAGTCGCTGAACAAGGCATTCGCCGACTTCAAGGCCGAGCACACCAAGCAGCTGGAAGAGATCAAGAAGGGCAGCGCCGATGCACTGCAGGCCTTGAAGGTCGACAACATTAATGCCGACATCACCCGCCTGCAGGCCGCGGTCGACCAGGCCAACACCCAAATGGCCGCGTTCCAGATGGGCGGTGGTAGCGCCGGCAGCGGTGTCGCCGACGCCGAGTACACCGAGTCGTTCCGCGCCCACTTCCGAAAGGGTGAAGTGCAGGCGGCCCTGAACAAGGGTGCTGCCGATGAAGGTGGCTATCTGGCGCCGATCGAATGGGATCGTTCGATCACCGATCGCCTGGTCATCGTGTCGGATATGCGGCAGTTGGCCAACGTGCAGCCCTGCTCCGGCGCAGGCCTGACCAAGCTCTACAACACCGGCGGCACTTCCTCGGGCTGGGTGGGCGAAGAGGATCCGCGCCCGGAGACCGCGACTGCGAAGCTGCGCCCGCTCAGCTTCGGCTGGGGTGAGATCTACGCCAACCCGGCAGCGACCCAGCAGCTGCTGGACGATGCCGAGATTGACCTGGAGGCGTGGCTGGCCGGCGAGGTCGAGCTGGAGTTCGCCAAGCAGGAGGGCGATGCGTTCTTCTCCGGCAATGGCGTCAACA
This sequence comes from Stenotrophomonas maltophilia R551-3, assembly GCF_000020665.1. Classification (NCBI taxonomy): domain Bacteria; kingdom Pseudomonadati; phylum Pseudomonadota; class Gammaproteobacteria; order Lysobacterales; family Lysobacteraceae; genus Stenotrophomonas; species Stenotrophomonas maltophilia. Next base: position 2,806,908 of record NC_011071.1, on the reverse strand, counting down.
AGCCGTTCGGCATCCTGACCTACGTGGACGGTGGCGCCAACGCGGGCAAGCACCCGTTTGGTGCGATCAAGGTGGTGAACAGCGGGCTGGCGGCCGGCATCAACGGTGACAGCATTCTGGACCTGGTCTATGACCTGCCGTCGGCATTCACCGCGGGCGCCAAGTTCGCGCTGAACCGCAAGACCCAGGGTGTGGTGCGCAAGCTGAAGGATGCCCAGGGCAACTACCTGTGGCAGCCGTCGCTGGTGGCGGGTCAGCCGTCGACCCTGGCCGGCTTTGCGGTGCAGGACGTGGCTGCGATCCCGGACGTGGCAGCAAACGCCATTGCCGCGCTGTTCGGCGACTTCAAGCAGACCTACACCGTGTACGACCGCAAGGGCGTACGCGTGCTGCGCGACCCGTACACCAACAAGCCCTACGTGATGTTCTACACCACCAAGCGCGTGGGTGGCGGTGTGCACAACCCGGAGCCGATGCGCGCCCTCAAGATCGCGGCTTCGGCCTGATCACCCACCCGCCGGGCGGCCTCGCGCCGCCCGGCATTCAACCTGTGATCGAGGAGCCGCAATGGCAAAGTTCATCAAGCCCTTCCGTGGAGTTCCGGAAGGCGAGATCTATCCCGTCCAGTTCGTTGCCGGCGATGACTGCCCGCCCGAGCTGGAGGCCGGCGCACTCTCTGTCGGTGCGCTCAGCCTGATGGCAGACACACCGCCCCCGTTCCTGCTGGGATCCAGTGTTCAGCCGGAGAGCTTCGAGCTTTCCGACGGCAGTGTCCTGTCGTTGGGCGACGTGGTTGGCCGCGCACTCGCAGCCTCTGGGCTGTCGGTGGAGGACTGGAACGCGCTCGAGGACACCGCACGCGAGGCGCTGATCGCCGAGACCGTCGACAAGCTGTCCGACGAGGACGGCAAGGGCCAGGTCGCTGCCGAAGACAAGCCAGCTTTGATGGCGCAGCTTGAAGCCGCAGGTATCCCGTTCGACAAGCGCTGGGGCGCGGAGAAGCTGGCCGCTGCTCTGGCTGAAGGGAAGAAGGACTGATATGCCCATCGTCTCACTCGCACAAGCCCGCTCGCATGTGCGAGTTGAGGCCGATTACCCCGAAGAACAGCTGCAGGCCGCCATTGCCGGCGCGCAGGATGCAGCGCAGGCATACCTTAATCGGCGGATCTACAAGGACGCCGACGCCTTGGCTCTGGCACGGAGTAGCTATCCAGCCGCAATGAAGGCCGCTGCGTTTGCAAAAAGCCAGGCGCTTGCAGACGCTGTGTTCATTGAGGATGGCGAAGAGCGCACTGCCGCGATACGGCTGGCGGTTGTCACCCATCGCGAGGCGACAGCAGAGGCGGAGGCCTGCATCCACGGCGTTGTTGTGAATGCGAGCATCTTCTCCGCCATCCTGCTGACGCTCGGTCACCTGTACGCGAACCGCACGGACGTGATCGTGGGGGCTCAGGCGGTAGAGCTACCCAATGGTGCCAAGAGCCTGCTGCGCCCATACCGAAGGGTGATGATGCCATGACGCTTCTAGACGGCGATCTGCAGCACCGTATTCGCTTCGAGCACAAGACCGATTCGCGCGATCCACTGGGCGGCCCGGGTAAGCCGGTGTGGGCCGAGGTTGTGAGTGTGTGGGCCAAGGCCACCAACAATCTTGCGGCAACGACAGAGGCGGTCGCCGCAGGCGCGGATCGCTACCGGGAGCAGGTTCGGTTCGATATCCGTCCCCGTGACGTTGATCCTCAGTGGCGGATCGTGTTCCGTGGCCGCGCCTTCGATATCAAAAGCATCGCACCCAGCAACGACCGCAGTGAGGTGGCGATCATCGCCGTGGCGGGGTTGACCAATGTCTGAGCAGGTAAAGATCGACGGTCTGGACGGCCTCCTGCGCTCACTGCGGGAGGCCCCCAAGGCGATCCAGGGAAGGGCGGTGCAGGCGGGCATGCGCAAGGGTGGCAACTTCATCCGGGACGACGCCAGGCGCCGGGCGCCGAGAGCATCGGGGTTCATGGCATCGCAGATCGTGACGCGCAGAGCCAACGCCAAGGGCCGGCAGCGTGCAGGCGTGGGCACAGGTGGCGAGTACTTCACCGTAGGCGTCAAGACCGGCCGCCGCCGCAAGTACGCCAACACCAAGCGCAACCGCCGCCGCGGCCGCGTCGGGAAGGTCTACGAGGAGGCGGGCTGGGCTTATTACTGGCGCTTCAAGGAATTCGGCACCAGGAAGATGAGGGCCGAGCCATTCCTCTCGCCGGCCGGCGAAGCCAAGGGACCGGAGGCGGCGCAGGTGATCATCAACGAGACCTGGGCCGCACTGGACAGGCAACTGAAAAAGGGTGGCTGGAAATGATGGTCCCGCTGATCCAATCCCTGCTGCAGGACGCAGCGGCCGTCCGCCAGGTGCTCGGCGATCCCATCAGGCTGTGGCCAGGCGTTGCACCGCAGGACGCGGCGCTGCCCTACGCGACGTGGGAGGTTGTCGGCGGTTCGCCCATGGCGATGCTGTCTGAGGCACCGCCGGCCGACGGCTGGCGGGTCCGCATGACCGTATGGGGCAATACCCTGACCCAGACGAACGGGGTTGCTGTTGCCATCCGCGATGTGGTCGAACGCGTGGGCAGCGTTGAGTCGTACAACCCGACGCCCGACAGCGACGGCACGGATGCGATAGGCATTTCATTCGACGTGCGGCTGTTGCAGCTGCGCTGATCCACACAACGGCAACCCACCGGCCCCGCAAGGGGCCTTTTTCATGCCCGGCGACGGGCACAACGCAAGGAACCCCCTATGGGACAGGTACTGAAGTCCAAGCACACCCAGCTGTTCATCGCCATCGGTGCAGCGGAGGTCATCAAAGTCACCCGAGTTCGCTCGGTTGGATTCCCCGATGGTCAGGCGTCGGAGATCGATATCTCCGACTTCGATGACGACTGGGACCAGTTCGTGGCTGGTCGCAAGGCGACCGGAAGTACGAGCATCGAAGTGATCTATGACTCCGTCGACTCCGAGGCGCTGGAGCAGCTGCACAAGACAGGCGCTGTGGTGAATTTCCTGGTCACCGCGCCGGCGAGCGAGACGGCGGGCGTTGCCAAGCCGGTTGCAGTCGACGGCGTCATCACCCCGCCCACCACCGTTCTGTGCAAGCAGTTCAACGGATTCGTACAGAACTTCGCGGTGACGGTTGCTGACAACGATGTGTGGAAGGCGACGCTGACGATCCGCGGCTCCGGCGAAGTCCTCACCCATCGCCCGGCGCCCTGATCTGGCTAACGGCGCAACTCGGCCCGCTTCGGCGGGCCTTCTCTTTGGCAGGGCGCGCGGATCCTCCGCGTGTTAGCCGTGCGCGGCCCGCGCGCCCTGTCGCCATTCAAGGAAACGGCCAATGATCAAGACCAACGAAACCACCGATACCCAGCCGCAGCAGCCAGTGAGCCTCCTGCAGTCGTTCACTGACCTGGGCATGTTCGCGTCCAAGGACGTGCATGCCGACACGATCACCCTGCCGAACGGCGCCAAGGCACAGTTCCACGTGCGCGAGCTGCCGGACGCGGAGTTCCGCAAGCTGTGGGGCGAGGGCGACCGCGCCAAGCTGATCGCGGCAACCATCTGTGACGAGGACGGCAAGCCGGTCATGAACGTGACGCAGGCCGCCCAGCTCAAGCCACTGGTGGCTGCTGAGCTGCAGCGCGTGGCCATGAAGCACTCCGGGTTCGGCGACGACGCCGCCCAGGCGCAGGCCGACGCGGGAAACGGCTAAGGCAGCGTGGTGAGGACTGGTTCTGGAAGGTCCTCGCCGGTCACCTGCACCGGACGGTGTCGGACTTGCGGGCCACCATGTCGCGCCGCGAGTTCCTGGAATGGTGGGAGTTCCACAAGCGGAACCCCATCGACCCCGTGAGCCTGCACATCAAGCCCGCTGCCTTCGCCGCGTACATCACCGCCTCGCACAGCCAGGGCGGCACCAAGCGCTCCTTTCAGCACTACCTCGACGCCCTCGTGCCGCGGTCCGATGAGGACGAGGCGCAGGACTGGTTCGACGGACTGGGATAACCATGACCGACACATTCGGGCGGTTCGCTGCCACACCCATTGGCCCGGTACTCGCTGCGCGAGATGGCGGACTTACCCTGGCCACCACCGGCGCCACGACGCAGGCCAGTCACGCGCGTTCCGACTTCAGCCTTGATGCGGGGACGGTGGGCGTGGAGTTCGCCGTGTGGGGTGATGACGCCGTTGCAGCACTCGTAGGGTTCGCCACCGGCGCGGCAGCGCTGAACAAGGCGCTGGGTGCAGACCTCGCCAGTATCGGTTGGGACCTCGCCGCCGGGCGACTGCTGCAGGCGGGCGGTGCGATCGCAACGGGCCTACCGTCGGTGGCCCATGGCGACATTGTCGGGCTGCAGGTGGTGTTCTCGACCCCTCGTCAGCTGCGGCTCTACCTCAATGGCGCACAGATCCTCGTGCGCGAGCTGCAACTGTCCGGTCCGCTGTTCTTCGCAGCTTCGCTGGGCGCTTCGAAGGCGGGTGGCCTCTGCCTGGCTGTCAACGCTGGGCAGTGGGGGCCACGAAGCGAGGCGGCGGCCGCTGGCTGGCGGTTGCCCACTGCATCCGTCAGCCCGACCCGGTTGGCCGACGTGGACTGGCTGTCCGCGCCGGGCGACAGCCCGGCCAATGCCCGTTATGAGGGGGTGGTGGCCGAGGGCGTCAGCCTGATTCAGGAGCTTGCGTTCTGGCCGTGGGGCGGTGATCCGGTGTCCCAGGCAGCGGCCGCCGAGTGCGTCGTGGTGGACGCGGAAGGCTTGCTGGACGGGATGGCGGGCACTGGTGCCTCTGGCAGTTCGGTGCAGATCCTGCTGGCACCCGAGAGCGGCATGCGGGCCGACGCGGTCTCAGCCTTCCGTTGCGCGATCGAGCAGATCGAGATCAACGACGATGGCACCAAGACGCTGCACCTGCGCGATGCGCACGACTACCTGGACGAGACGATCAACCGGGGCGTGTTCCTGCCGAATGTCGCGTCACTGGCTTGGAAGCCCCAGCCGGTGGTGATTGGCGCGGTGGCCAGCATCCCTGCCATGGCCGCCAATTCGGACGCAACATCGATGTTCGTCGCTGACAGCCGGGTCTACGTCAATGCGGTGATGGACCGCGGCGACCTGATGGAGATCAACACCTATAACGAGGCGCCGGACGGGCAACAGCTGCTGCTGAAGTCGCCACCGGTGACGCCGGTGGTGGTTGACGCCTCCAGCGTCGGCGCGGGCATGATGCCGGCGCGGCTGGAGCAGGCGGTGGGTGATGTGATGGCCCGGTTGGGCCGAGCGGCGTGGTCGGCCAGCGACTGCGCGGTGATCGACCAAGCCACGGGCTACATGGGGATCGGCTACTACGCTGGTACAGCCATCACCGGCCGCGCGGCGCTGAATTCCCTCCTGCCGAGCTACGGCGCCGGCTGCTACCAGGATCCTGCTGGCGTGTTGCGCTTTGTCCGCGTGACCGCGCCCGAGACACATGCCGGTGCGTTCGCCTTCGACCTGTCGGAGGATGATCTGGCGGCTGACCTGGTCATGGTGCCCGATGACGCTCCCAACCTGACCCGACGCATGGCCTACCGGCCCAACGGCCAGGCGCTGGGCGCATCGGACCTGGTCACCGACGTTGTCGACGTGCCTCAGTCCCGGCGCGATGAGCTGACCGGCCTCTATCGGGGGCAGGTGTATGGTGCTGGCCCGCTGCATGCCCACTACCAGCGGGCCGAGGCTGCTGATCCGGTCATCTCGTTGTTCTGGCACGCGGCCGACGCGCAGCAGGAGATTGAGCGCGTCCTGGGCATGTACCAGGTGCAGCGCCACTTCTACCAGCTCGCGGTCCGTGGTGATCAGGATCTGGCGCCGCTGCCCGGGCAGATCGGTCGGCTTACCTACGGTCGCTACGGCCTTGAGGACGGTAAGCCGGTGCTGGTGCGTCGGGTAGAGCGCAACCCTGCCACGGGGGGCGTGGTGCTGACGGTGTGGGGATGATGACGTGTTGATTGGATATGGCATGCCGGCAGTCACGACAGTGACGCTCACCGGTGGAACTTGGCTCAGCGCTGACCAGGGCGCGGCACTCTTCGATGGAAAGCCCGGCAGGGCCTCGCGGATCCGACGCACAGGCTCGCTGGCGATCACGATCACCCTGGCCGACGCTGTCGTCCCGGGGATCATCGCGATTCTCGGCCTCAACATTCCGCCGGGCGTGCAGGTCAGCGCTGCCGGCGCGACCGGAACCACTGTGCGTCTGCCGGACGGCAGCGTCTGCGCCTGGCTGTTCCCGCAGGCCAGCGCCTTGGTCTCGGTGGTGTCCGTGGAGATCGCCACCACCGCCACCAACGTGGACGTGGGCGAGATTGCGATCTTCCGGGCGGTGGACGTTGGTATCAAGGACGGTTGGGCCGTGGCCACGATCGACGCCAGTGTCCATGCCCGGACCAAGGGCGGCCAGGTCAACACGGTTCCCGGCGCGCTGTACCGGAGGCTGACCTGCACTCTGTCCGGCCGTTCCACACCGGTTGTGCGCGGCAACGGCCTTGGCGGCATGGATTGGGAGATGATCGGGGCCGCTCTGTCGGGCCGGCGGCGCTCCTGTGTCGTGCCCCAGTACCGGGATATGGTCACGAAGGCGTTTGATCCAGCGCTGGCAGCTCGGTCGGCGCTCTACGGCTACCCGACGCAGTTGCCGTCGGCGGAAAACATCAGCCGGCAGTACTTCTCGGGATACATGGAGTTTGAGGAAATCCCCGCGTAGCTGGCATGATCCCGACAAAATTCGGGAGGTTCTATGAAGCATGTAATCAGGTTCACGCCGGCGCTTCTGCTTTCGCTGTTCGCTGGCTGCTCGACACCGCAGGATGATGGATCTAATAAGGCACTGCTGAACTGCACGTCTGCGATCAAGGGCGCTTCAGACAACCCGGCAGCAACCAATGTCCCGCATGCGAAAGATTGGGGGACTGGCGGGGAGCACTACTTTGCATGGCCGATCGGGTCAGGGCTAGTTGTTGCCAAACGCGATCGCACTCGCGATTCGGATTCAGCTTCCTGCATCACTGACGCAGTAGGAGCAGTAACCTCCGTCACGATCAACGGAGTAGACATACCAATCAGATAGTCCGAATTCGAAGCCACAAGCCCGCCCCGCGCGGGCTTTTTTTTTGAGAGAAACCATGAGCCTGTATACCCTGACAGTAGACCTGTTGTTGAAGTCGGGTTCCTTCGAGCGCGATAGCGGAAAGGCCGCGCGAGTTGTCCAGCGCGACATGGCAACCATCCAGTCCTCCATGTCAGAAGCCGCGCGAAAGGGAACTGATGAAGTTGCCTCTGGCTTCCGGCGGGTTGCAGCGGAAGCAATTGGCCTCACGTCGGCGCTTGCTGCTGTCAAGTCCGCAATCGGGACGGCCGACGAGTGGACAAACCTCAACAACCGGCTGCGCTTGGTCACTCAGGGGCAGGCGCAGTTCGCAGCAGCGCAGGCCGACGTTGTCCGGATTGCACAAGCGTCGCGCCAGCCGCTTGGTGCTACCGCAGAGCTATACCAGCGGATTGCAATGAACCAAGAGACATTGGGCCTGTCTGGCACCGAGCTTGCCCGCGTGGTCGAAACCATCAGCAAGGCGATGGTGATCAGCGGTAGTAGCGCCGCGGCGGCGGAAGGAGCCCTGATCCAGTTGGGCCAGGCATTTGCTTCCGGCGCCCTTCGCGGGGAGGAGTTGAATTCTGTACTTGAGGGCGCGCCTGCGCTTGCTCAGGAGATCGCGAAGGGTTTGAACGTCCCCATGGGCAAGCTACGGGAGCTTGGCCAAGCGGGGAAGCTGAGCGCCGACCAGGTTATCGGTGCCCTGCAGAGGCAGGCATTGGCGGTTGATGAAGCCTTCGGAAAGATGGATGGGACTGTCAGTCAGTCCGCGACTCTGTTCAGCAACAGCCTGCAGATCATGATCGGCAAGGCGGATCAGGCCGCAGGCGCCTCCAAGCTACTCGCTGCCGGCATTGCAGCCCTCGGCAACAATCTGCAGATCGTGGCGGTTGCGGGGGCGGCGGTCGCTGCTGGACAGCTGACGAAGGTGCTGGCATCACGCGTGGCTGCTGCAAATGCTGCGCTGGTGGCCGACCGCGCTGCTGCTGCTCAAAACCTTGCTGCTGCCCAGCAGTTGGAGCTACGGACCCGCGCCGCGATGCTCGATGCGGCAGCGGAGGTACGCCGCGCGGCTGCGATCGGCGGCAGCGTATCGGTGAGCAGCAAGGCCGCCGCGGCGACTCTGGAGCACCGCCAGGCGACGCTGCTGCTGGCTCAGGCGCAAACGCAGGCTGCAGCTGCCAATGCCGGATGGCTGGCGCGTGCTGGCTCTTCGACTCTCGCCATGCTGGGCGGTCCGGCAGGCATTGTCACGATGCTGGCCACCGCCGCAGCCGGCTGGTTGATCTTCCGCGACAACACCAAGGTTGCATCAGCGGCGCTGGTCGACTTCGGTGGCGCAGCTGACACCGCCATCGAGAAGTTCAAGACCCTCAACGCCCAGATGCAGGCCGGTGAAATCCTGCGCCTGCAGAAGGAGATCGATGAGAACTATCGGACCATCACAGGTTCGATCACTGAGATGGTTGCGGCGGCGACAAACTTCGCTACTGCGAGCCAAGCTTCGGAGTTCATTCAAGAAACTCAGCGGCTCGATGCTGCCTTCAAGGCTGGAAAGATCGGCGCCGATGAATTCTCCAGCGGGTTGGAGGCAGCATGGCGGGCGATGATTGCTGGCTCGCCAGCCGCCGCTACGGTGGCCAAGAGCCTCACGGAAGAGACCGCCGCCGCTGCAACCGCTGGTCGGGAAGTCGATCGCAAGCGGGCGATCTTGGATGCGTTCACTGGCAGCAGCACTCAGGCGAAGGGTGCCACCGACGCGCTGTCGGGCTCCTTCAATGCACTGGGGGACTCGGCCGGCGCTGCTGGGAAGCGGATCGCATCGGCGATGCAGTCGCTGCCTGGCCAGCTGGCGCGCGTCGGCAAGAGTGCCGCAGAGGTGGCAAAGCTGGACGTGGGCGACTGGTTCAAGGAGGCCCAGGCCAGCGGCGTCGACTTCTCCAAGCGCGACGACCCGAAGGTCAAGCAGTACCTTGAACAGGGTGCCCAGTACATCCGGCTGCAGACCGAGCTGGCCGCGGCGCAGAAGAACTTCACTGAATCGCGCAAGGCGTCGTCGGCCGCAGAGCGTGCCGGCGCGAAGGACCGCAAGGCCGATGCTGAGGCGATCAAGCGCTACAACGAGCAGGCGGCTATGGCTGCGGCGACCATGTCCGGTCCGCTGGCAGAGGCCACTGAGCGCCAGAAGCAGCTCGAGGACAGGCTGAAGGAAGCGCTCAAGGATGGGCGCATCGAGCGTGCTGCGTACAACACGCTGGTGCTGGAGTCGCAGAAGGCGTTGGAGCAGTCCAGCGCCGAGATCAAGAAGGCCCTGGCCAGTCCGGAATCGCTGCTGGCGACCATGGACGCCGAGGTAGCCATGCTCGGCAAGGTCGGGCGTGCGCGGGAGCTGTCGCGTCGGCAGATGATGAATGAGCGCGACATGCGGCAGGAGCTGCAGAAGGCCGTAGAGGTGGCGGGTAGCAAGGAGGAGCTGGCCAGGAGGAAGGGCGTTGCCTCCTACGAGGCGTATGAGCAGTCCATGCTCGCCGCAGCGCGGGCGTCGGCCGATCTGTCGCTGCGAGTGGAAGAAGCGGCGGCCAATGTGGAGGCATGGGCCAACGTGTTGGTGTATGGCGTCGGCGATGCTGCCGATGCCATGGCGGACTTCGTCGCCGGGGGAATGCGCGACTTCGATAATCTGTGGGACGACCTGAAGGACGCCGCCAAGCGCGGCCTGCGCGATCTCGCCCGCGAGTTCCTGCAGCAGAAGCTGGTGATCCCGATCCAGACGCAGATCCTCAACGGGATGAACGGTCAGGGCGGTGGGCTGAACCTGCAGAGCTTGATGGGTCTGTTCGGCGGCAACGGCTCGGCGGCGGGAGGTCAGAACCTGAGCACTGTGGCCGGCCTGCTCTCCAAGGGGCAGGGCCTGTTCGGCTTCGGTCGCTCGGCCGGTGCCGCGGCGGGCACCCTTACCGGCTTCGGTGACGTTACCAGCATGGCCGGAATGACCGGCTCCAGCTTCTCGGGTCTGGTTGGCGGAGGTAGTGCCGGCGCTGGTGCTGGTGCGGCTGGCGCGGCAAGTTCCGCGGCGGCGGCGGTGCCGATCATCGGCTGGATCGTGGCCGGTATGATGAAGAACGCCCAGCTGTTCGACCAGGGCTGGAACATCGCTAACGGTGAGAGTTGGGCCGGAAAGATCGCCACTGCCGGCGCTGTGGGGCTTGCGGACAAGGGTTTCCGGGGGCTGGGCTTCAACGACAAGGTTGCTTCTATCCTGTCCGGCTCCAGCATCCACGCCAAGCTGTTCGGACGCCAGGCGCCCAAGGTCACCGGTCAGGGCATCACCGGCAGCTATGGCTTCGGCGGTTTCGATGGCCAGAGCTATGCGGATATCAAGGCCAAGGGCGGCCTGTTCCGCAGCGACAAGAAGTGGACGCAGTTCGGCGCGCTGGATCCGGGCATCGATCGCACGTTCGATATGGCCGCGCGCCAGGTGCGTGGTGTGGCAACGGACTTGGCCAAGCAACTGGGCGTAGACCTTACCCAGAAGCTCGGCAGCGTGAAGGTGGACCTGGGCAAGCTCCAGTTGTCGGCGGATTCCACGGAGGCCAAAGCGCAGCTGGAGGCCTACCTGAGCGACATGACCAATCGGTTGTATACCGAGGCGGTCAAGGCGGCAGGGTTCGGTGGCCAGCTCGACGGCTACTTCGAGTCGGCGGACGTGTTCACCGCGCTCAGTGCGTCGATCGCGCTGGCCGTTGGTAACGCCGATGAGCTGGGGCGAGCCCTCAACGGGCTGGAGGTCGACAAGGTCAACAAGGCGGTCGACTACTTCCAGGACCTGGCCGGCGTTGCTGGCACTGACCTGGCCACCCAGGTGCAGAAGGTGACCGGGCTGCTCGGCAACTACGCCAGCCTCATGGCCGACGTGAGCACCCAGCTGATGACGGCCAACCTGACGCAGTACCAGTCGCAGGCGTTGTCGATCGAGCGCACGTATCGCCAGCAGGTGAAGTCGGCCAATGACTACGCCAAGGCGCTCGGCTTGTCCGGCGCCCGCGCGGAAGACCTGGCCAAGATCGAGGCGCTGCGTGCCACCAACATGGGCCAGCTGCAGGCGCAGATCGACAAGGACAAGAAGGCCATGCAGTACGGCCTGTCGATCAGCGATCTTTCGCCGCTGACGGACCAGGAGAAGCTGGGCGAGGCGATGAAGGAGCTGGAGCGGGCGGTGTCCGGCGGGGACACCAGCGCCGCGCAAGCAGCCGCACAGGCAGCGCTGGGCTTCGGCCGGAACCTCTACGCCAGCGGCCAGGACTACAACAGCCTCTACGGCCAGGTGACGGGCCTGATCGACGGCATGAAGGTCGGCGACCTCGACCAGCAGGACGGCACCAGCATGGGGGCGCTGGCGGATGCCATCGAGGCGCTGCCGGAGAACTTCAGCCGGGCCGTGTTCGACCTGGTCGTTAACAACGACGCCCAGACGCAAACCACTGCCGAAGTACAGAAGAGCAATGCTCTGCTCGCCGAGCAGAACCAGCTGCTCCGCCAACTCGTGTCTACCACCACCCAGGGCGTACGCAACGCCAGCAGTTCGGCGCTGCGCGAAGCACTCAACGCGAGGTAATCAGCAATGCAAGCAAGGAAACTCACGCTGGTGGAAATCGGCGTGGGCGCGCTGCCGTCCGCGTCTCCGGTCGCCCCGCGCTTTTCCACGTGGTTCCCGGTGCCGTACAAGGCACCGGACGTGCCGCCGGCGAACGGGGTCAGCCCCACGCCGGTGGCCGACGGTGTTGTCCTCGAATGGGACGCCGTCGATCTGGAGGGCGTGATCTACGTTATCTCGCGTAGCGAAAGCCAGGACGGCCCCTGGACGGAGATCCACCGCACCACCGACACCCGCTACGTCTACAGCGACGGCAGCGGCAAGACGTGGTGGTTCCAGATCACCCCGACCGTGCGCGGCAAGACAGGCACTGGAACCGTGGTGGGGGTTGTTCCGCCCACCACATCCAAGGACCTGGCCGAGCAGCAGGCTAGGCTGGCGGAGGAGATCAGGGCTCGGATCCAGGCGATCGCAGACGAGGCGGCGGCACGCGCTGCTGGGCTGGCGCAGGCTGCACAGGACCTGGTCGCCGAGGCACTGCTGCGGCAGCAGGGGGTGACCGAGGCCATGCAGGCGATCAGTGCGGAGGCCCAAGCGCGGATCGACGCGCTCCTGAACGAGAAGATGGAGCGCGAGGCGGCGATCAGCCGCGAGGAGCAGTTGCGACAGAGCGCTGATGAATCGTTGGCGCGCGCGGTGTCGGAGGTTGCGGCCGGCAGCGGCACGCAGTTCGACAGCATCAAGCTCTGGCCGTTCAACCAGACCACGGAAGGGTGGACGGGCAACGGTGCCCCGACACTCGTAGACGGCTGGCTGCGGCCTGCCAACCATGCCACTGCGCCGTGGGTACAGTCGCCGGTGGCGCTGGCCGTGGACGGCAGCGCATACCGTTTCGTGAAGCTGCGCGTGAAGCGCGTGGGGTCTCCGACGTGGAGCGGGTTCCTGCAGTGGATCACCGCCACGGACCAGGCATGGAACACGCAGAAGCGTGCGGCTATCCCGGAACCGGCGTGGGACGCGAATGGCGTGGCCACGGTCGACGTGCAGGACATTGCCTGGTGGCCGGCCACGGTCGATGCGATTCGCCTGCAGCTGGGGGCGGCGCAGACTGTCGCCAACTACTACCTGATCGACTACATCGCCGTCGGGCGCCCTCAGCCGGGTGCGTCGGTGGCGCTGGTGCAAGAGGAAACCCAAGCTCGGATCACAGCAGACGCGGCCGAGGCCACCCAACGCACCGCACTGGCCGTGCAGATGCGAGGGAGCTACACCGGAACGGACCCGCTGCAGCTGACTGCGGGGCTGGCCTACGAGGAGCTGAAAGCCCGCGTGGCTGCCGACTCGGCGCAGGTGCAGCGCATCAGCACGATGGAAGCCCGCATGCCGGTCGGCACCGGTTCGCTGGCAACCGCGGCATCGGTGACGGCGCTGCAGGAGGCCACCGCGACCACCACCAGCGCGTTGGCGCAGTCGATCACGACGATCAACGCCACATTGCCGGCGATGATTTCGCAGGGCGCCAGCATGGTCCTGAACGGCTCGTGGCAGTCCGGCAAGGATGTTGGCTGGACCTATGACCCCGGAGCTACTGGGACCAGCTGGCCGGCGACGGAGGGGCGCGCCGGTGGCATGTGTGTGCGCTTCGACCCGGGGACCATCCGGCAGAAGGCCGCGTACGCCAATAGCAAAATGGTGATGCCGACGAGCCCGGGCAAGAAGTACCGCTACAGCTGCTGGTATCGCAGCAGCGCGGACTTCAATGGCACGCCCGGCAACAGCAAGATGCGGCTGTCGAATCAGAACGAGGAGCTGATTGGCGGCGCGACGTTCTTCGTGGCTGACAAGTCCGCCTGGACATACCTGAGCGCCGTTTACTCGATCCCGGAGAGCACGTCGATCACCGGGTTGAAGCTGAGCATCCTTGCCGACAACACGGCGGGCACGCTGTGGGTTGACGATGTTGCGATGGAGGAGGTGACCGAGCTGCTGGCGAATACTCAGGCGATTTCGGACCTCAGCACGAAGGTGACCCAGCTGGACGGCACGGTCACGTCCCAGGCTGCGCAGCTGACGGTGCTTCGCAGCGACCTTACCGGTGTTTCCGGGAGTACCGAAGCCAACACTACCGCATTGCAGCAGCTGACGACGCGCGTCACCACTGCCGAGGACAAGATTGAGACGACCTCGCAGCAGATCATCCAGCTGCAGACGGGCGTTGACGGGGTAAATGCCAAGGCAGATTCGAATTCCATTGCAATCCAGGGGCTAACCGCGACAGTCACTCAACAGGGCCAGAAACTGGATGCGACGGCTCAAGATTTGACCAGCCTGAAGGCGCAGATTGGCGACGTAAACGCCACCGCGTTCAGCCAGCTGAAGACCACGGCGAACCAGCAGGGCAGCAAGCTGGATGCGACTGCGCAGGACCTAGTAAGCCTGAAAACTCAGGTCGGGGATGTATCGGCCAGCGGCTTCAACCAGCTGAAAACCGAGGTGACGCAACAGGGACAGACGCAGGCAGCACAAGGGCAGCAGATCTCGGGCATTCAAACTTCGCTTGGCGGAAAGGCTGACGCATCGGTCGTACAGACGATGGAGGCCCGGGTGAAAACGTTGGGAGGTGGCGGCAATCTTCTACGGACTGCAACGATGACTGGATCACTTAATCCAGCGTGGTTTACGCGAAGTGCGTCTGGAAGCTGGGAGCGCTCGAATCTGATCCTCCAAGACGGTCGAGTTCCGCGAGGCATGAGGGCGATGGTTCATTACGCCAATGGTGGCCAGCCCACTAACAGTCAGATTCTAACGGCTCAGCAGATCCCGGCAGAACCAGGGAAGTCCTACATGGGCTCGGTCTACTGCAATTCGTATCTGGGTAGATCGAACATCAGCGTCTTCTTCGTGGACGCCAACGGAAACCTGATCGGGTCTGAGTTTGCCTCGCCTGCCGGCAGGAGGTATGGGGCTAGCGGTTCTCTGGGTGACTATGAGCGGTTGTTTGTCCGTACAAATCCCGCACCTGCAAACGCTAGTACGGTCTGGTTCCAGATCGCCACAACCAAGGAATCCCCTGGGGGCCAAGACTGCGCAGGGTGGTACGTGCAGCCGATGTTGGAGCAATGCCCATCCGATGGCTCCTTGCCCTCCCTATGGTCTGCGGGCGGTAGTGAGGCGTTGGCGCAGTGGGGTGTGGATGTGCGTGCCGACAAGAAGGTCGGTGGTGTGACGCTGTCGGCTACTGGCGAGGTGTCCGCGTTCGATGTGTTGGCCGACATGTTCCGTGTCTCATCACCGACGGGCACCGGCGCGCGAACCGAGTACAGCGATGGGACCTGGCGGGTGTATGACGCCAAGAACGTACTCCGCTTTCGTTGGGGTGTAGTGCCATAACTACGGGGGCTGGGTTCCCAGCCCTCCAATTCTCATGGGGAGGGCTCCTAAGTGCGGGCGGTGATGGAGGTCAATGACGAGAACGGGAACCGGCTGTGGGATATGGATAGCCGGCTTGGTCTTCTGTGTGGAGTGGCGTGGTCCGACTCAACACCTGGCAATGGTTTCAACGCCAACTTGCCGCCGGGAGAGTTCTTCTACATACCTGTGATCCCTTCGGATTCGATGGGGTACGTCCCCGTGATCGGATACGCGAATGGGCGGGTCTACTGGGCCCTGAACAAAAATGGCAACGGTCAGTACGTCGGCACTATCAAGCCGGTCAAGTTCTACTACGGGGTGCGCTGATGCAGGCGATTGTTGAGATACAGGGCAATGCAGGGAACCTCCTGATCAGTGAGTCCACCCCGTCGCTGGTGATGAAGCAGAAGATTCGCATCGACATGCCCGCGACGGTGTACCCGGGCAACAACCCGAACGGGTATTGGAAGTATGGCGAGATGGTCATCAATGCGGAGGCACCCGTGGTCGCTTTCATTGGCGACCCCTATCCGTTCTTCCCGCAGTTGCAGGAGATAGGAGCGAACCAGTTCAAGCTGACGCTCTGGACGAACACGCCATCGCGCATCCAGGGCTGGGCTTACGTGTTCGACCGGCCGGGCAACGAGGACGCGCAGTACCTGGCCCTTTGGGATGCCCAAGGTCGACTCACCTACGCCCTCGGCGCGAAGCCGTTCCGGGTGATCGGCGTGGGCGGTATCTTCCCCAACGGCGGTATGGAAGAGGACAAGTTCCCGGACTTCACCGGCCGCACTGTCGCGGGGGTCATATGCTCGCCAGCGTGCAGCACCTTCATCAACAGCTTCACAGTGATGGGCCTGGGCAACGGCTCCGGTATCAACGGCAAGCACGGGCTGTTCTCCCAGGCGATCACTATCCCGAAGATTGGCCCAGGCGGTTCGCCAAACCAGGCCGTGGTCGGGATCGTCATGGCGGTAGATGTGACGCACTACTGATCGCGCGGACTCACGTTGCGTCTACGTGGCCCAGCGCCTGATAGCGACATGTGCTACTCCGCCCAGATCACCGACGCTTGCCAGAGACAGGTTCGAATGACTCAATGTCCAGGCTAGTTCAATAAAAAGCCCAGCTCTCATTGAGAACTGGGCTGATAACAACTAGCTCATATTTGCTGAACCGGCCCAACCTCTCCGTAGCCAGTGCATCGTCCTGCACATCCTCCGCCTAAGCCGGGGCCACCAATACCGCCTCCATGACCACCCCAGCCGCCCATATCGCCGCCGCCGCCGCCGCCGCCGCCTTCATCAATTGGCTCGGGCATGACGCCTTCGCGCGGCGTCTGACCTTCGCCTACCCAGTTCGATTCGAAATTCTCGTGGTAGACGGTGCAGTGCGTTGCGTTGCAGATTTGGTACGTCGTTCCAGTCGCCCACGCGAAGAGTGGCACGTAGTCGATTGGTGCGCGCGAGTCTTTGATGACTTCCAGGGTTCTTGCGTCAGGGACTGGCGATGCCACGTGACAGTCGTTGCAGAAGAAGGGGCCGCGTTCAAAGGCGAAAGTGCTTGCTGCGAGGGCGAACGCAGCAGTGACTAGCAGAATGAGAATGGCCTTGCGGCGGGGTATGCGGAAGAACTTCCTATCGACAGCACGTATCATATATTTGATTTCCTTTTCTTAGAGCTTGAGATAGTTGTTGCGCGCTCAGTGCTTTGTCCAAGGTGTTTACTTGCAGAGTTGGAACTATCGACGGATCTGCTAGGCGAACGGCTTCAAAATATGCCCGGCTCGAAACCAGGTCGCCGTCGATCAGGACACCAGCGTGGTAGGCATTGCCAAGCTGAAGGAGTGCGTCCGCACTCCCTTGGGAAGCCATCTCTTTTAGATAGCCAACGGCTCTCTGTTTGTATTCCTTCGTGCCTTCTGGATCGCGAAGGAGTGCGGCAGCTCCACCGAGAGCCGAATCTGAATCGGCGGCATAGAGTAGTCGGGCTCCAATGTTTCCCTGCTCGGCTGCAAGCGTTAGCCACTTGCTGGAACTCACTTCATTCTCGGCTGAAAGTTCGAGGCATGCGGCCACGACATTGTCAGGTGCGCGAAGTGCGCCGCCCCGGGATGCGCGTCGATTGATGTCCTTGCACTCATTGAGTTTCAGGAAGATCCCGTATGACGCCGTTGCATCGCCAGCCAATGCCATGGGCGATAGCTTCGCTATTACTTCGTCGACTGTCCCGGTCGGGATTGGCCCGAAATCTTCTACTGCATAGGCCCGTCCAGATAGATGCCGCACACGAACTGATCTGTTGGCCGTAGACCCCGGTGCAGAGGTCGAGGCAACCGGTTGCGACGCGGAGGCCATTGGCCCCGATGTGGTTTGTTCGCTTGGGCCTGATAGCTCTGGCGATGAGGCGACTTTGTTTGGGAACGTGTTCGATGCGGTTGTTCCATACCAAACCCCCGCTCCTGCCAACATGGCCAGTACAGCGAGGCTTAGGACTTTGATCCTTGGAGACATAGCCTTCCTTCGTGACTGATGAACGTAGTTCGCGTACAGGGACCGTCATGGGCCCAATCAGGGTGATCCCGAGTGCCGCGCACATTGCAGATCCCACATCGAGTAAAACGGGATGAGGCGGTACTGCCCCCATATGGATGTGATTCTGTTCAGCATTTGTTTACATTCATGGGCGAGGGGAGCCCTGGGCGTGTCGATGCGTGGCTCATTCCGGCCTTGGCCAACCTAGCAGCGCAACATCGAATCTTCGACGAAAAGCGGCTCCACCTCTACGAGCTCAAGCTGGCGGCGTAGGGAGAACCCCGAACGTCAGTGGGTGGTTGCCCGATAGTGCCCAGCTGCCGGTGCTGGCATTCTGACTGTGCCGGATCCGGGGCCGCAGGCAGCTCAACTCGGGGGCGCGTGAGCAGCGCCGCGCCGGCTCAATTGAATTGGACAGTGGGTAGGGCTCCGGCCATAGTCATGGCTGGCCAATGGACGTGCCCCATGAGCATCCTCAACGTACTGATCGGCCGTGACCAGCTTGTTGTTGCAGTGGATACGCTTGCGGAGGATGCGCTGACTGGCGCCCACTCTGCTGGTGCCAAGGTGCTCCTGATACCGCAGCACAACGTGCTGCTGGCCACCAGAGGCGGAGCGCAGTTCTTCCTGAAGATCTACGAGCTGGCTCTGCAGGCCAGCTTCCGGGCCGACTTCTCCATCGAGCAGCTTTCGGCCGAGATGGGACCTGTAGTGGACCAGTTGTGGCTGAACTACGAGAAGGCCGCAGCGGAGGCTGACTTGCCTATCGAACAGCTGGGGACCGAGATTGTCCTGGGCGGTTGGTCGTCCAGAAACGGCAGAATGATGGCCACGGTCTACGCCAAGAGCGACAGCCGGCACGCTACAACAGTGCAGCCGATCGGCGGCCAGTTCGCGTCACCAGGTGATCCACTCAAGGGCGTGGCGCCCAGCATGCTGCAGGCCGACCTGATGACGGCGGGGCGGCTCCAGGCCAACTACCTCAATGAGCAGATGGGCCGGCAGGTGGCCGGTGGCCGTCTGCTGATCGGATTCCTCCAGCAGGGCCAGGCGGTGGTGAAGGACCTCGGAGCCATATGAAATTGACGGGGCTTGAGGCAAGTGTCCCCGCTCGCGCGGGGACTATTGGTCCTGAACAGATCAAACGCCCTTCATTGCCTGCTATTGGCAGTTGGTCCTGAACAGATCAAACGCCCTTCATTGCCTGCTATTGGCAGTAGAACTCGGCTGAGACTTCGTTGACTCGGTCATAGTAGTCATTGGGCATGTTTCCGTTACCGGAATACACAAGCTCTGCGCGTCGCATGTAACTGATTGCATAGGTTCCGGGAGTGCTGCATGTTGCTGGTATTGCTCCGGAGTAGGTTTGACCACTAAATGTGTGCGAGTACTCTGTGCAGGAGTACCCTCCGCCAAGATGTTCGGGCTCGGGCCTGCAGTAGCCAACGCTCCCGGCGTAGTTTGCTGCCCAGCCTGTGTTTGCGTCAGAGGGGCACGAGCCCAGTCCCTCTGGACCCCAGTCCCCGTAGGTGTAGAAGCCCGAAGGTCCTTCCACTCCGCCTTGGCAGGTGTTGGTCCACGACACGATGTAAGGCGCTATACCTTCCGAATCTAACAGTAGCACCCTGCCAGTTTGGACCCACTGGCCTGCGAAGGCATTTTGGGCGAGGCCGGCTGACATCAGGCAAAGGGACGCGCCCAGCAGCAGGGGGCGGAGGGCTGAGCGGGCAGTTCTGCGGTCGTTGCGCTTCGATTTCACTTCCATCTCTCCATGAGTAGGGTAGTGCTGCACTGCTCGCGCAAGGTCGCAACAGTGCGACTGGGGTGCAATCGGAAAAACACCAACGCCGCTGTAGGTGACGCCCTACCGTGCGGTGCGAGAGACGTCGCGTGTGCGAGTCTGAGCGGTTCAGCCTCACAATTGATCGAATCGCAGCGGTTGAGACGTCCAGTCGTATCCTCCCGGACATGCTTCCCTCGCACGGCTACCAAGGCTTCCGCGCCGCCCCGATCCCCTCTGGCTGGGTCCAGATGGGGGAGAGCTGGGTGCTGTGGTGGAGCGGTCGACAGATCGCCAACATCAGACGCGGCAAGGATGGCGCTGTGCGCGTGCGCCTGGATGCCAGGAAGATGTGGCAGGTCAAGGAAGCACGGGCGGCCAGCCTCGCCCAGGGCAAGCGCTACGCCGAACGCTGGTGTGCGGTCAGGCTCTACCCAGAGCTGCGCCTGCGCGCAGCCGTGGCTCGCCTGCTGGACACCAAGCCGGTCGAACCGCTCGAACCGCTGCCCGGCCTGCCGCCGACTCGCGAGCAGCAGCAACAGGCCCGGCGCCTGGCCGAGGCCGGGGCTGCGGAACTGGCGCGAATCAAGGAAGCGCTGGAACCGCGCCGACCGCCGAAGGAGACCAAGCCAAGGGCGAGGGATCCCATGAAGGCGTGGGTCAGGGCGAGGAGAGGCCAGTTGTCTCGATCCCGAATCTGATCCGTTCTAGCCGCTTTCTCCGCCAGTGGTAAGGTCGGGGCGGCCGAGGCCCGGCGGTGCCGCATGTGGCCAGCAGCCTGATTGAGGTCTCGGCGCTGGCCGTGTCCGAGCGGCTGATCTGGATTGCCCACCGGGCACAAGTGCAGAGGTGAGGACATGGGCGGGCGGCGGGCTTTAGTTCGCTCATGTGCCGAACGCGCCAAGGAGGGCGCGCTCGGTGCGCTAAGCACATGATGCGCAGCTGCGTCCTGGGTGCTCTACTCGAGTCTGAACACAGCATCGGTCAGGTTTCTCGGCCCATGCTGGCAATTCTCACAGGGAGTGAGATGAGAGCTCAACCATTGACTAAGCTGGCTGAGCGAAGACATGATCACCTGTTGTTCAGGGGGTGATATGGAAATCTCAGGTATTTTGGAAGCGCTAAAAGAGCGCGCGCAGTGGACCGAGGCTCGGAAAATTATCGTTCGCGCCGGATTGAAAGCAGGCAAAGGATGGCCCAGGACCATTTCACGCTATGCGGGCGCTGATGTTATGCAGGAATCCGCAGATGCATTAGCGTCCGGCCTTGCTGAACATGTGCTTGTAGGTGACAAGGCTCTAAGGCTGTATCAAATCCCGGACGAGAATCTGGCTGAGCTGCGTTCATTCGCGAGTGAGATTGAGGTTCCAGAGTCTCCATTCTCTTTGGCGTTCCCCTGTAAAGCCGTAGACGGTGCCCGGCTCGGCAACGATGAGTCGGTGTTGTGTGAGAAATACAACGACGATGATGGAATATTTCTCGTTTACTCGAGCATTCGCAAGTTCGAAATAAAGGAGCGGCTGGATCTGGCTGCGCTGGGTGAGCTTCCGGCGGCGCTGGCTGGCTTTTCTGCGGTTTACGGTAGCAAAATCATTGAGCGTCAATTGTTCGACATTCTGTGGATTCCCCTTGCGGGTAATATAGTTTTCTCGATAGCCGACAGTCCTAAGGGAGTGCCCCCGGAGTTTATTTCCGCAGCCCATGCAAAGATCCGAAAGACATTAATGGATGGAATTGGTTATTATCCGGAGCCTATTAATCTTTTTGGTGCTATTCAGGCGGCGTACGATTCGCAATGGGGTACTGTCGTGGAATTGGGGTTCTTGACGGACACGGGTTCCGTCAAGCACGAGCATATGAAGCTCACCTGTCTCAGGGAGGAGCCGTTCCACGTGGGTGGTAAGGGGGCGGTGGATGGTATTATCCATCCTTTCAGTATTTTGATTCGTTGGCTGGAAAAAGACGGGGATATGGAGTGGGAGCCAGAGTTCACCTTGCACTCGTCTGTGTATGAGGCTCACTCTATAAATCCTTCTTTACATGATGCTTACTTTGGCTCGGGTATAATCGTCAGGGATCTGAAAAGGTTGCGTCGGCGGTTGTCGCACATATTGGAAAGCAATCCTGCCTAACATGGTCGAACTGCGCAAAATTAGAAACGATCTACTTAAGGGTCTAGAGGGCTCTCAGGTATCGTTTATTTGCGTGCGGATATTGGACTATGCGGAAAGTCAGCGCTCGGAGAATCTCCGGATGCTCACTTATAGCTCGTTGGCTAAAGCGGCTAGGACCGATCCAGGAGATCCGTATTTCGCACTGGCTATTCATCGCCTATTGCGAGGTGGTCGCAAAGCTCTTTTCGTCAAGCATTACCTTCTTAAGGACTACGACGGCGAGGCTAGAAAAATAGACGATGATGTTGTTCGCGAGGCATATACGTCTCGCGAAATTGTTCTTTCAGATGGATCGGTTGTCCATGATGTTGAGGAGCATTTGATCCCTTATTTCTCAGCGTCGAATATGCTTTTAGAGGCGAAGGCTTCACCGAAATGGAAATGACTGAGGCTGACTTTCGGCGCCTTCATGATTCTCATCCTCAAGTCTTAATTATGATGGATTGGGATCGATTGAGGTTCGTTGGAAATCATACTTATGCTAACTTTTCCGATCTGGTGGAGCGAGCCGTAAGTTGGTCTGCCGCGCAGTTGTCGGAAAATCCGAAGGAGCTTGCAGGTCTGGATGAGAATGGATTGACTTATCAGTTTGTCAAATCCTTGAGGCAGATGGCGTTTGAAGCAGCTTTGGATGCAACTGTTGGCGGTCATTGCGACCTAGTGGTTCGCTACGGGGATCGTTACATGTGGCTAGCTGAAGCCAAGATATACACTGGTTACAAGTGGCTTGCCAAAGGCTATCTGCAGCTTACTACACGGTATGCCACGGGGGAGGAGGGGCAAGATCGGGGCGGGTTGCTTATTTATTTTAAAAAGGGCAATGCTCCCGACGTTATGCGGGAATGGTCTAAGCAGCTGGTTGCGAGAAAGTCAAAGCGTAACGGTGCGGAGGTTGCCATCGTTCCTAGCGCGCCGCCCGCATCTTCCTTTTCGTCCACCCAAAAGCACTATCGCAGTGGGCGGGATTACCGGGTGAAGCACTTTGCGGTATCTATCGTGTGGGAGCCGGAAATCTAGGATGACCGCGCTTTGAATGGTTCTTGTGCGCAGTATTCTGCCCAGCTGTTCATTAATTCTCTACGCTTTTGTATCATGGTTCCCCGCTTGTAGGCGGCTTTTGCTTTGTCGCGTATCCTGTGGGCCAGCGCTGCCTCGGAAAGGTCGTCTGGGTAGTCAGTCATCTCGCTGGCCCAGTCTTTGAAGGTCGACCGGAACCCATGAACCGTAATGTAGCCATAGCCCATACGTTTTAGTAGGGCGAGCATGGCGTTTTCGCTGAGAGGCTCATTGCTGAGGTCATTGGGGAAGAGGAGGTCCCGCTTAATGCGTGGCCGCGCGAGCGCCAGCGCAGGCGTAGAAAGCGGAACCGTGTGCTCTACCTTGGCCTTCATCCGGCTACCTGGTACGGTCCACGTGCCGGCGGCAAGATCGACCTCCCCTGGCGTAGCTCCCAACGTCATTCCCGTTCGTGCTGCTGTGAGGATCGTGAACTCGAGGGCGCGCGCAGCTTCCCCGTGCCTTGACCGCAGGGCAGCCATGAAAGAAGGGAGCTCGGCATAGGGGAGGGCGGCGAAGTTCTCCACCTTGGTCACCGCGGTGGGTTTCGGCAAGATCACCGCCAAGTGCCCGCGCCATCGCGCGGGATTCTCCCCGCTGCGCTTCTTCTGCACGGTCACGGCATCAAGCACGGCCTCCATTCGTTGCCGAACTCGGCTAGCGGTCTCCGTTTTGGTGGTCCAGATTGGCCGCAGCACGGCCAAGACATGCTCGGTCTCGATGCGGTCCACCCGTAGGTCCCCAAGCACCGGTTTTGCATAGGTCTCCAGCGTCCTGGTCCACTGGCCGGCATGCTTCGGATTGGTCCATCCTGCTTCGCGCTCAGCGATGTATGCGGTTGCGGCTTCCCAGAACGTTGGGATGCTGGCCGTGGCGACGGCCGCAGCTCTCCTGCCCGCGAGCGGATCCTGACCGGACTGCACCATCTTCCTCGCGGCTCCTGCCGCCTCCCGCGCCTCGGCCAAGCCGATCACGTGTAGCGGGCCCAAGCCCATTTCCGGGCGCTTCCCTTCAAATCGATACCTGAACACCCAGCTCTTGGCGCAGGAAGCGGTCACCTGGAGGTATAGACCGCCACCGTCCGGGTGGTAGCCTGGCTCGGTGATCGTCGCTACTCGTCTCGCCGTCAGGCGATTGATCTTCAATCCCATTCCCTACCCATCCATGTACCCGCCCAGCAAGCACGGATTCCCGCGAAGGCGCACGAACCAGACCGGATGGTGAAACGTAGCTGGCGCAAGGGTTGAGACTGGTTTCACGGAGGCGCACGAAAGCTAGGGAACTCCCTAGATTCAGACACTCTCTCCGCCAAGATGTTCAGAAGAGCCCCTGGAAACAGGGGCTTTTTTGTTTTTCTCGCCTTACCGCTCGGCAGATGATCAATCCAGCTACTTGGTTCCAGAGGCAGAAGGGCTGCAGTCGCGTAGAGCACGCATGCGGCCAGGCGTGCTGGCTGACAGGCGACAGAGGGAGTGCGCAGGACGTTAAATTCGGGGCCACGATCCTCGGTGGGTTCCATCGAGCGTATCCCGGGCCAGCGGCTCCCTGACAACAGGTCGACGGTTAAAAATGGAACACTCTACGCAATAGCAATCGTAATCACGTCGTACACTCATGCTCAGTCTGCAACAGGCTGCGCAAGATTCCTACAGCATTCATTGGAGGAGGCTAAGTGAAAACAGGCGATATTTACGTGAGTGTGCTCGGACTCATCTTAGGGAGTGTTGTGCCCACCACTGTACTTGCACAGAAGAATGTGTCCGAAAGTGAGAAACTGAAGGGGCTGGATGAGGAGACTGCGGTTGCAGTCAGCTCCCTCCTTTCCAGAGTCAAGTCTCTATCAGTTGATGAGGCAATCAGGCGGATTCAGCTGGAGGCGGAAGTGGCGCCCAGCATCCAGGACATTCGCCGAGAGTATGCCGGGCGCTTGACGGAAATCAGCATCGAGCAGTCGCCTGACTTTCATGTTTCGGTGAAGCTCAAGGGAGATGGTTCTGTTGCAGGGCGGCAATGGACGACGGCGGCTGGTAAAGCACGTGTCGAGTTCTCTTCTGGGCACCTCTTCACCGAGGAGGAGTTCACCAGGCAACTGAAGGAAATTCGGCTGGCAGCACAGTCAGCTATCCCGGGTTTCGTTGGATTGACCGGATATGCCGGAGATAACGAGGCCGAGGTCAGAATACGTGGGGATGAACAGGACGCCCGGAAGTATATGGGAATTCTGTCCAAGCTCGAACGTGCCTATGGCGTAAAGCTCCGTTTCAAGACGTCGGACGTTCCTGAAAGCAATTCCATATATGCAATCGGCGGAGCCGTGCTGCAGTCAAACAATTCATACTGCACCACGGGATTTACGGTGAAGCACACGGCTACAGGTCTAAAGGGAATCATAACGGCGGCGCATTGCCCCGACGACGTCATCTACGGCAACTATGGAAGTAGCCAGAACGGGACTTTGGTTACGTTCCCTTTGATATTCCAAGATCAGAGGAACGATGCGCAAACCGATGTGCAATGGCATCGAATTCCATCTCCACACATTCCTTTGTTGGAGGCGTACGCGTCGTCAACAGTGTCCACGCGCTTTATTTCGAACGTTTACAATGTTCCAGCGAAAGACGGTACCATCTGCTTCCGTGGTTCGCGTAGCGGATACAGCTGTGGAATAGTCACGTCGGTTGCGCATAGTCCTGGAAATATTTGTGGGCCCACCGAGTCTATGCAATGCGATGAGGTCTGGTTCAAGGTAGAGGGAAGTTCGCTCGCCTGTGGTGGTGGCGACAGCGGTGCTGCAATGTTCTTCCAGAACACCGGTTATGGCATTGTCAAGTCTGCGCGCTCGGACACACCGCTGCCGGGCGAGTGCAAGTCGCTCACCGGAATGCCGTTCAGTCGCGTCAGGGCTTGGGGGTTCCAGCCCAACTAGAGACCGACCTCAATAAGCTTCTCTGATTGGTTGAGCCGTGTATTGATCTCCATACGGTCTGGGCAGCTGGCGACGTCGCTGGTACCAGCGACGTCGGCTACATGGCCGGCGTTCTCTCCGCCAGAATCATGAAATGGCCCCTGGGAGCAGAGGCCTTTTTTTCTGCCTCCGCAGCTGCTGTCCAGCCATTGAACCATCAGGCCAGCTTGCACGGCTTGGTATGGGCGGGCGCATATGGGTGTAGCTGAACGCGCTTACCTGCGTCGCTCACCCTTCGGCTTGTTGTGGCACAACGGGTAACTGGAGCACGACCGGAACGTCCCATGCGGCCCATTGCGGTCCACAAACACGCCCACCTTGCACACTGGGCAGCGTTCTTCATTGATGGCCGCGCCTGAAATTGCGGTTACTTTCACAGCCCCGTCCTTCACCAGTTCATCCAGGAACGGCGAACGCTTCCCCTGCAGGGTGAACATGGACACCGAACGTCGCGCACGCGTCAGCGCGACATAGAACAACCGCCGTTCTTCGCTCAGCGGATAGGTATCCCCATCCGGCATCGCCAGCGAAAGCGCCGGGTCATCCGCGCGCAGGCTCGGAAAGCTGCGGTTGATCATGCCCGGCAGGATTACGTAGTCCGCTTCGCGTCCTTTCGATCGATGTGCGGTCAGGAACTCGACCTCCATCGTGCTGCCGAAGGCTGTCTTCCAATCCGAAGGCATCGCGCTGCGATCGGCGCGGTAGCGCCCCAGGATGAAGACCGTCACGCGCCCGTTGCGGCCCTGTGGAACGGCACCGGACAGCAGCTGCTGATGCAGCTTGGCGAGGTACTGGCGAACGCCATCCTGCACCTCCTCCCGCCGGTTCATCTGGAAGGCCTGCAGCACCGGGCCCATGGCCGGTGCGGCAGAGCGAACTTCCTTGGTGATCTGCGCGGGATTGCGGCTGATGAAGCGGCCGGACACATCGCAGAGCGCCTGTGGGCAGCGGAACGTCTGTTCCAGTTTCAGCACCTGGCCATGGCCCATCCACTCGCGGAATCCGGTCATCACCGAAACGTCGGCACCGGCGAAGCGATTGATCGACTGCCAGTCATCGCCCACCGCGAACAGATGGCGGCCCGGTTGGCTGACCAATGCACGGCAGAGGCGTGCGCGGGCGCGCGAAGCGTCCTGGAATTCATCGGCCATCACCAGATCGTAAGGCGATTCGTAGCGGCCCTGTTCCAGCAGTCCAGCGGCCATATTGAGCATGTCTTCGAAGTCGATGCCACGCTCGTCAGCCAGCGCGTTGTCCCAGGCCTGGAAGACCGGCCCGGCGATTTCCAGGAAGCGACGGTGCCGCTCCTTGAACTGGTCTTCGGGCATCTGCCGCAGGCGCGCGGCCATGTCATCCAGCGTCAGACAGTTGCTCTTGGCATGGGCAATGAAGGTGCGCATCAAGCCGATCAGGTCCGCATCGGGCATCGGCTTGGCACCCTGATCGGGCAGCTCGCGGTCCGGATTCGGGTCGAGCTCGATGTCACACTCGCCAAGCTTCTCTGCGAGGTCCAGCAGGGCATGCCCGCTGCGCAGGCCAAAGGATGTCGTCTCGACAAGGGCCGTGCCGCGCGCCACATGCTGCTGGCGCTTCCAGTGCATCCCTTCGCTGTAGTTGGCAAAGTGCTTCGGCGGCTGGCCATCGGCATCCAGCGCAAAGTGCTCGTGATACAGCTGGGCGTCCGGATAGTAGAAGTCCGGACGATACTGGCGATGGGTGTCTGTCGCGGTGTCGAACTCGTAGCGTCGCTCGTAGTCGTACGTCACGCCGTTGTAGAAGAGCCAGTCGGCGATGACGCACTCTTCCAGGCTCTTCACCCGTTCCCCCTGCAGGGTACGGATGTAGGGCGTGCCATCGCGGTCGTAGCCATCGGCCTCCATTTCCGTGCCGAATGGCGGCAGGTCGCGCCCGAACACCAAGCGGAACATGTCCCATTGGGTACGGAAGTGGGTCGAGCGATCCTTCAGGTCGTCCACCAGTTCGGCCAGCTTGTTGAAGCCCAGCGTGGCGTCGGTGGTCCATTCGGCGATGTCGGGCTTGCGTCCGGTGGCCTTGGCGACGATGGCCAGGCCGAGGGCGTGGAAGGTCCGGGCTTCAACCACGGTGTCGCCCATGCCGAGCCGGTCGAAGCATCGCTGCGCGCGCTCTTCAAGCTCCCTGGCGGCATCCTTGTTGAAGGCGAGCATCACGATCCGTTCGGGTTCGACAAAGCCGCGATCGATGGCATAAGCGGCCTTGGCGACCATGGTGGAGGTCTTGCCAGAGCCAGCGGAGGCGACGACCTGCACGCGGTTGTCGAAGCAGATGACGGCGCGGGCCTGTTCGTCGGTCAGCGGCTTGCTCTCGACGCGGTCCAGGAAGTCCTTGGCCAGTACCCGTTCGCGCGCTGCCATGGTTGCGTTGGCGTCGGCCCAGGCCGTGGGCCAGTCCAGCTGCCAGTCGTGCAGGGCGTCCAGTGCTACACGGTGGCTGGGCGAATGCAGGTCCTCGTGCACATCCTCATCCAGGAACAATTGTTCCAGCTCGCGCTGCGGGAGCGGCAGGCCGGGGCGACCGGCCAGCAGTGCCTGCTGTTGTTCGTGCGTGATCCAGCGGCGGCCGGTGCTGCCCCGGTCGATGAGGGCATCTGCTTCGGCCAGCCACGACTGGATCTGCTCCAGAATCGTGTCGAACAGTGCCTTGCGCCCGCGCGTGGTACCCGCAAAGCGCACCTGCTGCAGCGCTGCCGCGAGCCGGGAGGCCTGGCCGTTGGGCAGTCCATTCATGGTCAGCACGCCGTCGCCCTGGGTCTGTAGGATGACTTTGGCCCAGAAGAGTCCAGGGATGACCTGCACGCGCTCGTCGTCAGCTACGTGTTGCCGGTACTGGCGGCCTTCAATCAAAAGTTCAATATGTTCGCCGTCAAGCCACAGCTGCCAGCCTGGCGAGCGGGTCACACGCAGGCCCCAGCCCGAGGGGCGCCATTCCATAGACATCCAGATACTGCCTTGCGTACGTCAACTGGGCTTGCAGAGCCCTTACCCCTCCATGATAAGGGGCGTTGACGACGCTTGTGGCTTTTCGCTTCATGGCCGGCCATGCGACCGGTTTCATTGACGTTTGTGAAGGCCGTTGCCAGCATGAAGCCTGTGGATGTGGGCGCCGATCATGGAAAACGACTGGAACAGCGTAGGTACCTTGAAGCACACCGTCGGCGGCTACGATATCCGCACGGATGCTCTGAAGATTCTGGTGACCGCTGCAATGCAGGGGCACGAGGGTGATGTCTCGCAGATGCGCATCGAGATGGAGGACGGCGTCATCCTTCTGCCAGACGAGATCAGGCGCCTGGCACTGGCGCGGAGTCGCATCCGCTAGCCTCGCCGATCGGCACTGGAACTGGTTGCCCTGCGGCAGCTCCAGGTGCCAGCACCTGCCAGCACGGAATCACTCGTAGACGCGGTCCTGCCTTGTTGGAGGCACCTCAACCAGGTCTCCCCGCCGGATCAGCTCATCCAGATCCACTGTCGATGCCGCCAATGCCTCCTGCGCATCGAAATCCCATTTGTTCCTGTACTCACGCGCCAGGAGATCGCAGACCGCCTTGGCACGCTGGTAGGCATCGCTCTTCGCGTCATCCTGCATCAGCTCATCGCGATGGATCTGGCAGAGCATCAGCTGGTGTGCGTCTTCGCCGCGCTCGCGCTCCCAGGCAATGTCGGGCAGGCCGGAAAGAGCGGTCGCAAGTGCGAGTGCAGTCATTGACATGGCGGTGTCCACAGTCGACGGAAACCTGAGCGTATGCGAGCAGCAGTGGCAAGCGGCCACTGCCGCTCGCATGGTTTCACGGCGTGTTCACCATTCGTTGCCGGATGGAATCCGCTGCGAAGGCTTCCTCAGGCATTCACATCCACCACTATCCGCCCACGCACCTTGCCCGGAATGATCTGCTCGTAAACCTCAAGCACGTCGGCAAGCCCAATCAGCTGCACCGTGCTTTCAAGCTTCTGCGGATCCAGGTCGGTGGCAAGCCGGTCCCACGCACGCTGGCGAACGTCCTGCGGCGCATTCACCGAATCCACGCCTGCAAGGATCACGTTGCGGAGAATGAAGGGCAGCACCGAGCCGTGCAGCGCGTCGCTCTGCGCCAGGCCACAGGCGGCGACGGCACCGCGGTATTTCGTCTCGGCAATCGCGTTGACGAGGGTAGGGCCGCCAGCCACATCGACGACGCCGGCCCATCGTTCGGCGCTCACCGGACGGTCGCGCGGTTCTGAAAGCTGCGCGCGATCGATGATCTCGGCGGCGCCCAGGCTGTGCAGATACTCGGCGTGTTCCGGGCGCCCGGTGGCGGCCACAACGCGATAGCCCAGCTTTGAAAGGATCGCCACCGCGATCGAGCCGACGCCACCGTTGGCGCCGGTCACCAGCACATCGCCCTTGTCGGGCGTCACGCCGGCTTGTTCCAGGGCCAGTACGCACAGCATGGCGGTATAGCCAGCGGTGCCGATGGCCATGGCGTCGCGGGTGGTCAGGTTGTCGGGAATCCTGTTGAGCCATTCGCCACGCACGCGGGCATGCTGTGCCAGGCCGCCATGGTGGCCCATGCTCAGGTCCCAGCCATTCAACACGACACGGTCACCGGGCTGGAAATCGGCATTGCTCGACTCCAGTACCACGCCGGAAAGGTCGATGCCGGGAATCAACGGGAAGGTGCGGATGACCGGGCGCGTATTGGTGAGGGCCAGTGCGTCCTTGTAGTTCAGCGTTGAATATTCAACCTGCACCAGCACGTCGCCGTCCATCAGGTTGGCGTCATCGAAATCGACCAGTTCCGTGGATACGCCGTCGTTCGTTTTGCGGGTCAGCAGTGCCTTGAAACTCATGGCGGGGGCTCACGTTCAGTGGATGAGCCCATGCTAGGCTCGCACCGTTATCGCAACAAGAACGATGATTTTCCGTAGGTACTATGGTTTTCCGGAGTATTCATGCGTAGCAAGCGTTGGGACGGCAAGAGCGGTTGCGCTGTGGAGGTCACGCTGTCGGTGATGGGGGGCGTGTGGAAGCCTGTCATCCTCTTTCACCTGATGACCGGCAAGCGTCGTTTCATGGAGCTGACGCGGCGGGTGCCCAATGTCACCCAGTCCATGCTCACCAGCCAGCTGCGTGAACTGGAAGCCGATGGCGTGGTGATCCGCCACGTGTACCCGGAAGTGCCGCCGAAGGTGGAGTACGAGCTTTCCGAGTTCGGGCGCACGCTGGTGCCGGTGCTGCTGGCGATGCGCGAGTGGGGTGAAACCTATCGCGGCCATAGAAGCACGGACGGCGACGGCTGAGACCTGAGGCGGAGCGCCGAGCATCGTCGACATGGCCCATGCTCCCTGCAGCGTCCTGGAGACCACGGGAATAGCCGCAGTACTGCAGGCAGCGCATGTGGAGCGCCGCCTCACTCGGTGACGGGCTGCGAAGCAATTCCTGTTCCATTGACGCCCGGTTGCCTATAGTGGCGCCGGAACCCTGCAATGGAATGCCCATGCACGTGATGTCTCCCGGCCGTTGCCTGACGCTCGCGCTTGCCGTCGTAGTGAGTGCCGGCGCGTGTGCACGTCCGCCGTCCACCGAACACGAAAGGAATCCCGCCATGTCCGGCGCAACCCAGACCGGCCGCACGATCAACGGTCACACCTATACCGATGCCCCCGTGGACGTGAAGCTGGGGCCGAACACCTTCCGCATTCAGGCCAACTACCTGGACAGCCAGATCGCACCGTGGCCTGGCGAGGGCGTGACGCTGGTCATCGAGTGGCCGGACATGAAGCCGACACTGCCAGGTGCCCGGGCCAATCCGCGTACGAATGATTTCCGGAAGGAGATTCCCATTCGGATCAACTACGTTGATCGCGTTCCCGTCGAAACACTGCTTTCAAGGCTGTCGTCAAATGAAGCCGTCACGGAAGAGGATTCTGTGGAAAGGGAGGATCCCAGGGATCGTCTCGATCAACGCGTTGCACAGCCGGAGACCTTGGGGCTGACGCCCTATGCAATCGACGAAGCGAAGATGGTGGTGTACGCGAAGAAGTATGAGGCGCGGTACGGGAAGCCGCCTGTCCGCAATCCCGCCTACGAGAGAGACTGGTACATCGCACGCCAGGCCGACGGCCGGATCAGCTCGTTCATCAAATGTGACGGCAAGGAATTCCGACGCGACGGCGTGCGGCTGGAGGGAAGCGAGGTGATCAGTGAGCCAGGAGAAGTGGCAGCCGGCTGCGTTCATTACTTCGTGGACATCGACAACAAGCTGTCCGTCAGCCTGGACTACAAGAGAGCGTTTCTGAAGGACTGGAAGCGTATGGAAGAGGTTGTCAGGGATGTCATCGCGCGCACCCGGTCCCAGTGATCGGTGAATCAAGGAAGGGAAGGGACAGGGTATGAGTGGATTGACCGAACGCGATCTCAGAGTCCTTGGCAGCTATGCCAGAGACGGCAACCGCGAGCTTTACTGGAACTACCTGTCGCAGCTGCCGGGAGCCGATGGCTACGGGACGCTGGCACTGGGTGTTGTACGCAATGACAGCCTTCCGGGACGTGTAGCGAACACCTATGCACAGAACTACGCGAAGACCCAACAGGATGAGGGATCGCGTTTCTCAAATGCACAGTTGACCGAGCGGCAGTAGGAGTCCTTTGGGCAGACCCTGCTCGAAAGAGATCTTGAATTGCGGCAGCAGTGGATGAACGAGCGCCGCCCAGACCTGGCACTGAATCTTCCCGGCAAGGATGTGATGCTGGCCCACGACCGGGCATTTGAACGGCATGAGCTTGATCCCAACTGCTGGACGCCGCGCGTGCTGCTGGAGGCGGCCGAGCAGAAGAGCGGCCCCGCGAAGCTGGAGCAGATCTGGACCAACATGCTCGACAACGACTACGCCGGAGGCCCGCGCGTAGGCAACACCAGCGTTGATGCCATCAGCCAGATGGGATGGGCGAAGGGCGGGCAGTACCTGACCCGGTTGAGCGTGCTGGAAGCCACCCAGGCACTGGAGGGGCGCTCAGCGGTCGATCCGAACGTCATCGGCGGCAACAGCTACTACGCGATGTACTTCGAAGCCGACAGGAAATGGGCCAGCGTCAGTGCGGGCGGCGGTCACATGTCGCTGCGCGAGATCACCGATCCCGCCCGTATCGCTGAACTCAACGACGCGCGCGAGGTTCGTCTGGAACGCCAGGAAAAACGTACCCAGTTCCACCCGGACGATCCGTATCGGACCATTACCCGCAGCCCGCTGACCGCAGCGGCGGACGACGTGCCGGATCCCTCACAGGCGCCGACCCGCCTGGCGGACATCGGCCCCGGCCATCGGGAGTACGCACTGATGCAGCAGGTGCGCGAAGGCGTTGCCGCGATCGATGCCAGCGCCGGGCGTACCCACGATGAGAACAGCGAGCGTCTTGTGGCGAGCGTGATGGCCTTGGCCCGCCGCAACCAGCTTGAACGCGCCGATCACGTGCTGCTGAGCGCCCAGACGGCCGACACTCCCGCAGGGCGGAACGTGTTCGTGGTGCAGGGCGAGATGAACGATCCCGCCCACCTGCGCGTTTCAATGCCCACAGATGTAGCAGTGCATACGCCGGTTGCGCAGTCGTTGCAGCAGATGGAAGCCGCCAGTCTGGAGCGGCAGCAGACCGCCGGGCAACACCAGCAGGATATCGAAGTGCAGGCGCGCGAAAATAGCGCGATGCGGATGGGATGAAATCACTCCGCCCATCGCGTATGGAACCTTATCAGTAGCATGGGGCAATGCCTGACAGCCAATGCCAGCCCCCGAAATGGGGGCCGGCACACATCACGGCAGTGCGTGACTTACGGGATGGTGCAACCGCTGTTTCGCAGGCAGCGGGCAAACGCCGGGTAGCACACCTTCTCGCCATTGCCCGCTGCGAGGCAGGCGTCGTAGGCGGTGTAGCACGGGGTACAGCGGGACTGCGCGGAGGCACTGCCGATTCCAAGGGTCAGTGCAGCGGCCGCAATAGCAACAGACAGCTTGAATCCAATCTTCATGCTTCACTCCGTTGATAGCCCTCCTTGGGCACCTCGGAGGCTAACGTGGGAAGAGGGTGTATTCAACCCGCACCGCGCCCGGATGGGTATCCATCTTCAGCGCCCCGCCCTGGATTTACTTTGTTGGCGCGTCTGCAGTCTGAGCGGCAACCATGGCCTGTTGCATTTCCTTCAGCGACAGATAGCCGTCGGCATCGGTGTCCAGGCCCGCGAAGTACTTCGCGATCTCCGGCACCACGTTGGCTTCCTCCTTGCTGATTCTGCCATCCTTGTTCTTGTCCATTGCGGAAAACGCGGCGTCGATTGAATCGGCCTGCTTGCTGAAACGTTCCTGCTGAAATTTCGCGTACTCGGTCTTGTCAACGCGTCCGTCGTTGTTGGCATCCATGGCGGTGAATGTGGCGTCGATGTAAGCCTGCTTCGGGTCGGTGGGTGTGGCCTGGGCCAGCAACGGGGCAGTGCACAGTGCGATCACCAGCGTGATCCTGGTCATGGGTGATTCTCCTTGAAAATTGCAGATCAGCGGCAGGGATAGGTGTAGCCGTCGGCGCCGCGATAGGTGTCGTTGCGACGATCGTAGTTGCCGTAGCGGTTCATGCAGTAGTCGGCGCGCTCCCGGGTCTCGCGCTCGCGTTTGGCGGCAGCGGCAATCACGCCGGCCACCACCGCTGCACCTACCACGCCCACCACGACACTGGCGGTCTTGGCGTCGTGCCGGCGCTCGCGTTCACGCTCATGATCCCGCTCACGTTTGCGCCGTTCCCATGCATCGCGCTCCCGATCGCGGTAGTCCTGGTTCCACTGCGGGTTGTAGCGGTCGCCACGCTGCGCATGGGCGTCGCCGGCGTACGGCATCAACACCAGCTGCGCAGCGACCGCTAGAATCAGCGCGGTTCTTCCTGTCTTCAGAAACATCGTCCAGCTCCTGTGCGGACATCGTTGGTAGCCGTAGTACACCCCGCAGACATTGCGCGAACCTGCCGTCAGGGCGAGCAAGTGCAGCGGCTATCGAACCAGCGCCTCCACAGGATCCAGCTGTGCGGCACGGCGTGCCGGCAGGAAGCCGAAACCAACGCCGATCAGGCTGGAACACACGAATGCAGCCAGAATCGAGTTGACGGAGAACACCAGGCTGAAGCCCGCATCGGCCAGCTCCATGACCGCGCCCAGCGCCAGTGCCACGCCGATGCCGAGCACGCCGCCGAGCAGGCAGACCAGCACCGATTCGATCAGGAACTGCTGCAGGATGTCGCTGCGTCGCGCGCCCACCGCCATGCGCACGCCGATCTCGCGGGTTCGCTCGGTCACCGACACCAGCATGATGTTCATCACCCCGATCCCGCCCACCACCAGTGCGATGGCAGCGATGGAGCTGATCATCATGGTCAGGATGCCGGCGGTCTGTTCAATGGATCTACGGATCTGCGCGTTGTTGCTCATGTAGAAATCGGTGCTGCCGTGGCGGCGAGTCAGCAGTCGCGCGATGGCCTGCTCAGCCGCTTCCATGCTGATCGCATCCGAGACGCGCACGGTGATGCTGGAGACGTGGCTCTGCCCCAGTACGCGCGCCATTGCGGTGGTGTAGGGCAGCCATACCCGCAGCAACGATGCATCACCGGCTGCACCGGCGTCTTTCTTCACCACGCCCACCACGCGCACCGGGACATTGCCCAGCAGCAGGGTCTGCCCGATCGGATTGTCGGTCGCGGCGAAGAAGCGTTCGCGGGTATTGGCGTCGATCACCACCATCTGCTGGTAGCCGGCCACGCCGGGTGGACCGAAGAAGGCGCCCTCGCCGAGCTTCAGGCCATGCACGCGGAAGTACTGCTCGCTGACGCCCTGCACCTGCACACTGGCAGAGCGGTTGCCGCGCAGGGCGGTGCCGCTGGTGGCAACACCCGGGGTGGCGCTGTCCACGAATGGCTGCCGGGCCAGGGCCACGCTGTCGCCGGGGGTGAGTGTTTCCACCCGCGCCGAGTGCAGGTCGCCAAAACCGGAACCGGGATAGATCTCGATCGTGTTGGTACCCAACGAGGAGATGTTGGACAGGATGGCCTGCCGTGCACCGGTGCCCAGTGCTACCACCGCCACGACCGAAGCAATGCCGATGATGATTCCGAGCATGGTCAGGAAGGTGCGCATGCGGTGGGCGTTCATCGCGCGCAGTGCCATGCGGAAGGCTTCAGCGAACCGGTCCCGCCAGACCTGCCAGCCGCCGCTACCCGTGGATTGGGGCGCGGCTGGCCTGACCACGCCCGCTGCCAGAGCTGTACCGGTTGCACGATCATCCACGATCCGCCCATCGCGGATTTCGATGATGCGCTGCGCATGCTCGGCCACGGCCATGTCATGCGTGACCAGCACCACAGTATGGCCCTCGGCGTGCAGCTCGCCGAGGATCTTCATCACCTCTTTTCCGGAATGCGTATCCAGCGCACCCGTGGGTTCGTCGGCGAAGATCACCGCGCCACCATTCATCAGCGCACGCGCAATCGAAACGCGTTGCTGCTGGCCGCCCGAGAGCTCGCCGGGGAGATGCTGCATGCGCTCGCCCAGACCCAGCCGCGACAGCAAGGTGGCTGCCCGTGCATGGCGTGCTTCGGCAGGCATGCCGGCGTAGATCGCAGGCACCTCCGCATTGCTCAGTGCAGTCAGATCGGTCAGCAGGTGATAGCGCTGGAAGATGAAGCCGAAGTGCTCGCGGCGTAATTCGGCCAGTTCATCAGGCGACATCTGCGAGGTCTCGCGCCCGGCGATCTGATAGACGCCGGCGGAAGGGCGATCCAGGCAACCCAGGATGTTCATCAGTGTGGACTTGCCGGAACCGGATTGGCCTACGATGGCCACCAGTTCACCTGCGTGAATATCCAGGTCAATGCCGTCGAGTACCACCAGCGTCTGCTCGCCCGCGGCAAATTCACGGCGTACGCCGCGAACGCGCAGCAGTGGCTCGGTCATGGTCATACTCATTTGGGTTGCGCGGGTGCGCTGGCGGCTTCGACGTTGGCCTGCGCCAGCACGACCTGTTCGCCTTCCTTCAGCCCGTCGCGTACTTCCACCTGGATCTGGTCATCCAGCCCGGTGGTGATGCGCCGCGCACTGGCGCGACCGTCGGCACCGCGTATCTGCACGCTGTAGCTGCCATCGGCGGCGCGCGCACCCAATGCGGCCGAGGGAATGGTCAGTACGTCGTTGGCGCGGCCCAGCACGATGCGAACCTGCGCGGTCATGTAGCTGCGCAGGCGGCCATCAGCGTTGTCCACGTCGAACTGGCCGTTGTAGTACATGGCCGTGCGGCTGCCACCCGACACCGCCGGTGCGGCGAGGCTGGAACTGTCTTCGTTGGTGATCGATTCCGGTGCTGGCGCTATATCTCGAAGCCTGCTGCTGTAGCGCCGACCGGCATCACCAAGAATGGTGAAGAACGCCTCCTGCCCAACAGCGGTGTGTACGACGTCAGCCTCGGAGATCTCGGCGTACACCGTCATCACGTCCTGATCGCCCAGCATCACGATGGTCGGTGCGCTCTGCACCGCATTCACGGTCTGCCCCTGGCGCGCGACCACGGCCAGTACGGTGCCGTCGGTGGGGGCAGTGATGCGGGTGTACTCCAGATTGGTCTGCGCGACATCAACGTCGGTCTGCCGGCGCGCAACTTCACCGTCCAATGCGGCGATCTGTTCACGGGTGGCGTCGACCTTGGCCTTGGCTGCATCGAAGTCGGCGCGGGCCACCAGCTGCGCGGCAGCCAGTTGCTGCTGCCGATGCAGTGTCAACTCGAACTGGCGCAGGTCGGTCGCCAGTGCATCGCGGTTGGCGCGCGCGGTGCGCTGTGCGGCCTGCGCGCTCAGCAATGCATTGCGCTGCGTGCGCGAATCGATATCGGCGATGGGATCGCCGGCTTTCACTTTGTCGCCCAGTTTCACATGCAGGGTGTCGATGCGGCCGGAGACCTGCGCACCCACGCTGACCAGCCGCGAGGGCTTCAGCGTGCCAGTGGCTTCCACCACCTGTTCGATGTTGCCGCGAACGACGGGTGCAACCTGCAATTGCGGTGGTGGTGTCGGCCGCAACCATGCGAACAGAATCAGTGCGCTGCACAGCAGGGCGGTAGCAATCATGAGCGCTCGGCGGCGCTTGCGTGGTGCGGCGCTCATCGGCGCAGCATCCAGTAAAGACAGTTCATCGCGGGTCCTCGCGGCAGAAGAGACACACGTCTGGGGGGGCAGACGGGGTTGGCCGTCGAGTCTCGATGCGCTGGATTGCGTGAACCTTGCGGGGCTGTCGCTGTGTCAGCGTGCGGCAAGAAGGGTGAGCAATGCTACGGCGATGAACTGCAGGGCGCTACCGAGAACCAGCAGTGCATTGCGCAGCCGGTGACCTGACAATCGCGCAGCGAAGAGTTGACTCACCGCGCCGGCCAACAACCAGAAGAATGCTGGAACAGGCAGCTT
Organism: Stenotrophomonas maltophilia R551-3; assembly: GCF_000020665.1. Taxonomy (NCBI): domain Bacteria; kingdom Pseudomonadati; phylum Pseudomonadota; class Gammaproteobacteria; order Lysobacterales; family Lysobacteraceae; genus Stenotrophomonas; species Stenotrophomonas maltophilia. Next base: position 2,768,732 of record NC_011071.1, on the reverse strand, counting down.
CGTCATTCCTGCACCGATGGCGATCAGCAGCGCGCTGGCAATCATTGTCCCAGCGGCATGACCATCCAGAGCACGCAGCAGTGGTGACATCGGGCGCGAGGTTGCCGCGCGCCATGCCGCCAACCCATGCAGCGCTGCATGCACGGCAACGAACAGGAGCACGGCAGCCGCCGCCGCTGCGCTCGCGTGCCGATACGTTGAAGCCACCAGTGCAATGCCGGGCAGCAGCAGGAACAAGGCGCCGAACAGCCGCATCAATACACCTGCGCGCTCGGGTTCGGGAACTGCCCGCAGCCAATGCGGCCAATGTTCCAGGCCGAGTGCGCGGCCAGTGCGTGGGCGGCGATTCCATGCGGCAGCGGTAAGGCCCGGCGAATTCCGCGGTGCCACAGAGCGCGTGGAAGAGGACGGTGGAGGAGCTCCCTGGGTCACATGCAGGCTTCCTGTTAGATCGGAACGCGGTGGCACGGCAGGTGCCACGCCCCGATGCTGTCCAGCGAACATTGCCGCAACCTTGCCTGTCCTCGCTACCGGCTTCGCATGGACAGGTGCCAATTACACAGGTGCATGCAGTGTGTTCAGTGCTCCAGCGGTGGTGCGCTGGTTACGCCCGGGTGCAGTGGAAACTCGACTCGGATCAATGCACCACCGCCAGGCGCATCCAGAATCGTGACGTGGCCGCCGTGGCGGTCGATTACCTGGCGCACCAGGTTCAACCCCAGGCCTGCGCCTGTCTGCCGCGGCCGCAGCCGCTGGAAGGGTTCGAAAACCCGTTCGCGCTGGTCGACCGGTATGCCGGGGCCGTCGTCCTCGACCTCCAGGCAGCTGCCCTGAACGCGCACGATGATCTGGCGTCCGCCATGTTCGGCAGCATTCAGTACCAGGTTGGAGATTACCCGCTCCACTGCGCCGGTCTCGCCGAGCACCGGGAAGTGCGATTCCACCGCCACGGCTACTGTCTTGTCCGACTGGATCAACAGCGGCGCCAGATCGGCGGCCACCCGTTTGGCTACCCGCGCCAGGTTGATGGTTTCCTTCGGCCCGTCTTCGTCCATGCGGTGCAGATCCAGCAACTGCTCTGCCAGCGTCGCCAGCCGCGCCACTTCCACGGCCAGGCTGCGCGAGGTGGCGTCGTCGGCCGCATCGACCTTTACCCTCAGAATCGCGATGGGGGTGCGCAGCTCATGCGCGGCGGCGGCGATGAAGCGGCGTTGCCGCTCGTGCCCCTCGTCCAGCCGCTCCAGTGCTTCATTCACCGCCGTCACCAACGGAGCGATCTCCACCGGCACCGCGGTTTCTGTCAGGCGGACACCGCGCCGACTGGCAGAGATGTTGCGGGCTTCCTGGGCGATGCGCTCCACCCCGGCCAAGGCTCGTCTCACGATGATCGGTGTCAGGACGATGGTGGCCAGGCCCAGCAGCAGGAAGATCGGCAGGGTGATGATGTGTGCCGCCAACGCCATCTGCCAGGTCAGCGTATCGGTTTCGCCATGGGCCATGATGGTCAGCTTGCCGGCCGGTCCGCTGTGCTGGCGGACCACGACGGCCAGGCCATCGCTGCGATCGCGCCCGCGCAGGTCGCCAAAGGGGATGCCATCCAGTGCGCCTACCAGCGAGGCATAGGCCGGCGGCACAGGTCCGAACGTAACGTGGTGGCCGTGCTCATCCTCGGCGATGAACCATGCGCCGGGAACGATCTTCAGCAGTTCGGCAAGTTCCGGCGTCTTCTGCACGTAGAGGTCGCCATTGCGGTCGCGGTGCACTGCATCGGCGGCCACCGGCGCGAAGGTCTGGATGCTGTAATAGCCACCGCTGTCGGCACGTATCAACACCATCAGAAGCGCGAAGAACGCCACCAGCAACGCCAGCAGCTGATAGATCAACGTCTTGACGATCAACGGGCGCTTCAGCGATGGACGACGCGCCATTACTTGGCTTCCCGCATCAGATAGCCGACGCCGCGGATGGCGTGGATCTCCACCCGGGCATCGGCATCGGCCAGCTTGCGGCGAAGGCGCGAGACGTGAGAGTCGAGCGTATTGGAATGGATGCCGTCATCGAATCCATACACAGCCATCTCAATTGACTCGCGCAGCACGGTGCGACCCAGGCGCCGGGCCAGCGCGGTCAGCACACGGATCTCGCGGCGCGGCAGCTCAAGCCGTTGCCCGCCCACGCTGGCTTCACCCGATGCCGGGTCGAACACCAACCGGCCAATGCTCACCAGTTCCACCTGCATGCCGCTCGGCCGGCGCCCTGCAGCACGGATGCGGGCGAACAGTTCCTCAAGTGCGAAGGGCTTGGCCAGATAGTCGTCCGCGCCCTCATCCAGCCCGGCGATGCGGTCTGGCAGCTGGCCCAGCGCGCTCAATACGATGATCGGCACTCCGGGGTTGCGCTCACGCAGCAGGGAAATCAATCCCAGCCCGTCACCGTCGGGCAGGGTGCGGTCCAGCAACACCAGGTCGTGCGATCCGTACAGGGCTGCTTCTCGGGCCAGCGCGAGAGTGTTGGCCAGGTCCACCACGTAGCGCTCGCGCTGCAGGGCGGATTTCAGGGTGGCGGCCAGTTCGGCTTCGTCTTCGATCAGCAGGATGTGCATCGGCAGGGCTTGGGCAGGAAGGGGCGTGGCAGGGCGGGTCGGCACGCGCCGGCACCGTATTACAGGAACATTGCGTGAACATGGCGTGCCTTCCGGACGTCCCGCAAGGCTGTGATGACCCAGGACGGTGGGCGGCGGCGCAAGGTTCGCGCAATCCAGGCACTCCAGCCTTGGCGCCCACTCGCTGCCCCCCAATCCCTGGAGTACCCATGAAGTTGTTCGTTCCGTTGTTGCTTGTGGCCGCGTTGAGTGGCTGTACCACCGCGAAGATGACCGTTACCCCTGATGGCCGGCGCGGCGTCTCCATCGACTGCAGCGGCTCCAGTTCCTGGAGTGGCTGCTACGAAAAGGCCGGACAGATGTGCCCAGGCGGCTATGTAGTCTTCAGCAAGGATGGCGACGACGGCAACGCCATCGCGGTGGGCAACAAGAACGGCTTCACCTCCACCCAGATGGCCACCCGCTCGATGCTGGTGGCCTGCTCGCACTGACACCAACAGGGGAGGTGGGTTGCCACCTCCCCGTCATCACAGCCCACAGCCCTGCGTCAGAAGCTGTAAGCGGCCTGCACGTACACCCGCCGCGGCTCACCCGGGAAATGCCCGTTGCGCGCGATGAAACTGCTGGCTGCATATACCTTGTCGAACAGGTTCTTGACGTTGGCCTGGAACTGCCACTGCTTCCATGTGGTCTTCCAGCTCATGTCGAACACGGTGTAAGCCTTCACCGTCTGCCCGTCCAGACTGACGCGCTCACCCACATGGTCAGCACCAAAGCCGATGGCCGAATTGATCGACGGCAGGTCGTAGCGCGTCCACAGACCCAGCTTGTTGCGCGGCGCATTGGCGAATCGGTCGCCGGAAGCGTTGGTGATGCCATTCGGGCCTGCGTCCTTCACCCGCGCATCGTTGTAGGCGTAGGTCAGGTTCAGCACCCAGCGATCGGTCACGTCGGCCAGCAGGTCCAGTTCCATGCCCGTACTGCGCACCAGGCCCAGCGCGGCCAACTGGTTCACGCCACCGATCACTTCGCCGGTTGCCTGCACGATATTGCTGCGGTCGATCCGGTAGGCGGCCATGTTCAAGGTCACACGGTCGGCCAGCAGGGACTTCATGCCCACTTCCCACTGCTTGCTGCGTTCTGCATCGAACGGCCCGCCAGCGGCGGGGTTCTGGTTGGTAGCACTCTGCGGTACGAAGCCGCTGGCCACATTGGCATAGACATTCAGGCCCTCGCGCACGGTGAACGTGCTGCCCAGCCGCCAGCTGAGGTCGTTGCCATCCACGCTGCTGCCGGCAATGCGGTCGTCGTCCTTGAAGCCATCCCAGCGCAACCCGGCCAGCACATGCCAGCGTGTGCCCAGTGCCAGTTCGTCCTGCAGGTAGCCGCCATAGCGCTTGCTGCGGGTGGACGTGCTGCGCCAGGGCAGGGCCGCCAGGTTGTAGTCGTGCCAGGTACTGGCGCCGTACACGGGATTGAACAGGTCGATGCCGCGCACCGGCCCCGCACCACGTGCAAGGTCGGCGCTGCTGGCGGTCTGTGCAGTGAAATCCGCATCCAGCTGATACACGTCCGCACCGAACAACACCTTGTGCTCGACGGTGCCGGTGGTCACCCGCCAGACTGCATTACCGTTGGCAGTGAATGCTTCGTTGTCGCGGATCTGGTTGCGCAGCTGGCGGGTCATCCACTCGGCCACGCCATCGCGGTCACGATCGATCAGGCCCATCGGCTCGTGGTACATCTGGTGCTCGTTGTTGCTGAACCAGCGAGCGGCAAAATCGAGATCCAGATTGTCGCGCGGTGCGAAGCGGTACTGCGCCAGCGCCACTTTGGCGCGCATGTCGAGGAAGTCGCTGGCCTCGTTGTGGTTCCAGTGGCGATCGGTCAGGAAGGTGCCCGCATCATTCACCGGCACGCCGCGCAGGCGGTTGCCGCCGAGGTTCTGGGTGACGTCGGTGAACTGCAGCACCAGCTCGCCGGTCCGGCCGACATCGAAGGCCAGCGAGGCGTCGCCGATCACGCTTTCGCTGTCGGTGTTCCAGCGCACGCCCTGCTCGGTGTCGGCATACAGGCCGGCGCGATAGCGCACGCTGCCAGCGGCATTCAATGGACCCGTGCCTTCGATCGAGCCAGCGCGGAAATCCCGGTTGCCCATCTGCACTTCGATGCGGCGCTCAGTGGCCGCCCTGGGCTTGCGCGTGACGTAGTTGATGACGCCGCCGGCGTCGCCACCACCGTAGAGTGCGCCGGCCGGCCCCTTCAGCACTTCCACGCGTTCGATGTTGAACAGCTGTGGTACCGAGAAGCCCGCGTACGGGTCGCCGCGCAGGCCGTCATACAGCACGTTTTCCTGGCGGAAGCCGCGCAGGGTCACGCCGGCATAGCTGAAATAGCTGATGCCGCTGATGCTGCGATAGAGATCGGTCACCTGACGCGCGGCCTGATCGTCGATCAGCTCGCGCGGGATCACCTGGATCGACTGTGGAACCAACTCGAGTGGCGTATCGGTGCGGGTGCCAACCGCAGCGTCGTCCACCCGGTACAGCGCCTGCGCACGGCCGCGGACTTCCACCCTGTCCAGCTCCTTGGGAATGGTCGTTGAGGTCTCGGAGGCAAGGGCAAGGGGTGCAAAGGGCAGGGTCAGTGCCAGGTACAGCGCGCGTTTGTGGAGCAGGAGAGGGGGCATGGGCAGGGGGTATGTGGCTGCAAATGAGAAAGATTAGCATTTGCAACACTTCGTGACCTATCCCCCGAATGCGCTATGGACGCGCGTCAGGGTCGGTATAGGGGGTGCCTGCCAAGGCCACCAGTACGCCGGTGGCGCCGCGCACGATCAACTGCACCATGGCTTCGCGCGGATCCTCGCCCAGCAGCTGGCTTGCCAGTCCTTTGCCGTAGGCGGTCACCATCGATGCCAGCAGCATCGACGCACCCAGTCGCGCCTCGGCATCGCCGTCCGGGCGCCCGGCTGAGGCCGCCATCAGCTGCGTCAGGTCGTCGGTCAGCTGCGCCTGCAGTCGCCTTGCATGCGCCACCAGCACCGGGCTCGCGGCCACGGTGGCCCAGAACGCGGCGGCGCCTGCGTTGACCCGCAGCAGGGGATGGCCGCTGTCCAGCAGTTCGTGCACCAGCGACTGGAACGCGGCCAGTGGGGTCAGGCCGCTGCGCGCGGCCATGCCCTCGCGCAGAAGCGCGCGGGCCTCCTCATCGCGGTCGAACACCAGGTCTTCCTTGCTGGCGAAGTAGTTGAACACCGTCTTGCGCGAGACCCCGGCGGCATCGGCGATCTCGGACATGGAAACGGCTTCGAAGCCACGTCGGATGATCAGCTCGGTGGCGACATCCGAAATCGCTTGTCGGGTCTCGGCCTTGCGCTGCTCGCGGCGGCCCGGAGGCGGGGTCATGGGCGGTTCACTTGTGAAAACGTACACCGAGTGTAACATTCGCTTCGCCAGAGTGCCGGCCCGGTGCTCACAAGGAATTCCGATGCTGTACGACGTCGTCATTGCCGGGGCTGGCCCGGTCGGCCTGTTCCTGTCCTGCGAGCTGGCCCTGGCCGGCTGTTCGGTGTTGGTGCTGGAGCAGGCCGAGTCCCCGGAATCACCCCTCAAGCGCCTGCCCTTTGGGCTGCGCGGCTTGAACACGCCCACCCTGGAGGCGCTGGACAGGCGCGACTTGCTGCAGGCGGTGGCCGCGCGCCAGGTGCTGAAATCCGACAAGGGCGCACCACCGCCCGGCACCGCCCACTGGCTGGCGCAGCCCCGGCCGCTGGGCGGCCACTTCGCTGGCATTCCGTTTGCGCTGGACAACGTGGCCAGCGAGCGCTGGCTGTATCACCTGCCGTCGCCGGTCGGCTTCCAGATGGCGATTGAACTGCAGGCGCTGGAAGCGGTGCTGGCCGAACGGGCGGCCGCGCTTGGGGGGCGCATAGACCGCGGGAGTGCGGTGCAGGCGGTGCGCATGGAAGGTGAGCAGGTCGCCGTGGAGACCCTTCGCGGTACAACGCGTGGCCGCTGGCTGATCGGTTGCGACGGCGCCCGCAGCACTGTGCGTAAACAATCAGGTTTCACCTTCGCCGGGACCGAGCCGGAGTTCACCGGACACTCGCTGCTGGTCGAGCTGGCAGATCCGTCGCTGCTCACACCGGGGCGTCATTACACCGCTGATGGAATGTACAACTTCAATCCGCCAGGCGTGTTGGCACTGGCGGATTTCGACGGCGGTGCCGGTCATCGCACGGCGCTGGACCGGGAGCGCGCGCAGGCCATGCTACGGCGGATCTCCGGACGTGAAGCAACCATCACCGCGGTGCATCTGGCTACCACCTGGACCGATGCCGCGCGCCAGGCCACGGTCTATCGCAAGGGTCGCGTGCTTCTGGCCGGCGATGCAGCACACATGCATTCGCCGCTGGGCGGGCAAGGCCTGAACCTTGGCATCGGCGACGCGATGAACCTCGGTTGGAAGCTGGCTGCCGTGGTGCGTGGCGATGCCGATGAGGTGCTGCTGGACAGCTACCAGGCCGAGCGCTATCCGATCGGCGCGAAGGTGCTGGACTGGTCGCGTGCGCAGGTCGCGTTGATGCGGCCGGGCGCTGGCTCGCGCGCGCTGGCGGCGGTGATGGCCGATCTGGCCGACACCCGTGATGGTGCGACCTACCTGGCCGAGCGGATCTGGGGCGTTGCACAGCAGCTGGACCTGGGCGTGGGCCATCCGCTGGTCGGCCGCAGCGCGCCGGACTTCCTGCTGGCCGATGGACGTCGCATGGGTGAACTGCTGCGTGCAGGGCAGGGCGTGCTGCTGGTGTTCGACGCGGGCACGTCGTTGTGCGCAAGCATCGATGGTTGCCAACGGCGCCTGGCCCTCGTCAGGCAGGCGGTGGATGACACGCTCGGCCTGGGCGCGGTGCTGGTGCGCCCGGATGGCATCGTTGCCTGGGCCTGTGATGCCGGGGGTGATGGGGCCGGGCTGTCCGATGCGCTGCGGCGCTGGTTCGGACCGATGGCCGCAGGCTGACCAGCAAAGCGGTGGCGCAGCCGGCAAGGGCTGCGCCAGTTGTGGTCAGAGGTCCTTCTTCTTTCCGCTCAGATCCAGCGGCCTGTCACTGCCCTTGCGCTCGCTCGACCACACTTCCATGCTCTTGTTGCAGCGGCTCTCCCGCGCAGCCACTTCGCGCGGCAGGTCCTTCAGATGCGGCGACTCCTGGCAGGCCTGATGCATGTTGCTGTCGTCATAGGTGGCACAGGCGCTGAGCGATGCCAGGGCGATGGCGGTGAGGGAGGCGCGATACAGGGGCTGCAGGGTCATGGCGTGGTCTCGGGGGTAATGCCGGCTGGCCATGGCATTCCAATCCGTGACCCCCGACACGCACAATCCGACTGATCGCACTTGTTATCTTGTAACGTTTAAGTAATAGTCGCGCGCTTGCCCGGATCAGGCGAGGCAGATCATCAGCACCGTGCACAGCACCAGCATCAGCACAAACACACGCCGGCTCAATGCGAGGCAGGCCAGGTAGGCCGCCAGCGCCCAGGCGCCCAGCAGTGCACAGGCCAGCAGCCAGAGGCCGATCACCATCAGTGATCCGCTCGCCAGCGACGACAACGCGATCGCTTTGAACAGGGCCACGCCCAGCACGCTGCCGAGCACGCCGGCCTGCAGGGCAACGGCATCGTGGCGGGCAGGGGCAGGGTGGCGGAACATGCTGGCCGGAGTGGTCACATGGAAGGGCGGCGCAGCTACTGTGCCCGACCCCATATCCACGCCGCGTGTACTTCGTGTGCGCCATGTGCCTGCAGCATGGGCGCTCAGTCGAACTCGCCCTCGGCCGATTCCAGCCGCTGCCGGTACGCCGCCCGGTGCTGGTACAGGCGCTGGCATTCTTCCGACCTGTGGATGCGGCTGCCGGGTTCGTTGGCCACCGAGTCGCACATCCGCGCGATGTGGTTGTTTTCCGCCAGTTCGGTGACGAAGAACACTGCAGTAACGCCGGTGCCGAGCAGCACGACATACAGCAGGCGGCTGAGCCAGCGCGACAGCTTGCGCTCGAAGTGCTGCTGGATGGTCAGGTCGAAACGGATGATGCTGAGCACGATCCAGACGATCGCGACCAGAAAGCAGAGCGTGGGCAGCAGCCCGCGCCAGAGTCCCGCTTCGTATACCGATTCGTTGTAGTGCACGGCAGCCCCGGCACCGGCGATGGCGATGGCAAGTGCCCAGTTGCGCCCCAGCGAGAGCAGGTCGTCGAGCAGTTTCTCACGGTCCTTGGTGGGTGCTGCTGCCACGTCGGTTCCTTCTGCATGTTGCGATCGGCGGCGGGGTGCCGCCGATCCTGCAGATGGTGGGGTATTGCCCCGGCGATGAGAAGCCTTGCCGGCTCAGTGCGCAGCCGCGCGTTCCCCCATCCAGCGTCGGTAGCGGCGGGTCCGGCACGTGGCCGAGGCCTGTGCCAGCAACAGTGCCCACACCGGCGAGACGCCGGGAGCGGTTGGTTGGCGTCGGCTCAACCGGCCCAGCTGATACTTCACTGCGGCCATGTGCGCACTGGCGGCCAGCGGCTTGCTGCGCCAGTCGATGTTGCGCAGGGTCGGCACCTGGTCGCGGCCTTGCTGCCAGTGGTGTGGCAGGTCCGGCTCGATCGCCAGCGCGGTGGCGATGCCGACCATGGCAACACCGCTGTCCAGCACCTGCTCGGCCACTACACGGCGACGGATGCCGCCGGTGACCATCAGCGGCATCGTTGCCACCGTGGCGATCTCGCGTGCGAATTCGAGGAAGTAGGCTTCTCGGGCCACGCTGCGGCCGTCGCGTGCGGCGCCGGTCATCGCCGGCGCTTCATAACTGCCGCCGGACAGTTCCACCAGATCCACGCCCAGTGGGGCCAGCATCTCCACTACTGCGCGCGCCTCCTCGGGCGAGAAGCCACCGCGCTGGAAATCGGCGGAGTTGAGCTTCACTGCCACCACGAAGGCGGGCGACACCGCTGCACGCACACCCTGCACGATCTCCAGCAGCAGGCGCGCACGGTTTTCCAGGCTGCCGCCCCAGTGGTCCTCGCGCCGGTTCGACAGCGGTGACAGGAACTGACTGAGCAGGTAGCCGTGCGCGGCATGGATCTCCACCCCGCTGAAACCGGCACGTTCGGCCAGTTCGGCGCTGCGGATGAAGCGGGCAATCACTTCCTCGATGTCGGTTCCGGTCATCGCCCGCGGCGGTGCGAACTGCTTGGACAGGGCCCCCAGATCCATCGCTACCGCTGACGGTGCCAACGCCGGTTGACCGAGCGCGGCCGGCATCTGCCGCCCGGGGTGGTTGATCTGCATCCACATCTGCGCACCGCGCGAACGAGCGGTGTCGGCCCAGGCGATGAAGCGATCGAGGTGGCGATCGTCTTCCAGCACCACGCCGCCGGGACCGGTCATGGCACGGCGGTCGACCATTACGTTGCCGGTAATGATCAGTCCGTCGCCGCCGTCGGCCCAGCGCTGGTACAACTGCAGCAGCGCTTCGGAGGGAGCGTGGTCGGCGTCGGCCATGTTTTCCTCCATCGCCGCCTTGGCGATGCGGTTGCGGATGACGGTACCGGAAGGCAGTGCCAGAGGCGAGAACAGCGACATCGGACAGCTCCAGGACAGGGGAATGGCGCTACGCTAACCTTCAAGTTTGATTGAAGGTCAACAGGTTCCAATGTCGAGGATTCAGGCAGATGAAGGTCGGTGAGCTGGCGCGACGCACCGGCCTTGCCGCGTCGCGCATCCGCTTCTATGAGGATGCAGGGCTGCTGGTTGTGCAGCGCCAGGCCAACGGCTACCGCGATTACCCGGAACAGGCGGTGCTGCTGCTGGAGCTGATCACGGGTGCGCAGCGCGCTGGCTTCAGCCTTGAAGAGATCCGCGCGCTGTTGCCTCCGGACATGGGCCAGTGGCAGCACGAGGCACTGATCACGATGCTGCAGCAGAAGGTGGCCGATATCGATGCGCTGCAGCTGCGGCTGGCAGAGAGCCGTGCGCACTTGCTGGCCCTGATCCAAGACATCCAGGCGCGGCCGGAGGGCATTGATTGCGCGGCCAATTCGCAGCGGGTGCTGGACCGGGTGAAGCGTGGTGAGCTGGCGCGGCCGACGCTGGCGGCCGGCGATGTGGCGATGCTGCGCCCGGATCGCCGCCGCCGCATGGGCAACGGCTGACGACCCGGCGCGGTGTTCAGTGGCTGCCTGTGACGGCGATCTTGCGCTTCTTGTCCACCATCACCGCCACGCACCACAGCAGCAGGCCGCCGATCGCGGTGGCTGCACCGACGTAGCCAGTGCTGGCCGGGCTGAAGCCGGCGCTGATCGCCATGCCACCCAGCCACGGGCCGAGCGCGTTGGCGGTATTGAAGGCGGCATGGTTGGAAGCGGCAGCCAGGGTCTGTGCTTCGCCGGCCACGTCCATCAGGCGGGTCTGCAGCACCGCAGCCAGCGCACCCATGGTGCCGACGGTGATGATCATCGGGCCGATGGTCCATACCGACTGTGCGGCCAGCGGATACAGCAGCAGCATCACGATCGACCACAGCAGCACCACCGCAGCGGCCTTGAAGTGGAACTTGTCGACCAGCCAGCCACCGGCGATGTTGCCGATGATCGCGCCGATGCCGAACACGCCCACTGCTAGTGGCATCCACGATTCGGCCACGCCGGTGACCTGCACCAGGGTCGGCGCCAGGTAGGTGAACACGCAGAACATGCCGGCGAAGCCGACCGCGCCGATCGCCAGCGCCAGCCACACCTGGGTGGTGTTGAAGGCACGCAGTTCGCGCATTGGCGAGGTGCGCACCTCTTCGGGGTCCGGCAGCAGGAAGCGCGCGATCATCGCCACGGTGGCGATGGCCAGCAGGCTGACCAGGGCGAAGGCGGTGCGCCAGCTCAGCTGCTGGCCCAGCCAGGTGGTCAGCGGGTTGCCGATCAGGATCGCGATCGACAGGCCCAGCAGCACCCGCGACATCGCCTGGCCGCGCTGGCCGGCCGGACTGATTGCGGCGGCCACCAGCATCGCCACGCCGAAGTAGGCGCCATGCGGCAGGCCGGCAACGAAACGTGCGATCAGCATCGTGCCGTAGTTCGGGGCCAGGGCGCTGGCCAGATTGCCGACGGCGTAGAAGCCCATCAGCGCCAGCAGCAGCTTGCGGCGCGGGAAACTGGCGCCGACGAAGGCCAGGATCGGCGCACCGACCACCACGCCGATGGCGTAGGCGCTGATCAGGTGGCCGACCTGGGTTTCGCTGATCGACAGGCCGCGGCTGATTTCCAGCATCAGGCCCATGCTGGCGAATTCACTGGTGCCGATGGCGAAGCCGCCCAGTGACAGGGCAAGGATGATCAGGGTGCGCTGACGGGGCGTCAGCCGCGCAGCCAGGGAAGAGTTGGGGCTCATGCGGGCGCGATGCGGGGCGGGGGAGCCGGCCATTGTACTGCTGCACCGCAACAGCAGCAGCCACGCTGGCGGTAAAACAGCGTTTGATCCGTGGGGTTGCGGCAAGCCGGGCATGGGCTCGGTACGACGGCAGGTTCGGGGCGCTGTTGTCGGCGTCCTGCATGTGATGACGACATGGCCGTCGGCATGATGCGAAACACAGGGGCTGTGGAGTGCTGGAACAAGGAGGATGTCGATGCAGGAATTCAGGCATGTGCTGGAGACGCGAGGCCGCTATCAGCTGGTAGCGGTGTCCTACGCGCCGGTGTACGCTCCGGGCGATGTGGTCGGCCATGCGGTCGTAGCCGACGATGGGGATCGTCTGACCGACCTGATGTCGCTGGCCGAAGCGCGCCAACGCCTGCAGGCACTGGTGCGTGAAGAGGGCGAGGAGCCCGGGCTGGAAAACGAAAACCACCTGCGGAAGAAGGCGTCGCGCTGGCGCCGCCGCTAGGCCGTCGCGCCCTTGTGCGCATCATGGAGGATCCGGGTGTTGCCCAGTAAGAAGTATCTGCTCATCGCCATCATCACGCTGGCGACCCTGCTGCTTGGTTTCGTGTTTTCCGGTTACCTGACCCTGTTGTTGCTGGGGCTGGACACCAAGCTGTTCACCTGGAACACCTACTATCAGTACTTCAACGCGCTCGGCCAGCCACAGGTCGCGCCCTTCGTGGGCAAGATCAAGTGGGCCGGCTATCTCGGTTTCGGCCTGCCGCTGCTGGTGCTGCTGGTGACCGGCCTGGTGCTGCTGCTGAAGAAGGACAAGCGCTCGCTGCACGGCGACGCACGCTTTGCCACCAGCGCCGACCTGTCCAAGCACGGCATGTTCAAGAAGACCGGCCAGAGCATCGTGGTCGGCAGTCATGGTGGCAAGCTGGTGCGGCTGGACGGCCAGCAGTTCGTGATCCTGGCCGCGCCGACCCGCTCGGGCAAGGGCGTGGGCGTCGTCATCCCGAACCTGCTGGAGTACGGCGAATCGCTGGTGGTGCTGGACATCAAGCAGGAGAACTTCGACCTGACCAGCGGCTGGCGTGCCAGCCAGGGCCAGGAGATCTACCTGTTCAATCCCTTCGCCGAAGACCGCCGCACGCATCGCTGGAATCCGCTCAGCTACGTCTCCGACGACCCGGCGTTCCGCGTTTCGGACCTGATGAGCATCGCCGCGATGCTGTATCCGGATGGTGCCGAGGACCAGAAATTCTGGGTCAGCCAGGCGCGCAATGCGTTCATGGCCTTCACCCTGTATCTGTTCGAGAACTGGGATGACGAGCGCAGCAGTGGCTTCCCGGGCGGCTCGGGCACGCCCACCCTGGGCGCTGTCTACCGGTTGTCATCGGGTGACGGCAGCGATCTGAAGAAGTACCTCAAAGCCTTGTCGGAGCGGTCGTTCCTCAGTTCCAACGCGCGCTCGGCGTTTGCCAACATGCTGTCCCAGGCCGATGAGACCTTCGCCTCGATCCTGGGTACCTTCAAGGAACCGCTCAACGCCTGGATCAACCCGGTGCTGGACAAGGCCACCAGCAGCAACGACTTCCTGCTGACCGATGTCCGCAAGAAGAAGATGACCATCTACATCGGCATCCAGCCCAACAAGCTGGCCGAGAGCCGCCTGATCATCAACCTGTTCTTCAGCCAGCTGATCAACCTCAACACCAAGGAACTGCCCAAGTCCAACCCGGACCTGAAGTACCAGTGCCTGCTGCTGATGGACGAATTCACCTCGATCGGCAAGGTCGAGATCATCGCCTCGGCGGTGTCCTACATGGCCGGCTACAACATCCGCCTGCTGCCGATCATCCAGAGCATGTCCCAGCTCGATGCCACCTACGGGCGGGAGGTGTCGCGCACGATCATCACCAACCACGCGCTGCAGATCCTGTACGCGCCGCGTGAGCAGCAGGACGCCAACGACTACTCGGACATGCTGGGTTACACCACCATCCGCAAGAAGAACGTCACCCATGCCCGCGAGAAGACCCACAGCTTCACCGAGGAGCGGCGCGCACTGATGCTGCCGCAGGAGCTGAAGGCGATGGGGCCGGACAAGGAAGTGTTCCTCTACGAGGGCATACCGCATCCTGTGAAGTGCGACAAGATCCGCTACTACAAGGATCGCTACTTCACCTCGCGATTGCTGCCGAAAGTGGATGTTCCGATGCTTAACGTCTAATTCACGACGCTAAATTTGTGACGTGGATTCACATTCATTGACGTGAATTCGTGAGCTGAGTCAAAAAAACATCATCTGTTCATAGAAATTCAGACTTGTCTGACATGGAATTGACGCGCGGTTGTGCGACCCTGTGTTCGTCATCCAGAAATGTGTGCTGGGTGTCAAATGTTGTAGAGCAGGGTGGCCAGGAGTTTGTGCCATGGAAACAAGGATGGTTTCGACGTTGGAGATGTGTGCGGGTGTGTCGTCGGCAATGACTGACGGCCCCGTCACCTGGTTGGCAGCTTTCGGGCTGCAGGGGAACCGGGGCAGGTGTGCTGCGAGCCAGCGCGTCTTCCCGTTTCCGGTGCGCGTGATGCGGCGCCGGACGACCAGGGAGCCAATGTTCGGGACTGCTTTTTCGTACGTCAAAGTGAAGCCCGTATGAATCAGGCGTTTATCGCGAAAATATCCGTCGCCGCAGTCGCGGCGCTGATGGTGGCAGGGTGTGCCACCAAGTCCGCTCCCGATTTCGGAGGGCGCTGGAAGCCGGTCAACCGTTTCGCTGCGGCGACGACCGAGATCCCGCTGTACTCCAGCTACGTCTACCAGGCTTCGCCGATGGATGGCACGCTCAAAGCCATGCTCGAGCGCTGGGCCAAGGATTCCGGGCGCACGCTGGACTACCGCCTCAGCTCGGACTTCACGCTGTACGGCGCAGTCTCGAACATCGACACCACCAATGCACAGCAGGCCGTGATCGATCTCACCGCGGCCTATGCGACGCAGGGAATCTCCGTCTCCATCGTTGGCAACCAGATCGTTGTGCAGAGCGCTGGCGCGACGCCGACCGCGTCGGCGCAGGGCGCTGATTCCAACAGCGGCACCTGAGTCCACCTCGAAACCATCGAACGTGCCGCTCCCCGCGCCTGTCGCAGGGGCTTCACGCCCATTGATGTTTCAGCAGTACGGAAGAATCCATGTTCCGCAAGAAGGATCCCGGCAACAGTCCCAAGGTCGAGCAGTCGGTCGCCAAGGCGGTCAGCTACGAGATCACCGTGGCCGACATGGCGCGTCGCAGCGAGCGTCGTGCCTGGTGGGTCGCCACGGGCTCGCTGTTGATGTCGCTGGCATTGGCCGGTGGCTACTACTACATGCTGCCTCTGAAGGAGAAGGTGCCGTTCCTGGTGATGGCCGACGCGTACACGGGTACCGCGACGGTCGCGCGCCTGAGTGGCACCTTCCAGGGCGAGACCATCACCAGCAACGAAGCGATCAATCGCAGCAATGTGGCCCAGTACGTGCTGGCGCGCGAGTCGTACGACTCGGCGGTGATGGGCCTGCGCGATTGGGAGCTGGTGTTCGTGATGTCCACCGATCCGGTGGCGCAGTCGATGCGCGTGCGTTATGCCGGAAACAATCCACAGAACCCGTTCGTCATGTACGGCCGCGAGCGCGCCATCCGGGTCAAGATCCTCAGCATCACGCCGCTGGGTGCTGAGCCGAATGGCAGCTTCCGCGGTGCTTCGGTGCGTATCCAGCGCAGCCTGCTGGACAAGCGTACCGGCGTTGCCACTTATCTGGACAACCAGCTGGTGACGATGCGCTTCGGCTACAACCAGAACCTGGCGCTGTCCGAACAGGATCGCATCCTCAATCCGCTGGCCTTCCAGGTCACCGAGTACCGAGTCGACAACGATTATTCGCGTGGCGTACCGGTGCCGGATGACGGCGCCATGCAGGCACAGGCGCAGCAGGCAGCACAGGCCGCGCAGCAGGCCCAGGCGGCCTACGATCCCAATAATCCGGCCGCAGCCACGATGATCGATCCGGCCACCGGCCAGCCGGTCGCCGTTCCGGCCAATGGCCAGGTGCCGGGTCAGCCCGTGCAGGGCCAGCCGGTACAGGGGCAACCGATGCCGGCGCAGCCGGTGCCGGGTCAAGCAACACCGGGGCAGGCCATGCCCGGTCAGCCGGCCATGAGGCCGGCGCAGAACAATTCCACCGGAACTGCTGATGGAGCAAGCAACCGATGAGTAGTCGAAATATCAGGGGAAGCGCACTGGTGCTGCTGTCGATGTTGTCGCTGTTGTTTTCAGCAGCGGCGATGGCGCAGGCGGTGGACCACTACGAGTACGAGAAGGACCGCATCTATCCGGTTCGCACCGGCCTGGGCCTGACCACCCAGATCGAACTGAGCCCGAACGAGAAGATCCTCGACTACAGCACCGGCTTCAGCAGCGGCTGGGAACTGACCCGTCGCGAAAACGTGTTCTACATCAAGCCGAAGAACGTCGACGTCGACACCAACATGATGGTGCGCACCGAGACTCATTCCTACATCTTCGAGCTGAAGGTGGTGGCCACTGATTGGCGCCAGCTGGAACAGGCCCGTCGTGCAGGCGTGCAGTACAAGATTGCCTTCGTCTATCCCAACGACACCGTGTTCGGCGTCGCCCAGGAGGCGGTCGAGGAAGAGGCCAAGCCGCTGTTGAGCTCTGAACTGGCCAAGGACCGCCAGTACAACTTCAACTACTCCTATTCGACCAGCAAGGCGAAAAAGATGGGGTGGTTGATCCCGGTCAACGCCTACGACGATGGCCGCTTCACCTATCTGAAGCTGCCGAACTCGCCGGAATACAAGACCGGCATATTCCCGGCCGTGTTCGGCCGTGAAACGGAATACGGTGAAGACTTCGTGGTCAACACCACGGTTGAAGGCAATACGCTGATCGTGCACGGGACGCACCCGTACCTGGTCATCCGCCATGGCGACTTCGTCGTCGGCCTGCGAAGGAACGTGAAGAAATGAGCCAGCAGAACACTCCCGGAAACGACCCGAACAACGGACGCGACGAGAGCCAGAGCCCGTACGGCGCACAGGGTGCCCCGGACGCGCCGTCGAATCCGTACTTCGGCACGACCCAGGCTGAGCCTGCGCCGGATCTGGATGCGGCCGCGCCGCAGCTGCGCTCGGCCGAAGAACAGCGGTTGAACCGCAAGGCGCTGCTGTTCCTCGGTGGCATCGTGCTGCTGCTGATGGCAATGGGCTTCCTGCTGTTCCGCAAGGGCCAGGATAGTGATGACGCCGTGCAGAAGGTGCCGGATGTCGCACGTGCCAGCACGCCGACACTGCCGGACGTTGCGCCGCCTCCGCAGGCGCCGCCGACTGCCGCCGAACCGATTCCGATGCTTCCGCCGATGTCGCAGGACGAAGGTCCGAAGCTGGTGCCCATCGCATCCCGGCCGGAAGCCATGGAACCCCGTGGGCCGACGCTGGTCGAGCGCCGGATGGCTGGCGTGGATGATGCCGCGCTTGCCGCAGGCAATCGCGCGCAACCGCAGCGCAGTGCGATCGACGAGCAGACCCGCCAGGCGCTGCTTGCGAACATGATGCCCAACCAGCAGGGGCAGCAGAAGATCCGCCGTGGGCCGGACGTGGAAGACGTCTCCAGTGCCACCTACATCCAAAGCCCCGATGCCCTGCTGGTGCGCGGCACCTACCTGCGATGCGTGCTGGAAACCCGCATCATCACCGATCTCGCCGGCTATACCTCGTGCCTGCTGACCGAGCCGGTGTACTCGATCAATGGTCGCAACCTGCTGCTGCCCAAGGGCTCCAAGATCTATGGCGCCTACGGCGGCGGTCCGATCGGCAAGCGTGTGGAAGTGATCTGGGATCGCATCACCACCCCCAATGGTATCGACGTTGCGATGTCCAGCCCGGGCGTGGATCAGCTGGGCGGCGCCGGTCATCCGGGCCAGTACAGCGCGCACTGGGGCAGCCGTATCGCCTCAGCGCTGATGATCAGCCTGATTTCCGATGCCTTCAAGTACGCAGCCGCCGAGCATGGTCCGGAGACGACCACCATCGCCAACAACGGCATGACTGTGCAGTCGCCCTATGAGAGCGCTACCGCTCGCACGATGGAGCGCCTGGCTAACGAGGCACTCAGCAGCAATCGTCGTCCGCCGACTGTCACCATCAATCAGGGCACGATCGTGAACGTCTACGTTGCCAAGGACGTCGACTTCACCAACGTGCTCCACCCCCGCCGGTAACCCAACGAACGATCATGGACGCCGAAGTGTCACCCCTCGCCCTCGTCTCCAGCGATTTCCTGCGCTATCAGTACGAAGTGCTGGGCATCGCCGAGTACATGACTTCCCCGGAAGTGACGGAAATCTGCATCAACCGTCCCGGTGAGCTGTACCTGGAAACCCGGGCGGGGTGGCAGCGGGTAGACGTGCCGAGCCTGACCTTCGAGCGGGCCCGGCAGTTCTGCACGGCGGTGGTGAACGAGAGCAACACCGGCCAACGCATCACCGATGCTGATCCAGTGGTCTCGCTCACGTTCCCCACCGGCCAGCGTGCGCAGTTCGTGATTCCGCCGGCGTGCGATGCAGGGAAGGTGTCGATCACCATCCGCCTGCCTTCCAAGCACACCAAGTCGCTCAGCCAGTATCACGAAGATGGGTTCTTCAACCAGATTCTGGAAAGCGATGGCAGCATCAGCGAGCAGGATCGCGAACTGCTGGAGCTGCGTCAGCAGCGCGAGTACGCCGAGTTCTTCCGGCGTGCGGTGATGTACCGCAAGAACATCGTGGTGTCCGGTGCGACCGGTAGCGGCAAGACCACCTTCATGAAAGCGCTGGTCAATCATATCCCGGACAACGAGCGCCTGGTCACGATCGAGGACGCACGCGAGCTGTTTCTGACCCAACCCAATGTGGTGCACCTGCTGTACTCCAAGGGAGGGCAGAGCACCAGCAATGTCAGCGCAAAGAGTTGCATGGAAGCCTGCCTGCGCATGAAGCCAGAACGCATCATCCTGGCCGAGCTGCGCGGTGACGAGGCGTTCTACTTCATCCGCAACTGCGCATCGGGCCACCCGGGCTCGATCACCAGTTGCCATGCCGGTAGCCCGGAGCAGACCTGGGATCAGCTGGCGCTGATGGTGAAGGCCTCGGCCGAGGGTTCGGGCCTGGAGTTCAACGTGATCAAGCGACTGTTGATGATGACCATCGACATCGTCGTGCATATCAAGGCGCATGCCGGCTCGCGCTACATCACCGGCATCGACTTCAATCCTGGGCGTGCCCAGGGGCAGGAGGGCTGACCAATGCTGCCAGGACTGGAAATGATGGCGTGCCCGGAGATGGCCGTCTCGATGGACGTGATGCAGCACGTCATCAACGTGGAATCGTCGCGCAACCCCTATGCCATCGGCGTGGTCGGCGGCGCCCTGGTGCGCCAGCCCAAGGCCCTCGACGAGGCGCTGGCCACCGTTCGCATGCTGGAGGAGAAGGGCTACAACTTCTCCATTGGCCTGGCCCAGGTCAACCGTTACAACCTGGGCAAGTACGGGCTGGATTCCTACGAGAAGGCCTTCCAGCAGTGCCCGAACCTGCAGGCTGGTTCGCGCATCCTCGCCGATTGCTACAAGCGCTCCGGTGGTGACTGGGGCAAGTCGTTCAGCTGCTACTACTCGGGAAATTTCGAGACCGGCTTCCGCCATGGCTATGTGCAGAAGGTCTACGACTCGATGCGCCGCGGGCAGCAGCTTGCCACCAATGGTGTTGCGCCGATCGACGTGGTGAGTCGCGGTGAACGCCGCAGCGTGAAGGTCGAGCATCATCCGCAGCTGGCCTCTCCGGCGCAGGCCCGCATCGTTGCGCAGTCCAATGGCCCGGTGTACGTGCCGTCGGAAGACCCGGCACGTGCGTATGTCGTGTATCCCTCCACCGGTGCGATGGCGCGGGGCAGCCTGCTGAACATCGCCGACCAGGCGCTGTCCAAGGTAGTGCTGGGTTCGGTGGACCGGATGATGCAGCCACAGCCGCAGCCCACCCAAGGGGCCACGTATCCGCAGCAACAGGCCGGTGGCATGCCGCAGCAGCTGCCTCAGCCGGGTCCGGCGCAGGCAATGGCCATGCCGCAGCAGTTGCCGGGCGCTGCCGGCGCCGGCAACGAGGGGCCCGTGATGCTGCGCCCTTGGAGCGAGCGCAATCAGCCTGTGGCCGGTGGCGAAAATTCATTCAACGCACCGGTGCAGGCTGCACCGGTGCAGCAGATTCCCGCAGGGGATGCGGCCTTCGTGTTCTGACGAAGTCGTGGTTCGGCCGGGCGCCTGCCAGGCCAATTCAGTTGTGTTAGTCCATCAACAAGGAAATCAATCCATGAAGCGATCCAATCTCGACCTCGTCCAGGCCCAGCGCACGCTGAAGACCCTGCTGATGGCCACGATCTTCGTCGGTGCCATGTTCGCCCCGCAGGTGTTCGCCACCAACACCGACTTCGGCGGCACCGACAAGAAGGTCTGCGGTTTCTTCTCCAACATCAACGGCCTGCTGAACATGGCCTCGATCGCCGTGGTGACCATTGCGGTGATCTTCGCCGGCTACCAGATCGCTTTTGCGCACAAGCGCATCGGTGACGTCGCGCCGATCCTGATCGGTGGCGTGCTGATCGGTGCCGCCGGCCAGATTGCGCGCATGCTGCTGGGTGAAGGCAGCGACGGCAAGTGCGGTGCTGGCACCAGCACCACCTACTACCTGATCAACAACGCGATCCAGTACTACCGTGCATAAGAATGTCGTGTTCCGCGGCTGCACGCGTCCAGCGATGTTCCTGGGCGTGCCCTACCTGCCATTCTTCATGGTGGCAGGCGGGCTGTTGCTGCTCAGCATGTACACGAACTTCTGGTTCCTGCTCACCATTCCGGTGGCGGTCTTCATCATGCGGCACATGGCCAAGCGTGACGAAATGATCTTCCGGCTGCTGGGCCTGCGCCTGATGTTCAAGCTGAAGGTGCGCAACGTGCAGGAGCACGATGGCATGTGGGTGCTCAACCCCAACCATTACCGCAACAAGCCGGCCCGAATGGATTGAGGTCCGGATCCGGCCTGGCGGGCATCCGCGCCCGCCAGGTCTCTTGAAACTCCTTGGCAGTACCTCTCTGGAAGCAGTCGTATGTTCAGCCCTGACACCTCCATCAGTGAGTTCATTCCGTTGTCGTCGCATGTTGCCCCGAACGTGGTCAAGACCACGGGCGGTGACTATCTGCTGACCTGGCATCTGGAAGGGCTGCCTTTCGTCGGCCGCGAGGAGTGGGAGCTCGAGCATCGTCACAACACGTTCAACCGTCTGCTGCAGACATTGCGCGCACCCGACTTCGTCAACGTTGCCTTCTGGGTGCATGACATCCGTCGTCGCCGCACGTTGAAGGGCAAGAGCAACTACAAGCAGCGCTTCAACCAGGACGTGTCAGATCAGTACATGGGCATGCTGTCCTCGCAGCGCATCATGCAGAACGAGCTGTACCTGACCATGATCTATCGCCCGGTGGTGGCGGGTAAACGCTTCGTCGAAAAGTCGGCGAACGTGGAGAAGCTCCGCGCCGAGCAGGAGCAGGCGGTCGAGAAGCTGATGGAACTGGCCGGCAACGTCGAGGCCGTGATCCGCGACTACGCGCCGTATCGCCTGGGCATGTACGAAGCCAAGAACGGTGTGGTGTTCTCGGAAACGCTGGAGCTGTTCGGCTACCTGATCAATCGCATCGATGAGCCGGTGCCGGTGCTGTCGGCGCCGATCAAGGATTACCTGCCTGTCAGCCGCCACATGTTCTCGGCCAAGACCGGCGATTTTGCGATCAACACCCCCAATGGCGCCAACCATTTTGGCGCCATCCTGAACATCAAGGAGTATGCCGAGGGGACCTACCCGGGCATCCTCAACGGCCTGAAGTACCTGGATTACGAGTACGTCATCACCCATTCGTTCAGCCCGATGGGGCGTCAGGATGCGCTGAAGGTGCTCGACCGCACCAAGGGCATGATGATCTCCTCCGGCGACAAGGCGGTCAGCCAGATCGTCGAGCTGGACCAGGCCATGGATCAGCTGTCGTCGGGCAACTTCGTGCTGGGTGAATACCACTTCATCATGGCGGTCTACGGCGACACGCAGGCCAAGCTTTCGCAGAACGTCGCCTCGACCCGTGCCGAGCTGTCAAACGCCGGATTCGTGTCGACCAAGGAAGACCTGGCGGTTACCTCGTCCTTCTATTCGCAGCTGCCGGGTAACTGGCGCTACCGCACTCGCCTGGCCAATGTCAGTTCGCTGAACTTCCTGGGCCTGTCGCCGCTGCACAACTTCGCCACCGGCAAGCAGCACAACAATCCGTGGGGCGACTGCGTCACCACGCTGCAGACCACCAACGGCCAGCCGTACTACTTCAATTTCCACGCGACCCATCCGTCGGAAAACTCGCTGGGCGAGAAGGCGATCGCCAACACCATGGTGATCGGCAAGTCCGGTACCGGTAAGACCGCGCTGATCAACTTCCTGCTCAGCCAGGTGCAGAAGTACGAGCCGTCGCCGACCATCTTCTTCTTCGACAAGGACCGCGGTGCTGAGATCTTCGTGCGGGCCTGCGGAGGTAACTATCTGGCCCTGGAGAACGGCGCGCCGACCGGCTTCAACCCGTTCCAGTGCGAGAACAACGAAGCCAACGTGCAGTTCCTGGCCGACCTGATCAAGGTGCTGGCCGGCAAGCGCGAGTACAGCGCCCGCGAGGAAGAAGACATCTACCGCGCCGTGGAAAGCATGCTCGATACGCCGATGCATCTGCGCAGCATGACCAACTTCCAGAAGAGCCTGCCCAACATGGGCGACGATGGCCTCTACGCGCGCATGCGCCGTTGGACCTCGGGCAATTCGCTGGGCTGGGTGTTCGACAATCCCGTGGATACCGTTGACCTGAGCAAGGCCAACATCATCGGCTTCGACTACACCGACATCATCGACAACCCTGAAGTGCGCGTGCCGGTCATTAATTACCTGCTGCACCGCCTGGAGTCGCTGATCGACGGCCGTCCACTGATCTATGTGATGGACGAGTTCTGGAAGATCCTGGATGGCGAGGGTGGCCTGAAGGAGTTCGCGAAGAACAAGCAGAAGACCATCCGTAAGCAGAATGGTCTCGGCATCTTTGCCACACAGAGCCCGGAGGACGCGCTGAAGAGTGATATCTCCGCCGCCCTGATCGAGCAGACCGCTACCCTGATCCTGCTGCCGAACCCGAATGCCAGCAAGAGCGACTACATGGATGGCCTGAAGTTGACCGAGGCCGAGTTCAATGTGGTTACCGCCTTGGACGAGCGCTCGCGTTGCTTCCTGGTCAAGCAGGGTCATGCGTCCAGTGTCTGCCAGCTCAACCTGCGCGGCATGGACGACATCCTGTCGGTGATCTCGGCGTCGACCGACAACATCGACATCATGCATCGTGTCCTGCAGACCGCCGCCGTGCGTGCACGTGTGACGGTGGATGAGCTGACGCCGGAACAGTGGCTGGAAGATTTCTACAAGAACCGCAAGGGCTCCGGAAAGCCCGCATCCAACAGTAAGGAGGTTGCAGCATGACTGTCGCAACAGACGTGAACGCAGCAAGCCCCTTGAATTCGATGGAGAAGAACATGGAAACCACTGCCCGTACTGCCAAGACGCCGAGTGCAGTCTCCCGGCTCCGTTCCACCGCCATGGCGATTTCCGTCGCCGCATTGCTCAGCTTCCCCGTGAAGGGATACACCATCCCGGTGGTTGAGGTTGGCTTGAATACCTTCAACAGCACGCTGACTGAGGTCCATACGCTTGCCGCTCAGGGGGAAGCCCTGCTTGAGTACAGTACCCAGGCGCAACGGTTTCTGGAAACAACTCAGAACTGGGCGCAGAAGCTGGCGAAGTTCAATCAGATCATCGCCTCGCCACTGATGCCTCAAGGCGTGAAGCTGGAGCCGGTTCCGCTTGAGTGGAATGTCGCCGAGCGCTGCGGCGCCGGCAATATCATGAGCCTGAGCGGTATCCTCACTGCGTTGGACTTGAGCCCGGGTGGGGACATCATCGCCCAGCAGCGCAACATCTGCGCTGCAATCCAGGTCATGGAGAATCAGAAGTACAACGAGACCGTGGAAGTTGTGCAGAAGACGATGCCCGACATGCGCAAGGTGCTGGACAGGATCAAGGATATCCGCGATCTGTGGAGCGGCGAGGGTGCGATGGCAGAGGCCTCGGCGAATGCAGTCGTTTCTGACGCCTATATGCAGGCGGATTTTGCGACCTGGGAAAAGAAGACTGAAGGGTATGACAAGCAGATTCAGGCGCTGACCAAGATGCAGCAGATTCTTGCGCAGCGCGCATTGAAGGGTACCGGTCAGTCACCTCTCGGTACCGTAGTGAAGGCCGCGGCACTGAAGGCAGCGCTCTCCAACTGATTAGACGCTGCTCCGGTCGAGCTGCAATCACATTCTAGGTGAAGTTATGGATCTTGGGCTGATGGATGGCATGTCGGGGCAAGGCCCCCTGCACATGCTGCAGAATCTGCACGCGTCATCCTCAATTGGTGACTTTGTGTTCTTCCGGCTGATCCTCGATTACCTGCATAAGGAAATCGCGGAGTACGGCGTAAAGCTGCTTGGACGCATGATGGCGTGGGTCGGTGGCATTGCACTGACTCTCATGACGCTCTGGGTGCTGATTCAGGGTTTCCGGATCGCCACCGGTCGCAGCCGCGATTCGATGATGGTGCTCGTGACCAACATGGCCAAGGCCGCGCTGATCGTGTCGGTTGCCACGACCATGGGTATGTTCGGTCGCGAGATGCATGGCTTTCTCATCAATGACGTGAAGAACGAGATCACTTACGTCGTGACCGGGAAGAAGGACTCACCGGAGGATCTGATCGATGAGAACCTGGGCTACATGCAGCTGGCGCTATCCAGCGTTGACGCGCTGGACGTGATGAGCGACGTGACGCTGGACAACGCGAAGACCCGTGCCATGTGGTTCATTGGCATGGGCACGGGTGGTCCAGCAGTCACAGCTGGCTCAATGCTTTTGCTGTATGAGGTCGCGCTGGCGTTGTTCATCGGCCTGGGGCCATTGTTCATCCTGTGCTTGCTGTTTGACCAGACCAAGCAGCTGTTCCAGAAGTGGCTGCTCTACGGCATAGGCACGATGTTCTCCATGGCGGTTCTGGCAGCGATGACCGGCATCGCGATGAAGATGGTGTCCAAGGTTGCGTTCGCCTTCTGGGGAAGCACGTTGACGGGCACGCTGATGGGTCAGAATTTCAGTGAAGGTATGTCGAGCATGGCACTGCAGCAAGGCGGCATGGGCCTGATCCTGACCACGCTGATTCTGACTGCGCCCCCAATGGCGGCGATGTTCTTCCAGGGAACATTGGGCAGCTTCATGGCATATTCGCAGATAGGCGGCAGCGCAGTACCGGCATCGCCGGGCCCGAATGGTCAGCCGCCGGGTTCGACGGGCGGGCAGAGTTACAGGCCCCAAGCCCCCGCGGGAGAAGGTGGAGGTTCACCCATGGGAATGCAGGTAGCGAACCCTAGGTTGCACGTCGGCCCGGATTCCGCGACACATTCTCCAGGCCTTAGGGGTAACGCTGGTACGGGTGTAGCTTGAATTGGATGATTGCGGTCCAGAGATTGGAGGAAGTTGGAGAATGAAGTTTCGACGCTATGTAATTTCCTTGTCGATGCTTGCTCTTCTGGGCGCAGCTGCGACGGCTGCGGCGGAGGGGAACTGTCCTCCCGGCTACTACCCGATCGGTGGTCAGGGCGCCCGAGGTTGTGCCCCCATTCCAAGTGGCGCACCGAGTAGTACATCGAGTGGCGGGATTTCCGAATTGCCCGCAAACTCTCCGACGGGGCGGTGGATAAAGACTTGGGGGGCAATCGCCGAGTCTCGGTCTACTCAGGATGCAGGAGCATCGACCGGCCTTCGGTCACAGCTAGCGGCAGAGCAAGAGGCCTTGCGGAAGTGCAGTTCAACAGGTGCCGCCGATTGCTCCGTCAGTTTGGCGTATCGAAATCAGTGTGTGGCTTGGGTCATTCCAAGTGGGAAGACTGGTCGTGGAATGTCGGCATTGGGGCGTGGTGCTACGCCGGAAATGGCGCTGATAATGGCGCATTCCAAGTGCAAGAACGATGTGAGCGGGAAGTGCGCGGTGCTGTATGAAAACTGTACCAAGCCTATTTTTGAAGAGTTTTGATGTAAATGTGCCGGTGGGCTCGCTGGTATGGTCTCGAACAATGTTATCCTTGGCGAGTCACGGCATAAAATTCTGCGCGCTTGTTTCCGGCTGAATGTGTCTCAGCAGTTTCCTCTCCTGAACTGATGTTCACTGGGACGAAATGCGTTAATTCTACTAAAGTAGACCGGGTAACCCAGACTGCCTAACGGGATTGCGGAGCGGCGGCCGGAGGAAAATGTAGATCCGTCTACGTCGCGTGCACTATTCCACTTTTCAAGAGATACTAGGCGTGCGTTGAATGTCCGGTCTTGCTACCGGTTCTCAGCTGGTGTGAAGCTATCTACTCTATTGGTGGATCGCATCATTGAGCTGGTCATATCTGCGGGTGGCAGGAGCAGGCACAAGCGCAAGCAACTCCGTCGCGACATTATTCTGACCGTATCGAATGGGTAGTGCCTTGGGGGATCCTGCTGAGCCGAGAGCCTCGCGGCAGTAATGAATCATGCCCCCAATGGTGGCGATGTTCTTCCAGGGAACATTGGACAGCTTCATGGCACATTCGCAGATAGGCGGTAGTGCGGTACCGGCCTCGCCGGGCCCGAATGGTCAGCCGCCCGGTTCGACGGGCGGAGGGCAATACAAGCCGACGCACCGGCGACTCACCAGTCTCAACCGATGGGTGCAGGCTCTGCAGTCACTCCGAGATTGCAGGGTGCCTTTGACTCTCCGCCACCATCGTCTGGGCTTGGAGGAAATGCGAATGGCGTCGTTGCATAGCGAGTTCGATATGCATGATAAAGTTGGATGTGGCGGGCGATGAAAATTCTTGTATCGCAAGCGATTCTCGCCAGTTCTTTGATCTTGGGCGTGGCGTATCAAGCCTTTGCTGAAGGTAATTGCCCTCCTGGTTACTGCCCGATTGGAGGGCAAGGGGCACGGGGGTGTGCGCCGATACCCGGGGCTGCTAGTGGAAGTGGAACCACAGCGGAGATTCAGCTTGCCAGTCCTACTGGCAAATGGGTGCGAACCTGGGGGGGCGATAGCGTCTTCCAAGAACACTCAAGATGCAGGAGTGTCGACGGGAAAGAGAGCCAAAGAGCTGGCAGAGCAGGAGGCTCTTTCCAAGTGTGCATCGGGAGGCGCGCGTGACTGCGAGGTCGATTTGGCTTACTTCAATCAGTGCGCTTCTTGGGTCGTTCCAAGTGGGCGTTCTGGGGGCGGGCAGTCGGGAGTGGGTGGTGGGCCCACGCCGGAGCGAGCGCTATTTGTGGCCCAGTTAATGTGCAGGAATGATCAGCCAGGAAAATGTGTGGAGTTCTATGCCAACTGCACGAAACCGATTTTTGAGGAGTTCTAGTTCTCTTCAATAGTTGATTGATGGCCTAGGAAATTGCAATGCCAAATAGCCGCTGGTGGGCGCTATTGGCGATTCGCCTTCTACGAGCGATAGGGCGCGAGG
Organism: Stenotrophomonas maltophilia R551-3; assembly: GCF_000020665.1. Lineage (NCBI taxonomy): Bacteria > Pseudomonadati > Pseudomonadota > Gammaproteobacteria > Lysobacterales > Lysobacteraceae > Stenotrophomonas > Stenotrophomonas maltophilia. The sequence continues at coordinate 2,741,017 of NC_011071.1, read as the reverse complement.
GGGCTCCGCGTGGGGTGCTGCACCGCGCTACGACCCAAGCGGCAGCGCCGTGCGTGTGTCATCGAGCGACTGGAGTCGCCGGCTCCGGCGTGGCATGCGCTCTGATGGAGCGCAATGTAAAGCGGCCTGCTCCGCTTGTTCTGAGCCGATCTATGAGACGAAGGAAATGTCAATCGCGGTACCGTCTGGCTGGTCCAGGGAGAAGGGAGTGAGAACAGTTTTATGAATGGAGCAAAGCAGTGGGTGATTCTTTTCTTCCTTCTTCTCTTCTCATTGACCGAAGTTGCGTTCGCTGAAGGCAATTGTCCGCCAGGGTACTATCCGATTGGAGGTCAGGGTGCCCGAGGTTGTGCCCCCATTCCAAGTGGCGCACCGAGTAGCGCATCGAGTGGCGGGATTTCCGAATTGCCCGCAAACTCTCCTACTGGGCGATGGACCAAGACATGGGGGGCGATTGCTGAATCGAAGAGTACTCAGGATGCGGGCACTTCTGTCGGTAAGCGATCCAAGGAGGAGGCTTCTCGTGAGGCAATTTCAAAATGCAGATCAGCTGGTGCTGCTGATTGTTCGGTTAGCTTCACGTATCAAAATCAGTGTGTCTCGTGGGTCATTCCAAGGGGGCGTTCTGGCGCGGGCCGTGCCGGGATTGGAGCTGGTCCCACGCCCGAAAGGGCCAAGTTCAACGCGCAAGCCATGTGCAAAAATGATCAGCCGGGATATTGCGAAGAGATCTATTCGGACTGCAGTAAACCGATATTTGATGAGTTCTAAGTTGCAGGCTTATGTCGCGCCCTGATATTCCGGTCCATTGATGTGACCGGCATCGCGATGAAGATGGTGTCCAAGGTCGCGTTCGCCTTTTTGGGGGCGCACGTGGTCGGGTACGCTGATGGGTGAGAATTTCAGTGAAGGTATTTCGAGAATGGCACTGCAGCAAGGCGGCATGGGCCTGATCCTGACCACGCTGATTCTGCTGCGCCACAATGGCGGCGATGTTCTTCCAGGGAACATTGGGCAGCTTCATGGCATGTTCGCAGATAGGCGGTAGTGCAGTACCAGCATCGCTGGGCCCGAACGGTCAGCCGCCGGGTTCGACGGGAGGTGGTCAGAGTTACAAGCCAGAGGCACCTTCCTCAGCTGCGGGATCTCAGTTGGGCGGGGGACAAGCGGTAATGCCAAGATTGCAAGGTGGACATGAGCCTCAGCATCCGTCTTCTGGCCTCAGAGGGAACGCCAATTCAGGAATTGCCTAGTTTGATCGCTTGGCTGGAGACGGTGGAGGTACGTTCGCTATGAAGTTGATTGCACATTGGGTGTTGCTCGCCTCGTGCCTGCTGCTATTGGGTGGTGTTGATCGTGCGTGGGCAGAAGGAAACTGCCCGCCCGGGTATTACCCTATTGGCGGGCAGGGCGCGCGCGGATGTGCGCCGATTCCGGGAGGTGCCACTGGAAGCACTGGCTCCTCCGAGATCCGTCTCGCAACTCCGACTGGCAAATGGACCAAGACCTGGGGGGCAATTGCGGAGTCGAAAAGTACTCAGGATGCTGGGGTTTCAACGGGGTTGCGATCCAAGAATGAGGCCGAACGCGAAGCAGTTTCAAAGTGTGGAGCGTCAGGTGCCCGAGATTGCACGGTCAGCATGAGCTATTTCAACCAGTGTATTTCCTGGGTCATTCCAAGCGGACGATCCGGTGCTGGACGTGCGGGACTTGGGACAGGGGCTACCCCCGAGTTGGCGCATGTCGCTTCGGAAGCAATGTGCCGCAATGATCGCGCAGGACGATGTGAAGTGTTCTACTCGAACTGTACCAAGCCATTGTTTGATGAATTCTGACCAAGGGCGTGCGGCAAGGAATATCAGAGCAATGGCGCACCATGAGACACGCGCGCCGGTCGAGTCAATGCGTTGCCTGAGTGCCCCAAGCGGTCAGCCGAGCACGGATCTCCTGGGCATCGCAGCAGTCCTGCATCGGCAGTCGCCAGACAGGCTGCGCGCCCGATTGCACGAGTGCTCTCAGCCAGACGCTGAACTGCATAGAACAGTCGCATGGTGGCCAATATCGCCCAGTCTTGGAAAGCGATCGCCGCTGGTAGTGCGCTCAAGGCCTACGCGATCCATTTGGGGCTGAACGACCGTGATGCACGTGACGCCGCGGCCAGTCAGTGCGGAGCAGGTGACTGCAAAGTGGTGGCTGCTTTCACGCTTGGCCAGTGCGCCGCAGTGGTCCGTGCCCGCAGTAGGGGGCAGTAACGTTGGGCAGACCTATTCTGCACCGAATTTTGTGACTGGTAGCGCCATTTCAAGCTTTCGATCTTCGACGCAAGCGACCTCCTCGCGCTAAGCTCTCCTAGCGTCAGAAAAATGACGCTTCGGCGCTACCGATTGCAGGAGCTTTCCCGTCCATGAGGACCCTGTCCCTCCGCTCAACGGGTGACGCATGCCACCGACGCTGCCATGGTGCTCCCGGAGCTATCATCCGCATCTGCAGGGTGACTGGCGCGACTGGGCAACGCCACTACGCCCGCCTACGACGCGAGCATCGGCGGGACGATATTGAAGGAGTGGGAGGGGATGGACGACAGGGTTGGCGCACACATGGACGATGCCCTGGCATTTGTTCCGTCCGGTGCGAACCTGCTGGAAGCGGTCAGGGGCGAGCTCAACGGCGATGGCATCGAGTATCAGCTGCTGGTCATCGATCAGCCGACACCGGAAGGGCTGGTGCCCGGCCAGCACGGACCCAACCGGGTGCTGCTGTTGCTGCGCGGTGACGGACGCGGGCGCTGGCAGCTGGCCGCGCGCAACGACAAGCTGGTGCCGTGTTCTACCCGAGGTGGCCTGGCCGGCGACCCTTTTGCGTATGCAATGGTCGAGGAAGGCACCTTCAGCGTGATCACCAACGGGGGTAGCCGCGAGCGCTGGAGCAGCACCTACCGGTTCCGCTATGCGCCTGCGGACAAGGCCTGCTGGGTGGATGGGGTGAGACGCAAGGTCGTGGATATCGAGACTGAAGCGACCAACATCCGGGATTACTCGGTGGCGGAGCTGGGCAGGGTGCGGTTCGAGGACTTCGACCCGTCCAGTGTCGCCGAGGTGTCGCTTCCATGAGCCAAGCTCCAACCGGCGGAAGGGAATCCGCGCTGATGAAGATTCAGGAGTTGCACTGTGTCGACCGATAGAGAGTCGCAGCTGTTGCGGCAGGCGACCAAAGCCGGCATCGACTCCCCGCTTGAACTGGCCAATTTCATGGCCCAGGCAGGGCACGAGTCGCGCGGCTTGAGCCGGCTCAATGAAAGTTTCAACTTCACCCGGGGAATCTCGCAGATCCCGGTGGAAGCTGCGTGGCGCAATGGCAACGCCGCGCTGGAGAGCGCCCGCCAGGAGGCGCTGCGTGGGCGGCCGGAGAGCCTGGCCGAACTGATGTATGGCGGGCGCATGGGCAATGATGCGCCCGGCGACGCATTGAAGTATCACGGCCGCGGCTATCTGCCGCTGGTCGGCAAGGAAAACTATGAGCGTGCCGGCAAGGCGCTGGATCTGGATCTGGTGAATCAACCGGAGCTGGCCGCGCAGCCTGAGCATGCGGGCCGTATTGCGGTGTGGCAGTGGCAGACGCGCGTGCCGGAGGCGGCGCGCGAGGATGTGCGCGAAGCGACACGCGCGATCAATGGTGGCCTGAACGGCATCGAGGCCCGCCAGCAGCGGTTCGATGTGTGGCAGCAGAAGCTGACACCTGATGTGATGGCGCGGCTGGAGCGGGGCGAAGTGGGGGCGCCGGCGCAGCAGGCCACCCTGCGCGACATGTCGCAGCCGGGCGAGCCGGGACACGCCCTGTTCCAGGGGGCACGCCAGCACCTGCAGCAGATGGGGGCGCAGAGCGGACTGCGCAGTGAGCAGGAACTGGACAACGCCGCCGGCGCGCTGGCGTTGAGCGCGCAGAAGGCCGGCCTGTCGCGTATCGATCATCTGCTGGCGGGCAACGACGGGCGCACGCTGTTTGCGGTGCAGGGCGCGCTGGGAGATCCGGCGATGCTGCGTGCGTCCGTTGACCGGGAGCAGGCCGCCCAGCAGCCGCTGGCGCAGAGCAGCCAGCAGTTGGCTGCCAGTGTCGCCCAGCAGGACCCGGCGGCCGCGCTCGCCCGCGAGCAGGAGCAGCGTTCTCGATCCCTGTAACACCTGATGCCGGCGGGCAGGGGACCCGCCGGCGCTTTACGTACGACGCGTGGCGCCCTGTGGCGCCGACATGGAAACCCACTCGGAAGGACACCACATGCGAATCGTTCCCTCGAATGCCCGGCACGTCGCTGCCCGCTGCGATGCATTCGCGCGCCGCCTGCCGCCGCTCTGGCTGCTGTCACTTGGACTTGCCGCAGCGTCGGCACAGGCTCAGGCTCAGGAGACAGCGGCGCCCGTCGTGGAGGCGCCCATCGCCGCCGAGGCGATCGTTGACGCGCCTGCAGGGATGGCACCTGTTGCAGCGCCCATGGCCACCGAAGCCGTTGTCGCGGCGCCGGCTCCCGATGTACCGGCTGCCGTGACACCTCCTGCGACACCAGTGGTGGACGCGCAGCCGGCGCCGGCTGCAGACCCGACGCCTGTGCCCGTTGCACCCGCAGCGGCGGCGCCTGTCGCTGCACCGCCTGCTGTCGTCGAGCCAGCCGTCCCGGCGGTAGCTCCCGCGCCGCCCGCCTTGGTCATCGCGCCGTTGCCGCCCGAGCAGGCGACCGAGCGTGCGCTTGGTGCCCGCTGCCCGGTGGATCTGGCTGGGCGGCTGGCGGCCCAGGGCGAGCTGCTGATCGGCGCCTGCCAGGGCACGATGCCGGCGCATCTGGCCGCGCTGCTGGTCGCGCTGCCCCAGCAGGACGTCCACCTGCCGCGCAGCTGGCGCGAGCGTGAGGTGCAACAGAAGGTTTGGTTCAAGGCGGTGCCGGGCTACGGCCAGCGCCCGGACTTCATCGCGCGGATGGGCGACATCTGGGTGCGTTCGCTGGAAGGACGCGACGCCGACAGCACGTTCTACCTGGTGTCGGCACCGTTCACCTGCAGCGACCGGGTCGCCAACCGCGATGAGTACGGCGCGGAGCCGGTACGTGTGCCAGCGGGTGACTGCCGCGAGGCCTATGTGGCCCAGCGTGTGTACCAGGTTCGCGGGGACGCCGCGCCGAGGGATGTGACCGCCGATGCCATGCCGGCCATGCCCCAGGTGACGGAGGCCGATCGTGCGCGGCAGCTGTCGCGCGACGGCCGGATCAGCTTGGACGACAGCAAGCTGCAGTACGGCCCGGCCATGCGGTGGTTCGTGCAGTACCCGGAGGCAGCTCAGAAGGGCGGTCCGCGTGCCTACAGTGACTGGAACCGCGAGCACCTGGCCTTCGTGGTCTGGACTGGGGATCGCTTCGAGCTGCGCGAAAAGGTCGCGCGGGCGCAGTGGCCCTGTGATCCGGTAGCACCGGGCGATCGCGCCTGTGGTGGCTTCCCGGATTCCGGGCCGGATCTGTTCGTGACCGCCGGTGCGTCCGCGCCGGTCGCGGCCTCCAGCCCCTGAGGCAGAGGGCCGAAGTGACGCGGGAGCCGGAATGACCGGCTCCCGCGCTGTTCATCAGGCCTGCATGCTGCGGGTCTGGTTCTGCTGTTGTTCCAGTTGCTGATCGCGGTCCTGTGCCAGACGCTGTCCCGCGGCTTGCTGATCAATGCGCTGGCTGCTCTGCTCCAGCGGGGTGTTCATTGCCACGGCGGTGTCCACCGATACGCGCAGATGCGCCGGGTCGCCGCCCTGGCCCTGCACCGCGAAGCTGCGCGAGGCGTCGGCATTCATCACCACCTCGTCGATGCGCTTGCCGCCTGCAGCGTGCATCTCCGCCGCCAGGCTACCGGCCAACTGCGTACTCATCACATCCGGCACGCGGCCGACGCGAACGTCCTGCGCATGCACGCCACGGATCGCGTCGTTGAACAGCGGGTTGCCAAGATGAGTGGCATCGTCCATGCGCAGCATGCTGGTGTGATGGCCGTTCTTCTCCGCCTCGCGACGCGCCGGCTCACCGGGTTGCAGCGGGCCACGGATGTGGTCGTACAGATCGACGGCACCGCCCGGAATGCCACGTGCCGCACGGGTAACGCCGCGGCGCAGCGATTCGACGTCGTCGCGGTACTCCTCGATCATCTTGGCGTTGTCTTTCGCCAGCTTCTGCGTTTCCGGGTGCTTCAGCACCGAGCCTTCGTTGAGGAAGTTGCCCAGTTTGTGCGCGCCGAATGAGCTGGTGGCCGCGATGATCGGACGGTCTGGAATCAGATCACGCAGGGCGTGATTGCTGAAGCCATTTGCCGCGAGCGTCTTGATCTCATCGGGCTTGGCGTAGATGCGGACCTGGCCGAAGTGCGGCGAGGCGGCGCTGACCGGATCGGAAGCCATGACGTGGTTGATCATGGTGTTGCCGCCTTCCGGAATGCGGTAGCTGAGGCTGACCGCGCCGTAGGCGTTGAAGGTCTCGCCCTTGACGTTGAAGTGGTGCGAGGTGATCTGGGCCAGGGCGCCGCCGAGGGAATGGCCGGTGACGGTGACCTCAGGTGGACGTTGTCCGAGATCCTGGCCTTCCTTCTTGGCGTAGGCGAGGGCACGCTGGGTCAATGCAATGGCGTCCGGGGCCTGCACATTGGTGCGGGCGACAACCATGCCACCGTCGGTGAGGACTGCATCACGAGCGATCTGCTCGGTGCCGCGATGTGCAACGACGATTTCATTGGTATCGACCCGTTGATAGATCGTTCCCTGATAGCCGTTCAGTCGATTGTCGACATGCTCGAGAATCCTGTACTTGTGCCCGTTGATCGGGACGATCTCATCCTGGCCAGGTGCACGACGACCGACCGCGTAATCCTTGTATGCATCTTCGGATAGCGCAGCATAGTCTTGGCTGTTGAAGCTCATTGGCGGACCTCATCGGCTTCAAGCGAAGCGGAGAACAGCGCATTCTGCAGTTCAGGGCGGAACTTGGTCGGGTCTTCCTGGCCGCTTGCGCCGTAGTCAGGAATTTCGTTCACGCGCGGATAGTCCGCACGAGGATAGTGGCGGGTCTCGGTCTCGCCTTTGACGAAGGGGGACGCCTCAATGAATGACAGGAAGCGTGTCTCACCCTCGGCACCAGTGGCCTTCAGCATCGCGCCGGCACCGCTGAATTCCCACTTGCAGACGCCACGGCCGTAGTAGTCCTCATCCAGCATCCGGTCGAGGTACACGGTGCCGCGGTACTCGCCGTCGGCGACCTTGCGCAGCTCCACCGGCTCCTGGCTGGTGATGCGTGCGGCGGTACCGGTGGCCGGTTCGATGTGCCCGCACTGGTCTTCGTTGGTCACGTCGTACTGCGCGACACCTTCGACCACCGCGAAGTCGCCGGGGGCGTCCTTAAGGCGCAGCACAAGCTCATAGGCCTTGCGTGGGCTGGGGTTGAGCTTGGCGAGGCCACGCCCACCCTGGGCGACATCGGCTTCAGCAGCGGCACGTTCCTGGTTCATGGCGGTCTCCGGATTGCAGGCGGTCAACAGAAGCAGAGCAAGGCACGGGATGAATTTACGGCGCAATGTCGGCCTCCAGTAATGAAAGGGGGGAAGAACGGTCGGTCATGGCGAGACGTTCCGTGCGGGTTGGGTCACGAGGGGCGCATCGGAGAACTCTTCTCGATGCGAGGGCAGCGAGCGACCGTCGTGGTGTCTGGACAGAGCCTGCCACGCATTGCCCAGCGCATTGCCGAGCCAATGGCGGAATCCGCCGTGGTAGTAGCGCTCATCCAGCAGGCTTGCCAGGTACAGGGTGCCGTAGTCCGTGCCCAGCAACCTCAGGCGAATCCCCGCTGGCAGGTAGCGGGCGTCATCCGCAGGAGGCGTGACGACCGGTGAGTCCTGCGCACCTGCATGCGCCACGCATGCCGCAGGAGCGACCAGGCAGAGGTAGAGCAGGGGGTAGAAGATCATTCGCAAAGTGCGTCCTGCAGGCAGTTGCAAAGGGATGGGCGTTCCATGCGTGCCTCCTTCCGTGGTGACAGTCGATGCCATTATGGGCCGGAGAAACGCTGTGATTCCATCGTTTCCACGGTCAGAGTGGCAGAAAATTGACGCCAGCCACGATGGGTATCCTAATCCGTGACCCATTTTGCGTATTAACATGCGGCTGACAAAAGTGAATCCGGTGTTCCGTCGCGGCTCAGGCCATCGATGGGACCCGGGTGTCCAGTAACTGCGAAGAGCTACCCATGAACATCCAGATCCGCACCGAAACCACGGCCGACCACGCCGCCATCCATGCACTCACCGAGGCCGCCTTCCGCCAAGCCCCGCACAGCAGCCACACCGAGCAGTTCATCGTCGATGCGCTGCGTTCGCGTGGGGAGCTGAGTATTTCGCTGGTCGCCGAAGCACAAGGCGAGGTGGTCGGCCACATTGCCCTGTCGCCGGTGACGGTCAGCGATGGCAGCACCGGCTGGTTCGGCCTGGGCCCGATTTCGGTGCTGCCCGCATGGCAGGGGCAGGGCATTGGCGCGGCCCTGATGCACGCGGCTCTGGAAGCCTTGCGTCAGCAGGGCGCGTACGGCTGCGTGTTGCTGGGTGAGCCGGCCTATTACGGGCGCTTCGGGTTCCGTGCCGAGCCGGGCCTGGTGCTGCCGGGCGTGCCGGCGGAGTACTTCCAGGCGCTTTGCCTGCAGCCTCCGCTGGCTCAGGGCGAGGTGCAGTACTCACCGGCCTTCGAGGCGACAGCCTGAGCCACGGCGGGCGCCCGTTCAGGGCGCGCGCCAGACGGTCGGTTCGGGTTGCGGCTTCGGAATGCGGTAGCCGCCGATATGCTCGAGAAGTTCATTGGTGCGGCGCTGCTCGACCAGTACCTCACGCAGCAGGTTGCGCACGGCGAAGATGGCGAACGGCACCAGGATCCAGACCAGGCTGATTCCCAGTGCAAACAGGGTCAACAGGGCTTTTGCACCATCCATGCACGGCATTCCTTGATCGAAAGCAGCCACGCTAGCACGCAGCTGCTGCCGACGGATGTCAGGCCTTGTGCCGAAGATGGATCAGCGGATACGGGCGGCCCTGCGAATCCAGCGGCGAACGACCGGTTTCGGCAAAGCCCATGCGCAGGTAGAAGCCCACGGCCTGCGCGTTCTGTGCGTTGACGTCGGTGCTCAGCTGCGGGTGCAGGGCCAGTGCATGCTGCAACAGCTGCCGACCGATACCGGTGCCGCGCACGTCCGGATCGATGAACAGCGCTTCCATGTGGGTGCCGTCGATCAGCATGAATCCCTGCGGCTGGTCCTGTGCATCGACGGCGACGGTCATCGGCGCCTGCGGCAGGAAAGCGGCCACTTCGGCATCGATGGCCTGGCGGTCTTCGGTACTGAGGAAGTCGTGGGTGGCGTCGACGGCGCGACGCCAGAGGTCGACGAGGGCGGCGCCATCGTCGGCGCGCGAGCAGCGCAGGGTGGTCATGGGTTCACCAAGGTGCTTCGGATGAGCGCGCATTATGAAGCCTTCCGGCTGCAGGTGCGGGCGCGGACTCATCCATCGTTGCGGTGGCGGATGAAGGGGCTGTGGGTCGTTGCCTCGGCGCGCAGCACCACGCCATCCTCGAAGTCCTCGCTGTCGTTGAAGGGCACAAGGGGCCACTGCCTCCACCGAGCAAGCCGTTCCAGGTAGTTGCGCGTAGCCATGGCGAGCGCCTCGTCGTGGGCCTGCATACGCTCCGCTGGAAGCCCGGAACGCACGCCATGCACCACATGCGGTTCCATCACCTCGAAGCCGACGTAGCGCAGGCTGTACATCAATGGCCACAGCAGCAACCGGGTGTCACCCTCGCGGCCATCAAGCGCGCACGCCCGTGCCGATGAGCCGGTAGTGACGCTCAGCAGCGCACGCTTGCCGCGCATCACGCCGTGTTCGTGGCGCTGCCGGCTGTTGTACATCGGTCCGTAAACCAGCACGCGGTCCAGCCAGCCCTTGAGGATGGCCGGTGCCGCGAACCACCACAGCGGGAACTGCAGGATCACCAGGTCCGCGGCCCGCAGCAGTTGCAGGTGACGTTGCACATCGGCGGGCAACTGGTCGTGTTCGGCGCTGTAGCGTTGTTCGCGCTGGGCATCGAAGCGCTCGGGCTGCAGGCGCCGTGGATGGTGCCAGGCGGCTTCCAGCGGATCGAAGCCTGCTGCATACAGGTCGACCATGTCCACCTGCAGATGGTCGTGCCGCAGCTGCTCGGCGGCCTGCATGGCCAGGTGGGCATTGAAGGAACGGGGTTCGGGATGGGCCAGCAGGATCAGGGCGCGCATGAGGGAGGGCGTATTGGAATGTGCGACCATCCTCGCGATGCCGGCATGCCCCGGCAATTACGCACCTTGAGGTAACCATGGCTCATCCTGGCGATGTCTATGTCGCCGACTGCTCGGCGCGCGATGCGCTGGCACTGATCTCCGGCAAGTGGGTGATGCTGCTGCTGCCGGCGTTGGCCGAAGGGCCGCAACGCAATGGTGCGCTGCTGCGGAAGATCGAAGGCATCTCGCAGAAGGTGCTGACCCAGACCCTGCGGCAGCTGGAGCGCAACGGCCTGATCGAGCGCTGCGATATGGGCAGCAAGCCACTGCACGTGGAGTACCGGTTGACCACGATCGCACGCACTCTGGTCGACACGCTTGCGGCCCTGGACCGTTGGGCCGAGCATAATTTTCCGGCCCTGGACGCGGCTCGCGAGCGCTTCGACGCGCGTTAGCGGCGCCTGCACGGCTGCGGGCGTACAATGCGGCCCCGGCGGCCATCCTGGCCCTGCAGAAACGCGAGAACCGCCATGACCGACGCCCTGGGTGTGCCGGTGCACGACACCGACGAACACTGGATGCGCCACGCGCTGGCGCTGGCCGAGCGCGCACAGCGCGAGTTCGACGAGATCCCGGTGGGTGCGGTGCTGGTCAGTGCCGACGGCCAGCTGCTGGGTGAGGGCTGGAACCTCAACATTGCTTCGCACGACCCCAGTGCGCATGCCGAAATCGTGGCCATGCGTTCAGGTGGAAAACTGCTCGCCAACCATCGCCTGCTCGGCAGCACCCTGTATGTGACCCTGGAGCCGTGCGCAATGTGCGCGATGGCGATCGTGCACGCGCGCGTTGCACGACTGGTCTACGGGGCCAGCGATCCCAAGACCGGGGCCTGCGGCAGTGTGTTCGACCTGCTCGGCGATGGTCGCCACAACCACCGGGTGGAGATCCACGGTGGGGTGCTGGCCAAGGAAGCCAGCATGCGCCTGACCAACTATTTCCGCACCAAGCGCGGCAAGCCTCCGCTGCTGCTGGAAGACCACGCCGGCGAGGGCTGAGGGGCTAAAGGGTATGATGGGCGCCTCTTTCCATCACCGGTAGGCCGCGCGCCTGCCCAGCAACGAGGCGACACATGGCGGACAACGGCGCGGCCAACGAACGACTGATCTGGATCGACCTGGAAATGACCGGGTTGGATACCGACAACGATTCGATCATCGAGATCGCCACCGTGGTCACCGACGCCCAGCTTAACGTGCTGGCTGAAGGTCCAGAATTCGCCATCCACCATCCGCTGGAAACGCTGGAAGCGATGGACGAGTGGAACCGCAACCAGCACCGCCGCTCGGGCCTGTGGCAGCGTGTGGTGGACAGCACGGTGACCCTTGCCCAGGCTGAGGCGCAGACGGTGAATTTCCTGGCGCAGTGGATTCCGGCCGGCCTGTCGCCGATGTGCGGCAACTCGATCTGCCAGGATCGCCGCTTCCTGCACCGCCAGATGCCGCGCCTGGAGAAGTACTTCCACTACCGCAACCTGGACGTGTCCACGGTGAAGGAACTGGCCAAGCGCTGGGCGCCGACCGTGGCCGCCGGCGTCGGCAAGAACAGCAACCACACCGCGCTGAGCGATGTGCACGATTCGATTGCCGAGCTGCGTCACTATCGCCAGTTCATGGGCGCGCTGTCGGGGTTGCCCACGGCCTGAACAACGACGCCGGGCATGGCCCGGCGCTACCGGATGACTCGCGAACTGGTAGTGCCGGCCGCTGGCCGGCAATTCAGCGGCCTTCGTGACGTGTATCAGGTTGCCGGCCAGCGGCCGGCACTACCCTCCGTTCAACTCCCTGGCGCTAAGATCGGCGCCATGAACGAGCCCATCCTGCTCCCTCGCGACATTGCTCACGACGCCCGCGACTGGTCTGACCTGCAGCGGGCGGTGACCCTGCTGGAAGCGCCAACCCTGACCGCGCGCATGGCCAATCTGGTCGGTACGCCGCTGGAGTTCGCGGTGAAGGCGCTGCCCAGCTCGGTCTCCAACCGCATCCACGGCGCGGTGCAGGCGGCGCTGACCAAGTCGGCGCAGGCCGCGCTGTGGAGCATGGACAACACCCCCGGCAAGGGCGCATCCACCCGTTGGCACAAGCTGGCCGCAGCGACCTCCGGTGCGGTTGGCGGCGCTTTTGGTTTTGCTGCGCTGTTCATCGAGTTGCCGGTGTCGACCACCATCATGATGCGCGCCGTGGCCGACGTGGCTCGCAGCGAAGGCTTCGACCTGTCCGAGTTCAGTACCCGCCAGGCCTGCCTGGAGGTGTTCGCGCTGGGTGGCAACTCGCCGCGCGATGACGCCAGCGAGACTGGCTATTACCTGGCCCGGGGCTTCACCACCGATGTGATGCGCCATCTGTCGGCTGAGCTGGCCGGGCGCGTGGTGACCGGCCGTGACCTTACCCTGGGCGTGGCACCGAAGGAAGCCGGCAAGCTGCTGGCGAAGATGGTGGAGAAGGTGGCCGCGCGCTTCGGCGTGGTGGTCACCGAGAAATTCGCCGCACAGGCGGTGCCGATCGTGGGTGCGGCTGCCGGTGCGACACTCAATACGATGTTCACCGATTACTACCAGGACATGGCGCGCGGCCACTTCATCGTGCGCCGGCTGGAGCGCAAGTACGGCGAAGACGTAGTGCGCACCTGCTATGACCGTGTGGCGCACGGCGGGGCGTTGATCGAGCCCACGTTGTAACCCGCTTCGGGGTCAGAGCCCTTTGCGTTGCAAAGGGATCCGACCCCGACCTCGCACAGGGTCAGAGCCCTTCCGCAGGAAGGGCTCTGACCCTTGTCTGCCAGGCACAACTGTTTTGCCACGATCCGCCTGTTGCGCTGCGGCATCCATCCCCATCCTTGCGGTCAGTCCCCCCCGCAAGAGATCGCCGCCATGTTGTTCACTCCCCACCGTCTGGGCCTGTTGGCCCTGCCCAACCGTATCGTGATGCCGCCGATGACCCGCTCGCGTGCCGCCGACGGCAACGTTGCCACTGCGGAAATGGCCGCCTACTACGCGCAGCGCGCCAGTGCCGGCCTGATCGTCAGCGAAGGTACCCAGATCAGCCCGCAGGGCCAGGGCTATGCCTGGACGCCGGGCATCCACAGCCCGGAACAGGTGCAGGGCTGGCGCCAGGTGACCGACGCCGTGCACGCGGCAGGCGGTCGCATCTACGCCCAGCTGTGGCATGTGGGTCGGGTCTCGCACGTGGCGCTGCAACCCGGCGGTGCAGCACCGGTGTCGTCGTCGGCGCTGCTGGCCGAAGGCGTGAAGGTGTTCGTCGATCCAACCGGCGCAGGCCCGGAAGCGGGCGTGGGCGAGATGATCCAGCACTCGATGCCGCGCGCGCTGGCCGAGGCCGAGATTCCGGGCATCATCGCCGACTACGCGCAGGCCACCCGCAACGCGCTGGCGGCGGGTTTTGATGGCGTCGAGCTGCACGGTGCCAATGGCTATCTGATCAACCAGTTCATCGATTCGCAGGCCAACCAGCGCACCGACGGCTACGGAGGCGCGCTGCAGAACCGGCTGCGCTTCCTGCGTGAAGTAGTGGAGGCGGTGGTGGCGGTGGCCGGTGGTGAGCGCGTTGGCGTGCGCCTGGCGCCGCTGACCACCCTGCAGGGCGCGGTGGACGACACGCCGCAGGCCACCTATCTCGCTGCGGCACACCTGCTGGGCGGGCTGGGCGTGGGCTACCTGCACATCGCCGAGGCCGACTGGGACGACGCACCGCTGATGCCGGTGGCGTTCAAGCAGGCACTGCGCATGGTCTACCCGGGCACCCTGATCTACGCCGGCAAGTACACCGCCGAACGCGCGGAGCAGGCACTGGCCGAAGGCTGGGCCGACCTGATCGGCTTCGGCCGCCCGTTCATTGCCAACCCGGATCTGCCGGAGCGCCTGCGTCTGGGTGCGGAGCTGAATCCGCCGGATCGCGCGACGTTCTTTGGCGGTGGCGCGGTCGGGTTTACCGATTACCCGGTGCTGGAAGAAAGCGTTGCCGCCTGATCCCGGAGGTTGCCGGCCAGCGGCCGGCACTACCAGGGTGCGCGGGGCAGGGTAGTGCCGGCCGCTGGCCGGCATTTCTGTTTGGGATCAGGGCTTGTCGCGCACCAGCGCGTCGGCCTCGACCACGCCGCCATCCTTGCCATGCAGGTACAGGTGCATGTCCTGCTGCGGATACGGAATGTTGATCCCGGCCCTGTCGAAGCCCAGCTTGAGCTGCTCCAGCAGCGTGACCTTGGTGCCGAACCAGTCGGCGGACTTCACGTAGCAGCGGATGCCGAGGTTGATCGCGTGCGCACCCAGCTCATACACCACCACATCCGGTGCCGGTGTCTGTAGCACGCGCGGGTCGGCCTTCATCAGCGCCAGCGCGGTGTCGCGCGCCAGCTGGATGTTGTCTTCGTAGCCGATGCCCACCACCAGTTCGACACGGCGGGTCGGTTCGGCGGTCAGGTTGATGATCGGCGCAGCGGTGATCAACGTGTTTGGAATGGTGGTGTGCTGGTTGTCGGCACCAGTGATGACGGTCTGGAAGATACGCACCTCGCGAACCGTGCCGGTCTGCCCGGCCACCGTCACCACATCACCGACACGGAACGGACGCAGTGTCACCAGCATCACGCCCGAGGCGATGTTGGACAGCGAGTCCTTCAGCGCCAGGCCCACCGCCAGGCCGGCGGTGCCGAGCACGGCCAGCAGCGGGGTGATCTGCACGCCCAGCGTACCAATGGCCAATACCACAACGATCACCAGCGACGTGGCATAGACCACGTTGCGCAGGAAGCTGCCCAGCATTGGGTCCACGCCCATGCGCGCGGTGGCGCGTGGCATCGCATTGGACAGGCGTCGTGCCACCCACATGCCGACCAGCAGCACCACGATCGCGGCCAGCAACGGCACGCCGTAGGTCTCCAGCAGGCGTTCCCAATCGAGTGAGTGGAACCAGGGCGTTGCGGCGGGGGCGGGTGGGGCAGTAGCGAGCATGCGGGCTCCTTTGCGGCGGGGGAGGTGGCGCGCGCGGACGCCAGAAACAACAAGCCCCGCAGAGGCGGGGCTTGCATGCAGCTGAAGTATGGGCCGGCGCCGATGAAAGCGACGTCAGCCCTCAGCAATCACGGTCTCAGCCGTTGGCCTTCAGCTTGGCCAGGCGCAGCCAGGTATCGACCACGGTGTCCGGGTTCAGCGACACCGACTCGATGCCTTCCTGCATCAGCCACTCGGCCAGATCCGGGTGATCGGACGGGCCCTGGCCGCAGATGCCAACGTACTTGCCCTTGGCACGTGCTGCCTTGATCGCCATCGACAGCAGCTTCTTCACCGCCGGGTTACGTTCATCGAACAGGTGCGCGACGATCGACGAGTCACGGTCCAGGCCCAGGCTGAGCTGGGTCAGGTCGTTGGAGCCGATCGAGAAGCCGTCGAAGATCTCCAGGAACTCATCGGCGAGCAGTGCGTTGGACGGCACTTCGCACATCATGATGATCTTCAGGCCGTTCTCGCCCTGCTTCAGGCCGTTCTGTTCCAGCACCTCGATGACCTTGCGGCCTTCTTCCAGGGTGCGCACGAACGGAATCATGACCCACAGGTTGTCCAGGCCCATTTCGTTGCGCACGCGCAGCACGGCCTTGCACTCCAGCGCGAAGGCGGCCGAGAAGCTCGGGTCGACGTAACGGCTGGCGCCGCGGAAGCCGATCATCGGGTTCTCTTCGTGCGGCTCGTAGTTGCTGCCGCCGATCAGGTTGGCGTACTCGTTGGACTTGAAGTCCGACAGGCGCACGATCACCGGGTTCGGTGCAACCGAGGCGGTGAGGGTGGCGATGCCTTCGGCCAGGCGGTCGACGTAGAAGCTGACCGGATCACCGTAGCCGGCGATCTTCTCATCGATCTTCTTCTTGGTCGCCGCGTCCTGGCGGTCGTATTCCAGCAGTGCGTTCGGGTGGATGCCGATGTGGCTGGCGATGATCATTTCCAGGCGGGCCAGGCCGATGCCGGCGTTCGGCAGCTGGCCGAAGTCGAAGGCACGTTCCGGGTTGGCCACGTTCATCATGATCTTCAACGGTGCCGGCGGCATGTTGCCCAGATCGGTGGTGGTGCGCTCGAAGCCCAGCTTGCCTTCGTAGATGAAACCGGTATCGCCTTCAGCGCAGCTGACGGTGACCAGCTGGCCATCTTCGATGACCTTGGTGGCGTTGCCCGAACCGACCACGGCCGGCACGCCCAGCTCGCGCGCGATGATCGCGGCGTGGCAGGTACGGCCACCGCGATTGGTGACGATGGCCGATGCACGCTTCATCACCGGCTCCCAATCGGGGTCGGTCATGTCGGCGATCAGCACGTCGCCCGGCTGCACGCGGTTCATGTCTTCCAGCGTCTTCACCACGCGGGCCACGCCGGCGCCGATCTTGGCACCCACGGCACGGCCCTCGGCCAGCACGTTGCCGCCCTTTTCGGTCAGCGCGAAGCGCTCGATCTGGGTGGCATGGCTGCGCGACTTCACCGTTTCCGGGCGCGCCTGGACGATGAACAGCTTGCCGCTGACACCGTCCTTGGCCCACTCGATGTCCATCGGGCGGCCGTAGTGCTTTTCGATGACCAGCGCCTGCTTGGACAGTTCCTGCACGTCCTCGTCGCTGATCGAGAAGGTGGTGCGCAGTTCGGCCGGGGTGTCCTCGATCCTGACGCGCTCACCGGGGACATCCGAATACACCATGCGGATCGCCTTGCTGCCGAGCGAGCGGCGCAGGATCGCCGGCTTGCCGGCCTGCAGGGTGGGCTTGTAGACGTAGTACTCGTCCGGGTTGACCGCGCCCTGCACGACCATTTCGCCGAGGCCGAACGAGGAGGTGACGAACACCACGTCGCGGAAGCCGGATTCGGTGTCCAGGGTGAACAGCACGCCGGAGGAACCGACGCCCGAACGCACCATCAGCTGCACGCCGGCGGACAGGAACACGTCTTCATGCTTGAAGCCGTGGTGCACGCGGTAGGCGATGGCACGGTCGTTGTACAGCGAGGCGAACACTTCCTTGACCTTGTGCACGACGTCGTCGGCACCGGTGACGTTGAGGAAGGTTTCCTGCTGGCCGGCGAAGGAGGCATCGGGCAGATCCTCGGCGGTGGCCGACGAACGCACGGCCACGGCCACGTCGCCGCCGCCGTTGTCGGCGCTCAGCTTGGCGTAGGCGGTACGGATGTCCTGGTCCAGCTGCGGCTGCAGCGGCGCGTCGATCACCCAGCTGCGGATCTCCTTGCCGGCGGCGGTCAGCGCGTTGACGTCTTCGACGTCCAGCGTGGCCAGCTTGTCGAAGATGCGCTTGGACAGGTCGTTGTGCGCGATGAAGTCCTTGAAGGCTTCAGACGTGGTCGCATAACCTCCGGGAACGGAGACGCCCAGACCGGCCAGATTGCCGATCATCTCGCCCAGCGAGGAATTCTTGCCGCCTACGCGGGCCAGGTCGGCCAGACGCAGTTCGTGCAACCACAGGATGTTCTCGTTCAAGCGCGATGCTCCGTTTGGCCATCGCCCGAGGCGGGCTGAGTGGCCGCGTCCGTAGGAAGAAGCCGATATGATGCCGGGCAGACCGCTGTCGGCACAAGCTTGTGTTGGCGGCCCTTTTAGGCTTCGTAGGGGGTAAAAGCGCGCATGTCGACCATCCGTCCGGTGTTCTACGTTTCCGATGGAACCGGTATCACCGCTGAAACCATTGGGCATAGCCTGCTGACCCAGTTCTCCGGGTTCAGCTTCATTACCGACCGGATGTCGTTTGTAGACGACCCCGAAAAAGCCCGGGAAGCCTGTTCCCGGATCCAGGCGGCGGGGGAGCGTTACCAGGTCAGGCCGATCGTGGTGAATTCCTGCGTGGACCAGAGCCTGAGCCTGATCCTGGCCGAGAGCGGGGCCCTGATGCTCGATGTGTTCGCGCCGTTCATCGAGCCGCTGGAGCGTGAACTGTCCAGCTCGCGGGTGAACCGGGTGGGGCAGGCCCATGGCATGGTCGACTTCGACACCTACCACCGCCGCATCAACGCGATGAACTTCGCGCTGACCCATGACGACGGCATCGCGGTGAATTACGACGACGCCGACGTGATCCTGGTGGCGGTGTCGCGGGCCGGCAAGACGCCCACCTGCATCTACCTGGCCCTGCATTACGGGGTGCGTGCGGCCAATTACCCGCTGACCGACGAGGATCTGGAAAGCGACCGCCTGCCGCCGCGCCTGCGCAACTACCGGCGCAAGCTGTTCGGCCTGACCATCGACCCGGACCGCCTGCAGCAGATCCGCCAGGAGCGCCGCCCGAATTCGCGCTATGCCAACCTGGATACCTGCAAGCGCGAGGTGGCCGCGGCCGAGGTGATGTTCCAGATGGAGCGCATCCCGACCCTGAGCACCACCCATACCTCGATCGAGGAGATCTCCAGCAAGGTGCTGGCCACGCTGGGGTTGCAGCGCGAGCTGTATTGATCCGCGCGCCACGACCAACGGTCGTGGCCTACCTGCGTGGTCGGGGCCTACCTCCGTGGCGGGCATCGCCCCTCCTCCGCGGTGGGTATCGACCGTTGGTCGATACCGAGCCCCTTTGGTCGGGGCGATCCCGCCCCCACGTTGAAGCACCAACGTGTAGGATCGACCCATGGCCCGAGCCTTGCCCCGCACCGAACGCATTCCCCGCCTGAGCCGGCTCAGCTGGCTCATGGGCCTGTACGCGGAAAACTACCGGCACCTGGTGCGCCTGTTCGAACCGGCCGGGCTGGTGGCGGGCAGCTACATTTCCTCGATCGGCGACGGCCTGGATGTTCGCCTGGACGTGATCGAGTGCCACCGCTACACGGTGGAGCTGCGCCTGACCTACGACCTGGCCGATCCGGTCACCGGCGAGCCGGATCCCTCGGCCTATGTACGCCTGTACCGTGATGCGCGCCAGGCCGAGACCACCCACTGCTATGTCGGCCGCCGCTGGCAGGACACGATGGGCCTGTACCCGCCGCCGGCAGAGCTGATCAGCCACCGCATGCGGATGAACACCTTCCTCGGCAAGTGGCTGGAATACCTGGCCGAACGAGGCCACGGCGTCGCCACCCTGCGCCGCGATCCCGACGGCGCCAGCACGCCCGCCGAGCGCCGCCTGTCGCTGGTGCGCTGATCGGCCATAATCCACGGCTGACCTGCCGCTGGATGCTGCCATGCCGTATACCCCGATCGTCGCCACCCTGGGCTACGTGCTGTCGCCGGATCGTCGCCAGGTGCTGATGATCCATCGCAACACCCGTCCCGGTGACCACCACCTGGGCAAGTACAACGGCCTGGGTGGCAAGATCGAACCGACCGAAGACGTGGCCGCTGGCATGCGCCGCGAGATCGCCGAGGAAGCCGGGATCGACTGCATGGACATGCGCCTGCGCGGCACCATCAGCTGGCCGGGTTTTGGCAAGCATGGCGAGGACTGGCTGGGCTTCGTGTTCGTCATCGACAGCTTCGAAGGCACCCCGCACGGCGGCAACCACGAGGGCACCCTGGAATGGGTGGATGTGGACAAGCTCGACCAGCTGCCGATGTGGGAGGGTGACCGCAACTTCCTGCCGCTGGTGTTCGACGCCGACCCGCGCCCGTTCCACGGCGTGATGCCGTACAAGGACGGCCGCATGGTGAGCTGGGCGTACAGCCGGCTGTGAGGCGGCTCGCCGGGCATGGCCCGGCGCTACCCGAAGCGTTCGGAGCCGGCAGCGCCGGGCCATGCCCGGCGTGCATTACCGCCGTTGCGCCAGCAGCAGGTGGAAGTGCTTCTCGCGAACCTGCCCGTCATTGCCGGTCGCGGATTCCCGGTGGCTGCGCCAGGCCGAAACGCTGAAGCCGGAAACGCGCAGGGCCAGTTCCACCGCGTCCAGCTCATGCAGCTGGAAGTCGCTGGCAAATGGCAGGCTACGCATGAAGGCCGCGTCACCGAAGGCCAGGCACAGCCGGCCACCCCGGCGCAGCACCCGCGCCAACTCGTCGAGCACCGGCGCCAGGTGCGGCCAGAAGTACAGGGTATTGACCGCCAGCGCGGCGTCCATCGAGGCGTCGGCGACCGGCAGGGCATGGGCGTCGCCATGGCGCATCGCGGCACGCTCAGCCAGTCCGGCACTGGCCAGCCGCTGGTTGCCGGCCTCGACCATGGCCGTGGACAGCTCGATGCCCAGATAGTGGCTGCCGGAGGCCTGCAGCAGCTGCGGCGCGAATGCGGCGTTGCCCGGGCCGATCTCCAGGATCCGTTCACCAGCGGAGGCGGCCAGCAGCCCGATCGCGGCCTGGTTGAGTGCGCCGTTGCTGCGGTTCATCGCGTCGGCCACCTCCAGCGCAGCCTCGCCATGGGGCTGCCGCAGCTGTGCGGCCAGGGTAGGAGCATCCAGCATCATCATCGTCCGTTGCAGAGTTTCGGACGTGGCGGCGGCGGGTCCGCCGGTGACCATAGCGCCGACCCTGCGGCTTGGGAAGTAGGGAAACCCCGCTTCGGGGTGATGAGGAAATGTCCAGCGTCGCAGTCGGTGAGATCTGGTTGTCCACAGGGGGTGTGGATTACGCGTGGGCAACTTTGTGGATAAGCGCCGACAGGCGCCACCCCCCTAGGCTGTCAAGATGGGTGGCGAAAAATTCACCGCCGGTGAGGGCAGGTGAGGGAGCGGTGAAGGATGGTCCCTGCCGCCGCTGTCGCCAGCAGCGGTGCTCGCGGTAACCTGTGGGCCTTGATGCTCCGTGAGACTCCATGAAACGTCACTTCTCGATGCTGCGCGAATTCCAGCTGGCCGACTGGTTCACCCTGGCCAATGCTTTCTGCGGCACCGGTGCCGTCTTCGCTGCGATGCGCTTCCTGCAGGACGGCGAGCGCGGCTATCTGCTGTTCGGCATGGCGCTGATCCCGCTGGCCTTCATCTTCGATGCCCTCGACGGGCACATCGCGCGCTGGCGCAAGTCCAGCTCCACCCTGGGCCGTGAGCTGGACTCGCTGTCCGATGTGATCTCCTTCGGTGTGGCGCCGGCGGCGCTGGCCTATGCCTGCGGCATGCAGGGCGGCTGGGACTGGCTGGTGCTGAGCTACTTCGTCTGCTGTGGTGTCAGCCGCCTGGCCCGCTACAACGTCACCGCCGAGGCACTGGCCGGCGACGAGGGCAAGGTCAAGTATTTCGAGGGCACGCCGATCCCGACCAGCCTGCTGCTGGTGATCGTGCTGGCCATCGCCGCCGGCACCGGCGCCATCGGCCAGGACATCTGGTTCGGCCAGTGGCAGATCGGGCCGTGGCAGCTGCACCCGATGGTGCTGCTGTTCGCCCTGTCCGGGTCGCTGATGATCAGCAAGACCCTGCGCATCCCCAAGCCATGAGCCAGCCCTGCGGAGGCCTGCGATGACCAGCTCGGCCCACGACCCCGGCAGCAGCGATTTCGAGACCCTGGCCCGGCAGTACTTCGGCGCCTGGGGCGATGCCCTGCGTCATGCGTCCACCCCGGGTGCACCGGCCGGTGACGACCCCGGCAGCTGGCGGCGCCTGTTCGACTGGTGGGGCCAGCTGTTGCCAGAGCAGGGACAGGGCGCGCCGGAAGATGCCGTGCGCCGGTTCCGCGAACAGGCCGGCAGCTGGTACGGCACCATGCAGGAAGTGGCTGCGCGCTTCGCCGGCCGCGATGCCAGCAGCGCCGACGTGGCCCAGGCCTGGCGCGAGGCGGTGCAGGGGCAGGGCGATGGCATGCTGCAGTGGATGCTGCAGGGCGCCCGGGGCAGTACCCACGCAGGTGCCGCGGTGCCCGAATTTGCGGCGTGGCTGCAGCAGTTCCAGTTGCAGGCCGGCCCGTGGCTGCAGAGCCCGGCGTTCGGCCCCGGCCGCGAGCACCAGGCGCGCTGGCAGTCCCTGCTGCGTGCGCAGGAGGAATACCAGCAGCATTCACGCGCCTACGTCGATCAGATCAAGCAGGCACTGGACGAGGCCTTTGCGCTGTTCGAGCAGCGCCTGGCCGAGCACGAGCAGCCGGGCAGCCAGCTGACCAGCGCCCGCGCGATGTTCGACCTGTGGATCGAAGTGGCCGAGGAGGCCTACGCCAAGGTCGCCATGTCCGAACCGTTCCAGCAGGTGTACGCCTCGCTGGGCAACGCACAGATGCGCCTGCGCGCCGGCCTGCAGCGCGAGGTGGAACAGATGAGTGAACGTATCGGCCTGCCGACCCGGAGCGAGATGGACGCCGCACACCGCCGCATCGCCGAGCTGGAGCGCAGCCTGCGCCGCCTGCAGGCACAGGTGGCGGTGCTGGCCGGTACCGCCGAGGTGGATCCGGTGGCGCAACCGGCGCCGGCGAAGGTGAAGCCGGCCGCGCGCAAGGCCGCGAAGAAGGCGGCGCCCGCAAAGAAGGCGTCTGCGAAAAAGTCGTCCGCGAAGAGGGCCGCACCTCGTACCTCCACTCGGGCGCGTGACCGATGAAGGGACCGCTGGGCTTCAACGCCGATGACCTGATGCAGGAAACCCTGGCCATGCAGCGCAAGCTGATGGAAGGGCTGAAGCTGCTGCCGCAGGTCGAAGATGTTGATTACGGCGTGACCGCCCGCGAGGAGGTCTGGCGCGATGGCAAGGTGGTGCTGTACCGCTTCGTCGGTGAACAGGCGCCGACCCGGCGCACGCCGCTGCTGATCGTCTACGCGTTGGTCAATCGGCCGTACATGGTTGACCTGCAGGCCGACCGTTCGCTGGTGCAGAAGCTGCTGGCGCTGGGCCAGGACGTGTACGTCCTGGACTGGGGCTACCCGGACCGTTCCGAACGCTTCCAGACCCTGGAGGACTACCTGCTGCGCTACATCGATGGCGCGGTGGATGCGCTGCGCGCGCGCAGCGGTGGTCCGGTGGACATGCTGGGCATCTGCCAGGGAGGCGTGTTCGCACTCTGCTACGCCGCGCTGCGCCGGCAGAAGCTGGGCAAGCTGATCACCATGGTCACCCCGGTCGATTTCCACACCGCCGACAACATGCTCTCGCACTGGGCGCGGCAGGTGGATGTGGACCTGCTGGTCGACACGCTGGGCAACATCCCGGCCGAGCTGATGAATGCCAGTTACCTGATGCTCAAGCCGTTCCGTCTGAACGTGCAGAAGTACGTCGGCCTGCTCGACATCCTTGATGACAAGGCGGCGCTGGAGGATTTCCTGCGCATGGAGAAGTGGATCTTCGATTCACCGGACCTGGCGGGCGAGGCGTTCCGCGACTTCATCAAGCAGTTCTACCAGGGCAACGGGCTGATGTACGGCACGGTGCGGATCGGCGAAGAGGCGGTGGATCTGTCGAAGGTGACCCTGCCGGTACTGAACATCTACGCCGAGCAGGACCATCTGGTGCCGCCGGACGCCTCGCGCGCGATGCGTGGCCGACTGGGCACCGAGGATTACACCGAGTCCAGTTTCCGCGGCGGGCACATCGGTATCTATGTTTCCGGGCGTGCACAACGCGAAGTGCCGGCGACGATCGATGGCTGGTTGAAAGCGCGCGACGCGTAAAGCCGGTTTCTTTTTTTTTTGTAGAGTCGAGCCATGCTCGACTGCATGGAGGGTGATGATGTCGCAAAGGATTTCGATGCTGCTTGCTACGCTGCTGCTGGCTGCACCTGTTGCCCACGCTGCCCCCAGCCCGCAGGCGCAACGGGAGATCGCGCAGCTGATTTCCAGCCTGGACGGCTCCCAATGCCGTTTCCAGCGCAATGGCAGTTGGCACGACGGCAGCGATGCGCGGTCGCACCTGCAGCGCAAGTACGATTACCTGCTGAAAAAGAACATGGTGGACAGCGCCGAGCAGTTCATCGAGCGCGCCGCCAGCCAGAGCAGCATGAGCGGCAAGCCCTACCGTATCCAGTGTCCGGGGCAGCCTGAACAGACCGCGGCAGCCTGGTTCGGCGCACGCCTGCAGGCCCTGCGCCACCGCACGCCGTAGACATAGGGGCGGTGTAAAGTCGAGCCACGCACGACTGCTTTTCCCGTAGCCCAGGAGAACCGCCATGAACACCACGCCGCGCACGCTGTCGCGTTCATTGAACGACCGCATGATTGCCGGCGTGATGGGCGGCATCGCCCACCGCTTCGGCTGGAACCCCACGCTGGTGCGGATCGTGTTCGTGCTGGTCTCGATCGGCTCGGCGGCCTTCCCCGGCATCCTGGTCTACCTGATCCTGTGGCTGCTGATTCCCAACGAGGCCGATTGAAGACTCCCGTGACGCCCTGGCCGATCTGGCTGCGCGCGCTGCAGGTGCTGGGCGCGGTGTGGACGTCCCCCAATTCCCTGCTCGGCGTGATCGGCGGCCTGGCCGGCATGCTTGGCGGGGCGACGCTGCGTTGGAGCAGCCGTGACTGTGCGCTGGTGTTCGATCGCTGGCCGTGGGGACCAGGCGGGGCGATCACCCTGGGCAACGTGATCCTGCATACCGGCCATGACCTGGGTATTTCCTGCCGCACCTATGCGCACCAGGCGGGGTGGGGAGTGGAGCCGCTGATCCGGCTGGATGACCACGAACGCGCGCACGTCTACCAGTACATGGTGCTGGGGCCGCTGTACCTGCCGGTGTACCTGCTGTGCGGCGGGGTGAGTGCGCGTAACCCGTTCGAGCGTGCGGCCGATCATTTCGCCCGGTTCGGGCGTGGCTGGTGGCCGTAGTTTCCAGCCAACGGCGCAGCCCCTCGTGGCTGGCGATGTTTGGTCGCCAAATGCAAAACCGTCGCGCTGGACGGTCGGGTTGGGCTCGCGGGGGACGCCGTGAACCCGTCCATGGGGGCTTGGCCGCGGCATCCATGCCGCGGACACCCCCGCGAACCCAACCCGACCGTCCTCTGACAGATGGCGATGGCCTGCACCACCCACGGAGAAGAAAAAGAACAGCAGAAGCGGGTCGCGCGCTGCGCTTGCTTGTATAGAGCCGAGCCTGCGGTCGGCTTCGCGGACTGGCCTGAAAGCAGCCGAGCGTGGGCTCGGCTCTACAAAAAGCGGCCAGCCAGGCTGCTTTTGCTTTTGATCTTCTTTTTTCTTCTCCGTGGGTGGCAGACGCAGCAGAAATCTGTCAGCGGCCGGGTGGGTGGGGCTGGCGGGGTATCCGCGGCATGGATGCCGCGGCTAAGCCCCCAGGGACGGGTTCACGGCGACCCCGCCAGCCCCACCTACCCGGCCAGCCCACAGGAAACCGGCTTTCCGCGATCATCCCAAACCACCCACGAGGGGCTGCGCCGTTCGCTGGAAACCCCCGATTCGTTAGCCGGAGGTTAAAGATCCGTAAGCATTCTGCTGCGATCCCGCAGTCATCTGCATGCAACCGATCGTCATTAGCCTTCGTGACGTTCCAGTCAGGTTCGACGCGGTAAGCTCTTCCTCGATGAGCTCGCAGCATCGCTCATCGAGTGCAGTACGCAGTAGCAATTTGGAGGAAGACATCACATGGCAATCGTTCTTTATGTCGGTGGTAGCAAGGATGGCGAGAAGGGCGTGGTGCCCTACGGCTTCAGCAAATCCCGCGCCGACACCGCGCTGGGGCCGGAGTTCTACACGGAGCGGTTCATGGAACTGCAGGGTGTCGGCAAGGTCCGCCTGATGGCCCTGGAAAGCATGCGTGACGAGATCGTCATGCAGCGTGCCGCCCGCCACTACCGCTGACCTTCGCAACATGCGGCAGGGCGCGCCCACCATCGTGCGCCCGCGCCGGCATCCCAGCCCAGGGCCAGTCCGAGCCCTCTCTTCGCCAGGATGCCGGCGTCCAATCCGGTCCCGCCGCTGAACCTCGCCCCCTGTCAATGCCTTGTCCGGCTCCGTCGTGGATTGCCAGAATGGGGTCTTCCCGTACCGCGGCACAGACCTGAAGCAATGCACGACGCCAAGAACGCCCAGAGCGCGCTCGCCCAGCAGATCGCCCAGACCATCGCCGACGAGATCGGTGCCCAGTCCACCCAGGTACGTGCCGCCGTCGGCCTGCTCGACGAGGGCGCCAGCGTCCCGTTCATCGCCCGCTACCGCAAGGAAGTGACCGGAGGCCTGGACGACACCCAGCTGCGCAACCTGGAAACCCGCCTCACCTACCTGCGTGAGCTGGAAGACCGCCGCGCCGCCGTGTTGTCCAGCATCGGCGAGCAGGGCAAGCTCAGCGACGAGCTGCGCAACGACATCCTGGCCGCCGATACCAAGAGCCGGCTGGAAGACCTGTACCTGCCGTACAAGCCCAAGCGCCGTACCCGTGCACAGATTGCCCGCGAGGCCGGCCTGGAACCGCTGGCCGATGGCCTGCTGAACGACCCGACGCGGGACCCGCAGGTCTTTGCCGCTGGTTTCGTCGACACCGACAAGGGTGTGGCCGACACCAAGGCCGCACTGGAGGGCGCGCGCGCGATCCTGATGGAGCGCTGGGGTGAAGACGCCGCGCTGGTCGGTGAACTGCGCACGTGGCTGGGCGAGACCGGGGTGATCCGTGCCCGCGTGGCCGAGGGCAAGGAAACCGAAGGCGCCAAGTACCGCGATTATTTCGAACACGCCGAAGCGCTGGCGAAGATTCCGTCGCACCGCCTGCTGGCACTGTTCCGCGCACGCCGCGAGGAAATCCTGTTCCTGGAGCTGGACCCGGGCAGTGATGCCGAGGCTGGCCACCAGTACGCGGAAGGCCGTGTGGCGCGCAAGGCCGGCATTGCCGACCAGGGGCGCGCTGGCGACCGCTGGCTGCTGGATGCCTGTCGCCTGACCTGGCGCGCCAAGCTGCATACCCATCTGCTGCTGGACCTGTTCAACCAGGCCCGCGAAAAGGCCGAGGCCGAAGCCATCGCGGTGTTCGGTGACAACCTGAAGGACCTGCTGCTGGCCGCGCCGGCCGGCCCGAAGACCGTGCTCGGGCTGGACCCGGGCATCCGCACCGGCTGCAAGATCGCCGTGGTCGATGCTACCGGCAAGCTGGTCGCCACCGAGACCATCTACCCGCATGAGCCGCGCCGTCAGTGGGAGCAGTCGCTGCAGACCATCAAGCAGCTGTGCGCCAAGCACAACGTGGAACTGATCGCGATCGGCAACGGCACCGCCAGCCGCGAAACCGACAAGCTGGCCGGTGAGGCGATCAAGGCCGCGGCCAACCCGAAGCTGCAGAAGGTGGTGGTCAGCGAGGCCGGTGCCTCGGTGTACTCGGCCTCGGAGTTCGCGGCCAAGGAGTTCCCGGGCCTGGACGTGTCGCTGCGCGGTGCGGTGTCGATCGCGCGCCGCCTGCAGGACCCGCTGGCCGAGCTGGTGAAGATCGAGCCCAAGGCGATCGGTGTCGGCCAGTACCAGCACGACGTGGACCAGTACCGCCTGGCACGGGCGCTGGACGCACGCGTGGAGGACTGCGTGAACGCGGTTGGCGTGTACGTGAACACCGCTTCGGCCGCGCTGCTGTCGCGGGTGTCCGGCCTGTCGGCCACGGTGGCCGAGAACATCGTGCGCCATCGTGACGACAACGGCCCGTTCAAGCGCCGCAAGGACCTGCTGAAGGTGTCGCGGCTGGGCGAGAAAACCTTCGAGCAGTGCGCCGGCTTCCTGCGCATCGCCGATGGCGACGAACCGCTGGACGCGTCGGCGGTGCACCCGGAAGCCTACCCGGTGGTCGAGCGCATCGTGGCCAGCACCGCGCGCCCGATCAAGGCGCTGATCGGCGATGGCAGCTTCCTGCGTGGACTGAAGGCCGAGCAGTTCACCGACGCGACCTTCGGTGTTCCGACCGTGCGCGACATCCTCAAGGAAATGGAAAAGCCGGGCCGTGACCCGCGTCCGGAGTTCAAGGCGGCGCGCTTCGCCGAGGGCGTCGAGGACATCAAGGATCTGCGCGAGGGCATGGTGCTGGAGGGCGTGGTCAGCAACGTCGCGGCCTTCGGCGCCTTTGTCGATATCGGCGTGCACCAGGACGGCCTGATCCACATTTCGGCGCTCTCCGATACGTTCGTGAAGGATCCGCGCGACGTGGTCAAGGCCGGCGATATCGTCAAGGTGAAGGTGCTGGAGGTGGACGTGGCGCGCAAGCGCATCGCCCTGACCCGACGCCTGGACGACACCCCCGGCCAGGCCACCAGCCGCCCGGGCCAGCGCGACGAACGTAGTCAGGGCCAGGGGCCGCGTCGTGACGCAGGTGGCCAGAACCGTGGCCCCAACCGCAGCCCGGGCAATGGCGGCCGCGGCGGCCAGTCGGCGGCGCCGGCCAACAATGCCCTGGCAGAAGCCTTCGCCCGCGCCAAGCGCAGCTGAGGAGCGTGTCCCCCGTCACGGTTGATCCGGGGCGGGGGACTTGTCGATTTTCCCCGTGATTGCGCACACTTGCGCCTGAGGGGGGCGTGTGGCCTCCCCGCTGTCTCTGGGGAGGGCCATGACGCCAGCACGACCCGTCGTCTTCGTTGACGTCTGCAGCGCCCTGTTGCGGCCGGAGGCTGCCTGCGCGTCCCGGGGAACGGGTTGATGGCCGGCCAGGGAAGCAACGGCAACGGGCTGCTGGAGCGGCGCCTGCAGGAGCTGGCTGAAGAACGCCGCCGGCTGGCGATGATCATCGACGGCACCGCCGCCGGCACCTGGGAATGGAACGTGCAGACCGGCGAGATGCGGGTCAACGCGCGCTGGGCCGAGATCGTCGGCTACCGGCTGGAAGAACTGGAGCCGGTGTGCCAGAAGACCTTCCTGACATTGGTCCATCCCGACGATATCGCCCTGTCCGATGCGGCGCTCGAGGACCACTTTGAAGGCCGCAGCGACAACTACGTCTGCCTGTTGCGCATGCGCCACAAGAACGGCCAGTGGATGTGGATCCACGACCGTGGCCGCGTGTTCGAGTGGGATGGGCAGGGGCGGCCACTGTGGATGGCCGGTGCGCATGCCGATGTGACCGAACTGCAGCAGGCACGCCAGGATGCGGCCGAGACACGGCAGCGACTGCAGGCGGTGGTCGACGCCTCCGACGAGGTTGCGGTGATCGCCACCGATATCGACGGCACCATCACCCTGTTCAATACCGGCGCACAGCGCCTGCTCGGCTACACCGCCGAGGAGGTGGTTGGCCAGCGGCGCCTGGATGCGTTCCATGACCCGGACGAGCTGAGCGCCTGGCTGCAGCCGCTGGCGGACGACGACGGCGAGGTACCTGGCGTGTTCGAGGCGCTCAGTGCCCGTGCCGATGGGCAGACCTATTCGCGGCAATGGACGCTGCGTCGCAAGGATGGCCAGTCACGCCAGGTCCGCCTGTCGATCAGCCGCATGGATGGCGCCGACGGCGCGCGCATCGGCTACGTCGGCATGGCGATCGACATCACCGAGATCCTGCAGGCGCGCGCCGAAGCACGGCTGTCGGCGGAGAAGTTCGCCGGTGCGTTCACCTCGGCTGCACTGGGCATGGCACTGGTGTCGCTGGAAGGACGCTGGCTGGATGTCAACGACGCGCTGTGCCGGATCCTCGGCTATCCACGCGAAGAACTGCTGCAGGTGGATTTCCAGCGCCTGACCCATCCCGATGACCTGCAGACAGATCTGGCCCTGGTGCAGGACCTGCTGGCCGGGCGGCGCAGTCACTACCACCTGGAAAAGCGTTATCTCGATCGCGATGGAAAGGTGATCTGGGCGCGGCTGTCGGTGTCGCTGGTGCGCAGCGAACGCGGCGAGCCTGTGCATTTCGTGTCGCAGATCCAGGACATCAGCGCCCAGCGCAGCAGCGAGCAGCGCTTGTTCGAAAGTGAGCAGCGCAGCCGCATCACTCTTGATGCGGTCGCCGACCTGGTGCTCAGTGTCAGCCTCGATGGCCGCATCGACTATGCCAATGCGGCTGCGGTGCGTACCTTGGCCGGTGATGGCGCGCTGTCGCTGGCTGGGCACAAGGTGCAGGACGTGCTGGCGTTGACCACCGAGTACGCGCCTGGATCGGTGCTGGATGTCTCGGTGCTGCTGGATCCGGAAAGCAACGCAGTGGACCTGCACGCCGACCTGCTGTTGCGGCTGGGCACGGCGACCATACCGGTGGACCTCACCCGCGCCTGGCTTCGCGATGACGAAGGCCGGGTGCGCGGCGCGGTGTGGGTACTGCGCGACGATACCCAGCAGCGTGCACGCCAGCGCGAGGCGCGACACCTGGCCGAAATCGACCCGTTGACCGAGCTGAGCAACCGCCGCGGCTTCGAGGTGCACCTGCAGCAGGCGATCACCCGTGTCGAGCGCACGGGCCAGGCCGCGTCGTTGATGTACATCGACCTGGATCGCTTCAAGCCGGTCAACGACACCTGGGGCCACCTGGCCGGCGATGCGGTGCTGTGGGCGGTGGCCAGCGTGCTGCGCCATGGCGTGCGCGATTCGGATGTGGTGGCACGGCTGGGGGGGGACGAGTTCGCGGTGATCCTGTCCGGCTGTACGCCGCGGCGTGCCGCGCGTATCGGCGGCGAACTGCTGCATACCCTGGCGTCGCTGTCGATTCCATGGGACCAGGACCGCCTGCATGTCGGGGCCAGCATCGGCATCGCGCCGCTGGCTGGCGGCATGAGCGTGGACCAGGCGGTGGCTGCCGCCGACGCCCAGTGCTACCGGGCCAAGGCGATGGGACGCAACAACGTGCAGGTGCAGGGTGAGGCCAGTGAGCTGCCCGGCGACGACGCGGATGCGGCCGAAGGCTGATCTCAGCCTGTGAGAGGACGCGCGCGAATACTGCGCGCACATCCACTCATGCAGGTGATCCCATGAAGGTCTGGAACCCGGTTGCGATGCGGGCCTACGCCCCGGCGATGGTGGGCTGGTGCCTGGCGCTGGCGGCCTGCCTGCGTCTGGAAGAGGTGCGCGACGATCTGCACGCGCAGGCATTGCTGCCGGTCCTGCAGGGCGGTGCCATCGCCCTGCTGGTGTTCACGCTGTCCTGTATCGGCGGGGCCAGCATCGTGTTGTGGCGGGCGGGCAGGAAGGAGGCAGGATGATGGGACTGGGAGCGTCGCCATCATCCATGCGATCCGCGCGCGGGTTTCAACGCAGCACTTCATCCGAACTGACCAGCTGCACGTCGTGCATCAGGTTGAGATAGGCCTCGTAGTAGCCCTTGTGCGAGGCACCGACGATGGTCAGCATGCGGGTACCCGGCTGTTGGCCGAGTACGTCGCGCATGTTGGCGACCATGCGCAGGTTGCGGGTTTCCCAGTAGCCCACGTAGTTGCGGCCGAAGCCTTCAGGCGAGGGCTCGACCAGCGTCGCGCCGAAGTCGCTGTTGTAGGCGACCATCGCGGTTTCAGGCGTGTTGTAGGCGCGATACATCGCGAGCAATCCGTCTGGTTGGGCAAGGTTGGCTTCCAGTCGTTCATCAGCGGCCCTGCGCGCCTTGACGAAGGCGTTGTCCCAGGCACCTCGTATGGCAGCCGCTTGAGCCTTCTGCTGGGCTGCCGGCGTTGGCGAATCCGCAGTGTGGTCGTCGACCGACCACAGGCGCTCCAGCCCCAGGCGTGCGGCAAGGACGCCGGCCACCAGGCCGGCCTCGTTGCGGCGGGCCATGCGCGTGTCGAGGAACTGCACCAGCTCTGGTGTCAGGCTGTCGGAGGCACGTCGCTCTTCCTTGGGCAGCCGCAGCCATTGGACGACTGCCGAACTGCTTTCGCCCGCGGCCAGGAACACTGCGGCCAATCGGCGTCGCTGGGCAGCGGTTGGCGCCTTCGGCCAATCCGCAAGCAAGCGCTCCATCTCTACGTTGGCGCTGGGAACGTCGAGGCCGGTGGCGGCCTGTGCCGGCGCCGGATCGATGCAGTAGCCCTCGACACTTTCGGCGTATCGGGCCGGATTGCGGCGCATGAAATCGCACTGCAGGCCGGAGAGGTTCTCGATCGCGATCGCGGTCGGCTTCCAGGCCTCCAGCCGCTTCAGCAGTGGCTCCAGCATCGCCGGTTCGAAGGTCTTCGGCAGGCTGGACAGATGCGGGCTGCCCAACACCAGCACCTCGTTCGGGCGTCCGGCGGGTGGGCCCTTCAGCTGGTCGGGATGGAAGGTTGGCCGGTAGCCGGCATCGGCAGCCAGGGCACCGGTACTGCACAGGCCCAGGAAGAGGTAGCTGGCCAAGCGTGGAAGCATGTTGATCTCCGTGTCCGTGAACGTCCTGCAGGTCACCGCATGCTGACCGTTTCCCTGTGTCCGGGAACCTCCCGTTGGTCATGTAAACCCTTTTGCCTTGCGTTGCATCAGCCTGCTGGGCGAGGCTGTGTTCCATGGACAGGTGGTGCATGAAATGACATCCGGCAACTGGATGATCGATAGCGCGCGGTTGCGCCTTCGGCCTTTCACGGCCGGGGATGCGGATGAGGCGTTTGCAGCGATCACGCCGGGGCTGACCCGTTACATGGCGTTCGAGCCGCCGCCGTCGAAGGAGGCCTTCGCTGTGGTCTGGCAGGCGTGGTTGCCAACCATCGCTTCGGGCACGGACATCACCTTCGTCATCCGCCGGCGTGACGATGGCGCCTTCCTTGGCTTGGCTGGCCTGCATCGCAGCAGAGACGCCGAGCCCGAACTCGGCATCTGGATCAGCGAGGCGATGCATGGGCAGGGCTACGGCCGGGAAGCCGTATCGGCGGTGTGGTCGCGGGCCTCCGCACACCTGCGATGCGCGGCCTTCCTCTACCCGGTGGCGGAGCAGAACGCGCCGAGCCGGCGCCTGGTCGAATCGCTTGGCGGCATGCCCGTCGCGCGTGGGAAGAATGTGAAGTACACGGCAATTGTCTACCGCATTCCTGCGGCAAAGCATGGAGATGCGACGGGCGTCGCGGAATCCGGTTAAAGCCGCCGACGGCATCGCCGATATCCCCTCTGGATCCCGCTCCAGTCACCCGCTGCAGGACCCCCGGCTGCCCCCGATGGGCGGCCCGCGCCGTGTGTTCCGCCGCTCCCAGATGCTGATCGCGCCCGCACCAGACGTTCTTGCCAGCCGCTCGAGGGGTGCCAGCCGGCA
Organism: Stenotrophomonas maltophilia R551-3; assembly: GCF_000020665.1. Lineage (NCBI taxonomy): Bacteria > Pseudomonadati > Pseudomonadota > Gammaproteobacteria > Lysobacterales > Lysobacteraceae > Stenotrophomonas > Stenotrophomonas maltophilia. The sequence goes on along the minus strand of NC_011071.1, from coordinate 2,707,750 downwards.
CCTGTAGTCCCAGGCAACTGATGTTGCCGCCGGGCATCCCGCCCGTCGGATCGCAACCGCTTACCGGACACCGAGGATCAGACAATGCTCATTCCAGGCTTCACGGCGGGCGCGCAGGCGCCGGCCGAGCTGCATACCCGTTGGTCTCCCTGGCGCGCGCTGTTGGGTGCGTTGGCTCCCCGGCATCGGCCCAGTACCGAGCTGGCGGCGAACGATCGCGCCGAGCTTGAGGCGCAGGTCGCGGCGCTGCACCGCGTGCAGGCGGTCATCGAGTTCGGGCTCGACGGCACCATCCTGCTGGCCAACGACAACTTCCTGCAGGCAATGGGGTATCGGCTGGAAGAGATCCAGGGCAAGCATCATTCGTTGTTCGTCGATCCAGAGCACGCCGGCAGCACCGAGTACCGCGACTTCTGGGCGCGGCTGGGGCGCGGCGAGTATGACGCCGGGCAATACCGGCGCTTCGGCAAGGGCCAGCGTGAGATCTGGATCCAGGCCTCGTACAACCCGGTGCTGGACCGCCAGGGACGCCCCTACAAGGTGGTCAAGTTCGCTACCGACATCACCGCGCAGAAACTGCAGGCGGCGGACTCGGCCGGGCAGCTGGCAGCGATCGGCAAGTCGCAGGCGGTGATCGAGTTCAGCATGGATGGCCGCATCCTCTCGGCCAACGACAATTTCCTCGCCACCACCGGTTACAGCCTGGACGAGGTGCGTGGACAACACCACTCGTTGTTCGTCGAACCCGACCACCGCAGCAGTGAAGCGTACCGGCAGTTCTGGCAGAAGCTCGGACGCGGCGAATACGATGCCGGGCAGTACCGGCGCCTCGGCAAGGGCGGGCGCGAGGTCTGGATCCAGGCGTCCTACAACCCGATCCTTGACCTCAACGGGAAGCCGTTCAAGGTCGTCAAATACGCTACGGACATCACCGCGCAGGTACATGAAAACCAGGCCATGCAGCGGGCGGTGGCGCAGACCCGTGAAGTGGTGGCAGCAGCCAAGGGCGGCGATCTGACCCAGCGCGTGGCCACGGCCGACAAGCGTGGCCCGATCGCTGAGCTGTGCGAGGGTGTGAACTCGCTGGTCGAGGCGATGGCGGCCATCATCGGCCAGATCAAGTTCGCCGCCGACACCATCGCGGTGGGCGCGACCGAGATCGCGCAGGGCAACAGCGACCTGTCGCAGCGCACCGAGCAGCAGGCGGCCTCGCTGGAGGAAACCGCGGTGTCGATGAAGGGGCTGGCCGAGACCGTGCAGCGCACTGCCACCAATGCGCGGCAGGCCAGCCAGCTTGCCGGCGGCGCTGCCGATGTCGCGGCGAAGGGCGGCAACGTGGTGCATGAAGTGGTCGAGACCATGGCGGTGATCAACACCTCGTCGCGGCGCATCGTCGATATCATCGGCGTGATCGACGGGATCGCCTTCCAGACCAACATCCTGGCGCTCAATGCAGCGGTGGAGGCTGCACGTGCCGGCGAGCACGGCCGTGGCTTTGCCGTGGTCGCCACCGAGATCCGCGAGCTGTCGCAGCGTTCGGCCAGCGCGGCCAAGGAGATCAAGCATCTGATCGACGAGTCGGTCGCCAACGTAGGCGCCGGTACCGCGCAGGTCGAGAGTGCCGGCCGGACCATGGACGAGATCGTGGTCAACGTGCGTCGGGTCAGCGATCTGATGACCGAGATCAGTACCGCCGCGCAGCAGCAGAGCGACGACATCCAGCAGATGAACCATGCGGTCGACCTGATTGACCAGGGCACCCAGCAGAACGCAGCGCTGGTCGAGGAGGCGTCGGCGGCGGCGCGCAGCATGGAGGAGCAGTCGGCGCAACTGCTGCACACCGTGGCCGGTTTCCGCGTGCAGGGTGCGGCCGGGCATCTGCACGGGGCAGCGGTGCTGCGCGCGGTCTAGGCGCGCCGGTCGGGCCGTTCGCTCCCGGCCGTGGCGGCCGGGGCGCCGTGCACACGGTTGCGCCCGGCGTGCTTGGCCCGGTACAGGGCCTGGTCGGCGCGGTCGACCAGGTCGCGCGGATCGCCGTTCTCGCGGGCGGCCTGCCAGGCTACGCCGATGCTGATGGTGACGACGGCTTCGGCCGCCGGCAGGCCGGCGGTTTCGACTGCCGCGCGCAACCGTTCGCCCAGGCTCAGGGCATGGGTGATATCGGGCGAGGGCAGGGCGGCGATGAACTCTTCGCCGCCATAACGGGCCAGCAGGTCGTCACCGCGTTGCAGGCAACCATCAAGGATCCCGGCGACCGCGCGCAGCCGGCGGTCACCTTCCGGGTGGCCATAGGTGTCATTGAGCCGCTTGAAGTGGTCGATGTCGATCATCAGCACGGCCAGGCCCAGCCCTTGGCGGCGTGCGCGGCGATGGGCGCTGCCGAGTGATTCGTCGAAGTTGCGCCGGTTGCCCAACCCGGTCAATGGATCGCGTCGAGCCAGTGCTTCCAGTTCGTCACGCTGGCGCTGGATCTCGACCTGGGTCAGCACGCTGCGTAATGCATAGCCGAGCATGGCGCCGATGAAGCCGACGATTGCCAGTGTTGGATGCAGGCGTGAGACCAGCAGTGCCACCATCATCAGCAACAGGGGCAGCATCAATGGAACACCAGCATCGACGACACGGCGCAGATTGCGCGATACCGCTACCGCGGGCGGCCGCCATGGGCTGCCTGCCATCACTGCGAGCAGTACGAACAGGCCACTGATCAACAGGTCACCCCAGCCGCCGTCGGGCACCTGGGGCTGGTAGTGATTGATGTAGAACGCGAGTAGAAAATAACCCAGCGCATAGGTCGTCAGGGTACGGAAGAAGTCACGCCGATCGGCATTGTCTTCGGCCAGGAAGCGGATCAGCGCGAAGCAGAATACGAGACCGTTCTGCACGGTGCTCATCGCGTTCAGACCCTGCATCCACAGGGCTGCATCCAGGTGCACCAGCGCCCGCGTGTGCACGTAGTACAGCAGCCAGAGCACGGCAATGATCGACAGGTCCACGGCGGGCACGTAGCGGTTGCCGCCCCCAGGGCTGGCCGCCACGTAGGTCAGCGGTATCCGGTAGAACACGTAGAGGATCAGCGACGACAGTGGCATCTGTGCCTGCCCGCCGCCATCCGCGATGCGGTACAGCTGGGCCAGCAGGGCGATCGAGAACAGGCCGACGGCGAAGCCGAGCAGCCGCCACTTGCAGGCGGCCCGGCTGTCGCGGGCACGCCGCACACATGCCAGCGCCGCCAGAAGGGGGGCAGCCATCAACAGCAGGAAGGAGCCTATCGGGTCCTGAGGGCCGATCAGAGCAATGACAAGCGCGTGCGTGACCAGAAAAAACAGTGCAGCACGCAACGTCATGCATTCCCCCGCCCCCAGGTCCGGCTGCCCTCAAGATAGGCAGATGCACGTGAGGCTTGCAAGAAAAGTGTGCGCTGCGTCCATTGGCAACGTTGTCAGTGGTTGCCGTTGTGTTTCAGCACGATGACGCGGTGTTCTCGATGTGTGCGTACATCCAGTAGTCAGCGGTCTGGCCGCGGACCTGGCGATAGGCGCGGAGCAGTCCCTCGCGCTGCATGCCGATGCGTTCCAGCACGGCGATCGAACGGGTATTGCTGTCCAGTACCGTGGCCTGGATGCGGACGAGCGCCAGTGTGGTACAGCCCCAGGCCAGTACGGCGCGCGCCGCGTTCGTGGCCAGTCCCTGTCCATGCCAGCGGGGATCGAGATCATACGCGAGCTCGGCGCGGCGATGCTGAAGATCGATTCCGTTCAGGCCTACGGTGCCGATCAGCAGGTTGTCTGCATCGACCAGTGCCCAGCGCCGGTCGACCGGCGAGGCTGTATAGCTGTTGATCAGGTGGCGTAGTGCTTCTGGAGAAACGTCACCCCAGCTGGTGTGTTCGGTTACGCCGGGCTGCGAAAGATAGCGCGACCAGGCGACAGCATCATCCGGCCGCAACGAGCGCAGGCGCGTGGGCGGGGTGTCGGGAAGCGAGGGGTGCAAAGGGGCGGGCATTGTTGCCAGTGTCGGCGTTCCAAACCCGGAAATGCAAAAAGGCCAGGTCGGGGACCTGGCCTTTGATGCAGTGGTGCCGGTGAAAGGACTCGAACCTTCATGGGGTCACCCCCGGCTGATTTTGAGTCAGCTGCGTATACCATTCCGCCACACCGGCAGGCAGCGTGCGAGTGTAACCGAGGTCGGCAGGGCTTTCATAGGGGGAGGGGCGATCGGGGCGCATCCTGTCGGCTTCGACCCCATGGTGGCTATACTGCGGCCGCATGTATGCCTCCAGGAGCGGTAGCCGATGACAGTGTTGCAGGACCTGAGGGTGCTGGTGGTCGAGAACGACGAGATGAGTGCTGCCTTGCTGCAGATGCAGCTGGTGCATGCCGGCGCGACTGTGGTCGGGTTGGCGGCGGGCGTGGCCGAAGCGCTGCGCCTGCTGGAAGATTCGGCGCCGGACGTGGCGCTGCTGGACTATCGCCTTGCCCGCAATGAAACCAGCGAGCCGGTCGCAGCTGCGCTGACGGCGCGCGGCGTGCCGTTCGTGCTGGCCACGGGAATGCTGGCCGAGCAGTTGCCGGAGTCGATGCTGGCCGGTGTGCTGCTGGTCAAGCCGTACCTGTCGGCGGATCTGAGCCGTGCGCTGGCGCGCGCGGTGGGTCGTTCCAGCGCGAAGGCCTGAGCCGCGCCGCTCAGGCGACTTCCTCATACACGTAGCGGATGTCCTCGCGGTCGTCGAGAATTCGGTACTGCCGCGCCAGGTCGTCCGGATCGGGATTGAGCCAGGCATCGAGGAATTCCTTGCGGATAGGTACCACGCCGCGATCATGGCCAGCCGCAGCAACGTCGCCGGGCGGTGTGTCGGTGATGGTGGCGAATGACAGCAGGCGGCCCTCCGGGCCCTCCCATTCCGCCCACAGGCAGGCCAGCAGCAGGTCGCGCGGTGGATCGGGACGGAACTCCAGCACCACGTCCTGTTCCTTCTCGTCTGCGCCGAGCGTGCGTCCCGCGATGGCATGGCGCGGCACGTGCTCGTAGAACGCCTGCACCACCACCACGCCGTGGCGCAGGCCGAACGCACCACGCCAGTAGCCTTCCAGGCTGTCGCGCCGCGCGTTGTAGGTACCGGGGTAGAGCACATCGTTGCGTGCGGGCTTGTCGGGAAGCCGGCACTGGTAGCGCATCGGCTTGATCACCCGCTTGCCGTTCTCGCTGATCATCACCGGCGCATAGGTGCCAGGGAAAATCCTGTTGTCGCGTGGCAGCAGTTGCACCCGGTGCAGGTCTTCAAGCCGGGCTTGCGCGCGCTCGATGCGGTTGCCGGCCACGCGCAGGTCGTTGCGTGCTTTCTGGGTAGGGCGGGTCGCCAGAGTGGCGTTGGCGACATCGCGCCGCTCGCGCTGGCGGGTCAGATCCGCTTCCAGTTCGCGCTGCTCCTGCGCATGCCACTGCTGGATCTTCGCCACGATGTCGCGGCCCTGCTCGGTGCGTGCAGCAGCGAAGCCGTCATCCATCGCCTTGGGTGTCTTCGGTCGCTTCTTGCCCGGATCGTGCGCGTACAGCTCCGCGAATTCTTCCAGCGACAGGATGGCGCCGAACTCCCGCACCAGCTTGGCGTAGTCGGCGCGGATCAGGGCGGAATAGCACATGGGGAATCTGCCGGGATGGATCGCAGCAAGTGCGACGGGGATGCGGCAGGATAGCCCGACCTATAGGGAGATACCGCATGAATGATTCCGCCACTTGCCAGTTCCGCGAGGCTGTACCAACCGTCGAGGGCTACTGCCAGTTGCGCGTGCTGGCCGGCCTGAGTGCCAAGACCGCGGAGGCCGCGGAGCGTGCGCTGCCCAATACCCTGTTCGGCGTGTGTGCCTACCAGGGCAACGAGCTGGTGGCGATGGGGCGGATCGTTGGTGATGGCGGATGCCACCTTCAGGTCTGCGATATCGCGGTGTTGCCGCGCCTGCAGGGGCAGGGCCTGGGCAAGGAAGTGATGCGGCGCCTGAGCGAGTGGATGCAGGGCAACCTGCCGCCGTCGGCCTATGTAAGCCTGTTGGCCGATGGCGAGGCGCATCGGCTGTACGCGCAGTTCGGTTTTGCACCAACGGCACCGGCATCGATCGGCATGTATCGGCGGTTCTGAGGCGCAGTCCAGCGTTTTCCATCCACACATGGCATGGATCTACTGCAGAGTCGGGGTAGATCCACGCCATGCGTGGATGCGTTCCGCCAGCAGATCGCAGTCAAAGAAAAACCCCGGTCGAAACCGGGGTTTTCAAGAATTGGCGTCCCCACGGGGATTCGAACCCCGGTCGCCACCGTGAAAGGGTGATGTCCTAGGCCTCTAGACGATGGGGACGCACGAAAACTTCAAGTTGTAGATTCTTCGACGGCCTAATGTCGAAGTGGTGGAGCCAAGCGGGATCGAACCGCTGACCTCCTGCATGCCATGCAGGCGCTCTCCCAGCTGAGCTATGGCCCCATGAAACATCGGATTTCTGCTGGGAGCAGAGTCCGTTTGAAACTGGCGTCCCCACGGGGATTCGAACCCCGGTCGCCACCGTGAAAGGGTGATGTCCTAGGCCTCTAGACGATGGGGACGCACGAAAAACTTCAAGTTGTAAAACCTTCGACGGCCTAATGTCGAAAGTGGTGGAGCCAAGCGGGATCGAACCGCTGACCTCCTGCATGCCATGCAGGCGCTCTCCCAGCTGAGCTATGGCCCCGTGTTACCGAGCCGCCCATCATACCTGCGTGTTCACATTTGTGGAAGCTTTTTTTAAGCTTTTTTCGTTCCGGATCAACCGTAGCCACGAGGGCAGGGGAACCGCAACGCCACAACCTGAATGCCGGTGGACGGTGAACAAAAAAGACCCGGTTATCGGCCGGGTCCTCGTTGTTCGTGATGAGTGGCGTCCCCACGGGGATTCGAACCCCGGTCGCCACCGTGAAAGGGTGATGTCCTAGGCCTCTAGACGATGGGGACGCAATTCTCATCAATGTTCTTTAGCGACCTTTCGACGGCCTAATGCCGAAAGATTGGTGGAGCCAAGCGGGATCGAACCGCTGACCTCCTGCATGCCATGCAGGCGCTCTCCCAGCTGAGCTATGGCCCCACGTCGCTGAGGAGCGAAATAATAGCCTTGCCCCAGGGGGTTGGCAAGCATTTGTTGCACTTTTCTTCACGTCGATTGCGACGTGGATGTCGCTCGCCTGGGCTCATGCAGTGTCGTCGGTCAGCGCGGCCAGGATCGGGCATTGATCCAGCGTGCCGTGCCCCGGGCAGGCATCGACCAGTTGTGACAGCGCGTTGTGCATGCGCTGCAGTTCGGCCATCCGCTGCGCGATATCCAGCAGGCGTGCCTGGGCCGTGTCGCGGACGCTGCCCATGTCCTGCTGGTGGCGATCACTGAGCGCGAGCAGCTCGCCGATTTCTTCCAGGCTGAAGCCCAGTGATTTGGCCCGGCGGATGAAGCGCAGCCGGCGCAGGTCCTGCTCACCGAAGATGCGGTAGCCACCGGCCGAACGTGCGGCGGTGGGCAGCAGCTGCTGGCGCTCGTAGTAGCGGACCGTATCGATGGGCACGCCAGCCTGGCGGGCCAGTTGTCCAATGTTCATGGCGGATTCCTGCGGGTGCTGCCGGACATTGTGAAGCCTTGAGTCTGGTCAAGAGTCAAGACTTCGTCCCGAGACGCGTATTCAGCGCACTTTGCAACTTTCTTCATAGCCCTGCCGTTGGACCAGTTCCTACCCTTCGCCTGAACCGGCCATTCGATGGCCTGCAACGAACCGAGGAGGTGGTCTGTGGAAGGATTCAGGAACGAAGGATTCGTCGAGGTCGCGGTGGTCGAGTACCCGGGAGGCGATCCCTCGGCCGCCTCGGTGCTGGCCGAGATGGCGCACGTGGCCAATCGCCTGGCCCAGCAGCAGCGCCGGCCGTTCAAGCGCGTGCTGGTTACCCGCTGGATCGTGCCAGCCAGCCAGACCGGCGTGCATCGCATTGCCGGTGCGGAAATGCTCGACGCCGCCATTCCCGCGGTAATCGCGGTGCCGGGCCAGATCAGCCCCGGCGCCTGCCTGCGTGCCGACGAGATCCTGCTGGACTGGTTGCGGGCTCATTACGACGGCGGCAGCCTGCTGGCCGCCGCCAGTGATGGTGTCAGCGTACTGGCCCGCGCCGGATTGCTGGCCGGGCGTACCGTCAGCGGACCTGATCTGGCGCGGCACCCCGGCCTGCAGGCACAGGCCGCCAGCTGGGTGCCGAGTGAACGTGCACTGGTCGATGATGGCGATCTGCTGACCGTCGGCGGTTCGCAGGCCTGGCGCTTCCTGGGGCTGCGCCTGCTGTATCGGTTGCACGGGCAGGGCGTGGCCAGCGCGGTGGCGCAGCAGTTGGGGATCACCGTGCCGGCGACGATCCAGCAGGATCTGGAGCGTTTCAGCGCCAATTTCGCCCATGGCGATCGTGATGTGCTGAAAGCGCAGCGCTGGCTGCACACCACAGCAGCACGCGGCGCCACTCTCGCCGCGATCTGCGAGATCGCCGGGCTGGAGCCGCGGACGCTGCAGCGGCGATTCCTGCGGGCCACGGGGCTGCGCCCCATCGAATACTGCCAGCGGTTGCGCATCGCCAAGGCACAGACCCTGCTCCAGCAGGGGGCAGGTATCGATGAAGTGGCCTGGGGCGTGGGCTACGCGGATCAGAGTGCTTTCCGACGCCTGTTCCTGCGCATCGTTGGCATGACGCCGGCCAATTATCGCCGCCACGTCAACAGCAAGCGGCGTGAGCGGCCGTTGATGCCATCGGTGGCGGGCAGCCTGCGCGGCCTGCAGGTCCCCTCGGCACTGCAGTTGGGACGCAGTGCGGCTTAGCACCTGATCAGATGTCGCGCTTGCAACGTGGGCGCGACCCTTCGACCATGCAGCCAGTGGACGAATGAGCAGGTGAGCTGATGTCGAGTGTTGGGCCGGTACCGATGCCGGTGGTATTGATTCTCGCGTGCGTGCTGCTGGCGATGGCCGTGGCCCATTTATGGCCACGCCGGAAGGACGGGGGGCCGCTGCCCTCGGCGGCAAGCATGGTGCTGGACATGTTGCTGATTGGCCTGCTTTGTGGCCGCATCAGTTTCGTCGCCTTGAACCTTGCCCTGTATCGCGAAGCGCCCTGGAGCATTCTGCAGATCGCAGACGGCGGCTATCACCTGCCGGTAGTGCTTGTTGCCGGACTGGCGTGGGGGCTGTGGCGGTTGCGGCGTTGGCGCGCCCTGCGTGCGCCTGTTCTGGTCGGCGCATTGATGGGTGTGCTGCTATGGGCGGGCGGCAGCCAGATGCTGTCCGCCTGGCAGGAACGGCAGATGCCGCTGCCGACGTTGCAGGTGGCTGATCTTCAGGGCGGGAAGGTTGATCTGCAGCAGTTCCGGGGAAAACCGCTGGTGCTGAATCTCTGGGCGACCTGGTGCGGGCCCTGCCGGCGCGAGATGCCGGTGCTGGCGGCCGCACAGCAGGCACACGCGGATGTGCAGTTCGTGTTCCTCAACCAGGGCGAAACCCTGGGCGAGGTCCAGGGTTTCATCGCTGGCGAGCGACTCATGCTCGGCAACGTGTTGCTGGACGATGACGCTGCAGCATCCACCGTGCTCGGCGTGCAGGCCTACCCATCGACCCTCTTCTTCGATGCCGAAGGACGCCTGCGCGAACTGCACCTCGGCGAACTGACTGCAGCGGGTCTTGAACACAAACTGCGCCGGCTGCGGTAGCCTGCGCGGGCATCTCACTACGGAGTTCCCATGTTGTCGACTTCCCTGCGCACCGTTCCTGCGGTGCTGTTGCTGCCGGTCATGCTGGCGTTGGCCGCCTGCAGCCAGGCACAGACACCGCCGGGCAAGACTGCCGCGGCACCGGCAGCAAGTGCTGCGGTCTCCGCCGTCAAGGGCGACCGCCCGGCTGTGCTGAAGGGCATCGAGAAGCATGGCTTCGAGGTCGTTGCCGAATTCGACGCACCGGGCGGCCTGCGCGGCTTTGCCGGCGTGGTCGGCGGCCAGCAGCCGGCCGCGGCCTACGTCACTGCCGATGGCAAGCACGTACTGGTTGGCAGCCTGTTCGATGCCGAGGGCAACGATGTGGCCGCCGAGGCCGTCGAGAAGCTGGTTGCGCAACCAATGTCGGCCAAGATGTGGACCAAGCTGGAGGCCAGTGCATGGGTGCGCGATGGCAAGGCTGATGCACCGCGCGTGGTCTACACCTTCAGCGATGCCAACTGCCCGTACTGCCACAAGTTCTGGGAAGCGGCGCGGCCGTGGGTCGATGCGGGCAAGGTCCAGCTGCGTCACATCATGGTCGGCGTGATCCGCGAAGACAGTCCGGCCAAGGCGGCAGCCATCCTCGCTGCGCGGGACCCGAGTGCAGCGCTGCTGCAGAATGAACATGAGTTCGATCGTGGCGGCATCAAGCCGCTGCCGAGCATCAGTCGCGAGATCGCTGGCAAGCTCGACGCGAACCAGGTGCTGATGCTGGAAATGGGCTTCCAGGGCACGCCGGGCATCCTGTTCCAGGATGCGCAGGGTCAGGTGCAGCGTCGCGCGGGCCTGCCGCAGGGGGCCGACCTGCAGACGGTGCTGGGCCCGCGCTGAGTCGCGACTCTCATCTCGAATGACCCACAGGCCCGCATGGCAGCATGCGGGCCTGTTGCTTTTCGTGATCAAAACGGACGTTGCGGCCTGCGCATGACTTGTTCGTCATCACGTCTGAATAGTGACTGACATCAAGCCTTGCGCTTTGATTCCAATCAAGGCCAAAAACGACAGGCAAATTAGCCTGTGAGGCATGGAATACAGCGTCAACGCGCGATGGATGCCGCGCTCGCCACGCCCTGATCGGGGTCAGCCGGCACAGCCATTCACGACAATCTCACCCCGTGCTTGTTACCCAGACCGCTGCGGTCGCCACCTCTCTGGCAGCGCGGCCTTGTTGGGGTCGACATTGGTGCGGGCAGGACAGTGTCATCGTCCTGCGGCCTGCGATGTGCAGGCTGACTGGTGTCGTCAACGCGGTATCCGCATTTCGAGCAACGGCAACGTGAGGCCGGAGTGGCGCATGCGTGCGTCCCGCCATCGCGCTGCAAGTGTTTGTCCAGGGAGGATGCAATGCGCTTGGCGGTAGTGAGTCTGGCCTGTTTGACCGCGTTGGCGATCACACCGGCGTATGCGCAGCAGGATGGCCGGGAGGATGCGCAGGCCTTGCGCCGTGAGATCACGGCCATGCGGCAGGCACTTGAAGGCATGCAGCAGCGCTTGGACCGTCTCGAGCGGCATGATGGGGTTGCTGTACCCGCCAGCGCACCGCTGCCAGCGCCCGAGATCGCGCCCACCGGTAGTGCCAACCTGCTGCACCCCACCCAGGTGCCGGGCGTGGCGCCGCCGGTGTTGCCACTTCGCGAATCGGTGGCCGATCCATCCACCGCTGCGTCGCGTCCCGACAGCGCAGCGGGTCCGACCGATCCCGATCTGAAGGGCTTCTTCGCCATTCCCGGCACCGATACTGTGATCCGCATCGGTGGCTACGCCAAGCTCGATGCCATCGCCGATTCGCGTGCAGCGGGCGATGAGGACCAGTTCATTCCTTCGTCGATGCCGGTGGGCGGCAGTCATCGTGATGTCTCGAACTTCAACATCCACGCCAAGCAGACCCGCTTCAGCTTCGAGGCGCGGCGTCCGACCACGCACGGCAACCTGCGCTTCTACCTGGAGAACGACTTCTTCGGCAGTAGTGACGGCTACGAATTCCGGCTGCGCCATGCCTATGGTCAGCTCGGCAATACCTACGCCGGTTACGGCTACTCCAGCTTCATGGATCCGGACAGCCTGCCCGATACATTGGATTTCGCAGGTCCCGGCGGTGCCGGCTACCTGCTGGTGGCAGGCATCCACCACAGTTTCGCGATGGGCAAGGGCAACACCTTGACCGTCGCCGCCGAAGATCCGAAGACCGAACTTGCCGGTGCCAGCGATGAGCGAGCGGCAGTGAACCGCCTGCCCGACGTGACGGTGACCGCGCGCATGGAGCGCGACTGGGGCCACCTGCAGTTGGGCGCGGTGGCACGCAGCCTGGCCTATGACGGCGATGGCGAGCGCGACCGGCGTATGGCCGGTGGCCTGCAACTCAGCGGTTCGGCCTCGGTGGGCGAGCGCGACCTGCTGCTGTTCGGTGCCCTCGGCGGGCGCGGCCTCAGCCGTTACACCGCCGACCTGACCGGCTCCGGACTGGACGCGGTGGTCGGTGCCGATGGCCGCCTTGATGCGCTGGACCTGCACGGTGGATTCGTTGGCTACACCCACTACTGGTCCGAGCTGTGGCGTTCGAACCTGATCTTCGGCCAGCTGACCCTGGAGCGGAATGCCGCATTGGCGGCCGACGCATTCCGTCAGAGCCGCTACGGCGTGTTCAACCTGATCTGGAGCCCGGCACCGTCGTGGACGATGGGCATGGAGCTGCTGTACGGGCGCCTGGAACAGCAGAGCGGCGCGCGCGGCGACACGGTCCGGGTGCAGGGCAGCCTGCAATACAACTTCATCAAATAGGCGCAAGCGGTCGTACGCCAGCGTAACCGTCCCCACGCCCGGTTGTACCGGGCTCATGCCAGTACAGGAGATTGTCATGGCAGAAGCAAAGAAAATCGGGGTGGTCGGAGCCACCTTCCTCGTCGCCGGCAACATGATGGGCTCAGGCGTGTTCCTGTTGCCGTCCAGTCTGGCCAAGATCGGCACCGCCTCGATCTGGGGCTGGCTGATCACCACCGCCGGTGCGCTGCTGCTGGCCTTCGTTTTCGCCAAGCTGGGCAAGCTGGCACCCAAGGCGGGCGGTCCCTATGCCTACGCACGTGACTGGTTCGGCCCGTACATGGGCTTCCAGACCAACACCATCTACTGGTTCGCCAACTGGATCGGCAACGTCGCCATTCCGATCGCGGCGGTGGGCTATTTCAGTTACTTCTTCCCGATCCTGTCCGAGCCGCTGGTGCGCTGCATCGCGGTGCTGATCCTCGTATGGGCATTGAGTTTCGCCAACATGATCGGCCCGGCCTTCGTCAGCCGCGTGCAGACGGTCACCACCAGCTTCGCCCTGGTACCGATCCTGGGCATCGCCATCTTCGGCTGGTTCTTCTTCGATGCCGACATCTTCAAGGGCGCCTACAACGTGTCCGGCGAGTCGAACTTCGGCGCGATCTCCAGTGCCGCGGCACTGACCCTGTGGGCCTTCATCGGCGTCGAATCCGCTTCGGTCACCGCCGGCGTGGTGGAGAACCCGGAAAAGAACGTGGCCCGCGCCACCCTGGCCGGCGTGTTCCTGGCCGCCATCGCCTACATCGCAAGCTCCTCGGTGATCATGGGCATGGTGCCCAATGGCGAGCTGCAGACCTCTGATGCCCCGTTCGCACTGGCTGCCGCCAAGGCCGTCGGTGGCTGGGGCGGTGCGCTGGTGAGCCTGTGCGCCTTCATCGGCGCTGCCGGTTCGCTGGGCGGCTGGATCCTGCTGACCGCACAGAGTGCCAAGGCGGCCTCCGATGATGGCCTGTTCCCGAGCATCTTCAGCAAGACCAACAAGGACGACGTGCCGGTCAAGGGCGTGCTGATCGTGGCGGTGCTGATGACCCTGGCGGTGCTGGTCACCTCCACCTCGGAAACCGCGTCGGCCCAGTTCGACGTGATCACATCGGCGGCAGTGGTGCTGACCCTGCTGCCCTACATCTACTCGTGCGTGGCCTGCTACTTCGTGGTCGAACGTTCGCACACCCTCGTCCACACCGGTGCGTTCTGGACCCTGACCAGCCTGACCGTCGTGTACTGCCTGTGGGCGATCTACGGCTCGTCGGGAACCATCGTGCAGTACGCCTTCCTGTTCGTGCTGTTCATCACCGTGTTCTATCCCTTCTTCAGCGAGGAGCGCCGCCAGCAGCGGCAGCGCGCCCGCGAGGCATCGGCCATCAGCGCCGGCGCCCAGCGTTCATGAGTTAGACAAGGAGAATCAACGTGTACTTCAAGTCCCTGGACTATCCGGTCATTGTCATCGACAACGACTACGAGTCGCCGCGCATCGGCGGCATCCTGATCCGCGCCCTGGTGGAGGAGCTGCGCAGCAACGACCAGCGCGTGCTGTGCGGCCTGAACCTGGATGATGCCCGCGCCGGTGCCCGCACCTACGTGGCAGCCTCCGCGGTGCTGATCTCGATCGATGGCAGCGAGGAAGTGGATGGCGAGTTCCAGCGCCTCACCGCCTTCCTGCGCGAGCAGAGTGCGCGCCGCGCCAACCTGCCGGTGTTCCTGTACGGCGAGCGCCGCACCATCGAGAAAGTGCCGAGCAAGCTGCTCAAGTACATCCACGGCTTCATCTTCCTGTTTGAAGATACCAAGAGCTTCATCTCGCGGCAGGTGATGCGCGCGGCCGAAGACTACATGAAGAACCTGCTGCCGCCGTTCTTCAAGGCACTGATCCACCATGCGGCCGAGTCGAACTACTCCTGGCACACGCCCGGCCATGCCGGCGGCGTGGCGTTCACCAAGTCGCCGGTCGGCCGTGCATTCCATCAGTTCTACGGCGAGAACACCCTGCGCAGCGATCTGTCGATCTCGGTGCCGGAGCTGGGTTCGCTGCTCGATCACACCGGCCCGATCAAGGACGCCGAGAACGAGGCCGCACGCAATTTCGGTGCCGACCATACCTTCTTCGTCACCAACGGCACCCCCACTGCCAACAAGATCGTCTGGCACGGTACGGTGGCCCGCGGCGACGTGGTGTTCGTCGACCGCAACTGTCACAAGTCGCTGCTGCACGCGCTGATCATGACCGGTGCGGTACCGGTGTACTTCACCCCCAGCCGCAACGCGCACGGCATCATCGGCCCGATCAGCCTGGACCAGTTCACGCCGGAGTCGCTGCAGCAGCGCATCGCCGCCAACCCGCTGGCCAGCCAGGCTTACAAGGCCGGCTCCAAGCCGCGCATTGCGGTGGTCACCAACTCGACCTACGACGGCCTGTGCTACAACGCCGAGAAGATCGCCGACGAGATCGGCAGCGCGGTCGATTTCCTGCATTTCGACGAAGCGTGGTACGCCTATGCTGCGTTCCATCCGTTCTACGAGAACCATTACGGCATGGCCAAGGGCAAGCCGCGTGAGCAGGATGCGATCATCTTCACCACGCATTCCACCCACAAGCTGCTGGCTGCGTTCTCGCAGGCGTCGATGATCCACGTGCGCAATTCGGCGCAGCGCAACCTGGATGCCGAGCGCTTCAACGAGTCGTTCATGATGCACACCTCGACCAGCCCGCACTACGGGGTGATCGCGGCCTGTGATGTGGCGTCGAAGATGATGGAAGGCGATGCCGGCCGCTCGCTCGTACAGGAAATGCATGACGAAGCCATCGCCTTCCGCCGCGCGATGCTGCACGTGCGCGATGACCTCGGTCGCGACGACTGGTGGTTCAGCGTGTGGCAGCCGACCCAGGTCGAGCGCAGTCTGGACAAGGGCGATACGCCGGCGCCGCTGGTGGCCAAGCGCGAGGAGTGGTACCTGCAGCCGGATGCGCACTGGCATGGCTTCGAGAACCTGGTCGACGACTATGTGCTGATCGACCCGATCAAGGTGACCCTGCTGACCCCGGGCCTGGCGATGGACGGCAGCATGGGCAAGCTTGGCATTCCGGCAGCGGTGCTTAGCAAGTTCCTGTGGGGCCGCGGCATCACCGTGGAAAAGACCAATCTGTACTCGGTGCTGTTCCTGTTCTCGATGGGCATCACCAAGGGCAAGTGGAGCACCCTGGTCACCGAGCTGATGGCGTTCAAGGAACTCTACGACCGCAATGCGCCGCTGAGCCAGGCACTGCCGACGCTGGCTGCCGACTATCCGAATGCCTACGCCGGTTGGGGCCTGCGTGACCTCTGCGACGCGCTGCATGCGTTCAACCAGGAATTTGCCGTGGCCAAGGTGATGCGTGAGATGTATGTGGATCTGCCGACGCCGGTGATGACCCCGGCCGATGCCTACAACCACCTGGTCAAGGGCGAGATCGAGCGGGTCGACATCGAGCAGATCAGTGGCCGCATTGCGGCGACCATGCTGGTGCCGTACCCGCCGGGCATCCCGACCATCATGCCGGGTGAGCGTTTTGGTGACAGCGACGAGCCGATCATCCAGTCGCTGCGCATCGCCCGCGAGCAGAATGCGCGTTTCCCGGGCTTCGAGTCGGACGTGCACGGGCTCATCATCGAGCAGGAGGGGGATGCGGTTTCGTACAAGGTGGAGGTGCTGAAGGCCTGACCGGCAACGGTCGGCCGTTCGGCGAACGATGGATACCGCGCGCGAGCAACGCATCCTGACGTTCTCGATCGGGGTCACCCTGGCGGTCAGCGCGGTCGGCTTCATCGGTGGCCTGCTGGTGGGATCGCAGGCCATCCTGTTCGACGGCGTGTACAGCCTGGTCGACGTTGCCATGACCCTGGTGTCGTTGTCGGTGCTGCGGCTGGTTGCGCGGGAACAGAGCCCGCGCTTCCAGTACGGCTACTGGCACCTGGAGCCGATGGTCGAGGCGCTGGGCGGGGTGATCCTGTCGCTGGCCTGCGTGTACGCGCTGGCCAACGCGGTGATCGGTTTGACCACGGGCGGGCACGAAGTGAAATTCGGGCCCGCGCTGTGGTGGGCGGCATTGCTGAGTGCCAGCAACCTGGCGATGGCGGCGTTCGTCGCGCAGCGGGCGCGGCATCTGCGCTCCGCGCTGTTGTGGCTGGATGTACGGGGCTGGTTGCTGGGTGGGTTGATGAGCCTGGCGGTGGTGCTGGCCTTCGTGTTGGCGCTGGTCCTGCACGGTGGCGAGTGGCACCACTGGGTGCCGTACCTGGATTCGATCGTGCTGGCGTTGATCAGCCTGGCGGTGCTGCCGGTGCCGGCGCGCAGCGCGTGGAAGGCCATGCGCGAAGTGCTGCAGGTGGCACCGGATGATCTGGACCGGCGCGTGCAGCGGGTGATGCAGGCGTTCGTCGCCGAGCGTGGCTATGCCGGTTTCACCAGCCATGTGGCGAAGATGGGGCGGATGCGCTTCATCGAAATCCACGTGCTGGCCGACCCGGCCACGCCGCTGGGTTCAGTGGGCGAGGTCGATGCGATGCGTGACGAGATTGCGGTGCGGCTGGATGCGCGGGGCAGCACGTTCTGGTTGACCATTGATTTCACGGCAGACCCAGCGTGGACGTGACCACGAATCTGTAGAGCCGAGCCCATGCTCGGATGCTCCACGCGAACGGCAGCCGAGCATGGGCTCGGCTCTACAAATGGGCGCGATCGTTGCGCATGGCGGACTACTCTGTTGCGCCAGTTCCATTTGACCTCAACCGGAGTTGAGGTCGCAGACTGCCTCGCAATCCCCGACATCGAAGCGGAGGCGTGGACCGTCTAGCGCAGGTAGTACTCCACCGGCACCACCAGTTCCTGCGGTGCCTTCAGTTCATCGGGAATGGGCGGCAGCGGCTGCGCGCGACGGAAGGTCTGCAGCGCAGCGTCATCGAGCATCGGCTGGCCACTGGACTGCTCCAGCCGCAGCGCCAGCAGGCGACCTTCGCGGTCGATGCTGGCCCTGACCCAGGCAGTGCCCTGCTGCCGGCGCGAGCGTGCGGCGGCGGGGTAGTAGCGGTATCGCTCCAGCCGCGCCATCAGGCGGGCTTCCCACTGGTCGCTGGCGGCGCCGGCCTGGAAGTCCGCCGGTGGCGCGTCTGGAGCGGGCGGCGCGGCCGTGATCGATGCCGGTGCGGGACTTGCATCGGTCGCGGCCGCAGGCGGGGCGACCGGCAGCGGTTGCCGGCCACGGCCGCCGATCTCGCTGGCAGCCAGTTCACCCTCGCGTGCAGCGGTGGGCGTGGGCGGCGGAGGCGATTTCGTGGCTTGCGATGCGCGTGCCTGTTGTGCCTGGCTGGGGGTATCGGCCTGGCGTTCCTCAACCGGCTGCGGCGGCGTGGCCGGTGCCAGCAGGCGCAGGCTGATGCGCACGTCCTGTTCCGGTGGCGGCAGCATGGGTGGCGTCGCGACCCAATGCACCAGCAGCAGCAAGGGCAACAGATGCAGGCCGATGGTGATCGCGATCGCCTGCCAGTGTTGGCCGCGCTCACTCATCGTCCAGCACCCACAGCAGATCGGCATCAGCAGCACCGACGGTTTCACCCGGCGAAGCCAATGCGATCACCAGCACAGGCGTATCCGGTGACAGGTAGCCCGGCACCCCGGTGCCGCGCAGCACATGCCAGCGACCGGCTACCAGCAACGCGGGTGCGGGTGCTGCGGTCAGCACCTGTGCCATGCGCGTGTCGCGGGCCTGTTGCACGGCCAGCATCCCTTCCAGCATCGGTGCCGCGTCTGCGTGCTGGGCCAGTACCACATCCGACAGGCGTTGGCGGGCGGCGGCCACCGGGAACCGCACTGCATCAGCGGACGCCAGGCGGGCGTTGACCTCGACGCGCGCGAGATTGCCGCCGAACAAGGGGATGCCGGCAGCGGTGGCGTCCTGTACCAGCCCGCCGTAGGCGGTCCACGGCCATCGTGAATCCCAGCCCAGCAACTCCTGCAGGCGCGCACCGTCGGCAGGGTTGCCCTTGGCCAGCCAGCGCTGCACCCGCTGCAGGCGCGGCTGGCGTTCGCTGGCAATCATCTCCAGCACCAGCGCGCCTTGTGGACGCTGCTGCTGCAGCGCGTGCAGCAGCCAGCGCTGGGCAGCGTGGTCACCGGCCAGGTCGTGGCGTTCGCCCAGCAGCAGTCGCGGGGCGTTCGCTGCGCGCTTCACGAACGCAGCTTCGTCCAGGGTATGGCCGCTGGCGAGGTCCAGCACCGTGCCGGGCATAGGCTGCGCGCTGGCCATCGACGCGAGCGCGAGCAGGCACAGCGGCAGCCAGTGGCGGCTAGAACGCCACATTGACGCCCATCGAGACGGTGCGGCCACGGCCGTTGCCGCGGTCCAGGATCGGACTGAAGATGCTGTCGATCGAGGCATTGTTGTCATAGGCCTTGTTCTGCAGGTTTTCGATGTTCAGCCACAGGGTTGTATTGGCCTGCGGCTTGAAGCTGGCGTAGAAGTCCAGCAGCACGCCGGTGCCGCCGGTCTTGCGGGTCTGGAAGAAGTCGTAGCCTTCCTCGGTCGGGCCGGAGTACTCGGCGCGCAGGCCGGCCTGCACACGCTGCTGCCACCAGCGGCCGCCCACGTCCAGCGTCCAGTAGCGGTCGGGCAGGGCAGTGATGTCTTCCAGGTTGACGAACTCGATGGCCGGCGCGCTGGTGCGCGAGCGGGTCCAGCTCAGCGTGGCGTGGTAGTGCTCGCTGGCGTAATGGGCTTCCAGTTCGATGCCGCGCATGCGCACCACGCCGGGGTGGTTCATCCAGCGCGTGGTGGCGCTGAAGTCGTCGGCGTCCAGCACATCGGTCCAGGCATTGAGCTGCGGATCGCTGTCGATCGGCACCACGAACGGTTCCACTTCCGGCGGATGCACGATCAGCAGGTACTGCGGCTTGATGTAGTCGCGGATGCGGTTGTCGAAGCGGGTGACCCGCAGTTGTGCCAGGTCACCGTCGACCAGCAGCGAGTTGGTGCTGAGGTTGGCGCCGAACTGCAGGTTGCGCGAGCGCTCGCGGCGCAGGAACGGATTGGCGCCGATGCCGTCGGCGACGCTGGCGTCCTCCAGCGGGATCTTCTCGAAGAACATTTCCTGCACGCGCGGCGGCCGCGACGTGCGCGAGACCTCGGCGAACAGCTGCAGCCAGTCGGTGGCCTGCAGTGAAACCGCCAGGCTCGGGCTGAGTGCGCGCTCTGTGCGACGCACGTCGATGTCGCCGCCATTGATCTCCGCGCACTGGCCGGGCACATCCGAGCACGCCGGGATGTGACCACGGATGCCGAAGCGGTCCTGGCGCAGTCCTGCGGTCAGGGCATAGATGTCGTACTGCAGCTCCAGCGTGCTGAACACACTGTCCAGCTGGCTGCGACCCTGCGGGTTGGCACCGCGCAGGATGGGCGTATCGGCCACATAGATGTCCGATTGGTGCTTGATGCCGGTGTTCCAGCGCGCCTGTAGTGCACCGATGTCGAAGCGGCTGGTGTTGTCCACGGTCCAGCTGCTCAGGCTGCTGTGGGTGCGGCGGCCGATGTAGCTGGAGTCCTCCACCGGCGGGTAGAACAGCCGGGTCTTGTTGCTGGCGAAGGTCGCACGCAGGTCGATCCACGGCGAATAGGGCGTGTAGTGGTAACTGGCGCGCTGGTTGCGCGCGGAAATCTGCCACGGGTAGTTGTGGTAGAAGTCGTTTTCGTAACGCATGTGGCTCAGGTCCAGCCGATGCTGGTCACTCGGCTGCAGGCGCGCTTTCAACAGCCAGCTGCTGGGCTGCTGGCTGCCCGGGTCGGCACTGTTCTTCTGCCCGCGTGCGGTGGCGTATTCGCTGCTGCGGCTGCTGCTGGCGGCGGCCAGCAGGCCGAACTGGCGGTCCCCACCCTCTTCGCTGTGGCGCCAGGCACCGGCGAAGGTACGGCCACTGCCGTAGCCGTTGTTGCCGTGGCGGTAGCCCGCACGCAGGCCCCAGTCGCGCCCCTCACCGAGCAGATCGTCGATATCCAGCGTGCGGAAATTGGCACTGCCGGCCAGCGTACCGGCGCCATCTCCGCCGGCGACCGCGCCGCGCTGCACGTCCACACCGGCCAGCAGGAAGGGATCGACATAGGCGAACGGACCGCCCGAGCCATGCCCGGCATTGTTGCGGAAGGTCTGGGTGACACCGTCGATCATGGTGTTGACCCGGCCGGCACCGGTCATGCCGCGGATGTTGACCTGCAGGCCAGGTTGGCTGCGCGAATGGAAGCTGTGGGTGCCGGGCATCGAACGCAGCAGGCTGTTGCCTTCCTGGCGTTCGGCCATCGCCACGCGCTCGCTGCCGACCGTGGGCGCGAAGCCATCACGGGTGGCCGGTACGTACTGGCTGGCGCCGGTGCCCGGTGCATGGCCGTGCGCGGTATCGCCCTGCACCCGCAGCGGCCCGGTGCGACGGCTGCCATCACCCGGTTCGGCGGGCGCCGGTTCCAGGGTGGCGCGGCGTGCATCAATGAAGCGCGGGCGCAGGCCGCTGCCTGCAAGCAGACGGGACAACGCCTGGGCGTCGTCGAAATCACCACGCAGGGCAGGGGCAGCGTGGCCGGCGGGCAGCGCCGCGCCGATCACCAGATCGACGCCGCTCAGGCGGCTGTAGGCATCCAGCGCGGCCGCCAGCGGCTGTGCGGGCAGATCGTAGTGGCGGCTGGCAGCCTGCGCCTGGGCGCTGGCAGGCAGCAGTGGAATCGCGCTGGCACAGGCCAGCGACAGGGCGAGGACAAGGGGGCGGTGGCACAGCATCGGGGGCTCCAGGAGGTGACGCAGAGCGTCGTCATCCTGGGTAGACGCAGTGGCAGGGCCGATGTCAGGGTGCATCGTGCTGTTCCCCGCGTGGCGGCAACCACAGCTGCATGCCCGCGCCGAGACGCAGCACGCGCACATGCAGCTGCGTGGCCAGCTGGTCGCGGTTGCTGGCCGCACCGTCGGCACTGCCGAGCAGGGTGACCGGCTGCTGGCGCAGGCGCTCGCCGACGACCCACGTGTGCCCGCCATGCCAACGGTCCAGGCCCCTGGTGACTTCAGCCAGGGGGGCCGACACCCAGTGCAGGCGCCGTTCGCGCCAGGCCAGGACACTGCTGTCTGCCTCTGTCGCGATCGCCGGCGTGTTTCCATTGAAGCGAAGCTGCTGGCCCTCGCTGGCCTGCACGCTGCTGGCGCCGCTTTCCACGCGGACGCTGTGTTCGGTGACCGTGACCACGCTGCTGTCGCCCTGCACGGCCAGATCAAATGCGGTTCCCAGTGCGGTGACGGTGCCCTGTGGGGTGTGTACCTGGAATGGCCGGTCGGCATCGGCGGCGACCTTGAACCAGGCTTGCCCTCGCTGCAGCTGCAGCTGGCGGCGCTGTGCGTCGACGCGCACATGCACTTCGCTGCCCGGCGACAACAGCATATGCGAGCCATCCCGAAGGGTCTCCTCGCGGATCTCGCCAGCGGCCGTACGCAGGACCTGCGCTACGGGCGGCGACACATGGCGGCTGTAGAGACCCAGCGCGCACAGCAACAGAACCGCAATGCCGGCTTCGCGCAGGCGACGGCGTTGCCTGCGCTGCTGTTGCCTCTGCAGGCTGGGCAGCGTCGCACCGGCCTGCCACAGGTGTTGCAGATGCTGGTACTGCGTAGCATGGCGGGGGTCGGCCTGGTACCACTGGTCGAACGCGTTCTCGTCGCGGCCACCGTCGTGCCCATCCAGCCACCAGCGTGCGGCTTCGCGCGCGATCGCGTCCTGGCTCATGCGCCCGGTACCTGCTGCAGGGCGACCAGTGCACGCAGCAGATGGCCATGCGCGGTCTGCCGGCTGATGCCGAGCTGGCGGCCGATCTCGGCCAGTGCCATCTGCTCCACCCGGGCCAGCAGGAACACCTGGCGTGATCGCGGCGGCAGCGCGGCGATGATTGCATCGAGATGGCGCAGCTGTTCGGCGTCGAGCAGGCGTTGCTCCGGCAGCGGTGCAGGATCGGCGATGGCGTGCAGCTGCGCGTCATCCAACGCCTCTTCGCGACGGCGCTGGCGTTGCCGGTAGTGGTCGGCGATCAGGTTGTGGGCAACGCGGTACAGATAGGCGCGGCCATTGTTCAGCAGGCCGCTGGCGGCGACCTTGACGACACGCAGCCAGGTTTCCTGGACGACGTCATCGGCGTCGCTGTGTTGCGGGAGTTTGCGGCGGACATGGGCGTGCAGCGGCCGGTAATGGGCCGCGCACAGATGCGCGACATCCGTCGGTTCGACAGGCGTGGACACGGGGCGGGCGACAACTGGGAAAGGGAACAGCCCGCGGCGGCAAGGGCAGCGGCTGCACCTTACAGCAAAAGAGAATCATTTGCATCAGCGAGTGCGGGCGGTGAACGACGCACGGCCGCCCGTGGGGTTACCGTGGTGGGTAATCGCAGTGGATCTGCAACGATTCGGTCGGGTTGTGATGCAGCACGAATCCGCAGTGCTGCAGGCTGCGCTTCACCCGCGTGACCGGCTCGGCATACTGGGCGACGCGGCGGTGCTGCCAGCGCGGCGGGGTGAACACGCCCAGGGGCAGCAGCCGCAGCCGCTTGCCGTGCAGTACCAGTGAGACATCGACATGGCGGCCATCGATGTCGTGGCCGTTGGCGCCGAAGATGGCGTCGACTTCATCGTGGCGCCGCGGGTAGCAGGTGCGGAAGAGGGCAATGCCGAGCCGTCGCACCGCGCGGCGGAAGCCGCCGAGGTGGCTGTGGCAGGGTTCGAAGCCGCGGGTGAGCAGCAGGCGCAGTTCGGCAGGTAGCAGCGCTTGGGCATCGAGCAGGCGCTGCAGCACGTGCGCTTCAATCTGGATGCGGGTGGAGGGCCAGCGCGGGGCGATGAGCAGCCCGTGGTGGCTGCCGCGTTGCAGGGTCAACATCGCGGAAGAGTGGCATGACGGGATGCTATCGGGTAGTGCCGGCCGCTGGCCGGCAGATTCGAATGCCGGCCAGCGGCCGGCACTACCGTGACGATCGTCAGATGTCGCAGTACTGGATCTGCGAAGCCAGCACGCGCAGGCCATCGGCATTGCTGGACAGGATGCGTTCTTCGCCGACACCTTTCTGCCGCTGCAACTGGAAGCCCTGATCGGCAGGCAGCTGCGCGGCGATGTTGTCCATGCGCCGCAGGGCATCGGGACCGCTGCAGTCGAAGTGGCCCCAATAGACGCCATCGCGGTGGATCTGCAATCGGTAGTTCATCGCGGCATCTCCGGTAGGTCCTGCAGCCAATGGTCGAACATCGCGGTGGCGGCAGCGGCCAGTGGTGCGCCGTAGCGGCGTGCCTGCGCGCGCAGATCATTCGGATCGATGCCGGCCTGGGCCAGCTCCAGGGTGTGGCCGATCAGCCAGCGCTCGAACTGGCGCGCGTCCAGTTCCGGATGGCATTGCAGGGCCAGCGCGTGGTTGCCGATGGCGAAGGCCTGGTGGCGGCAGGCCGGCGTGCTGGCCAAGCGGCGTGCACCCGCTGGTAGTTCGAACGTCTCGCCATGCCAATGCAGTACCGGAATGCCCTGCAGTGCCTGCAGTGGTGAGCGCTGGCCTTCATCGGTCAGCAGCAGTGGTGCAAAACCAATCTCCTTGCCACCGCTGGGAGCGACGCTGGCACCGAGCGCGCGGGCCATCAACTGTGCGCCGAGGCAGATGCCCAGGGTCGGCCGCTGCTGCTGCAGGCGACGCTGCAGCAAGGTGATGCTCTCGGCCAGGAACGGATAGGTATCCGCATCGTTGACACTGATCGGCCCACCAAGCACTACCAGCAGCTCGGCAGAGTCGACCGGATCGAGCGCATCGATACCGGCCTGCAGCACCTGCAGCTGCCAGCCTTGTGCCAACAGCAGAGGCTGCAGGGTGCCGAGGTCTTCGAAGGCGACGTGTTGCAGAACGACTGCGTGCTTCATGCCAGGGCTCCGCTGTTCGGCCAGTAGAGGCTGTCCGGGGTGGCGCGGGCGCCGAAGATGGCTTGGCCGACACGAACCACGGTGGCTCCTTCCTCGATGGCGACTTCGAAATCGCCGGACATGCCCATCGACAGCTGCGACAGGTCGAGACCAGGCGGGGCGGTGCGTTGCAGCTTGTCGCGCAGTTCGCGCAGGCGCACGAAGCAGGCGCGCACGCGCTCGACGTCGGGGGTGAACATGGCCAGGGTCATCAGGCCGCGCACGCGCAGGCGATCGAAGGCCGGCAGCTGCTGCACGAAGGCCTCGACCGCGTCGGGTTCCAGTCCGTACTTGCTTGGCTCGGCCGAGGTGTTGACCTGCACGAACACATCCAGCGTGCGGTCTTCCAGCTGCAGGCGCTGCTGCAGGGCCTCGGCCACGCGCAGGCTGTCCAGCGCCTGGAACTCGCTGGCAAAGCGCGCCACGTAGCGCGCCTTGTTGGTCTGCAGATGGCCGATCACCGACCAGTGCACGCCCAGGTCGGCCATCGTTTCGGCCTTGCGCTGTGCTTCCTGCACCTTGTTCTCGCCCAGTTCCTGGCAGCCGGCGGCCACCGCCATGCGGATACGGGCGTCATCGACGGTCTTGCTGACCGGCAGCAGGCGCACGCTGGCCGGGTCCCGGCCGACGCGGGCGCAGGCATCGGCGATGCGTTGGCGCACCGTGACCAGGTTGGCGGCGATCTGTTCAATGGACTGGGCGACGGGCCAGTCGGCAGCGGCAAGGGGCATGCGGGCACCTCCAATGCAGGATGGCCAGGGTGGGATACACTGGCACAGGACAAGATATATTTTGGCATAGGACAAAATGAAAATCACCGGGCATAGCGCCGAGTCGATCTTCGACAGCATCCGAGATGGCATCGGCAAGGGCCGCCTGCCGGCTGGTAGTGTGCTGCCGCCGGTGCGTGAGCTGGCCGAGCAGCTGGGGGTGAACCGCAACACCGTGGCTGCTGCTTACAAGCGCCTGGACGCGGCGGGCCTGGCCAGTACCGCTGGCCGTCGCGGCACGGTGGTACGTGGGCTGCCGCCGACGCTGGCGCGGGAGGGCAGTACGCCGGGGCTGGCGCTGCAGGACCTGGCCGGTGGCAATCCGGATCCGCGCCTGCTGCCGAACCTGCGCCTGGCGCCGGCGGCGCCGCGTTTGTACGGCGTGGGCACGGTCGACCCGAGATTGCAGGCGCTGGCACGGGCCTCGCTGGATGCGGACTGCCCCGAGGGCTATGCGCTGGAGCTGACCCATGGCGCGGTCGATGGCATCGAACGCCTGCTGGCGGCGTGGCTGTTGCCGGGTGATCGCATCGCGGTGGAGGATCCGTGTTTCCTCGGCAGCCTCAACGTGCTCAACGCCGTGGGTCACGCGCCGTTGCCGGTGGCGGTGGATGCGCATGGCATGCAGGTCGATTCGCTGCGTGCGGCATTGGAGGCCGGCGCACGGGCGGTGCTGCTGACGCCGCGCGCGCACAACCCGACCGGGGCCAGCCTGGATGCGAAACGGGCACGGGCGTTGCGGCAGTTGCTGGCGGCCTACCCGCAGGTGGCGGTGCTGATCGATGATCACTATGCGCTGCTCTCGCAGCAGGCCTATCACTCGGTACTGCCGCTGGATGGCCGGCGCTGGGCGCTGCTGCGTTCGTTGTCCAAGCCGCTGGGTCCGGACCTGCGGCTGGCCTGGCTGGCCTGCGATGAGGAGACCGCATCGCGGTTGCGGCTGCGATTGGCGTCCGGCACCGGCTGGGTCAGCCACCTGCTGCAGGATGCAGCGACTTCGGTGTTGGCGTCGGCAACGCAGCGGGCGAAGATCGCCTCGGCAGGTGAGCGCTACCAGCAGCGGTTGCAGTCGCTGCAGGAACTGCTGCGTGCGCGTGGCGTACCGACACCGCAGCCGATGGAAGGATTGAACCTGTGGCTGCCGTTGCCAACCGACAGCCATCCGCAGGTGCTGGCACTGGCTTCGCGCGGATGGCATGTGCGCGCAGGCGAAGTGTTCGCGGTGGCAGCGCCGGGACATGGCCTGCGCATTACGTGTGCGGCGCTGGGATCGGCGCAGCTGCGGCAGCTGGCCGATGATCTGGCGGCGGTGTGCGGTCTGTAGAGTCGAGCTTGCTCGACTTTGCTTCGCCTTTGTAGAGCCGAGCCATGCTCGGCTGCTGTTGTGTAGAAGCAGTCGAGCATGGCTCGACGCTACAGAAGCAGATCAGGGTGCGGCGTTGGCGCCGGGGCGCACGTAGTAGGACTGGCCGCTGTCATCGACGAACATCAGCTCCGGCTTGCCCTGCCAGGAGGTGAGCATGGCGCCGGTGTTGTTCTGGTGCTTGACCATCAGGCTGGCGCCACGGTCCGGATTGGCGACGACCTTGAATACTTCGGTGGTGCCGGTGGCATCGTCCAGGGTGAGCAGGGCTTCGCCGCCGCGGTCGCTGGTGCCGTAGCCGCCGCGTTCGGAGCCGTCGGGGCCGAGCAGGATCAGGCCGGACAGGGCGGTGGCGCGCGGCCCCTGGGTACGGCCCTGGCTGAGCGGATCGGGAACCGGTGCGCCGAGGATTACCCGCGGCTGGCCGCTTGCATCGTGGATGATCAGCCCGCGTGCCTCGATGATGCGCTGTGGCGATTGGCTGCGATGCAGGTTCCAGGCGGTCCAGCCGGAAACAAGCAGGGCGAGGGTCGAGACCACCAGGGTGGTCAGCAGCAGCGCACGGGACATCGGGTCGTCCTTCCTTGGATGTGCCGACGATAGCGGATGCGGACCGGCAATGGCCAGTTCGTTGTGTGACGTTGTGTATCGTCAGTGGAAATCGCGGCTGTGGCTGCGCAGTCCCTGCAGCAGTTCATCCAGGCAGTGCATGTGCTGCACGATGACGTGTTGCACGCCATCAACGCGTTCCAGGCGGCCATCGATCTGCATCAGCTGGGTATCGACCAGCACCCGGTGCTGGCGATCGGCCAGGTGCCGCCAGACCACGGCATTGACCATGCCGGTCTCGTCTTCAAGGGTGAGGAAGGTGACGCCACTGGCGGTCTGCGGGCGCTGGCGCATGCGCACCAGGCCGGCGATACGCACGCGCCGGCCATGGCCGTGGCCAGCCAGCTGTGCGGCATCCAGGCAGCCGCGGCTGCGTAGCTGTGCGCGCAGGAACGAGATCGGATGGCGGCCAAGCGTGGTGCCGGTGCTGCGGTAATCGGCCTGCATGTCTTCCCAGGCGCTGGGCAGGGGCAGCGGCACGCGGGCTTCGGCGGTGGCGCGGGCCTGGTCGAACAGCGGCAGCCGGTTTTCCACACCGGAGATATCCCAGCGTGCACGATGGCGATGGCCGCTGAGCCCACGCAGCGCACCGGCATCGGCCAGCAGGCCCTGCTGGCGGCGGTCCAGTGCGGTGCGCTGGCACAGGTCGCCCACATCGTCGAACGGGCGCCGCGCACGTTCGCGCATGATGGCCCGCACGGCGGGCTCGTTGCAGCCATCGACCAGGCGCAGGCCGAGCCGGATCGCGGCCGGCCCCTTGCTGAAATCCAGGGTGCAGTCCCAGTCGCTGTGGCGCACGTCCACCGGCAGCACGCGGATACCATGCCGGCGCGCGTCCTGCAGCAGCTGGTCGGGGCTGTAGAAACCCAGTGGCTGGCTGTTGATCAGGCTGGCGGTGAACGCGGCCGGATAATGGCACTTCAGCCAGCAGCTGGCATAGGTCAGCAGGGCGAAACTGGCGGCGTGGCTTTCCGGGAAACCGTAATCGCCGAATCCCTTGATCTGCTCGAACAGGTGCTCGCCGTATTCGCGGCTGAAGTTGTTCTTCAGCATACCGGCCAGCAGCTTCTCGCGATGCGGTTCAAGCCCGCCACGGCGTTTCCATGCGGCCATCGAGCGGCGCAGGGCATCGGCCTCGCCCGGGGTATAGCCGGCCGCATCCACCGCCAGCTGCATCACCTGTTCCTGGAACAGCGGCACGCCGAGGGTGCGCGCGAACACGCGCTTCAGCTGCGGCGGGTAGAGCGGGTTGTCCGGGTCGTTCAACGCGTCCGGTCCCTGTTCGCGCAGGAGCCGCCGCCGCTCAAGGTAAGGATGGACCATGTCACCCTGGATCGGGCCGGGGCGCACGATCGCCACCTCGATCACCAGGTCATAGAACTCGCGTGGCTGCAGGCGTGGCAGCATCGCCATCTGCGCGCGCGACTCGATCTGGAACACGCCGATGGTGTCGGCGGCGCAGATCATGTCGTAGGTGGGCTTGTCGTCATCCTCGATCGCATCCATGCGCCCGCTGTGCAGGCCATGCTGCTGCAGCATCGCCAGGCATTTGCGGATGGCGGTGAGCATGCCCAGCGCCAGGCAGTCGACCTTCATCAGGCCAGTGGCATCCAGATCGTCCTTGTCCCACTGGATGACGGTGCGGTCGGCCATCGCCGCGTTCTCCACCGGCACCAGGGTCGACAGCGGATGCTCGGAAATCACGAAGCCGCCCGGGTGCTGCGACAGGTGGCGCGGGAAGTCGATCAGCTCGGCGGTCAGCGCCAGCAACCGCCGCATCAGCGGTGTTTCCGGATCGAAGCCGCGCTCGCGCAGGGTCTCCGGCAGCGGCACATGGCCGCCCCAGTGGTCCATCGCCGCGCCCAGTTCGTTGACCTGGTCCATCGGCAGGCCAAGCGCACGGGCCACGTCGCGGATCGCGCTGCGGCCACGGTAGCTGATGGCCACCGCAGTCAACGCAGCGCGTTCGCGGCCATAGCGCTTGAACACGTACTGCAGTACTTCCTCGCGGCGCTCGTGCTCGAAGTCGATGTCGATATCCGGTGGTTCATCGCGCTCAGCGGAGATGAAGCGCTCGAACAGCAGGTTGCTGCGCGCCGGGTCGATCTCGGTCACGCCCAGCACGAAGCACACCGCAGAGTTGGCCGCCGAGCCGCGGCCCTGGCAGAGGATGTCCTGGCTGCGCGCGAAGCGCACGATGTCCTGCACAGTGAGGAAGTAGGAGGCGTAGTTTTTTTCCCGGATCAATGCCAGTTCGTGCTCGATCTGTTTGCGTTGTGCCGGTTCGATGCCGCCTTTCCAGCGCCACGGGATGCCGCGCTCGACCAGTACGCGCAGCCAGCTGTCCGGGTCGTGGCCCTCGGGCACCAGCTCGCGCGGATAGGTGTACTGCAGCTGCTCCAGGGTGAAGTGGCAGCGCTCGGCGATGCGCAGGGTCTCGGCCAGCAGTTCGGACGGATACAGCTGGGCCAGTGCGGTACGCGGGCGCAGGTGGCGCTCGCCGTTGGGAAACAGGCGCCAGCCGGCCTCGGCCACGCTGCAGCGGTGGCGGATGGCGGTCAGTGTGTCCTGCAGGGCGCGGCGGCGGCGCACGTGCATGTGCACATCACCACTGGCCACCAGCGGCAGGCGGTGGCGTTCGCCGAAGGCCTGCAGCTGTTGCAGGCGGCGTGCGTCGTCGTGTTCGTGGTGCAGTTCCACCGCCAACCACAGCCGATCATCGAAGCCGGCGCGCAACAGTTCCAGATCGATGGCGGCCGGTTGCCGGTCCAGCCACAGGCACAGCAGGCCGTCGGGCAGGCCGAGCAGGTCCTCGCGCAGGCAGCGGTATTCGCCCTTGGCCGCGCGCCGCCGGCAGGTGGTGATCAACTGGCACAAGCCGGCGTAGGCGGCCTGGTCGGTGCACAGCAGGGCCAGCTTCGGCCCGTCCTCGACCTGGAATTCGGCGCCGACGATCAGCGCCACGCCATGCGTCTTCGCCGCCTGCCAGGCGCGCACGATGCCGGCCAGCGAGCATTCGTCGGTGATCGCCAACGCGCGGTAGCCCTGGCCAGCGGCGCGCGCGAACAGTTCTTCGGCGATCGAGGCGCCACGCTGGAAACTGAAGGCCGACAGGCAGTGCAGTTCGGCGTAGCCGGGCAGTTCGTTGTACATGACGGCTCAGCCGAACCAGCCGTGCAGCATCCACGGCGCATGCGGATCATTGCGGTCACGGAAAGCCCAGCCGCGCTGGCCATGCGCGGTTTCCACCACGTAGTAATCGCGGCGCGCATCGGCCTGGTCCCACCAGCCCGATTCGATCCGCTCCGGCCCGGTGACGATGCGCAGGCGCGGATCACGCAGCGGTTGTGGGGTATCCAGCAGCCAACCGGGGCGCAGTGGCCAGTATGCCGGTGGCTTGGCCGCAGGCTGGGTGCCGCTGGCGCGCTCGGGGCGGTGGTCGGCCTGCACCGCCAGCGGCTGCACGGCGTCATCGCCGAGCCGAGCGCGCAGGCGCTCGCGCAGCTGGTTCCAAGGCATCGCCTGCGCCGGCCGGGTATCGAACAGGTCACGCGCTGCGGGCACGAACGGTGGCAGTTGCTCGGCCTGCAGGCGCAGTGCGCGGCTGCCGGCCGGCAGGGCGAAGGCTTCCATGCGGTTGCGTGCGATCTCGAACAGCAGCGCGGGATCGCGCTCGGGTGCCAGCAGGCCGATGGTCAGCACGCTGGCCGGCAGCAGGTCATGCTCGAAATGCAGGTCGAAGCGCTGCACGCCGCCATCGCGCGAACACAGGAACGCAGCCAGGTCCAGCAGCAGGCGACGCAGCGGGAACAGCAGGGCCTGGCTGGATTCGATCTCGTATTCGAATTCGATGCGCGCATCGAAACGATCCGGTGGCTGGTAGTAGCGCAGTGGCGCGGTGGGCAGGCCGCGCAGCGCATCCAGTTGCTGCAGCACCTCGGGTGAGAAGCGCCGGGCCAGGCTGTCGCGCGGCAGTTCGAGCACCGCACCCAGCGTGCGCAGACCGGAACGACCGAGCACGGTCACCGCTTCGCTGGGCAGGCCACAGCGCGGCAATGGCAACTGCGCCAGTGCCGCTGGCAGCTGCTGCGCATCGATGCCGAGGCCGTCGTGGACGTTGGCCAGCACGCGCGCGGCATGCGCGGTGGGCGCGGCCACCAGGCGGTGGCGGAAACCGAGTTCATGCAGTTCGTTGCGTAGGCGCTTTTCGATCGTCAGCCAGTCACCGAACAGGGCGCGACTGGCGCCGATCTCCATGACCAGCGCGTGCGGAAAATCGAGGCTGACCTGCGAGCTGTAGGCGTAGGCCCAACTGGCCAGCAGCTGCCGGGTGTGCTGTTCGGCGTTCGGGTCGTAGTCGTGCAGGTGCATGTCCTGCACCAGCACCTGCGCAGCCGACAGCAGCATGCCCGGGCGCAGCCCCGCTGCGCGTGCCGATGGGCTGACCGCACGCAGTACGCGACGCTGTGCCGGCCCCTGCAGCAGCACCAGTGGCCGCTGCGGGTCCGGCTGCAGGCGCAGCACGCTGTCCAGTGCCAGCTGCGGCAACAACAGGCAGGCCCAATGCATGACGCGGCCTCAGTGGGCGATGGCCAGTGGCAACGGCTGCGCCGGTGGCAGGCCGCCACGGCACTTCAGCACCCGTACCTGGCCGTGGTCGAGCTGCAGGCGCAGGCTGGCCGGGGAGGGGTTGCGCGCTGCCTGCGCCTCGCGGAACACGAAGCCCAGGCACTGGCCGCTGTCGGCAGCCACCTGCAGCCGGCGCAGTGAGCGGTCGTCGGCCTGGTGTGGCCAACACAGCACCGCCGCGCAGGCCGCAGAGCGCAGGCACTGTTCGGCGGCCCACAGCGCCTGTTTCGGTGCGGCGTGGATGATCTGCAGCTGGGCCAGGTCCAGCCCGGCAGCCGCCCAGGCCGGGGCATGCGGGCGGTAGGGCGGGGCGACCAGCACGATCGGGCGGTCGCGCTGGCTCAGCTTCGCCAGCGCCGGCCAGACCAGCGCCAGCTCGCCGACGCCGGGCGCGGCCTGCAGCACCTCGCACAGCCCGCTGGCCGGCCAGCCACCGCCGGGCAGGCGTGCGTCCAGTGCCGGGTGACCGCTGGCCAGGTGGTCGCTGGCCGGCCCCTGGCGAGCCGGGCCGCGCCACAGCTGACGCCCGTCCAGCAGCCGGTCGAGGGCGACGACAGCACCCATCAGCCGGTCCTCCAAGGGAGGCGCCGAGCGGGCTGGAAGCGGCAGGAACGGGCGGAAACGGCGGGCATGGCGCGAGTATCGACGGGCCGGTATCAGGGGCTGAGACCGGACATGCTACTCGCCTTGTGAGTAGAATTACTAATTAAATCGGAAGGTCGGGTTTCAGGTTGCTGAAGGGCTAAAGCATCCACGCATGGCGTGGATCTACCAGGGTTCTCTCCAGTAGATCCACGCCATGCGTGGATGGGAAAACGGTGCCGACCAGGGGCGGCACCTACAGGCACGGGCACTCCCGGTTACGGGCGCACCGGCAGCGCCACCGGGCGCAGCGGCGCGGCATCGCCGCCGCGGATCTTCAGCGGGCCACCGATGAAGGCGAACTCATAGACCTTGTCGCGGGCCAGTTCGTCCAGCGCCACCAGCTCGATGATCGGCGCGCCCTGCTGGGCCAGCAGGTAGGTGTGCAGCGGCACGTAGTCGTCGGACACCTCCGAGGGGAAGGTCTCGAAGCTGAGGTTGTCGGCGCCGACAATCATCGCGCCGCTGTCCTCGACCAGGAAGCGCGCGGCGTCCAGGCCCATGCCCGGCGGGTTGGCCATGTAGGCCTTGGGCTGCTCGAACAGGCGCATGCGGCCGGTGCGGATCAGCACGATGTCACCCTGCTGCAGCTTCACCTGCTGGCGTGCCAGCGCATCCTTCAGGTCCTGGCGGGTGACGCGGTAGCTGTCCGGCAGCATGTCCACGCCCTTGGCGCCGGCCACGTCGATCAGCACGCCACGCGCGATCAGCGGCGGGAATTTCTCGATGCCGGTGACGTTCCAGCCACGGTCACCGAGGTGCTTGTCGGCCTCGAAGCCGTTCCAGATCTTTCCGTGGATGCCGAAGTGGTTCAGCGCATCGATGTGGGTGCCGGTGTGGCTGTACATCGAGAATGCGGTGCCGGTGTAGCTGCGGGTGAGGTTCATGGTCTCGCCCACGCCCATCGGATCATCCATCACCGTGCCGCGCGGGGTGTGGGTCATCCAGAACTGGTAGTGCGGGTCGCCGGCATCCTGCCAGCTGGGCATGCCGACGTAGTATTCGGTGGCCAGGTCATAGGCCTTGCCGCCACTGACCCGCGACAGGATCGCTGCGCGCGAGGCGTCGGTGATCAGGTTGAGGCGGCCGATCTCGTCCTTCGGCCCCCAGGGGCTGGTGCCGACCTGCTGGCCGGAGGGAACGCGTTCGTGCGCGGATACGGTGGTGGAAGCGGCGGTGCCGGCCAGCAGCAGGGCCAGCGCGGTGGCCAGGGTACGTGGGGTCATGGGGAGTCTCCTTGCAGGGTGGGGGATGGTGCGGCTCAGGCCGCGACCAGGTGCGCCAGGGCTTGGCGCAGTTGCGGCAGCGGCAGGGTCTGCAGGCGCAGGCCGTTGCCACCGATCACGGTGGGAATGGAGCGGATGCCGAGGGCCGCGGCTTCGGCACGGTCGGCCTGCACACGCCGGGCTGCTGCGTCGCTGCGCATGTGGTCAGCGAAGGCGCCACGCAGGTGGCCCAGTGCTTCGGCGATATCCAGCAGTACTTCGGCGTCGCCGATGTTGCGGTGCTGGTGCAGGTGCGCCCACTGCACGGCATCGAACATCGCGCCATGGGCGTCGTTGCCACCGAGCATGCCGGCGGCTTGGCAGGCCAGTGCGCCGAGCCAGCCGGACGGATACTCGAAGTCCTGTGCACGCATGCCTTCGATATCGATGCGCGCAGTGTCTTCATGCGCGGCGCAGTCGGTCCAGTGGCGCAGGATGATCGCCTTGGCGCGCTCCATCGAGCCGAACACCTCGACCATCTGCGCGCGCGAGTCCTGCAGCACGAAGCTGCGGTGACGCACCTGGATGCCGAGTTCGGCGGAGACCTGCTGCAGGCGCGGGGCCAGCACAAAGCACCAGCCGCAGACCACGTCGTGGAAGAAATCGACCACCGGCGCGGCGGTGGCGGGGGAAGGAACGGAAGACATCTGCCTGCCATCGGTGAGAGGGGAGGCGGCAGATTAGGCAGCGCGGCGCGTCTGAAACAGCACGCCGCGGGCAGCTCAGTTTTCGCTGGCGGTTACGAATCCAGGCCGGCGCAGCCGGGCAGCTCGGCGTGCAGGAAATCGATGAAGGCACGCACCTTGGGCTGCAGGTGGCGCGAGGTGGGGTAGACCGCATGCACGAAGCGTGGCGGATAGCGGTGGTCGGGCAGCACCTGCTGCAGTTCGCCACGGGCCAGCGCCGGTGCCGCCAGGAACGAGGGCAGGGCGCCGATGCCCATGCCGGCCACCAGCAGGTCGCGCAGCAGCAGGCTGTTGTTGACGGTGACGCGCGCGGGCAGGGTGATCGTTACCTGCCCATCAGGGCCGAGCAGCGGCCAACTGCCGGGCGAGTCGGACAGGCTGTAGGCCAGCACGCTGTGCGCCTGCAGCTCGTCCACCGCCTGCGGTGCCGGGTGCTGCTGCAGGTAGGACGGGGCCGCGCACAGCACCTGCTGCAGCGAGGCCAAGCGGCGCGCTACCAGCCGCGAGTCGTCCAGCTCGGCACGCAACCGCAGCGACACATCGAAACCTTCGCCCACCGCATCAAGCAGGCGGTCTTCCATCACAAGGTCCAGCGACAGTTGCGGATGCTGCTGCAGGAAGCGTGGCAGCAGCGGCGACAGCGTGCTCAGCGCGAATGATTGCGGTGCATTGACGCGCAGGCGCCCGGCCACGTCGCCGCGCTGTTCGGCGATGCCGCGTTCCAGCGCCTCCAGCTCGTCGAGCAGGCGGCAGCATTCGCGGTAATAGGCGTGGCCGGTCTCGGTCAGGCTCATGCGCCGCGTGGTCCGCTGCAGCAGCACCACGCCCAGGTGCGCTTCCAGCGTGCGCAGCTGCTTGCTGAGCCCGGCCGGCGACATGCCCAGGTCTTCAGCGGCGCGGGCCAGCCCGCCGCGTTCGACGATGCGGCGGAAGGCACGCATCAGGTTGAAGGAATCCATGCCGGTCTCGGGCGCGAAGAGGGCGCCATTGTAGAGTCGCGCCGTGGGTTGATGTGGCAAACGCGGTGCCGACCACGATGGGCATCCAGCAGCGGCGGACCCACGGGTTGCGCCGTTTGTTCAAGCCGGCGCCCCATACGCGGCGCCAGCATGCAGGCCCCTTACTTTCCGGATTGCCCATGAAGCACTGGATGCTCCGCCTGTATGCCCCGTTGTTCCTGCTGGGTTTCGTTGCCGCCGCCGTCGCCTGGGTCGGCCACCTCCACGGCGACCCGCTATGGCTGCTGGCCTTGCTGGCGGTTGCCATCGCGGTCTCGTTCGCTGCCGAACGTGCTTGGCCGTATGACCCCGCGTTCAACCACGATCACGGCGACAGCCTGCGTGACACCCTGCATGCGCTGGTCAACGAGAGCCTGAACCTGCTGTCGATCGCGGCGGTGCCACTGCTGGCAGCCATCATTCCGTGGCAGGCCTGGCCGCTGCAGTGGCCATTCGCGCTGCAGGTGCTACTGGCCGTCATCTGCGCCGATCTCGGCATAACCCTGGTGCACTACGCCAGCCATCGCATCGGCTGGCTGTGGCGGCTGCATGCGGTGCATCACAGCGTGACCCGCATGTATGGTTTCAACGGACTGATGAAGCATCCGCTGCACCAGGCGGCCGAAGCGGTCGGTGGCGTGCTGCCGCTGCTGGTGCTGGGCCTGCCGATGCCGGTGGCGGCGGTGCTGGCCTTCGCCATTGCCATCCAGCTGCTGCTGCAGCATTCCAACGTGGACATGCGCCCCGGCGTGCTGGGCCGGGTGATGGCCTGGGCACCGCTGCATCGCTTCCACCACATGCGTTACGGCACCGCCGGCGACGTCAACTTCGGCCTGTTCCTGACTGTCTGGGATCACCTGCTGGGGACCGCCTTCGATGCGCCCGGCTATCGGCTGCAACAACGCGACCTCGGCATCGGCAGCCAGCCGGACTATCCGCGCGATTATCCCGGACAGCTGCTGGCGCCGTTCCGCGAACTGCCGCATGGCGAGGTACCTGAGCTGCCGGAAGGTCTGCGCAGGCGCGAATGATGGGGCGTGTCAGGCCGCGTGCAGCTGCAGGCCCTGCAGCTGCGCGGCACCGATGCCGAACATGCGGCGCAGGCTGCGTGACAGATGGGCCAGGTCAGCGAATCCGGCCGCGTGCGCGCTGTCGGTCAGGCTGTGCCCGCGCAGATGATGCATCAGTGCGCGGCGCAGCCGTTGCCACAGCACCCAGCCGCGCAGGGTTACCGCCAGATCGGACTGGAAACGCCGATGCAGCTGGCTGGTCGACAGATGCGCCGCCTCGGCGATATCTGCAGCCGGCACCGGGCCGGGCAGGTGCTGGGCGATACGGGACAGCGCCGCCTGCACGCGGCGGTCCAGCGGCTGCGGGCGGCTCAACCGTGGTAACCAGTCGTGCAGCTCCAGCGCGTTGCCCGGCAGCGCGTGCAGGTGCTGCTGGATCTGCCCGGGATCGGCATGCGCGGGCTCGAGGAACACCGTACAGCCCGCTTCCGGCGCCGACAGGATTGCGTGCGGCTGGAATGACGGCAGCCACAGCCGTTGGCCCTGCTGCCGTACGCTAGCGACCTCGACCTGCCAGGGCGCGCCGTCGCTCAGCAACAGTTGATGGGCGTAGTGCGCGTGCGTATCGCTGCCACCGGCGTGGCCCTGCAGCACGGCCACGTGAGCATCCAGCAGCAGCGTGCCATTCCAGGGCAGGGCGGGAGAGGACATGGAGGAATTGTAGATCCACGCCATGCGTGGATGAATCTCCATCGAAATCGATTGATTCGACGATTGATCGAAGAACATCCACGCATGGCGTGGATCTACTGCAGATTGCGGCGAATTGTCCAAGGCGGGGTGGGTCCGGTTGCGGGGGCGTGAGCGCCATGGATGGCGCGATCGAGGCTACATGGACGTACTTGCGCCGTCCCCCGCAACCGGACCCACCCCGCCACCCCACAGGAAGCCCGCTGTTGCTTCTGAGGTTGCCGGCCAGCGGCCGGCACTACCGCGGGTGCCGGGCACAGCCCGGCCGTCACCTCACCGCCCCTGCGGATCCGGCCGGTGATGCACGTACTCGACCACGGT
The DNA here is from genome assembly GCF_000020665.1 of Stenotrophomonas maltophilia R551-3. Lineage (NCBI taxonomy): Bacteria > Pseudomonadati > Pseudomonadota > Gammaproteobacteria > Lysobacterales > Lysobacteraceae > Stenotrophomonas > Stenotrophomonas maltophilia. The sequence goes on along the minus strand of NC_011071.1, from coordinate 2,670,117 downwards.
GCCATCAGGATGCACCGCGTTGAATGCCGCCCCGGTGGGCACCACCTGCAACGGGAAGATGATCTCGGCGCCGGCCGCCACCAGCTTGTCGTGATAGGGCCGAACGTCGTCGACCAGCAGCGTCCCCGTGGTCGAAGTGAACGGCGCCAGCGCCGCATCGCACCCTTCGATCAGCAGGAATGCACCGACCATCGCCAGGCGCAGGCCGGCATCGGGAAACGGAAAGCCCGCATCGGCCACCACGCCCTGCAGTTGTTCGTAGAAGGCCACGCTGCGCTCCAGCTCGCCCGGGGCAACGAACACCCGGATCAGCACCCGGGGACTGCGCTGGCTGGAGGTATCACAGCGGTCGCGCCAGAGGTGATCGAAGTCGCGATGTATGTTCATGGGCGGGGTTCAGGGCCGGTGACAACCCATTATCGGCAGCCCCGCGCGGCGCGCTGATGACTGCCGGTGATGGCCTGATAACCGACCGTCGCGGTCACCCTGTGACTTAGGTCCTGTTGACAGGTGTGAACGCCCTCGCACAATCTTCACATGATTGGGTCGCCCTGCGCGGCCCGGACAGGCAGGTTGTCACGCCGGGAGGAGGGTCCCAGGCGCAGACCGGCCCGTCCTTCGGCCTGCGGGACGTTGCCTGGCAACCCCTGCGCGACATGAACGCTGCACCCTTCGGCGGCACTTTCCCTGGACCGATTGCCTTGGCAACGGAATTACGCCTGCCGATGAAAACGTTTACAAAGCCGCTTGCACTGTCCCTGGCCCTGTCCGCCGCACTGGCCGCCCCGGCCTGGGCCGACCCCGCCGCGTTCACCGTGCTGACCCTGGAACAGGCCCCGACCGCCGAAGCGATGCCGGCCCTGGCCGCCCAGCTGAAGACCCTGCAGGTGGACGCGGTGAGCGTGCGCCAGGTGCAGCGTGGCATCGGCCAGGTCGATCCGCTGCAGGTCCTGGCCGATGGGCTGGGCTATGAGTACCGCTTCATTTCCACCGGCAAGGATGACGGCCAGACCCAGCAGGGGCAGGCGGTACTGACCCGGCTGCCGATCGCGGCCGAATCAGGTCCGGACCAGCCGGGCCTGAACTACCTGCGCCTGGATGACGGTCGCCATGCCGTGGCCGTCTACACCGACGCCGGTGCCGGTGCCTCGCAGCTGCCGGCCCTGGTATCGCGTTCGCGACTGGGCGCGCCGGCGGTGCTGCTTGGCGCGGTGGCCGGTGAATCGGCCAAAGCGGCCGGCTTCGACCCGGCACGCGTTGCCCTGGAAGCCGATGCCAGCTACTTCAGCGATGGTTTCCAGGCCGCCAGCAGCGCGCCGTTCAAGGTAGAAGGCAGCAGCCTGCGGGCAACCCTGCTGACCCTGGCCTATGCCGCCGACAAGGGTGGTGAACGGCCATGGATGGACACCACGCTCACCGCCGACGCGCGCGCTGCGCTGCTGCTGAAGGCGATGACCGAAGACGAGAAGTTCCAGATGCTGCACAGCTACTTCGGGCTGGGCAAGGATGGCGGCAAGCTGCCGGAAGGTGCGGTGGGTTCGGCCGGCTTCGTGCCGGAAGTCGCGCGCCTGGGCATTCCGTCGCAGCAGTCGGCCGATGCCGGCGTCGGCGTGACCAATCCGGGTGGCATCCGCCCGGGTGATTTCGCCACGGCCATGCCGTCGGGCCCGTCCACCGCCTCCACCTGGAACCGTGCGGTCGCCTTTGCCGGCGGCGCGACCATGGGCCGCGAAGCGTGGCAGCAGCGCTTCAACATCCTGCTGTCCGGCAGCGTCAACCTGCAGCGTGACCCGCGCAACGGCCGCAATTTCGAATATGCCGGTGAAGACCCGCTGCTGGCCGGCTCGATGGTCGGCGCAGTGATCCAGGGCGTGCAGAGCCAGCACGTGATCTCCTCGATGAAGCACTTCGCGCTGAACGACATGGAGACCCGTCGCAACTTCCACGACGTGCGCATCGGCGAACAAGCCATGCACGAGTCGGACCTGCTGGCCTTCGAGATCGCGCTGGACGCCGGGCGACCGGGCGTGGCGATGTGCTCGTACAACAAGATCAACGGCACCTACGGCTGCGAGAACGGCTACCTGATGAACCAGGTGCTGAAGCAGGAATGGAAGTTCCCCGGTTTCGTGATGTCCGACTGGGGCGGCGTACACAGCGGTTCGAAGGCGGCGCTGGCCGGCCTGGACCAGCAGTCGGCCGGTGAAGTGTTCGACGCGGCCGTGTTCTTCGATGAGCCGCTGCGCCTGGCCGTGCACGGCGGCGTGGTGCCGCAGGTGCGCCTGAACGACATGGTGGCGCGCATCCTGCGCACGATGTTCCTGCACGGCAATTTCGACAACCCGCCGCAGCACCAGAAGGTGGACGCCGAGGCTGGCTTCGCCGTCGCCCAGCGCACGGTGGAAGAAGGCAGCGTGCTGCTGCGCAATGAAGGCAACCTGCTGCCGCTGGCCGACAGCGTGAAGCGCATCGTCATCATCGGCGGCCACGCCGACAAGGGCGTGATCGGTGGCGGTGGTTCGTCGATGGTGGGCGTGACCGCCAAGGGCACCAACGCGGTGCCGGGCGTGCTGCCCACCACCTGGCCGGGCCCGGTGATCTTCCACCCGTCCTCGCCGCTGGAGTCGCTGCGTGCGGCGCGTCCGGATGCGACCATCGAGTATGTGGACGGCACCAATGCCGCCGCTGCGGCCAAGGCCGCCGCGCAGGCCGATGTGGCCATCGTGTTCGCCACCCAGTGGGCCGCCGAATCGGTGGACCTGCCGGACATGCAGCTGCCGGACAAGCAGGACGCACTGATCTCGGCGGTGGCCAAGGCCAACCCGAAGACCGTGCTGGTGCTGGAAACCAACGGCCCGGTGCGCACGCCGTGGCTGGCGCAGGTGCCGGCGATGCTGCAGGCCTGGTACCCGGGCATCCGCGGTGGCGAAGGCATTGCCGCACTGCTGACCGGCCAGGTCAATCCGTCCGGGCGCCTGCCGGTGACCTGGGTAGTGGATGAATCGCAGCTGCCGCGCCCGCACATCGACGGCCTCGGCTTCAAGCCGGCCAAGCCGTTCGGCGATGTGTTCGATTTCGATATCGAAGGCGCCAACGTCGGCTACAAGTGGATGGCGGCAAAGGGCCTGACCCCGACCTTCGCCTTCGGCCATGGCCTGTCGTACACCACGTTCGCCTATGAAAACCTGAAGGTGAGCGTGGAAGGATCGCGCCTGGTCGCCAGCGTCGACATCCGCAACACCGGCAAGCGCGCCGGTGCCGATGTGGCCCAGCTGTACCTGAAGCTGCCGGCCGGCAGCACCACGCCGATCCGCCTGATCGGCTACGACAAGGTGACCCTGCAGCCGGGCGAACAGCGCCGCATCCGCATCGAAGCCGAGCCGAAGACCCTGGCCCACTACGATGCGCAGGCCCGTCAGTGGAAGATCGATGGCGGCACCTACCAGGTGCAGCTGTCGCGCAACGCGGCCGAGCCGCTGCAGAGCGTGGACGTGCAGCTGGTGGAGCAGGTGCTGCGCTGAGGCTTGAAGGCATGGCCCCGCAAGGGGCCATGCAAAAAAAGGGACGGAGGGGATTAAGTCGTTTATGCATAAACGACTTAATCCCCTCCGTCCCCTTTTCAGGTGACAAACCACCCGCGCAGGAAATCAATCAGCTGCCGCACCTTCGGTGAGGGCTGCGTGCTGTGCGGGTAGACCGCGTACACGCTCTGCTGCGGGAACCGGTGCTGGCGCAGCACCGGGCGCAGCCGGTCCTGGGCCAGGTCGTCCTCGATCAGCAAGCGTGGCAGCACGGTGACCCCGGCGCCGGCCACGGCGAAGGCGCGCAGGCTGCTGGCACCATCCACGCGCACCACTGCATTGCCCGGGTTGGTGGCAAACAGGGCGTCGCTGCCATCAGGCGCAATCACCGGCACATCGGCAAGGCGCGGGTAGCCCAGGCGGGGCAGGGTGCCCAGCTGCACGGGGTCGTCGGCAGCATCGGCAGAGGGCAGGCGTGCCAGCAGGGACGGAGCCGCCACCGCGCACAGCGGGTGGCGCTCCAGTTCATTGGCGTGCAGGCCCGAGTCTGGCAGGCGGCCGAGGCGGATCGCCAGGTCGAAACGTTCGGGAATCAGGTCCGCCGGCGCGGGTGACGTCGACAGGTGCAGCTGCAGGGCCGGATGCCGCGCACGGAACGCCTCCAACGCAGGAATCAGGCGCAGCTGTGCGTACTCCGGGGTGGTGGTCAGGCGCAGCACGCCCTGCAGGTGTTGCTGGTCGCGGCGGGCGGCATCGATCGCCGCCTGCGCTGCATCCAGCGCTTGCACGCAGTGCTGCAGGAACTGCTCGCCGGCGCCGGTCAGGGCCAGGTGGCGGGTACTGCGCAGCAGCAGGGTCACGCCCAGCTCCTGTTCCAGCCGCTTCAGGTTGAAGCTGACCACCGCGCGGCTCAGGCCCAGGCGATCGGCGGCGGCGGTCAGGCTGCCGGCCTCGACCACGGCGCGGAAGATATCGAAGCGATCGAGGCTGACCATGATGATCCATTGTCAAAACAGGTTTGACAGTGTTGCAGCTGCCGTCGTGTTTTTCCAACAAGATCCGGGCGGCATGCTGGCCGCTTCCCCGCTGGAGCGCCGCCGATGCCGTCCCCCCGCCTGCGCCATGAGGCGATCTTCCTGCTGGTGTTCGCCCTGGATCTGGTCAACATGTTCATCGCCACGGTGGCCTATCCGGCATTGGCGGCGGAACTGCATGCCGACGTCGCTACCTTGGCCTGGGTCGGCACCGCCTACATGCTGGGCCTGAGCGTGGTGATTCCGCTGGCGCCCTGGCTGGCCGCGCGCTGTGGTGAGCGTCGCCTGCTGCTGGTGGCGTTGCTGCTGTTCGCGGTTGCCGCTGTGCTGGCCGGTGCGGCACCAGGTATCGGCTGGCTGCTGGGTTGGCGGCTGCTTCAGGGGCTTGCTGGTGGCCTGCTGATTCCGGTGGCACAGGCGGCAGCGTACCGACAGTGCACGCCCGACCAGCGTGGCGCGCTGACCCGCCGCATCCTGCTGGTGGCGCTGCTGGTGCCGGCACTGGCGCCTGCGCTCGGTGGGCTGCTGGTGCAGTGGTTGTCCTGGCGCGGTGTGCTCTGGGCCAGCCTGCCGCTGGCAGTGGTGGCGATTGGACTGGTGCTGGCGTGGATGCCGGCCGACGGCGCGCGCAGTGCGCCGCGCCTGCAGGCCTATGCGCTGTCCACCGCGATGCTGGCGCTGGGCGCGCTGCTGCTGGCGTTGACCTGGGTGGGCGAACCCGGCCATCGGACCGCCGGTGCCGTACTGCTGTTGATCGCAATGCTGCTGGCGGCGGCCCACCTGCGGCATGCACGGCAGCAGGAGCAGCCACTGCTGCGCTGGTCGCTGCTGTCCCATCGCGGGCTGCGCCTGGCGATGCTGATCTATCTGGCCGTACCCGGTGTGTTCATCGGCAGTCAGCTGGTCAGTACCCTGCAGTTGTACCAGGCCGGTTACAGCGCGGCGCGCATCGGCGCGTTGATGCTGCCGTGGGCGCTGGCCTCGGCCATGGCGATCACGGCCAGCAAGCGCCTGCTGGCTCGCTTCGGCCCGGCCACGGTGTTGCGCGCCGGCATGCTGCTGCAAGCCGGCGGCCTGCTGTTGATGGCGCTGCTGCCACACCCGGTCTTTGCCATTGCAGCATGGCTGTTTGCCTTGATGGGCGCCGGCGGCAGCCTGTGCAGCAGCACCGCGCAGACGCTGGCCTTCCATGGGGTCGAGGGCGAAGCATTGGGCGATGCCAGCGCACTCTGGAACCTCAACCGCCAGCTCAGTTTCTGCCTGGGTACCGCCGCCATTGCGTTACTGCTGGCCTTGGCCATGCAGTGGCTGCCTGCCCGCGCCACCGGCGCGGCGCTGGGTCTGGCCGCCGTACTGACACTGTTGCCGATGGCGCTGCTGCGCCGGCCGCAGTTGCTCACCCTTTCACAACCGGAGAACACTTGATGGATACCACCGCAGAACATGAAGTCCACCTCCTGCACGACAAGCTGCAGGCCTGGTTCCGCGCCGAGATGGGCGCCGACGCGCTGGACGATCTGACGGCGCATTTCTGCGCCGATTTCAGCATGGTCGGTATCTCGGGCCAAAGGCTGGATCGGAAGGCCGTGCAGGCTCTGTTCGCGGGCGTCCATGGCGCGCGTCCAGGGCTGCAGATTTCCATCGAAGCCGTGCAGGCGGTGGAAGCGCCTTCACCGCTGGCGGTGCTGCGCTATCGCGAGGGGCATTCGATCGATGGCGGCGAGCCTGCATGGCGGGAATCGCTGGCGGTGCTGCGGCAGGAAGCAGGGCGCTGGCGCTGGCTGGCGCTGCATGAGGTTCAAGCGGGTTGATGGATCCGCCGGGCATGGCCCGGTGCTACCCTATGACCCGCGCGGTGGGTAGCGCCGGGCCATGCCCGGCGAGCGCAGCGGCAGTGAGGTGCACATGTGCCATCAGTCCTGCCTACATCCACCGCAGAATGCAAAGCCCGCCCACACTTCACGGCTCAAGGCAGGAGTAGGCTTGATGCTTTCCTGCCGGGAGGGGTTGTCCATGCGTGTGCGTGCCGTCGCTGTAGCCATTGCCCTTTGCCTGTCCAGCACCGTGCTGGCCGCCGAAACCCCGCCGATGACCCCGGACATCAGCGGCAAGCCCTTCGTTGCCCCCGATGTCGGTCGTGACTACGACAAGCGCGTGGTGATGGTGCCGATGCGTGATGGCACCAAGCTGTATACGGTGATCGTGGTGCCCAAGGGTGCGCGCAATGCGCCGATCCTGCTCACCCGCACGCCCTACGACGCTGCCGGTCGCGCCAGCCGCAGTGATTCGCCGCGCATGCGCGACCTGCTGCCGCAGGGTGACGAAGTGTTTGTCGACGGCGGTTACATCCGCGTGTTCCAGGACATCCGTGGCAAGTACGGATCCGAAGGCGATTACGTGATGACCCGACCGCTGCGCGGGCCGTTGAACAACACCAAGGTGGACCACTCCACCGACGCCTGGGACACCATCGACTGGCTGGTGAAGAACGTGCCGGAGAGCAACGGCAAGGTCGGCATGCTCGGCTCGTCGTACGAGGGCTTCACCGTGGTGATGGCGCTGACCGACCCGCACCCGGCGCTGAAGGTGGCCGCGCCGCAGAGCCCGATGGTCGATGGCTGGATGGGTGACGACTGGCTCAACTACGGTGCGTTCCGCCAGGTCAATTTCAACTATTTCGCAATGCAGACCGAGAAGCGCGGCAAGGGCACGCCGTTGCCCAGCCTCGGCTACGACGACTACAGCACCTTCCTGCGCATCGGTTCGGCCGGCGACTACGCGCGTTTCACCGGCGTGGACCAGCTGACCTGGTGGAAGAAGCTGGTCGAGCACCCGGCCTATGACGGCTTCTGGCAGGGCCAGGCGCTGGACGCGGTGATGGCGAAGACACCGTTGAAGGTGCCGACCATGTGGCTGCAGGGCCTGTGGGACCAGGAGGACATGTGGGGTGCCAACCACGCCTACCAGGCAATGGAAGGGCGCGACAGCGGCAACAACCGCAACTACCTGGTGATGGGGCCGTGGCGGCACAGTCAGGTGAACTACAGTGGCAGCGAGCTGGGCGCGCTGAAGTTCGATGGCGATACCGCACTGCAGTTCCGCCGCGATGTGCTCAAGCCGTTCTTCGACCAGTACCTGGTGGACGGTGCGCCGAAGGCGGACACGCCGCCGGTGCTGATCTACAACACCGGCGAGAACCACTGGGATCGCCTGAAGGGTTGGCCGCGCAGCTGCGACAAGGGTTGCACCGCCAGCAGCAAGCCGCTGTACCTGCGCGCCGGCGGCAAGCTGGCGTTCCAGGCGCCGGCGGCGGGCGAGGGTGACTTCGAGGAATACGTGTCCGACCCGGCCAAGCCGGTGCCGTTCGTGCCGCGTCCGGTGCGTTTCGGTGACCGAGACATGTGGACCACCTGGCTGGTCAAGGATCAGCGCTTCGTTGATGGCCGCCCGGACGTGCTGACCTTCATCACCGAACCGCTGACCGCGCCGCTGCGCATCGGCGGCGCGCCGGTGGTGCATCTGCAAGCCTCGACCAGTGGTACCGACAGCGACTGGGTGGTGAAGCTGATCGACGTGTATCCGGACCAGGAAGCGTCGACGCCGGAGATGGGTGGTTACGAGCTGCCGGTGTCGCTGGCGATCTTCCGCGGCCGCTATCGCGAGAGCTTCAGCGATCCGAAGCCGCTGGCCGCCAACGAAGTGCTGCCGTACCGCTTCGACCTGCCCAACGCCAACCACACCTTCCAGAAGGGGCACCGGGTGATGGTGCAGGTGCAGTCCAGCCTGTTCCCGCTATACGACCGCAACCCGCAGACCTACGTGCCGAACATCTACCTGGCCAAACCGGGCGATTACCAGAAGGCCACGCAGCGGGTCTGGCACAGCGCGGCGCAGGCCAGCTACATCGATCTGCCGGTGTACTGAGGTAAGGGCGACGACATGCGGCCCGCCGTGTGCGCGGGCCGCAGTCGCATTGCATCGACCATCGTCATCGCATAGCGTGCATCCCTGCTTTGGATGGTATGCACGATGAAAAGGATGTTGCTCTGCTGCGCGATGCTGGTGACGGGGCCGGCGATGGCAGCCACAGGTGCCTTCGCCGTTCGGGCTGGCGGGTTCCAGGGGGAGGCGTTGGTCAGTGCCGAAGGCCGCCTGCTGGTAGCGCCTGACGGTACGAGCCTCATGCTGCTGGGGCCGGACCGCTGGTATCGCAGCGACTGGTACAAGCAGTCAGGCCACGGTCGGTCACCGCGCTCGCAGTGGTTCGATGATGAAGGCCGCCTGCTGCATGAGTTCGCCGGCCGCATCCGCTATGACGATCGCCTGCAGGGCAGCGATACGCTCTGGCGCGTCGACATCAGTGATGCGCAGGAGCGCTACCTGGGTACCGGCCTGGCCGATGCCCAGGGCAGGGTGCATTTCGCACCGACGGGCGAGGCCGGCGACTGGCGGCGGCTGTCGCGTGATCGAATCGTCTGGCAGGGCCGCAACGGCAGCACGCAATTCTTCAGCCTGGACGGTCGCGAGGTGCTGCGCATCGACGCGCCGGCGATATGGGTGGGAGGACCGTTCCCGGGTCGGCAGGCCTATGTGATCTGCGCTGACCGTGAGACGGCAACCTGCCGCGTGCAGGATGAATCCGGCACCGTAGTGCTGAGCGGCGACTTCGACGAGGCGCGGCCCGCAGGTGGCAACGGCTGGTGGCTGCGCCGGCTGGATACCTGGATGCGGGTCGATGCAGCGGGTGCGCGCGTCGACCAGGCGCTGTACCAGGGCGCCGCACTGTGGCCACACCATCGCAACAGCGCCGGCGCCGACGACGACGCAGGTGCTCCGCTGGAGGTCAGGCGGTATGCCAACGGCCTCGACAGCGATACGCCCGAACGTGGCTGGCTGCTGCAGGACGGGCGCTTTGTGCTGCTGCCCGCGTCCGCCAGCGGCATGATCGTGGACTACTGTCCGGGACGCTGGTTGCTGCGCAGCAAGGACGAGCGCGAGGACGAGGTGATCGTTGACGTGCAGGGCCGTGTGGTCGGGCAGGCACGGTCGTTGAGTTTCAATGTCCACCCGGTGCTTCCATGGCGACTGCGCAACGCCTATGCCGGCGTCGGCGCAGCCGTCCTCGATTGTGATGGCAAGGTGCTGTTCGAACAGGCCGATGTGGCCAGCTACCGGGCGGCTGCGGCCGGTGTGATGGGAACGCTGGCAGGTGAGCAGGACCCGCGCCTATGGCTGGACGCCGGTCTGACACCACACCTGATGCCGCCTGGCCTGCGGCTTCGGGAAGACCACATCGCGCCGCCGCTATTGGTACTGGATGGTGTGGAAGGCAACTCGCACCTCTACAACACCGCACTGGGCAGCGTGGTGGCGCCTGCCTTCGGATCCGTCGAGGTGCTTGCAGCCGATCACCTGATCTTCCTGCGCGATGGCCGCTACGGAATGATGCGGGCCGACGGCCGCGAAGTGCTGCCGCCGATCCACGCCCAGATCCTTCCGTTGTCGGCCGAGCGCATCTGGGTACGGCAGGATGTCGGGCACGATGGCGCGTGGAAGACCCGGGTCGCGCTGATCGATGGCAGCCAGAACGTGCTTGCGCAGCGCCGCTTCGAATCCGGCGGGGTAAGCCGGGTGCCTGCGGGAGACGGAGGCGAGGGTGTTCCCGGCATCGTTGAAGTCAGCTTCGAGCACGCCAATGTTGAAGGCCATACCTATCGACTGCAGCAGTGGCTGGATCGGGACGGCCATGTAGTCGCCAGTGCGGTGCACTGCAGGCCGCAGGAGGGTGCGCAGGGCGATGGAAAGGGCGTGCTGCTGGGCCGGGGCTGGCGCGTGGACAGCGACCCAAAGCAGCCTTGCCGACTGCCGGACGCGGTGATGCAGGCATTGCAGGACCGCGGAGGCCGTTAGCCGCCGCGACGCCGTGCGGCAATGCCCGGCGTCGCTCCTGGCCGTTCACCCCACTTTCGAGGGGCCGGTGCGCCAGCGGCTGGGTACCAGGCCGAAACGCTTGCGGAATGCAGCCGCGAAGTTGCTGGGGTGGCGATAGCCACTGGCAGCGGCGGCCTGCTCGACGGTCCAGCCGTCCTCGCGCAGGCCTTGCTCGGCGTGGCGCATGCGCTGCTCGTGCAGGTAGTCGAATACCGAGCAGCCGTATTGCTGGGCAAAGTGGCGGCGCAGCGAGCTCGGGCTCATGCAGGCCAGCTGGGCCAGTTCGACAAGGCTGTGGGTGTGGCTCGGATCGTCATGCAGGTAGGCGCGTACGCGTTCCAGCCGCTCGCGTTGGCCCGCGCGCAATGCGCGCACCTGGTCGGTCTGCAGATCTTCGGCTTGCAGGCCAACGGCCAGCAGCTGCAGGGCCACGCCTTCGCGCCACAACGCATCGATGCCGTCCTGCCAGGGGCTGTCGAACAGCTGCCCCAGCACCGGCAGCAGGGTGTGCGGAATCGCCCAGTGACGGCATTCCAGATGGGTATTGAGCGCGGTCTCCAACTGCGGCAGCTGGAACACGTCCGGATCGATCTTGGCCGGCACCATCACGCTGACCCCACGCATGTGCGTTTCGCCGGGGTGCGCGCCGGTCATTTCGACCTGCTCGCGGTGGTGGGCGGTCATCGCGGTGCCGGCGCGCAGGGTAAATCCGGGACGGCGCGGAACACGTACATCGACCTGGCCCTGCAGCATCACGCGGATGGCCAGGCCGGGACTCTGCTGGGCGGTGGCCACATACGGGAAGCGATTATGGACGTCGGAGGCGATCAGGCTCATGCCACCGCGCAGGAACTGTTCGTTGACCTCGCCGTGGCCGGCCCACTGGTCATCACGCAGGTGTTCCGGATCGGCGCGGTAGTCGAAGCCGTGGCGGTGGCCGAAGCGGCGGTAATCGGCAAAGGTGAAGTATCGGGACATTGCTCGGCACTTGCATTGGAGGTGGACACTGGCAGTACCTGACCCATGCGCTCTGCAATGCAGATGCATTTCCGATCGATACCTGCGTGGACACGCTGCGGCGCGTCGGAGGCGGTATCTGGAAGGGCTGGGGAAACGCCAGATTGGAATGAATGTGTCAAAGAAACTGGAAGCGTTTCCCATTGTCGCCGCGATTCACCCACATTTGATTTCGAGATGGTCAAAACCATTGATCAATACGGCCAAGTTGAATGCTCCGTAGAACATACGGCGGCGTTTTGCCTGCATATCCGTACGCAATTCCATACATCAACTTGGATTGAGGTTTTATCGATGGAACGATCGCCTGCGGACACGCTGTCTGCTGGGCCATCACAGGCGGAGGCGTAGCGTGGGGGGTAACGGCGACAGGCCGCGCCAATACCCCCACAGACGGAGAACACAGATGATTGATTACCAGCTCACCGGCAAGACCGCGATCGTGACCGGCGGCGTGTCCGGCATCGGTCTGGCGGTCGCGCAGACCCTTGCCGCATCCGGTGCGCGTATTTCGGTATGGGACCTGAAGCAGGAGGCAGTTGATGCCACGGTGGCGCAATTGCAGGGCAGCGGCGTGCAGGCGATCGGCATCGCGCTGGACGTGACCGATGATGCGGCCGTCGAAGCGGCGGTGCAGCGCACGGTGAAGGAACTGGGCGGTGTGCATATCGCGGTCAACAATGCGGGCATCAGTGGGCCGGCTGCCAGCAGCGGTGACTATCCGATCGATGGCTGGCAGCGGGTAATCGACGTCAACCTGACCAGCGTATTCCTGTGCCAGCGTGCGCAGATCCAGGCGATGCGCACGGCCGGAACCGGTGGCAGCATCATCAACATGGCCTCGATCCTGGGCCAGGTTGGCTATGCCGGTTCCACCGCGTACGTGGCGGCCAAGCACGGCGTGGTTGGGCTGACCCAGACCGCCGCCTGGGAGCATGCGGCCGACGGCATCCGTGTCAACGCGGTCGGCCCGGGCTTCATCAGCACGCCGCTGCTGGAGAAGATGGACCCGAAGGTGCGCGCGACGCTGGAAGGGCGCCATGCGTTGAAACGGCTGGGCACGGCCGAGGAAGTGGCGGCGCTGGTTGCCTGGCTGGCCAGCGACGATGCTTCGTTCGCGACCGGCGCGTACTACGCCATCGATGGCGGCTATCTGGCGCAATGATGCGGTGATCGCAGGCGACGGTGACGCCGGGCATGGCCCGGCGCTACCGGGTGAAAGGGCTGTGGTGTGGCCTTCACCGTTGTGCCACGGCTGCTGCGCAACGCTCCGGGAAACACCCGGAGCCTGCCCATGGAACTCACCCAGGATGTCTCGATCCTGCTGCGCGTGGCCGCAGCAATGCTGTTCGGCGGCGTGCTCGGTGTCGAGCGCGAGATGGGCAAGCACGCTGCGGGCCTGCGCACCCACATGCTGATTGCCGGTGCTGCTGCGCTGATTGTTGGACTCGGCGATTCAGTGGCAGAGCATTTCCAGCAGGAGCGTTACCGCGACCTGCTGCAGGTCGACCCGGTGCGCCTGATCGAAGCCGTGGTCGCCTGCGTCGGCTTCGTTGCCGCCGGCACCATTCTGCGTGGGTCACGCGAGGATCAGGTCAGCGGCCTGACCACGGCCAGTTCGCTGATCATGGCGGCGGCCATCGGCATCGCCGTGGGCATCGGCAAGTACGTGATTGCGATCGGGGTGAGCGTGCTGTGCGTGCTGGTGCTGGCGGTGATGCGGCGGTTGGAGAAGCGGATTTCGTAGGGAATCTCGAGTTGCCGGCCAGCGGCCGGCACTACCACTGGACCTAAATGGTCGGACCAATATGGCATCTAGGCCTATGGTCTAATAGGCGCTTCGTCGGAGCGGCGGTTAAATCCGCTGCAAGTGGTCTGATCGAAATTATTATTGGTAATACCAATAATCGACAGCCATGGCGACCCACCGCCTGCGGTGGAGCACATCCCGCCCCAGTCGAGAGCCCCCATGCAGCCCTGGCAACACCTGTACGACCCCGCCGGCAACCTGTGGTTGTCCAGCCTGATCGCGCTGCTGCCGATCGCGTTCTTCTTCGTCGCCCTGGCGGTGCTGCGGATGAAGGGCTGGCTGGCCGGCACGATCACCGTGGCCATCGCGCTGGGCGTGGCCCTGCTGTTCTACCGCATGCCGCTGAGCCAGGCGCTGGGCGCGGCCGGTTTCGGCTTCGTCTACGGCCTGTGGCCGATCGCCTGGATCATCATCGGCGCGGTGTTCCTCTACAAAGTCTCGGTCAAGACCGGTCAGTTCGACATCATCCGCGCCTCGATCCTGTCGGTCACCGAGGACCAGCGCCTGCAGATGCTGATGGTCGGCTTCGCCTTCGGTGCCTTCCTGGAAGGTGCGGCGGGTTTCGGCGCGCCGGTGGCGATCACCGCGGCACTGCTGGTCGGGCTGGGCTTCAAGCCGCTGTATGCGGCCGGCCTGTGCCTGATCGTCAACACCGCGCCGGTGGCGTTCGGCGCAATGGGCATTCCAATCATCGTGGCCGGGCAGGTCACCGGCCTGGATCCATTCGAGATCGGCCAGATGGCCGGGCGCCAGCTGCCGTTCCTGACCATCATCGTGCTGTTCTGGATCATGGCGATCATGGATGGCTGGCGCGGCATCAAGGAAACCTGGCCGGCGGTGCTGGTGGCCGGTGGCTCGTTCGCCATCGCGCAGTACCTGACCTCCAACTTCATCGGCCCGGAACTGCCGGACATCACCGCGTCGCTGGCGTCGCTGGTCTGCCTGACCCTGTTCCTGCGCCGCTGGAAGCCAGTGCGGATCTTCCGCTTCGACACCGAAACCAGCGCCGAGGCAGCTGCACAGGCACTGGAAGCGCCGCGCTACAACGTCGGCCAGATTGCCAAGGCGTGGTCGCCGTTCCTGATCCTCACTGCGATGGTCACGCTGTGGAGCATCAAGCCGTTCAAGTCGCTGTTCGCGGCGGGTGGCCCGCTGGAAAGCTGGGTGTTGAAGCTCCCGGTGCCGGGCCTGGACCAGATGGTGCAGAAGATGCCGCCGATCGTGGACGCGCCGCTCAACTATGAGGCGATCTACAAGTTCGACTGGTTCTCGGCCACCGGCACCTCGATCATCCTTGCCGCAGTGATCGCTATCATCGCGCTGCGCATGCCGGCCCGTTCGGCGCTGCAGACCTTCGGCGAGACCGTGCGTGAGCTGCGCATGCCGATCTACTCGATCGGCATGGTGCTGGCCTTCGCCTTCATTGCCAACTATTCGGGTCTGTCGGCAACGCTGGCACTGGCACTGGCGCACACCGGTGATGCGTTCCCGTTCTTCTCGCCGTTCCTGGGCTGGCTGGGCGTGTTCCTGACCGGCTCGGACACCTCGTCCAACGCGCTGTTCTCGGCGCTGCAGGCGACCACCGCGCAGCAGATCGGCGTGTCCGACGTGCTGCTGGTGGCGGCCAACACCACCGGCGGTGTCACCGGCAAGATGATCTCGCCGCAGTCGATCGCCATTGCCTGCGCGGCGGTCGGCCTGGCCGGCAAGGAATCGGACCTGTTCCGTTTCACGGTCAAGCACAGCCTGATCTTCACCACGATGGTCGGCCTGATCACCCTGGCCCAGGCCTACTGGCTGACCTGGATGATTCCCTGAGCTATGCACCGTCAGCCGACCACCCGCTGCGCGCTTCGGGCCACAATGGCGCCATGAGCACGCAACGTATTTCGGACAAGGTGGCCGCGCAGCTGCGCGGCCTGGTGCAGGAACAGCGGCTGCAGCCGGGTGACCGGCTTCCGGCCGAACGCACCCTGGCGGTGCAGCTGGGGGTCTCGCGCACCGCGCTGCGTGAAGCCATCGCGCAGTTGGCCAGCCAGGGCCTGCTGACCGCACGGGTCGGTGGCGGCACCTACGTGGCCGAACCGGCCGCACGCGCACGGCAGGCGCTGGATGAACCGCTGGCGCCGTACCTGCCGCTGTTCCAGGGCGACCCGGAGTATCGCTTCGACGTGCTGGAAATCCGTCACGCGCTGGAAGGTGCCACCGCCTGGCATGCTGCGCTGCGCGCCACCGATGAGGACCGCGCGCGCATCGCGCAAGCGTTCCAGACCATGATGGACGCGCACGGCAAGGATGACCCCACCGGCGAAGCTGAGGCCGACGCGGCCTTCCACCTGTCCATCGCCGAGGCCTCGCACAACCTCGTGCTGCTGCAGGTGATGCGCGGGCTGTTCGAGCTGCTGCAGACCAACATCTCGCAGAGCCGCGAAAAGCTCTACACCTCGGCGAGGACCTTCTCGCCGCTGTCCGACCAGCACCGCGAGATGATGGACGCGGTGCTGGCCGGCGACCCCGAACGCGCGCGCGCCGCCGCGCATGCCCACCTCGAGTTCGTGCACACCACGCTGCGCACCCTCGATGACAACGAAGCCCGGCGTGCGCGGGCCTCGCGTCTACCTTCCCCACACGGTTGACCCCATGATCATCTCCGCCTCCACCGATTACCGTGCCGCAGCGCAACGCCGGCTGCCGCCGTTCCTGTTCCACTACATCGATGGCGGCGCGTATGCCGAGCACACGCTGAAGCGCAACGTTTCCGACCTGTCCGACATCGCGCTGCGCCAGCGCGTCCTGCGCAACATGTCCGACCTGAGCCTGGAAACCGAGCTGTTCGGCGAAACGCTGGCAATGCCGGTGGCGCTGGCGCCGGTCGGCCTGACCGGCATGTATGCCCGGCGCGGTGAAGTGCAGGCGGCGCGTGCGGCCGACAGCCGAGGCATTCCGTTCACCCTGTCCACCGTATCGGTGTGCCCGATCGAGGAAGTGGCACCGGCCATCCAGCGGCCAATGTGGTTCCAGCTGTACGTGCTGCGCGACCGTGGCTTCATGCGCAATGCGCTGGAGCGGGCGCAGGCCGCAGGCGTGACCACGCTGGTATTCACCGTGGACATGCCGGTGCCGGGCGCGCGCTATCGTGACGCGCACTCGGGCATGAGCGGCCCGAACGCCTCGCTGCGTCGTATCGGCCAGGCCATCACCCATCCGCACTGGGCGTGGGACGTGGGCCTGTTCGGTCGCCCGCACGACCTGGGCAACATTTCCACCTACCGCGGCAACCCGACCGGGCTGGAGGATTACATCGGCTGGCTGGGCAGCAACTTCGATCCCTCCATTTCGTGGAAGGACCTGGAGTGGATCCGCGAATTCTGGAAGGGGCCGATGGTGATCAAGGGCATTCTCGACCCGGATGATGCACGGGATGCGGTGAAGTTCGGCGCCGATGGCATCGTGGTCTCCAACCACGGTGGTCGCCAGCTCGATGGCGTGCTGTCCACCGCGCGTGCACTGCCGGCGATTGCCGATGCGGTGCAGGGCGACCTGAAGATCCTCGCCGATTCCGGCATCCGCACTGGCCTGGACGTGGTGCGCATGCTGGCGCTGGGTGCCGACACCGTGCTGCTGGGCCGTGCTTTCGTCTATGCGCTGGCCGCGCAGGGCGAGGCCGGCGTGGCCAACCTGCTGGACCTGATCGCCAAGGAAATGCGCGTGGCGATGACGCTGACCGGCGCGCGCCGCATCGCCGACATCGGCCGCGATTCGCTGGTCAACCTGCCGTGAGTGGCCACGATGCCGTGCTGGCGCAGTTGCGCGATGCGGTCGGCAACCGCCATGTACTGACCGGCGACAAGGCAACCCGCCGTTTTCGCCGTGGCTACCGTTTCGGCGACGGCCCGGTGTTGGCGGTGGTGCGCCCGGGTACGCTGCTGGAGCTGTGGCGTGTGCTGCAGGCGGCGGTGCAGGGTGGAGCGGCGATCATCCTGCAGGCGGCCAACACCGGCCTGACCGGTGGCTCGACCCCGGATGGCAACGACTATGGGCGGCCGATCGTGCTGGTCAGCACGCTGCGCCTGACCGGCATCCAGTTGTTGAACGAAGGCCGGCAGGTGCTGTGCCTTCCCGGTGCGACGCTGGACCGCCTGGAGCAGACGCTGGCACCGCTGGGCCGCGAACCGCATTCGGTGATCGGCTCGTCCTGCATCGGCGCCTCGGTGCTGGGCGGCATCTGCAACAACTCCGGCGGCGCGCTGGTGCGCCGTGGCCCGGCCTACACCGAGCTGGCGCTGTATGCGCAGGTCGATGCGCAGGGCCAGCTGCAGCTGGTCAACCATCTGGGCATCGCGCTGGGCGATACGCCCGAGCAGATCCTGCAGCGCCTGCAGGCCGGCGACTATGCTGCTGCCGACGTGGGTGACGGCGACGGCCGCGCCGCCTCCGATCCACGCTACGCCGACGAAGTGCGCCGGGTGGATGCCGATACGCCGGCACGCTTCAATGCCGACCCCAGCCGTCACTTCGAGGCAGCGGGGTCTGCCGGCAAGCTGGCAGTATTCGCGGTGCGCCTGGATACCTTCGAGAAGGAGGCCGCCGAGGTCTTCTATATCGGCAGCAACCGCACCGACAGCCTCACCGCGATCCGGCGCCAGCTGCTGACCGGCTTCGAACGCCTGCCGATTGCCGGCGAGTACATCCACCGCGATGCCTATGACATCGGCGAACGCTACGGCAAGGACAGTTTCCTGCTGATCGACCGCCTGGGCACCGCGCGTGTGCCGGCTGCGTTCGCATTGAAGAGCCGGGTTGATGGCTGGTTCGAGCGGCTGGGGCTGCGCGGGGTGACCGACCGGGTGATGCAGGTGCTGACCGGCCTGCTGCCCTCGCACCTGCCCAGGCGCATGGGCGAGTTCCGCCAGCGCTACGAGCATCATCTGCTGCTGAAGGTCTCCGCGCAGGACGCAGCGGAAACCGAGGCCTGGCTGCGCGGCTTCTTCGCCGACCATGAGGGCGGTTACTTCCACTGCACGGCCGATGAGGGGCGCAAGGCCTTCCTGCATCGCTTCGCCGTGGCCGGCGCGGCGGTGCGTTACCGCGAGGTGCATCGCGACCAGGTGCAGGACATCGTGGCGCTGGACATCGCCCTGCGCCGTGATGACGCCGACTGGTTCGAGCAGTTGCCGGTGGATATCGACGGCCGCCTGCTGCACAAGCTGTACTACGGCCACTTCCTGTGCCACGTGTTCCATCAGGACTACATCGCGCGCAAGGGCGAAGACCCGATGGCGATCGAGCATGCGATGTGGGCACTGCTGGATCAGCGCGGTGCCGAGTATCCGGCCGAGCACAACGTTGGCCACCTGTATCCGGCCAAGCCGGCGCTGGCGGGGTTCTACAAGCAGCTGGACCCGAGCAACACCTTCAACCCCGGTATCGGCCAGACCTCGAAGGAAAAAGGGTGGGGTAGCTGCGACTGTAGTGGGCATTGACGGATATAACGTGGCTTTACTGTAGAGCCGAGCCTATGCTTGGCTGCACTTCCCGACAGACAGCAGTCGAGCATGGCTCGACTCTACAAAGACGAAGTCGGGCATGGCTCGACTCTGCCCGGGCAACGGTTACCATCGGAATCCCAACCGCAGGAGCCGCCCATGCCCTCCATCGTTGCCCGCACGACCGTGTGCGTTGCACTGCTGGCGACCCCGCTGCTGGTGCTCGCCCAAGGCTCGATCCTGCCGCAGCAGCGTGACGCTGCGGGCAACGTGATGGAGCCGCTGGGGCAGGTGCTGATCGCCAATGAGACGGGGCCGGTGGGGCTCTACGAGTGCACGCGGGACGGCAACTGGTGCGTGCGCGTGCAGCCGGTTGCCAACGATGGTGACCGGCCGACTGTGCTGGAAGTGCTTGAGAAGGCACCGGGCCAGGGCACGCCACACACCTACCACGTCAGCATCGACGTGCCGCAGGAAAGCGAGCTGTCGCTGTGGCCGTGGATCGTGCGGCTGGCACCTGGCGTGGGTAGCGATGAACCGGTGACCGACCCGCAGCAGCGCGACCGCCAGAACGTGCTGGTGGGCGGCATCGTCTCGTTCAGCAGCATGTATTCCGGCGGCGGTGCCGATGCATCCACGTTGCAACTGGCACGCGTGCGCCACCTGCAGGACGACATCCAGGTGGACGACGACGTGCTGACCGTGCCATGGCTGGGCAATGCGATGATCCGCGCCTGTTTCAGCGAGCAGGACATGAAACAGCGCGCAGGTGCCTGCCACGACGAATACGGCTTCTCGGCGAAGCTGGCGCTGGATACGGTTGCAGCGGGCATGCCGGTGCTGCGCTACCAGACCGTGGCGACACGGTTTCCGGCCGGTGTCTCGCGCTTCGAGGATTCGCTGGCCAAGGGGCCGTTGAAGAAGCAGGATCTGCGCACCGAGCAGGACCCTGCGTGCACCTACACGCGGCTGTTCCGTTTCAGGGATGGGGTATTCCACCCCGACCAGGCGCTGCCGGATTGTGCGGGGTATACCGAACCCTGAAATGTAGAGTCGAGCCATGCTCGACTGGTTTTCCGCGCGACCCATCCGAAAACCAGTCGAGCATGGCTCGACTCTACAAAAGCCTGCCGCGGCGCTTACTCGCAGCGCGTGGACGTGATGATGTTGTCCTTGTCCACGAACACGCGCAGGCGGTCCGGGCGGATGTCCTTGGTGGTGATGGTGCTGGGGCCGATCGGGTTGACCAGACCGGCACCGCTCTCGCGGGACAGGCGGCGGATGTTGGGCTCGTTGGCCGGCTGGCCGATCGCCCAGCCCAGCTGGCTGGCGTCGCAGCGGCCACTGCCTTTGACTTCCGGGCCAGGGGTGCTGACACAGGCCGACAGCAGCAGGGCGGAGGCCGGCAGCAACAGGGACAGACGGAATGCAGACATGTGAGCGCTCCTGCGCAGGGGACGATGGCAGGAACGATAGCACCGAGCGTGCGAAAGGCGTCAGCGCCCCGGTCATTGCCGGCACAGCGTGGTCATTGCATAGTGGGAGGAATAGCTGGCAGTACGCCAGCGGGCAGGCCGGGCCTTTCCGGCGCAGGTGTTGGATACGGTATGACGGCAGGCAGTTTCCGCGGCAAGGACAAGACAATGACGGCCCTGATGTTGTCGTTGCTGGGCGTGGCGTTTGCCGCCTCCGCTGCCGATCCGGAACCCGAGCAGGTCCAATCCCCGGTATTCGGCGCCTGGCGCAACCTGCAGACCGAATCCGGCTACGCGCCGGCCCAGCGCAACCTGGCCTTCGCCATGCTGCCGCAGGCCGCGACCCGCGGCGACCGTTTCGCCATCCTCGACCGCGAGGGCAAGCGGGCGGTGTGCTGCCTGCAGGTGGCCAGCTCCTCGCTGGGCGTAGCTGCGCTGCGCGGGGAGTACCATTTGCCACAGGCCTGGGTGACGGATCTGAGCAATGGCCGTAGCCCTGCACGACCCTATGTGCCGCACGTCTATGCGATGCAGCGGGTGGACGAGCTGGCCGACTACAGCTTCGCCGATGTACCTGGCGCCTACAGCGACCTGGGCGGTCTGCTGATTCCGGAAGGTGCCGCGCTGGAGGCCGACGGCAGCGCCGTGCGCCTGGGGGACAGCCGCTACCCGCTGCATTTCCAGCGCCAGCCGCACGCCGATGACGATGGCGCGTTGGACCGCTACAGCCTGCAGGCGGGCGAGGGCGCGGCCCCGTTCGTGGTTGAAGTGCCGTTCGGCACCTACTGATTGCAGCACTGCACTGGCTAGAATGCAGCGCGGCGCCATCTGCCGCGCCTGCTCCGTGAGTCGTTGCCGTGTCCTTGCGCCCCTTCCTGCTGTCGTCCCTGTTGCTGTTGTCCGCCTGTGCCAGTGTGCCTCCGCCGCCACCGGCCCACTCCGATGCGCTGTGGCGGTTGATCGAGCGTGACTGCCGTGGCACCGAAGGCCCGCGCGGCGACTGCCTGCGGGTGGAGACGGCAGCAGACCGGCGCGATGTGCTGGTCAAGGACGCGCACGGTGATTACCAGTTCCTGCTGATGCCGCTGGACAAGGTCAGCGGCATCGAGAGCCGCAGCCTGTACCAGCGTGGTGCACCGAACTACTTCGCTGCAGCCTGGCAGGCGCGCAGCCACACCGAACAGGCCTTGCGGCAACCGCTGCCGCGCAACGTCGCCAGCCTGGCGTTGAACTCGCCGCACGGCCGCTCGCAGCACCAGCTGCATATTCATGTGGATTGCCTGCGTGCCGACGTGCTGCAGGCGCTGGACACGCATGCTGTCGCCCTGGGCAGCCAGTGGGCACCGCTGCCGGTGCTGCTGCGCGGCCATCAGTACCAGGCCCGCCTGCTGCCGGGCGCGGAACTGACCGCCAATCCGCTCAATCTGCTGGCCTACGACCTCGCAGGCGTGGACGACGTCGGCCAGTGGAGCCTGGTCGTGGCGGGCCGGGACCCCGTGCAGAGCGGCACGGGCTTCATCCTGCTGGCCACACGCGTGGACGCCGGCACCGGCAACGAGGCCAGCGGCGAAGAATTGCAGGACCATGCCTGCTCGTTGCTGACCGGTGCCGGCAACGCGCTGGAGCGGGTGCGCTAGTCCAGCGCGCTGTGCTTGCTCCGCCACATGGGTGCGGTCAGCGCCAGCAGCTGGCGATCCTGCCAGCCTTCCAGATCCAGATGATGGTCGCGCAGCAGACCTTCCTGCTCAAAGCCGAAGGCCCGCAGCGCGGTGGCGAACGGATCACTGCAGTCCGGTGGCAGCATCACGAACAGGCGATGCAGGCCGACGTCCTCGAACAGGAAAGGACACAGCGCCTGCAGCGCCGCGTCGGCATGCGGGTGCCAATGCTGCAGCGACAGCAGTTCTGCGCAACGCGCGTGCAGTGATTGCAGGCGGACGTGCAGCTGGTCCAGCACGTTGCCGTGCTCGTCATCGAATACCCCCAGCAGCAGCTGGTCGTTGTCCTGTTCCAGGCGTGAGCGATGCATGTGGGCGAGGAAGCGCGCTTCCTCATCGATAACGGACGGATCGCGGCGGCCGCGCCGGCGGCGGTCATCGAACAGGCGCCAGCGCGGCAGGTCGGCACGCTGGAAAGGGCGCAGGGTGACCGGTGCGGCCTGCAGCTGCAGCAGGTGACGGCGCAGCACCGGGCGCAATGGGGGAAGGAGGGAAGTGGGGTACGGGGTCATCATCCCGGGCACGATGGCCGTGCCTGCAGCCCTGCACCATTCAAAACATTGCAAAAGTGTGGTGGATGGCACTGCGGGTCTGATTCGGTTCAGGCATAAGGCCATCAGGGCTGGCCATTTCCGTTGCAACCCCCCATTCAGGACACTTTCGTTACGGGATCGTTATGCGCCGTACAGGCCGCTGCCCCCGTACCACCACCCGCCCAACTCCCCAGGAAGCCCATGTCCGCCTCCCACAAGGCGCTGCGCCCGCGTCCGCTGGTGCTCGCACTGTCGTCCCTGATGCTGGTCTCGCTGCCGGCCTTCGCGCAGGAAAGCGCACCCACCACATTGCAGGAAGTGAAGGTCACCGGCTCGCGCATTCCACGCGCCAGTGTCGAGGGCCCGTCGCCGGTGACGGTGATCAGCCGCGAGCAGATCGATGCGCAGGGCTACCGCAATGCCTTCGACGCACTGAGCGCGCTGACCGAGAACACCGGCAACGTACAGGGCGAGGACTTCGGCAACACCTTCACCCCGGCCGCCAACACCATCAACCTGCGCGGGCTGGGTCCGAACCGCACGCTGGTGCTGGTCAACGGCCGCCGCCAGGCCGACTACCCGCTGGCCTACGAGGGCTCGGTGAACGTGGTCAACCTGGCCAACATTCCCAGTGCGCTGATCGAGCGCATCGAGGTGCTGGCCGCTGGCGCATCGGCGGTATACGGCTCCGATGCGATCGCCGGCGTGGTCAACATCATCCTCAAGGACCGCTTTGAGGGCGTGGATGTGAACGTGCGCGCCGGTGGCACCCAGCAGGGCGGCGGCGACAACCAGCGCGCGCAGGTGGTCGGTGGTAGTTCCGGCGAGCGTTGGGATGCGCTGTTCGGCTTCGAGTTCGATGTGCGCAAGGCGATCCACGCGCGCCAGCGCGATTTCATGGATTCGCTGGACGATGATCCGGCCGGCAAGGCACCGCAGGCGACCGCGATCGCCTATCGCCGCAATGCCGCCACCGGCCGCAACATCGATCCGGGCGTCACTGGCTGCGACGGGGCGTCTGACATCTATGGCGGCAGCGTGTTCCGCGCCTTCAACCCTCGCCAGGGCTGGTACTGCGGCAGCAACGAGGCCGCCGCCAGCTACTGGACCGTGCAGACCCAGAAGCGCAACCTCAATGGCTATGGCCTGCTGACCTTCCACGTCAACGAGACCACTGACCTGTTTGCCGATGTCGCCGTGGGCAGCGCGCGGATCTACAACAACACGCGTGCGCCGACCTGGACCTCGGCCCGCAACTACTTCTACAACCAGACCACCGGCAACCTGGAAAGCTGGTACCGCCGCTTCGCGCCGGAGGAAATCGGCGGGCTGCCGCGCAATGCCAACCGCTTCCTGGAAAACTCGTGGTCGTTCAACGTCGGTGCACGTGGCCAGATCGGCGACAGCGGCTGGGACTATGAAGCGGTCTACAGCCGCTCGCGTTACGAGAACAGCACCCGTCGCCCGGTGTTGCTGGCCGGCATAAACGAATACCTGCTCGGCCCGAAGCTGGGCGTGCGCAATGGCGTGGAGGTCTATGCGCCGGACCCGGCGCGCCTGTTCCAGCCGTTGACCCCGAACGAATACGAGGGGCTGTCCGACTACCAGGAAAGCCGTAACGCGGCATGGCTGCAGACCTTCAGCGCCAGCGTCAATGGCCGCCTGTTCGCGCTGCCCGGTGGCGACGCTGCATTGGCGGCGGTGGTCGAGGCCGGCAGCCAGGGCTACCGCAATCGCCCGGACCCGCGGCTGGGCAGCGGTGAATTCTGGAACACCAGCGCCGGCATCGGTGCCGGTGGCGAGCGTGACCGCTATGCGGCCGGCGTGGAACTGCAGCTGCCGTTGCTGCAGTCGCTGACCACCACCCTGGCCGGTCGCTATGACCAGTACCGCGCAGGTGGCGAGCACATCGGCAAGGCTACCTGGAGTTTCGGCGTCGAGTTCCGCCCGATCGAGAGCCTGTTGATCCGTGGTTCGGCGGCGACCAGTTTCCGGGCGCCGGACATGAACTACGTGTTCGCCACCGAAACCCGCGGCTACAACCCGGGCATGACCGACTACTGGCGCTGCCGCACGGCGGGCCAGTCGTACGACAACTGCGACTACAACGGCCTGTCGATTGATTACAGCAACCGCGCCAATGCGCAGTTGCAGCCGGAATCGGCCAAGTCATATGGCTTCGGCGTGGTCTGGTCGCCACTGTCCGGCCTGGATTTCAGCGCTGACTACTACGACATCCGCATCGACAACGAAGTGACCAGCCTCGATACCAGCCGCATCCTGCGTGATGAGGCCGATTGCCGCCTGGGCCGCACGCTGGGTGGCGAAGCGCGCGATATCGGTTCGCCTCTGTGCCAGGACGCGCTGTCGCGGGTGATCCGCAATCCGTCCAATGCAACCGTGCAGCCAGACCAGGTGACCCGCGTGCTGATCAATCCGATCAACGCGGCCTCCGAATCGGTTCGCGGCCTGGACCTGAAGGGCAACTGGCGCTTCGATGCCGGCCGCTACGGCCGCTTCACCACGCGCCTGGCCTACACCGTGGTGCTGGAGCACAAATACCGACAGTTCTCCGATGATCCGGAGCGTGACATCCGCAATTCGCTGGATGACTACCAGTGGCGCAGCAAGGCCAACGGCAGCATCACCTGGAACCAGGGTGACTGGACCACCACGCTGTACGGCAACCGCTTCGGCTCGCTGCCGAAGACCGATGGCAGTGGCCGCATCGCGCCGTACATGACCTACAACGCCAGCGTGTTCCGCCAGTTCGGCGAGAATCTGTCGGTGGGCGTGATCGTCAACAACCTGCGTGACAGCCGCCCGCCGGCGGACAAGAACGGAGGCGGCTGGCCGTTCTATCCGGTTGGCAACTACGACCCATATGGCCGCCAGTACTGGGTGCAGCTGGACTACCGGTTCCGCTGATTCCGCAGGCTAACGAAAGGCCCGGCATTGCCGGGCTTTTCGTCTGGAGCTCAGCGCTCAGGCCATCAGGTCTTCCTCGATCTCTCTAACAACCACCAGAAACCGGTTGGCATCATCCTGGGAATTGCCGCCAACCTGCATCTGGTAGCACGTTGGAAGACGCGACGGACAGCTGCTGAAATGGTCGATGCAGACATATTCACCCCGGGTGATCAGCTGTTGGAGATCTTCCGGTGACAACTGGCGTCGGCCGACGATGGTACCGTCCCCGGCTTGGGCGGTCAGGACCAACGACTCGAGATCAGCGGCAGCGGCGATTTCTGCGTCCAACCGCTTGACCTGCACCTGAAAGACACGTCGACAGATCAGTTTGTCCAGCCAGTGCTGCTCATCCGTCGCGAAATGAGCATTGTCAGGTTCGGTTGCACGCGTCGCGTCCTCGTGCACGCCCCGGTGAGCAAAGCTCAACCCGGCGTAGCGCTCGTACTGTTGCAGCGTGCGCTTGCCGCCGAGCCCGTGCCTGGCAAGTGCGAACGCATCTCCTGATGCGGCTGCTGCGAGCATGTTCACTGCCTTGCCTGACGCCTTCAGCGATCGATCGAAGGCACTGGCTTCGATTTCACCACGCGAGCGGCACTCATCGGAGTGATCATCCCACACTCGGTTTGCGTCCGAGTTGTACTGGTGCCACAGCAGCGGTCGATGGGGGTGGAAGAAGTCATAACCATGCGTATAGGCCCTGACCGCCATGACGATTTCTTCGGTCGAGAAGAAATGGTCTGCATCGTTCATGACTTCCCTCACGAACTCGCCGTCGGAGAACAGGAACCCGCCACTGATGAATCGAGCGCGCATCGGTTTGCTGCGTACTGGAACCTGGGGCATGCGTACCGCTTTGTAGCTGACCACGCCTACGCTGTTGAAGCCGCGGACGAGCATCTGGCCGACATGGTTCTGCCGGGTTTCAGGATAGCTCTCGGGCTGGAACGCGGGCGGGTACCCGGTCAGCAGCGGTTTGCATGAGCGTGTGCGCAGGGATTCGAGCATCTCCACCAGCAACCCGTCCCACGCGTCCGAGAAGCGGTGGTGAGAGTCGATCTGCAGGTTGTAGCGCTCGTCGCGATAGCGCTCCTGCGCCAGCCTTCGTGCCCACCCACAGCCGCGGGCGTGCATGAAGCCCACCTCGATCAGTTCAACTTCGGCCCCGTTCAAGCGCAGGCGATGAATCGGATGCTGATCGCCGATGCAGCTCGATTCCAGCTGGAAGCCCGCAGCCAGAAAATCCTGGAGATTTGCTTCATCACCATGCTGCCAGCACACCACCACGTGAAGTGCCGCTGGCGCAGCTGCGCGCCGCACGAGATCGACGAGCGTTGGAATCAGTTGCGGATCGCGATAACTGGGTATCTGAACAAACAGGCTGGCGGGAAGATCCATCTTCAGTTCACTTGGGTTGGTCGGGCGAGGAAATACGAATGCTCGACATCATGCACGACGTTTGAAGCGCATTGGAAATGCAGCTATCGAAAGGATTATCCGGCAGTATGTTTCGATATCGGGCCTGGTGAAATCGAAAGATTCAAGTTGAGTTCTCTTTGCATTTTCATGGTGGTTGCTGATTGGCGTTTAAGTAATTGACCGGTGCATTAACCGCTGCTAGTTTTCGGCTGCTGGAGTGAACCAGCGATACAAACTGCCAGAGTCAAGGAGAGATCAATGAAGGCAAGCCTCATCGTAAGTCCGATCCTGTTGGGTGGACTCGCCATGGCCAGTGGAACGGCATCGGCGGGAGATACGGTAACCGTCAATGGCGCGCGCTATACCTGCACGTCAAGCTGCGTTGTGCAGACCAGTGCCAACGGTGGCTACACCGTGACGGATTGTTGTGGTGGGCGCGTAACTCGCGTGATCCGTACGCCGCCGCCTGAGGAGTGATTGCAGCCTGCTCGCCAGGCAGTACCCGTTTGAATCCGGCCTCTACGGGGGCCGGACAACGAGCATGATGGAGAAACGGAACATGGATGCACGTGCGTTTTTGATCACGATGGCAGCGGTATTGGTAGCGGGCTGCACGCAGGATGACGTGGCAGCGGGTGGAGCCGCACAGGCGAACGCCGGGTCGTCACCTGCCGCCGTACAGAGCGCGGGCAGTGGCCAGGAGCTGACGCCTGCAACGGATACGAGCGCGCGCCGAACGATTCCGTCATCTCCTGGCGGAGGCATGTCCGCCGGGGATTCGCCTTACCTGGCTGCAGAAAGTGCAATGATGCAGGACGGTGCGCTGTCTGTGGAGCAAAGCGATGCCATCCTCGTTTCGGATAAGGCTTTCGAAAAGACAGTCCAAGCGTTTGCTGACGATGCCGGAAAACGCCCTGAAGCGCAGGACCTGACCGCGCACTACAAGCAGGCGATTGCGCGCAGCCTCGGCAAGAATGAATCCCTGGGTGAGTTCGCGTGTGGATACAGCCTGTGTATTGGTTCAGTACGTACCGGCTCTGCTGAAGAGTACGAGGCCTGGACTGAAAAATTCGGATTGGACGCCGCTGCGCCCACCTACAGTTTCTCGGGCCTGAGCAAGAAGCTCGACCAGCGGAACTACGAGGGAAGGTTCGTTTTTTCTACCGATCCTGCCGCCCGATCGATGATCACCAGCCAATAGGCCTGCAGGTCAGGCAGCGCCCGCACGTCGGCCGGCGCTGCCTCGATCAAGGCAGCGCCTGCAGCAGGTACGACTCGATGACGTAGCTGAAAGGCTGCTGCTGGCGGTCGCGCAGCAGGGCACGCACTTCCAGGATCACGCCGTGATCGCCTTCGCCCCGCGGCGGCCAGAAAGTCTGGTCAGCCAGGGTCTGGCGCTGGAAACCGAGCGGGCCGACCACGCGACCGAACGGTTCGTCGGTGCTGTCCAGCACCTGGTTCATGGCCGGGCTGAGATGCTCCGGCAGATACCAGTTGTCGGCCTCGGACAGCACGCGGCTGCCACACACCAGCTGCACGCGGCGATAGCGCAGGTCGGTGCCTGGCTTTACGCCCAGCGCCTGCAGCACGTCGGTCGGCGCCGGCTTGCCCTGGCCGCGTACGCGCACCGCGCGCACCCGTGCCTGCTCGGCCAAGCCGTGTTCGGCGCACCAGTGTTCCAGGGTCGCGGTCGCGCTCTGCCCGGACAGCACGCGCTGGTGCAGGCGCTCGACCAGCGCAGCCGGGGCGATCCGCTGCTGGCCCGGCGGCGACTGCAGCGGCGCAGCGGCCGCAGCATCAGTGGCGGACAGGCTGGCGATCGGAGCGGCGGCAAGCAGGGACGCGGCCTGCCAGCGGCGGAGACGATCGTGGCGGTCGGACGGGCCCATGCGGCATCACAGCGGAAACAGGCGCCCATGTTACCCGTTCAGGGGTGTGCACGGCGTGGCTGCGACCGGTTGTCGCAGGGGGAATCATCGTTCTGGTGAATGCGTGCCATCCAGATATTTCGTTGGCCGATGGCGCTATCGAGGCGCAGGATGGCGCCAGTCTTGGCTTTCCGGGAATTCCCGATGACCCTGCAGTTCATCCACGGCGGTGTCGACCGCGACGGTGCACCGCTGCACTTCCACATCCGTGATGGCCGCATCAGCGGGCTCAACGGCCATACCGGCCCGGCTGAAGGGGCGGAAAGCGTCGATCTGCAGGGCTTTGCGGTGCTGCCGGGGTTGGTGGATGGCCACATCCACCTGGACAAGAGCTTCGTCGGCGACCGTTGGCACCCGCATCAGCCGGTGAACAGCCTGCGTGAGCGGTTGGCGGTGGAAAAGGCGGCGATGGCGGCTGCGGCGCCGATGGTTGATCGCGCCGAGGCGCTGATCCGCCAATGCAGCGGCTTCGGCACAGTGGCAATGCGCTGCCATGTCGATATCGATGGCAGCACCGGCCTGCGTCACCTGGAAGCGGTGCGCGAGGCCGCGCTGCGCTGCGCCGGCATCATGCGCATCCAGCTGGTGGCGTTCCCGCAGGCCGGCGTGATGTCCTGCGCTGGTACCGCAGCGGTGCTTGAGCAGGCCCTTGCAGCGGGTGTGGACGTGCTGGGCGGCATCGATCCGACCACGCTCGATGGCGATGCCGAGGGCCAGCTGGCACTGTTGTTCGGCCTGGCCGAGCGCTATGGCGTGCAGCTGGACATCCACCTGCATGAGCCCGGCGAAACCGGACTGGCCCAGCTGCTGCGCATCGCCGCGCGGACCCGGGCCGCCGGCCTGCAGGGAAGGGTGGCGGTCAGTCATGCTTATTCGCTGGGCGAGGTGCCGCTGGCACGCGCGCTGCAGGTGGGCGAGGCGCTGGCGACGGCGGGCGTGGCGATCATGAGCAACGCGCCGGGCGATCATCCATTCCCGCCGCTGCGCGCGCTGCATGATGCCGGTGTGCACGTGTTCGCGGGCAACGACAACATCCGTGACTGCTGGTGGCCGTATGGCAATGGCGATCTGTTGCAGCGGGCGATGCTGCTGGGCTACCGCTCCGGCTTCAATACCGATGCCGACCTGATGCTGGCGCTGGACATGGTGACCACCCATGCTGCACAGGTGATCGGGCTGCCACAGTACGGCCTTGCAGAAGGACATCCGGCCACCTTCGTGGCGGTGCGTGCCGACCACGGCCCGGCCGCCGTGGCCGGGGTGCCGGTAGAGCGCCGCGTGGTGGTCGACGGCCGCTGGCTGTAGATTCACGCCGCGCCAACCCTTGTAGCGCCGAGCCATGCTCGGCGGCCTTTCAGACGTAATCGTCGGCACGGGTGGCGACGAATTCCTCAAGCCACGCCAGCAGGTGGGCGATGTCGATGATCTCGCCCTGCTCGACGCGCTTGAGCAGCAGCGTGCTGGCGCCGATCTGCAGGCTGCTGTCGGCATAGCGCAGCACCGCGTCGATGCCCCAGGCATCGGTGACCTGCATCCAGGCCAGGCCCGGCACGCGCTGGGCCAGGGTGTCACCGAACGCCACGCCCAGTGCTTCCCAGCCATCGCAGTCGTCGCGGTCGATCAGCTCGGCATCGACCACGCGCTGCAGCGTGGTGGCCGCCAGCGGCCACTGCACCGGCAACGTCGGAAAGCCGGCGGCCACGCGCGCGGCGATCAGCGAGCGCTGGTGCTGCAGATGCGTCTGCAGGGCAGCGGGCAGGGGATCGAAGCGGGTGGGGATTTCGTCGGACATGGCACGGCGCCGTGGGGCACGGAAACAACGGGCACTCTAGCGGGAGGCCAATTGCCTTTGCGCGCTGGAATTGATCAGATCTCGATGATCAATGCGCGAGATCCACGCCGGACAATGTGGCTGTCGAGGTTGCCGGCCAGCGGCCGGCACTACCTCAGGTGCGGTGATCAATCCGGTTCGCGCTGCACCTGCCGCCACAGTTCGCTGGCCAGCGCTCGCACGGCATCATCGGCATCGGAGCGATGCAGCAGGCCGATCTCGTAATTGTCGATCACCGGCAGGTCGCGCTCGCCATCGATGATGCGGTGTTCGCGGGTGACTGCGCGGCGCGGCAGCAGGCTGATGCCGATGCCGTCGGCCACCGCACCCTGGATGCCACTCAGCGACGAACTGGTGAAGGCGATGCGCCAGCGCAGGCCCAGCGCCTCCACGGCGTGGATCATCTCGTCGCGGTACAGTCCGCGCGGCGGGAAGGTGACCAGCGGCAGCGGGTCCTGCAGCAGGCAACTGCTGCGCAGGCTATCGATCCAATGCATCGGCTCGCGTCGGCAGTGCACCGCCTGGCGGGTGTTGCGGCGTTGCTTGACCAGCACCAGGTCCAGCTCGCCGTGGTCGAAGCCGTGGGCCAGGTCGCGGCTGAGGCCGCTGCTGATCTCCAGTTTCACCTGTGGATGGCGGCGGCTGAAAGCGGCCAGCATGCGTGTGGTCTGTGCGTTGACGAAGTCCTCGGGGACACCGATGCGCACCGCGGTTTCCACGGTGGCGCCGGCCAACGCCTGTGCCATTTCCTCGTTCAGGTCGAGCATGCGCCGCGCGTAGCCAAGCAGGGTGTGACCGGCGTCGGTGGGGTGTACGTCGCGGTGGCCGCGTTCGAGCAGGCGATGCGCGGCCAGTTCCTCCAGCCGGCGCACCTTCTGGCTGACGGTGGACTGGGTCGAATGCAGGCGCGTGGCCGCAGTGGTGAAGCTGCCGCAGTCGGCCACCATCACCAGCGCACGCAGCAGGTCCAGTTCGAACAGGGTTCTATTCAATTTGGCACTGTCTTGCATTTGAACATTTCACTTCTGGATACCCAGGCCGACTTCTACCATGCAGGGCAGGGGCCGGCAATGCCCGGCTGTTGCTACCGTCGCACGGCGTTCCGTGGCGACGGTCATGAGGAGACACCGTCATGCGCGTCCATCGTTCCCCTGGCTGGCCTGCGCCGTTAGCGCGCGTGCTGCTGTTGTTCCTGCTGGTCATGGTCTCCCCGGCCTGCACCGCAACGTCCAAAGCCGACGTCGATGGCCGCCTGCGCGATGCTGCCAGCCGTGGCGATGCCGATGCGCTGCGACAGGCGATCGAGGATGGCGCCACGCTGGAGGCGCGTGATGGCCAGGGCCGTACCGCGCTGCTGCTGGCCACGCATGGCAACAATGTAGACGCCGCGCGTGAACTGATCGAAGCCGGCGCCGACGTCAATGCCAAGGACGCCATGCAGGACAGCGCCTACCTGTACGCCGGCGCGCGTGGACTGGACGAGATCCTGGCGATGACGCTGGCGCATGGCGCCGACCTGCGCAGCACCAACCGCTACGGCGGCACCGCCTTGATTCCCGCCGCCGAGCGCGGCCACGTCGCCACCGTGCGCACGCTGCTGCGTGCCGGCGTCGCTGTGGACCATGTCAACCGCCTGCACTGGACCGCGCTGCTGGAAGCAATCCTGCTGGGTGACGGTGGTGCGCGCCATGTACAGATCGTGCAGCTGCTGCTGGAGGCAGGTGCCGACCCTGAGCTGGCCGACGGCGACGGCGTAACGCCGCTGGCCCACGCGCGCCAGCGCGGCTATACGGGAATTGAAACCCTGCTGCGCCAGCACGGCGCGGTGCGCTGAATGCAAACCCCTTCCACCCGCACGCTGGGCGTGCCCATCAGGATGCTGTCCATGTTCCGTTCCCGTCCGTTGTCCCTTGCCATCCTCCTTGCGGTGGCGCCGCTGTCGGTGTCTGCTGCCGAGCGCGCCGACCTGCTGATCCGCAATGCCACCGTGGTCGATGTCGAGCACGCCAGCACCCTGGCCGGACAGAGCGTGGTGATCCGTGGCGAGGATATCGTGGCCGTCGGCCCGGACGCGCAGCTGCGCAGCCAATGGAGCGCGGCCCGCCAGATCGATGCCAAGGGCAAGTACCTGATCCCGGGCCTGTGGGACATGCACGTGCACTTCGGTGGTGGCCCGGCGCTGATTGAAGAGAACAAGGCGCTGCTGCCGCTGTACATCGCGCACGGCATCACCACCGTGCGTGACTGCTCCGGCGACCTGCCCGAGCAGGTGCTGCAGTGGCGCGGCGAGATCGCCAAGGGCACGCTGTTTGGTCCGCGCCTGCTCAGTTCCGGCGCGAAGATCGAAGGCATCAAGCCGGTCTGGAAGGGCACGATCGAAGTGGGCAGCGAGGCGGACGCCGACAAGGCAATCGCCCGCCTGCAGCACGACAAGGTTGATTTCGTGAAGATCACCGACAGCACGCTGAAGCCGGAGCTGTTCCTGTACTCGGCCAGTGCTGCGCGCAAGGCCGGCTTCAAGGCCTCGGGTCACATTCCGATGGCGCTGACTGTGGAACAGGCGGTCGATGCAGGCCTGGCCTCGATCGAGCATCTGGACTACGCATTCAAGGCAGGCAGCAAGGATGAAGCGCAGATCGCCGCCGACTTCGGTGCCGGCCGCATCGACCGCGCCGAAGCCAACCGCCGCCTTGACGCCAGCTTCGACCGTGACACGGCGATGCACGCCTACCGTGATTTCGCCAAGCGTGGCGTATTCGTGACCCCGACCCTCAACGGGGGCCGCATCCTCGATTTCCTTGACCAGGATGACCACGCCAACGATCCGTACCTGGCCTACATCGGTCCGGGCCTGCGTGCGACCTACCAGTGGCGCGTGGACCGCGCGGCGAAGGCCACGCCGGCGCAGATCGAAGCGCGTCACGCGCAATACCACCAGGTGGCTGCGGTGCTGCCGATGCTGCAGGAAGCTGGCGTGACGATCATCGCCGGCACGGACGCAGGCTTCCTCAACTCGTTCAACTTCCCGGGCATCGCCCTGCACCAGGAGCTGCAGCTGTTCGTGAAGGAAGGCCTGAGTGCTCCGCAGGCGCTGTCTGCCGCGACCCGTTCCGGCCCGGCCTGGTTCGGCCAGATGGACCGCTACGGTGGTGTGGCGCAGGGCAAGGCTGCCGATCTGGTGCTGCTGACCGCCAATCCGCTGCGGGACATTGCGGCGACCGAGAAGATCGACAGCGTGATTCTGCGTGGCACCGTGTATGACCGTGCAGCGCTGGACAAGATGCTGGCCGATACCAAGGCCAGGGTCGCAGCGTGGAATGCCGAGGCGGCGAAGGCGCAATGATCGGCGGGGTCGGATCCCTTCCGACCGGGAAGGGCTCTGACCCCAGCGTCGAACGGAATCCAGGCACGATGCGGATCCGTGGCAGTGGACAGCCCCTTGCTTCCGGCACGGGAATGATTCGGTGCGGGCATCTAGCATGGTGCCCGTTTCCCGTTCGAATCCGTGCATGCCTGTTTCGCCTGCCTTGCTGCTGCCAGCCCATGAGGCGCCGCTTCCGCTGCCACGCCCACACTGGGTGATGCTGGCCCTGTGGGGGGTGTTGATCGCCACCGCCGTGCCGGCGGTGCACCTGAGCCAACAGCCTGGCGGTCTGATTCCGGCAGCGTTGTTCATCCTTGGCGCCGAGCTGCCCTGGATGCTGGCGACGCCATTGTTGTGGGATGCGTGCCGGCGCTGGCCACTGTCTGGACGCCGGCATCTGGCCGGATGGTTGGCGCTGTGCCTGCTGCTGACTCCGCTGTTGACGGCATTGGGATGGACCCTGGGCCATGTGCTGCTGCAGCTGTGGCAGGGGCAACCCTGGCCAGCACTGCAGCAGGTGTTGCGCGCGATTGGTATTACCGCGCTGTTTGCGTTGCCGACCTTCATTGCGGTGGCGGGCGTGGGCCATGGCCTGGCCGGACTGCAGCGGTTGAGGGCGCAGTCAGAGGTGCTGCAGCAGGCTCGTGAAACAGCGCTGCGCCAGCATCTGCAGCACCACTTCCTGTTCAATGCGCTCAACGCCATCGGCGGTTTGGCACTGCAACGTCCACGCGCGGCGGATGCCGCACTGGCGCAGCTGTCCTCGCTGCTGCGCGATACCCTGCAATGCCCGTCGCAGCGCTGCTTTGCCGATGAACTGGGCGCAGCACAGGACTATGTCGCGCTGCAGTCGCTGCTGCACGATCAGGAGGTGCATCTGCATCTGCAGGCCACCGCGGCTGCATTGGCCTGTACGGTCCCCGGTCTGTTGCTGCAGCCGTTGATCGAGAATGCGGTGTTGCACAGTGGCTGGCAGCCGGGGGACGGGCCATTGCGGATCGAGCTATGGGCCGGAGTGGAAGACGGCCTGCTTGATGTGGTGCTGTTCAACCCCTGCCTGCGTCCCGGCACGAACGATGGACTGGGCACTGGCCAGGCTGCACTGCAGCGGCGCCTGGCGATGATGGGAGGCCGGTTGCAGACCGCCAGCGAGGGCGGCGGCTATCGTGCACGCGTGACCTTGCCGGAGTGCATCGCGTGACGCGTCCGCTGAGCGTGCTGCTGGTGGATGACGTGGCGCTGGCACGTGACCGCCTGCGCCAGTTGCTGGCGGGCATTCCGCAGGTCAGGGTCGATGCTGAAGCCGCCACCCTCGCGCAGGCACGCGAGCAGCTTCAGGGGCGCCGTTTCGATCTGCTGCTGCTGGATCTGGTCCTGCCCGACGGTCGTGGCTGGGAGTTGCCCCAGCAGCAGCCGGCGCTGGCCGCGCACACCATCTTCGTGACCGCGCTGCCGCAGCATGCGCTGCGCGCGTTCGAACTGGGCGTCGCAGACTATCTGCTCAAGCCGGTGGCAGCGCAGCGGTTGCGTGAAGCGATCGAGCGCGTGCGCCGCCTGGCAGGCCTGGCACCGCGTACGGAGGATGGTGCGCAGACCCTGGCGGTGCCTGGTAGTGGTGGTGTCCAGTATGTACCGCTGGCGGAGATCGACTACATCGACATGGCCGGTCATTACGCATGCGTGCACGTGGGGCAGCGACTGCACCTGCTGCGTGAGCCGCTGGCGCAGCTGGCCGAACGGCTGGCGGATGGAGGACTGTTGCGCGTGCACCGCTCGGCGCTGGTCAACCCGCTGCGGGTGCGATCACTGATCGAGCGCCACAACGGTGATGCGCTGCTTGAACTGGCCGATGGCGTGCAGCTGCCGGTGAGCCGCAGCTACCGGCCGGTGCTGGAGGCGGCCTTGGCGGCACGCGCCTGACACACGGCTGGTGCCTGCAGCGGCACGGTTGGTGCCATCGTCGCCGAAGTACGCAATCCGGTCGTTGCGGCCAGTGCACCCTGCGCCTTTCCAGATCAGGGTGGAGCACGCGGATGCGGTGGTGCTTGGGTGTGTTGCTGGGCGTGCTGGCGCTGCCTGCGTTGGCTGATGTGCGGGTCATTTTCGATGACCATCAGGGGCGCGCTGATCGTATTCCAGCCATTAGGGTTGAGGGACTGGCGGCGGCCGAGGTGGTGCAACTACGGTTGTCGATGCGGGACAGCCGGGGCCGGCGCTGGCAGTCACAGGCTGCACTGCGCGCGGACCCGCAGGGGACGGTCGACACCGCACGCAGCGGCTCGGAGCAGGGCAGCTATCGAGGCGTCGATGCGAGCGGGCTGATCTGGTCGATGCAACCACAGGAAGGGAGAGCCAGCGCACTTCCCGTGCAGTGGCAGCGCGCCGATGACGGCTTGGGGTTCCAGTCACAGGCCTTCGAACTGGAGGTGGAGCGTGCAGGATCGGTGGTCGCACGGCGGACCCTGAAGCGCCATCTGATGTTGCCGGGCGTGCAGGTGCAACAGGTCGAAATCGGTGGCCGCGAAGCACATCTGTACCTGCCATCGGGCCAGCAGGCTGATGCACGGGCGCCAGCATTGGTGACGCTGGGCGGTGCCGAAGGCGGATTCGACGGTGGCGACCTCTATGCCGCCTGGCTGGCCAGCAACGGCTATGTCGCGGTGTCGGTGGCGTGGTATCGCGGGCCGGGCGTGCCCAAGGATCTGATCGAGGTTCCGTTGGAAACCGTACGCGACGCAGTGCACTGGCTGCAGCGCCATCCCCGGGTGGATCCACAGCGGGTAGGGCTGATGGGAGGCTCCTGGGGCGGCATCGTGACCATGGCCACGGCGGTGCATCTGCCTGAGCTCCGCGTCGCTGTGTCCTGGGTAGGCAGTCCAGCCCCGTTTCGTGGCATCGCCCGTGACGTGGCCCCGGCCGATTTCCGAGCGGTGGACCGTTCCCCCTTGAGCTGGCAGGGCGAACCCCTGCCGTGGCTGCCGTATCGCGAGGAGGTTGACTGGGGCAGACCGGGGCCGCAGTGGGAACCGGCATTGCGTACCGCGATGCTGCCCATCGAGGACATTGCTGCACGCACGTTGTGGATCGGAGGTGGTGACGATCGGCTGGGTGACTCAGGCACGATGCTGGCTGTTGCGCAGCGTCGGCTTGCAGCCGCAGGGCGTGGTGACCGTGACCGTTTCCTGTACTACTCAGATGCGGGGCATCTGATCACCCCGTTTCTGCAGCCGACCACCCATCGCCATGATGTAGGCCCGTACATTGAAGTGGGGGGCACGGCCGAAGGTCATGCCCGCGCGGACCGAGAGGTAGGGCCAGCGGTGCTGGAGTTCCTTGCCGAGGCGCTGTAGCCGAAAGTGCTGACCCCTGTTCTTCCTTCCAGATGTTCGATTCCGATCCGATTGAGCTTCATCCACGCATGGCCTGGATCTACCGTGTCGACCAAGGTCGACACCTACCAACACCGCCCCGCCATCCCACGGAAACCCCGCTTTCGCCGTTGCTGTTGAGGTTGCCGGCCAGCGGCCGGCACTACCGCAGGTGCAGGGCTGCAAGCCCTGCCGAACAACTCCCTAATCGTGACCGCTGTCGTCCAGGCTGATGATCCCGCGCCGCAGCGCCTGGGTCACCGCATGCGTGCGATCACCCACGCCCAGCTTGTCCATCAGGCTCTTCATGTGCGCCTTCACTGTCTGCTCGGAAATCTGCATGCGCTCGCCGATGCGCTTGTTCGACAGGCCGCCGGCCACATGCCTCAGTACCTCGGTTTCGCGCGGCGACAACCGGTCTTCCACCACATGCGCGGCGATGCTGGCCGCCACCGCCGGGGGAATCGGTGCGCGGCGGCCGCCAGCGACCATGCGGATCGTATCGACCAGCTCATGGCGCAGCATGTCCTTCAGCAGATAGGCGCTGGCGCCGGCCTGCAGCGCGCGGACCGCGCGTACGTCACCACGGTAGGTGGTCAGCACGATGATGCGCGCGCGCGGGTCCAGCGCGCGGATCCGCACGATGGCTTCCACGCCATCCAGGCGCGGCATCTGCAGGTCCATCAGCACCACGTCGGGCTGCAGCCGCTGATAGCAGGCGATGGCCTCTTCGCCATCGGCGGCCTCGCCGAGCAGGCGCAGATCGGGTTGTGCGCCCAGCAGGGCGGCCAGGCCGTCGCGCAGCAGTGGATGGTCATCGACCACCAGCACGCCGATCGGGGCAGGGGACTCAGTCATGGTTTGCTTTACTCCAGGGCCAGCGCCAACGCGATGGGCCGCGGTGATACAGGCGCCGCGCGGGAACCGACAACGCCACCTCGGTGCCCAGGCCGGGGCGGGTCCACAACTGCAGGTCCGCGCCGAGGCGCTGCGCGCGCTCACGCATGCCCTGCAGGCCCCAGTGGCCACGGGCGGCGTTCTCGTCGGCAATGCCGACGCCATCGTCGCGCACATGCAGCAGGAAGCAGCGCGCTCCGTAGGACAGCTCCACCTCGATGGCACGGGCATCGGCGTGACGCAATGCGTTGCGGATTGCTTCGCGGCCGATCAGGAACACTTCCTCGGCGGCGTCGGCCTGCAGCGGTGGCGGCGCACCTTCCACGGTCAGGCGTAGCGGATTGGTGCCCTGGCCGGCGTACTCGGCATGCACGTCGGCCAGTACCGAGGCCAGGTCGCGCCCGGCGAATGGGCCATCGCGCAGTGCATTGACCCGCTCGCGGCCCTCGGCCAGGTTGCGCTCGGCAAGCTGCATTGCCGATTCCAGCTGGCCGCGCACCGTTTCGGATGTCTGTGGCGACTGGCTGATCGCATGCAGGCGAAGGATCAGGCCCTGGCTGCCCTGCAGCAGGGTATCGTGCAGGTCGCGGGCAATGCGCTCGCGTTCGCCATGTCGTTCCTGCAGGCGTGCGCGGAACAGGGCGGCCAGCTGCCCGCTGCGGATGCGCACTGCCAGAACCAGCAGCGCCAGGATTGCCGCCGCGCACAACAGCTTGAACCAGACGGTCTGCATGAAGGTGGGCGCGATGCGGAAGCTGCGGCTGGCCGGTGCAGTGCTCCAGATGCCGTCTTCGTTGGCGGCTTCCACCTCGAAGCGGTAACTGCCGGGTGCCAGGTTGGTGTAGTACGCCCGCGTGCTGCTGCCGGCATCCTGCCAACCGTCGTCGACGCCGGACAGTCGATAGCGGTAGCGGTTGCGCTCCGGACGCGCCAGCGACAACGCCACGTAGTCGATCTGCAGCTGGCTGGTGCCAGCGGGCAGGCGCAGGCCGTCACGCAGTGGTTGGTGCTCACTGCCGTACAGCACTTCGCCGATGCGTACGCTGGGCGCCGTGGTGTTGATATGCGAGTGCGTGGTATCCAGCCAGGCCAAGCCCTGGTTGGTCGCCAGCCACAGCAGTCCGTCATCGGCCAGTGCAGCGGTGGCGATCGGTCCGCTCTGCAGGGCGATGCCCGGCATGCCATCCACCGCATCGAACAGGCGTGGCGTCACCGGCTGCCCGGTACGCAGCGCCCGTCGCAGCTGATCGCTCCCAAGGCGGACCAGGCCACGACTGCCGTTGAGCCACAGGTGCCCGTGTGCATCGGCGACCATGCCAGTGATGCCCTCCAGCACGCCGGCCATGTCAGTGTTGACCGGCATGAAGCGGCCGTTGCCGAGGCGAGCGGCCAGTCCAGCCTCACCGGCCACCAGCAACAGGTCCTGGTGGTGCAGCAGCGCGGTGACCGGCCCGACCGACAGCCCGTGGCTGGCATCGACAGCCTTGACGCGGGTCGCGCTCATGCTGCGCAGCCGGCCGTCGGCATAGCCGAGCAGCAGCTGGCCATTGGCATCCAGCGCCAGCGATGAGCAGGCCAGTTCGGGCAGGCGCGTTTCGCGCTGCCACTGGCCGTGCAGGTAATGCAGCACGCCGCGTTCGCCACTGCAGACCCAGGCTTGGTTGTCGTCGGGGAACAGCAGGGCATGCAGCGGTTGCCCGGTGAACGGCGCGGGCAGTGGAATCAGCGTGGTGCGACCTTCGACCGTGCGCGCGAGGTTGATCCAATCGAACTGCCAGATTGGCGTGGGTGCCCGGCGCGCGGCCACCTGCAGTTGTGCGGCACTGCCTTCCAGCAACGGCCGGCGCAGATCGTACGGCTTGAGGTCCTCGCCATAGCCGTACACACGTCCATCGCTGGCCCGCACCAGCGAGCGGTAGGGATCACTGGGCCCCACCGCCAGCGTGTGCACGCTGCGCGCACGGAAGCGGTTGAGGCCCAGGTTGGTGCCGACCCAGAGATTGCCTTCGCGGTCGACGATGATCGGCACCGCCGAGGTGGCGGTCAGCCCGTGCGGCGAATCGAAACGCTCCATGCGCACGGCGCGATCGCCGTCGAACGTGATCCGGGCCACACCGCCATGCGGGCTCATCGTGGCCCACAGCGCGCCGTCGGCAGTGAACTGCAGGCGTGCGGCGACCAGGTCTGGGAGGCGTCGCGCTTCGCGTTCGCTGTCCGGCAGCAGGCCCTGCGCGTTGGCCAGCGGCGAAGCACCGCGTACGCGATCGGCCAGCCAGACGTCGCCCTGCGGGCTCTCGGCCAGCGTCGCCATCTGCGAGACCGCAATGCCAGTGTCCTCGAAGCGTGTGGCGCCGGCGGCACGCTTCCAGATTTTCAGGTCGGCCAGCACCCAGAAAGTGCCGTGGCTGTCATGCAGCGCCCATTGCACGCGGTGTTCCGGCACCCCCGTGCCAGTGGGCAGCCGCTGCCAGCGCTGGCCGTCAAACCAGCGTAGCCCACCATTGATGGCCGCCCACAGTCGGCCGTCGCGGTCCTGGCTGAAGTGTGGGACCACGCCGACCGGCACGCCCTGGTCGCGGCCGTAGTTGTGCAGCTGGCCGCGCGCGAACTGGCTGATGCCTGCCTGGAAGTAACCGATCCACAGGGCACCGTCGGCGGCATGCGCCAGCGTGACCATGTTGGTGGACGGGAACTGGCCGCCAACGGGGGGCGCCTGCCGTTCGAAGCGGCGTCCATCGAAACGGTACAGGCCCGAACCGGTAGCCAGCCACAACAGACCGTCGCGGTCCTGGCTGATGTCCCAGATGTCACCGGGTGCGCCCTGGCCGACCCGCCACGCGGTGTGCTCGTAGCCGGTCAATCCACTGTTCACGGCTGGCCGCTGCACGGCGAAGGCGGGCAGGGCGGTCCACAACAGCAGGCACGTCAGCAGCGTCGGCAGGCGACGCAGGAACGGGAAGGGG
Organism: Stenotrophomonas maltophilia R551-3; assembly: GCF_000020665.1. Taxonomy (NCBI): domain Bacteria; kingdom Pseudomonadati; phylum Pseudomonadota; class Gammaproteobacteria; order Lysobacterales; family Lysobacteraceae; genus Stenotrophomonas; species Stenotrophomonas maltophilia. Next base: position 2,628,855 of record NC_011071.1, on the reverse strand, counting down.
CGGCCATGCATGGCACGCATTCTGGCAGGTGCGGGGCAGCCCAGGGTGACCCGAACGGGGTAGGCGAACTGCGAGGCAGTCGGTTATCACGCAGGCATGCCCTGTGGAGCCCGGCCATGCAGCGTCTGTTCCTGATGTTCCCCGACCGCGGTCCGGGCGTCGGCCTGCTGTGGCTGCGGCTGTGCGTTGCCGCTGCCCTGTGCATGCCGGGAGGGCATGGTGGCTGGCTGTCGGCACTTTGCCTGTTGGCGGTGGCGATGCTCGCGCTGGGTGTGCTGATGCCCGTGGCAGTGGTGGTGGCAATGCTGGAACTCCATGCACAGGCACTGCCGTGGCCGCTGGTGGTGTTGCCGCTGGCCCTGCTGGTACTGGGTCCGGGTGCCTATTCACTGGATGCACGGCTGTTTGGCCGGCGTGTATTTGGACATCGGCCTCCCCCATTCGGGTAGGTGCTGGCCTCGACCGACGGGGGTAGGGCATCGCCCGGCGCACCCGCACCATGGGCCACCCCCTCGCGGCGCCCCCCATGGCCACTGCTTCCCTGCCGGATTCGTCCGCTGCATCGCTGGCCCCGCACCAGGCGGCGGCATTGCAGCGTGCCCTGCGCTACGTCGATGAGCACCTGTCCCAACCGCTGCGCGTGACCGACCTGGCCGACGCGGCCTGTGTCAGCCGCTTCCATCTGGTGCGCCTGTTCCGCAGTGGCACCGGCGCAAGCCCGTTGCGCTACGTCCGCCGTCGCCGCATCGAACGTGCACGCCAGCTGCTGCCGGTCGCGCAGTTGCCGATGTCCTGCCTGGCGCAGCAGCTGGGTTTCTTCGACCAGAGTCATTTCGTCCGCAGCTTCCGCGCGGAGACCGGCTGCAGCCCCGGCCAGTATCTGGCCGGCGATGCGGCCCTGTTGCTTCCCCCTGATCGTGTTTCCAACGGAGTCCAACCATGAGCCTTGCCACCGCCACGCCCGCCCCGGCCCTGCTGTCGCCCACCGACCATGCCCTGGTGCTGATCGACTTCCAGTCGCAGATGGCATTCGCCACCCACACCATCGACATCTCTGCGCTGCGCAACAACGTGTCGCTGATCAGCAAGGGTGCCAAGGGCTTCAACGTGCCGGTACTGCTGACCACCGTTGCCGAAGCGTCGTTCTCCGGCCCGATGTTCCCGGAACTGCCGGAGATCTTCCCGGGCCAGCCGGTGTTCGACCGCACCTCGATGAACACCTGGGAAGACCAGCCGGTGATCGATGAGATCAACCGCATCGGCAAGCGTCGCCTGGTTGTTGCCGGCCTGTGGACCAGCGTCTGCATCGTCGGCCCGGCGCTGTCGGCGCTGGCGCATGGCTTCGAGGTCTACGTGATTACCGATGCCTGCGGCGATGTCAGCGAAGAAGCGCACGAGCGCGCGATCACCCGCATGGTGCAGGCCGGTGCGGTGCCGATGACCAGCGTGCAGTACCTGCTTGAGCTGCAGCGTGACTGGGCGCGTGGCGAAACCTACGACCTGACTACCGGCATCGCCCGCGACCACGCCGGCGGCTACGGCATCGGCATCCAGTACGCCAAGCGCATGTTCGGCGCGCAGGAAGGCGGGCACTGAGCATGCTGGCTGGCCATGGCCTCGACCTGGCCCTGTTGATCCTGCGTGTGGCAGCGGGAGGATTCCTGCTGCCACACGCGTTGGGCAAGCTGTTCGGCTGGTTTGGCGGTTCTGGGCTGGCCGGTTTCGCCGGCGAGCTGCGCGGTTTCGGATTGCCGGCAACAGCACCGTTGCCGCTGCTGCTGGCCCTTCTGCAGGTGCTGTCCGGGCTGGCTGTGCTGCTGGGCTGGCAGACTCGCGTCGCGGCGCTTGCCGCGGCTGCCTTCATCGGTTTCACCGTACTTCTGGCCCTGCCCAGGGGCTGGTTCTGGATGCGCGGTGGCAGTGAGTACCCGTTGATGTGGACCACGGTACTGCTGGCCCTCGCGCTGGCCGGCCCCGGTGCCTGGGCGCTGGATGGCCATCGTCTTCAGGGAGACATCGCATGAGTCACGATCCACTCGACCACGGTCGCCGCAACGTGGTGCTGGCCAGCGGCGCCGCCGTTGCACTTGGTTTGGCCGGCCGCGCCGGTGCTGCACTCGATTCCACTTCCAAGGAGCGTCGCATGAGCACGCTGGTCATCCGCAATGCCCGCATCACTACGTTGGACCCGCAACAGCCGCATGCGCAGGCCTTGGCCGTGCAGGAAGGGCGCATCGTCGCCGTCGGCAGTGACGAGGAGATCATGCGCGGCTGGGGCAACGAAGCGACCCTGATCGATGCGCAGGGGCGGCGCCTGTTGCCCGGCCTCAACGACAGCCATACCCATCTGATCCGCGGTGGGTTGAACTACAACCTTGAACTGCGCTGGGACGGCCTGCGTTCGCTGGGGGACGCGCTGGACATGCTGAAGGCGCAGGTCGACCGCACGCCTGCACCGCAGTGGGTGCGTGTGGTCGGTGGATTCACCGCCACCCAGTTCAACGAGAAGCGCCTGCCGACACTGCAGGAGCTCAACGACATCGCGCCGGATACGCCGGTGTTCCTGCTGCACCTGTACGACCGTGCGCTGCTCAACCGCGCCGCACTGCGTGCCTGTGGCTATACCAAGGACACCCCGGATCCGCCGGGCGGCCAGATCGTGCGTGACTCGCTCGGCAATCCGACCGGGCTGCTGCTGGCCAAGCCCAATGCGCTGATCCTGTACGCGACCCTGGCCAAGGGCCCGAAGCTGCCGATCGAGTACCAGGCCAATTCCACCCGTCATTTCATGCGTGAGTTGAACCGTCTCGGCATCACCTCGGTGATCGACGCCGGCGGTGGTTTCCAGAACTACCCCGAGGACTACCAGGTCATCGAGCAGCTGCACCGCGATGACCAGCTAACGGTGCGCATCGCCTATAACCTGTTCACCCAGAACAAGGGCAACGAGGTCAACGACTTCCGAGGCTGGAGCGAGATGCTGCAGCCACGCCAGGGCGATGACCTGCTGCGCCACAATGGTGCCGGTGAGATGCTGGTGTTCTCCGCCGCCGACTTCGAGTTGTTCAACGAACCGCGTCCGGAACTGCCGCCGGAGCTGGAGCCGGAATTGCACGATGTGGTGAAGCTGCTGGTCGAGAAGCGCTGGCCGTTCCGCATCCATGCCACCTACGACGAGAGCATCACCCGCATCCTGGACGTGTACGAGCAGGTCAACCGCGAGGTGCCGTTCGATGGCCTGCACTGGTTCATCGATCACGCCGAGACCATCACCCCGCGCAACATCGAACGCATCCGTGCGCTGGGTGGCGGCATTGCCGTGCAGCACCGCATGGCCTACCAGGGCGAAGCCTTCGTCGAGCGCTATGGCGTGCAGGCCGCGCGGCATACACCGCCGGTCAAGCGCATGCTGGCCGAAGGCGTACCGGTCGGTGCCGGTACCGACGCCACCCGCGTGGCCAGCTACAACCCGTGGGTGGCGTTGTCCTGGCTGGTGACCGGGCGCACCGTGGGCGGTCTGGCCCTGTATGGCGATGAGAACCTGCTCGAACGCGAGCAGGCGCTGCGCCTGTGGACCCAGGGCAGCGCCTGGTTCTCCGGCGACGAAGCGGTGAAGGGCACGCTGAAAGCCGGTCAGCTGGCTGATTTCATCCTGCTCTCGGCCGACTTCTTCCGCGTGGATGACGCGCAGATCGCCGACATCACCAGCGTGCTGACCGTGGTCGGCGGACGCATCGTGCATGCAGATGCCGACTATGCAGGGCTGGCGCCGCAGCTGCCGCCGGCGATGCCGGACTGGTCGCCGGTCAACCGGTTCGGTGGCTACCACGTCGGCGGCGCCGCAACCGGTCTGGCGGCCGCGCACCGCCATCATCATGGTGCGGCCTGCAGTACCCACGGCGCGCATGGCCATGCTGCCCGGCATGCTGCACCCACTGACGACCTGACCGCGTTCTGGGGCGCGATGGGATGCTCGTGCTTCGCGTTCTGAGCCTGGCATTGCTGGCCGCACCGTCGCTGGTGCAGGCCTGCGACGGCGGTCATTGCAGCGCGGCTGGGGACGGCCAGCTGCAATGGGATGCATCGCTGCGGGCGCGTGGCCTGTACTACGATCCGACCCGGTTCGGCATTGGCGGCAGCGAAGATGACTATGGCCTGCTGCGCGCCTTGGCATCGGCCACCTATGTGGAAGACACCTGGCAGGCAAAGCTGCAGCTGGGTGTTCACGGGGAGAGCGGCAAGGCCGGCGGTCCGGGCCGTACTGACCGCAGCGCGCTGGATGTGCAGCAGGTGTACTGGCGCTGGCAGTACCGTGGCTTCCATCTGCAGCTGGGCCGGCAGGAGGCGGGATACGGCAGCTCACGGCTGTTGTCGGTACGCGACGGGCCGAACATCCGCTTGGCGTTCGACGGAGCACGTGCAGGATGGAAGGGCCGCCTCGGCACGCTGGACCTGATGGCGCTGCAACCGGTGCAGAACCGGCCGGGGGCGTTCGATGATCGCGGCGAACCGGGCGCGCATCTGTGGGGAGCATATGCGACCACCGCGCGTGACCGCAGCCCAGGGCAATGGGACCTGTATCTGCTGGACTACCGCCGCGAGGGCGCGCGGTTCGCGGCGGGCTCGGGCACCGAACGTCGGCAGACCCTGGGCGCGCGCTGGTTCGGCCAGGCCGGGGCGCTGGACTGGAACAATGAGCTGGTGGCGCAGGGCGGTGAATTGCGTACCACCGAAGGCAACCTCGACATCCGTGCCTGGACGCTGGCCACCGATACCGGTTGGCGCTGGCGGGATCTTCCGCTACAGCCGCGCCTGGGGCTGAAGGCCGACATCGCCAGTGGTGATGGCAACGTACGTGATGGCCGCCTGGGCACGTTCAATGCCCTGTTCCCGAAGTCGGCCTATTTCAGCGAAGCCAGCCTGCTGGCCCCAGCCAATCTGATGGACGTCCAGCCTACGCTGTCCCTGCGGCTGCGTGACACGCTGACGACAGAGCTGGGCGTACAGATGGCCTGGAAGCATCGGCGCGCCGATGCGGTCTACACCACGCCGGCACCCCTGGTGGCACTGCCGGGCAGCGCTGGTGGCGCGCGCCGCATTGGCAATCAATACAAATCCGAAACCCGCTGGCAGGCCAGCGAACACTGGCAATGGCAGCTGCAGCTGGCCTGGGTCGACGCAGGTCCTGCACTGAAGCAGGCCGGTGGCCAGGACACGCTGTTCGCCTCGATCGTTGGAGCATGGCAATGGTGAACGCAACCGCGTCGCAACCCCCCGCACAGGCTGCAGGTGCCTGGTCCCCGCTGAAGATCCGGATGTTCCGCTCGATCTGGCTGGCGATCCTGGCCAGCAACATCGGCACCTGGGTCAATGATGTCGCCGCCGCCTGGGTGATGGCCGAGCGCACCGGCTCACCATTGATGGTGGCGCTGGTGCAGTCGGCCACCACGGTGCCGATCGTGCTGCTGGCGCTGGCCGCCGGCACCCTGGCCGACATCGTCGACCGCCGCAAGTACCTGCTGGCCACCCAGGGCTGGATGCTGCTGGTCGCCGCAGTGATGGCGGCGCTGACCGCGCTGGACATGCTGACGCCGCAGCTGCTGGTGCTGCTGACCTTCTGCATGGGCTGCGGTGCGGCGATGGCGATGCCGGCACAGGCGGCGATCGTTTCCGAACTGGTGCCGCAGCCGATGCTGGCCTCGGCGGTGGCGCTGAACTCGATCGGCATCAACATCGCACGCTCGATCGGCCCGGCCATCGGTGGCGTAATCGTGGCCCAGCTCGGTGCGGTCTGGGCCTTCGGTTTCAACGCCATCACCTTTGCCGCGATGCTGTTCGTGGTATGGGGCTGGAAGCGTGACCCGAAGCAGTCCAGCCTGCCGCCGGAAGGCTTCGGTGCTGGATTGAAGGCGGGCCTGCGCTACGCCAGTCGCGCCGGGCGCCTGCAGGCGGTGCTGATCAAGTCGGTCGGCTTCTTCTTCTTCGCTGCAGCGATGAACGCAATGCTGCCGGTGGTGGTACGCGGGCAGATGCACGGCGGGGCGGGGCAGTACGGCATTCTGTTGGGCTGCATCGGTATCGGCGCGGTGGGCGGTGCGCTGTTGCTGCCGAAGCTGCGTGCGCAGATGGATCGTGACCTGCTGGTGCTGCTGGCCACGCTGTCGCTGGCGTTGAGCCTGGTCGGGCTGGCGCTGAGTCGCAGCTGGTACGTGCTGCCGCTGGTGATGCTGATCAATGGCTTCGCCTGGATCACGGTGCTGTCGTCGCTGCAGATTGCGGCACAGACGGCGGTACCGGCGTGGGTGCGTGCACGGGCGCTGGCGCTGTACATCATGGTGTTCTCCGCGGGCATGGCTGCCGGTGGCCTGAGCTGGGGCGCGCTGGCGCAGCGTACGTCGCCGGAGCTCGCGTTGCTGGTGGCGGCTGCCGGCGCGGTGATCGGTGGCCTGCTGGTCTGGCGCGTGCGCATCGCCGGGGCGGAAGACCTGAACCTCAGCCCGGCCGGGCATTGGCCCGCACCGGAACTGTCGGTGCCGGTATCGAATGATCGTGGCCCGGTACTGGTCACCCTCGAGTACCGCATCGACGAGGCTGACCGGGCCGCGTTCCAGGCGCAGATGCGCGCGCTGGGCACGATCCGCCGCCGCGATGGCGCGGTGGTCTGGGGCGTAGTGGAGGACGTGGCCAGTCCAGGCATCCACCTGGAGTATTTCGTGACCCCATCGTGGCTGGAGCACCTGCGCCAGCACGAGCGCATCACCGCCGATGACAAGGCGATCCAGGAAGTGCTGCGCGGGCTGCATCGCGGTGAGCGTGCACCAGTGGTGCGCCATTTCGTCGGCGGCCATGACCCGCTGCCGAAGACCGGGGTCCCGCACCACCACAGCGACATCTGACCCAAAAAGGGGACGGAGGGGATTAAGTCGTTTGTGCACAAACGACTTAATCCCCTCCGTCCCCTTTTTGCGACCGAAGAAGCGGCGGCACCGTCATGGCGCCGCCGCGGTACATCATTTACGCGCGAACGCCAGCAGGTCGGCATTGAACCGGGCGGCGTGGGTGACGGTCAGGCCGTGCGGGGCACCGGCATACACCTTCAACTCGGCGTCCTTGATGATCTGCGAGGACAGCTTGGCCGAGGCATCGAATGGCACGATCTGGTCGTCGTCGCCATGCACCACCAGCGCCGGCACATCGATCTTCTTCAGGTCCTCGGTGTAGTCCACCTCCGAGAATTCGTGGATGCAGTCGTACTGGCCCTTGACGGCCCCGAGCATGCCCTGCAGCCAGAACGAATCGCGCATGCCCTGGGTGACGGCGTTGCCATCGCGGTTTGCCCCGAAGAACGGCGTTGCCAGATCCTGGAAGAACTGCGAACGGTCGCCACCGGTGCCCTTGCGGATGCCGTCGAAGACCTCCAACGGGGTACCGGCCGGGTTGGCGTCGGTCTTCAGCATCAGCGGCGGTACCGCACCGACCAGTACGACCTTGGCCACGCGCTTGCTGCCGTGACGACCGATGTAGTGGGCCACTTCACCACCTCCCGTGGAATGGCCGACCAGGATCGCGTCCTTCAGGTCCAGCGTCTCGATCACCGCCGCCAGGTCATCGGCATAGGTGTCCATGTTGTTGCCGTCCCAGGTCTGGCTGGAACGACCGTGGCTGCGGCGGTCATGGGCGATCACGCGGTAGCCGTTCTGGCCCATGAACAGCATCTGCGGGTCCCAGGCATCGGACGACAGCGGCCAGCCGTGGGCGAACACGATCGGCTGGCCGCTGCCCCAGTCCTTGTAGAAGATGCGGGTGCCATCGGCGACGGTGACGTAGTTGCTCATTGCAGGTTCCTTGGCGGAAGGGAGGGAAGGCAGCGGCAGGTGTGCCGGTGCCTTCGGCAGTACAGCGCAGCGCACGCCGGGCGGCTTGCACGGCTGTGCTGGATTGCCCGGGCTGTGACGCATATCGCTCTGGCGCAGCGTGGTCGGCATGTCGACGATGGCGGCTCCTTCTTCGGGAAACCGGCAGCATGCAGAAAGCGCAATGGTCCCTGATGCTGTGCCTGCTGCTGGCCGCCACGACGCACGCGCAGACAAATGTCTACAAGTGCGCGGACGGTCCGCATCCGGTCTACCAGCAGACGCCGTGCCAGGGGCGTGCGGAATGGCGCTGGGAGGTTCCGGTGGAGCAGTCGTTGTCGCGGGGTGTGGAAGCCAAGGCGGCACCGGTCACATCGAAGCCGCGTGCGGTGCGCCCATCAGCTGCGCGCGCGGCGCTGATTTCCATCCGCAGCGACCCTGCAGCCTGCGACCGTGCACGGCAACAGCGCGAGAAGGCACTGGCGAAGCGCACACGGCTGGACTTCGTACAACGCCGGCAGCTGGATGACGCGGTGTACGACGCCTGCCGTTGAACGCTGGCAACAAGTGCCGGAAACGACAACGGCGCCCTGCGGCGCCGTCGTGTGGGCTGATGGACGCTTGGACCTCAGCGACCGTCGCTGGCTGCAGCCGGTGCAGGCGAGGGCACGCTGTCCGGCTTGGGCAGGCTCAGCTCCGGGTTGCCCTGTTCGGCCTGCAGGATCTGGATGCGGCGCTGCAGGGAATCCAGCTGGCTGTTGGTGCTCTGCACGTCGGTGCTCAGGCTGACCGCCTGCTGCTGGGCCTGCTGCAGGGCAGCGCTGACCTGCGCCGACTGCGCCTGCTGTTGTTCCATTTCCTGCTGCAGGGTGCGCAGGCGTTCCTCGTTGTAGGCCACCAGGCGCTCGGTATAGCGCTTGCCTGCTTCCAGGCGGGTGGTGTCGATATAGACCTGTGCCAGCTGCTCGGACTGCTGTGCGAAGGTGCGGTAGACACGCTCGGCGTTGTCGACGGCATCGGTCTTGATCACCCGCCAGAAGTTCTTTTCCTGGAACAGGGCGACGTAGTAGGTCAGGGTACTGGCATTGAACAGCAGGCTGGCGCCGTAGTTGCCGTTGTAGGTGGTGCGCAGCTCGGTCAGCTGGCGCGCATCCATCAGCTGCTTGAGTTCGTCAACGGTGTTGCGTACCACCGGTGCAGTACGCGCGGCCGGCTCTGCGGCAGCTTCGCGGTCCCCTCGTGCAGCCATCGCCGCCGGTGCGACCAGCATCATGGCCACGGCCAGCATTGCCGCGCTGCGCGCGTGCCGGGCGAAGACCGCGCCCCCTGAAGTTTCTCGCATGTCTAGACCATCCACGGATGAGTGTGGGTTGAGATGAAGGTGGTTCCCCGCCGGGAGTCTAGCATGGGCGCGGGCGTCGCCAAGGGCGCCCGTCACGGGTCAATAGACCAGCTGCGCCGCGCTGCACTGGATCGACTGCACGTTGACGTCGGTACGGCCCAGCTCCAGCCCCAGCACGCTGGCCAGCAGGTTGGTCAGCAGCGAGCCGACGCTGTTGAGCACCGGCCGCAGTGCGGCCAGGATCGGCTTCAGCAGCGTGCACAGCAGGCCGCTGCAGCTGACGCTGCCATCGGGGTTGGTGACGCCGCTGCCGCCGGTGCCGTCGAGGAAACCTGCCGGCGCGGTCTGGATGTACGAGGCCAGGTTGTTGCGAACACAGCCGTTGTAGTCCAGCAGGTTGCCGAGCAGGCTGTCGCAGCGGTTGATCAGCAGGCCGCCGACCAGCGAGCCGAGCAGGCCATCGAGCACGCCCAGGCCCTGGCCGGTGACGGTGACCTTGAATGCATCCCAGACCTGGCCATCCTTGTGGCAGGTGGCAAGGTTCAGCAGGCCACAGGCATAGGGAAGGCCATCGGGTACGGTCCAGCTGTTGAGCGGGGCCAGCTGCCGGCTGGGGTCGCCATCGCGCAGCAACGGGATCAGCTTGTTCACGTCGTAGCGCGTGTTGGGTGGGAAGGTCGCCTGCAGGTAGCGGTCGGCGAGCGCCTTGGCGGTGTCATTCGCACTCATGCCCTGCTGCGGTGAACTGAGCATGCCCGCCAGCACGCGCAGCAGCTCACTGACCAGATCGGAAACGGCGTTGCCCAGCGCCAGTGGATTGATCTGCGTGGAGCCACTCTCGCCGGCTGCCAGGGTCAGGTTCTGCGAGCTGGTCAGGGCGGGCAGGGCGATCTTGTTGGTGATCAGGGGCTTGCCCAGCAGCTTCAGCAGCTGTTCGTTCTGCAGGGTGTTGTCACAGACATTGTTCTTGGAGAAGCGTTGCGCAGGATCGACCTTGCCCACGCAGGCGCGCAGCACCGAGGAGTCGACCTGGATGGTCGCTTTTGGCGGACTGGCGCCGCACTGGATGCCTGTCAGAGTGCCCATCGCATTGGCGACATCGACATGCAGCGGCAGGTGCAGCTGCGTCCCCAGCAGTTGCAGCAGGGGGCCCAGCGCAAACAGGTTGTTGCTGTCCACGTCCACCATCAGCCGGACCTGCGCGTTGTAGGCACGTGAGCCTACGCCGCCGATGGCGATCGACGGTGGTTCGACCACGCCCGCCTGTACGTTGATGCCGAGCAGGTTCAAGCCTTCGACCGCGATGCCATTGCCCTCATTGGCGATGGAGATGGCCGTGCTGATCAGGTTGAGTACGCTGATCTTCGACTCGAGTGCGCTGCCGGCGGTGCCGTCTGGAGAAATGACCTCGGCGAACAGCCCACCGCCGCCGGACTCGCTGCCCAGTGCAATGTTGAGCTTGGTGATGTCCAGCCGGGTGGCGACCAGGTCCGACAGGGCACGCAGCTGCACGCCGACGGTGGTGTTGCGGCCGACCACGGTGGCCGTGGCATCAACCAGTTGCGCCAGCGAGATCTTGTTGACCGCCAGCAGCCGGTTGAAGTCGGCCACGCTCAGGTTGGCGCTGACCGGGATGTTGAGCGCCTTCAACAGGCCCGATGGAGTGATGTTGGCCTGCGCCAGGCCGTCATAGGAAAGCACCGTAGCATTGGTGACATCCAGGCCGATCAGGCGCAGGGTCGACATCAGCAGTGAGTCGCCCCGGGTCCGCAACAGCTGCGAGCCGACCGCAAATACGGCGGTGGGCTCCGAGCGTCGGGCAACGGCCTGCACGCTGACGGTCGGCAGGCTGGTGTTCTGCCCGAAGAACGGCAGCACGCTGCGCTCGGCGACCACCTGGACCGCGTTGCGGGGGTTGCTGGCGTCGATCGTGGTGACGAAACGGTTCGCCGTGCCACGGCTGGCGCTCCAGTTACCGCAGCGGATCTGCAGGCTGCCCGCAAACTTGTTCTGGGTCAGCGCGCTCTGCCGCGCCGCACTGTTGTCGCTGTTGTCCGAGGTGCACAGCTCCAGTCGTTGCGCGCCGGCCAGTGCGGCCAGGTCGGCGACCTTCTGCGCATCACGCTTGGCCCAGAACAGATAGCCGATTTCGATCAGACCCAGCATCGCCAGCAATGCCAGCATGACCAGCATCATGGTGATCGACATGCCGCCAAGCGGGCGGCTGAAACTGAACTGGCGTGGGCGTTTCATGGCCTACCTCAGCGTCCGGATGAGGATGTTCCCTTGGACTTGGCGACATCGGTTTCAAAGAAGTCCGGGATCTCGTGTTCAAAGCTCTTGATGTAGCGGGCATAGCTCAGGGTGGCCTGGTCGCCGAGGATCGGCAGATGCTGGCCGGCCTGCTGCCCTGATGCCTGCAGGCGGAACAGGTTGCGTGCGGTATCGCCGATCTGGCTGCGTACCGGGCGCGTTGCTGGAGCGATGCTGTCGGCGGCGACAACCGCCGTCGGTGTAGCGGGCGCTGCCAGGTCGACCGTAGGCAGTGGCTCGGATTGCAGCGGCTGCGCTGGCGGCGCGGACGGACTACCGCCGCCAAGCATCTGCCCGGTCAACGGTTGTTGCTGCGCTTGCACGGCTCCCGCAACCAGCAGGCAGGTCAATACGGACAGCAGGCGTCGGGACAGGGGTGTCGCGGTCATGGTGTGTTCCCGTTCGGGCGGTCGGAGGCGCTGAAGCGTTCCAGCATCGAGGGCGGCAGGCGCTGAGGGTCGCGCGCATCCCGGGCATCGCGGCGCGGTTCGGCGGCCAGTCGTGTGCTGCCTGTTGTATTGCTGCTGGCCGTCGCCGTCGCCGTCGCCGTCGCCGTCGCCGTCGCAGGGGCGGGTGGCGGCGTGACCGTTGCGGCCGCAGAGGCAGCGGCAGCGGCATGACGTTGCTGCAGGCGGGCACGGATCTGCGCGGCTTGCTGCTGGATGCTGTTACGGGTTTCTTCGTTGAGGTTGGCCTGCTGGGCAAGACGCTCGGCGGTGGCGGTATCGCCACGAAGCACCGCCCATAGCGCCAGGTTGGCGGTGGCCTTGGCGTTGCCTGGTGACAGCTCCAGGGCCTTGGCCAGCGGTTCGCGCGCCTGCTCGAAGCGGCCGGCGCGAAGCCGTGCATAGCCAAGGTCGCCCAGGTAACTGGTATTCAATGGCTGCAGCTGGGTGGCCTGCGCCAGCGCTTGTTCGCTGCCGGCATCGTCATCGCGGCGCGCGGCGATCAGGCCAAGACCATGCGCCGCTGCAGCCGCCTGCGGACCGCTGGACAGTTCGCGGTACAGGGCGATCGCCGCGTCGGCCTGTCCCGTCTCGCGCAATGCATCGGCCTGCAGCAGGCGCAACGCCGGCGGATCGCCGTAGCGCTGGCGGAAGGCGTCGACGTGGGCGAGCGAGGCATACCATGCGCCTTGCTGCTGCATGCGCTCGATCAGCTCCAGGTAAGCGTTGCGGCTGTCCTGCGGTGCCGGTTCTGGTGCCGCCAGGCTGGGGGCACGCAGATACTTCGGCGTGGTCGATGAGCAGCCGCCGGCGACGGCGACGAGAGCAATCAGCAGGCAGGCGTTGCGCAGGGCAGGCATCAGGGCGATCCCATCTTGGACATGGTGGTGGCCAGCGCGACCAGCGCGGGGCCGGCAAGGACCAGCATCAGCGCTGGCAGCAGGGTCAGCATCATCACCACGGTCATCTTCACCGAGAGCTTGCCGACCTTTTCTTTCAAGGTATTGCGGCGCTGTTCGCGCAGGCGGATGCTGAACTGCCGCAACGGCTCCTGCACCGCACCGCCGTGCGCATGCACCTGCAGGATCAGTTGCATCAGGCTGCTCAGGTCGTCGTCGGCATAGACCTCGCTCAAGCGACGCAGTGACTGTGCGCGGGTGCGGCCGTGGGTGTAGGCCACGTTGGCTTCCTGCAGTTCGCCACCGAGTACCGGCAGCGCGTCACGCAGCTTGTCGCCGAGCGTCTGCAGGCTCTGGTCCATGCTGAAGCCCACGCCTTGCAGCAGACGCAGCAGGTCGATCAGCAGAGGCAACTCCTTGTCGACGGCGCGCCGGCGCCGCTTCACCCAGGAAGATAGAACGAACTTGGGCAGCAGCAGGCCGGCGGCCAGCGCACCGATCACCACCATGATCTTCGCCAGCCCCGTGGCATCGCTGACAGCCAGTGCCAATGCCAGTACAAGCAGTGCCAGCAGCAAGCGCAGGCCCAGATAGATCGCAGTGCCGCGACGCGTGTTCCAGCCGGCCAGGTCCAGCAGCAGGCGATCCTCATTGGCCAGCAGCGCCGCTTCCAGGCGACCGCCACTGAGCGCGCGGCCGAATCGCTCCAGCCAGCCCAGTGAATCGCGTTGTGTGGTCTCGTTGTCACGCGCCTCTTCGCGCGGTTGCAGGGCGGTCTTCAACGTGGCCGAGGTACGGTGTTCGCGATGGCTGCGCACCCAGCCGCCGATACCGAGCAGGGCGATACCGGCGGCCAGCACGAGCAGGGAGAGGGCGAACCAGGCGCTGGCGCTCATCGGGCATCTCCGGGGTGGCTGCGGCGGTTCATAGTGATTTGGCCAGGCGATACAGCAGGAACGCTCCGAACAGCTCCAGCCCCAGTGCGATCAGCAGGATCTTGTGGCCGAGTGGATCGTGCAGGACAGGCTGGAAAAATTCGGGGCTGGAGATTGCCATCAGCACGGCGCAGGCCGGTGGCAGCAGCCCCAGCACCCACGCCGACATGCGAGTCTCCGATGTGGTCGCGGCCAGCTCCTGCTGCGCCTGTTCCAGGTCGCGCATGAAATCACCCATGCGCTGCAGGATCTGGTCGGAGCGGCCACCAATGCGCACGCTGACCCCGATCACTACCGACAGCACCTTCAGCACATCCATGCGATACGGTTGCGCCGCCAGTGCGAGTGCACGGTCCAGGTCCATGCCGCTCCGCGCATAGCGCACCGTGGTGTCCAGCAGGCCCCGCAGTGGTGCGCTGGTCTGCATCGATGCCACCTGGAATGCCGCCTGCAGGCTGTTGCCCAGCGCGGTCAGGCGCACCAGGTTGTCGAGGAAGTCCGGCAACTGATGCAGCAGCTGCGCGCGCAGCTTCGATGTCCGCCGCATCACCCACAGCCAGCAGCCCAGCAGGTACAACAGCAGGGTCAGCGGGAACATCCACACGGTGCCGAGCCGCAGCATCGCCACCACCGAAAGCACCAGCCCCGGCACCAGCAGCATGATGGGAAGCTTCCAGCCCGTCTGCAGGCCGGCGCGCTGCAGCAGGCCGTCCAGGGGCAGCACGCGGCGCCCGCTGCTGGCCGGTCGCGGCGGGTCGTTGGCTGCCGCGACCGAGGCGCCTGCAGGGGCTCCGGCACTGGCGTTGCCACGCGCCAGGCGCTGTTCGGCGTGCTGCATCGACGCCTGGCGCTGCTCGCGGCTGCTGGCTGTGCCCCACAGCCAGACCGCCAGCGCCAGCAGCACCGAGATGACGCTCAAAACGCCCAGCAGCGCGCCGGTTCCCATGCTCAGAAGTCTCCGTAGAGCGATTCGCGCAGCTGCAGGCGGAACGGCTCCAGCTTGTGCGAGTGCGGATGGAAGCCCAGCCCGATCCAGCGATCGATCTCCTTGCCGTTGCCGTCGATCTGCAGCTCGTGGCGGAACATTTCCTGGGTGGTGATCAGGTTGTCGCTGACGCCGGTGATCTCGGTGATCGAGACCAGCACGCGGCGGCCGCTGCCAAGGCGCGAGATCTGCACGATGAAGTCGATCGCACTGGCGATCTGCCGGCGCAGGCTGTCCTCGCTGCCCTGGAAGCCGGCAAAGCCGGCCAGCATCTCGATGCGGTACAGGCAGTCACGCGGCGAGTTGGCATGGATGGTCGCCATCGAACCGTCGTGGCCAGTGTTCATTGCCTGCAGCATTTCCAGCACCTCGGCGCCACGCACCTCGCCGACGACGATGCGATCGGGGCGCATGCGAAGGCTGTTGCGCACCAGGTCGCGGATGCTGACCGCGCCCTGGCCCTCGGCGCCACCGATGCGGCTTTCCAGGCGCACCACGTGCGGATGGTTGAGTGACAGTTCGGCGGTGTCCTCCACCGTGATCACGCGTTCGTTGGCCGGCACGTAGCTGGCCAGGGCGTTCAGCAGCGAGGTTTTGCCCGAGCTGGTGCCGCCGGACACCAGGATGTTGCAGCGGCCCAGCACCATCGCCTTCAGCAAGGCCTGCATCGGTGCATCAAAGGTGCCCTTGGCCAGCAGTTCATCGGGGGTGAACGGATCCTTGCGGAACTTGCGGATGGACACCATCGGTCCGTCCACCGCCAGCGGCGAGATGATCGCGTTGAGGCGACCGCCGTTGGGCAGGCGCGCATCGACCATCGGGTTGGAATCATCCAGGCGGCGCCCCAGCGGAGCGAGGATGCGGCGCAGGATGCGCAGCAGGTGGGTATCGTCGGTGAAGCGCTGGGTGGCGCGCTTGAGCTGGCCGCCCTGCGAGACGTGCACATCCTTGAAACCGTTGATCAGGATGTCTTCGATGGACGGGTCGTGCAGCAGGTCATCGAGCGGGCCGAAGCCGGTCAGCTCCTTGACCAGGCCATCGGCGACCACCTGCATTTCCTCTTCGTTGATCGGGATGCGCCACTCCTGGATGAAGCTCACCGTCTGCACCTGCACCCAGCGGGCGATGGTGTCCGGGGCCCAGGAATCGATGTCGATGCGCTCGTCCTCGATGCTGTTGAGCAGGTGCTCATGCGCGGCCGACAGCACCTTCTGGTACTGCTCGGTCTGCGCGAACGGCAGATGGCCCGCCGCGCTCTCGGGCAGCACCGGACGGGCAACGGCATGCGGGAACGGGGTTACCTTGTCTTCCATTGCGATCCACCCAGGGCAAGGGAGAGTCTTTCCCGCAGGCCCTGCGCCTGGACCGGGCACGCGGCCGGATCCAGTCGCGGGACGAGCGGGGCGAGGGCACGCAGGTAGGGGTCGCGCGGTGCATCCTGCAGCAGCAGGTGGCCTTGGCTGGCTGCCAGGCGTACGCGCGGTCGTTCGGGCAACGTTGCCAGCAGCGGCACCTCGAAGCGGCGCGCGATCTGCTCGGGGCTCATGCCGCTGCTGTCGTCGTGGCGATTGATCACCAGCTGCAGGCGCTTCTCGCGTTCACGCTGGCCGGCGAGGTGCTTCAGTGCCTGGTCCAGTGACACCAGCGTGGCGATCGAGGCGTCGGTGACCAGCCAGATCTCGTCGGCCTGGTCCAGCAGCAGCGGCGGCAGCTGACGCAAAGGGCAGCCACCGGCATCGCACAGAACACTGGCGAACACGCCGCGCAGCCGTTGCAGCAACGCGCCCGGGTCCGAGGGCGGCACCGCATCGCTGCCACCTGCACGGTCCAGCAGCACCAGCCCGGACTCATGACGCGCCATCGCGGTGCGGGCCAGGGTAGCGTCGATGCGGCTGGCATTGCGCAGCGCATCCTCGTAGTGGAAGCGGCTGTCGAGATTGAGGTACAGCGCGAGGTCGCCCGAGGGTTGCGCCAGTTCCAGCAGCAGGCCGTCCTGCTGCAGTGCCTCGCCCTGGGCCAGCGCACGGGTCTGCTGCGCCAGCACCGACAGATGCGCTGCAAGGGTGCTGGTGCCGACGCCGGCGCGCACCCCCAGCAGCACGATCAGGCGTGCCTTGTGTGCCAGCTGTGCCGAGGGAGCCGTTCGTGGCGACAATGCGCGGCGCAGTGCGGCTTCGATGCCGGTGTTGTCGCTGTCCAGGTCCAGCACGTCACGCAGGCCCACGCGCAGCGCCATCACCACGCCTTCCACCTGGCCGGCACTGGTGGCTCCGACCGCGACCAGCATCAGGTCCGGCTCGGTCTGCTGAAGTTGCTGTGCAAGCACGCTGGAGGCGGCCGCGTGCTCGGGACGGAAATCGAGAAGCACCAGGCTTTCCGGGCCGCGCTGCAGGTCCTGCGCGGAGGTCGGCATGCTGCTGTCCTGCCAATGCAGGGTCGTGGTCGGCGGCAGTTTGGCCGCCAGCCGGGGCAGCAGTTCGCGATCCATGCCGTACAGGACCAGGTTCATCGGTGGTCCTTGTGGATGCAGCGGCTGGGCGGTGGCGTAGGGCATGGTCGTGGTATCACAGGCATCATGGAATCAGCGCGAGAAGCCGGGCACCGGGTCCTGGCTGATCGGACCCAGCAGCCAGGCGCCCCATTCGGGCATGTGCGGCTTGGCTTCGCGGTCGCCGGGCAACGGCAGTTCGGTGTTGCGCGCCAGCGGCTTCACCAGCCGCGGCGTGACGATGATCACCAGTTCCTTGTCCTGGCGCTTGTAGTCGAAGTTGCGGAAGAACGAGCCGATGATCGGCAGGTCACCCAGCAGCGGAATCTTGCCGACGCTGGAAACCACGTTGGAGCTGACCAGGCCACCGATCACGAAGCTCTCGCCGTCGCCGAGCTCGACCGTGGTGTCTGCGCGCCGGGTAGTGATTGAGGGAATCTGCACGCCGTTGAGCGCGATGGCGTTGCTGTAGTCCAGGTCGCTGGCTTCCGGTGCGACTTTCAGGGCGATGCGGTTCGGCGCCAGTACCGTCGGCGTCACGGTCAGGCCGATGCCGAATGGCTTGTAGGTAATGGTGGTGGTACCCAGCCCCTGCGGTTCCAGGATCGGCAGTTCGCCACCGGCAAGGAAGCTGGCACTCTGGCCGGACAGCGCGACCAGTGTCGGTTCGGCCAACACACGCGCCATGCCGTTGCTCTGCAGCAGGTCGACATCGGCGTTCCACAGGCCCTTGGTCGAGCCGAACACCAGGCGGAATGCGGAGGAAATGGGCGACTCGGCTTCATTGCCGGAGTTGCCTTCCTTCATCCCGGGAAGGATGCCGGTGTTGCCCGGCAACTGGCCGCCAGGGCGGGCGAAGCCGTAGGCGAAGTTGCCATTGCGGTTCTGGAAGCTGATGCCGATCTGCTTCAGTGCGGTCTTGTTGAACTCGACCACCTTGACCTCGACCTGGACCACGCCGCCGCTGCTGATCGTCGATGTGTCAGCAAGCGTGCCGTCCTTGCCCAACGCCATCGCCGCGGTGCGTTGTTCCTGCATGTGCGAGAGCACGCTGTCGGTGCTTCCCTGCAGCAGGCCCTGGTTGTCCTGCTGGGTGAACACCAGCCCGCCCGAGCCCGTGTCGGCCGCACCCTGCACGGCACTCTGCACCCGCACCTGCATGCGCTGCGGTTCGGCCTGCTTGCGGTGCCAGAGCAGAAGCGTGGTGGTGCCCGGTGCCTTGCCGACCAGCAGGGCTTGGCGCTGGCCACGCAGCATCACGATGTCGGCCACGCCGGGGTCGGCGATGGCGACCCGCTCCAGGTCGGCTGGCAGCGTCCAAGGCCGCTGCTCACGTGCCTGCAGCACCAGGTCGTCGGCCGCCACGCTTGTTGCCGGTGCCAGCAGCACCAGCAGCAGGGCCAGCCAGCGCTGGCGGGGGGAGAGGCGTGGACTGCGGCGACGTTCGGTCATGGATGCGCTCGATGCAGGTCAAAGGGAACCACGGGGAGCAGAGCTGTCCCCGCGGATGATTTCGATGCCAGGGGCGCGCGGCGCACTGTGACGCACCGCAGGTACACGTGCCGGCGTCTGCGGGTTGGCACGTGCCGGGGAGGTCCCGCGGCCAGCCAGCGCATCGTCGTCGATACCGGCGAAGGCATGGTTCTCCGGTCGCTGCAGGGCAAGCTGCTGTTCCGCATCCAGGCCGCGCAACGGATCGATCACCCCGCGTGACTGCGGGAACAGGGCGAGGTCGGGCAGGCCGGTATCAGCCGGATTGCGCAGGGCCAGGAACAGCTTGCCCTGCTGCGCCCCCAGCAGCAGGCGATTGGCATCGGCCACCGGGACCGCCAGCACCGCACTGCGTGCCGGTTGGGTGGTTTCGCTGCTCGTGGTGTGGCTGCTGCCGCTTCCGGTGATGTCGGCGGCACGCGGGTCGTTGCGGTTGTCGCCTTCGTTGCTGGCAACAGCGTCGCTGGTAGCCGGGGCGATATCCTGCTGGCCATAGCTGAGCACGCGCAGGCGGGACAGCAGCAGGCGCGTCTGTGCAGCCTCGCCCGGGCCGCTGGCGTTGGGCTGGGCGTTGCGCAGGTTGAGGAAGACGTCGACGAAGTCGCCGGGCAGGATGCGGTTGCCAGCGCCGACCAGTTCATCGACCGGCACCGCAAGGGCGCGCTCGCCCGGGCGCAGCTGCAGCGAGAATCCCTGCGCCAGTGCGCTGCTGCTGATGGCGGTGCCTTCGGCGATATCCTGCACCGGCACCTTGCCGACGACGGAAGCGATGCTGGTGGCGGCACCGGCGACCGGCGCGGTGCGCTGCGCCAGGCGCAGCCCGTTGGCGGTGATTGGTTCGCCGGCCGGCAGGCGCGCTACCGATTCCACCACCGTGATCGCCTGGGCCTCGCTCTGCGCGACCGGAGCCACTGTGGCCGGTGCGTTCGGCTTACGCCCGATCATGAAGGCGACCAGGGCCAGCAGCACGGCCAGCCCGATCAGGGCAACGGCGGCGATGCGGGTCAACTTGAGCATGGAACCGTCTCCTGTACCGATCGTCAGTTGCCGCTGCCGAGGTCGAGCTGGGCGACCGCGACGCTGCGGATGGGGGCCTGCATCACCCACTTGTAGAGCGTGGCGGTGCCGGGCAGGAAGGGATGGCTGGCGTAGTCGTAGCTGACTGTCACGGTCATGCACTGGGCCGTGGCCAAGCCCGCGCAGGGCGCCTGCGGCGACACCACGACGGCGTTGCTGCCGCCATTGCTGCAGTCGACGGTCTGTGCTGAAAACTTCAACAGCCATTGCATCGAGTTGCGCGCCGCGACGCATGCCGCTGTACGGCGCTCATTGGCATTGCCATAGCGCAACGATGCGCGCGCACCCTCGGCCGAGGCGGTGGCCAGGGTCTGCTGCGCAGCCATGATCATCACGCCGGAAAAGGTGAACATCAGCAGCGGCAACAGTCCAAACATCAGCATCAACGCGAACTCGATGCTGGCGACGCCACGCTGCCGGCGGGGGCTGCGGGAGTTCATGACACACCTCCGTAGGCGCTGATGAGGATCCAGCCGATGGCGGAAATCGCCAGGTAGGCTGCATAGGGAATGCCGTGGCGTCCCTGCCGGGCGCTTTGCATGTCACGGAGTGCAGGATGTGATTGCCAGTGCGAACTGGCGCGGTCTACCTGGGCCTGCAGGCCGAACGGCAACAATGCGCCCAGCCGACGCGATACCAGGACGATCGCCGCATGGGCGCCGGCAGCGAGACTGGCCGCGATCCAGATCGGCAGCAATGCCTGCCAGCCCAACATCAGCCCCAGCACCGAGAAGAACTTGACGTCGCCAGCGCCCATCCAGCGGAGTGCATGGAATGGCAGCAGCGCGACCAGGCCCAGCGCCGCGCCGGCGACGTGGGGTCCCCACGGCAGGCGCGGCGCGCTGAACTGGCCAGCGACGATCAGGACAACCGCGATCACGCACGCCGACAACAGCCAGGTGTTGGGTACCCGGCGGGCGTACAGGTCGCTGATCGCGATCCGCAGGCACACGCCGATGGCCAACAGTCCCAGCAGTGTCATCGCACCCTCCATTGTCCGTCAGTGGACGGTCAGCAGTTGCTGTCCCTGATCAGCCTGGGACGCGGCTCAGGCCGGCGGGGTGCCCGATGCCTTGTCGGCAAGCTTGGTGAGATTCTCAAAGAGCGTTTCGAAGAAATCCTTGATCTGCGTGCTGCCCAGTGCGATCAGGACACCCGCAATCACAGCAGCCAGCAGGCCGTACTCGAGTGCGGTAACGCCATCTTCTTCCTTCAGGAACCTGCGGATCGATGCGTTCATGATGCTTGTCTCCCTCTACCTGTCTGCAACAGGACACCTGCGTTGGGCGGTGGCCCGGCTCCGCCGGGATCGTCCGTGGACCTCCGCCCATCCTGGCGGAGGAGGCACGGCGGGACGGGCCCGCTGTGCTCAAGCAGGGTGATCGTTTCCAGGAAGGACGCCGGCCGCGCGACTGCGACCGCACGGCGCCGGGCCGGTGGTCGAAGTATCGTGCGATGCGTGCATGTTCATGCGTTCCCCCTGGATGCGGCCACTCTTGAAGGGCCGGATCACCGTGATATCGACTTTGCCTGAATGGCGGCCCGCTGCAACCGGAACCTATATGCAAATTCGGCAGAAAACACTCGGACCTTAAACTTTCAGATTGTTTCTGTGACGAGAATCCGTTCGCCGGCAAAATCGTTCATCGACGTGCAGATAATGTGATCCCTTGAAGTGATCGCATGCGAAAACCGTGCCAAACACGACAACAAGCCCTTCACCTGTGTATCGATTTTATTCAATCCATTCCGTGGGTTTACCCGCGAATATTATCGGGCATACTCGCATTCAAGCTATGGAGTTTTCCCGGGTGGCTGAGCGGCATTGATCGTTCCCATCCCGGCAACGGCAGCGGTTCCTGGAACGGTGTGCGTCCTGTCAGGCAGTGGGGGCCGCATCGCATGACGGATCAACGGGGGGACGACACTGTCATGGTCGATGGTGGGGTAGGAGACAGCGACGACAGCGGCCTGCGGTCGATCGACCTGGCGACGCTGAGCGGCGTGCTTCGTGTGTGTGATGTCGAATTGCTTCTGCTCGATGGCAACGGGCCACGGGCGGCCTTCGCTTCGCGCGTGCACGAGGAGGCCCTGTTCTGCAGCATCAGCTGTGGTTTCCATTGCCGTGGGCGCTTCATGCTGCCGCCGGACTGGGCGATGCTGGGGTATATCCACGCCACCGATGAAACGCTGAGCTGGTGTCACGGAGTGCCACTCACGCCAGGAATGGCGTTGATCGTCATGCCCGAGGGTATCAGTGAGTTCACGCTGAGCCCCGGCACCCATATGACCCTGATGCTGGTACCGGTGGCGCGCGTGCAGCGCAAGCTGACCGAACTGAGCCTGCGCAGCACGCCGCCCGCAGGCCAGGCGCTGTCCTTGTTCAATCTAGCCAGTGATTCTGCGCCATTGGCGGGGCACTACCAGCAACTGCACCAGCAGCTGGGGCAGGGCATCGCCCTGCAGCCGGATGAAACCGAACGCCTTCTGCATGGGCACGTGCAGGCGCTGCTCGGCGCCGGTGCAGCAGACCGCCCGGGATGCAGTCGCGCACGCCGGACGCATTATCTGATCGCGCAGCGTGCGGAGAACTTCATGCGGCTCAACCTGCGCCGCAATATCTACATGAATGAAATCTGTGATGCCGCTGGCGTCAGCGAGCGCGGCCTGCGCTACGCCTTCGAGGACCTGTTCGGCACCTCTCCCAACCGCTACCTGTCGATGCTGCGTCTGTGCGCGGCCTGCCGCAGCCTGTCGATGGCCGATTCCAGCCGTCGCTCGGTGAAGGCCATCGCGCTCAGCTGCGGCCTGTGGGACCTGTCGCGCTTCGCCGACAATTACCGCAAGGTCTTCGGCGAATTGCCGCGCGATACCTTGATGCGCGCGCCGGCGCAGATCGGCCAGCCGGCCTGACCTTAGCGGTACAAGGGCTTCCCCGACGTTTCTGCCGGAATTGCATATCCGCTTGCCGATATGGTTGCCGCTTCTGCATAACCGGCTGCCGATTCCGACCGTGGATTTGCCGGAATGCGCGATTGCCGTGCCGGAATGAAGTGCGCAGCCACCGTTGCAAGCGCTGAAATGTCAGTCACCTGCCTAACGGCAAGTCCACTGACATTCCAGTTGTTCGCCTACGGGGGAAATGCTCATGAACCGCATCTACCGGCGTGTATGGAACCGCCAGCTCAATGCTCTGGTTGTGGCCTCGGAACTGGCCACCGGCGATAGCGGCGGCGGTGCCGCGCGCGATCCGCGCAGTGTCCTGCTGATGCCCACGGTGCTGGCGCTGGCACTGCTGTGTGCGCTGGCCAGCGGCCACGCAGGAGCATCAGAAACCAATCAATCGCTGCGCGACCTGCAGGCATTGGCCGCCAAGTATGCGCAGCCGATGCCGGTGAAGGTCGATGCCGAAGTGGCATTGGCCGCCGCCTCGCGCCAGGCGCAGAGCAGCCCTGCGATCAGCGCCGATGCACGTGTCGGCCTGCAGCTGAGCACTGCCTCGCTGCCGGTGGTGCGCGATGTGTTGCCGGCCAGCGTGCAGGTGAATCTGGCGGCGAACACCACGCCGAAGCAGGTTGCCGTTCCGGCACTGGCCGCCGATGTCCGCGCCAACATCGGGCTGGGTCATGCAGCGTCCAATGCAACGAAGGTTGATGCATCGCTGGCGGCACAGGTTGCGCCGTCCGCGCATGCACCGCTCGGCGTGGCTGCGGATGCGCGGGCGAAAGCCAACGTTGGCGTCGCCGGTGCGCAGGTGGCCTCGATCGATACCGGCGCCACGGCGGCGGCCGGCATCAGCAGTACCTCGGCGGGTTCGTTGCCTGGGCTGAAGACCTCGGTCGATGGCAAGGTCGATTCGCAGCTGAAGCTGGCTGGGCACCAGATCAATGGCCAGGGCCAGGTCAAAGCGACGGCAGCGGTCACGC
The DNA here is from genome assembly GCF_000020665.1 of Stenotrophomonas maltophilia R551-3. NCBI lineage: Bacteria > Pseudomonadati > Pseudomonadota > Gammaproteobacteria > Lysobacterales > Lysobacteraceae > Stenotrophomonas > Stenotrophomonas maltophilia. The sequence continues at coordinate 2,605,100 of NC_011071.1, read as the reverse complement.
TTCCGGCCAAGGAAGAACTGCCGGGCGAAACCCACGACCGTGCGATCACTGCAGCTTTCGATACCGGCGTCGCCGGCAACGTGCGCCTGCAGGCGCCGGATGGGCAGGAAGTGGTGGCCGACCGCAATCTGAAACTCGCCGGCCAGGCAACGGTCGCGGCACAGAACAGTGCGTTGGGTGTGGGCGGCCTGGTGGGCGGCGTGGTGGGCTCTGCGGGTAGTGCGGTGGGTGGCGCGCTCAACGGTGTGGTCGGCACAGCTGGCAGCGCGGCGGGCGGCGCACTGAACGGTACCGTTGGCTCCGTCGGTGGTGCAGTCGGCGGTGCGCTCAACGGCACCGTTGATACTGTTGGCAGTGCGGTGGGCGGCGCACTGAACGGCACGGTTGGATCCGTCGGTGGTGCAGTTGGCGGTGCGCTCAACGGAGCGGTCGGCACCGTCGGTGCAGTCGGTGGTGCCGTGGGTGGCGCACTGAACGGCACCGTTGGATCCGTCGGTGGTGCAGTTGGCGGTGCGCTCAACGGCACCGTGGGTACTGTTGGCAGTGCGGTGGGCGGCACGCTCAACGGAGCGGTCGGCACCGTCGGTGCAGTCGGTGGTGCCGTGGGCGGCGCACTGAACGGTACTGTCGGTAACGTCGGCAGCGCGGTGGGCGGTACACTCAACAACACGGTTGGCGCGGTGGGCAGCACCGTTGGCGGTGTGCTCAACGGCGCGACCGGCGGCAGCAGCGGTGGCCTCGGCGGCCTGCTGGGCAACACGCTGGGTAACGTCGGCGGTGCCGTGGGCAACCTGCTCAACGGCAACCTCAATGGCACCATCGGCAATCTCGGCAGTGCCGTGGGTGGCCTGGTCGGTGGCACGCTGAGCGGCCTCGGCCTGACCAAGCCCTCGGCGATTCCGCCGACCAGTCCGAAGGCGCCGGCACCGGCCGACCCGAATGCGGGTTTGATCATCGGCACCGGCGGCCTGGTTGGCAACGTCGGCCAGCTGATCGGCCCGACCACCACCAGCCTGTTTGGCGGCAACGGCTACCTGAGCAACGGCAACCTCAAGCTCAGCAACGCCAACGTGATGCAGACCTACTCGACGGTCAATGTGCTGGGCCTGCCCGTGGTCAACCTGTCGCCGGTCGGCAGCACTCTCAACGGCCTGGGTGGCGCCGTCACCGGCGGTAGCTCGCACCTGACCCTGATCGGTGGTGTCACCTCCGACAGCTACATCTACAACATCAACAACGGCAATCCGGGCGGCCTGCTCGGGCTGCTGCTGCCGAAGGATTCGCCGGCGTGGGCGGCCAAGTGCCTGGACATCGCCCTGGCCGACATCTCCTGCTGGGCCGTCAACGCCGCGCAGGACTACCAGGTGCTGATGGGTGACGGCGCCTTTGCCAACGGTTCGAAGGAAGTGGTGATCGGCGCCAATGCCCGCCACGAGCTGCCGAAGGTCGATGCCAACGTCGCCTTCCCGGGTGCCGGCACCAATGATCCGAGCAACCCGACCGGTGTCCCGACTGCGGACTATGCCGCCCGCATGGGTCATTCGGTGATCGTCGGCGACAGCGCCGTCGGTACCGCCAATGGGCAGACCCTGCTCGGTGCCGAGGCGACGTCGAACCAGGCCAACTCGGTCGCCCTGGGCTACCGCTCGGCCGCGCTGCGCGGCGCCCAGGCCAGCTACAGCGCCTATGGCCTCACTGCACCGCAGGTCTCTGCCGGTGAAGTGTCGGTGGGCACCGCAGGCGGCGGCGAACGCCAGATCACCAACGTCGCTGCTGGTAGCGTCAACACGGACGCGGTCAACGTGGCGCAGTTGAAGGGCGCAATCAGCCTGATCAACGGCGTGGCCGATGCCGCAGTGACCTACGACCTGGATGGCGCCGGCAATCCGAACTATCGCCGGGTAACGCTCGGTGCGGGCACCGGCACCACCACCATCGGCAACCTGGCCGCTGGTGCGGTCAGTGCCGGTAGCCTGGAAGCGGTCAATGGCGGCCAGCTGGCGACGACCAACGCCGCCATCGCCGGCTTCTTCGGTGGTCGCGCGGCCTTCGATCCGGCCAGCGGTGCCTTCACTGCACCACTGTTCGAGATCAGCACCATCTCCACCGGCGGTGCGATCGCCAAGGGTCTGTATGAGAACGCCACCGATGCCTTCGCCGCGGTCGATGGTTCGCTGGTCAACCTCAACACGCAGATCACCGACATCCGCAACGGCGGCACCAAGTACCTGCGGGTGAACTCGACCGGCACCGAAGCCCTGGCCAGTGGCACGGACTCGATCGCCGTCGGCACCAATGCCCGCGCCACCGCCGCCAACAGCATCGCGGTGGGCGCCGGCAGCCTGGCCGACCGTGCCAACTCGGTGTCGATCGGTGCGGCCGGAGCCGAGCGTCAGGTCACCAACCTGGCCGCGGGTACCGCAGCGACCGATGCGGTCAACGTCGGTCAGCTGCAGGCGTCGGAACAGGGGGCACTGCGCTATGACCTCAATGGCGACGGCAGCGTCAACTACGCCAGTGCCACGCTCGGCCAGACCGGCACCGCCACCACGCTGCGTAATCTCGGCCCGGGTCAGGTCAGTGCCACCAGCAGTGAGGCCATCAACGGTGCCCAGCTGTTTGCGGCCAACCAGGCCGTGGCCACTCATCTCGGTGGTGGCGCAGCGGTCAACGCCAGCGGCGTGCTGACCGCACCGACCTACTCGATCAACAACGTCGCCGCCAACGGCACCGTGACCAAGGGCAGCTACAACGATGTCGGCACCGCCTTCGACGCGGTCAGCAACTCGCTGGCCAACGTCGCCGACCAGACCGATGAGATCGACAAGCTGGCCGTGAAGTACGACGTCGATGGCAGTGGCAACGTGCTCAACAGCGTGACGCTGACGGGTACCGGCACCGGCGCGGTGAAGATCACCAACGTCGCCGCCGGCAGCATCCTGGCCGGCAGCAGTGATGCCATCACCGGCGACCAGCTGTTCAGCACCAACAGCACCGTCGCCAACTACTTCGGTGGCACCACCGCGTACAACGGCACCACCAACGTGTGGACCGCGCCGAAGTTCAGCATCTCCAGCATCGCCACCGACGGCACCTTTACCAGCGGCGACTACAACAATGTCACCGCCGCCTTCACTGCGGTGGACGGCTCGCTGAAGGTCCTCAACCAACGCATCACCAACAACAGCGGTGGCAGTGCCTACCTGGCAGTGAACTCGACCGCAGCGCCTGCAACGGCTGCCGGTGCGGAAGCGGTGGCGGTCGGCCCGCAGGCCAGTGCGGCCGGTGCCAACAGCGTGGCGGTCGGCAACGGCGCCAGCGCCAGTGCCGGCAACAGCGTCGCCCTGGGTGCCGGGTCGGTGGCCAGCGTCGGTGCGCAGAGCGGCTACACCGGCGCCTATGGCCAGACCGGCGCCAGCAACTCGGCCGGTGAGGTTTCGGTCGGCAGCACCGGCAGCGAGCGCAAGATCACCCATGTCGCCGACGGTTCCGATACGTACGACGCAACCAATGTCGGCCAGCTGAAGAACGGCGTGAACTACGCCATCGACGAATCGAAGAAGTACACCGACCAGAAGATCCAGAACATCACCAACGTGGCCGGCAGCTTCCGCGCCAACAACACCAACAACCTGGCCGATCCGTCCGCCAGCGGTGCCAACTCGGCCGCAGGTGGCGCAGGCTCCACCGCCGCCGGTGCCAACTCGACCGCGCTGGGCAATGGCTCGCAGGCGCAGGCCGACAACTCGGTGGCGCTGGGTGCGGGTTCGGTGGCGAACCGGGCCAACACGGTCTCAGTGGGTGCCGCCGGTGCCGAACGCCAGGTGGTCAACGTGGCCGACGGTTCGCAGGCGACCGACGCGGTCAACGTACGCCAGCTGCAGGCCTCGCAGCAGGGTACGATCCGTTACGACACCACGGTGAACGGCGCGACCAACTACAACAGTGTCACGCTGGGCAGCACCAACAGCGGCCCGACCACGGTGCGTAACGTCGCCGCCGGCACCGCCGGTACCGACGCAGTCAACGTCGACCAGCTGAAGTCGGGCATGGCGCAGACCCTGGACTGGTCGAAGGCCTACACCGACGAGCGCATGGGTGGCTTCGAGCGCGACCTGCGCAAGACCGACAACCGCGCCTCGGCCGGTATCGCCTCGGCAATGGCCACCGCAGCACTGCCGCAGCCCAGCGAAGCGGGCCGCAGCATGGCCTCGGTCGCCGCCGGCAGCTACAACGGCGAGTCGGGCGTGGCGGTTGGTATCTCCGGTGTCTCCGAAGGAGGGCGCTGGATCTACAAGTTCAGCGGCTCCACCAACAGCCGTGGCGAGGCCGGTGTGGCCGTCGGTGCCGGCATCCAGTGGTGATCCCCGCCGCCGGGCCGCACGCGCGGCCCGGCATCGCGGAAACGTCCAAAGGGGGAATGACATGAAACAGCATCGCATCGCCCGCACCGGCCAGATGGCCGCAGTGCTGGGCCTGGTCCTGGGAATGGGCCTGCTGGCCGCCTGCCGCAGCCATGCGCCGGCAGCCGAAGGTCCTGCCGAAACCACCGCCGTGCAGTTCCCGGAGGCCTCGAAGGCCTCGTTGAAGGAAGGCATCTATCCCGACGTCGCCGACCTGCGCCGCTTCGCGCCGGGCATGAGCAAGCGCCAGCTGTACACGCTGCTGGGCACGCCGCATTTCAACGAGGGCATGTGGGGCGTGCGCGAGTGGAACTACCTGTTCAACTTCCGCACTGCGCAGGGCGCGGAGTACTTCACCTGCCAGTTCCAGGTGCGATTCGACAGCAAGGGCATCGCCCAGGGTGGCTACTGGAAGCCTGAATCATGTGCGGCGGTGCTGGACCCGCCGCGGCCGCCGGCCCCGCCTGCACCGGCGCCGTTGCCGGAGCAGCCGTTGCGCCTGTCCGCCGATGCGCTGTTCGGTTTCGACAGCGCGGTGCTCAGTGCCGAAGGCCAGCAGGCCGTGCAGGGCGTACTGGCGCAGGTGCGCGAGGCCAGTCAGGTGCAGTCAATCCGGGTGACCGGGTATACCGACCGTATCGGCAGTGCCAGCTACAACCAGGCACTGTCGCAGCGACGTGCCGAGGCCGTGCGCAGCGCGCTTGTGCAGGGCGGCGTGCCTGCAGCCAGCATCAGTGCCGAAGGACGCGGCGCGGCCGAGCCGATCGTGCAGTGCGAGCAGCGCAACCGTCGGGAGCTGATCGCCTGCCTGGCGCCGAACCGGCGCGTGCAGATCGCGGGTGTGGCGCAGCCACGCTGAGAATCCTGCGCCGGGGCAAGTGCCCGGCATCCCGAGTCCCCCCTGACCGCCGGCAGGACGTGGCCACGTCTCCCCCGTTGTCCACGCCTGCCGGCGGCTCAGGTTTTCCATGGTGCACGCGATGAACGCCCAATTCCTGCCTCTTTCCATGAAGACGGAAACCACACTGAGTGTGTACGGCCAGCTCGGCAATCATGCGGTGGTGCGCATTCCCGGGCGGCGACTGCCGGGGTTGATCCTGCAGGCCGATACCGTGGCCGGCTTCCTCGCCCAGCTGCAGGAAGCCCAGGCCTGCCTGCGCAGTGGGCGCGCACAGCGCACCGACGCCGAGCTGGACATGCTGATCGACGTGCTGCAGCAGTGGTATGCGCTGATTGAATCGCGCCTGGCCGATGCCGGCGAGGCGCTGTAGAAGAAAAAGGGGACGGAGGGGATTAAGTCGTTCTTGCCCCGGCTGTGCCGGAAACGACTTAATCCCCTCCGTCCCCTTTTTTCTAGGCGCGGGCGCGGACCAGCCAGCAGGCGGCATCCACGCGCACCCGGTCGCCTTCGATGAAGGGCGCGAACGCGGCCAGCGCCTTGTTTCGAAGTGCGTCGGCGCGGTCTTCCGGCATCGCGCGCAGGGCCAGTCCCAGCGGGCCAAGTTGGCCGACATAGGTTGGCAGCTCATCGCGGGCGATCGAACAGGGCAGGTCGACCGCAACCACTTCGACGTCCTTCCAGCCGGCCGCCTGCAGAAGCCGCTGTACCCGCTTGCCATCGCCAAAGGCGAACTGGCCCGGTGCGCCAGGCGCACGGGGTGTCAGCTCGAGTTCATCAGCAATGGCGCGTTCGGCCGTGGTCATGAACGGGTTCTCGTCGGCACTGCGCCAGGCGATGAAACGCAGGCCCGCGCCTGGCGCTGCGGCACGATGAAGGTTGGCGAAGGCGGCCTGGCTGTCCTCGAAGAACATCACGCCCAGCCGCGACTGGATCCAGTCGAAGTGCGCGGAGGGCAGCGGATGCCGCTGCGCGTCGGCGACGATGAAGTCCGCGTCCAGTCCCGCCGTTTCTGCGCGCTGCCGGGCCAGAGCCAGCATCGGCGCGGAGATGTCCAGGCCGGTGCCGTGCGCGGCAGGGCGAGCCGCTGCGGCGGCCAGCAGGCTTGCGCCGGTGCCACAGCCGATATCGAGCAGGTGCGTGACGGATTCCGGAAGTTCGGCCACCAGCAGGTCGGCCATCGGCTGGAACAGACCGTCGAGGATGGCCTGCTGGGCGACCCAGATCTGGCCGCCAGGGCCATTCCAGAGCGCATTCTGATCAACGGGGGATGTACTGGCCATGGCCTTGTCCTGCCGGGAAGTTGCCCATAGGTTGATGCTTGAAGGCGACTTGAGGTCAAGCTCATGCGTGAACTGGATATCGGCGAGGTAGTCAAGCGCAGTGGCGTGCCGGCCTCGACCCTGCGTTATTACGAACAGTTGGGCCTGCTGCAGGTGCTGGGGCGGCGCGGCCTGCGCCGGCAGTACGACGAGCAGGTGCTGGAGCGTCTGGCGCTGATCGGTCTCGGCCAGGCGGCGGGACTGTCGTTGCAGCAGATCGGTGCATCGCTGCCGCCACAGCGTGGGTGCATCTCGCTGGACCGGGAGGCCCTGTTGGCACAGGCCGATGTGCTGCAGCAGCAGATCACCCAGCTGCAGCGGGTGCGCCGCCATCTACAGCGCGCGGCTGCCTGCCCGGAAGCGCAGGATGCGCGCCAGTGCGGTTCGTTCCGCAAGTTGTTGCGGGCCCAGCAGCGCCTGGCGGGTGGGTGAACCCGCGCAGCCTCGTCAATCGCGGGTACTGATTTCCCAGGTGGCATGCAGCACGCCCGGCACGTGTTCCATCCGCGCCAGCACAACGTCCAGCTCATCGGCACTCACGGCGGTACTGACCAGCACCGCGATCACATCGGTGGGCGCATCGGCATGCTCGACCACCTGCACATCACCGACCGGATACTGCGCCGCTTCCAGCGCATCGACCAGGCGTTCGCGTACACGTGGCACCGCTTCGGCATCCACACTCAGGCGCACCTCGTAGGTGGCCTCGGTGGCAGTCTCGTTGATCGGGATGCGGTTGATCGCATTCACCAGCGGCCGCAGCAGGGTGTTGCCGGCGATGATCAAGACCGTCAGCAGCACGCCTTCGGCCAACATGTCCGCGCCGGTGCAGCTGCCGACCGCGGCCGAGCACCACAACGTGGCGGCGGTGTTCAGCCCGCGCACGTTCATGCCTTCCTTCATGATCACGCCGGCACCGAGGAAGCCGACGCCGGAGACCACGTAGGAGATCACCCGCACCGCCTCGGCGCTGCCGGCGATGCGCATGCCCAGGTCGACGAAGGCAGCGGCGCCGACGGCGACCAGCACGTTGGTGCGCAGGCCGGCGGTGCGTTGGCGGTACTGGCGCTCGGCGCCGATCAGCGTGCCCAGCACGAAGGCGGCCAGCAGGCTGACCACGGTGTCGGCGAAGGGACCGGCCTGGAAGGTTTCAATGAAGCGCATGGCCGGAGTCTACCCGGTCGAGGTGACAGTAGATCCACGCCATGCGTGGATTTCGAGGCGGCCAGAAACGACTTAATCCCCTCCGTCCCCTTTTTTGCGGGGTCAGTCGGTGTCCTCGACCCGCTCGCCCATCAGTTCGCGCTGGCGCTTGTCCAGTTCCTCGGCGTAGCGCTTGCGCACGAAGGCTTCGGAGACCACGCCCAGCACCTGGCCGTCGGCGGCGACCACGGCCAGTTCGTCGGCCTGGGTCTGGTCAAAGCGCTGCATCACCGTAACCACGTCCGCGCCTGGCAGCAGCGACACGTCGCGGTTCTCGGCCAGTTCGCCAATGGCGGTTTCCGGCTTCACGCCGTCGCCGTACACGCGCGGAATCTGCACGATGCCGGCGTAGTGGCCTTCGCTGTCGATCAGGATCACCCGGCTGCCCGAGCCCAGCGGGAAGCGCTGGCGGAAGGCGGCGGCGTCGAGGTCGGCCGGCGCGGTGGCCACGCCCTTGCGCATCAGCCGGCCGGCGTTGAGGTTCTGCACCCAGCCCACGTCGCGCGCGCTCTTGATGGTCTCGCCGCGCAGGTGCATGCGCCAGGTCGAGAACGAATAACCGAACCACTGCCGCACCAGCGTGCTGGAGACCAGCACCGCGCTCATCACCACGCTGGTCAGCAGGAAGTCGTGGGTGCCTTCCAGTACCAGCATGGCCATGGTCATCGGTGCGCCGACCACCGCCGCGGCCAGCGCTGCCATCCCGGCCAGTGCGGCCGAGGTGGCGTCGATCACCGGCACGCCGGTGGCCATCGCCAGCAGGCCGGCGAACAGGGCGCCGACCAGGGTGCCCATGAACAACGAGGCGAAGAACAGGCCGCCACGGAAACCAAACCCGAGCGAGATGCCGGAGGCCAGGCACTTCAGGGTCAGCAGGCCACCGATCCAGATCAGTGGCAGGTGCGTGGTCAGGTCCAGGTGCAGGGCGCCATGGCCGGACGACAGCACCTGTGGGCTGGCCAGCGCCAGCGGGATCAGCAGCAGGCCACCGACCACCGGCCGGCCCCACAGCGGCAACGGACTGCGCTTGACCGTGCCCTCGATCGAGGCAATCAGCCGCATCACCGCGATGCCGACCATCGCGCAGCAGCACCCCAGTAGGCCGTAGATGGCGTAGTCGGCGGCGCGCACATCAATCGTCGAGGCAGCGGGCAGCAGATAGGCCTCGATGCCGGCCTGGTCGGCCACGAATGCACCGGCCAGCGCGGCGACCGCCACCGGCGCCAGTGCGGCCGGGGTGTAGGCGCCGATGACGATCTCGAAGGCGTAGAACGCGCCGGCCAGCGGCGCACCAAAGGCGGCGGCGATGGCACCGGCGGCACCGGCGCCGACCAGGATGCGCACATCATTGCGGCGCAGGCGCATCACCCGGCCCAGCTGCGAGCCGCTGCCGGCACCCATCTGGGTATAGGAGGCCTCCAGCCCGACCGAGGCGCCACAGCCGTTGGACAGCAGGGTCTGGGTCAGCACGATCAGGTTGTCGCGCATCGACATGCGGCCGCCATGCAGGGCGTTGGCTTCCACCGCATCCAGCAGGGGCCGCTTGAGCCGGGTCGCGGCCAGGCTGACCAGCCCGACCAGCAGGCCACCGAGCGGCAGCACCAACAGCGCGGTCCAGGTCAGCGAGGGCAGGGAGCTCAGGCGCATGCCTTCGTCCAGCCCGTACAGGGTGCCCTGCAGCCAGCGTGCGATGCCGGATTGCAGCAGGGTCAGGTAGCCGGCGATCAGGCCGACCAGCAGGGCCAGCGCGATGAACCAAAGGTCGCTGCCGCGCAGCCGCAGGCGCAGGCCCTGGAAGGCCAGATGCAGGCGCGATGGCAAAGCAGACGGTGACATGGTGGCGGCATGATACGCCGCCACCGTGATCGCCACCGTCACTGCATCGGGCGGTTACCGGCTCAGAAGCGGTAGCGGCCCTGCAGGTAGAAGGTGCGTGGCGCGGCCACCATGCGGCCGGCGTTGCCATCGACGTTGCGGGTGTACCAGCGCTTGTCGGCCAGGTTGTTCACGCCCAGCGCGATCTCGCTGTCGCCCAGTCCCGGTACCTGCCAGGCCACCTGTGCATTCCACAGCCGCACGCCGGGCACGCGGCCCACGCGCGCATCGGCGCTCTCGGCCCAGGTGTTGGCGGCGTCGGAGTACTGGCCGCTCTGGTGGGTGCTGGAGACGTTGAAGGTCCATCCGGCCAGCGCGTAGCGGGCGCCGACGCTGTCGGTGTCGCGCGAGTAGAAGGGCACGTCCAGGCCGCGGTTATCACCGGACTGCTGGATCGCCTTGGTCCAGGTGTAGTTGGCATACAGCTCCAGCCCGGCCAGTGCGCTGTCCTCGGCGAAGTGGTACTCCAGCGCGCTTTCCACGCCCTTGTGGTCGGTGGCACCGATGTTCTGGAAGGTCGGCGGGGTGATCCCCGGCACCTGCAGGATCTGGTTGTCGAAGCGCATCTTGAACACGGTCACTTCCGCGCGCAGTGCGCCGTCCTGCCAGCGCGCGCCCAGCTCGGTGGTCCTGGCGATTTCCGGATTCAGCGGGTTGCTGGCGGTCTGCGAATTCAGCTGGATGTTCTGCACCGGCCCGAACGAGGTGGTGTAGTTGCCGAACACGGTCAGCTGCGGGGTCAGCAGGTAGGCGATGTTGAGCGAGGGCAGCGCCTTGTCGTTGCGGCTGCTGACGGTCGCCGCGCCTCCGGACTGGCGGCGGTCCATGTCGATCCACTCCATGCGCACGCCCGGGGTGATCCGCCACTGGCCGATCGCGATGCGGTCGTCAATGTAGAAGGCATGTGCGTCGGTGGCGTTGTCGAAGCGGTTGGTGGCGCTGGCCACACCGGTACGGCGGGTGACGGTGTAGCTGCGGTCGTTGCCGCGCTCGCGCAGGAAGCGGTAGCCGGCGGTGATGTCGTGCACGCTGGCGCCCCAGTGCAGGCGCTGGGTGTAGCGCGGCTCGATGCCGAGCACACGGTAGTCGCGCGGCTGCACGGTCAGCTGGGTATTGGCGGCGTTGATCAGCGAGCTGGCACGGCTGCTTTCGTTGTAATAGGCCACTACCTCGAACTCGCTGTTGGCCGACAGCGTGTTGGTGTAACCCAGGTCGATGCCGGTGCGGTGGCCTTTCCAGAAATCGGTGGGGCGCGTGTTCTGGAACGGGTCGGCCTCGTACTGGGCGCGGGTCAGGCCGCCCGGCGTCAGCGAGCGCACATCGTAGTAGGACAGCTTGGCGCGCAGTTCCTGCTGTTCGTCGATGGCATAGGCGAACTTCAGCGCGAGGTCGTTGAAACGGTCATCGCTGCCCTGGCGCCAGCCGCGGCCATCCTGGCCGGAGTACAGCAGGGCCGCGCCCAGGCCGTTGTCGCCGGTGCCGCCGAGGAAGGCGTTGTACTGGGTGCTGTCACCGCCGCCATGGTCGTAGGCGGTGTAGCGCACGCCCGCTTCGCTGTGCAGGCCGGCCTCGGTGGGAATGGCGCGGGTGCTGAAGTTGATGATGCCGCCCACGTTCTGCGGCCCGTAGCGCACCGCGCCGCCGCCACGCACCACGTCGATCGACTCGATGTTGGACAGGCTGGTCGGTGCGAACGACAGCTGCGGCTGGCCATACGGCGCCACCGCCAGCGGTACACCATCCAGCAGTACGGTCGAGCGCGGCGAGTAGCGCCCGGTCAGGCCGCGCACGCCGATGTTCAGCGAGACCGAGCTGCCGGCGGTGCCGGAGTTGTCGGTGACCTGCACGCCGGGGATGCGGCGCATGGCATCGCCGATGCTGGCCGCGCCGCTGGCCTCGATGCGCTGGCGGTCGACCACCGTGCGCGCGCCGGCGAAGCTCTTGACGCTGTCATGCAGGCCGGTGCCCAGCCAGCTGCCGGAAACCTGGATGCTGTCCAGCGTGGTGGCACCGTCCTGGGCGAAGGTGTTGGCAGCCGGAAGCAGGCACAGGGCGAGGGCGGCGGCCAGCGGCAGGCGGGCCGTTTGCGGGGCGTGGATGGGCATCGATGCAGGTCGTGGATGGGCGTAAATGAGAATTATTGCTGATTCCATTCGCCAATGGAATGCGTCTCCGGTTCATGCCGGTGGGCCGGTGGTAAAGTGGGCGATTGCTTCCTGACTCGCTGAGATCTGCCATGTCCCAAGCCGCTTTCTACCCCGTCGGAACCCCTGGCCAGCCGTGGGGAGCGGCGGAACGGGAGGCGTGGCGTGGCCGCCAGCAGCGCCTGCGTCGCTATGACGAGGAGGTGCTGCCGCGCATCGAGGCACTGGCCTCGCGCTTCAACAAGGTGGCCTATGGCCAACTGGACTACGCTGGCGAGACCTACACCCTGTTCGCCCTGCGCAGCCGCGACTGGAACCCGGCACTGCCGGCTGCCCTGGTCACCGGTGGCGTGCACGGCTACGAGACCAGCGGCGTGATGGGGGCGCTGGAGTTCCTCGAAAAGCACGCAGCCGATTACGCCGGCAAGGCCAACCTGCTGGTGGCGCCGTGCGTGAATCCGTGGGGCTTCGAGCGCATCAACCGCTGGAACTTCGATGCGATCGACCCGAATCGCAACTTCCGCGCCGATGGCCCGGCCCGCGAATCGACCGCGCTGATCGAGCTGGTTGCACCAATCAAGGGCCAGTTCGTGCTGCACATTGACCTGCACGAGACCACCGACAGCGACGAGAGCGAGTTCCGCCCGGCGCTGGCCGCGCGTGACGGCAAGCCGTTCGAGCCGGGCTTGATTCCCGATGGCTTCTACCTGGTGGACGACAGCGAGAACCCGCAGGCGGCGTTCCAGCAGGCGGTGATCGCCGCGGTGGAAAAGGTCACCCACATCGCGCCGGCCGACGACAAGGGCGAGATCATCGGTTCAGCGGTGGTGGCGCATGGCGTGATCGAGTACCCGCTGGTGAAGCTGGCGTTGTGTGCAGGCATCACTGGCGCAAAGTACACCACCACCACCGAGGTCTACCCAGACAGCCCGCGGGCGACCCCGCAGCAGTGCAATGACGCGCAGGTGGCAGCCGTGTGCTCGGCGCTGGATTACGCGCTCGCCCATCGTTGATCGGTAGTGCCGGCCTCTGGCCGGCAACTGAAAAAGGGGACGGAGGGGATTAAGTCGTTTGTGCCACAAACGACTTAATCCCCTCCGTCCCCTTTTTCGGTTCACCCCAATGCGTCGGCCCACCAGAGTGCGGCCGGTCCCGGCGGCGTATCACGGCGCCACAGCAGGTCGCTGTGGATGCGCCGCGGCCAGCCGGGCAGCACCAGTTCCACCAGCCGGCCACGGTCATAGCGCTGCACCAGCGCCCGCGGCAGCTCGGCCCAGCCGAGGCCGTCCTCGGCCATCTCCATCACCATCAGGTAGTCGGTGGCGGTCCAGGCCAGGCCGGTGACCACGCGGGATTGATCGACTTCCGCGCTCAGGCGCACCTGCCGGTGCCGCGCCAGCTGCGCGGCGGCGCGACGGCCAGCGCTGGCCAGCGGATGCTCGCGCGCCACGTACACTGACAGTTCGCTGTGGTGCGCCAGCGGCCGTGCCACCAGTCCGTCCGGATAGTGCTCCTGCCGTGGCAGCAGACCCAGCGCGGCGCGTCCGTTGCTTACCAGTTCCAGCACGTCCTCGCCCTCGGCATCCAGCCATTCCAGCTCGATCTCCGGGAACGCCTCGGCGAAGCGTTGCAGCACCCGTTGTTCCGGGTCCAGTTGGTAGACGTCGGAGAACGCCACGGTCAGGCGCGGTTCGACCGGTGCGGCCAGGCGCACGCTCAACTGCTGCAGGCGGGTATCGGCGGCAAGGATTTCCTGCGCGTGCCCCAGCACCTGGCGCCCGGCCTCGGTCAGCTGCGGGTAGCGCCCGCTGCGGTCGAACAGGCTCACGCCCAGATCGGCCTCCAGGTGGGCGATGGCGGTGCTGACCGTCGACTGGGTCTTGCGCAGGCGTCGCGCCGCCGCCGAGAACGAGCCGAGCGCCGCAGCTTCCACGAAGGCCTGCAGGGATTCAGGGGAGTAGGGCATTGATCCATTGCTCCTTTCGATGGGACCCATTTTGATCCCACCGTAAAAGACGATGATACTGGCCGCCGTCGCCCCTGTCTGCGGGGCGTTCCGGACCCTCCACGCACGGCGTGGATCTATTGAAAAGGCGGCGCGGTCCCCGCCCTGCAAGGAGTTTCACATGTCCCGTACTGTTCCCGCCCGTGGCGCGCTGGTCGCCTGGGCCTGCCTGACCGTGGCGATCGTCGCCGAGGTGGTCGGCACCTCGTTCATGGCTCATGCCGCCCGCGATGGTGGCTGGACCGGTTACCTGATCATGGCCGGCGCGCTGGCGCTGTCCTACTTCTTCCTGGCGCAGTCGGTGCGCCGTATCGCGGTTGGCGTGGCCTATGCGGTGTGGGAGGGGCTCGGCCTGACCCTGCTGACCGTGGTCGGCCTCACCGTCTTCGGCGAGAGCCTGTCGCTGCAGCAGCTGGCCGGCCTGGTGCTGGCAGTGGTCGGCATCGTCTGTGTCACCCTCGGGGAGGCGCACTGATGAATACCCTGGCCCTGTTTTTCGTGATCTGTTCTGCGCTGATCGACGTCGCCGCCAACATGATGGTGGCCAAGTCGGAAGGTTTCCGCCGCTGGCGCTGGGGCGTCGCTGCGATCGTCCTGGTCTGGATCGCCTTTGCCCTGCTGGGCCAGGCCGTGCGTTACATGGATCTGGCCACCGCCTATGCGATGTGGGGTGCGATCGGCGTGATCGGTACTGCCACCTGCGGCCGCCTGTTGTTCGGCAACCGCCTGCGTCCGATCGGCTGGGTCGGCATCGGTCTGGTCACTGTTGCGGTGCTGTTGCTGAGTACCGCGAAGTAACGCGTCGCTGTGCCAACCAAGGTTGGCACCCACCAATGCTGAGTTGCTGTGCCAACCAAGGTTGGCACCTGCCAGAGCGTGAGCCGCCGCAAGCAAGCGCCCCGGGGATGATCTCCCCGGGGCGTTGCTGTTTCTGAAGCACTCAGAAGCGTGCGGTGAAGTTCAGCCGCGTGGTGCGGCCCGGGCCCGGCATCAGGCTCATCGCCAGCGTGTCCATGTAGTAGGTGTTGCGCAGATTGCTGACCACCAGCTCCACTTCGCTGCGCGGCGTGAACTGCCAGCGTGCGTAGAAGTCATAGATCGCGGTCGGCAGGTAGATGTTCTGCAGGCCGGTCGAACCGGTGGTGTTCCAGGGCTTGTCCAGTTCATGGGTGGGGCCGCTGTTGTAGGTACGGCGGATGCCGGTATCCAGCCGCTTGTCGAACAGGCGGAAGCCGAGCGTGCTGTGGATCGAGTACTTCGGCGGGTTCTGCGCGTTGACGAACGAGGTGCCGAAGCCGCCGTCCACGCAGTCCGGGGTGGTGTCCAGCTTGCTCCACTTCGCATACGGATCTTCGCGCAGGCGCTTGGCGGTGGCCGCATCGCAGGTGCGCGCGCGCTGGTAGTAGCTGGCCGACAGGTCCAGGTAGGCGATGCCGGCGTCATAGCCGGACTGCAGCTCGTAACCGGACACCGTGTAGTTGTCGACGTTGTCGACGTAGAACGCCCAGTTGCTGGAATCGAAGCGGCGGGTGATGGCGTTGTCGATATCGTTCTTGAACCACGCCACCTTGAACGCCAGGCGGTCACCGTCGCGCCACAGGTCCTGCTTGAGCAGGCTGAAGCCGATGTCCCACGAGCGGTTCTTCTCCGGCTTCAGGTCGGCCACCGGTGCCGAGGTGCTGTTGCCCAGCGTCGACTCGAACAGGCTGGGCATCTTCCAGCCCTGCGCGTATTTCACGTAGAAGAACATGTCCTGGTCGAGGTTGAAGCGCGCCTCTGCATACGGCGCGAAGCCGTGGCCGGAGCGCCGGATCGCCGGCTTGTAGCCCCAGGCGGTGGGAATCTGCTTGGTATAGAAACCGTTGGCACCGCGCGGATCAGGAATGAAGCCGTCGAAATCGTAGGCCTGGCCCAGCGTGCTGTCGCCATAGGGCGTGGCGCGCAGCGAGTCGTAGGTGTAGTTGCCCTGTGCATCCGGGTACCACTCCTTGTACCAGCCCGGCAGCAGCTGGCCGCCCTTGCTCAGGCGCGCGAAGGTGTAGCGCAGGTCACGCGATTCGCTGACGAAAGCGACGCGATTGCGGTCGCGGGTGCGGTAATCGGTGAAGCGGCCGCCGGCAGTCAGCGACAGCCAGTCCCACGGCTGCCACTGCAGCGAGGCGACGACGCTGGCTTCGCGGCGTGTGCCCGAGCGCAGGTAGCGGTTGTTGTTGAAATCCACCGGCAGCACCGGTGAGTTGGGCGCGGTGTCCTCGTGCTGGAAGGAGGCGCCGTAGCGCAGCGTCCAGTCGCCCAGATCATTGCTGAAGCGCGTGGTGTTGCTGCTGTCCACGCCCCAGCGCTGGGTCTTCACGTCCGACTGCAGGCCCGGGCCATAGGTTTCGCCCAGCGTGTCCGGCATCTGGTCGTTGGGCACGTCCTTGAACAGGGGCGTGTTGGCGATGTTGCTGTTGAACATGCGGCTGGTGGCGGTGGTGAACCACAGCGTGCTGCTCAGGTCCAGCCACGGATGCGCCTCGGGCCGGTAGCGATGGCGCAGCGAGGTGGCGTTGACCCGCATCTTCCCGGGCTCGAACTGGAACATGGTGTTGGCCTTGTCCACGTAGGTCACCCATTCGTTGGACTCACCCACGCGGCCGATCGCCGACGGCATGATCTCGCCGAAGCTCGAATTGAAGTAGCGGTGGCTCAGCTCCAACCGCTGGTCCGGATTGGGCGTCCAGGTGAATTTCAGCAATGCCGATTCGTTGTTGGTATGCGTGTTGAGCACTTCATCGCCCGGATGGAAGAGCTTGGATACGGCCTGGCTGGACATGCCGGTGCCGCCGCTGGACAGGTACTGCTTGTCATAGCGATGCGCACCGTTGCTGCCGGCGAAGAAGTTGCCCTGGCGCCGCCGCGCATAGGCCGCAACCAGCTGCCAGTCCTCGCCGCGCTGGGCGAAGGCCACGCTGCCATTCCAGTCACGCGGGTCGCGCAGGCTGTTGCGGTTGTCGCTGCCGCGCGCGATCTGCTTGAAGGTGCGGGTGCGGTCGATGCTGTTGTCGGCCACGCCGCCGCGTACGCGCAGGCCCCAGTGCTGGCCGTCGTCGAGGATGTCATCCACCTTCAGCGTTTCCATGTAGACCACTCCGCCGATCGCGCTGGCGGCGTTGGCGGCCAGGCTTGGCCCCTTCTCGATGCTGATCGCGCTGATCAGGTCCGGGTCGAGGTAGCTGCGCTGCTGCACGCCGGCATAGCCGCGGTACACGTCGATGGCCTGCTGGCCGCCGTCGATGATCACCGGCACCCGGTTCTGGCCCTGCAGGCCGCGGATGTTGACGTCCAGAGCACCGCCGTTGCGGACGTCAGCGGTGTGTACGCCCACCGCACCGGCCAGCACGTCGCCGATCGACTGACCGCGGAAGCGTTCCAGTTGCTGGTGGTCCAGGTGCACGCGCGAGCCGCTGTCACGGTAGACCGCATCGGCATCGGCGAGCCCCCACGGCGAAGCGCCTTCGCTGGCCTGGCCGGCCACGCGCAGGGTGCCGATCTGGCGCACTCCGGCTTCGGCGTTCGGCGCCGCCTGCAGCACCACGCCACTGGCATCACGCTGGAAGGCCAGGCCGGTGCCGGCCAGCAGCTGCGCCAATGCAGCGTCAGTACCGAGCGTGGCCTGCACACCCTTGCTGTGGCGGCCGCGGGTGAGGCGCGCGTCGGCGGCGATCGACAGGCCCGATTGCTGGCCGAATGCGGTCAGGGCCTGGTCGAGCGGGCCGGGCGCAATCTGCCAGCGGACCGCAGCGGCGGTCTCCTGTGCATGGACCGAGGCAGGCAGCAGGCAGGGGGTCGCCAGGGCCATGCACAAGGCGATGGCCAGGGGGCGAGGGGAGGGGCAGGGCAGTTTCATGGGGGCGGCAACATCCGCAATGGGTTCCCTTGTAGTGCCCGGTGAGCGCACAGAAAGGGAACCGCGATTTCAAAGCGGACGCACGACGGTCCACCACGGCCAGCGCTGCTCGACACGGATCGGCAGGGCGCGGGCCAGCAGATGCAGCGCCTGGGTGCTGTCCAGGCGTGGCAGTACCGCCGTGACCTTCAATGCGGCGAGCGCCGGATCACAACCGAGATAGCCCTGATGGTGGCGGGCCAGCTCATCGATGACGCGGATCAAAGGCGTGTCCTGTACCTGTAGGCGTCCCTCCTGCCAGTCACCGCGCAACGGATCCGCAGCCACCGGGGAGAGTCCACCCATCGGGCCGATCTGCACCGCACCGCCGGCGGGCACGTCCAACGATGCGCCGAACAGCGGCAGGCAGCGCACCACACCGTCGAACACATCCAGGCGGCTGCCCTGCGCCTCACGACCGACCGCGAAGCGGGTGCCAATCGGCTGCAGGCGTGCGCCTGGCACGTGCACGCTCAAGGGCATGTCGGCGAAGGCAGGGTGATGGCCGGTCTGCAGCAGTAGTTCGCCACGCAGCAGGTGCAGGGCGCGGCGGTCGCTGCCGATGTCGATCGTGACTTCACTGTCGGCGTTGAGCCACAGCTGGCTGCCATCTGCCAGTATCCAGTGCCCGGTATGCCCGGCAGCAGTGCGTTGTGTCTGCAGGCCGCGTTGCGTCTGCAGGCCATGCAGGCCCAGCAGCGAGACTGCGCCGATGCCAAGTGCACCTCCGAGGCCGCGCAGAGCCTGCCGGCGGCGACGGCCTGCGGCATCCAGCGCTGTGGCAGCGGCCGGTGCCGACAGGGGTGCAAAGGATTGCCAGACCGACTCGACCCGACGCCACGCATCGGCGTGGCCGGCATCAGCCTGCAGCCATGCGCGCCAGCGGTACTGCTCATCATCACTCCAGCCCTGCTCGCGCAGCGCGAACCATTCGGCGGCTTGCTCCAGTGCCGGGCTGGCCAGCGCGGTGCTCATGCTGTTGCGTCGCCGGACAGGCGCAGGCAATGCAGCATCGCCTGCGCCATGTATTTCTTGACCATGCGTTCGGACACGCCCAGTTGTTGGCCGATCTCCGCATAGCCCAGGCCGGACAGTCGTGCCATCAGGAACGCACGGCGTGGCCGCTCGGCCAGGCCGGACAGCATGTCGGCGATGGCATGCAGCAGCTGCAGCGCCTGCGTGCGCTCCTCCGCCGATGGATGCACCGGCTCCGGCTGCGCGGCCAAGGCCGTCAGGTAGGCGCGCTCCAGGTCCGCGCGCTGCCAGTGATTGACCAGCAGCGCGTGCGCGATGGTGCTGAGATAGGCACGCGGCAGGCGCAGTTCGGACGGATCGACACGACGGCCGAGCAGGCGCACGAAGGTGTCCTGGGTCAGGTCGGCGGCGCAGTCGGCGTTGTGGGTGCGGCGGCGCAGCCAGCCCAGCAGCCAGCCATGGTGTTCGCGGTAGAACCCCGCCAGCGCAGTGCTGGAGGCGGCGGGCACGGCCATCGGCATCGATCATTAATGAGAATGATTCCCATTATAGTGCGATCGAGCGGTGTACGACAAACCTTGCGCAGGGGGCAATGGCCAGGGCGTTTGCGATGCCCGCCGGGCTCGCCGACACTGCGGTCTTTCAGCAGGGAGTGCCCGCATGTTCAGCCACATCACCGTTGGAACCAACGACATGGACGTCGCCCATCGCTTCTACGATGCCCTGTTCACCGCATTGGGCGCCCGTCCGGGTGTCTTCGATGACAAGGGGCGCCTGGTGTATTTCAAGGACGGTCGCATGTTCATCGTCACCGCACCGATCGATGGCGAGCCGGCCTGCCATGCCAATGGCGGCACCATCGGCTTCACCCTGGACAGCGCCGATGCCGTGCGTGGCTGGCAGGACGCAGGCGTAAGCCACGGTGGCACCGCCATCGAAGACCCGGCCGGCATCCGCAACATGGCCGGGCGGCAGCTGTTCCTGGCCTACCTTCGCGATCCGGATGGCAACAAGCTGTGCGCGGTGCATGTGATGTCGTGATTGGACAGTACGCGCGTGGCCGCGATGCACGCGGTCCGCGCGCGGCCGCGCTCGCAGGCGCGCTTCGGCGCGCGCGTGATAACACGGAATGGTGGGCCGGGCCTGTGACCACAGGCTGCAACTTCATGCTCTGTCCACTGCGGTTCAGCCAGAATCGGTCGGCTAACCCTTTGATCTACCGGAGAACGCCGCCCCATGGAAGTACTGGAGCCGCAACAATCCCCGGTGCGCACTCTTCGACCTGTGTTCGCCTTCGCGGCGATCGTTGTCGTGGCGTTCGCGCTGTTTGTCAGCCTGTTCCCGCTCGGTGCGGGCCGCCTTCTGGTCAAGGCGCAGGACTGGGCCGCACTCAATGTCGGCTGGTACTACCTGCTGGCGATGACCCTCTACCTGGTGTTCGTGGTCGGCGTGGCGCTGTCCAAGTACGGTGGCATCAAGCTCGGTGCCGACCATGACGAGCCGGAGTTCAGCTATCTCTCCTGGGCCGGCATGCTGTTCGCCGCCGGCATCAGCATCACCCTGTTCTTCTTCTGCGTCTCCGAACCGCTGACCCATTACCTGCAGCCGCCACAGGGCGATCCGGCGGCCGGTGAGGCCGGCGCGCGCCAGGCCATGCAGCTGCTGTTCCTGCACTGGGGCCTGCACGGTTGGGGCGTGTTCGCACTCGCTGCGATGGCGATGGCCTACTTCGCCTACCGCCACAACCTGCCGCTGGCCCTGCGTTCGGCGCTGTACCCGCTGATCGGCAAGCGCATCAATGGCCCGATCGGCTACACCGTGGACGCGCTGGGCATTGTCGCCACCGTGTTCGGCATCGGCGCCGACATGGGCTTCGGCGTGCTGCACCTCAACGCCGGCCTGTCGCACCTGTTCAACATCCCGCACTCCAACCTGGTGCAGATCATCCTGGTGGTCAGCATGATGGGCGCGGCGGTGGCTGTGGCCGTTTCAGGCGTGGAGAAGGGCGTGCGCTGGATGGCCAACATCAACATGCTGCTGGCGATCGCGCTGGTGCTGTTCATGCTGTGCGCCGGCCCCACCCAGTATCTGCTCAGCACGCTGATGCAGAACCTGGGCGACTACCTCGGCAGCGTGGTCGGCAAGAGTTTCGATGTGTACGCCTATGGCGGCCGACCGGAATGGCTGGGCGGCTGGACGGTGTTCTACTGGGCCTGGTGGATCGGCTGGGCGCCGTTCGTCGGCCTGTTCATCGCCCGCATCTCGCGTGGCCGCACCATCCGCGAATTCGTGTTCGGCGTCCTGCTGATCCCGCTCGGCTTCACCTTGGCGTGGCTGTCGATCTTCGGCAACAGTGCACTGGACCAGGTGCTGCACCATGGCCAGCAGCAACTGGCGCAACTGGCAGTGGATGATCCACCCACTGTGCTGTACGCGCTGCTGGACGGCTACCCGTGGAGCAAGGCAGTGATCGCGGTGACGGTGTTCGTCAGTTTCATTTTCTTCGTGACATCGGCTGACTCCGGCGCGGTGGTGCTGTCCACGTTGTCCTCGCATGGCGGGGCGCCGGAGGATGATGGTCCGCGTTGGCTGCGCGTGTTCTGGGGCACGGTCATCGCGGTGCTGACCGCCGGGTTGCTGCTGGCCGGCAGCATCGATGCGCTGAAATCGGCAGTGGTGCTGGCGTCGCTGCCGTTCTCGGCGGTGTTGTTGCTGATGATGTGGGGCCTGACCCGCGCCTTCAGTGACGAGTCGCACCGCAAGCGCGCGCTGCAGTACCGTCCCTCGCCGCTGATCGGTGACGACCGCCACCACCAGGGCTGGCGCCAGCGCCTGAGCCAGGCCATGCACTTCCCGGTGCGCGACCAGGTCTACCGCTTCATGGATGACACGGTGAAGCCGGCGATGGAAGCGGTGGCCGAACAGCTGCGCGGGCAGGGCTGGGATGTGGCGACGCGCTTCGAGGCCGGCGACATGGAGTTGACGGTGAACCACGGCGAGCAGCAGGACTTCCTGTACCGGGTGATCCTGAGTGGCTACCTGACGCCGTCGTTCGCCGCACAGCAGCTGCGCAACCAGCGCTACTACCGCGCCGAAGTGCATCTGTACGAAGGCAGCCAGGACTACGACCTGGTCGGCTACAGCCGCAAGCAGATCATCAACGACATCATCAGCCAGTACGAACGGCACCTGCAGTTCCTGCACCTGAGCCGTTGATGCGGTGGGTGCGGACCGTTGGTCAGTGGTAGTGCCGGCCGCTGGCCGGCAGCACAATTGGGGCGGCGCATCACCGCCGCCCCGTTGCCGCATCAGAACCGGTAGCGCGCCCCCAGCGAGACGAACTGCCCGCGCAGGTTGTACTGGCTGATGTCGAAGCCGTTGGAGCCACCGGCCGGGTCGAACGGCGGGTCCTTGTCGGTCAGGTTCAGCACCGACAGCGACAGCGTGGTGTTGGGAATACCTTCGTAGGCGACGTAAAGATCCAGCTGGTGATACGGCTTGATGCGGTCACGCAGCCCCGGGTTGCTGGTGACCGTCGCCACACGCTGGTCGTAGCCACTCACGTACTGCAGGCTCAGCGTGCTGCTCCAGTCGCCCACCGCCCAGTTCAACGAAGTGGTTCCGCGGGTGCGCGGCAGTGCGCCGTGGCGGTTGTTGCCGGCCCCGTCATAGGGCGCCTGGCCGGCCACCAGCGGCTGCTTGAAGCTGAGCAGGTGGGTCCAGCTGCCGGCCACGGTGAAGTTGCCCCAACCGTCGGTGCGGAAGGTGCGGCTGGCGTCCAGGTCCAGCCCCGAGGTGGTCAGTTCGCCCTGGTTGGCGTACTGGTTGGTGATGAACTGGATGCGTCCGTTCTCGCGTTGTACGCGGCCCGGGAACAGGGTCGGGTTGTCGACGATGAACTGCGCACTGTCCGGCTTGACCAGGTTGTCCTGCTCGATGCGGTACCAGTCCAGGCCAATGCTGGTATCGCCATCCGGCGACCACACCGCACCCACGTTGAAATTGCGCGAGCGCTCGGCCTTCAGGTCCGGGTTGCCGGTGCGGATGTTGGTCACGCCGCGGCTGCCACCCGGTTGCAGTGGGTCGAACGGATCGATCACCGAGCCGTAGCTGACGGTCTGGCCCGGCGCGATCTCCGGCAGCGACGGCGCACGGAAGCCACGCGAGAACGAACCGCGCAGCAGCAGGCTGTCCAGCGGCTGCCAGCGCAGCGCCACCTTCGGCGAGAACGCCTTGCCGAAGTCGTCATAGTGATCGCCACGACCGGCCACCTGCAGCTCCAGGGTGCGGTGCAGCGGCACGCTCAGTTCGGCGTAGGCGGCGCTGACCTGGCGCTCGCCGTTGACCACGTTGATGGCCGGGCGCAGCTCGGTACCCGACAGCACCTGTGCGCTGGTGCGCGCGTCCAGTGATTCCTTGCGGAACTCGGCGCCCCAGGCGAAGCCGATCGCACCGGCCGGCAGCTCCCACAGCGTGGTCGACGCCTTTACGTTCAACGCATGCAGCTTGTACCAGCCCGGACGCTTGGTCTGCAGGCGCAGTGCATCCAGCGCCCCCGGCGTGCTGGACGGGTTGAGGAAGTTGTAGCTGCCATCGCGCAGGATCTGCTCGAACGCGTAGCGGTTGACGAAGTTGTCGACGTACTCGCGCTGTGCACTCTGCGAGGTCAGCGCTGCCACTTCCCAGTCCCAGCGCTCGCCACTGCCACGCACGCCGGCCAGGGCACGGTAGAACACCTGGGTGTTGTCCTTCAGGCGCGGGCCGAGGTCGAAGAAGGTGTACTCGAACGGCAGCGGCGTGCTGCCCGGGTTGTTCGGGTGGCCGACCGGCAGCACCGCCGGCACATCGATCAGGGTGCCGGTGGCCGGGTTGTAGGCGCGCAGGCCGGGGCCGACGGTCAACGGCGCGCTGAAGATCTGGTCGGCCTTGTTGTGGCTGTACAGCACGTCGGCAAACGCTTCGACGCTGTCATTGAAGCGGTAGGTCGCACTCAGCGACGCCTGCAGGCGCTCGGCGCCGGGCTGCAGGGTCTTGAACGGCTGCGCATTGAAGGCGCAGGCCTGGCCGGGCAGGGTACTGCCGAAGTCGCTGTACGGGCGCAGCTGGCTGCCGTCGGGGCAGTTGGCGAACGGTTGCGGCGCACGCGGGTTGCTCAGCCAGTTGCCACCGGCAGTGGACCAGCCGGCAAGGCGACCACCGGGCTTGTCGCGGAAATCGCCGCTGCGGGTATAGGCACGATCATCGCCATCGAGGCGGTCGCGCTTGAGCAGGTCCAACCCGAACAGCACGTTCCAGCCCTGCTGTTCCAGATCACCGAAGCCGGCCAGCAGGTTGGCCTTGCGTTCGTTCAGGCCGCCCTGGGTGGCGGTACCGAAGCCGCCGCCGACTTCCACGCCCTGGAAGTTCTTGCGCAGGATGATGTTGATGACGCCAGCGATGGCGTCGGAGCCGTACACCGCCGAGGCGCCATCCTTCAGTACTTCGATGCGCTCGACCGCACTGATCGGCAGTGCGTTGAGGTCGACGAAGGTGTCCTGGGTATTGAGTGCGAAGCCGAAGTTGGACACCCGATAGCCGTTGACCAGCACCAGCGTGTTCTTCGGTGACAGGCCACGCAGGCCGATCGATGCAGAACCGGCGGCGAAGCTGCCGGTGTACTGCTCGTCGAAGCTGTTGCCGGCATTGGCCGACAGGTTGCGCAGCACGTCGGTAAGGGTGGAACGACCGGTCTGTTCGATCTGTTCGCGGCTGACGATCTGCACCGGGTTGGGCCCGGCGGTATCGCTGCGCTTGATGTTGGAGCCGGTCACCAGCACGGTGCCGAGGGTGGTGCTGTCCTTGCCGGTGTCGGCGGTTTCAGCGGCGCCGGCAGCGCCGGCGGTGAGGCCCAGCGCGATCGCGCCGGCAAGCAGGTTCAGGGTGGTGCGGTACATGGAAGCGACAACGCCGAACGGGGAGGAGCCGTCAGTACCGCACGCAGGTACATGCGCCTTCCAATGACGAAAGCGCATTCAGTTATACATCACAGGTTCTTAACGAAAGTCTGTGGCCTCGGTGGGGCGGTCTGTGCTCCGGTGGGTGCGGACCGTTGGTCCGCACTCCTCCTGCGGGTCAGATCCCGTTCCAACGGAAAGGGATCCGACCCCGGTTGACCGGCCATCAAGGCCGCAGCAGCACCTTGCCGTTGCGGCCCGAACCCGCACCGGCCTTTGCTGCCTGGGCGATGTCGTCCAGCGCGAAGATCTGCTCCACCGGCAGGGTCAGTTCGCCGCTCGCCGCGCGCTTCAGCAGTTCGCCAACCAGCCGGCGCTTGTCCTCCACCGCCATCGCCTGGCTGACCTTGCTGCCCCAGAAGCCCTTCACCGTGGCTTCCTTGTAGATCAGGCCGCCGGCGGGAATGCGCATGGGTTCGCCGCTCATCACACCGAACGACACCAGCGTGCCGTGGTGGCCAAGCAGGTCGACCAGATCGCCGCTGGCGTCGCCGCCAATGGAATCCACCGCGGCCGCGGCCTGCGCTTCGCCGGTCGCCTCACGCACGCGATCCTTCCAGCCGTCCACCGAGGTGTCGAACACATGATCGATGCCCAATGCCTGCAACTGTGCGACCGCATCGGCATTGCGCACCAGGTTGGCCACATGCACGCCGCGCGCACGCGCCAGCATCGCCAGCGACTTGCCGACCGCGCCGTTGGCGGTGTTCTGCACGATCCACTGGCCCGCTTCGACGTGCAGGAACTCCAGCAGCATCAGCGCGCTCAGCGGCATCGCGATCAGCTGTGCGGCCATCTCGTCCGGGATCGCTTCCGGCATCGGAATCACCATGCGTGCCGGTGCAATGAACGCTTCGGCCCAGGTGCCATGCACCGAAGCGGCGGCAACCCGCTGGCCGATCTGCAGGCCGTCGACGCCGTCGCCGAGTGCATCGACCACGCCCAGTGCTTCACTGCCACCGATGGCCGGCAGTGCCGGCTTGTAGCCATACAGGCCGCGCACGGTCAGGAGGTCGTGGTTGTGGATCGAGGCCAGCACGGTGCGGATCCGCACCTCGCCGGCGCCGGGCTCAGGCAGCGGCGCGTCGGCAATGGCAAGGACGTCGGCCGGGTCGCCGAAGGAGGGGTACTGGGCAGCGCGCATGGGCGGTGTTCCGGGGAAAGTTGATGTTGTACCGAACTGGGGACGCAGGCGCTGTCGACAAGGCGTCGCAGGTGCAACACGGCATCCTGGGACTGATCGTCGCGACATGTGTTGATTACTGCATCTTGTGTTGACGAGCTTGGATATCCCCACTATGTTGTGGCCGTCACTCCCGGTCAGCCGCCGCCGCCGGACATGCAGCAAACGTCCCGCGGCCCGCCCCTGAGGCTTGCCGTGTCGACGCGGCCGCCATCGTGCGGACGCAGGTCGCCCCCACGGCCCGGATACCGGCCGCAGGCGCAGGCAGATGCCGACGACCTACGTTCCCGTGCCCTGGCAATCCACCCGTTCGCCCCGTGCGCCGGTATCGCGTGCAGGGCCGCCATGGCATCGACCGCCAAAGCGCGTGCGAGCCTGGAGTTTCACCACCATGACCGACAGTACCTTCCGCGTGGCCGATCTGGCCGGCGCTGGCGACGCCTTGCGCGCCGGTGGCGAGCGCGTGCCGACCTGGATCACCAAGGAGGCCGGCAACCGTCGCCTGCCGTTCGAGGCCGAGCGCCTGCAGCGCAGCATCGATGCCGTGCATGCCGAGTTCCCGCAGCTGGATGTGAGCGACTACCGCCGCGTGGTGCAGGCGATGGTCGAGCGCAAGCCCAGCATCAGCGCCGATGATCTGGTCGATCTGCTGATCCGCGAGGCTGAGTCGCGGGTGGACCTGGTCGCACCCGAGTGGGAACAGTTTGCAGCGCGCATCTACCTGCGCCGCCTGTACAAGCGCGCCAGCCGCAATCGCTTCTACGATGTCGGCCTGAAGTACGGCTCGTATGTGGGCCTGCAGGAAAGCCTGGCCGACCGCGGCATCTACAGCAACGACATCCTGCGCTGCTATTCCAAGGAAGAGCTGCAGCAGGCCGGCGAGATGATCGACCCGGAACGCGACCGCCTGTTCGCGTACAACGGCCTGTACCTGCTGGCCACGCGCTACCTGGCCAGCGACCGCAGCCGCGAGGTCTATGAACTGCCGCAGGAGCGTTGGCTGACCATCGCGCTGTACCTGATGCAGGAGGAAAAGCCGCGCGAGCGGCGCATGCAGCTGGTCGGCGAGGCGTATTGGGCGCTGTCCAACCTGTACATGACGGTGGCCACGCCGACGTTGGCCAATGCCGGCAAGGTCGGTGGGCAGCTGTCCAGCTGCTTCATCGACACGGTGGACGACAGCCTGCAGGGCATCTATGACTCCAATACCGATATCGCCCGCGTGTCCAAGCACGGCGGCGGCGTCGGCGCCTACCTGGGCTACGTACGGAGCAGCGGTGCGCCGATCCGTGGCGTGGCCAATTCCTCCGGCGGCGTGGTTCCATGGATCAAACAGCTCAACAACACGGCGGTGTCGGTCGACCAGCTCGGCCAGCGCAAGGGTGCGGTGGCGGTGTACCTGGACATCTGGCACCGCGATATCGAAGCCTTCATGGACCTGCGCCTCAACAACGGCGACCAGCGCCTGCGCGCGCACGATGTGTTCACCTCGGTCTGCGTGCCCGACCTGTTCATGGAAGCGGTCGAACGCCGCGCCGACTGGTACCTGTTCGATCCGCACGAGGTGAAGCAGGCCAAGGGCTGGTACCTGCAGGACTTCTACGACGAGAAGCGTGGTTCGGGCAGCTTCCGTGACCGCTACGCCGAGCTGGTGGCCGATGAGCGCATCAGCCGCCGCACGGTAAAGGCAATCGATCTGTTCAAGCGGATCATGCTCAGCCAGCTGGAGACCGGCAACCCGTTCCTGTTCTACCGCGACGAGGTCAACCGCCGGAACCCGAACAAGCACGCGGGCATGATCTATTCCAGCAACCTGTGCACCGAGATCCTGCAGAACATGAGCCCGACGCGGATGATCCAGGAGATCGTCAGCGGCGACCAGATCGTCACTACACGCCGGGCCGGTGACTTCGTGGTCTGCAACCTGTCTTCGATCAACCTCGGTCGGGCGATCAGTGCGCCGGATGACCTGTTGGCCACCGATGTGCTGGAACGCCTGATCCCGATCCAGGTGCGCATGCTCGACAACGTGATCGATCTCAATGCGCTGCCGGTGCCGCAGGCCACGATCACCAACCACAAGTACCGCGCCATCGGCCTGGGTACGTTCGGATGGCACCACCTGCTGGCGCAGCAGTCGATCCAGTGGGAGTCGCAGGATGCCGAACAGCTGGCCGACCGCCTCTACGAGCGCATCAACTTCCTGACCATCCAGGCCAGCGCGCAGCTGGCGAAGGAGAAGGGCAGCTACCCGATGTTCGCCGGCAGCGATTGGCACAACGGACGCTACTTCAGTGACCGCGACTACAGCGGCGCGGCCTGGGACAGCCTGGCCCGCGAGGTCGCCACGCACGGTCTGCGCAACGGCTGGCTGCTGGCGGTGGCGCCGAACATGAGCACCGCGCAGATCGCCGGTTCCACCGCCTCGATCGACCCGATCTACAGCGCGTTCTACTACGAGGAAAAGAAGGATTTCCGGCGGCCGGTGGCCGCGCCGGGCCTGTCGCTGGAGACCTGGCCGTACTACGAGAAAGGTGCCTACAAGGTCGACCAGTTCGCCAGCGTGCGCCAGAACGCGCGCCGCCAGCGCCATGTCGATCAGTCGATCAGCTTCAACCTGTACGTGCCCAGCACCATCCGCGCCAGCACGCTGCTGGAGCTGCACCTGAGCGCCTGGCGCGAAGGCCTGAAGACCACCTACTACGTGCGCTCCAACGACATCGACATCAGCGAATGCGAGTGGTGCTCCAGCTGATCGGCGCGCGCACCGCACGGTAGCGCCGGGCCATGCCCGGCGAGCGCACCGCGCGGGAATCGTATATTCCGCCGGGCATGGCCCGGCGCTACCCCTGAAGGTAAGACCATGGCAACCCCCCTCGACCGCATCAAGATCCTCGAACCGCGCCATCCCAATCGCAGTACCGGCATCATCAACGGCCGCACCAGCGGCATCCTCAACTGGAACGACATTCCGTACCCGTCGTTCTATCGAGCCTACAAAGAGCTGTCGACCAACTTCTGGATTCCCGACGAGGTCGACATGAAGCTGGACGCCCGCCAGTACGGCGAGCTCAACGCTCGTGAGAAAAACGCCTACGACTCCATCATCGGCCTGCTGGCCACGCTCGACTCGCCGCAGACGCGCTTCATCTACAACGTGGCCGAGTACATCACCGATCCGGCCGCGCATGCCAATGCGGCGATCATCGGCCAGCAGGAGGTGATCCACAACGAAAGCTACAGCTACGTGCTGGCCTCGATCACCGACCTGTCGAACCAGAACCGCATCTTCGAGATCGCCCGCACCCACCCGACCATCATCAAGCGGAATGCCCCGATCATGGGCGCGTATGACGACTTCATGCGCGAGAAGACCGCCGAGACCCTGCTCAAGTCGTTGATCCAGTCCTCGATCCTGGAGGGCATCAACTTCTATTCAGGGTTTGCGTACTTCTACAACATGGTGCGGCAGAACCGCATGAATGGCACCGGCAAGATCATCAGCTTCATCAACCGCGACGAGCTGGCGCATACCAAGTTCATCAGCGAGCTGATCCGCGCCATCATCGGCGAGAACCCGGAGCTGCAGACCAACGAGCTGACCGCCTACGTGCACCAGTCATTCGAACATGCCATCGAACTGGAGACGCAGTGGTCGTCGGAGGTGCTGGACGGTATTGATGGCATCGACGTGGACGAGATGGTGCGCTACGTGAAGTACCGCGCGAACAAGATGGCCGGCATGCTCGGCATCGAGCGCCTGTACAGCGACACCACCGACAACGTGATGCCGTGGATCAAGGCCTACGCCGACAACTTCACTGAGACCAAGACCGACTTCTTCGAGATGCGCAATGCAAGTTACAAGAAGACCAACGCCGACAACGGCTTCGACGACCTCTGAGCCCGGCGAAGCGCTGAGCATTCTGCTTGTGGTGGCCTCGTTGAGTGGTAACACCCGCGAGCTCGGCCGGCAGATTGCCGAGCGTTGCCGGGCAGCGGGCCACGCGGTGCACTGGCAGGAGGCCGACGACCTGCGCCAGGCGCCGCCTCTGGCCGCCGATGAAGCCGACCTGGTGCTGCTGGGCTGCTGGACCGACAACGCCGGCCGCACGCCGGCGGAGATGAAGGCCTGGGTGGCCGGCATCGCCGACCGCGGCGAGCGGCCACGGCAGCTGGCGGTGTTCGGCACCGGCGAAACGCAGTGGGGGCAGGAGTACTACTGCGGCGCCGTGCACCGGCTGATCCGCTATTTCCGCAGCGACTATCCGCCGCTGGAGATCGAACAGATGCCGCATGGCCAACGCCATGCCGGGGCCATCGAGGCCTGGACCGATGCGGTCCTGGCCCATTACTGGAGCAACACCGATGCAGATCATCGACGCCACCACGCCTGAGCAGTTCCAGCAGCTGCTGGCCGAACACCCGCGGGTGCTGGTGGATTTCCACAAGGACCAGTGCCCGGGGTGCCGGATGCTGGAGATGTCGCTGCACCGCGTGGCCAACAGCGTGGCGGGGCAGGGCACGACCCTGCTGCGCGTGCAGTTGGAAGTGCTGGGGGAGGCATTCTTCCGTGAGCTGGGGTTGCGGCAGACGCCGACGCTCTTGCTGTTCCGTGACGGCGACGAACGCACTCGCCTGGCCGGGTTCCAGTCGCCGCAACAGATTGAAGCCGCCATTGCGCTGCATCTATGACGCAGAGATGGCGGGGTCGGATCCCTTGCCGGAGGCAAGGGCTCTGACCCCCATACCGTGACAAGGGCATCCATGCATGGCGTGGAACTACCTGGGTCAGAGCCCTTGCCTCCGGCAAGGGATCCGACCCCGGCATTGGCGTCACCCGCCGGCGAAGGTATCCACCAGCAGCTTCACGTTCAACACCACGATCACCAGCGCGATCACCCAGGCGATCGCTCCCAGCCAGCGCGGGGCCACCAGCGCGCCCATCGTCACCTTGTCGGTCACGATCCGCACCAGCGGGATGATCGCGAACGGCAGCTGCATCGACAGCACCACCTGGCTCAGCACCAGCAGCTTTACCGCCCCCTGGTCGCCAAACAGCATGATCACCACCACCACCGGAATGATCGCCAGCGCCCGCGTGATAAGCCGACGCAGCCACGGCGGCAGGCGCAGGTGCAGGAAGCCTTCCATCACGATCTGGCCGGCCAGCGTGGCGGTCACCGTCGAGTTCAGGCCCGAGGCCAGCAGCGCAATCGCAAACAGCGTCGCCGCCGCGCCCACGCCCAGCATTGGTGCCAGCAGCTGGTGCGCCTGTTCGATGTCTTCCACATCAAATCGGCCATTGGCATGGAACACGGCCGCCGCCAGGATCAGGATGCTGGCGTTGATGAACAGTGCCAGGGTCAGTGCAAGGGTGCTGTCGGTCACTGCCCAGCGCAGCGCGCTGCGTCGGCCTTCATCGGTGCGCGGGTAGGCACGGGTCTGCACGATGGACGAGTGCAGATAGAGATTGTGCGGCATCACCGTGGCACCAATGATGCCGATGGCGATGTACAGCGCGTGCGGATCAGTTACCACCTGCGCGCGCGGAATGAAGCCGCCCAGCACTTCCATCACCGGCGGTGCGGCCAGCGCGATCTGCACCATGAAGCAGCCGAAGATCACCAACAGCAATGCGATCACGAAGGCTTCCAGCGCACGGAAACCGCGGTTCATCAGCAGCAGCACCAGCAGCGTGTCCAGGGCGGTGATCACCGCGCCCCACAGCAACGGCAGGTCGAACAGCAGCTTCAGCGCGATCGCGGTGCCGATCACCTCGGCCAGGTCGCAGGCGATGATCGCCGCCTCGCACAGCGCCCACAGCGCCAGGTTCACCGGCTTCGGATAACGCGCGCGACAGGCCTGGGCCAGATCCATACCGGTGGCAATGCCCAGCCGCGCCGATAGCGCCTGCAGGATCACTGCCATCAGGTTGGAGATGAGAATGACCGACAGCAGCAGGTAACCGAAGCGCGAACCGCCGGCGAGGTCGGTGGCCCAGTTGCCCGGGTCCATGTAGCCGACCGAGATCATGTAGCCCGGGCCGAGGAAGGCCAGCAGGCGGAACCACCAGTGGCCCTTGTCGGGCACCGCCACCGAGGCGTTGAGCGCACCCAGGCTGGCCGGGGTGGAGGCCGAAGGGTCGCGGGGTGCCAGGGTGTTCATGGGTCCGAATATAGCTCCTGCTATAGTCATTAGCAATGTGAAACAATCGTCTTTATCGCGTTACTGGTCCAGAATTCAGGTTCAACACCGGATCACCCCGGAAGGACAGGCGCAGGCGTGGGCAAGACCGACGATTCGACATCGCTGAAAAGCACCCCCTTGATCGAGGCCGAGCGCCAGGTCGAGAGCTTCCGGCAAGTGCGCGAGGCGCACCGGATGGAGCTGGTGGAGGACTATGTCGAGCTGATCTCGGATCTGCTGGCCGATGGCGGCGAGGCCCGCCAGGTCGACATCGCCACCCGCCTGGGCGTAGCCCAGCCCACCGTGGCGAAGATGCTGCGGCGGCTGGCCCGTGATGGCTGGGTGGTGCAGCGTCCATATCGTGGCGTGTTCCTGACCCCGGAAGGCGAGGCGCTGGCCCATGCCAGCCGCCAGCGTCATCAGACCGTGGAGCGTTTCCTGCTGGCGCTGGGCGTGGACCCGGATACCGCGCGGCGCGATGCCGAGGGTATCGAGCACCATGTAAGCGAGCAGACGCTGGCGTTGTTCGAAGCGTTCGTGCGCAAGGCTGAGGGCGAGGCGCCGTAACGGTAGCGCCGGGCCATGCCCGGCGGCCGTAAGGCTGCGTCAAGCAATTCGCCGGGCATGGCCTGGCGTTACCGCGATTGGATGCCGGCGTTGGGGCAATGGGCCTGCTGCTGCGCACACGCCTGCTTCGTCCATTCCTTCAACACGGGCTGCAGGCCTTCGTAACGCCGGCCTTGCCAACCATTGGCCAGCACCTTGCCGTCAGCATCGATCAGCACCAGATTCGGCGGTGCCAGCCCAGCCAACGCCTGCAGTGCCGGCATGCGCGCGGCGCGGCGCGGGTCCAGCACCGGCCACGGCATCTCCTGCGCATGCATGTAGCGGCGCAGCGCGGCCTCGCTCTCATCCAGGCTGACGTAGACCACTTCGGTATCGGCGCCGGCCTCGCGCAATGCGTCACGCACGCTGCGCAGTGTGGGTACGAAGGCATGGCAGGGCGCGCACCAGTCGGCGCCGAAGTACAACGCCACCAGCTTCGGTGGCGATGACCATTGCATCGGCCGCAGCGAGCGCTGTTCCGGCCGCATCAGCGAGGCGGAGACCTGCGCATGCAGGTCCGCAGCCATCGCCGGTGCGGCCAGCAGCACGGCACAGGCCAGCAACAACGCTCGTAGCGGCTTAGAACGCATAGCGCAGGTTGACGTACCACGAGCGCGCGAAACGCGGCCCGTAGACATAGTCGCTGTCACGCAGCGCGCCCACTTCCAGATCCTTCTGGCGCTGGTCGAATACGTTCTTGACGCCGGCGGCTACCGACACTTCCTGCTGCGCCTGCGCGCCCAGGTGACGGTGCCAGCGCGCCCCGAGGTCGGTGACCAGGAATGAACGCGTGCGGTGCAGTTCGCCCAGCCGGTTGTTCAGCACCGACATCGGGCCGGTGTGGCGCAGCGCGACGAAGGTTTCCCACGGCTCGGCCGGCATCCAGCTGAGCTGGGCCAGGCCGGTCCAGCGCGGCGTCTTCAGGTAGTCGCGGCTTTCGATGACGGTGTCGCCGCCGTCGCCGGTGTCGTCGAAGATGCGCTGCGGTTCGCGGAAGCGCGAGCGGTACCACGAGGCACCCGCGGTCAGGCGCCACTGTGGCGACGGCTGCCAGCCGAGGTTGGTTTCCGCGCCCAGCACATTGGAGCCGGACGCGTTGTAGCGCAGCTGGCTGAGCTGGCCGTCATCGCCGCGCTGGATCTCACCCAGTGCGAAGGTGTCGCGGATGCGCGCATACGAGGCGGTGGCATCCCAGCTCCACACCGGATTGGCCGGGTCAGATCGCCAGTCGAAGCCGAACAGGGTGGTCAACGCGCGCTCTTCCTTCAGGCCGTCGGTATTGCGCACGCGCACCTGTTCGCCACCCAGCGTATCGACATGTACGTCCTCGACGAAGATTTCCGGTGCACGGAAGCCAGTGGCAACGCCTGCCCGCCACTTCAGGTTCGGCGTGGCCTGCCAGGCCAGCGCGATGCGCGGCGAGAACACCGCGCTGTCCAGTTCCGAGCTCTTGTCCACGCGCGCACCCAGCACCAGGTCGACGTTGTCGCGCAGGCTCCACTCGTCCTGGATGAAGGCGCCCAGGTTGTGGAAAGTAGCGTCTTCCAGCACTGCCAGGCGCTGCCCGTCACCGGTGCGGTTGTCGTCGCGCAGTGCCTCGTGCTTGTACTGCACGCCGAAGGCCAGCGCGTGCGCCCCCAACCGCCAGTTCAACTGGCTGTCGATGTAGTGCAGCGGGTTTTGGGTGCGGCCGTACTGGCGCCACGACCGCGAGGCCGCGCTGCCGGCCACGTTCGGGTCCAGCTGCGACGGGTCATAGCCCGGCGCAGACGGATCGGTGACCACGTCGCCCAGGCCGCCATAGAAGCTGTCGCGGTCGATGTCGGCGAAGGCATAGGCCAGGCGGAAATCGACGTCGGCATTGATCTCCTGGTCCCACGACACGCTGCCGCGCCGGTACTTCGTATCCAGCGATTCGGCGATGTTGGCCAGGTACTCGGGCTGGTCCAGGCGGTTGCCGCCGCGGCGGGTTTCATCGGTCACCTGCAGGTCCAGGCGCAGCCGTGTGCCCGGTGTGGGCGCATACCAGGCCTGCAGCCCGCCGACCTTGAGATTCTTGCGGGTGATCTCGGTATAGCCGTCACCGTTGTAGTCGATGCCACTGTTCCAGTTGCGCTGGGCGATCAACGACAGCCCGGCATCGGCGTCCTTGGCCACCAGGTCGAGGCGCACATCGGCATTCTTCTGCGGCGTGCCTTTCAGCACGTCCACGCCGGCCTGCACATGGCCACCGCTGCGCGCCGGCAGCGGCGGGATCAGGTTGATCACACCGGCCACCGCGCCCGGTCCATACAGCGCCGAACCACCGCCTTTGACCACTTCGATGCGGTCGACGAACCCGGCCGGGATCTGTTCCAGGCCGTACACACCGCCCAACGTGGACAGCAGCGGGATGCCATCGAACAACAGCTGGTTGTAGGCGCCGGGCAGGCCCAGCAGCTGTACTTCGCTGGTGTTGCAGTTCTGGCAGTTGCTTTCCACGCGCAGGCCATTGATCAGCTCTGCGGCTCGCGAGAAGTCAGTGGCCGCGCGCAGCGCGATGTCTTCCTTGCGCAGCACTTCGGTGCGGATCGGGACATCGGACAGCAGGCGTTCGCTGCGGGTTGCAGTGCTGACCTTGACCTGCACACGGTCCAGCTCGGTCGGCTTCGGTGTGACTGCCAGCGCAGGCAGCGGCAGGGTCAGGGCGATGGCGGCAGCCAGAGGCAGCCGGCGGGAAAGGGGTCTGGAAACGGGCATGAGGGCGTCGTCCTTGGGAGAGGAAAGGCGGCGAGGGCGACCTGGCTGACGCATATGAAAGCAGAGGGTCATAGATATAGCAACGGCTATATAAATAAGTCCATGCAATCACGAAGCCGAAAGCAGGATCAGAACATCGCGGACGACGGTGTTATAACATTACAATTAGGTGCCAGAACCCTGCCGGATGTCATGCCCGGCAGGGTGCGAGGGAAATCGAGGAACGCCGCCCTGGGGTGATCCCAGGGCGGCGAGGGGCTTACCAGGCGGCGCGCAGGCCCACCTGGGCACCGTGGTTGCGATAGCCGCTGTCGCCACGCTGTACACGCAGGTCACCCCATGCGCTCCAGCGCTGGCCCAGCTGAAGCTGGGCACCGGCCTGCACTTCGTAGCGGTTCTCCGGCGTCTTCGCGCTCAACGACTCACTGTTGAAGCGCATGGCCTCATCGCGCTCGCCACGCAGCCAGTTCGCCGCCAGGAACGGCTGCACGCGGTTGCCCTGCAGCGTGCCCTGGCCAAACAGGCGAACGCCGAGGCGGCTGTTGAGGCCGCCGCCGCGACCATCCTCGACCGTGGTGCCATTGTTTTCGACCAGGCTGTCACCGTCGTAGTCGGTCCAGGCCAGCTGCGCCTGCGGCTGCAGGTACAGCGTGCTGGCCTCACTGCTGCGAATGGCCCACGCATAACCGGCTTCCAGCGATGCGCTGCGGGTCCTGGAGTCGTAGGTCTCGCGGGCGATGCCTTCGCCCTGCACCTCGTTGTCGAAGCGTGCCGCCTGCAGCCAGCCGTCCACATACAGGCCGGCACTGCTCTGTGCATCCTGCACCCAGCCCAGGTAAACACCGGCCGACTTGCCCTTGACCTTGCCGCGGGTGCCATAACCGCTCAGCGTCGACACCGCCTGCGTGGTTGCCTCGCCGGTGCCGAGCATCACGCCGACCTGGCCACGGCCATCGCCCCAGCGCCAGACATCGCTGCCCAGCTGCAGGGTATTGATGTGGGTACGGGCATCGACCTGGCCGGCCACGTTCGCCTGCAGCTGGTCACGCCCGGCGCGCACCCAGGTGCCGATGCGGGCGCGGTCGAAGCCGGGCTCGCCGCGGTCGTGGCGGCGCAGCTGGAACATCTGCACGGCCGCGGCCTGGTTGGCCAGGTACGCGCCCGGCTCCGGACGCAGCACGGGGACCGGATCGACGGGATTGACCGGGTCCACCGGATCGACCGGATCGACCGGGTCAACAGGATCGACCGGATCCACCGGACCAGTGCCCTGGCACTCCGGCAGCGCCGGATTGATGTCGCACGGATTGCCGGTGTAGGCCGAGGTCAGGTACCAGTTGCCGTTGGTCGCGCCCGGAGTGCCCTTGCGCAGGAAATACTCGTACATGCCGCCGATGGCGCGGCCCTGCAGCGCGAGGTGACCATTGCTGGCACCGTCCACCTGCATCAACGGAATGCCGTTGACGGTCTGTGCACCAGCGCCGGCAATGTTGTTGACGGTGACCTGGGTGGTGCCGCTGGTATTGCCGGTGACATGCACGCGCGAGCTTGCTGCGTCGTCGCCGGCCAGCACCGTGTTGAAGTGCAGGGTGCCGCCATTGCCGGCGTAGTTGCCGTTGACGGTCAGTTGCGGATAGGCCGCCGTACCCGCAGCACCGAGGAAGATATTGCTGCCTGCACCCAGGGTGAGGTTGCCGGTGTTGCTGTCGCCGGACAGTGTCCAGCGGCCGCCCTGGTCGACGATGACGTCGGCCGGGCCGAGGATGCGGCCGGTGAGGTCGAGGCCGTCAAGGAAGCGCAGCGTGCCGGTGGCGGTATCGGCAATGGTGATGTCGCCCTTGAGTGTGGAGGTGCGGGCGGTGACGTCGAAGTGGGCGTTGTCGCGGGTGGAGATGATGACGCCATTGCTCCCCACCAGAGTCGCACCATTCTGTATCAACAGCGTATCCGGACGGGATACAGAAGGCAGATGAGCGCCGAACAGAATGGCGCTGCCGTTGCTTGCTTCGATGTGTGAACCATCGACCATCACGCCCCAGTCGGCGAGATTCTCTTCGATGGTTGGGCTCGAGAGGATCAGGAT
The DNA here is from genome assembly GCF_000020665.1 of Stenotrophomonas maltophilia R551-3. Classification (NCBI taxonomy): domain Bacteria; kingdom Pseudomonadati; phylum Pseudomonadota; class Gammaproteobacteria; order Lysobacterales; family Lysobacteraceae; genus Stenotrophomonas; species Stenotrophomonas maltophilia. Next base: position 2,567,554 of record NC_011071.1, on the reverse strand, counting down.
TCCAGCTGTGACTCCGTTGACCGTCGAGCCATTGCGCAGCGAAACGGAGCCCGCACCGACAGAGACCCCATACGTACCGCCGGAAATGGTCGAACCGTCTACATCAGCGTAGCCGCCGGCGAGCACCTGCAGTCCGATGCGTGTGGAAGTGAGTGAGCTGTCGATCAACGACACTCTGGGGTAGGGGCGTCCATTGCCATCGACAGCGCCTGATCGTGCCAAACCAAGGGCCGGGCCGGTTGTGGCGCTCAGCACCGAATTGCGGAAGACCGCTGTTGAGCTCCGTACGAAATTGCCTGTGGTTGACGTGAAGCCAGCACCATCTGCGTTGATGATTGTCTGTTGTGTGCCGCCTGCAGAGAACGAGTCCAGTGCGCCCATGCGGGCGCCGAGAACATTGGCGGTTCCTCCATGGACGGAGAGATTCTGTCCCTCGAAAGCACTTCCTGGGGTGATGGTGACGGTCTGGCCGGGGCCGACGTCGACAGCATTTGCGGTGCCCATGGCGGCGAGCATCAATGAGCTGGCTACGGCCAGACCCAACCGCGAACGGACAAGCGTGGAAGGAAACTTCGGCGTGAACTGCATCATGCGCATGGGTGTTTCTCCTTGAAGCTCATTGGGGTGGACCCGCATCCGCAGGACCGGAGGCGGCACTGTGCGGATCGGGTCTTGCCTGGGCCATGCAATTAATCTGAAACGACTGCAGCGGCACTTGCCGGATTCAAACCCCGTTCAATAACTCACCAAGCTGAATGGAGCGCGTGGTCTGAATAATTCAGCGTGCGTGAGAGCGCAGTGAATGGCGCGTGCAGGATGCTCAAGCTGCGCATCTGCAATCTAAATCCGTGACAGCGGCCACGGTTCATCGGCGCCGTGGCGCTGCGTGGCGGGCTTCATGGAGCTGGGGCGGGTCAGGGCCCTTTCCTCTGGAAAGGGATCCGACTCAGGGGCCTCGATCAGCCGCGGCGGAACGCGGCGGGGGTACGGGCGCCCACGATGATCATGCGGATCATTGTGGAGATCTGTTCAACCAGCTCCGGATCCTTCTCCGGTGGCAGGTCCATGGCGGTGGCACCCATCGCGAACACCAGCCGGGTGATGGCCTTGGCCACCAGTTCCGGGGCATGCAGTACGGCGCCATCCAGTGCGGCCAGGCGCACCAGGTCGTGCTGCAGCTCTTCCTCGAAATAGTGCAGCTCGCGTTCGACCGCGTGCTTGAAGTCGTCCGAGCCGACTGCGCCCTCGCGCAGCAGCACGTGCAGCAGCTTGTCGTCGGCGCGCAGCTGTTCCATGAAGGTCTCCACCGAGACCCGCACCACGCTGGTGGCGGTGGAGGTGGCGCGCTGGCGAGCCTCGCCGATGATGGTGCGCAGCGAGCGGCCGGCCGCATCGATCAGCGCCACGGCCAGTTCGTCCATGTCGCGGAACTGCCGGTAGAAGCTGTTCGGCGCGATGCCGGCCTCACGCGCCACTTCGCGCAGGCTGAGCGTGGACAGGCTGCGGTGCGGCCCGATCAGTTTCAGGGCAGCAGCCAGCAGATCCTCGCGGCTCACCGTACGGCGGGCCGGGCTGTTGGCATCTTCGGGCGTCGACAAGGCGGTGGCGGCGGCCATGGGGGTTCCGGTGGGGCGAGGCTGAATCATACCCAATCCGGTTCAATATACACATGTATACACAGGTGTATGTGCGCCCGTATAGTTCGCTCATGAGCGCTGTCGTCCGTCCGTCCCTGTTCTCTCCGTACCGCTGGGTCTCGCCGTCGCTGTTCGATTTCTGGGCGGGCCAGCTCAATCCCCTGTGGACCCTGCGCGAGCCGGTGGCCCGCCTGGTCCGGCGCGAGCCGGCCGGCGAGGGCGCGGCGACCTTGGTCCTGCGCACCAACCGGCACTGGGCCGGCATGCGCGCTGGCCAGCACGTCACCCTCGGCGTCGAGATTGAAGGGCGCCTGTGGCAGCGCAGCTACAGCCCCACCGCACTCGGTCGGCGCGAGCTGGCGATCACCGTCAAGGCGATCGACGGCGGCCGGGTCAGCCAGCATCTGGTCAATCATGCGCAGCCGGGCGAACTGTTCCGCCTCGATGCCGCCTTCGGCGAATTCCAGTTGCCGGCCGCGGCGCCGGTGCTGCTGCTGGCGGCCGGCAGTGGCATCACGCCGATGCGCAGCCTGTTGCGCGAGGCCTGCCAGCGCCCGCTGGCCGCGCCCGTGGACCTGTTCTACTGGGAGCGCACCGCTGCCCATCTGCAGTTCCGTGATGAACTGCAGGCGCTGGCCGCAGCGCATCCGAACCTGCGCGTGCATCTGCTGACCACCCGCGAGGGTGAGGCGCCGGCCGCGCGTATCGATACCCATGATCTGCTGGTGCCCGGCGATGACACGCCTCTGGCGCAGCGCCATGTGCTGGCCTGCGGCCCGGATGGATTCGTTGCCGCCGCGCGCGAGCGTCTGGCGCACCAGGTGGCCGGTTTCCAGGCCGAAGCCTTCACACCGCCGGCGCCGCTGCGCGATGCCAGCAGCGAAGGTGAGGTGTCGCTGACGCTTGCGCGCAGTGGCCGCCAATTGAGCGTGCCGCGTGGTCGCTCACTGCTGGAAAGCCTCGAAGCCCATGGCATCAAGCCCAAGCATGGCTGCCGCATGGGTATCTGTAACAGTTGTAGTTGTGATCGCGTCAGTGGCGCCACCCGCCACCTGCGCACCGGCGACCTGCAGTCCGAATCGGCGCAGCCGGTGCGGATCTGCGTGAGCGCGCCGACCACCGACCTGACCCTGGATCTCTGAGGACCCGTTGCCATGACCCGCGCTACCGACCGTGCTCTGAGCACCACCGAGATGCAAGCCTTCGGCCAGGAACTCGATGCGATCCGCGACCGCGTGATCGGCAGCCTTGGCGCTTCCGATACCCGCTACATCCGCCGCGTGGCCGCCGCCGTGCGCTGGTTCGGCGTGGGTGGCCGTGGCCTGCTGTTCGTGGCGGCGTTCTCGCCGTTGTTCTGGATGCCGCTGCTGTGGCCGGCCGCGATCACCGGCACGCTGCTGCTGGCGCTGTCGAAGATCCTGGAGAACATGGAGCTGGGCCACAACGTCATGCACGGCCAGTTCGACTGGACCGGCGACCCCAAGCTCAACGGCAACACCTACGAGTGGGACATCGTTGCCACCGCCGACAACTGGCGCAAGACCCACAATTTCCGCCACCACACCTACACCAACGTGCGTGGCATGGACGATGACATCGGCTACGGCCTGCTGCGCATCTTCCCGGAACAGCGCTGGAAGCCGTTCTACCTGCTGCAGCCGATCATCGCGCCGATCTTCGCGCTGCTGTTCCAGTGGGGCGTGGCCGCGCAGGACCTGCGCCTGGGCCGTTGGCTGAAGGGCCGCATCAGTGGCCGTGCGATGTGGATGCAGACCCGCCCGGTGGCGCGAAAAATGGCCCGTCAGGTGCTGAAGGACTACGTGTTCTTCCCGCTGCTGGCCGGCCCGTTCTTCCTCACCGTGATGCTGGGCAACATGGTAGCCAACGGCCTGCGCAACATCTGGACCTACGTGATCATCTTCTGCGGCCACTTCACCGCCGAATCGGAAACCTTCCCGAAGGAATGCCTGCGCAATGAGTCGCGCGGCCATTGGTACCTGCGCCAGCTGCGCGGTTCGTCCAACATCAGCGGCGGCTTCCTGATCAACGTGCTGTCGGGCAACCTCAGCCACCAGATCGAGCACCACTTCTACCCGGACCTGCCGGCCAACCGCTATGCGGCCATCGCCAAGGAAGTGAAGGACATCTGCCGTCGCTACGGCCAGCACTACAACAACGGCTCGCTGCCGCGCCAGTTCGGCCAGGTGGTCTGGCGCATCCTGCGCCACGCGTTCCCGAGCAAGCCGCGCCGCCTGCCGATGTCGGACATCATGTCCGCACCGGCATCGGCCAACGCGGGCTGATCGACTCAGCCCGCCTTCGCCAGGTCCGCCTGCTCGCGGTCCAGGCGGCGCAGGAATACCTGCATTTCCTTGCGTGCCTGCTGGTCGCCCTTGCTGCCGGCCACGCTCAAACCGCGTTGCCACGCCTCGCGCGCCGCCTGCGGCTGGCCACTGGCCAGCCAGGCCTTGCCCAGCAGCTTCCACGCTGCCGAATACTGCGGATCAAGGACCACGCAACGGCCCAGATGGGTCGCTGCGCGCACCGGGTTGCCGGCATCCAGCCAGCCCTTGCCCAGGCCGAAGCGCAGCAGCGCGCCGTCCTTGCCGCTGGCCAGCATGCATTCCAGAGCCTCGATGTTCATCATCGCACCTCCACCAGCAGCTCGGCCGGTCCGGGCTGGAAGCGGCCGCGATGGAACAGCAGCGGCGCGCCTCCGTTCTCGTGCACTTCGATGATGCGGCCGGCCAGCAACAGGTGATCGCCCACCGGCCACTGTGCGTGGCGGGTACAGGTGAGATGCGCTACCGCGCCGGCGATGCGTGGCGGGGCGTCCTCGTCGTCATCCAGCAATGCGAGGCCGTCGAAGCGGTTGCGTACCTGCGGATCGGCAAAGCGCCGGGCCAGTGCTTCCTGGTCGGCCGCCAGCACGCTGATCGCAAAGCGGGTGGCGCGCTGGAAGGTGGACAGGCTCTGCGCGTGCAACGCCAGGTTCCAGAGCACCAGTGGCGGCTGCAATGACACTGGCACGAACGAATTGATGGTTAGGCCGATGGGCTTGCCCTGCGCATCGCGCGCGCAGACGATGGCCACGCCGGTGGGGAAATGGCCGAGCAGCCGCCGTAGGGCACGCGGCGGCATCTCGACCGACGGCACCGGGACCGGGGCGGGGAAGACCCCCGCCCACGGCCCGGCGTACGGCAGTGTCTCGCCGCTCATGAGGCCCGGGCCTGGCGGTAGCGCCGGCCGACCTCGGCCCAGTTGATGATGTTGAAGAACGCACCGATGTAGTCCGGGCGGCGGTTCTGGTAGTGCAGGTAGTAGGCGTGTTCCCAGACGTCCAGCGCCAGGATCGGGGTATTGCCGGACAGGCCGACCGTTGCACCCATCAGCGGGCTGTCCTGGTTGGCGCTGCTTTCGACTTGCAGGCGGCCATCGCGATCGCTGGTCAGCCAGGCCCAGCCACTGCCGAAGCGGGTCTGCGCAGCCTTGGTGAAGGCCTCCTTGAAGGCATCGAAACCGCCGAGGTCGCGGTCGATGGCGGCGGCCAGTTCATCATCGGGTGCACCGCCGTTGGCACTGAGTACGGTCCAGAACAGGCTGTGGTTGGCGTGGCCACCGCCGTTGTTGCGGACTGCGCCACGCTGCGCCTCCGGCACGGCATCGAGGTTGGCGATCAGCGCCTCGACCGGCTGTTCGGCAAGGCCGGCCTGCTCGATCGCGGCATTGAGGTTGTTGACGTAGGTCTGGTGGTGCTTGCTGTGATGGATTTCCATCGTGCGCGCATCGAAGTGCGGCTCGAGGGCGTCATAGGCATAGAGGAGCGGGGGAAGCGAGTACGACATCGAAGCAATCTCCGTGGGGAAGGCCAGAGGGGCTGGCCGTGGGGAGATTGTTATCGCACCTCAACATTGGTTGAGGTCAAGAGATCAAGAGGTCAAGACGGAGGCGTGGTAGTGCCGGCCGCTGGCCGGCATTCAGCGAAGGTCGGGTTGCCGGCCAGCGGCCGGCACTACCAGAACCCGCTTTCCGAACCCTCACCGGCGCGCTGATGCGCTGCCCCCGCCCCCTCCCACACGGATCAACAAAAGCGCCGGCCGGCGAACCCGCCGCCAGCGCTTTCATCAACTCAGCTCAACCAGTCCTTACAGGCGCCATCCACCTGGTCACCGCACGCCTGCTGCATCCGCTGCTGCAGCCGTGCCAGCGTCTCCGCACCCTGATGCTTGCCGCTCCACGCCTTCAACTGCCCGGCAAGTCGCTCGAAGCGCTGGCGGGTACGCTGGTGGTAACCCGACGGCTGTGCCTCCAGCTCGGCGATCAGCGACGCGGTGGCCTGCTCGATGCGCGGTGCATCGTCCGGCGCCAGCTTCAGCAGACCTTCCACGTACAGCACGCCCCATTGCACGCGGGTGGCCGGGCCCTGTGCACCATCGTAGGCGCGCTTCAACCACTCCAGCGCGCCGGCGGCGTCGCCGCGCTGCTCGGCCAGTTCGGCCAGCTCGGGCATGTAGTAGTACGGCTGCTCGCTGCGCTTCAGCTCGGCCAGCAACAGTGCCTCGGCACCCGCGTCGTCACCTACCTCGCGCAATGCGTACACCGCGCTGCTGATCGTGGCCTGGCGTGCATGCGCATCGGTGGCGGCGGCATCGGCAGCGCCCACGCGCTGCTTGACCCGCTCAACCAGGGCCGGGGGCAGTGCGCCCTTCGGCTGCTGCTGGCGGGCCAGCGACACTTCGGTCAGCGCACGCGACAACGCGTCGTCGGCGCGATCACCGCGCTCGGCATCTGCGCGCTCCAGTGCGACCAGCAGCTGCCGTCCCAGCGTGTTGCTGGTGGCCGGCCCGGCACTGGCCTGCTTGACCAGCTGCACGCCCGCATAGCCCAGCAGCTCACGGTTGCGGCGCACTTCCGCCGGTTGCGCCAGCACCGCCTGCAGCAGCTCGCGCACGGGTGAGGCATCGGGCTTTTCGGCCGTTGCCAAGGCAAGCAGAGCGAAGCGGCGCTGCAGGGCGGCGTCCGGTGCGGCCTTGGACAACTGGCGCAGCACATCCTGGCTCCTGCGCTCGCCGGCCAGGCGGTTGGCGTCCACTTCCCAGCCGTAGTCGCCCAGCACCTGCCAGTCTTCGGCGGCCAGCCGGTCCGGCGTTGCCAGCGCGGTGGCCAAGGTGGCGGCAACAGCACTGCGGCGGCCTGCAGCGACGGTCAGGGCCCGGGTCAGTTCGGCGGCGTCATTGCCGCCAGCCACGCGGGTGATTTCGTTGCGCTGTGGGTCCAGCACGATCAGCGTGGGATAGCCGCGCACGCCGAAGCGTTCGCCCCAGGCCTGCGCGCCTTCCTCGTCGCCATCCAGGTAGACCGGCACGAACTTGCTGGTCAGCGCGATGAAAGCCGGGTCCTTGAACAGGCCCGCCTTGAGCTGGTTGCACGGCGGGCACCAGACCGCGCCCCAGTACAGCAGCACCGGCTTGCCGCTGTCGGCGGCTTCGGCGAAGGCATCGTCCACATCGCCCTGGCGCCAGGCGATGGCGGACGCCGGCGCGGGTGCCTCGGCGGAGTTGGCGGTGGATACCGGGGCCGGGGTGCAGGCGCTCAGCGCCGAGGCCAGCAGCAACACGGAAAGCGCGACGCGCATCGGCAGCATCTCGAAGGGCAGGGTGACAGGCCATTGTAGGAACCGCCGGGGAGCCTGCTGATTCAGTTTGCTTATGACAGGCGTGCCGCAGGGCATGACGCCCGTCGGGCATTGCCCGGCGGATGCCTTCAGGCCGCTGCCCGCACCATCTGCTGGTACACCAGCCCGTTGAACTCGCCGACCTCCCCATCCAGCACAAAGCCATAGCGCAGGTAGGTAGGCACTGCGTTGAGCGAGGCGCGCACCGTCAGTACCGGCTCGCGTACCTGCGGCAGCACGGCTTCGAACAAGGCATGGCCGATACCTTGGCCCTGGCACGCGGGATCGACGAACAGCATTGCCAGGTGCCGGCCCTCCTTCAGTTCGACCATGCCGATTACGCGCGCATCCTGCTCGGCCACCAGGATGTGGTTGTCACCCTGCAGGCGTGCACCAAACGCATCGGCTGCAGCGACACTGCCGAAGGTGGCGATGCCGGCCGCGCTGAGCGAAGGCGCCACCGCTGCAGTGAACGCAGCCAGGCACACCGCGCTGATCGCGGGCAGGTCATCGACGTGGGCAGGGCGGATCGTCGGCATGCAGTGTTCTTCCAGTGGTTGGTGGCGCGTCATCGTCGCCGCAGGCCTGCGCGCTAAGCTGGCGGCATGAGTGATTTCAATCCTGCTTACGCTGCCTTGTTTCCGCAACAGGGTCTGAGCCTGGGCCTGATGACGCCTGTCGCCGCACATGGGCTGGCCGATCCGCATGAAGCCAGGCGGATCGCGCGGCTGGCCGATGATCTTGGCTTCGCCGCGCTGTGGACCCGCGATGTACCGTTGATGGTGCCACAGGGCCCGGATGCAACAGCGAGTGCGCTGGATGACCCGTTCCTGTGGCTGGGCATGCTGGCTGCCGCGACCGAGCGCATCGTGGTCGGCAGCGCAGCCATCGTGCTGCCATTGCGCCAGCCGCTGCAGGTGGCGAAGTCGGCCTTGAGCCTGGACCGGATCAGTGGCGGACGCTTCGTGCTGGGCCTGGGTTCGGGTGACCGCCCGGAAGAATTTGCCGCGTTCGGTGAGGATCTGGAGGGCAGGGCGGCGGCGTTCCGTGAGCGCTGGACGTTGTTGCGCGCCGCGTTGTCACCAGAGGCCGATGAACGGACCGCCGTACTGCAGGCGACCGGTGGTTTCGACGTGTTGCCGGCGCCGGCAACGCGGATTCCGATGCTGGTGGTGGGTACTGCGCGGCAGAGCCTGCAATGGATCGCGCGTGAAAGCGAAGGCTGGGCCACCTATCACCGCGAGGAGGTTGCGCAGGAAGGACGCATCGGTCTGTGGCAGCAGGCGCTGGTGCAGCGCGGCGGGCCGGGCAAGCCGTTCGTGCAGTCGATGCTGCTGGACCTGCAGGCGGATCCGCAGGCGCCAGCCGAGCCATTGCCGCTGGGCCTGAAGGTCGGCCGTGACGGGCTGCGCGACTATCTGCGGCGCGTGCATGCGCAGGGCGTGGCGCATGTGATGTTCAATCTGGTCGACAACGGACGGCCGATGGACACGGTGCTGCGCGAGATCGGCGAGCAGGTTATGCCGGATGTGCTCCGGTAGGTGTCCACCTTGGTGGACACGCCATATCGCTGCCCCGCTTCGCTCGCCGGGCATGGCCCGGCGCTACCCGGCGGTGTCCGGACCGTTCGCATCTGCGTATCATTCGCATTTGATATCCCGATGCCGGAGCACTCTGTGACCCAACGTTCCCCCATGCACCCGACTGGACGCCTGTTCGCCGCGGTCGCTTTCATCGAGGCCGTGACCTGGGCCGGCCTGCTCATCGGCATGTGGATGAAGTACGGCCCGATGGCCAACGTGGCGCTGGTCAAGCTGTTCGGGCCGCTGCATGGCGTGGCCTTCCTGGTCTACGTGGCGGTGACGCTGTTCGCGGCAGTGCGCCTGCGTTGGCCGTGGTGGGCCAGTGCCCTGGCCCTGCTGGCGGCGATCCCGCCGCTGGTGACGCTGCCGCTGGAGTGGTGGTTCAAGCGCCGTGGCCTGCTGGGCCTGCGTGCAATGCGCTGAACCCACTGTTGCATGCCCATTCAAGAGAATGGGTATCAAATGCAAATACGAGCCGTTATCATTTAAGGATGGCGTCGGGCCCTGAGCAGGACTGATGCCGGGCGGGGGCGTACAGACGCGCCCGGCCATCCTTTCCTGTTACGGCTGGTGTTTCATGCACGCACGTCCCGTCGTTCCCGGCTTGCCGGCGCTGGTGTTGGCTGCCCTGATCGGCACCATGGCGATGATGTCCTTCGTCGCCGTGATCGGCCCGGTGGTCCGCATGCTCGGTTTGTCCGAGTGGCATGCCGGCCTCTCGGTCACCGCCGCCGGTGTGTTGTGGATGCTGGCCGCGCGCCCGTGGGGCCAGCTCAGCGACCGCATCGGCCGCAAGCGCGTGCTGATGCTGGCGATGAGTGCCTACACCGTGGTCTACATCGCGCTGGCGGTGTTCATCGACGTGGCCCTGCAGGCGGTGCCGCCTGTATTGGTATCGGTGCTGGTGCTGGTCGGTGCGCGTGGCCTGATCGGCCTGTTCTACGCCGCGGTGCCTCCTACCGCTGCCGCGCTGATCGCCGACAAGGCACCGACCGGGCAGCGTGCGAAATTCCTCGCCCGCCTGGGCAGCGCCAACGCACTGGGCATGGTGCTTGGCCCGGCCGCCGCTGGCTGGCTGGCCTATACGAATCTGTCGCTGGCGCTGTATGTGGCCGCATTGTTGCCGCTGCTTGCGCTGGCATTGCTGGCGTGGCGGTTGCCGGCCACACCGCCGGTGGAGAGCGCTTCTGCGCAACGCCGCCAGCCGATGAGCCGTCTCGACCCGCGCCTGCGCCTGCCTCAGCTGGCGGCGTTCATCGCCATGATCTCGGTGACCATCGCGCAGGTGACGGTCGGCTTCTTCGCGATTGATCGCCTTGGCCTGGATGCCGCTGCGGGCGCGCGCATGGCCGGCATTGCACTCACAGCGGTTGGCGTCGGCCTCATCCTGGCACAGGCGCTGGTGATGAAGATGGAGGTACATCCACGCCGCTGGATCGTCCTCGGCGCACTCATTTCCGGCATCGGCTTCGCTTCGGTGGCTGGCGTGCAGCAGGCCTGGCAGTTGCCGACGGCGTACGCGCTGGCCGCGTTCGGCATGGGTTTCGTATTCCCCTCGTTCCAGGCGCTGGCCGCCGATGCGGTGGAGGCGCACGAGCAGGGCGCCGCGGCCGGCACGGTGGCGGCCGCGCAGGGGCTGGGCATGGTGGCCGGGCCGATGCTCGGCACGTTGTTGTATCGCGGTGGGCCCAGCCTGCCTTACCTGCTGGTGGGCGCGCTGCTGCTGTTGCTGTGCGCGCTGGCCGCCGCGTATCGGATGAAGGAGACCTCATGAACGATTCCCTGATGCAGGGCGCGTGGCCGGAGGCTGCGCCGGCTGCGCTGGAAAGCACCGACGACGCGTCGTTGTTCCTGCTGCAGCATGCCGGCCAGCACGTGCACGCACGTGGCTGCCGCGCCGCGCTGCCGGCCGGTGCACTGGCGACGCTGGCAGAGCGCGTTTCGGAGTTCTTTGCCCAGCAGCGCGGTGGTCCGGGCCTGTTGGTTGGCGCGGTGCCGTTCGAACCGCGTGCGGACGATGCGTTGTACCAGCCCGAGCGCCTGTTGCCTGCGCTGGCATTGCAACCGCAGGCCGCACCGCCGCTGGACGGCGCCCTGCGGGCCGAGCCTGCGCCACAGGACTATGCGTCAGCGGTTGCCGCGGCGGTGCAGGTCCTGCGTGCGCCCGAGCAGAACCTGCACAAGGTGGTGCTGGCGCGCAGCCTGTTGGCACGCACCCGCCAGGCGCTGTCGCCGGACGTGCTGCTGGCACGCCTGGGCGCGGATCCGTCGGTGGCGACCTACGCGGTGCCGTTGCCGGTGGAGCTGGGCCAGGCGCCGGCGTGGCTGGTGGGGGCAACCCCGGAACTGCTGCTGCGCAAGCGCGGTGCCGAACTGCTGTCGCATCCGCTCGCCGGTTCAGCACGCCGCAGCGCCGATGCTGCCGAGGACGAGCGTGCCGCGCAGGCGCTGCTGGCCTCGACCAAGGACCATGACGAGCATCGCCATGTGGTGGACGCCATCGTCGAGGGCCTGGCACCGTACTGCAGCTACATCGATGCACAGCCACGGCCGGTGCTGCATGCCACCGCCAGCATGTGGCACCTGGGCACCCGCATCCATGCCACCCTGAAGGATCCGCAGACGTCTGCCGCCGAACTGCTGGCACAGCTGCACCCCACGCCGGCGGTCTGCGGTACGCCGCGGCTGGCGGCACTGCAGCGCATCCGCGAACTGGAACCGGTGCCGCGCGGCTTCTACGCCGGCGCCGTGGGCTGGCTGGATGCGCAGGGTGACGGCGACTGGTACGTGGCGATCCGCTGCGCACGCCTGCAGGGCACGCAGCTGCGCCTGTATGCCGGTGCCGGCATCGTCGCCGAATCGGAACCCGAGGCCGAGGTGGCCGAAACCGCGGCGAAGTTCGCTGCCCTGTTGAACGCGCTGGGTGTCCATGAATCCGCGCCCGCCATTGAGCCTGCCGCATGAATACCTCCATTGATTCCTCCCGCCTGCCACTGAAGCAGGTATGGCCCGATGCGCTGGCGGCGCGCTATCGCGAGGCCGGTCACTGGCGCGGCGAGACCTTCCCGGCATTCCTGCGTGAGCGTGCGGAACGCTATGCGGATGACATCGCGGTGGTCGCCGGTGATATCCGCCTGAGCTACGCGCAGCTGTGGCACGAAGCCGGTCGCATCGGTTCCGGACTGCTGGCACTCGGCCTGCAGCCCGGTGAGCGGGTGCTGGTGCAGCTGGGCAACACCGCAGGCTTCATCACCACGGTCTGTGGCCTGTTCCGCGCCGGACTGGTGCCGGTATACGCGCTGCCTGCGCATCGCATCACCGAACTGGTGCACTTCGCGAACAAGGCCGAGGCCAGTGCCTACATCACTGCCGACCTGCACGACGGCTTTGATCATCGCGGGCTGGCGCGGGCGCTGCAGGCCGAGGTGCCGGCGCTGCGCCACGTGGTCATCGATGGCGATGCAGCGGAGTTCACCGCGCTGGAGTCGCTGCAGGGCGACCGCAGCCAGCTGCCGGCCGATCCGGATCCGCAGTCGGTGGCGTTCCTGCAGATCTCCGGTGGCAGTACCGGGTTGTCCAAGCTGATTCCGCGTACCCACGACGACTACATCTATTCGTTCCGCGCCAGCAATGACATCTGCGGCATCGACCGCGACAGCGTGTATCTGGTCGCGCTGCCGGCCGCGCACAATTTCCCGATGAGCTCGCCCGGCTTCTTCGGCGCGCTGTATGCAGGCGCCCGCGTAGTGCTCAGCCCCGGCCCCGGCCCGGATGCGGCGTTCCCGTTGATCGCCCGCGAGCGCGTGACCTGCTGTGGCCTGGTGCCGCCGCTGGCGCTGCTGTGGGCACAGGCGGCCGCCAGCAGCAAGCATGACTTGTCCAGCCTGCAGGTACTGCAGGTGGGCGGCGCCAAGCTTGTGCCGGAAGCTGCGCGGCGCGTGATCGACAGCCTGGGCTGCACCCTGCAGCAGGTGTTTGGCATGGCCGAAGGCCTGGTCAACTACACCCGGCTGGATGATCCGGAGGAACTGATCGTGGCCTGCCAGGGCCGGCCGATCAGCCCGGACGACGAAGTGCGCGTGGTCGATGACCACGACCAGCCGGTGGCTGAGGGCGAAGTTGGCCATCTGCTGACCCGCGGCCCGTACACCATCCGTGGTTACCACAACGATGCGGTGGCCAACGCGCGCTCGTTCACCGACGATGGGTTCTACCGCACCGGTGACCGCGTGCAGCAGTTGCCCGGCGGCTATCTGGTGGTGCAGGGCCGTGCCGGTGACCACATCAACCGGGCGGGCGAGAAAATCTCCGCCGAGGAGATTGAAGATCACCTGCTGGCCCACCCCGGCGTGTTCGACGCCGCCGTGGTCTCCATTCCCGATGAGTATCTCGGTGAGCGCAGCTGCGCCTTCGTGATCCAGCAGGGGGAGCCGATCAAGGCACCGGCACTGAAGGCCTGGATGCGTACGCGCGGCCTGGCGGCGTTCAAGGTGCCGGACCAGGTCGTGTTCGTCGACAGCTTCGATACCACCGCGGTCGGCAAGATCAGCCGCCGCGAACTGCGCGCGCAGCTGCGCGCGCGTCATCTGCAACAGACAGGAGGAACGCGCTGATGGCGCTGCCCCGCATCACCAACTATTCCTTGCCGACCGCTGCCGAACTGCCGCAGGCGCGCGGGCCCTGGCGCCCGCAACGCGATCGTGTCGCGCTGCTGGTACACGACATGCAGCGCTACTTCCTGGCCGCGTTCGATGCCCGAAACGCGCCGCTGCGGCCGGCGGTGGACAATATCGTGCGCCTGCTGGCGCACTGCCGCGCGCACGGCATTCCCGTGTTCTACACCGCCCAGCATGGCGACCAGGATCGCCGTGACCGTGGCCTGCAGGCCGATCTGTGGGGGCCCGGAATGCGCCGCAGCGCCGACCATGAACCGATCATCGAGGCGCTGGCACCGCAGCCGGGTGAGCACGTGCTGGTGAAGCACCGCTACAGCGCGTTCCAGCGCAGCAACCTGGAGACGCTGATGCGGGTGCGTGGCCGCGACCAGCTGCTGGTGACCGGCGTGTATGCGCATATCGGTTGCACGGCCACCGTGGTTGAAGCTTTCCAGCGTGATATCGAGGCGTTCATCGCCGCCGATGCGGTGGCGGACTTCTCGCGTGCCGATCACGATCAGGCGCTGCACTGGATCGCACGCACCTGTGGCGTGCCGATGACCACCGATCAGCTGCTGGAGGTGCTGCGATGACCGCCACGAGTGAAGTGCTGGATCTGGAGCGGATGCGCTCCGATGTGGCGCGTGTGCTGGAGTGCACGCCGGCCGAGATCGGTGACGACGACAACCTGATCGACCTGGACCTGGATTCGATGCGCATGCTCGGGCTGGTCCTGGCCTGGGGCAATACCGGCCTGCCGCTGGAATTCTCGCAGTTGGCCGAGCACACCACGCTGCGCCAGTGGTGGGGCGTGGTGCAGAAACTGCAGGCCGCGCAGAACGCATGAACGTCGCTGTGCTGGCCACGCCGGTGGCACTGACCGAGGCTCAGGCCGGACTGTGGTTCGCGCAGCGGCTGGCACCGGACAATCCGTCATTCAATACCGCACATGCGGTGTGGATCGACGGTCCGCTGGACGTGGTCGCGTTCATGGCGGCTGCCCACCGGGCGGCGGTTGAAGCCGAGGCCTTCGCGCTGCGCTTTGCCGAGGGGGCCGACGGCCAGCCGCTGCAGTGGCATGACCCGTCGCACGTGCCGCTGCTGTCGGTGCGCGATCTATCCGGCGAGACCGACCCGGCATCGGCGGCGCGTGCCCTGATGCAGGCCGACCGGCTCAGCGCGGTCGATCCAACCCGCGACAGGATCAGCCAGCAAGTGCTGTTCGATCTGGGTGGGCAGCGCTGGGCCTGGTACCTGCGCGTCCATCATCTGGCCGCGGATGGTTACGGCATGGCGCTGTTTACTGATCGCGTGTGCGCCTTGTATGCCGGTCGTGCGGGTGAGGCACTGCCGGGGCTGGCGGGCGTGCTGGCCGATGATGCCGCTTATCGTGCCGATCCGCGCCGCGCGCAGGCCGGGCAGTGGTGGCGTGAGCAGATGCAGGGCGCACCGGCGGGCGCGGGCCTGGCCGGTACGCTCGCGGCCAGTGACGACGCGCTGCGCTGGGTGCAGCCGCTCGATGCTGCATTCCGTGAGCAGCTGCTGCAGGCATCGGTGCGTTGGCTGCAGCCCTGGCCGGATGTGCTTGCCGCGTTGTCGGCCGAGTACCTGCGGCGGATGAGCGCTGCCGATGAAGTGGTGCTGGGCGTGCCCTACATGGGGCGGCTCGGCAACGCATCGGCACGGGTGCCGGCGATGGTGATGAATGTGCTGCCGCTGCGCGTGGCGGCTGGCGAGGGCAGCGTCGAGGACTTTGCCCGCGGGCTGGCCCGGCAGCTCAGCCAGGGTCGCAAGCACGGCCGTTACCGTGGCGAGCAGTTGCGCCGGGACATGGGTTTGGTGGGCGCGCAGCAGCGCCTGCACGGTCCGCTGGTGAATGTGCAGCCGTTCTACAAGCCGCTGGCGGTGACTGGCGTGCAGGCGAAGCTGGAGGTGCTGTGCACCGGTCCGGTGGATGATCTGACGTTGGGTTTCCGTGGCGATGGCCAGCACCTGCTGGACCTGGAGATCGAAGCCAATCCCGCGCTTTACAGTCGCGAGGATGTCGAAGCGCACGCGGCGCGGTTGCTGCATTTCGTGTCGGCGGCGCTGGAGGCCGGAGACATCGCTGCGGTACCGCTGGCCTCCGCCGTAGAAGCGCAGCAGGTGGTGCATGGTTTCAATGCCACCGCGCATGCGCTGCCACAGACTACGTTGGTTGAACTGCTGCAGCAGGGCATGGACCGTGATCCGCACGCGCCTGCGCTGGTGTTCGGCGACACCACGCTGGACTACGCAACGCTGGAAGCGCGGAGTTTCGCGCTGGCGGCACAACTGCGTGCGATGGAGGTCGGTCCGGGCAGTGTGGTGGCGGTGGCGCTGCCACGCTCGCTGGAACTGGTGATCGCGCTGGTGGCGGTGCTGCGTGCGGGTGCCGCCTACCTGCCGCTGGACCTTGCCCATCCCGATGAGCGCCTCGCGCGCATTCTCTCCTCGGCGCAGCCGGCGTGCGTACTGGCTGCGGCAGAGGTATCGGCGCGCTTGGACGGCGTGCCGGTGCTCGCCCCCGACCAATGGACCGCGCTGAGTTTCGCAGCACCGTGGGCCGATCCGGCGCCCAGCGATGCAGCCTATGTGATCTATACCTCCGGTTCGACCGGCGAGCCGAAGGGCGTGGTCATCGAGCACCGCGCCATCGTCAACCGCCTGCTGTGGATGCGCGAGCACTACGGCATCCGTTCCGATGACCGTGTTCTGCAGAAGACCCCAGCCACGTTCGACGTCTCGGTCTGGGAGTTCTTCCTGCCGCTGCTGTGCGGCGCGACGCTGGTGGTGGCGGGCCCGGACGCGCATCGCGATCCGACCGAGCTGGCGCGGCTGATCCGTGCGCATGCCATCACCACCGCGCATTTCGTGCCGTCGATGCTCGACGCGTTCCTTGCCGCGCCGGCCTCCGAAGACCTGCAGCTGCGCCGCGTGTTCACCAGTGGCGAAGCGCTGGACGCATCGCTGCGTGATCGTTTCCATGGGCGCGTGCAGGCCGAACTGCACAACCTGTATGGCCCGACCGAAGCGGCCGTGGACGTCAGCTACTGGCCGGCGTCGGCGCAGGACCGCTCACGGCCGGTACCGATCGGCTTCCCGGTCTGGAACACCCGCCTGTACGTGCTGGATGCGCGGATGCAGCCGCTGCCGGTCGGTGTGCCGGGCGACCTGTATCTGGGAGGGGTGCAGCTGGCGCGTGGCTATCTTGGCCGCGATGACCTGACCGCCGAACGTTTCCTGGCCGATCCCTTCCTTCCAGGCGAGCGCATCTACCGCACCGGCGACGTGGGGCGTTGGCGCGGCGATGGTGCGGTCGAGTACCTCGGCCGCAGCGACCATCAGGTAAAGCTGCGCGGCCTGCGCATCGAGCTAGGTGAAATTGAAGCGGCATTGCGCGAGCTGCCGGGCATGGATCGGGTGGAGGTGCTGTTGCGCCAGGATGTCCCCGGTGATGCCCGGCTGGCGGCCTATGTGCCAGCGGCGCTTGCCGATGCCGTGATGCTGCGCAGCCACCTGGCCACTCGCGTGCCGGACTACATGGTGCCGTCGGCGTTCGTTGGCGTGGATCAGTGGCCGGTGACTGCCAACGGCAAGCTCGACCGCAACGCCTTGCCGAAGCCGCCGCAGAGCGAGATTGCCGGACTGGCGCCGCGCACGCCGCTGGAGCAGGAACTGGCAATGCTGTTCGCACAGGCGCTGGGCCGCGAGGCAGCGGTGGCAGTGGATGCGGACTTCTTCAGTCTCGGCGGCGACTCGCTGTCCGCGGTGCACCTGCTGCTGGCCATCGAACAACGCTGGCGCTGTGACCTCGGCCTCGGTGCCTTGTTCGCGCAGCCGACCGTAGCCGCATTGGCGACGCGCATTGCCGAACCGCCGGCGCTGGCCGACCACGCATTGGGCCCGGTGATCTCGCTGGCTGCGACTGACGCTGATGGGCCCACTCCGTTGTTCGTGCTGCACCCGGCCGGTGGCATCGCCTGGAACTACCGGACGCTGGCGCGCGCCCTGCAGCCGGCACGCCCGGTATATGGCCTGCAGTCGCCCGCGCTGGATCCGAAGCAGCCGTTGCCGTCCAGCATCGAAGCCATGGCCAATGACTACGTGCAGCGGGTGGTTACGCTGCAATCGAAGGGGCCGGTGCATCTGCTGGGCTGGTCGGTGGGCGGCATCCTCGCCCAGGCGATGGCGGTGCGCCTGCATGAAATCGGGCGTGAAGTCGGTGAACTGGTGCTGCTCGACGCCTATCCCAGCGAATGCTGGCGGGCCGAGCCGGAACCGGATGCCATCGCCGCACTGCGTGCGCTGCTGGCGATTGCCGGCCATGACCCGGAGGCGCATCCGGAGCTGGACAGCCGTGAACGCATTCTTGCCTTCCTGCGTCGCGGTGGTAGTGCGCTCGGCAGTCTGCCGGATGTAGTGCTCGATGGCGTGGTGCGTGCGGTGACCGGCACCAATCGCTTGATCCGCGAACACATCCACCAACCGTTCGACGGCACGCTGGTGCACGTGCGCGCTGGCCGGGATCATCAGACGCGGCCGCAGCTGCAGTCGGCGTTGTGGCGCACGCACGCGCGCAAGGTGCAGGCGCTGGAACTGCCGTTCCTGCATGCCGAGCTGACCGGACGCGATGCGGTGGCGCAGCTGGCACCGTGGTTGTCGGCGCGCCTGCGCCACTGGGATGAGCAACAGGAGATCGCAACATGCAGTTGACCGGCTTTGAAGGTCGCGTGGCACTGGTGACCGGCGCCGCCGGCGGCATCGGCGAGGCCCTGGTACGGCTGTTGGCCGAGGCCGGCTGCACGGTGGTGGCAACCGATCGCGAGGCGCCCGTGGTCGCGGATGCACGTGTGCAGGCGTTTGCCCTCGATGTGACCGACAGCGCGGCGGTGGATGCCTTGGTGGATCGCGTGGAAGCCAGCATCGGGCCCATTGGCCTTGCCGCCAGTGTGGCGGGTGTTCTGCATGTGGGAGCTGTTGCGGAGACCACGGATGCCGATTGGCGCCGGGTGTTCGCAGTCAACGCCGATGGCGTGTTCCATGTTGGGCGTGCGCTGGCGCGGGTGATGTCACCACGGCGACAGGGCGCGATCGTCGCCGTCAGTTCGAATGCCGCCGGCGTGCCGCGGCACGGCATGGCTGCCTACGCCGCGTCCAAGGCTGCCGCCACGATGTTCACCCGCTGCCTCGGGTTGGAACTGGCGCCGCTGGGCATCCGCTGCAATATCGTCGCCCCGGGTTCAACGCTGACCCCGATGCAGACCGGCATGTGGCAGGACGAGCACGGTGCCGAGCGGGTGATTGCCGGCAACCTGGAGACGTACAAGGCCGGCATCCCGCTGCGCAAGCTGGCCACCCCGGAAGACATCGCGCACTCGGTGATGTTCCTGCTCTCCGAGCAGGCCGGGCACGTGGCGATGAGCGACCTGTATGTGGACGGCGGCGCCACCCTGCGCGGGTGATAGCACCCTATCTGCGATGAAATGGATCGGGGGTTGTAGAGCCGAGCCCATGCTCGGCTGCTTTCTGCCTCAGCCGAGCATGGGCTCGGCTCTACAGAGAGCGTGACGTCTGTTCTCCGTCAGGGCAGGGTCAGTCGGTAGACCAGCACCCGGTTGTCGTTGTCGTACGGACTGTCGCAGGATTGGCCCTGCATGCGGCAGCGGCGGGCGATGAAGTCGTTGTCGTTGCCGATCAGCAACAGCACGTCGTTCGGATGCTGCGGGTCGAGCGCCGGCAGCACGTCCATGGCTTCCCACTTTTCCGAGAGTAGTCCGGCATGTGGGCCGCGCTTCGTGTCCAGGTCCAGCCCGGCACGCGCAAGTTGGGGGCGGTCGAGCAGGTTCAGCAGTTCGTCGCTGCGTGCGGGCACGATGCCTGCCTTCAACGTGGTACCGATGGGATCAGCCAGTACCGAGGTCGTGCCGGTTTCGTAGGTGCTGCCAGCCAGATTGCTGGCATCGGCCACATCCACCAGCAGCACCGACTTGTAGACGATCGGATCGTCGCCGTCTTTGCCCAGGCCATTGCCATCACGGGCCAGCAGCAGGAAACGGTGCGCGTCCAGTGCGCGCAGCTCGCTCTGCGCGGCAGTGCGGTCCAGCTTGCCCTTGCCGTCGTGCGCGTAGGCGGGTAGGGCCATCACGTAATGGCCGATAGGTTGCTGTGGCGTCGGCGAGGCCGTCACGTCATAGACCAGCACGCGGGTGTTGATGCGCCCGGCCGCGTTGCCTTTTGCGCTGTCCTGCAGCGTCGCGCTCTGAAGGGCCACGAACAGGCGGGTACCGTCGGGCGACAGGCCCATGCCTTCCACGCCCTGATTGTTGCGGCGCCCAGTCTGCGGCGCCGCCAGCGAACCGAAGGCGGGCTTGCCATCGCGCTGCGGACGGATCGCCGGCGGCGCCATGATCACGCCCTGCAGCTGGCCCTGTGCATCGAAGTAGTAGACGTTGGCGGTGTACTCATCGCCGATGTAGAAGTGGCCATCGGCGGTGAACTGCAGCGACTCCGCATCCAGCGAGACCTTGCCCGCGCCTGCGCCGCTGGCCGGCGAGGGCAACACCACCTCGCGCTGGGTGATCGTGTGCTCACCCGGGTCGGCACCGGTGAACGGCTGCCCGTTGAAGTCCTTCAGCACCACGCCCCTGTCCGGAACCATCGTCAGCGTACCGAGCGCACCGGGCTTGCCAGAGGTAGCGTCGATGCGTAGCTGCATGCGCTCCACGCGGCTGGTGTAGTCGTAGAACAGGCCGGCCTCGGGATCGTTGCGGCCGCGGTCGGGCAGGGTCCAGAGCACGCCTTCGTAGCCGTTGGCGGTGCGCTTCCAGGTGCCGGGCTGCACCGCCAGCGACGAGAACGAGCCCAGCGTGTCGCCGAGGAAGTCCACCGTGCCCGCGGGCAACCGTCCGGCCGCGACCAGGCCCTTGTCCACATAGGTACGACCACCCAGCTTCAGGGTGCGTGGCGGTGCACCCGTTGCCTCATGCGGAGCGGAGTATCCGCTGGCGGAGAGGGTGGCCAGCAGCAGGGCGGTCGCGAGCATCGGTGGACTCCGGGTGGTCGATCAGAAGCGAAGGTCGATCGTACCGAACACCTGGCGCGGTGCCGAGGCATGGAATACATACAGCTTGCCGGCCGGGTCGCTGGGTGCGAACACGCTCGAATCCAGGTTGCTGGCGTAGCGCTTGTTGGTCAGGTTGGTCACGTTGAACGACAGGCGCATGCCCTTGGCGAAGCCGACCTGCCCGAAGTCATAGCCACCGGCCAGATCGAATACGGTGAAGCCACCGAAGCCCTGGTCGTTGGTGTAGGTGTAGAAGCGCTCGCCGGTGTACTTGCCACGCAGGCTGGCGAACCAGCCGTTGTCACGCCAGGTGATCTCGGTGGCCAGCAGCTGCTTGGGTGTATCGGTCTGGATCTTGCCCTTGATCTGCTGCTCGACACCGGCCTGCACGTAGTTGGAGGCGTAGGTCGAACGGTTCAGCGAGGCCGAGGTGTACCAGCTGAAGTGCTCGTTCGGGATCCACAGCACGGTCAGCTCGGCGCCGCGGCTGTCGACGCCGCCTACGTTGTAGAAGCGGTTGCCGCAGGTCGGACCGACCGGCTGGCGCGAGTCGCAGGGGTTGTACTGCAGCAGGCGGTTGTCGAAGCGCACACTGTAGGCCGCGATCGAGGCCTGCAGGGTATCGGTGACGAAACGGTAACCGGCTTCGAGCGAGCGCGATTCCTCCGGCTTCAGATTGCCCTGCGCGTTCCAGGTGGCCTGGCTGACTGCCTGCGGGCCCAGCTTGAAGCCACCCTGGAACATGGCGATGTTCTCGGCGTAGCTGGCGAAGATCTCGTGGTGCTCGGCCAGGCGGAAGTTGGCGCCGATGCTGGGCAGGAAGTTCTTGCTGGCCTTCAGCGAGCCGGTGGCGAACTGGTTGTTCGAGGTCGGCGAGATCGGCGTCTTCGCGTCACCCGGTAGTGCTTGTGCATCGGAGGTGGCGTGCGGGCTCTTGGCGCCGAACTCCAGGGTCAGGCGATCATCGAGCAGGCGCCAGGTGTCCTTCAGGAAGAACTGGTGGGTCTTCCAGCGGGTGCGCTGGGCGAACACGCCGACGTCGGAGGGCAGGGTGTTCATGCCACTCAGGTCGCGCGGCCCATCCACGGCGGTCTGGTAGCGCTCGGCGCTGCTGGTGTTGCGCTCGTACCAGACGCCGCCTTCGATGCGGTGTGCGCCCAGCTCCCAGTCAAACGACAGCGTGCCGCCGTCACGGTCGATGGTGTAGATGGTGTTGCGGAAGATGATCGGAATTTCCTGTGCGGTGCCCTTGTTCGACCACGCGCCGCTGTTCCAGTTGTGGCCTTCGCCGCGGTCGTCGTGGTGGTAGGCCAGGGCGCGCAGGCTGAAGCCATCGGCCAGGAAGAAGTCGCCGGCCAGGTAGTAGAGGTTGTCATCGCGCAGGATCTGGCCGGCGGTGAAGGCACCATCGGCATCCTTGTCCGGACCGCTGCTGTCGCACTTCTTCGCGTTGAGGCTGGCGGTATTGCAGTAGGCCTTGGCCACGGCCTTGTTCCAGTCCGGCGCGTAGCCGCCCCAGTCCCAACCGAGGCCACGCGACATCTCGTCCTTGGACAGGTAGAAGTAGTCCGCCTGGGTGGTGCGCGAGGTATCGACAAAACCGGTGATCTGGCCGCGGCCAAAGTTCCACACGCCCTTGGCGTTGAACTGCTTGGTGGGGGATTTGTTGTAGGCGGTCTGGTCGTTCCACAGATCGGAGACGGCATTCATGCCGGAAACGTAGCCGGAGAAGCCGTTGTACTCGCCGCTGTCCACGCGCACGAAGGTGCGGCGGTTGGCATCGCTGCCGAAGGTCTGCACCACGCGGCCACCCAACTCTTGGGCTGGGCGGTCAGAGGTATACGAGATGGTGCCGCCGAGGTTGCTGGTGGACGGCGTGCCGAGGCTGCCGATGCCCACCGCCAGTTCCGCGCCGGCCATGTTCTCGCTGATCAGCGCACGGTTGATGGTCAGGCCGTTGTAGTTGTTGTACGCGCCATCGCCCAGCGGCACGCCGTCGAGCGTGTAACCGAGACGGGTGGAGTTGAAGCCGCGCAGGCTGAGGGTCATCGACTGCTCGTTGGTGCCCAGCGCATCGGCCGACTGCGCGTTGACGCCCGGCAGTAGATTGAGCGTCTTCTGCAGGCTGGTGCCCGGCGGCAGGATGTCGAGGTTCTCGCGGGTGATGCGCTGCACCTGGCGCGCTTCACCGCTGCCGATCACCGAAACCGCATCGAGATCGGTGGCGGACGTGCCAGTGGAGGTCGGGGCAGCATCCTGCGCCCAGGCCGCGGGAGCGAGCGCCAGGGACAGCGCAGCGGCCAACAAAGTCTTCGTCATGTTACGGACACTCAGGCAGGCACGAGCCACCGCACGGGCGCGGAGCTCATGGAGTTCAAAAGGGGAGACAACCGATGCGACCGGTGGCGCTGCAGGCGCCGTGGATCAACGTGAAAATGGTGCGCTAGACAGATGACTGTCTGGTGACATGTTCATCAGTTGTGAGGCGCAGGCATGTAGATACCGTGTCGCCCTCGCCTAGGCAAGGGCGACGTCAGGCTCAAAGGGTCGGCCACTTCTCAGTACGCCCCAAATCAGATGGATGAGCTTGCGCATCACTGCACACATGACGACCTTGAAGGGCTTGCCTTTCGCGCTGAGCCGGTCTGCAAAGGACTTCAGTGTGGGGTTGTGGGTCTTCCCGGTCAGCGCCGGCATGTACAGCTTTTTGCGGAAATTGGCGTCGCCGACGCGTGATATCCGGCATTTGCCTTCGTAGTTTCCTGATTGACGCTGGGCCGGATTCAGGCCCGCGTGGGCAACCACCTGGCGCACGTCGCTGTATTTGCTTAGATCCCCCAGCATGGCCAACAGCTGGGCACTGCTGGTGTTGCCTACACCGGGGATGCTGGTAAGCAGTTGATGACGCCGGCGCAGGTCCGGATCGTTATCGATATGGTCCTCAATCGCCTTCTGGACCTGCTTGATCTGCTCTTCCAACGTCCGGATCACATCCTTGATCCCTTGCTGGACCGAGATATCGGCAACGTCCAGGCGGTTGTGCTCCATCTGCAGCATTTCCTGGAGGTCATCTCGACGCCGTACCAAGGCGCGCAGCTTCACCTCCGAGGGCGTCGGTGGAACGTAGGGATACAGCTTTTCCGAGCGTTGTGCCTCAAAAAACCGGGCAATCAGCTTGGCGTCGCTGCGGTCAGTCTTGGTCCGCATCCC
The DNA here is from genome assembly GCF_000020665.1 of Stenotrophomonas maltophilia R551-3. NCBI lineage: Bacteria > Pseudomonadati > Pseudomonadota > Gammaproteobacteria > Lysobacterales > Lysobacteraceae > Stenotrophomonas > Stenotrophomonas maltophilia. Next base: position 2,543,711 of record NC_011071.1, on the reverse strand, counting down.
CTCCGCCTGCCCAAACGCCTTTACTCGGGCGGGATTGGCCACATGAACCACTACCCCCGCTTCCACCAGTGCTTGAGCCAAGGCCTCGTGATAGATGCCTGTAGCCTCCATACCTACCGCCGCGTTCGGCGCATGTTTGGCGCGCCAGGCCAGAAGCTCATCAAAACCCTTTGGCGTATTGGGGAGTTTGGCCTTGGTTCGATACTTGCCGTGAGATAGAGGCAGGGCGATGTCAAAAGTCGCCTTGGCTGCGTCGATGCCGATAAATTGCATGATTTCGCTCCAGCTTGAACTTACGATCGTGATCGGAAGCCGCCAGACTTGCCCTTGTGAGTACAGGCTCTCACCCGATGGCGGGCCTAAGATACCGTTCAAGTTCCATGGCGGTGTCAGGCCGCCGACGCGCTGAATCTACTTTGCAAGCTCGAAGGCTTAAGAGCCGAGGCAGCGTCATCGGAGCCTCCCGGGTCACCGGGGGATTGTGCCTGATCAGGGCACGATCCAAGACACAAGAGCCGAGCCCATGCTCGGCTGCTTGTTCCCGGAGCCGAGCATGGGCTCGGCTCTACAAACGCTTCAGGATCACGGTAGATGCCAACCTTGGTTGGCATGCGCAGCATCATGGTGAAGGAGCGCCAACCGAGGTTGGCAGCTACAAAATGCTTACCCAGCGTTGCGCGGCTTGCGCGTGCGTTTCGGCTTCGGCGTATCACCGCCGCTGGCGGCACCATCCTGCAGCGCCTGCAGCCAGGACAAAGTATCCACGTAGTCAATGAAGTGGCGCAGATAACCGGGGCTGGTGGCCTGCATGGTGTCCAGCATGCGCTGCACCAGCACCGCCGAATTCAGCGGACCGCCATCGGCCGGGGCCTCGGTGCGCAGCGAACGGCGCACCTGCAGTTCGCTGCGCAGTTCCGACCACTCGCGCTGCACCTGCTGCAGCATCGGCACCTGCGGGTAATGCGGCAGCGAGCGCGACCCCGCATCGAGGTCGCGCACCAGTGCGCGCAGGCCATCCAGTGCGGGCGGCTTACTTGGCATCCGCGGCTTTGGGCTTGGGGATCGGTGCGATCTCCACGCGGCGGTTGCGCGCGCGGCCGGCTTCATCGGCATTGGAGCTGACCGGCTGCTCGCTGCCAAACGCGGCGGCAAACACCGCATCGGCTGGGACGCCATCGGCGATCAGGGTGCGGGTCACGGTCAGCGATCGCTGCGCCGACAGCTCCCAGTTGTCGGCAAAGCGGCGGTTGCCTTCGCGCACCGGCGCGTCATCGGTGAAGCCGCTGACCATCAGGATCTCTTCGCGCGTGCCCAGGTAAGCGGCCAGCGGTGCGGCCAGGCTGCGCAGCAGCTCCTGGCCTTCCGGCTGCAGCTGGTCGGAGTTCAGCGCGAACAGCACGCTGCCGCTGATACCGATGCGGCCATCCACCAGCGTCACGCGACCGGCGGCCAGCGGGCCCGCCAGCGCCTGTTCCAGCGTCTGCAGTCGCTTGGCTTCGGCCTGGCGCTGCTTCACTTCCTGGTCCAGCCGCTGCGACAGTTCCAGCTGCACGGCAACCACGCCGACCAGGATCAGCACGAACGCACCCAGCAGTACCGACATCAGGTCGCCGAAGGCGGCCCAGATCGGGGCGTGCGAGCCGCCATCGACCTCCAGCTCGTCGCTCATGCGCTACCGGCCTTGCCGCGGCGCGTGGCCAGCTGCTGCAGTTCTTCCATCACCTGCTTCTGCGACAGCAGGCTGAGGTCGACCACCTCGCGCGCCTGCGCCACGTAGTAGGCCAGCTGCTCGTCGCTGCGCGCCAGCGAGGCATCCAGCGCACCGCCGATCTGTTCCAGGCGGCCGGACAGCTCGGTGGAGGCATTGCCGAACTGCGCGACCGCGTCGCCGAAGGTGCCGGCCAACTGGCCCACTTCACCGGCGCTGCCATTGAGCGCCGCGGCAATGCCATCCAGCTTGCCGGTCTCGGCGGCGATATGGTCGGTGAAGCGGTTGCCGACGCGTTCCAGCAGCTCGGCCGAACCGCCGACCAGCGCGTCCACCGCCGTGCGCTGTTCGTGCGAGGCGTGGTTGATTGCATCCAGCAGGGTCTGCACGGTGGCCAGCAGGCGACCGCGTTCTTCCAGCATCGCGTTGTCACGCACAAGACTCTCGGACAGCGTGCTGCGCAGCTCGTTGATGACGTCGGCAGCAGCCTTGGGCGCGGCGGCGGCGGTCTGCAGCAGGGTAGACACTTCGGCCAGCGTGGCGCTGGCCTGTGCGCGACCGTTCTCGCCAATCTGCTGTGCGGTCTCGGCCAGCGTGTCGCAGACCTGCTGCTGCTGCGCGGCCAGGCGTTCGCCGTTGGCCTGCAGGCGCTCGGCCAGGTCGGTGGAAACATGCTGCAAGGCATCGCTCCAGCGCTGCAGGCGCTGTTCGTCGCCGGCTTGCAGCTGGGCCTGCAGCGCGGCGTGGGCCTGCTGCAGTTCGGCACTGACCGCATCCCAGCGCGCCTGGCGCTGCTGCTCGCGGCTGTCCAGGCTGGCCTGCAGTTCGGCGTGCGCGGTCGCGGCGGCGGCCTGTGCGGACTGCCACTGCTGCGAACGCTGCAGTTCGTGATCCTGCAGCAGCGCCTGGCTGGTGCTGTGGTGCTGTTCCAGTGCCTGCAGCAGCGCCTGCGCACGCGCGTCCAGATGCTCGCTGGCGGCCAGCAACGCCTGCTGCTGGCGTTCGACCAGCGCGCTGTTCAGTGCCTGCTGCTGCTCGGCGGCGGCGCGCCAGGCCTCGGCATTGCCGCTGGCATCGGCCTGCAGGCGCTCGCCGATGCGCGCGACCAGTGCTTCGGCATGCGTGCCCTGGCCATCGCTGAAGGCCTGCAGGTGCTGGCGAAGATCGCTCACCAGCGTCTGTTGTGCCTGGGTCTGCTCGCTCACCACCTTGGCCCAGCTGGCTTCGGTGGCGACGCGGCTGCGCTCGAATCCTTCGCTCAGGCCAGACAACTGCTGCTGCACCGCCTGTTCGACACGGGCATGCAGCGCCTCACCATGGTGGGCCAGTCCGGCCAGCGTGGTCTCGGCCATCGGCTGCAGCGCGCCAACGATGGCGGCGGCGCTGGCCTCGGCACCTTCGCGCAGCGATTGCTGCAGCGAGACGGCCAGGCGTTCCTGCAGCGCCTGGCTTTGGGTCAGGAACTCGGCCTGGCCGGCCAGCAGGCGCTCATTGGCGGCCGCACTGTGCTGTTCGAAGGTGCTGGTCATCGCCTGCAGGCGGTCGACCAGCGCCGGCAGCGCGGCGGACTGTGCCTGCAGCAGGCGCAGCGATTCGGCGCGCTGCCAGGCTTGCGAATACGGATGCAGGTCGCCGGCAATGGCGCGGTCCAGCTGCTGCACGGCCTGCAGACGGTCGCGACGCAGTAGTGCTGCCAGCAGGCCGAGCATGGCCGAGCTGGCCACACCGGCGATCGAAGTGCCGAAGGCCACCGCCAGACCCTGCACCGGCGAGGCAAGCGAGCCGCGGATGGCGGCCATGTCGGTCGCGCTCTGCAGGGCCAGGCCGGTGCCACGCAGCGTGTCCATCATGCCCAGCAGGGTGCCGAGCATGCCCAGCAGCACCAGCAGGCCAACCAGGTACGGGGTCAGCACCGGCGCGGGCAGGGCGGTGCGCTCGCCTTCCACGCGCAGGCGCACGGCGTTGCGCAGGCCCACCGGCACGCGCTCCAGCCAGGGGGCCAAGCCCTCTTTGGCACTGGACAGGTCGCTCAGCGCGCTGCGCAGGCCGTTGCTGGCCTGGCGATAGCGGTACAGCTCCACGCCACCGGCGATGTAGCAGGCCGCGATGATCGCCGCCACCGCTGCACCCAGCGGATGCACCGAAACGTAGCCAATGCCGATCCAGCACACGGCCAGCAGGCCGACAAGGAAAACAACGACATGGAAAGCAGTTCTGGACATGGTGTTCCGGTCAGTGGGAGCGCAGGGCGTCTTGCAGCCCTTCGATCGGGTGGAAGCGCAGCTGCAACTCGGCAAGCAGCAGGGTGCGCATGTCATGGCGGAAGGCCGCGCGCCAGCCGGGCTGGCCGTGCACGCGTTCAAAACGGGCGCCGAGCATCGCCGGCGCAGTGGCCAGCAGGCTGTGCTCGCGCGGGGTGAGGGTCTGTTCCATCACCGCATCGACCTCGGCCAGCCGTGCCAGCTCGGGTGAAGCCTGCACCAGCTGATCGCGCAGGCGACCCCGCAGGCGCCCGGTGGCGGTCTGGATGGCCTGCTGCAGTACCCGGTAGCGCTGGCGCAGCGAGGCGAAGTTGGGTGCGGCGGTGGCTTCGGCCAGGTCCAGCAGGCGCTCGGCCTCGGCATCCTCACTGATCGAGGCCAGCAGGCTGGCATGGGCCTGGGCGCAGTCGTCCAGTACATCCCCGGCCGCTTCGGTGGCCTCACCGGGCTCGGGCAGGCGTCCGCCGAGCGCCCCGGACAGGGCCACGGCACGGCTCCAGTCCACCCACTGGCCGAGGCGATCGGTCAGGGCGGGACTGCTGGCCGGCATCGCGCCGTCGCTGAGACGGGCGAGCAGGCGGAGGAATTCCGGTCCACCCAGGACCGGCTGCGCTGCTTTCGCCATCAAGGGGTGAGGGGCCAAAAACCGTTGATTTTACAACCAGATGACCCGGCCTGGATGAAGGCGGGGCCGGGGGAGGGGACCCGCAGGCGCGACAAGGCTTAGAATGACCGGCTGCACCCATCCCGTTCGACCCTTGGAGTACCCAATGACTGTTGCGCAGTTCTACCCGATCGGCACCCCCGGACAGCCCTGGGGCGACGCGGAACGCGCACAGTGGCGGGCGCGCCAGCAGCGTCAGCGCAGCTACCACGACGATGTAGTGGCCGCGCTTGAACGTCTGGACGACAGCTTCGATGTGATCCAGTACGGTCAGCTGGACTATGCACCGGACCATTACCCGCTGTTCGCCGTGGTCAACCACGACTGGAACCCGGCGCTGCCGACCGCGCTGATCACCGGCGGCGTACATGGTTACGAGACCAGCGGCGTGCATGGTGCCCTGCAGTTCCTGGAACAGCAGGCCGAGCGTTACCTGGGCCGGTTGAACCTCATCGTGGCGCCGTGCGTCAGCCCGTGGGGCTACGAGCGCATCCAGCGCTGGAACCCGGATGCCATCGACCCGAACCGCAGCTTCCGTGACGGCGGCCAGATCGAGGAAGCCGCCGCGCTGATGCGCTGGGTGGCCGAGCGCAAGCCGAACCTGCTGGTGCACCTGGACCTGCACGAGACCACCGACAGCGACCTGCACGAGTTCGATCCGGCCCGCTGCGCCCGCGACGGCAAGCCGTTCGAGCGCGACACCATTCCGGATGGCTTCTACGTGATCGGCAACAGCGAAGATCCGCAGGCCGAGTTCCAGAAGGCGTTGATCACCGCCGTGGCCCCGGTCACCCATATCGCCCCGGCCGACGCCGAAGGCAACCTGGTCGGTCTGCCGCTGCAGTCGCCGGGCGTGGTCTGGGGCGAATCGCGCTCGATCGGCGCCTGCGCCGGCTTCACCGACGCGCGCTTTGCCACCACCACCGAGGTTTACCCGGACAGCCCGCGCACCAACCCGCAGGAATGCAATGACGCCCAGGTGGCGGCGGTATGCGCGGGCCTGGATTTCGCCTTGGCCACGCAGTAATACCTCCGCCCAGGGGCGCGCCGGGTCATGCCCGGCGGCTCGGCGTGAGCTAGCCCAGCAGGATCACGCCCCACACCGTGCCGACCATCAGCAGTGCGGTGGTCTGTGCGGCGCTGCCCATGTCCTTGGCGTTCTTGGACAGTGGGTGGTGGTCAAGCGAGATGCGGTCGACCACCGCTTCGATGGCCGAGTTGAGCAGTTCCACCAGCAGGCTGATGAAGCAGACCGCCAGCACCACGGCGCGTTCGACCCGGCTGATGTCCAGCAGGAACGCGGTGGCGATCAGCAGTGCATGCAGCAGCAACAGCTGCCGGAAGGCGGCTTCGCCACGGAAGGTGGCGATGAAGCCATCGCGCGAATGGATCAGCGTATGGAAGATGCGGCGAATCCCGGTCTTGCCGTGCGGGTACTTGCCGCTATCCCTGGGGTGAGGTGGCTGCATGCCGGTCCTGCCATGAATTGACCTCACGACAGGATGTGCAGGCGGGCGTCGGGAAAGCGTCGGACGCCCGTTGGATTTTCCTTCAGCCGGCTTGGCGCTGCGCCTGGATGGCCTGGTCGAGGGTGTCCAGCTCATCAGTCGGCGAGGCCAGCCATGCCGGGTACGCCTCGGTCTCGACGAAGTCGGAAGAACGCAGCACGTCATCGAACGCCGGATTGTCCTTCTCCGCATGGCGCAGCAGGCCGGACATCAGCCCGCAGATGCGGACCGCGGCCTGGAAGGCGCCTTGCAACGAACCGGCCGGCTCGGTAACCGTGTTGAGGAAGGCCGCATAGGCCGGGCCATCGAACACGAAATCCTCGCGGCTTTTGAACGCTTCGCCACTGAGGTTCGTCTCTCCCGAGTTGTGGCGGGAGAAGCCCCACGACCAGATATCGAGGAAACGCAGGTCATCCAGCGTCCGGCGCGCATCGCCATTCAGTGGAACGGCACCGGACAGGGCGTGTTCCAGCGTGACTGCCGCGAAGGGCTCGGTGCCCTCGTGGGCCAGGAAATCGCTCAGGCAGCGAAGCGCACCGGGATGATGCGGGTCCAGTTGCAGCGCCCGGTAGATCACGCGTGCGCCTTCCACGTGACGGCCCTGGGCGATGAAGATGTTGAGCGCGTGGTGGGCGAGCTGGTCGGCGTTGAGGTCTGCAATCCGTGTCATCGGGTCTGGCTGGCGTGGGTGTACGGTGGGCACCAGTCTGACAGATCACTTATTCGGCCGGGCTGCGTGAATCGCGGATCGAATAGATCACCGAGAAGATCTTCCAGCCCCGCTCGGTGCGGACCAGCTGCCACATTTCCTTGCCCCAGTTGGTCTTCACGCCATCGTCGTGGAAGCTGTAGTCAAACGACACCGAGGCCACGTCGCCATCGGTCTCGATCTTCGTGTTGGAGAACTTCTCTTCCGTCGGTTTCGGCGAGGCAACGACGCCGTCGATCAGCGCAATGAAGTTGTTGGAAGGAATCCGCCGCGCCTTGATCGCATCGGGCTTGGCCTTGCGGATGTCCTGCAGGCGCACATCTTCGGAAACGTACTGCCAGCCGATGTCTTCGGGTTTGTCGGAGAAGAACAGGCCCATGTAGGTCGGCTTGTCCTTGTTGATCAGCGAGATGCGGAATGATTCGATCACCTGTTCGATGGCCTTGACGTCGGCGGGTGCGTTCTGTGCGGCGTAGGCCGGCAGGCATGCCGGGAGCAAGAGGGCGAGGGCGGCGAAGCGTACACGTGCGTTGGGCATCATGGGGTCCTGAGGATGGGAGGCGGCGCTGGCGCATCACCGTCCGTAGGCGGGTGGATACATCGTCCTTGCGTGCAGTCCAACCTACCCGGTGAGCGCGTCGAACAGGCGATTGCGGTCCGCATCGCTCATCGACCAGTTCTGTCCGAGCGGGGCCATGCGAACGGATTCGGTCCGGCCGCAGGCCCGGTACTGCCAGGTTTCCGAACCGTCGGGCTGGGCTGTCACGTCGATGTCCTCCAGGCGGGCGCACTGCAACCGGGCCAGCGCCATCGGCGCAAAGTGCAGCTGTAGTGCTGCACCCGGTCGGCCGGCATTGCCGTGGCGGCAGGCAGCGGATGGGCCGGGCCGTACTCGGCGAGCAGGCCAACGCAGGTCGCTGCCGCGGACAGGGGGTTGCGACCGAAGGCCCGGGAGGCATCCTGCTCCACACCCTTTTCCAGAGCCTTGCCTTCCTGGCTGCTGGCATAGGCCTCGGCGGCCTGCAGTTGGGCAGCGTCGAGTGTCGACAGCCAGTGCTTGCGGCCCTCCTGCAGCTGCAGTTCCAGGCCGGGCAGGGTCTTTTGGCAGCGCGCTGCGATGGCCTGTGTCTGCACGAAGTCCTGCCCACGATCGCCCGGCGTTGCGGCCGCTGTTGCCGCCGCTGGGGCAACAGCGAGGGCGCCAGGCAGGCGATCACCAGTTTCGGTCCCATTCCATTGCGCATCCTGCACCTCATGGAGAGTTTGACGGCGCACTGCGGCCCGGCATGAATGCCGGGCCGTCACGCAAGCACATTGGGCGCAGTGGGCACAGGCGCCGCCAACCGGGGTGACCCCGGTCGTAAGTTGTCCGCACCGAAGTCAATCGCTCCGTGTGGGGACGCTGCAGGTCGCTTCAGCGATGCAGCGCATCGATGATCAGCCCGGTGGCAATCTCCACCAACAAGTACTCGTTGTCCGACTGCCGCACCCAGCGCCGGTCGCGGCCCGGCTCGCGCAGGTCATAGCGCGCGTAATCGTCTACCCAGTAGCGGCGGTCCACTTCGGCCCACGACAGGCGCTCGCCACGTCGCCAGGCCTTCTTCTGCCAGCCCGGCGGCGGCGCATCACGGTTATGCGGGCCGCCCGCATGCGGGGGCGGGCCGTTGCCGCGGGCGTGGTGCGGCGGATCGGCGAACGCGGGGGCCGCGGTCAACGCGGTGGCTGCGCTCAATGCGATGGCAAGCAAACGTGTGGTCTTCATGGAGACGCCTCCGTCATGGCCGCAGCATGCGGCGCTGTGGCGGGAATATAGGGCAATCCATGTGAATGAATACGGGTGTAGGCGGTACTTTTCTGAACAGACGGCGCGGCCTGCAGTCGCTGCCAGGCAACGGGTCACTGGACCCCGCCCGAGGCTGAATCCGTTGTGGCCCAGCCACCACCCAAGGACAGGAAAAGATCCATCTGGCGGTCAATGCGCTGCGCGCGCGAGGTGGCCAACGCGGACTCCGCATCTGCCAGCGCGGCCTGGGCCGAAAGCACATCGAGAAAATCGATCCTGCCGAATCGGTAGAGCTGCTGTGCCTGCCCGGCGGCCCGCGCTGCGTCCATCCGCGCCTGCGCCAGGCTGTGCTCGCGTTCGAGCTCCTGTGTGCAGGCAGAAAGTGCGGTCTCGGTCTGGCGCAATGCCTGCAGCACAATGCTGTCAAAGGACGCGAGAGCTGTATCTGCATTGGCACCGGCCGCAGCGATGCGGGCCTTCGCCACGCGGCGGTTGGGCCAGTGCCATGACAGCACGGGGCCGGTGCTCGCCCCGAAGCCGTCAGCCGACAGCAGATGCGCCGGTGTGCCGGCCACGCCCGAAGAGGCGCCCAGGGTGATCTGCGGATAGAGACCCGCCGTCTCGGCGCCGATCATTGCAGTTGCGGCGGCCAGGCTGCGTTCGGCTGCGCGTATGTCAGGGCGCCGCTGGAGCAGCTGCCAGCCGTCACCGACCGGCAGCGCCTGCTCCAGCTCAGGGGGCTGCGGGCACGCTTCGGCCTCCCTGGGATAGTCTGCCGGGAGCCTGCCCATCAATGCGGCCAGTTCGAACAGTGTGGCCTGGCGTTCGGCCAGCAGGTGCGGTATCCCCGCTGCGCTGCGGTTGGCGGCGGCACCGGCACGGCTGACATCGAAGTCCGTTCCGCGCCCACCTGCAGCCAGGCGCCGGGTTGCCTCCAGCGTGGCGCGCTGTATCGCCAGCACTTGCCGGGTTGCGGTGAGCGTGTGATTGCTGGTGCACACCCGGAGGTAGGCACGGGTGACGGCAGCAGCGACGACCACGCGGACCTGGTCCCGTGCCGCAGCGACAGCCTCCGCGTCTGCGTTGGCGGCCTCGATGCCGCGGCGGATGCCGCCTGCGAGATCCAGCGGATAGGAGAGGTGGAGGCCCAGCGCATAGGATTGCGGTGCGGCCGACGCCTGGGTGTAACCACCGGCATGGGTGAGCGTGCCCGACGCATCCACTTCGGCCTGCACGGAGCCGCGCGCGCGGTACTCCAGCACGGTTGCGCTGGCGCGCCGAAGGTTGGCATCGGCGGCGCGCAGGTCGGTATTGGCCGCCAGTGCTTCGCGCACGTGGGCGTCTAGCTGGGGGTCGCCATATAGTTGCCACCATCGATCCGGTGGCGCGTCGTGGCTGAACGATGCCTCCTGGCCCGAGACAAAGGCCCGCGCCGCCCGTGGGGAGGCTGCGACAGCGCTCGCCGGCAGGTGATAGTCGGGGCCGGACACGCAGGCCGTCATCGGCAGCAGCAGGGCAAGCAGCCCACCACGCACTGTTCGCACGCTCACTTGCAGGCTCCCCGTGCCGAGGGCGTGATGGTCACATTCGCAGTGCGACCCACGATCAGACGCGTATCCGGCGGAGCATCATCGATATGGATGCGTACCGGGATGCGCTGTGCCAACCTGACCCAGGTGTAGGTCGACGCCACGGCCGGCAGCAGGTTGTGGGTGCTTGAGCGCTGATCGTCGGCAATGCCGGCGGCGATGGTGTCCACGTGTCCGCGGACGTCGCGGTCGTCGCCCATCAGTCGGGCCACGGCGGCATCGCCCTCGGTGATGCAGGCCAGTTTGGTTTCCTCGAAGTAGCCCTCGATTCGCAGGCTGCGGGTGTCGATCAGCGCCAGCGCCTGCGCACCGGGTTGCAGGTAGTCGCCCGCGTGCAGGTCCAGGTTGGTGATGATGCCATCGGTGGTCGCGCGCACCTCGGTGCGTTGCACGTTGAGCTGGGCAACGCGCTGTTCGGCCCGTGCCTGCGCCAGCGCAGCCAGCTCGGTATCGACCTTGGCGGCATTGCGTTCGCGTGTTTCCGAGGCGACCAGGTTGCCAAGTGCGTTGTCCCGCGTCGATTCGCGGCGGGCCAGCGCCAGCGTCGCGCGTGCACTGCTGACCGCTGCGTCGGCCTTCTCAAGCGCGGCAGCGAAGCGCGGTTGATCCAGTACCAGCAGCAGCTGTCCGGCGCTCACCCGCTGGTTGTCGTGCACCAGCACCTGGGTCACCAGCCCCCCCATGTCCGATGCAACGCGCACCACATCGGCGCGCACCCGCCCATCCCGCGTCCACGGGCGCATTTCGTAACGATTCCAGATGGAGAGCGCGGCAATGGCGGCAAGCGCACACACGCCCAGCGTTGCGCTCCAGCGCCCGATGACAGCAAGCAGGTGTTTCATTTCATTTCTCGAGCAGGGGCGAGAGCCGGATCATCAGCTCCGCCAGGATCACGAACAGGGACAGGCCCACCAGCGGCCGCGCGACGAGCAGCCGGTACAGACCGAGGCTGGCGAGCAGACGTGAGGTCAGCACCGACAGCGCCAGCGCAGCGGCGGCCACGGCGAGCAGGCCGGGAATGAGCACGCCATCAATGGAAAGATCAGAGAGCATGCTGTCAGTGTCGATGGGCGAGCGGGGGGACCAGCAGGTCGCGGCGCAACCCGCAGAGCAGGTGCAGCAGATACCCTTGATCGGCCTCGGCGCTGGCTGCCGCTGCCTCGCGCACGCGGTCCACCAGTTCCAGAAGATGGGCGTCGACACTGCGTGGTGAGTGGGCGCGAATCCTGAAATGTGCGGTGACGCGTTCGATCAGCGCCGCGTGAAGCGCCCGAACGTGCGGGTCGTCCAGGCACTTGTTCAGTGTGCGGAATTGGCTGGATGCACGTGCCGCACGAACGTCCGCAAACAACGCTCGCAGGTCGTGTGCTGCGTTGGAACGGCCCTGCAACCTGGGAGCGAGCAGCCCGATTCGATCCAGCATGCGGCTGAGCCAGGCGCGGGTCATATCACCTTGTCCGGCGGCGTGTCGTGCGATGTCCCGACGGATCGAACGCTCCAGCCGTGCGCGGTTGCGGCCCGCATCGGCGGTCTGGAACAACTGCATGCTGCACAGTGCCATTGCCGTACCGACGAACAATGCAACGCTGTTGTTGAGTGCGCCGACGATGTTGACCGTATTGGTCGCGCCCAGTCCCGCGATGAGCGGAAACGTCAGCACCACGCCCAGCGCAGCCATGATGAAGGATGGCCGGGCCAGGAACGATCCGCACAGCAGCAGCGCAGGCGCGAGCGCGGCAATCAGGCCGACGAAATCGGACAGCGCGGGGAAGATCAGCAGACCGTAGAGCAGGCCGACGGCAACGCCAATCAACGACCCCAGCAGATAGCGCATGACATGCGGTGCCGGCGCTTCGAGGGTGCCGAACAGGACGCATGCAGTGCCGATGATGGACACCGCCGTGGCGCCCTCCGACCAGCCAGTAATGATCCACAGCACGCAGCTCAGCAGGATGCCGACGAACGCGCCCAGCGCGCTGCGCAGGGCAAGCCGATGATCCCGGTGAAGTACCGCACCCTGCGCATGTCGCGCAAGGCGAGCAGGTACATGCCGGTGCCAGTCGGGGCGGGCAGTGTGCAGTTGCGCCTGCAGCACGCGGCAGTCGGCGTGGGCGAGGTCGAGTTCGGCCTGTTGCGCGGCGAGGCCGGCCTGCAGCAGATCGCGCCAGCCTGTTGCATCCATCGCGCTGGCCTGGGGTGAGCGCAGCCGGGCGAGGGAATCTTCCACCGCGCTGGAGAGCATCAGTACGTCCAGCATCCGGTCATGCAGGGCACGCAGGATCTGCACCTGGGCCACGCCATGGGCGCTGTCGAAGGGCAGGTGGATCGACAGTACATGCAGCTCGAGCAGGTCGGCTGCCACTTTCGAGCGGTCCGACGCCAGCACCGTGTCCGATGCACCGGCGCGCATGTCGCGTGTCCATCGTTCCGCATCATCCAGCACGGCGGCAACCCGCGCGTGCACGCGCATCGAGACCCGGCGCGGCAGCACCAACGCATGTACCAGGGTGGCGGCCAGGATGCCGATGGAGATTTCCTGCACCCGCGTGATGGCGATGGTGAACACGTCTCCCGGCACCATCACCGCAGGAAACCCGATCAGGCTGGTGGTATAGCCGGCCAGCAGGAACGCGTACGCACGTGGCGTGCGGTCGAGCATCGCCAGATACAGGCACAGCGCCATCCACGTGGCCAGCGCGGCGCTCAGCACCAGGGGCGCATTGGCGAAGCGTGGCACCAGCGCGACGGTGGCGATGGCCCCGCCCACGGTACCGAGCAGGCGGAACAGGCCGCGGCTGAGCGTCGCCCCGGAAAGGGGCTGCGACACCAGATAGACCGTGCCGATCACCCAGAACGGGCGATTCAGGCCGATCCTTAGAGAGACATACAGCCCCAGCGACGCGGCGAGCAGGCATTTGAGCGAGAACAGCACCGCCTCTTGGTCGGTCCTGAGGGCGGGGCTCTTCAACCGTGCAAATGCCTGGCGCACGTTGGGGCGAAATGGGGTGGGGGCGTGCATGCGGCTCATGCTAGTGATCGGTCGCACTGGCGAATTTCGCTACAATGACAACCAATCGCTAAAACCGGTCAATGTGAGAATGGCTCGCATTTCGCTCCCCGGCTTTGACCTGGACCCGGACGAGACCGATCGCCCGGCGGTCGCCAGCCGCCTTCAGGTGGCCGAGCACGACGCAGAAATTCCCGTACATGAGCACCGCAAGGGCCAGCTCATTCTTGCGTTGCATGGGGCGGTGACCTGCGAAGTGGCCAATGCACTGTGGATCGTGCCGCCCCAGTGTGGCGTCTGGATTCCGGGTGGCATGCCGCACAGCAACCGCGCCACCGCCAACGCGCGCCTGTGCTACCTGTTCGTCGAGCCCGGCGTCGTCGAACTGCCAGCGCAGTGCGTGACGCTGGCGATCTCCCCGATGCTGCGCGAGATGATCCTGCACCTGGCCGACGCGCCACTGGACTACCCGCATGGCAGCCATACCGACCGGCTGGCGCGGGTGTTGCTGGACGAGCTGGTACAAATGCCGGCCGAGCACCTGTCGTTGCCCGTCAGCCATCACCCGAAGGTGCGTGCGCTGGCTGCGGCGCTGTCGGCTGACCCGGCAGACCGCAGCACCATCAGCCAGTGGGCCATGCGCCTGGCCTTGGGAGAGCGCACGTTGACCCGGCTCATTGAGCGAGAAACGGGTCTGTCCTTCGGGCGCTGGCGGCAGCAGCTGCATCTGCTCATCGCCATTCGTGAACTCGCCGGTGGTGCACCGGTACAACGCGTTTCCGAGACGCTGGGCTATGAGTCGGTGACGGCCTTCATCACCATGTTCAAGAAGGCGCTTGGCCTTTCCCCGGCGCGGTACTTTGCGGTGCGCCTGCGTGGGCAGTAGCCGGGAACAACCGGGGAAGCCGTTGCCTGGAACGGCTACTCCAAGATGCCGGAGACCGATTGAATCGCGGCCACCACCGAAGCAGGGTCCTCGCGCTGGAGGGTGTGGCCGGTTGCCAGGTAGCGGTGCGAGCCGCGCGTGAATCCCGAGAAGAGCAGGGCGTGTGCGGCAGTTGTGCAGGTGGTGTTGTGAGCTATGAACACGGACTCCCTGTAGAAGAAGTCATGGGAGCCGGGCGTAGGCCGCTGAATGGCCACGGATGCTTGAATCTGTGACCGGTTACGCGACTCCACACTTGAATGTGCGAGCGTCCTCAACGATAAAGGCGGCATGTGGCAACTGCCGCATTCCGGACCAGGGACGATCCGAAGCATGACGTGGGGAACACCTCCGCGTTCTCGTTCCCGCCGGCGCTGTGTTCGTCCAGGAAGGAGAACAGGGGTGTTGGAACGACTGAAGAGCTTCTCGCGTGCCGCGCTGGCCATTGTTGCCGTCGGCTGCTTCGCCCCTGCGGTGGCACAGGCTCAGGAAAGCAAGATCACCTGGCGCATTTCGCAGCCCGGTGGCGATGCGACGCAATACAAGACCCAACAGGCGGCGGTGGCCGCCATCAAGAACCTGCCGGCGCCCAGCCCGTTCCCGCCGGAGTTCCAGTTCGGCTGGCAGTCTGTCGACAAGATCAAGTCGAAAGTCGTGGACTTGAACGGAAACACGTCGATCACCTACTGGATGGGGAAGGCGCAACCTTCGGATCCAGACTGGACCTATCTGGCCACGGCGGAATTTACGACCGAAGAGGCGATGGTCGCGAGCTATCTCGCGCGCGTCCAGGCCACCAATCCTGTCTGTCCGGGTGCTGCTGTGACTCCACAGGGAGACTGGTTCTCGGGTGTGCCCGAAATGGAGGGGGTGGTCGAGTCCAGGTTCTATCAGATCACGCATATGATTGGGCAGAACACGGCCGAATCGCCCTGCACGCCCCACGTGAGTCAGGCGGCCTTCGGCCGCAAGCGCCGCCTTGATTGCCCTGTTCCGCTTACGCAGTGGTCCAACAAGCACAACGCCTGCGTCAACGAGGACTTCGTTGCGACCATCACCTCGAAGTCGCAGAAGTGCGACAAGGATGGCGGCAACGGTAACTGCCCCATGTCCCGCAAGGATACAGCTGCGAACATGAGTCCGATTCCCGACAATGACCCGGCCTCCAACGGCGGTACCTGCGACGGCAATGTCGGCAACCCATGTGATGTTAAAACGGGCGAGAAGTATGAGATCGCGCCGGACTTCGATCTGGGCTGGATCGCGCTGACGCGGTTCTATCACTCCGGCATCTCCACCTCATCCGGCGGCTTTGGCTATGGCTGGACCCATTCGCTGGGCGCCCACCTGGCACTGGATGGCGTTGACAGTGTGGGCATCATTGAAAGCACCGGTTTCCAGCGTGCATTCAAGAAGATCGGCCAAGCCTATGAGGCGGACGACGACAGTGGTGATCGTCTCGTCCAGAACGGTAACTGGACGCTGTATTCGGCGGGTTCCATCTCGACCTTCGGCGCGGACGGGCGTCTGATCACCAAGCGCTTCCCGGATGCCACGTCGCTGACCTATATCTACGATGACAGCGACCGCCTTGCGGCCGTCACCCACAGCAGTGGCCGCACGCTGGAGTTCGTCCACCAGTCCAACGACTATGAGGCGCTGATCAGTTCGGTACTGGTCGAAGGCATTGCGCTCGCCACCTATACCTACACGCCGCAGAACCAGGTTGCCACGGTGACCTATGCGGGTGGCGGTGTGCGCACGTATCACTACGAGAACCAAGCTTTCCCCCAGCATCTGACCGGCATCACGGCGGAGGACGGGCGTCGCTACAGCACTTTTACCTATGATTCCGACGGCCGTGTCATTTCCAGTCAGCACGCCGGCGGTGCCGATGGCGTGACGCTGGCCTATAGCCCCAATGGCGGTGCGGTCGTGACCGACGCGCTTGGGCGGCAGACCGACTACACCCTGACACCCGGCGGCGACACTGCGCCGTCGCGCAAGGTGACCGGCCTGACGGATTCGCAGGGAACCGTCAGCCGAACCTACTACGACCAGAGTGTCGACTTCCGCCGGCGTCTGGATACCTACACCGATCGCCGCGGCATCCAGACCAAGCACACCTATGCGCAGGGCACCGATCCGGTGAGCGGTCGTGCCGTCAGCATCCATACCGTGACCGAAGCGGTCGGCCTGCCCGAACAGCGGGTGGTGACCACCGCGCGCGACGTCGAAACCAATGCGGTACTGACCACCCGCATCGGCAATCGTGAAACCCGAACGTCCTTCAATACCCGGCGACAGCCGACAACCAACACGGTGACCGACATCGCGTCCGGTCAGACGCGCATCACCAGCTACACGTATTGCGAAGCTGCGGACGTGGCTGCGGCAGGGAGCTGCCCTGTGGAAGGGCTGCTGAAGAGTGTGGATGGTCCGCGCACGGATGTGGTTGATGCCGTTACCTACGCCTACTACCCGGCGGATGATGCGGGATGCGCGGCCAATGGCGCCTGCAGCTATCGCAAGGGCGACCTGCGCAGCGTGACCAATGCGCTGGGCCAGACGGTCGAGACCTTGGCCTACGACGCGTTCGGGCGGCCGTTGTCGGTCAAGGACGCCAACGGCGTGGTCACCGATTACACGTACCATGCTCGCGGCTGGCCGACCTCGATCACCGTACGCGGCGCGACCACTGCCGAGGATCGGGTCACCCAGCTGAGCTATTGGCCGACGGGCCAGGTGCAGAAGATCACCGAGCCGGATGGCAGCAGCGTTTCCTACGTCTACGATGCTGCGCTGCGCTTGACCGACATCGAGGACAACGCAGGCAACACGATTCACTACACACTGGACAATGCCGGCAACCGCCTCAAGGAAGACACGCTGGACACCGGTGGCACGCTGCGCCGTACCCTGGCACGCACGTTCAACACGCTCGGCCAGCTGACCGCGCTGAAGGACGCAGGCAATCACGCTACCGGCTTTGCCTACGATGCCAACGGCAACCTGCAGACGGTGACCGACGCACTGCAGCGCGTGACCAGCCAGCAGTACGACCCGCTGAACCGCCTGGCCCAGACCCTGCAGGACGTGGGCGGCGTCGCGGCGGAGATCCGCAGCCAGTACAACGCGCTGGACCAGGTCACCCAGGTCACTGATCCGAAGGGCCTGCACACCACCTACGCCTACAACGGCTTCGGTGATCTGACCGGACAGGTCAGCCCGGACAGTGGCGCCAGCAGCTACACCGTGGACGCGGCAGGCAATCGCAAGGCCGCTACCGACGCGCGCGGCGTCACCGCCACCTATCACTACGATGCGCTGAACCGTTTGATCGGAGTCGCCTATCCGGACCCCAATCTGGACGTAGGCTACAGCTATGACGTGGCGCCAGCGGCCTGCGCCGCCGACGAGCGCTTCGCCAAGGGGCGGCTGGGGCAGGTGCTGCATGCCAACGGCAGCACCCAGTACTGCCATGACCGCTTCGGTCAGGTCACCCGCAAGGTGCAGACCGTCAATGGTGTGGCCAGCACGCTGCGCTACGCCTACAGCAAGTCGGGCCGTCTGACTGCGTTGACCTACCCCGACGGCAGCGTGGCCGACTACGTGCGTGATATCCAGGGCCGCATCAGCCAGATCGGCCTGACCCGGCCCGGCCAGGCGCGCCAGATCGTGGTGAACAACGTGAGCTATGCAGCCTTCGGTCCGGCGACCGGCTGGACCTACGGCAATGGCCGCCAGCTGCAGCGTCCGCTGGATCTGGACTACCGCCCGCAGGCGGTACATGACCCGGCCGCAGATGGCCTGTCGCTGGGCTACGGCTATGATCCGGTCGGTTCGATCACCGAGCTGAAGAACGGCACTGGCTCGACGGTACTGGCCAAGTACGCCTACGACGCGCTGGGTCGCCTGACCCAGACCCAGGACGGTGCGACCGGCACGCCGATTGAAACCTATGCCTACGACGCCACCGGCAATCGCACCGCGCTGACCACTTCGGCGGGCACTGCCAGCTACACCTATCCCGCAACCAGTCATCGCCTGACTGCGGTGGATGGTGAAGCGCGCAACCATGACGCGGTGGGCAACACCACCAGCATCGGCGGCAAGACGTTCATCTACAACGATGCCAACCGCATGAACGCGGTGAAGCAAGGCAACGCCGTACTGGAAAGCTACGCCTACAACCATCGCGGCGAGCGCGTGCTGCGCACCCCGGCTGGTGGCGCTGCACAGATCACCCTGTATAACGAAGCAGGGCAGTGGCTGGGCAACTACTCGGCCACGGGCCAGGCGCAGCAGCAGGCCATCTGGCTGGACAACTACCCGGTGGCGCTGATCAGCGTGCCAAGCGCAGGTGTGCCGGAGTTGGCCTACATCCAGCCGGACCATCTGGGTACGCCGCGCGTGGTGATCGACCCGGCGCGCGATGTGGCGATCTGGGAGTGGAGCAACAAGAGCGAGGTGTTCGGCAACCAGATTCCGAGTACCGACCCGGACGGCGATGGCGTGGCATTCGAGTTGGCGCTGCGATTCCCGGGCCAACAGGCGACGGATGCGAGTGGGCTGTTCTACAACTATCGGAGGGAATACGACCCGGCAGTGGGGCGGTATACCCAGAGCGATCCGATTGGGTTGATGGGTGGACTGAACTCGTTCGCGTATGGAAGCGGAGATCCCACTGGCCGTGTCGATCCGCTAGGCTTGGCCGATAAAAAATACATACCTCAGGCCGTACCTGTTTCACCGGAGTTGCAGGCGGTCGGAAATCGGCTCCAGAGGCTGGCAAACCAAGCAGCGTCCACCATTGACGCCACCTGTGGATGGCGTTGCTCACTGCCTTGGATACGCGGAACGCTCATCCATAGTGAGTTCAAGCGCCTGGTGGATACCACATGCCCGACGTCTCAGTATGCGACTGAGGTGAGCTACGCTGGCCGTAGGGTTGTTAGGTATGGGTACCCGGGGTCCTCACGGGCGGACGCTGTGTACGGCCCAGTTGATGCACCTCAAGCCATCTTCGATCTGAAGACTGGTTGGGCTTACATCTCCTGGGATCAGTACAATAAGTACGTCAAGAATCTCCCCGAGGGAACTCTCGTGGTGGAACTTAAGCCTGAAGGCCGTTGATAAGATGAACAAGCGATACATTTGCAGCCTTCTGCGGAAAAGGTCCGGCCTGATCGGCGGGTCAAGCGGATATTTTTTCCGAAGTGACTATGACTATGTGGCACAAGGAATTGTTCTGGAGTTCGTCCCAAGGGGGCTCTATGTATGGAATTTTGTATTTCCATTGTTTGACTCCTTTGGGCCGCATCTTTCCTACAGCAGCCGAATCGCGGATCGGCCGTTTATCGGAAGGGATCAAATGGCAGACGATGATGTGGTTGAGAGCATTCTTTCATCGATCGAGCTGCGAAACGTTATTGAAGCGAAGTCTTCAATGACCTTGATGGAATTTGCATCATTTCTTGAGACGCGGGGCTTGAGAGGTGCTCACGCTCATATCAATCATGCAACTGCATTGGCGCTATTGGGGAAGACGGATCTAGCGCTGAAGTTGCTGAAGGAACTAGTCCCGGCGTTGGATGATCATGATCTGAAACTTTGCGATTCTCTAATAGTGGCCCTGAATCATGGAATTGAGGCGGTCAAATCGATGCTGGACGTGGTGAAGGAGAAGAATGTTAAGAAGCTGGGCGGGGCCTGATCCAAAGGTTAATCGTCCAGTGTTTCCCGGGTAGCCATCAGCCGCCAAGTGCCTGCTGCGTCTCGAACTTTATTGGGGCGGCTCGTCGCTGGAGCCGTGGCGCTGTCTTGGGTTCTAGAACATCTCGATGTGCAGGGCGACGTTTGCGCGTGTCTCGTCGTGATTGCTTTAGATCCTCTGCTTTGTATGTTCCCGCTACTGTCGCTGGAAGAACTTCTCCATCGATGCGTTGTCATGGCTGTTTCCTATCCGGCTCATGCTGCACAGGATGTCTGCTCGCGCAGAACGCTCTGCCAGTTTTACTGGGTGAAGAGCGAATTGAGTTCGCCAGGGTTGACGATAACGAGCCGGGACTTGCTGATCTTCTTGATCGTTGGAAGGCGGTCGGCTATCCGCTGTCCGGCCTGAAGTGTTTCCGTCTCGAGACCAGCTCGACCGGAAGCGTCATTCTCATCTACGCCAGGACATGGCGGATCGAGCATCTGCCGATGGCGGGTGCAGTGCCCTGAAGGACATCCCGTGCCCAGATTCCTCACCCCCGACGAGGTCTCTCTCATCCACAGGCTGCTGCCTGAGACGACCGAACTGTCCGAACGGTTGTTGAAGGATCTGGCGCTCGCCCAGGTGGAGGACGTGGAGGTCGTCGGATTCGGGGGCGTGGTGTTCCTGTCCAGCACGACCCAGCTTTTCGGCAGTGATATTGCCACTGCCATGCTTGCCGATGCCGACGGCGTGCCGGTGAGAGTCACCCTGTGCCTGGATAATCACGATCAACTCTTCGAGCTGGAGCTGTGCAAGGTGGACTTCTCTCCGATCATCGGCGTCGATCTGAGAAGCGCTTTCAGCGAGCATTGACGCCTGTTGAAAGCGTTCCTCGCTGAAGGCCGTTGCGCCTGGCGTTCACCCTTCGGGCTGCAACCGCCCCTCCGCCTGCGCGCACAACGACTGGCAAGCCATGACCAACCCCTCCATCACCCGGTCGCCCACGTACTGCTCCGGTTCGCCGTTCTGCCGGGTGCGCTCCGCCGCCAGCAGCATTTCCAGCACTACCCGCAACCCGCTCAACGCGCAATCGGCATCGGCCAGGGCCAGGCAGCGCCCGGGCAGCTGATGCCGCTCCGGCCAGGGTTGGCCATCGGCCGCCGCACCGACGCCGATGCGATGGAGGTTGGCAATGAAGGTGTTCCTGTCCACTGCGGGCACAGCCTGTGGCGAACCGTCGTCGTGGGCGGTGCTGCGATAGGCGTGCAGATGCGGGAAGTCCGATTCGTTCATGGCAAGGCTCCGTGCAGGGCAATCGGTAGCCGCCACCCATAAAAGTGGCGGGCGGTACGTGGTTCGAACACCGGGTTGATGTCAGTCCGGCGGGCCCGGAAGCCCCCACGCACCGCCCGCCATAGCCGGCAGACGGATTGCCAGCCGGCGCCACGCTGAGGTGACGCCGGCTGGCAAGCGCATACATCAACATCAACTCGGGTGTTCGAAGCCCGGCCACCCTTTTCCGGTGGCACGCCATCTGAGCCCCTGGCGCTGTGCAATGCCAATCAGAAGAGTTGCAAACATCGCTCGATTGGAGACGCTTTCGGCATTCTCCCACGCTGTTAAGCACTGCCAGCGCTGGCTGGCGTGGTGATCCGCCCGAACCGTGCAATCTGCGACAGGTGTCGAGGTTGGGCGAGGGAGGGAAGCGGGTGGGAAGGGGTGATGGCGACAGGCTCCGCGGGGGCCTGAGTCGAGCATGGCGGGGACCCGCCGACGCCAAAGCGTGACGTGCGACGCGGGTTGACGTTCCCAGCCACCAAGCGCAGGCTGGTCCGGCACGTTTCCTAAACTGAAGGAGACTTATGACCGCCACTGCTTCCCTGCACCCGGCACCTGACGCGCAGGGTCGTTCCCGGCTCTGGAGCGTGTTCTGGCTGCAGGGCGTCATTCCCAGCAACATTCTGTGGGCGGTAGCCCTCTGGGCGCTGGCCAACCAGCGCACCCCGCTGCTGCTGGGGGTATTTGCCGTACTGCTGCTCTATACCGGCTGGATCATCCCGGCGGTGTGGCGGGCGGCGCCTACTGCGCACAACCCCAACCTGGGCGTGGCCGCGCGCGGGCTGACCGTGGCCTGGGGGCTGAACACCGTGCTGGTGATCTTCTTCCTGACCCTGCAGCTGGTGGCTCAATAGAACTGAACAGGCTCGCCGCCCCGGTCGAAGGCGGCGAAGCGGCCGATCTGACCGTCATGGATGGCGTTGACCATCAGCTTCAGCGGGCGGGCGGCCTCATCGCTGTTGGGAGCGAAACCGGCGCGACCGTCCAGCGCCGCCACGAACACCAGGTCCCAGTCGATGCCGGTGGTGGTGGATTCGGTGGCCAGCGCCTTGAAGCTGGGCACCTCGGCTGGCAGCTTGTCCACGCACAGCACCGGCGACAGGGTGCCGCCCTCACGGCGGTCATGCCGGTCGCGCTGGTCGTCGGTGGGTGATTCGGGCAGCTCGGCGCGCACGAATACGAACAGCAAGCGCTGCGGTTCAGCCTGCTGGCCTGCGGCGTGCAGCAGCTGCTGGAAATCGTTCATCATCATGAGGGTTGTCACACGCCCGCTGCACGGAAAGCCGCATGCTGCCACAACGCCTGCCGCGCGGGGCCGAAGACGATTGATTTAAGTCATGCCCATGGAGCTGACTGCCGCGTACTCTGGCAATCGTTCCAGCAGACGAGGGTTTCCGGGCCGTTCCGGGTACAGGCAAGACGGTGGAGCAACAAGGTGGACCAGCCATGAGCCAACTCACCGACGGTTTCGGACGCAGCTTTCCGTACCTGCGCCTGTCGTTGACCGAAGCCTGCAACTTCCGTTGCAGCTACTGCCTGCCCGACGGTTACCAGGTCGATGGCCGCCCGCGCTTCCTGCAGGTGGATGAAATCGCGCGCCTGGTGCGCGCGTTCGCCGCGCTGGGCATGAGCAAGATCCGCCTGACCGGTGGCGAGCCCAGCCTGCGCAAGGATCTGGACGAGATCATCGCCACCGTAGCGGCGGCGCCGGGCATCCGCAAGGTGGCCATCACCACCAATGGCACGTTGCTGCCGCGTCGCCTGCCGGGCTGGCACCGCGCCGGCCTGACCGCGCTGAACGTGAGCATGGACAGCCTGCAGCGCGAACGCTTCAGGACCATCACCGGGCATGACCGCCTGCCGGAGATCGAACAGGGCCTGGCCCTGGCGCAGGCGTTGGGCCTGCCGGCGATCAAGCTCAACGCGGTGCTGCTGCGCGGCTTGAATGACGACGAGCTGCCGCAGTGGATGGACTACCTGCGTGACCGTCCTTTCAGCGTGCGCTTCATCGAGCTGATGCGCACCGGCGACAACGAAGCCTATTTCCAGCGCCACCACCTGCGTGCCGACGTGGTGATCGAGCAGCTGCTTGCCGCAGGCTGGCACGAGCGTCCACGCGCGGCCGATGCCGGCCCGGCGCGTGAGTTCGGCCACCCCGACCATCGCGGCAGCATCGGCATCATCGCCCCGTATTCGCGTGACTTCTGCAAGGGCTGCAACCGCCTGCGGGTGACCGCCAAGGGCGACCTGCGGCTGTGCCTGTTCGGCGAGTTCGGCGTACCGCTGCGCCCGCTGCTGCAGCGCGACGACGACCACGACGCGCTGCTGGCACGCATCACCACACAGCTTGGCCTGAAAGCGGCCGGGCATGGACTGCACCAGGGCCAGACCGGGCTGACCCCGCACCTGGCCTCCATCGGAGGATGAGCAACACGATGAGTGGGGAATTGAATGCGGCCTTCCATATGGCCGATGTCCGCGACAAGCGCATCACCCGCCGCCGTGCGGTGGCGGTGGGCGAGCTGCATGCCGGTCCGGTGGCCTATCCGCTGATCGTCGAGCGCCGCCTGCCCAAGGGCGATGCGCTGGTGATGGCCGAGATTGCCGGCCTGCAGGGTGCCAAGATGGCCTCGATGCTTATGCCGCTGTGCCACCCGCTGCCGCTGGAGCTGGTGCAGGTGTTCTGCGCGGCGGTGCCGGAACGGCAGGCGATCCGCGTGTGGTGCGAGTGCGCCAGCGAGGCGCGCACCGGCGTGGAGATGGAGGCACTGGCCGGCGTCAACGCGGCGCTGCTGACCCTGTACGACCTGAGCAAGCCGGTGGAACCGGCCCTGCGCATTGAAGGCATCCGCCTGCTGTTCAAGGAAGGTGGCAAGCGCGGCGTGTGGCTGCACCCGGATGGCATGGACGATGCCGAGCGCGCGCGCTTCAAGCCGCGTGCGCCGAAGGGCCTGGAGGGCGCGGCCTGCGCGGTGATCACGCTGAGTGACCGCGCCAGCGAGGGCACGTATGAGGATGTGTCTGGCCCGACCCTGGTGACCGGCGTGAAAAAGCTGGGCGGCGAGGTGGTGGCGGCCGAGGTATTGCCGGATGGCATCGAGCCGTTGGCCGGCCGCCTGCAGGCGCTGGCGGCCGAGGGTGTGCGCCTGTGCCTGTGTACCGGCGGTACCGGGCTGGGCCCGCGTGACCTGACCCCGGAGGCGCTGCGTTCCTTGAACGCGCGGCCGGTGCATGGCCTGGCG
Source organism: Stenotrophomonas maltophilia R551-3 (assembly GCF_000020665.1). Lineage (NCBI taxonomy): Bacteria > Pseudomonadati > Pseudomonadota > Gammaproteobacteria > Lysobacterales > Lysobacteraceae > Stenotrophomonas > Stenotrophomonas maltophilia. The sequence continues at coordinate 2,519,279 of NC_011071.1, read as the reverse complement.
CAGATGGTGCGCGCACTGAGCGCGCAGCACACGCCGATGGCCTGGCTGAGCCGCGCCGAGGTGGTGCAGCTGGGCAACATGCTGGTGTTTGCACTGCCGGGCAGCCCGAAGGCGGCGGCGCAGTGCCTCGATATCCTGGCGCCGGTACTGGGCCACGCCTTGGCGATGGTCGACGGTGGTGGCCACTGATGATTGCCTACAGCGAAGCGTTGCAGCACCTGCTGGACGCGGCCACGCCGCTGCCGGCCGAGCGCCTGCCGCTGCATGAGGCCGGCGTCCGCACTCTGGCCAGTGACATCATCAGTGAGCAGTCGCTGCCGCCGTTCGACAATTCGGCAATGGACGGCTTCGCGCTGCGCGCCAACGGCGCGACGTTCGAGGCCGGTACCGAATTCGTGGTGCAGGGCTGGCAGGCGGCAGGCGATGCCGGTGCCGAGGGCGGCGAGGGTGCCTGGGAAATCATGACCGGTGCGCGCATGCCGGTTGGGCTGGATACGGTGGTACCGGTCGAGAACGTGGAGATCCTTACCAGCGAGGACGGCCGCCCGACCCGCATCGCCCTGAAGAGCACGGTGAAGCCGGGCCAGAACGTGCGCCTGCGCGGCCAGGATGTGCGCGAAGGCGAGCGTGTGCTGCAGGCCGGGCAGGTGCTGGACATCAATGCGCGCACCCTGCTGCACGCCATTGGCGTGGGCCAGGTGGCGGTAGTGGCGCGGCCGAAGGCGGCGGTGATCGCCACTGGCAAGGAGCTGGTGACCGAGGCGGCGCAGACGCTTGAATCCGGCCAGATTCGTGACAGCAACCGGCCGTACCTGGTCGGCCGGCTGCAGGCCGCCGGTGCCGAGGTGGTCTGGCAGGGCACGGTGGGTGATGACGTGGCCGCGTTCAACGCGGTGCTGGATGAAGCGCTGGCTGCGGGCGCGCAGCTGCTGATCAGCACCGGCGCGGTGTCGGCCGGCCGCTACGATTTCGTTCCCGATGCGCTGCTTGGACGTGGTGCGCGCATCGTGTTCCACAAGGTGGCGATCCGCCCGGGCAAGCCGTTGCTGTTTGCGGTGCTGCCCAATGGCGCGCTGTATTTCGGCCTGCCCGGCAACCCGGTGTCGGCCGCCGTGGGCCAGCGCTTCTTCGTCGAGCCGGTGCTGCGCCGCCTGCTGGGGCTGGCACCGGAAGCCGTGTTGCAGCTGCCGCTGCAGGCCGACGTGCGCAAGCCGCCGGGCCTGCGCTTCCACGCGCGTGCGCGGGTGGAAGTGGACGCACAGGGGTGCCTGAGTGCGCGCGTGCTGTCCGGGCAGGAGTCGTTCCGTTTGATGTCCATGCTGCAGGCCAACGCTTGGGTGGTGCTGGAGGCCGAGGGAGAACTGGCCGCTGCCGGCACGCCGGTGCGCGTGCAGGGTTGGGGTCACCATGACCCGGTGCAGCTGGCGAGCAAGGAGTCATGATGAAACAGGTGAATCTGCAGTTGTTCGGTGCGTTTTCCGATCTGGATGCCAGCCGCGAAATCGCGGTGGAGGTGGCCGGTGGCACTGTGGCCGATCTGCGCCAGGCGCTGCGCGAGCTGCTGCCTGCGCGCTGGCCGGGGTTCCGCGCGGGCCTGCTGGACTACTCGGCGTTTGCCGACCAGCAACGCGTACTGCGTGACCACGAGGCGCTGCCCGACGATGGCCGGGTGGCGATCCTGCCGCCGGTGAGCGGGGGCTGAGCCATGAGCGAGAAGATCATCGCCAAGGTGGTGGATCGCGCGCAGGCGGCGATCGATCCGGCCGAGGGCATCGCTGCGGTGTCCGATCCGGGTTTCGGTGGCATCGATGTGTTCATCGGCAAGGTGCGCGACGTCAATATCGGCCGGCCGGTGAACGGGATCACCTACGACCTGTTCGAGCCGCTGGTGCTGAACGAGTTCAAGCGGTTGGCAGCAGAGGTCGAGGCCACGTTCGGGCCGAAGTTGAAGCTGTATGTAGCCCATGCCAAGGGCCGGTTGGGCATCGGCGATGTGGCGGTGGTGGTGGCTGCGGGCAGCCCGCACCGTGACGAGGCCTTCCGGGCCTGCCGGCAGTTGATCGAGGTGGTGAAGCACCAGTGCCCGATCTGGAAGCAGGAGCATTACGAGGACGGCGACAGCGAGTGGAGCGAGGGTTGCAGCCTGTGCCATGCAGACAACGAACCCGCACATGCCCATGACCACGTGCACGACCACCCGCATTGATGCCGGTGCAGCCACGCATGGCGTGGCTCTACTGCAATGAGCGGAACCATCGATGGCATCGTGCTGGCCGGCGGCCTGTCCAGCCGGATGGGGCGCGACAAGGCGCTGCTGCCGTGGCAGGGGCGCACCCTGCTGGAACACATGCGCGGCCTGCTGCTGCAGGCCGGCGCCCAACGGGTGTGGGTGAGCGGCAACTATCCAGCCTTCGGCGGCATCCCCGATCAGGTGGCGCGCTGCGGTCCCCTGGGTGGACTGCACAGCGTGATGCAGCAGATGCCCGATAGCCCGGCCTGGGTGGTAGCGGTGGATACCCCGTTGCTGGCGCCGCGGCTGCTCCAACGGCTGGCCGCCGAGGGGCGGGGCGCATGCACGATCTTTGACGGGCATCCCTTTCCCATGCTGTTGAATGTGGACAATGCCACTCGTAGCGTGCTGGCCGCGATGCTGGATGATGCGCAGAGGCCGCGCTCGGTACAGGCCTTCCAGCACCGCCTGCAGATGCACGCGCTGCTGCTGGAAAGCGTTGACGAAGCCTGCCTGGTCAACTGCAATACCCCCGAACAATGGGAGGATGTTGCGTCATGAAAGTGCAGTTGCAGGATCAATCAGTACGGCTTCGCCTGGACGAGGCCGAACTGGCGCGCCTGCTGGCCGGTGAATCGGTCGAGAACATGACCCGCTTTGGCGGCATCGAGGGCTGGGGCATGGCGGTGTCGCTGCATGGCGGCGATCAACCGGTGCTGCTCGATGGCGGCACCTTCTGCCGCCTGGTACTGCCGCGCCCGGCAGTCGAGGCCTTGGCGGCGCGGCTGCCGTGCCGGGATGGGCTGCCATTCGACATTGCCCTGGAAGATGGCGGCCAGCTTCAGCTGCAGTTCGATGTGGACGTGCGCGACAGCGTGCGCCAGCGCGGGGTGACCCGCCGCAACACCGCTTCACCGGTTTGACATTTGTCAGGGGCACGGCGGAAACCGGCCCCTGATTGATCCAGATCAACCCCGTCGTTGTTGCTGCGCGGCCTAATGGCTGCATGACGACGGGTCACAACTTGAAACGCAGTACCCACGTCATTCCACAGCCTTGGAGCCATGTATGACCGTCGGTAGCGATTCTGTTGTCCGCAGCACTGCCCGTCCGGGTCGCGTCATCAGCGACTGGACGCCGGAGGACCCCGGCTACTGGGAGCGCACCGGCAAGCGGGTCGCCACCCGCAACCTGGTCATCTCGATCCCCTCGCTGCTGCTGGCCTTCTCGGTCTGGGTGCTGTTCTCGGCGGTGTCGATCAGCCTGCCGAAGATCGGTTTCAACTTCAGCACCGACCAGCTGTTCTGGCTGGTGGCGCTGCCCAGCCTGTCCGGCGCCACGCTGCGCATCTTCTATTCGTTCGTGATCCCGATCTTCGGCGGCCGCCGCTGGACCGCGCTGTCCACGGCCTCGCTGCTGGCGCCGACGCTCTGGCTCGGCTTTGCGGTACAGAACCCGGCCACGCCGTACGGGGTGTTCGTGGCCATCGCAATTCTGTGCGGCTTCGGTGGCGCGAACTTCTCCTCGTCGATGTCCAACATCTCCTTCTTCTACCCCAAGCAGAAGCAGGGCCTGGCGCTGGGCCTGAACGCCGGCCTGGGCAATGTGGGCGTGTCGGTGGCGCAGGCGGTGATCCCGCTGGTCATCACCGTGGGCGTGTTCGGTGCGCTGGGTGGTGCACCGCAGCCCACGGCGGAGGGCGGGGCGCCGTTGTTCCTGCAGAACGCCGGCTTCATCTGGGTGCCGGCCATCGCGCTGTGCGCCATCGCGGCCTGGTTCGGCATGAACGACCTGACCAGCGCCCGCTCGTCGTTCTCCGAGCAGGCGGTGATCTTCCGCCGCAAGCACAACTGGCTGATGTGCTGGTTGTACATCGGCACCTTCGGTTCCTACATCGGTTTCTCGGCCGGCTTCCCGATGCTGGTGAAGAGCCAGTTCCCGGACGTGAACCCGCTGGCCTACGCCTTCATCGGCCCGCTGCTGGGCGCATTGATGCGCTCGGTGGGTGGCAGCATGGCCGACCGCTGGGGTGGCGCACGCCTGACCTTCTGGGTGTTCGCGCTGATGATCGCCGCCGTGTTCGGTGTGCTGCACTTCCTGCCCAGTCACGGCCAGGGCGGCAACTTCCATGGCTTCCTGCTCAGCTTCATGGCGCTGTTCGTGCTCAGTGGCATCGGCAACGGCACCACCTTCCGCATGATTCCGGTGATCTTCCGCACCCTGCATGAGCGCTGGTCGGCCAACGACAACGCCGAAGGCAAGGCCTCGGCCGCGCACCAGGCCAGCATCGAGTCGGCCGCGGTGGTCGGTTTCTCCGGTGCGATCGGTGCCTATGGCGGTTTCTTCATTCCCAAGAGCTACGGCTCGTCCATCACCTTGACCGGCAGCCCCGACATGGCGCTGTACGGGTTCGTCGTTTTCTATGTCACCTGCCTGGCCGTGACCTGGTGGTGGTACTACCGGCGCGGTGCCGAGACACCCTGCTGACGACATGAAAACGCACCGCAGCCAGATGACACACACAGCCACGATGCCGATGTCCGCAAAGGGAGATCCCCGATGAGTTATTTCCTCGATCGCTTGCAGTTCTTCAAGCGTGACCCCCAGACCTTTGCCGATGGCCACGGATTCGCCAAGAGCGAAGGCCGTGACTGGGAAAACAGTTACCGCGCCCGCTGGCAGTACGACAAGATCGTGCGTTCCACCCACGGCGTGAACTGCACGGGTTCGTGCAGCTGGAAGATCTACGTCAAGAACGGCCTGGTCACCTGGGAAACCCAGCAGACCGACTACCCGCGTACGCGCCCGGACCTGCCCAACCACGAACCGCGTGGCTGCCCGCGTGGCGCCAGCTATTCCTGGTACCTGTACAGCGCCAACCGGCTGAAGTACCCGCTGATCCGCGGCACGCTGCTGCGCCTGTGGCGCGAAGCACGGAAGAGCAAGGCCCCGGTCGATGCCTGGGCCAGCATCGTGGAGGACAAGGAGAAGGCGCGTTCGTACAAGACCCGCCGCGGCATGGGCGGCTTCGTGCGCCTGCAGTGGGAAGAGGCCAACGAGATCATCGCCGCCTCCAACCTGTACACGGTGAAGCAGTACGGCCCGGACCGCGTGGTCGGGTTCTCGCCGATTCCGGCGATGTCGATGGTGTCCTACGCCGCCGGCGCGCGTTACCTGTCGCTGCTGGGCGGCGCCTGCCTGTCCTTCTACGACTGGTACTGCGACCTTCCGCCGGCCTCGCCGCAGATCTGGGGCGAGCAGACCGACGTGCCCGAATCGGCCGACTGGTACAACAGCCGCTACATCATCGCCTGGGGCTCGAACGTGCCGCAGACGCGTACGCCCGATGCGCACTTCTTCACCGAGGCGCGCTACAACGGCACCAAGACGGTGGCGATCTGCCCGGACTATTCCGAGCTGGCCAAGCTGACCGACCACTGGCTGCACCCCAAGCAGGGCACCGACGCGGCACTGGCCTTTGCCTTCGGTCATGTGATCCTGCGCGAGTTTCATGTGGATTCGCCCTCGCAGTATTTCCAGGACTACTGCCGCCAGTACTCGGACATGCCGATGCTGGTGCGCCTGGAGCGTCGCGACGATGGCCGCCTGGTAGCGGGCCGGTTCCTGCGTGCGAGCGAGCTGGGTGGCCTGGGTGAAGCCAATAATCCGGACTGGAAGACGCTGGCTTTGGACGAGAGCAGCGGCCAGATCGTGGTGCCCAACGGTTCGATCGGCTTCCGCTGGGGCGAGAAGGGCAAGTGGAACATCGAGGAGAAGGAAAGCAATGGCGCCGATACGCGCCTGCGCCTGAGCCTGGCCGACGCTCATGAGGGCATCGAGGCGGTCAGCTTCCCGTACTTCGGTGGCATCGAGTCGGAGGGCTGGACCGCTGCGCCGGCCGACGACGTGCTTGAGCGCAACATCCCGGTGCGCCGCCTGGCCCTGGCCGAAGGCGGCGAGACCCTGGTGGCCACGGTCTACGACCTGCTGCTGGCCCAGTACGGCGTGGACCGTGGCTTTGGCGGCAGCAACGTGGCATCGAGCTTCGACGACATGGTGCCGGGCACCCCGGCCTGGCAGGAACGCATCACCGGCGTGTCGCGTGCGGAAGTGATCGAGATCGCCCGCGAGTTCGCCCGTACCGCCGACAAGACCCATGGCCGTTCGATGATCATCGTCGGCGCCGGCATGAACCACTGGTTCCACAACGACATGAACTACCGTGGCCTGATCAACATGTTGATCATGTGCGGTTGCGTGGGCCAGACCGGTGGCGGCTGGGCGCACTACGTGGGCCAGGAAAAGCTGCGCCCGCAGACGGGCTGGCAGCCGTTGGCCTTCGGCCTGGACTGGAGCCGCCCGCCGCGTCACATGAACGGCACCTCGTTCTTCTACTTCAACACCGGGCAGTGGCGCTACGAGAAGCTGCAGGTGGATGAGCTGCTGTCGCCGCTGGCGGATGCGAGCAAGTACAGCGGCAGCCTGGCCGACCTGAACCTGCGTGCGGTGCGCATGGGCTGGCTGCCGAGCGCACCGCAGCTGGACCGCAACCCGCTGCAGTTGGTGCGCGAGGCCGAAGCGGCCGGCGTGGCCCCGGCCGACTATGCGCTGGGAAAGTTCAAGGATGGTTCGCTGGACTTCGCCTTTGCTGATCCGGACGCGCAGCAGAACCACCCGCGCATGATGTTCATCTGGCGCTCGAACCTGCTCGGTTCCTCGGGCAAGGGCCACGAATACATGCTGCGGCACCTGCTGGGTACGCGCCACGGCCTGCAGGGCAAGGACCTGGGCGAGATGGGCGCGGTCAAGCCGGAGGAAGTGAAGTGGCGCGACGAAGCGCCGGAAGGAAAGCTCGACCTGCTGGTGACGCTGGACTTCCGCATGTGCACCACCGCGCTGTACTCGGACATCGTGCTGCCCACGGCCACCTGGTACGAGAAGGACGATCTCAACACGTCGGACATGCACCCGTTCATCCACCCGCTGTCGAAGGCGGTGGATCCGGCCTGGGAATCGCGCAGTGATTGGGAGATTTTCAAGGAAGTTGCCCGCACCGTAAGCGAGATGGCGCCCGGTGTGCTGGGCGTGGAGAAGGACCTGGTGCTGGTGCCGACCCTGCACGACACCCCCAACGAGCTGGGCATGCCGTTCGGCGTGGCTGATTGGAAGAAGGGCGAGTGCGAGGCCATTCCGGGCCAGACCATGCCGTCGATGACGGTCGTGGAGCGCGACTACCCCAATCTGTACCGCAAGTTCACCTCGCTGGGCCCGCTGCTGGACAAGCTGGGCAATGGCGGCAAGGGCATGAGCTGGGACACGAAGCACGAAGTCGAATTCCTCGGCAAGCTCAACCACACCGTGCACGACGCGGGCGTGAGCCAGGGCCGTCCGGCCATTTCGACCGCGATCGACGCGGCCGAGGTGATCCTGCACCTGGCGCCGGAGACCAACGGCCACGTCGCAGTGAAGGCGTGGGAATCGCTGGGCACGTTCACCGGCCGCGAGCACACCCACCTGGCGGTGGGCAAGGAGCACGAGGCGATCCGTTTCCGTGACATCCAGGCACAGCCGCGCAAGATCATTTCCTCGCCGATCTGGTCGGGCCTGGAAGACGACAACGTCAGCTACAACGCCGGCTATACCAACGTGCACGAGCTGATTCCGTGGCGCACGGTGACCGGTCGCCAGCAGTTCTACCAGGACCACGAGTGGATGATCGACTTCGGCGAGGCCTTCATGGGCTACCGGCCGCCGGTCAATACGCGCACGGTGGAGCCGCTGCTGAACCAGCGCCCGAACGGCAACAAGGAGATCGTGCTGAACTGGATCACCCCGCACCAGAAGTGGGGCATCCACAGCACCTACAGCGACAACCTGATCATGCAGACGCTGTCGCGCGGTGGCCCGATCGTGTGGATCAGCGAGGACGACGCACGCAGCGCCGGCATCGTCGACAACGACTGGATCGAGCTGTTCAACGTCAACGGTGCGATCGCCGCGCGTGCGGTGGTCAGCCAGCGCGTGATGCCGGGCATGGCGATGATGTACCACGCCCAGGAACGCATCATCAACGTGCCGGGCTCGGAGATTTCCGGGACCCGCGGCGGCATCCACAACTCGGTGACCCGCATCGTGCTCAAGCCCACCCACATGATCGGCGGCTACGCGCAGCTGGCCTACGGTTTCAACTACTACGGCACCTGCGGCACCAACCGCGACGAGTTCGTGATCGTGCGCAAGATGGACAAGGTGGATTGGCTAGATGGCGAGGCCGTACCGGCCGCCGCCAAGGAGGTGGTGTGATGAAGGTCCGTGCACAGATCGCGATGGTGCTGAACCTGGACAAGTGCATCGGCTGCCATACCTGCTCGATCACCTGCAAGAACGTCTGGACTTCGCGCGAGGGCGTCGAGTACGCCTGGTTCAACAACGTGGAAACCAAGCCAGGCATCGGCTACCCCAAGGAATGGGAGAACCAGGACAAGTGGAACGGCGGCTGGGTACGCACCCGCGCCGGCAAGCTGGTGCCGCGTGCCGGTGGCCGCTGGCGCATGCTGGCCAAGATCTTCGCCAACCCGGACCTGCCACAGATCGACGACTACTACGAGCCGTTTGATTTCGACTACCAGAACCTGCACACCGCCAAGGACAGCCAGCACCAGCCCACCGCGCGGCCGCGTTCGCTGATCAGTGGCGAGCGCATGCAGAAGATCGAGTGGGGCCCGAACTGGGAGGAAATCCTGGGTTCGGAGTTCAGCAAGCGCTCGCGCGACTACAACTTCGACCAGGTGCAGAAGGAGATCTACGGCGCCTTCGAAAAGACCTTCATGATGTACCTGCCGCGCCTGTGCGAGCACTGCCTGAACCCGGCGTGCGTGTCGGCGTGCCCGTCGGGCGCGATCTACAAGCGCGAGGAAGATGGCATCGTGCTGATCGACCAGGACAAGTGCCGCGGCTGGCGCATGTGCGTGTCGGCCTGCCCGTACAAGAAGATCTACTACAACTGGAAGAGCGGCAAGTCGGAGAAGTGCATCTTCTGCTACCCGCGCATCGAGATGGGTGAGCCGACGGTGTGTTCGGAGACCTGCGTGGGCCGCATCCGCTATCTGGGCGTGATGCTGTACGACGCCGACCGCATTGCCGAGGCTGCCTCGGTGGCCGCCGAGAAGGACCTGTACCAGGCCCACCTGGACATCTTCCTGGACCCGAATGATCCGGCGGTGATCGCCGCCGCGCGCAAGGAAGGGATCCCGGACAGCTGGCTGGATGCGGCCAAGCAGTCGCCGGTGTACAAGCTGGCGATCGACTGGAAGCTGGCGCTGCCGCTGCACCCGGAATACCGCACGCTGCCGATGGTCTGGTATGTGCCACCGCTGTCGCCGATCCAGTCGGCCGCCGAACGTGGCCGCGTGGGCATGAGTGGCGAGCTGCCGGACGTGGCCTCGCTGCGCATCCCGATGCGTTACCTGGCCAATCTGCTGACGGCCGGTGACGAGGCGCCGGTGGTGCGTGCGCTGGAACGGCTGATGGCGATGCGTGCCTGGCGCCGGGCCAAGAACGTGGACGGCGTGGAAGACACCGCAGTGCTGGAGCAGACCGGGCTGAGCATTGCCCAGGTCGAAGAGATGTATCGCTACCTGGCCATCGCCAATTACGAGGACCGTTTCGTGATTCCGACCGGCCACCGCGAGTACGCCAACGATGCCTTCGGCGAGCGCGGCGGCTGCGGCTTCACCTTCGGCAACGGCTGCAACGGTGACAGCCCGGCCGACCTGTTCGGCCAGCGCAAGAGCACGACCTTCGTGGTGGACAAGGGCCCGAACCACCGCCGCAAGGAGGTGGTGTGATGAGCGTGCTCAAGCTGGTCGGGGTGCTGCTGGACTACCCCCGTGAAGAACTGTGGCAGCACGGCGAGGAACTGCTCGCCGCCTGCGACGCCCCGGTGCTGGGCGCCGCCCGCCGCCAGCAGCTGCGCAGCTTCGTGCAGCAGCTGCTGGACACCGATGCGCTGGATGCACAGGCCGCATGGCTGGCCAGTTTCGACCGCGGCCGTTCGATGAGCCTGCTGCTGTTCGAACACATCCATGGCGAGTCGCGCGATCGTGGCCAGGCCATGGTCGATCTGGTCGAAACCTACCGCCGCAACGGCTTCGAACTGGATGCGCGCGAGCTGCCGGACTACCTGCCGCTGCTGCTGGAGTTCCTGGCCCATCGCCCCGGCAGCGAGGCCCGCGAGTGGCTGCACCACATCGGCCATATCGCCGGGATGCTGGCCGCGCGTGCCGCCGAGCGTGAGCTGCCGCACCGGGTGCTGTTCGAGATCCTGGTCGAAGCCGGTGACGGCAAGGCCGATCTGCAGGCGCTGCGCCAGCGTGCCAGCGAGGAAGTCCGCGACGATACCGCCGAGGCCATGGACCGCTTGTGGGAGGAGGAGGCGGTGCGCTTCGGCGCCGAAGCCCCTGCCGAAGACTGCAAGCCGCCCGTGCGTTCGCCGGCCCGTCCTTCGCATCGAGAGGTCCAGCCATGAGTTACTCCCTGCATCAATTCGCCTTCCAGTACTACCCGTACATCGCCGTGGCGGTGCTGCTGATCGGCAGCTGGGCGCGCTACGACAAGGCCATGTACACCTGGCGCACCGGCTCCAGCCAGATGCTGTCGGACAAGGGCATGCGGATCGGCAGCAACTGCTTCCATATCGGCATCCTGGCCATCCTCGGTGGCCACCTGGTCGGCCTGCTGACCCCGCACGCGGTGTACGAGCACTTCATCACCTCGTCGCAGAAGCAGATGCTGGCGATGGTGGTTGGTGGTGTGTTCGGCGCACTGTGCTTCATCGGCATCAGCATCCTGCTGGTTCGCCGCCTGTTCAATGCGCGCGTGCGTGCCACTGGCAGCTTTGGCGACACCCTGGTGCTGGTGCTGCTGTTCGCCCAGCTGTGCCTGGGCCTGTACAGCATCCGCATCTCCTCCGGTCACCTGGACGGTGGGGTGATGGTACAGCTGGCCGAGTGGGCGCAACACATCGTGACCTTCCGCGCCGGTGCCGCCGACTATATCGAGGGCGTCAGCTGGGTCTACAAGATGCATATCTTCCTGGGCCTGACCCTGTTCCTGATCGCGCCGTTCACCCGCCTGGTGCACGTGTGGAGCATTCCGATCAGCTACCTGTGGCGGCCGTACCAGGTGGTGCGCCGCCGCCAGGCCACGCTGCGCTACGGTCCGCGGGAGTAATTCATGGGCAGCCTGCCGAAATCCCTGCCGATCACCGTGATCGACTCCAATGCCCCGGTTCCGGCCGAGGCGCATTCGCACCACCACGACGCGGCGGAGCAGGGACCGCGCTCGCTCGGGCAGCCGGCGCCGTGCCGGCTGTTCGTGGACGAGACCGCGATCAGCGAGGCCGACATCGCCCGCGAGATGCAGCACCACCGGGCGATGCGCCCGGAACAGTCACGTGCCGAGGCGGCACGTGCACTGGTGGTGCGCGAGCTGCTGCGCCTGGAAGCGCAGCGGCTGGGCCTGCAGGCACCGGAGGGCAACCGGGTCAGCGACGAGGAAGTGCTGATCCAGCAACTGCTGGAAGACGCGATCGAAGACCGCGTGCCGACCGATGAGGACTGCCGCCGCTACTTCGAGCAGAACCCGGAGCGCTTCCGCTCGCCTGACCGCGTGCGCCTGCGCCATATCCTGCTGGCTGCGCCGGCCGACGACGTGGCCGGGCGCTTCGCCGCACGCACCGAAGGCGAGCGGCTGGTCGGACTGCTGAAGGAGTCGCCGCACCTGTTCGCCGATTTCGCCCTGCGCCATTCGCGCTGCCCGTCCAGCAGCGAGGGCGGCGACCTGGGCTGGCTGCAGCGCGGGCAGACCACGCCGGAGTTCGACCGCCAGGTGTTCCGGCTGCGCGAGGGCCTGGCGGGATTTCCGGTGGAATCGCGCTGGGGCTACCACGTGGTCTGCGTCGATGCCCGCGAGGAAGGCCAGCCGCAGCCGTTCGAGGCGGTGCTGCCGCAGCTGCGTGATTACCTGGAGCTGCAGGTACGGCAGCGCGAGGTGCAGGCCTACCTGCTGCAGCTGCAGGAGCGCTACCCGGTGCGCGGGCTGGACGAGATCGACGCCGAAGCGGATATCGGCTGAACCCCATTGAACGAGGAGACCCCATGAACCAGGCCCTTGCCCCCGCCAGTGCCGGGCAGCAGCAGCGTGCGCTGTGGCTGAGCACGTTCGCCTTCACCGTGTGCTTTGCGGTGTGGATGATCTTTTCGATCATCGGCATCCAGATCAGCGAACAGCTCGGATTGAGCGACACCCAGTTCGGGCTGTTGATCGCCACGCCGGTACTGACCGGCTCGGTCAGCCGCGTGTTCCTTGGCATCTGGTCCGACCAGTTCGGCGGCCGCAAGGTGATGGCGCTGGTGATGCTGTGTGGCGCGGTGGCCACCTGGATGCTGACCTATGCGCACACCTACCCGCAGTTCCTGTTTGCCGCGCTGTGCGTGGGTATTGCCGGTGGCAATTTCTCGGTGGGCGTGGCCTACGTGTCCAAGTTCTTCCCGGCCAGCAAGCAGGGCACCGCGCTGGGCATTTTCGGCGCCGGCAACATTGGTTCGGCAGTGACCAAGCTGCTGGCACCGATGGTGATGGTGGCGGCGGGCTGGATGATGGTGGCCAAGGTGTGGGCGGTCGCGCTGGCGATCACTGCGGTGCTGTTCTTCCTGTTCAGCAAGGAGGATCCGTCGCTGGAACAGCGCCGCCGTGATGGCGTCAAGCCGGTGCCGTTTTCCGAGCAGATGGCGCCGCTGAAGAACCTGCAGGTGTGGCGGTTCTCGCTGTACTACTTCTTCGTGTTCGGTGGATTCGTGGCGCTGGCGCTGTGGCTGCCGCATTACCTGGTGGGCGCCTACGGCATGGACGTGGGCCACGCCGGCATGCTGGCGGCGTGCTATTCGATCCCGGCGAGCCTGTTCCGGGTGGTCGGTGGCTGGATGTCGGACCGGATGGGTGCGCGCCGGGTGATGTACTGGACCTTCGGTGTGTCGGCCATCTGCACCTTCCTGCTGGCCTATCCGGATACCGAATATGTGGTGAAAGGCATCCACGGCCCGATCCACTTCCATCTGGCCATCGGCGTGGTGATGTTCACCGTGCTGGTGTTCGTGCTGGGCTTCTTCATGTCGCTGGGCAAGGCCGCGGTGTACAAGCACATTCCGGTGTATTACCCGCAGCACGTGGGTGCGGTGGGTGGTGTGGTCGGCATGATCGGCGGACTTGGTGGCTTCATCCTGCCGATCGTGTTCGGGGCCTTGAATGATGCCCTGGGCATCTGGAGCAGCTGTTTCATGTTGCTGTTCGTGCTGGTGGCAGCTGCACTGGCGTGGATGCATTTTGCTATTCGCCGCATGGAGCGCCGTCACTTCCCGCAGATCGACCGCGAGACCGACCTGCCCGAAGCCATTGATGCGGCCGCCGCCGAGCGGGTGCGTGGCGGTTGAACGGGGTTGCCGGCCAGCGGCCGAAAGGGTAGTGCCGGCCGCTGGCCGGCATGAACCTACCGATGCGCCACGCTTGATTTCAATCAGGGCCACGCGAAGAGGAACGCCCGAAGATGTCTGCCATGAGCTTCCACGTTGACGAGAGCGAGGACACTGCGCTGCAGGCGGCATTGCTGCGGCAGCCCCGGCACGTGCTGTTTCCGGCGGCTGACCAGTTCAGCACCGGGTTTGGCGAAAGCGGCTGGCGCGCCGCCGTGCGCGCCAGCAATGAGCACCTGATCCCGCGTGGCTTGACGCTCGGCTTCCAGGCCGGTCGCGGCGGACGCGATGTGCCGCCACAGGCGTATCTGGACACCTTGCTGCTGGCCCTGCAGCTGCAGGCCGATGCCCTGGCCGAGGACCGCGAAGTAGTGGCGATGGTGCTGCAGCTGGGCTTGGCCGAGACCTTGCCGCCACCCCAGCTGGGCCAGCTGCTGGATGCGGTGCCGCAGCACCTGCGCACCGTGGCACGGCCCCAGGTGGAGGTGCGGCTGGACGCGGGCAGCGCATTGTCGCCAGCGCAGCTGCGTGCGGTGGGCTGCACCCGTTTGAACGTGATCGACCGTGCCGATGCACCGGGGCCGACCCTGCTGGCACAGGCGCGGCAGGTCGGCTTCACCGCGCGCTACTACCAGCTGCGGGTGCCCGGTAGCGAGGACACCGGCTTCATCGAACGGCTGCACGAGGTGCTGGCCGAAGCACCCGAGCGCATCCTGCTGCCGGCACCGTGCGCGCTACCGCAGCGTCCGTCGGCAGCGCATTGGCTGCAGGCCTGGCGCCTGCTGCGCGATGCCGGTTATGAACCCATCGGCGGTGACCACTACCAGCGTGGTGACCTGCCCAATCCGCATGGGCCCGGCGATGGCCAGCGCCACTGCGACCTGGCCGGCGTGCCGCGCCGTGATCGCAGTGATTTCATCGGGCTTGGCCTGTCCGCCTGCAGCCAGATCGGCGAAGTGTTCTACCGGCTGGAGGACGAGCTGGGTGAATGGCGGGCGCGCCTGCAGTCCGGTCACATGGGCGTGGCCGCGGGCCTGATCCTGTCCGAGGACGAGCGGCTTGCGGCCGAGGTGGCACAGAGCATCGCCTGCGACCATGCGCTCGATGCGGCTGCATTCGAGTGGCGTAATGATGAACCCTTCGAGGAATGCTTCGCCGAACAGCTGCCGGCGCTGTCGCCGCTGCTGGCGCGCGGCTGGGCGCAGTGGGATGCACGCGTGCTGCGGCTGGCCGAAGAAGGGCGGTTGCTGTGGCGTATGATGGCCTCATGCTTCCGGCCGGCGGCCGCCATCGCTTGAGTCCTGCCCCGATGTCTTCAACTCCGCCTTCCCAGGGTCGCCTCGGCCGGGCCACGCCGAACCCCGCCGCCGCCGATGATGGCGACGCGCTGCACTTCTGCAGTACCTGTGCATTTTCCGATGCCTGCATGTCGCAGGGTTATGACAAGACCGCGCTGGGCGATCTGCACGTCCTGGTCGACCACGTTGGCCCGTTCCATGCGGGTGACTACATCTTCCGCGCTGGCGAATCGTTCGATTCGATTGCTGCGGTGCGCGCCGGTATGGTCAAGACCTTCGTCGATGACAGCCAGGGCAACGAGCAGGTGCTGGGCTTCAGCCTGCCGGGCGAAGTGATCGGCCTCAATGCGATCCACGGCTCGCGCTTCCCCTGCAATGCGGTGGCGCTGGACACCGTGCACCTGTGCCGCATCTCGTTCCCCAAGCTGAGCCTGCTGGCCACACGCATGCCGGGGCTGCAGGCCAAGCTGTTCAGCCTGCTCAGTGCGGAGATCGGCAAGGTCGCCACGCTGGCCGCGAATCACCGTACCGAAGAGCGCATGGCGGCGTTCCTGCTCGACATGTCCGAGCGTTACGCGCGGCGCGGTTTTTCCGCCACGCGCTTCAACCTGACGATGGCACGCACCGAGATTGCCAATTACCTGCGGATGGCGCCGGAAACCGCCAGCCGCGTGCTGCGTCGCCTGAGCGATGATGGGATCATCGCGGTGAAACAGCGTGAGATCCTGCTGCTGCAGCCCGAGCGCCTGGCGGCGCTGGCGGTGGCCGACGAATCCGATCCGAACTGAACCTGGCCGGGAGCCGACGATGAAGCGCGCTGGACTGTTGTTGCTGGGACTGCTGGCCACGGTGCCGGCCTGGGCGGCCGATCTGACGGTGTCGGCGGCATCGAGCCTGACCGAGAGCTTCCGCGAACTCGGCGCCGCCTATGAGAAGGCGCACCCGGGAACCAAGGTCGATTTCAACTTCGCTGCGTCCGGCGTGCTGCTGCAGCAGATCAGCCGTGGTGCACCGGTGGACGTGTTCGCCTCGGCCGATGAAACCACGATGGACCAGGCCCAGCAGCAGGACCTGCTGGCGCCCGGCACCCGCGAGGTATTCGCGGTGAACGCGCTGTGGGTGGTGGTGCCGCCGCAGGCCAAGGTCGCGCCGCGTAGCTTGAAGGACCTGACCGGTGCCGGCGTGCAGCGCATCGCACTGGGCAACCCGGACAGCGTGCCGGTCGGTCGCTACGCCAAGGGCGCGCTGGAAGCGGCGGGCCTGTGGCCGTCGGTGCAGGGCAGGGTCATCACCACCCAGAACGTGCGCCAGTCGCTGGACTACGTGGCGCGTGGTGAAGTGGATGCCGGCTTCGTCTATGCCACCGATGCGCAGGCGATGCCCGACCGGGTGCGCCGTGCCTTCGCGGTGCCGGTTGCCGGGCGCATCGCCTATCCGCTGGCGGTGACCAAGGCCAGCGCGCAGCCGGCCGAGGCCAAACGCTTCGCCACCTTCGTGCGTTCGGCGCAGGGCCAGGCGATCCTTGCCAGGCACGGGTTCGGCAAGCCCTGAGGCATGGATCTCGACTGGAGCGCGCTGGGGTTGTCGCTGAAGGTGGCCGGCTGGGCTACCGCGATCAATCTTGTAGCGGGCGTTGCACTGGGCGCACTACTGGCGCGGCGGCGCTTTCCCGGCCGCGAGCTGCTGGATTCGTTGTTGACCTTGCCGATGGTGTTGCCACCGACCGTGTTGGGCTATTACCTGCTGGTGCTGATCGGCCGTAACGGACCGATCGGCGCGTGGCTGCAGTCGTGGTTCGGCATCAACCTGGTGTTTACCTGGCAGGCCGCCGTGATCGCTGCGGCGGTGGCCTCGCTGCCGCTGGTGTTCAAGCCGGCACGCGCGGCGTTCGAGGAAGTGGACGGACAGCTGGAGCAGGCCGCACGCACGCTTGGTGTGTCCGAAGCGGCGGTGTTCTTCCGCATCACGCTGCCGCTGGCCTGGCGCGGCATCCTCGCCGGCCTGCTGCTGGCGTTTGCACGCGCGATGGGCGAGTTCGGTGCCACGCTGATGGTGGCCGGCAGCATTCCGGGCCGCACGCAGACGTTGTCGATCGCCATCTACGAAGCGGTGCAGGCCGGTCAGGACGGTAAGGCCAATGCGCTGGTGATCCTGACCTCGGTGGTGTGCATCGTGATCCTGCTGCTGGCCGCACGGCTGGTGGGCGGGCGTCGCCGGGAGCTGCGCGATGTGGCTTGATCTGCAGGTGCAGCGCCGACTGCAGGCGGCCGGCCAGAGTTTCGTGCTGGACGTAGCTTTGCAGTGCACGCAGCGGCAGGTGGTGCTGTTCGGGCCCTCGGGCGCGGGCAAGAGCCTGACCCTGAAGGGAGTGGCCGGGCTGCTGAGGCCGGGCCAGGGCCACGTGCGCCTGCAGGGGCAGACCTTGTTTGACGCGGCGGCCGGCGTGGACCTGCCACCGCAGCGCCGCCGGCTGGGCTATGTCTTCCAGGACTATGCGTTGTTCCCACACCTGAGCGTGCGCCAGAACGTGGCGTTCGGTCTGCAGAAGGGCTGGCTCAATCCACGCACCGGGCAGCGCTTTGATGCAGTGGAGCAATGGTTGCACGCATTCCGCATCGACACAGTGGGCGATCTGCTGCCCTCGCAGGTCTCCGGCGGGCAACGTCAGCGTACCGCCTTGGCACGAGCCCTGGTGACGCAGCCGCAGGCACTGCTGCTGGATGAGCCGTTCTCCGCGCTGGACCATGATCTGCGCCAGCACCTGCGCCAGGAGCTGGAGACCGTGCTGGACAAGACCGGCATCCCGTTGCTGTTGATCAGCCACGACCCGCAGGATGTGGCCATGTTCGGCCAGCAGGTGGCACGCGTCGTGGACGGCCGCATCGTCGGCGATTGACCCGTGCTGGACGCACAGGCGAAGGTTGGTTGCATCTGATGGTAGTGCCGGCCGCTGGCCGGCAACCACGGATTCCGGAGCAGCCGGCCAGCGGCCGGCTCTACCGGCTCAGGGGTTTCGCGACGCACAGGCGATGGTTGACTACAGCTGATGGTAGTGCCGGCCGCTGGCCGGCAACCATGGAATCCGGAGCAGCCGGCCAGCGGCCGGCTCTACCGGCTCAGGGGTTTCGCGACGCACGGGCGATGGTTGACTACAGCTGATGGTAGTGCCGGCCGCTGGCCGGCAACCATGGAATCCGGAGCAGCCGGCCAGAGGCCGGCTCTACCAATCCAGCGTTCGGGCAATCCAGTGGAATGGATCAATACAGCTCGCAGTGCGTGCGGCCTTCACCTCGTAGCGCGTCCCAGTGCCCTTCGCCAACGATGGCATCGATGGCCTCGCGCACCGCGCTTTCCAGGTGGCTCTTGTTGCCGCACAGGTACAGATGCCCACCGCGGGCCAGCACATCGCGCACTTCGTCGGCGCGCTGCTGCAGCACATGCTGCACATAGACCTTTTCGGCGCCATCGCGCGAGAACGCGGTATGCAGGCCGGCCAGCACACCGCGCGCGCGCCAGTCCTGCAGCTGCTCGCGGTACAGGTAATCGTGCTGGCTGTGCTTCTCGCCGAACACCAGGTGTACTTCGCGTTCGCAGGCGTTGGCCTGCAGCTCCTGCATCAGGCCCATCAACGGCGCGATGCCGGTGCCGGTGCCAACCAGCAGCAATGGAGCTTCGCCGGTATCGGGCAGATGGAAGCCGGGATTGGAACGGCAGTACACGCGCGCGTGGTCGCCGCCGTGCAGCAGGCTGCCGGTGGCAGTGCCGAAGCGCTCGCGCCCACGCAGGGTGTAGCGCACTTCGCGCACGCACAGGCTCAGCTGGTCGTCGCAGGGGTGCGAGGCGATCGAATAGGCACGCGGCAGGCGTGGTGAAAGCAGCTCGCGAAGGCGGACCAGCGGAATGCTGTCCGGCGTGGCGTGGTCCTGCAGCACGTCCAGCAGGTCCAGGCCGTGCAGGTAGGCTTCCAGCTCGCGCTTCTGGCTGACCTTCAACAGGCCCTTCAGTACGTCGCTGCCACCGAGCTTGGCCAGTTCGCGCAGCACGCCCTTGCTCAGCAGGCGCAGCTCCCGGTCATGCAGCGTAGCCACAGCGGCGGTGTCGCCGTACCAGGCGGCCAATGCCTGCAGCAGGGCAGGGTCGTTCTCCGGCACCACGTGCAGGGTGTCACCCGCGCGGTAGGCCATGCCACTGCCGGCAATGTCCAGTTGCAGGTGCCAGGCGGCCGGGTCGCTGCTGTTCAAGCGGCGGCGTTCGAGAATGGGGGCGGCAAAGGCATTGTCTTCGCCATAGGCGGTGACCTGCAGGTGCAGGTCCTCGCCAGCGTCGAGGTCGCCATCCAGAACCTGGCCCAGCACCGGCTGCCATTGCTGGAAGAACTGCTCGTAACCCAGGTCGGCATCCACGCGGTGCAGCAGCGGCTGCGCCTGGCGCTCGCTCAGCGCGGCATCCAGCGCCTTGGTGAAGCCGCAGAAGCTGGGGTAGCCGGTGTCGCCGAGGCCGAACACTGCATAGCGCAGGCCGCTCAGTGTCGGAGTCTGGCGCAGGGTTTCAAAGAACTGTTCGCCGTTGGCCGGCGGTTCGCCGTCACCGAACGAGCTGGAGATCGCCAGCAGCACATCGCCGTGGCCGAGGCTGGCCACGTCGATATCGTTGAACGGGAGCACCTGCGGCGCGTGCGGCTGCAGGTCCGCGCCCAGGCGCTGGGCCAGGGCGCGGGCATTGCCCGACTCGGACGCGAAACCCACCAGCAGGCGGCTGAAGGGCGTACTGGTCGGGAGAGCGTTCACGCGGCCTCGTAGAAGTCGTCGAACTTTTCCTTGCTGAACTCGACCAGGTCGTAGTTCTGCATCAGGTCGTTCACCACGCGGCGGATGCTGATGTACGAGGTGATGCTGCCGTCGGCGTCGAACAGCGGCTGCACGGTGGTGTCGACCACGTAGAGCACGCCGCCCTTGCCAAGGTTGGGCACGATGCCGGTCCAGGTCTTGCCGGCCTTGATGGTGTCCCACATGTCCTTGTAGACCGCCTTGGGCACATCCGGATGGCGCACGATGCTGTGCGGCTGGCCGATCAGCTCCTCGCGCGCGAACCCGGTGAGCGTGCAGAACAGGTCATTGGCGTAGGTGATGTTGCCCTGCAGGTCGGTGGTGGAGATCACCATGACGTTCTGCATGGCATTCAGCAGCTGGGCGTTGTCGGGGGTGTAGCTCATCGCAGGTCCTTTGGATGCCGGTGACGCCGGCGTATTGGGTTCCTGCATAGAGATACGCCCGCGCGGCGGCGGGCGGTTTGACATTGATCAAGCGGGTAGTGGGATCGGCTGCGACCGGGTGTCGCAGGGGTGTTCCGCCGGGCATGGCCGGGCGTTACCAGGGGGGCGGTACAGGGGTAGCGCCGGGCCATGCCCGGCGAAGAGGCGTCAGCCCATCAGGTAACGCAACACGCCGGCCGACACCACGCCGATCAACACCGTGGGCAGCATTGAAAAGCGCGTGGCGACCAGTAGCGTGATGGCGAGCGCGGCCAGATCAGCCGGCTTGTCGGCAACGAAGTCCGGGGCGATCACCGAGATCAGCACGCAGCCCGGAGCGGCTTCCATTACCGTCACCGCGCGCTTGCTCAACGAGCGGTTACGCAGAGCGAGAAAGCCGACGATGCGGGTCAGGTAGGTCGCTGCGGCCATCAGCACGATGGTCAGCACCGAGGTCCAGTGGATCAGTCCGTTGAAGATCATGCCGGGTCCTCCGCCAGCAGCCAGGCTGCCGCCAGGCCGGCCAGTGCGCCGCTGGCCACGTACCACGCGCCCGGGATCAGCAGGTAGGTGGCGGCGGCCGCCACCAGGCTGACCAGCCACGGCCGCGCTGCTTTCATGCCCTGCCACATGCCGCGCAGCAGGACCAGGAACACGGCCGGGAAGGCCATGTCAAAACCATAGGCGTGGATGTCGCCCAGCATCGGGCCGACGATCGCACCCAGCGCGGTACAGGCCACCCAGACCGTGTACAGGCCGGCCGAGACGCCCAGGTAGTAGGAAAGGCTGAAGCCGAGCGCACGGCGGCGCGCGTCGGCCACGCCCATCGCCCAGCTTTCGTCGCACATGAAGAACAGGGCCGGCAGCACGCGACGGCGCGGCAGGTGCTGCAGCAGCGGGGCAAGGCTGGCACCCATCAGCAAGTGGCGGCTGTTGACCAGCGCGGTGATCGCCACGATCAGCGCGATATGCGGCGGCGAGCTCCACAGTTCGACGGCGGCGAATTCCGAGCCGCCGGCGAAGTTGAGGCCGGTCATCAGCGGCACTTCCAGTGCGCTCAGGCCCTTCTGTGCTGCCTGGGCGCCGAGTACCAGGGCGAACGGAATGAAGCCGATCATCACCGGCACGGCAGCGCGAAGGCCGCGCAGGAATTCGGCACGCGGCGCGGTATCGCAGGTGTCGGGCAGGGGGAGGGTGGTACGGGCGTCCATGGAACGGCACAACGAGGTAGGGGTGGCCCATGCTAGCGGTCCGATCGCGAAATCGGGTTGCGTTGATGCCATTCGATTCGAGAATATTGAGATTCCATGCGGCCAGGGTCGCCAAAGGTGAAATCCAATGCAGTACCAGCTCGACAACCTTGATCGCCGCATCCTCGACGCCTTGCAGCGTGACGGCCGCCTGCAGAACCTGGAGCTGGCCCGGCAGGTGGGCCTTTCGCCCTCGGCCTGTCTGCGCCGGGTGCGATTGCTGGAGGAGGGCGGCTACATCGACCGCTACGTGGCCTTGTTGAACGAGGCCAAGGTGGGCCGCGGCTTCACGGTGTTCGTGCGGGTGTGGCTGCGCGGACAGGACGAGGACACCACCAATCACTTCATCAACAGCATCAAGTCTTTCCCGGAAGTGCTTGAATGCCATCTGATGGCCGGTGACTGCGACTTCCTGCTGCGGGTGGCGGTGGCCGATCTTGATGCCTACCGGCAGTTCCAGATGCAGCACCTGAACCGGATTGCCGGGGTGCAGAACACGAAGACCGAGATTCCGATGCAGCGGATCAAGCAGACGACCCAGCTGCCGCTTTGAGGAATGGGTGATTTCTGGCCGGGTTGCACCCGGCACCCGCAGAGGCAACAGCCGGAGCAACCGCAACGGCAACAGCGATGTTCCCTGGGGCGGCGGGGCGGTGTGGCCAGGCAGGACACGCCGTAAACCCTTCCTTGGGGGCTCGGTGGCGCCATCCATGGCGCCAACGGTCCTGCCTGGCCACACCGCCCCGCTGCCTGACAGTTCCCCGCGACCTGTCGGGGTCGGATCCCGTTGCTGCGCAACGGGCTCTGACCACAGGAGCAGATGAAGATGTCTGTTCACTCTATTGATTGATTGCTGATTCGTGGGGGCGTCACGGAGCCTGCCTCGACACCAGACCGTAGGCAGCGGTCATCGCAATGACATCTGGCCCCGGTACGGTTTGAGCCCGCTTGCTGGTCGCGCGCGGGCCGGGGCTCCGGTCGTGTCGCGCGTCCACTGCAGCTGCTGTCGCTGCCGAGGGTCATGTGTTCTACGTCAGGGGGCTGAATGGACACCATGCGGTCAGAACTTGGAAGGTGGCCATCGCCGCATGGCTGCTGCTGTCCTTTGCCGCTGCCGCACAGGACGGTGTTCATGCCTACGACATCCCTGCGCAGCCGCTGGAACAGGCGGTCGAGCGCTTCAGTGTCATCAGTGGGTGGTCGGTGATGTACCCGGGTGACCTTGCCGCCGGGCGCAGCAGTCACGCGTTGAGGGCCAGCTTGCCGCCACTCCCCGCGTTGCAGGCGCTGCTGCAGGGCACCGGCATCGAGGCCGAGATGATCGGTGAGCAGCGCGTGGTGCTGCGCCGGGGCACGCCCTCGGTCGCCGAACCTGGTACTGGTGCCGAACTTCCCGAGGCCGAGCGTCGGCGTCGCTATGGCGGGCTGCAGCAGCGCCTGCGTGCGGCGTTCTGTGACGACCCCGAGATCGCGCCCGGCCGCTATGCCGCGACGCTGCGCTTCCACGTCGACAGCGAAGGCCAGGTGCATGCGCCCGAGCTGCTCTCAGGCAGTGGCAGCGCCCGCCGCGATGCACGCCTGTTGCAGGCGTTGCAGGGCCTGGTGCTGGCGGCCGAGGCCGCTGCGCTGCCGCAGCCGGTAACGCTGCAGATCCGACCTTCCGGCACCGACCACGACTGTGGCCGGCGCTCGCCCCTTCCATGACTTCAAGGATTCGAACATGAGCAACGGTACGGCTGGGGCAGTTGACCTGATGGACCACCTTCTGGGGGCCTACGACGAGCTGAAGCGCCGCCTGGTGCGCAAGCTCGGCTCGGAAGAACTGGCCGGTGATGCACTGCAGGACACCTGGATGCGTCTAAGTGCTCGTCGTGACCGGTTGGATGCGGTGCAGAACCCGGCGGCCTACCTGCTGCGCATGGCGATGAACACGGTGATCGACCGCCAGCGGGCCGATCATCGCCTGCTGAGCCTGGAAGAGGTGGATACGCTGATGGACATGGCCGACCCGGGTCCGGGCCCGGCACAGGCCGCCGAGCTCGAATTCGCGCTGGAGGACATGGTCGGCCTGCTGCAGCGCATGCCCGAGCGCCGCCGCCGCATCCTGCTGGCGATCCGTGTTGATGGCCTGCAGCAGCGTGATGTGGCCGATCACCTCGGCGTGTCGCTGCGGCTGGTGCAGCGTGAACTGAAGGCGGCCCAGGACTATCTGGCCGAGCGCAGCGGGCAGGGGCGCCAGGTGCGGTTCTGAGCGGCGGCATCCGTCTACACTTTGACGCCGAGCAGAACCCCGCAGCGTGCGGGTCCGGCATGAGCCCCCATGGATCCTGACGATCGCCCGCAACGCCCGCTGGATGCCGTCGAGCGTCAGGCCCACGCGTGGGTGGTGCGCCTGACCTCGGGCGAAGCCACCGCCGCCGACGGGCGCAGGTTCCGGGCGTGGTGCGAGGCCGATCCTCTCCATCGTGAAGCATTCGGCCGCGCGCGCCGGCAATGGGAGCAGGTGCGCCTGGCCGGCGAGCAGCTGCCCGCCGCTGCGCGCCAGGCAATTGCCGCGAGTCCTGCGCAGCGCTGGAGCCGTCGTGCCTTCCTCGGTGCAGCGATTGCCGCCCCGGCCAGTCTGGTAGTGGTGGCGGCGATCCGCCCACCGCTGGGGCTGTGGCCATCGGTGACGGCGATGGCGGCCGACTTCCATACCGGCACCGGTGAGCGGCTGCAGATCGCGCCTTCGCCACAGCTGAAGATTGAGCTGGACACCCAGAGCAGCCTGCGCCGCCGTGCGGACGCGCAGGGCGAAGGCTTCGAGCTCGTACAGGGCCAGGCCGCGATCGAAACCCAGCCTGGCCTGCGCCTTGCATTGTTCGCTGGACCGGGCTGCGTGATCGCTGATGAAGGTGCGGTGCGCCTCGACGTACGCAACACCCATGGCCAGGTGCGGGTGACCTGCCTGCATGGCAGCGCCCGCATCGAGCATCCGCAGGGCCGGCTGCAGCTGCAGGCGGGCCAGCAGACCCAGTACGACGAGCGCCTCAGTGGCGTGGTGGCCGAGGCCGTGGCCTCGGACGTGAGCGCCTGGACCGAAGGCATGCTGGTGTTTCGCCGCGCGCCGCTGCACGAGGTGGTGGACGAGATCAACCGCTATCGCCGTGGCAAGGTAATGCTGGGCGAATCGGCATTGGCCCGCGCGCCGGTCAGCGGCCGCTTCCGCATCGATGATCCCGATGCAGCGCTGGAGCAGCTGCGACTGACGATGTCACTGGATCTGCGTCGCTTTCCGGGTGGCATTGCCGTCCTTGGTTAGATGAAGACGCTGCCCGTGCGCGTCGCGCGGGGCTGTTGCAAGCAAGGAGAAGCCAAGGATGCGCAACGAGACCATCGGTGTGCTGGATCTGCGTCGCAACCTGTCGGCGTTGCTGGAAACCACGCAGCGGCGGCCGTTGATGGTGCATCGCTATGGATCGCCCTGGGTGTGCGTGGTGTCCGATGCGCACTGGCAACAACAAGCAGTGCTGCTTGAGTTCGATCCGCAGTCACACCCGTTGGCGATGCTGCTGCGCCTGCAGCAGCAGGCTGTGCCGTTGCCCGAAAGTGGCGTGTTGCCGCCGGCGGCGATCGCCCGTGCGCTGCTGCTGGCGGACATGCACGGCATCGATGATCTTCCGCAGCTGCACGAGCAGGTCCAGCAGCAGCGCCTGTGGCACTGGTTTGTGGCCGGCGGCCATGGCGTGATGGACGGCTGGCAGCTGCCAGCGCTGCGTGTCGCGATGGCGTCATGGCTGGATGACGCAGGCATGACCGATGTGCTGGCGGCGTTCGCGCAGCGCAGCGACGTGGCGGTGCTGGCGCGGCGATGCGGTGGCGACGCACCACGGCTGGATCGCGAAACCTGCAGGCGGATGACGTTGCTGTGACGCTGCGGATGAAGCGCCACCCAGTGCACAGAGATGCATTCGCGTTGTCGCTTCACCTGCCTTGTCGACGTCTTCTCCAGAGTACGACGCACCACGCGTCGCGGAGCACAGGCGGCGCTGATGGCAGACAGTCGCAGGATCAATATGCTGGAACTGGATCGCCACCTGAGCCAGTCGCTGGAACAGGCGCGGCATGCACCATTGAACGTGCAGCGCTACGGGCATTCATGGGTCTGGGTGCTGTCCAGCGACGCCTGGGCCGACGCCGCGCGCTGGGCTGCACTGGACAGTTCGTCGCATCCGCTGCTGGCATTGCGCAGGGCGCTCGACCCGCAACTGCGGCCCTGGCCCGAATGTGCGGCGGCGCTGCTGCCGCTTGAGGCCGGTGATGTGCGCGTGCTGCAACGCGCGGCATTGCTGGTGGTGATGCGCGGCCTGAACAGCGCGCAGCGCGTGTACGACGATCTGCGCTACCACCAGGCCTACCGGCAGTTCATCGGCCTCGACCACGGCACGGCCTGGTCGCCGATGCAGTGCGTACGTCTGTTGCAGGCCTGCGCACATCCACTGCTGCGGGCCTGTATCGACGACACGCTGGGCAGCCTTCCATCTCCGTTGCTTGAAGCGGCGTGTGCGCCAGCGGTACGTGCTGCACCGCTGCAGGCACAGCCGCAGCGAATAGCAGGCGGATGTTTATCGTACTGACACATGCACCGCTGACCATGGCGCAGCGGTCTCTTCCAGGATGATGAGGGCGGAACAATGGCAAGGCAGGTGGGTGGTCGCAGGGCTCGGCAGCAGGGTTTCAGCCTGATCGAGATCATGGTGGTGGTAGTGATCATCGGCATCCTTGCCGCATTGATCGTGCCGCGTTTGATGGATCGCCCGGACCAGGCGCGGGTGGTTGCGGCGCGCCAGGATATCGCCGCGCTGATGCAGGCCTTGAAGCTGTTCAAGCTGGACAATGGCCGCTACCCCAGTGCCGAGCAGGGCCTGCAGGCGCTGGTGAAGCCGCCACAGGGCAGCGGCACGATGCCGGTCACGCCGTACCTGGACCGGCTGCCGAATGATCCGTGGGGTCACCCGTACCAGTACCAGATTCCCGGCACCCATGGCGATATCGATGTGTTCTCGCTGGGCGCGGACAGCAAGCCCGGCGGTGACGCCGGGAACGCGGACGTCGGTTCCTGGCAGCTCTGAGGCGCGCCGATGGCAGCCAGGAAGTGTTCGGTTTCGTGCGCCCGCCAGCGCGGCATGGCGGTGATCGTGGCGATGCTGGTGGTGGCGTTGGTGGCCGTGATCGCCACCGCGCTGCTGACCCGGCAGTCGGCGCAGCTGCGCGCGCTGCGTGGCGACCAGCTGCGTGCGCAGGTGCGCATGGCCGTGGATGCGACGCTGGAGCGTGCCGCGCAGCAGCTGCGTGAGGATGTGCGCGAACAGTTGACCACGGTCCGCAACGGGCGCTGGGCGCGGCCATTGCAGCTGCAGGCGCCGTTGCCAGTGCAGCTGCAGCTGGTCGATGCGCAGTCCATGTTCAACCTGCGCAACCTGCTGGCCTACGGCAAGCCGGACCCGGAAGCGCGGCGCGCGTTCATCGCGTTGTGCTCCGGGCAGGGCCTGGGGCAGGGTGCCTGTGCGTCTGCGGCGGATCACATCCAGGCGCGCCTGCGCGATGGCGATGTCCAGGCGCAGGCTCCGTTGCCGCGTGAATCACTGATCGAGCAGGCCTTCGCGGGTTCCGATCCAATGGCCGTGCAGGCGTTGGCACGGCGCACCGTGGTGCTGCCTGCGCAGACCCTGGTCAACGCCAACACCAGCGATCTCAGCGTCCTGCAGGCGGTCGTACCCAGTGTCGAACCCGGGCGCCTGCAGGCGCTGCTCGGTGAGCGCGATGGTGGCCATTGGCTGCTCAACCGCGGCGACATCGCCAATCGGCTTCAACTGAGCAACGCGCAGATGGCGGTGGTACCGCTTGGCATCCATAGCGAGTGGTTCCTCGCCGTCGGCCAGGTGCAGGCCGATGGCAGTGTGGTCGACTTCCGCGCGCTGATCTGGCGCGAGTACCGCGACGACAGTGTGCGCGTGCAGCGTGTGTGGACGAGGATCGGTGCATGAGCGTGCAGCTGAGGGTGCGCCTGCCGGCGCTGGAACGCCTGTGTGCCGACAGTGCGGTTGAGTGGGCGCAGTTGCAC
Source organism: Stenotrophomonas maltophilia R551-3 (assembly GCF_000020665.1). Taxonomy (NCBI): domain Bacteria; kingdom Pseudomonadati; phylum Pseudomonadota; class Gammaproteobacteria; order Lysobacterales; family Lysobacteraceae; genus Stenotrophomonas; species Stenotrophomonas maltophilia. Next base: position 2,491,619 of record NC_011071.1, on the reverse strand, counting down.
AAGGGTGGGGTGCTGGCCAAGGGCCGCGACGCATTGGCCGTGCTGGGTCAGCGTCATCCGCAGGCAGGGGTGCTGGCCTGCCTCGATCCGCAGGATCTGATCCTGCTGGAGCTGCAGCTGCCGCCGCTGTCGGGCCGCAGGCTGCAGGCCGCGTTGCAGGGTGAAGTGGAGGCGATGCTGCTGGATGACCTGCAGGAGGTCGCGCTGGCGCATGGTACCCAGGCGGCCGATGGCAGCGTGCCGGTGGCCTGGCTCGGGCAGCAGGCGATCATGCAGGCGCAGCAGCTGCTGGCCTCGTGCGCACTGCAGCTTCAGGCGCTGTATCCGACGCCGCTGCTGCTGCCGTGGCAGAACGGCCAGGCAACGCTGCAGGCTGACGGTGAGCATCTGCTGGTGCGCTGCGGGCGCGATCGTGGCGTTGTGCAGTGGTGCGGTGGGCGCGACGTGGGGGCGGTGCTGCAGTCGCTCGCGGCGCGCCTGCAGCAATCCGGGGTGCAGGCCGTGCAATGGATCGACAGCGTGCCGTCGGTGTGGCCGGAGAGTCTGCCGGCAACCGTGGTCGCGCATGAACTACAGGCGTGCGGCCCCCTGCCAGCGTGGTCGTTGCCACTGCCGGGCCGCAGCAGGCAGGCACCGCGGTTGGCAGTCGGCCTGGCAGTGGCGGCGCTGGTGCTGGCGGCGCTGGGCCTGCAGCTGCAGGTCTCGCGCTGGCGCAGCGAGGGCGAGGCGCTGCAGCAGGACATGGCGCGGCAGTTCAGTGCGCGCTTCCCGGAGATCACCGATGTGGTGGACCCGGTACTGCAGGCGCGGCGCGCGCTGGCGGTGCCGTTGCCGGCGCCGCCGTTGCCACCGGTGCAGCGGCAGGTTGCCACCACACTGCAGGCAGTGCCGGAGCTGGGTGGTCAGGTGCGTGGTCTGCATTACACGCCGGGCCAGCTGGAACTGGAGCTGGATGACAACGCACGGATATTGGCCGATGACGCACAACGGCTGGAGCAATGGCAGCAGGCCGTACAGGCGCAGGGTCTGCAACTGGTGCGGGACGCGGGCGGCCGCCTGCGCGTGAGCGGGGGCGGGCAGTGACTGCCAGGACGCTGCGCCTGGGCGAAGGTCTGGCAGGCCTGCAGCTGCGCTGGCAGCGCCTGCCGCCGCGCGACCGGCTGATGCTGTGGGTGATGGTGGTGGCGCTGCTGGCGGCGGGTCTGTGGATGTTGTGGCTGGAGCCACTGCTGAAGCTGCGCACGCATTGGCAGGCCGAACTGCCACGGCTGCAGGCGCAGGCGCGCGTATTGGCGCCGCTGCTGCACGCCCGCGAACGCCAGCAACTGGCGCAGGGGCATCAGCCGACGCTGGCTGGGCTGCGCGGACAGATCAAGACCGCCGGCCTTGCCGACGGACTGCATATCGACGCACGCGACGGGCGCTGGCACCTGCAGGTGCAGGCGGTGCCCGCTGACGCGCTGTGGAACTGGCTGCTGCCCGTGCTGGCCGATCCGGCCATCGAACTGCAGCAGCTGCAATTGACACGCACAGGGGACGCGAACATGCCGGTGGCACGGATTTCCGGAAACATCGTGATGGCACCCACCGTGGGTGGCCGTCCATGAGGGTGATGCGCAGCCTTGCCTGCAGCACCGCGCTGGCCCTGGTGGTGGGCATGGCCCACGTTCCGGCACCGGTGCTGGCGCAGGACGCCCGCGATGAGCCGGTGCAGTTGAACCTGGTGGAGACCGATATCGGCGGTGTACTGCGCATGGCGGCGCGCTTCACCGGTCGCCAGTTTCTGGTCGACCCGCGGGTGACCGGCAAGATGACCGTGGTCTCTGATGGCCCGGTCAGCCGTACCCAGGCTTACCAGTTGCTGCTTGGCGCACTGCGCATGCGTGGCTTTGCCGTGGTCGAGAACGGCGGTGTCAGCCGGGTGGTGCCGCAGGCCGACGCCAAGCTGCTTGGTGGGCGTGTGGGCGCCGGCGGGGCCGGCGGCGAGGTGGCCACGCGCACCTTCGCGCTGCGCTACGAGAATGCCGCCGCGCTGGTAGCGGTGCTGCGGCCGATGATCAGCCCGGACAATCCGATCACTGCCAACCCGGGCAACAACACCCTGGTGATCACCGACTACGCCGACAACCTGGAACGCATCGCGCGGGTGATTGCCAGCGTGGACACTCCGGCGGGCATGGACACCGACGTGGTCAAGCTGCAGCAGGGTATCGCCGTCGACGTGGCGGCGATGGTCGCGCCGCTGCTGGATGCGCAGGGTGCCGAACCCAACCAGAAGGTGGTGGTGATGGCCGACCCGCGCAGCAATAGCGTGCTTCTGCGCTCCAGCAGCCCCGGCCGTACCCGCCTGGCGCGGCAGCTGGTGGAGAAGCTGGACAAGGCGCAGGACGAGTCCGGCAATCTGCATGTGGTCTACCTGCGCAATGCCCAGGCCAACCAGCTGGCCGGTGTGCTGCGCGGCGTGGTGGCCGGGCAGAGCGATGCACCGGCAATGGGCAGCAACGAAGGCATCACGCCACTGCCCGGCGATGCAAACCGTTCCACACCCGCGCAACCGTCGCAGCCACAGCAGGCCAAGACCGGTGGCAATGCGCTGGAGTCGCAGCGGCTGGACCCGAATCGCCGTGATCCGATTGATGCCGGCAGCACCGGTTTCAGCCAGAACGGCATCTCGGTGCAGGCCGACGTGGCGACCAACACGCTGCTGATCTCGGCGCCTGAGCCGGTGTACCGCAACCTGCGGCGGGTGATCGATCAGCTCGACCAGCGCCGTGCACAGGTACTGGTGGAAAGCCTGATCGTGGAAGTCAACCAGACCGACGCGGCCGAACTGGGCGTGCAGTGGATGCTGGGCAATGGCCGCACCTTCGGCGGCACCCATTTCGGTGGTACCAACGGCGGCAGCGGCCTGAACACCGCCGCGCGCACCACGCTGGACGTGCTGCCCAAGGACGGTCTGAAGATCGGCGTCATCGACGGCACCATCAACCTGCCCGGCGTCGGTCAGATCCTCAACATGAAGGCGCTGGCCAACGCGCTGCAGAGCAAGGGCGGTGCCAACATCCTGTCCACGCCGAACCTGATGACGCTGGACAACGAAGCGGCCAGCATCATGGTCGGCCAGACCGTACCGTTTGTCAGCGGTCGCTACGTGACCGACGGTGGTGGCGGCAGCAACAACCCGTTCCAGACCATCGTGCGCGAAGACGTGGGCCTGAAGCTGCGGGTGCGCCCGCAGATCTCCGAGGGTGGCACGGTGAAGCTGGACATCTACCAGGAAGTCAGCAGCATCGACGCGCAGAGCGCGAACAGCACGGTCGGCATCATCACCAACAAGCGCGCCCTGGATACCAGCGTGCTGCTGGACGACGGCCAGATCATGGTGCTGGGTGGCCTGCTGGAAGACAGCGTCAGCCATGGCCGTGATGCGGTGCCGGGGCTGGGAAAGATCCCGGTGCTGGGCGCCTTGTTCCGCAGCGACACGCGCAAGCGCGCCAAGACCAACCTGATGGTGTTCCTGCGCCCGCACGTGGTGCGTGACCCTGCCGCCGGGCAGCGCTTGACCCGCGACCGCTACGACTACATGCGCAATGCACAGGCCGGCACGCAGCCGGTACAGAGCTGGGCACTGCCCGCCTTGTCGGCGCCGCAGCTGCCACCGCAGGACTTGTCTGTGCTCGGCCAGGGCAATGCGCGCGATGGACAGGGCCAGCCGCTGCAGAACACCAGCCTGGCGGCGTTGTATCCGGCCGGTGAGGGCGATGCCCAGCTGGTGCAGTTCGCGCATGGGTTGGACCCCGCGAGTGCCAGCCAAGGCGTGGCGCAGGTGCGGGCACTGGGCCTGCAGGCGTATGCCGAAGCGACGCCCGGCGAGAGCGGGCAACGCCTGCGCGTGCGATTGCCACGCGATCCGGCGACGCTGGACCCGGCACTGCAGCAGCTGCGCGGACTCGGCTACACGCCGGAACTGGTGATCGGGCCGTGAGCGCCGCCGCGCCGCTGCCGTACGCCTGGGTGCGCAGCCATGGCGTGATGCTGTCCGAGGCGGGCGGCGAGGCCGTGTTGCTGGGCACCGCCGAAACTGCGGCGTGGGCCGTGGCCGAACTGCGCCGCCGGCATGGCCCGCTGCCGTTCCAGGCGCTGGATGCAGCGGCCTGGCAGCAGCGGCTGGGTGAGCAGTACCGTGACGGCGGCGATGCCGCTGCCGTGGTCGGCGCCGCTGAAAGCGAAGTCGATCTGGACCGGCTGATGCAGGACATGCCGGAAGTCACCGATCTGCTGGACGCGCAGGACGATGCGCCGGTGATCCGCATGATCAACGCGCTGCTGGCACAGGCCGCACGCGATGGCGCCAGCGACCTGCACATCGAACCATTCGAGACCCACTCGGTGGTGCGCTACCGGGTGGACGGCACCCTGCGCGACATGGTGCAGCCGCGGCGCGCACTGCACGCGGCGCTGGTGTCGCGCATCAAGATCATGGCCCACCTGGACATTGCCGAGAAGCGGCTGCCGCAGGACGGGCGCATCGCGATCCGCGTGGGTGGGCGTCCGCTGGACATCCGTGTCTCCACGGTGCCGACCGGGCATGGCGAGCGTGCTGTGCTGCGCCTGCTGGAAAAGGATGCCGGCCGTCTGCAGCTGCAGCGCCTGGGCATGGCCGATGACACCCTGGCCACGTTCACCGGCCTGATCCGGCAGCCGCACGGCATCGTGCTGGTCACCGGCCCGACCGGCAGCGGCAAGACCACCTCGTTATATGCGGCGCTGGGCCAGCTCGACAGCAGCACCAGCAACATCCTCACCGTGGAGGACCCGGTGGAGTATGACTTCGCTGGTATCGGCCAGATTCAGGTCAACGCGCGCATTGGCATGAGTTTCGGTACCGCGTTGCGTGCGATCCTGCGCCAGGACCCGGACACCATCATGATCGGAGAGATCCGCGACTTGGAGACCGCGCAGATCGCGGTCCAGTCGTCGCTGACCGGCCATGGCGTGCTGGCCTCGCTGCACACCAATGATGCGATCTCGGCGGTGACCCGCCTGGCCGACATGGGCGTGGAGCCTTTTCTGCTGGCGTCCTCGTTGCGCGGCGTGCTGGCGCAGCGGCTGGTGCGGCGCCTGTGCACGCAGTGCCGGCGTGCCGAGGTGGATGGCGAAGGCCACACCGTGTGGCGTGCGGTTGGCTGCGCGGCCTGCGCCAACAGCGGCTACCGGGGGCGTACCGGCATCCACGAGCTGTTCGTGGTGGACGATCGCGTGCGTGCGCTGATCCATGAAGGGCAGGGTGAACCTGCGCTGCGCGAGGCGGCGCGGCGTGCCGGCATGCGGACCTTGCGCCAGGACGGCCAGCGTTGGGTCGACAGCGGGGTGACCACGCTGGAAGAGATCCTGCGCGTCACGGGCGACGACTGAGGCCTGCATGGCACTGTTCGACTACCAGGCTGCCAACGCGCAGGGCCGCATCGAGAAGGGTCAGCTGGACGCCGACAGCCCGCGCGGCGCACGCCAGCTGCTGCGCGGTCGCGGGCTGACACCCGTGCAGGTCAGCGCGGCGCGCGGTGCGGGCAGTGGCTGGGGCGCCCGCCGGCTGTCTGCCAGCGAGCTGGCCTGGGCCACGCGCCAGCTGGCCAGCCTGCTGGCCGCGAGCCTGCCGTTGGAAGCCGCATTGACTGCGGTGATCGAACAGGCCGAGCGCCCGCATGTGGCCCAGGCACTCACCGCCGTACGCGCCGACGTGCGTGCCGGCCAGCGCCTGACCGTTGCGCTGGCCGCGCGGCCGCGCGATTTCCCGCCGATCTATCGGGCGCTGGTGGGCGCAGGTGAAGACTCCGGTGACCTGGCGCGGGTGATGGAGCGCCTTGCCGACTACATCGAAGAACGCAACGCGCTGCAGGCCAAAGTACTGACCGCCTTCATCTACCCAGCGGCGATCAGCCTGGTGTCGGTGGCGATCGTGATCTTCCTGCTCAGCTACGTAGTGCCGCAGGTGGTGACCGCGTTCGTGCAGGCGCGGCAGACGCTGCCGATGCTGACCCAGGTGATGCTGGCCGCCAGCGCGTTCGTGCGCAGCTGGGGCGTGTGGGCAGGGCTCGGCATCGCTGCGTTGGTGGTGGCATGGCGGTTGGCCCTGCGCAAGCCCGAGCTGCGCCTGCGGTGGGACGCGATGCTGCTGCGGGTGCCGATGGTCGGGCGTTTCGTGCTGGGGGTGAACAGTGCGCGCTTTGCCTCGACGCTGGCGATCCTGCTGGATGCCGGTGTGCCACTGCTGCGTGCCTTGGAGGCGGCGCGGCAGACGCTTGGCAATGCGCTGCTGGCGCGCTGTGCCGATGATGTGTCCGCGCGCGTGCGCGAAGGTGCGGCGTTGGGTGCTGCGTTGAAGGTGCAGAAGGTGTATCCGCCTATCCTGGTGCACCTGGTGGCCAGCGGTGAGAAGACCGGCTCGCTGGCACCGCTGCTGGATCGTGCTGCACAGACGATCTCGCGCGAGATCGAACGTCGCGCGATGGCACTGACCGCGCTGCTGGAACCGACCATGATCCTGGTGATGGGCGGTGTGGTGCTGACGATCGTGCTGGCCGTGCTGATGCCGATCATGGAAATGAATCAATTGGTGCAGTGATGCGCAACGCGCATCACGGCACGCTTTCGATTCTCCACACAATCCTCCACACCTTTTTTCGATCTTCCACAGGTTTCTTAAGCGGCCTGTCATCGGCGCAGACCAGCATGGACACGTCGCCGCAGAGTGGGCTGGGAGGCCCTCGGCGGCAGCAGGCGTGTAGTGACCGTTCCTCCCTTGGCGTTTCCCTTCGCAGTAAACCCTTCAGGAGAAGATCATGAACAAGTACAAGACCCTGGCCGCGCTGGTTGCCACCGCGCTGCTCGCCACCGCCGGTGCCGCTTCGGCGCAGACTGCCGTCACCGGTGGCGGCGCCTCGCTGCCAGCCGACCTCTACAAGGGTTCGGCTGACAGCATCCTGCCGGCCAACTTCAGCTACGCCGTGACCGGCTCGGGTACCGGCAAGAAGGCCTTCCTGGAAAACAACTCGGCGCTGTTCTCCACCACCGGTACCGTGCACTTCGCCGGTAGCGATTCGGTGCTGAGCAGCACCGAGCTGAACACCTACAACAGCACCTACAACGTGTCCGGCGATGCCAACCGCTACGGCGCCCTGGTGCAGATCCCGTCGGTGGCCACCTCGGTCACGATTCCGTTCAACAAGGCCGGTTCGGCCGTTGACCTGTCGGTGACCCAGATCTGCGGCATCTTCTCCGGCAAGATCAACAACTGGAGCCAGCTGGCGGGCCTGGGCCGTACCGGTGCCATCCAGGTTGTCTACCGCGGCGAGAGCAGCGGCACCAGCGAACTGCTGACCCGCTTCCTGACCAGCGCCTGCCAGCCGGCTGACGTGTCGGGCACCAACCTGAAGCTGGCCAACGGCGTGCCGGCGTTCTCGGTGCAGTCGACCTTCGCCAACCTGTTCACCACCGTGCCGTCGAACTTCGTCGCTGCCCCGGCCACCGGTGGCTCCGCGCTGTACAACGCTGTCTATGCCGTTGACGGCCGCGTCGGCTACGTCGGCCCGGACGTCATCCCGAGCCTGACCGATGCCACCAAGGTCGCCAAGGTCAAGAGCTTCTCGCCGGATGAAGTGAGCGTGCAGGCGACTCTGGAGACCGCTGCTCCGCCGACCGGCGCTGCTGCTGAGAACCCCGCCAACTGGGTGCCGGTGTTCGGCAACCCGAGCGCGGGCTATCCGATCGCTGGCTACACCAACTTCGTGTTCGGCCAGTGCTACAAGAACGCCACCGTGGGCGCCAATGTGCGCGGCTTCCTGACCCGCCATTACGGCAGCACCGTGGTCAACGGTGTGGAGCAGGGCCCGAACGACGACGCCATCCGCGCGCACAAGTTCATCCCGCTGACCAAGGCCTGGCGTGATGCGGTCCGTGCTCGCTTCGCCACCGCCACCAACGCCGGTGCGGTTAACAATCCGAGCACCTGCTCGGGCATCGGCCGTCCGCTGTAACTGCGACATAGAAGTGTTCTCCAGGTGCGCCGGCCGTCAGGCCGGCGCACTGCGGTATGAACGACCGTATCCAGAGAAGGCAGGGAGTTGCCAATTTCATGAAGCCGCCATTGAACGCATTCTGGCTGGCCAGCTGCGCGCTGGTCGGAACTCTAGAAGCAAATGCCCAGATTCTTGTCCAGGGCGGCGGTGCGACAATGCCCGCGGCCCTGTACCAAGGGAGTCCGGACAGCATTCTTCCGACGTCGTTCAGCTATGCTCCCAGGGGCTCGGGCGTCGGCAAGCGGGCATTCCTGAGCAATGACCCATCACTGTTTTCGACGACGGGGACTGTCCACTTTGCTGGCAGCGATGCGGTACTGAGCAGCACCGAGTTGTACAGCTACAACAGCACCTTCAACCGGGCTGGTGATCCCACCCGTTATGGGGCATTGATCCAGATTCCCGTTGCGCTGGCTCCGGTGATTATTCCCTTCAACAAGCCTGGTTCAGCAATTGACCTGTCGGTCACCCGGATCTGCGGGATATTCTCCGGCAAGATCACCAACTGGTCGAGCATCGACAGCGCCCGCACCGGCACCATTCGGGTTGTCTACCGTGGCGAGAGCAGCGGCGCCACTGAATTTCTGGCCCGTTTCCTGACCAGCGCCTGCCAGCCGGCCGATGTCTCAGGCACCACGCTGAAGCTGACCAACGGCGTGCCGGCGTTTTCGGTGCAGTCGACCTTCGCCAATCTTTTCACTAGTGTTCCCGAGAACTTTGTTGCAGCTCCGGCGTCCGGTGACGCGGCGGTGTACGCCGCCATTTTTGCGACCGTCGGAACAATGGGATACACAGGTCCAGACCTGTCTCTTGATCTCTCGGATGCTACTCGAGTTGCACAGGTCAAGGGCTTCTCTCCAAAGGACGTGAGTACTCAGGCGACACTGGATAACGTGCCACCGCCGGCCGGTGCCGCTGCCGAGAACCCAGCGAACTGGGTGCCGTGGTTCGGCAACCCGAGCTCAGGATATCCAATCGTGGGTACCACCAATCTCCTGTTTGGGCAGTGCTACAAGGATGTACTGGTGGCTGCAAGAATTCGCGGCGGGCTTCTTCGAATCTATGGCAGCACCGTGGTCAACGGTGTCGAACAGGGCCCGCAGGATCCCGCCATCGTTGCGCACAGGTTCATTCCGCTGAATAAAGCCTGGCGCGATGCGGTCCGTTCCCGCTTTGTCAACGCCAGCAACGCTGGAGCATTGAACAATCCGAGCACCTGCTCGGGAATCGGCCGTCCGCTGTAACTGCAATTGCTTCTGTAGTTTCAGGAGACGCACAAGGGCGCCGGCAGCAATGCCGGCGCCTTCCGCGTATGTCCGCTGCATGACAGTGATGCGCCTGTCGCCTTCACGCCGTCGCCACCGTCTATGAGGTGCAGGGCGTGCCTCGAGCAGGCCCATCCGTACACACGCCGCCGCCGACGCGGCCCATCAGGTTGACGAGGTCCCCGATGTCGCACCCGCATTCGCCCACCGCCCGTTTCCCTGCTGCCTTGTGGCGTAGCCATCCGATGGCCTGGGCCGTCGCAGTGGCCCTGGGCAGCGTGGTGGCTCCGGCCACTCAGGCCCAACAGGCGTTCAGCCCCGGCTGGTTCGCCGAGCGCGGTGCGGCGCAGGGCGCGGCGGCACAGAGCGGGCGCATGCCCAATGGCGTGCCGATCCAGTTCCAGCTACCCGCGCAGCAGCAGGATGCGGCACGGCAGAAGCTGCAGCAGTCGATCGACAACCTTGGTACGGCCGCGCAGGCCATCGCCCTGCAGCAGCGCCTGCAGGAACAGGCACGGCAGGCGCGCCGCGAGGCGGGCTTCGTGGTCGCCGATGGCCTGGGCAAGGATGGCCTGAAGGTCGACGAGAATCCGCTGACCCGCGGCTGGATCAACGCCCGCGAGGCGATACAGTCGCAGGCCGCCGACGGGCGGGTGCTGGTCAACATTGAGCAGACAGCCGACCAAGCGATCCTGAACTGGGAAACCTTCAACATTGGTGGCAACACCACACTGAATTTCCTGCAGAACCCCGACTGGGCCGTGTTGAACCGGGTCAACGATCCCGCCGCAAGGCCCAGCCAGATCCTTGGCCAGCTGAAGGCCAATGGCACGGTGTTCGTGGCCAACCGCAACGGTGTTGTGTTCGGCAACAACAGCCAGGTCAATGTCCGCAATCTGGTGGCAGCGGCCGCACGCATCAGCGATGCGCAGTTCCGTGAGCACGGCCTGTACAGTGCCGACGCGAACACCTCGGCGCTGACCGACGCCGTGGGCAAGGTCATGGTCGAGCGCGGTGCACGCATCACCACGCACGAACCGACCACGGCCACCCGCGGCGGTGGCTATGTACTGCTGGCCGGCCACAGTGTGGAGAACGCCGGACAGATCGAGACTCGAAAAGGCCAGGCCCAGCTCGCCGCCGGTGACAGTTTCGTGATCCGCCGCGGCATGGGCACCGCCCAGAACACCGCGTCCACCACCCGAGGCAATGAGATTGCCCCGCGCTTCATCGCTGACAGTACGGCGGGCGGCGTTCGCAACAGTGGTCTGATCCAGGCGCGCGAAGGTGACATCACCCTGGCTGGACGCCGGGTCGAACAGGCTGGCGTTGCAGTCGCGTCCACCACGCTGAATCAACGTGGTACGGTGCACCTGTTGAACTCGGCGTCCGATGCGGCGGGCAGTGTGACCCTGGCCTCCGGCTCGACCACTGCAGTACTGCTGGAAGACGATGGCAAGAGCACGGCGCTGGACAGCCAGCGCGACGCGCTCATCAAGGAATCCACCGAGCAGGACAAGCTGCGCGGTTCCAGCAACAGCGGCACCTTCGACAATCTTTCGCGCCTGCAGGACCGTCGCGAGCAATCGCGCATCGAAGTCGTCTCCGGCGGCGATGTGAACTTCCAGGCCGGCGCACTGGCAGTGGCCACCGGCGGCCAGGTGATCGCCGACGCCAGCCGGCGCAGCTATCTGGATGATGGCGCGCGCGTGGACGTCTCCGGTGCGGTGGGCGTGCAGGTGGCGATGGAAAGCAACAACGTCAAGGTGAAGGTGCAGGGCAATGAGTTGCGCGATTCGCCAGACAACCGTGACAGCGGCAAGCTGATCAGCAGCGAGGTGTGGATCGACCGCCGCCAGTTGACCGAAGTCGCCGCCGGTACCGGCGGCTATGAAGGTACGCGCTGGTATGCCGGCGGCGGCCTGCTGGAAGTGGGGGGCTACCTGGACAACCAGGGGCATTCGATCAGCGAATGGGCAGCACAGGGTGGAACCGTCCAGCTGGCAGGCAAGGAAGTCGTCAGCCACGCCGGTTCGCGCATCAATCTGGCCGGTGGCAGCCTGGATGTGCAGTCTGGCGTGGTGCAGCAGAGCTGGCTGCGTGGCCGCGACGGGCAGTTGTACCGGCTTGATGATGCACCGGCCGAGATGCTGTACGACGGTCTGTACCAGGGCTATGAAGTGAAGCAGGAACGTTGGGGGGTGACCGAATCGTTCCGCAATCCGCTGGTGGCACCCACCCAGCGTTTCGACAATGGCTATACCGTGGGACGCGATGCAGGCCGTCTGCTGATCTCGGCGCCCACGGCTGTCCTGCAGGGCCAGGTGGATACGGTGGCCTTCCAGGGCCTGCAGCAGACCCGCCGCCCGGATCAGGCGCAGGACGGGTACGTGCAGGCACAGACGGCCGCGGCCCGCAACGCCCAGCTCTGGCTCGGGCGTTTCGACAACACCGGCCGAAGTGCAGTGTTCGATTCGCAGATCCGCATCGGAGCGCTCCAGGCCGACACCCGGTCATGGACGTTGCAGGCGCCGATCGGGGAAACACAGCGCAATACCGTGTGGTTGGACAGTGAGGTCCTGAGCGCCCAGCGTTGGGGGCAGGTGGACCTCGCTTCGGCGGGCCGTATTGACCTGGATGGCACGCTCAGGTTGCAGGAGGGCGGCCGGCTTGGGCTCACTGCAAGCCGCGTCAGCTTCGGTGGAACGGTGCAGATTGCCGGCGGGCAGGTAGAGGCCGGCAACCTGCTTCCGGCGCTCGGCGGGCCCACGGCCCTGCTGAGGTCCGGACGCGGCGCGGTGGATGTTGCGGCGGGCGCACGGATCGATCTTGGCGGCAGTTGGAGTAACGCGCTTGCTGCGCCGGATGGCGACCCCGCGCAGGCGTGGATCGACGGTGGACAGATGCGCTTCAACAGCAGTCACGACATCCGTGTGGGTGAAGGGGCAGCGATTCTTGTCGATGCCGGCGGCGCGATCGATGCCAGTGGCAAAGGGCGCGTAGGCAAGGGCGGCAGTGTCAGCCTGCTCGCGGCCAGCACCGAGGTTGCCACCGACGGCAGCGGGCGGATCCGTATCGGCGATGGCACACGCTTCAGCGCGCTCGGCAATGGAAGCGGCAATTTCACGCTGGCAACAGGCGGTGCGGTGTCTATCGGCGCGCCTGGCACGGATGCATCGGCGGCGTCGTTGCGATTGCAGTCAGCACTGTTCAGGAGTGGCTTCGCCGGCTATGACATCGCCGGTCACAACGGTTTGACGGTTGAAGAAGGTACCCAGCTGCTGGTGGAACGACCGGCGCTGCGCCTGGCTGAGGGCGCACAGCAGGCACTGGCCCGCGAGCAGGGCGTTCAGGCCTGGACGCCGTCGCTGTATGAGGCGGATCCGGCCAGCGGGCGTGTATCGCAGCGCGGCGGCGCGAGCCTGGCACTGCGCGCAGGGCATCCGCTGTCCACGGCCGATCTGCGCGTTGGCAAGGGCGCAAGGATCGAGGTCGATGCCGGCCAGACGATCGAACTGTTCAGCGCCGGCAACCTGGACGTGGCTGGCAGTCTGAAGGCGGCCGGCGGCCGTATCCGCCTGGACGAGGCATTCGATCCGACCGGTGTGCGTGGCGATCAACGCCGCGAACGTCGCTGGACGATTGCCGAGGGCGCCCTGCTGGACGTGAGCGGCGATAGCGTTTCCCTGCCCGACGCGCGCGGGACATTGCGCGGACAGGTGCGCAAGGGCGGAACGATCGAGATCGGGGGGGCGTTGGACTGGGAAGACCAGGACAACGTACGCCACTTGCCGCCCGATACCTTCGTGGTGGTGGAGCGCGGTGCGCGGCTGGACGCGTCCGGTGCTTCGGCGCTGCTGGACATTGATGGCAGCGGGCGCACCCGGGTGGACAGCGACGGCGGCAGCATCGTGCTGCGCGCCGGCAATGCGCTGTACCTGCAGGGCGACCTGGACGCAGCAGCGGGCGGCGACGGCGCGCGCGGTGGCACCCTCGGCGTTGCCTTCGGTGGCGGAACCTACGGCAGAACGGCAATGAACAAGGAAGTGCTGGCGCCGAGGGTGATCTCGCTGACCCAGCACGCCGCGCAGACGACCGACCTGCCTGCACGCCTTGAGTACGGCCATGCGGCACTGTCGGTGGAGCAGATCGAGGCCGGTGGTTTCGATCATCTGGCCTTGTTCGGCGATATCCGCGCCCAGGGAGATGTCACTCTGCGCATGGACCAGAGCCTGCGCCTCCAGGGCTTGAACGAGCGTTACCTCGGCTTCGTCCCGGGCAACAGCGAGGGCAACCGTCTGCAACTGGACGCGCCGTATGTCCGCCTTGCGCAGGGGCGCTGGTGGCAGCCGGCCGGGGAAGGCACGTTGCGCCCGCAGGAAGCGGGGTTCGACAGCGGCCGCCAGCATCGCCTGGACGTGAGCGCCGATCTGATTGACCTGCGCGACGTCACCTGGCTGGCGGGATTTGATCAGGTCGCGCTGCGCAGCCGCGGTGACATTCGCATGCTGGCCGCGGTCGCCAGTAGTTCACGGGAATCCACGCTTGCAAGCCCGGGTTCGATCGATATCAGCGCCGCACGCATGTATCCGGCGGCCCGGGCCAAGGGACGCATCGTGGCGGGCGTCCCCGACATCGGTCCTTCAGGCCTGCCGTTCTGGCAGAACCCCGACGCCGTACTGCGCATCCATGGCATTGCAGGCGGCGCGCAACCGGCACCGGACTCTGCGTTCGGAAGCCTGGAGCTGGTGGCAGCGACGGTGGTGCAGGGCGGCAATGTGCAGGCGCCTTGGGGCCATGTGCAGCTGGGTGGCAGGGAATTCAACGCTGATGCGGCCAGCCGCGTCGACCTGCTTGCAGGCAGCGTGACGTCGGTGAGCGGTGCCGGCCTGCAGCTGCCGTTTGGCGGTACCGTGGATGGTGTGGGCTGGCGCCGCAACGGTGCCGACTTCGATGTGCTGGGCCCCGGCTCGACCAACATCCCGATCGGTATCGACATCGTCGCCAACGCCGTCGATGGCGTGGTGGGCAGCGTGCTGGACGTGTCCGGCGGAGGCGAGCTGTCCGGCGCTGCATTCGTGGCCGGGCGCGGTGGCTCGGTGGACATCCTGCGGCATGCGCTGGCGGATGCGAACCCGCGCTACCGCTTCAGCGGCAGTGACAATGCGGTCTACGCGATCATGCCGGGACGCTCTGGCACCCAGGCGCCACAGGCGGTTGCTGATGGCAGCGCCGATCCGCGCATCGGCCAGCAGATCGTCATACCTGCGGGGGTCCCCGGCCTCCCGGCCGGAACCTACACGCTGCTGCCGGCCAGCTACGCACTGCAGAAGGGCGCATTCCGCGTCGAAGTCGGCGCCGAACGCGCCGTCGGCAGCAGGCAGGCAGTGGCGACCGGCACAGGCTCATGGCGTGTCAGCGGGCACCGGGCGCAAAGCCTGGGCGGGGCAGTGTCGCCGCTGCTCACCGATCTGGTGCTGACGCCCGCGGAAGCGGTGCGCCGCCATGCCAACTACAACGAAACGTCCTACAGCACGTTCGTACAGGGCGTGGCCGAACGGCGTGGCGAAGCGCTGCGCTGGCGGCCTACGGACGCCGGCAACCTCAACCTGGCACTGGGTGAGGGCGCCGGACGTTCGAGTGTGCCAGCGGCGATCTTCCAAGGCGTGTCGCGCTTCAACGCCGGCAGCAATGACGGACGCGGGGGCACGCTTTCGGTCAATCTGCTCACCTCCAATGACGCGATGTTGGAGATTGTCACCGAAGGCGGCAGCGCCGGCAGCGGTAGCGGCGCCACCGTCTTCGACTCGGCGCTCAATGCGTTCCGCCCGGAGACGATGCTGATCGGCGGCGTGCTGCGGCGTGACGCGACGACCCATTCGCTGGAGGGCAGGGCGCAGCACATCGTGGTGCGCAACGGCGTCAACCTGACGGCGCAGGAAGTGCTGCTGTCGGCCGCGTTCGGAGGCAAGGGAATCCTGGTGGAGCAGGGCGCTTCGATCGATACCTTGACCGGGGCAAATACCTCGCGCGTGGCGCAGCCCACGACGCCCTATCTGGTGTCGGGCGGCCTGCTTGCCGTGTCCAACCAGCGCTTGACGGCGCTCAGTGCGCAGGGCGGCAGTGCCGCCGGTCCGGTGGCGATCGACATCGGCGGATGCGTGGTGGACTGCAATGGCCAGACCCGGTTGCTGTCGGCAGGCAGCATCAATGTGGTCACCGACGGTGCCTTGAACATTGGTGATTCGGTGAGCTACGGCACGCGCCAGCTCGGCCTGGGCATGTCGGCGCTCAATCTCGGCAGCGCCGAGGCCATTGCGGCGGCAGCGGCGGCCGGCGCCCTGCCGGCGGGCATGACCATGAACCAGGAGGTGTTGCAGCGATTGCTGCGGGGAAACACCGCCACCGGCGCGCCGGCGCTGGAGGCGCTGAGCCTGACCGCGCGCGACGCCATCAATGTGTTCGGCAGCGTGGACCTGGATACGCGTGACGGTGCGACCGGTCGCAGCAGCCTGCGCAGCCTGGTGCTGGGCGCCCCTGCCATTCATGGCTACGGCTCTGCGGCCGACCACGCGCGCATCTTCGCCGATACGCTGGTCTGGGACGGTACGCTGGCCGGCACCACGTTGCCCGGCGGTGAGCAGACCCAGCCGGCCGGCGAGGCGATGGTGGGCCGGCTTGGCCAAGGGCAGCTGGAAATCAATGCACGGGTGCTGGAGCTGGGGCGTGCGCCCTTTACCCGGCCCAGTTCGTCGGTGGCCGCGGATCGCCAGGTGCTCGGCTTCGCCGGCGTTACCCTGGCAGCATCGGATCGCATGTTGTTCTCCGGCAAGGGCAGTCTGGATGTCTTCCAGCGGCAGGGCGATTACGTGGCAGGCAGCGGCTGGCAGTTCAGCGGCGGCGCGCTGGATATCGTTACCCCGTTGCTGACCGGCAGTGCGGGCGCGCAGCTGGCAATCCGCAATGGCGGTACGGTGCAGTTGCGCGGTGCTGCGGCAACCGCGGGCAGCGATGCGTTGGGTGCGGAGTTGTCCATCACGGCCGAACGCGTTGTGATCGACAGCCGGGTGGCGCTGGCGTCCGGCCGGTTCGAAGCCAATGCCCGCCAGGGCGTGGCGCTTGGCAGCAATGCAGTGCTGGACATGGCGGGGCGGAAGGTCAGCCTGTTCGACGTGGACAAGTACAGTTGGGGCGGCGACGTAGCGCTGTCGAGCCGTGACGGTGACATCGTTGCCGACGCGGCGTCGCGCATCGATCTTTCCGCCCGCAACAACCGCGGCGGCCGCTTGACGGTCGCTGCGCTGGGCGCGCAGGGCGGCCGTGTGGATCTGGCAGGCACGTTGCTTGGCGGAGCCAGCGGCCGCTACGACGCCGGTGGCACTGAAGTGCCCTACGACGGCGGCGAGCTGGTAGTGCGTGCACGCCAGTTGCAGGACTTCTCCGGCCTGAACACCCGGCTTACCGCCGGTGGCATTACCGGTGGCCGGACGTTCCAGTTGAGCGAAGGCGACCTGGTGATCGGCGATGAAGTGAAGGCACGCAACGTGGATATCAGCGTCGATGGCGGCAGCCTGCTCGTCAATGGCCGCATTGATGCCAGTGGCGAACAGGTCGGCAGCATCCGCCTGTCCGCCCGCGATGTGTTGCGTATCGACGGCACATTGGACGCGCATGGCAGCGCCTTGCGCGTCGATAGTTACGGCAAGATCATCGACAGCCCGAACCGGGCGATGATCGAACTGACCTCGGCCAGTGGCAGCCTGCAGCTGGGCGCGACCTCATCGATGGACCTGCGCGCCGGCACCTCGGTGGCCACGGGTAGCAGCCCTGGCCAGAACGATGGCCGCGCACGCGGCAGCGTCAAGCTCAACGTGCCACGCGTGGGCAGCAACGACGCTGCGATTGACGTGGCCAGCGGACTCCGCATCGCCGGTGCCGCCGATCTCCAGGTCAACGCCTTCCGCAGCTATGATTCGGCGCCGTTGGCAAGCGCTCCGGACGTGCATGGCCATCGTCCGCAGGTGATCAACCAGCATTGGCTGGACACGGTTGTGGACCCGGACAACAGCCAATGGATGAACGCCGCGCTGACCAATACGGGACTGCAGCAGCGCACTGCCGCACTGGGCAGCTATCGCCTGCGTCCCGGCGTGCAGATCGTGGCGCGGACCAGCAGTGACAACCCGCGTGGCGATCTGGTCGTGGCCGGCGATATCGATCTGTCCGGCTACCGCTACGGACCGCAGTCGAACCGGACCGATCCAGCGCGCCGAGGCTTCGGTGAATCGGCAGCGCTGGTGCTGCGCGCCGAAGGCGATATCAACGTCTACGGCAGCATCAACGATGGATTCGCGCCGCCGCCTGCCAATCCCGATGAGGACGGCTGGGTGCTGCTGGAGGGGCGCAGTGCCGGTACGCCCAACACGGCGTTCGGTGGCGACCTGATCGTGCCCGGCGAAGGTGTACAGCTGCAGCGCGGCACCGAATTCCGTGCTGGCGCGACGCTGAACTATGCACTGCCCTTCGAGGCCGTGACCCTGCCGGCCGGAACCGTGCTGCCCGCGGAAATGCGGTTGTCGGGACCGCTGCTGCTGCCGGCCGGCACTGTGCTGGGCGCGGCAGTGACGACGGCGGGTGGCGAGGTGGTAGCGGCTGGAACCGTGCTGGCCCAGGCATTGACGTTGCAGGCGGGTGCGCGCCTGGGGGCCGGCTTCCGGCTGCGCGCGCCGGCGCCGGTGGCCGCACAGGTGTGGCCGGCCGGCGTCGCGCTGCCGATGGCGATGAAGCTGTCAGACGCGGTGGACCTGCATGCCGGCGCGATCATCCCGTCGATGACCAAGGTGGAGCTGGCCGGCGATGCGCCGGTGAAACTGCGGCCTGCCGACGCCAGCGGGCGCCAGGGACGCAACTGGGCGCTGGCGGCGATGCTGCCCGAAGGCACCACCTCGTGGGATCTGACTGCAGTGGCCGGTGCCGATACGACCGCTGCCGATCCGCGTACCCGCAGCTGGGGAAGCGACGGCAGCATCGTGCTGGCCGACAGCCACTACAGCACCATCGGGACGGTGACCAAGACGACGGAATGGAAGGGTGATCGAATCGTCAATTTGGAAGGTTCTCTGTACTGGTGGGGCGATGAGAGTCTGGCCGGAAAGTCACCTGCCGAGGTGGCCGAGATCATCGGGACCACCGAGGCGGAGATCTGTGGCGCAGGCGCCTTCTGCGGCCCGGCCCCGCGCCTGGTGGACAAGGAAGGCTCGCTGGCATGGTGGGGCGATGAATCCTGGGTCGGCCGCCCGGCTACGGAACTGGGCGCCGAGATGGGCATGTCGGAGGAAGAGATCTGCGCGGCAATGGGCTACTGCTACGGCGGCGGTACGCTTACCGAGGTGACCACCTACGGCAAGCGCCTGGGCTCGCCGGCTTGGAGCGTGCTACGTACCGGCAAGGGTGATCTGGCACTGCTGGCCGCGCAGGACGTGCGCATGAAGTCCGGCTTCGGCGTGTACACCGCAGGTGCGCCGACGCTACTGGGCGATGGCAGCGACCCCCAGTTCAATCCGGTGCGTACGGCTGCGCCCTGGCACACCTCGCTGCTGGGCAGGAACCAGGTCTCGGGCAACTATGATGCGGCGCTGGCCAGTTACCGTGCGTGGTATCCCGACCATGGCGGCGATGTCAGGGTTGAAGCTGGACGCGACATCATCGGCGACGCCTGGACCGCCCGGTCCGAATCCGGTACGGCGCAGCGCGACCAGGCTGGGCATTCAAGCGCAGCCGTGGGCGGCTGGTTGTGGCGGCAGGGTACGGGCACCACCGAAGGCGCCCAGGCAACACCGACGAGCTGGTGGATCAACTTCGGCACGTACAGCACCGTGGGCGCCGAAGCGGACGCAGCTCCCCGCATGGTCGGGTTCACCGGCTTCGGCACGCTGGGAGGCGGCAATCTGTCACTGGAAGCGGGCCGCCACGCGGGCGTGCTCGACCCGATGGGCAATGCCCTGGGTCTGTTGACCGCGCCTCATTCCAGCGCGATTGTTGCTGCGGTCGGGTCGACCGGGCGCGTCAGCAATGGTGAGCTGCATCTGACCGGTGGCGGCGACCTGACCCTGCGCAGTGGCGGTGCGTTGAATCCTGGCCTGCGCGCCAGCGCGCAGCAGCCGGAGAGTTTCCTGCAGGATCTGGATCTCAATGGCGCGGTGACCAACCTGCGCGGCAGCACCCTGCTGCAGGCGGCACGCATCGGTGGCCTCAGCGCGATACAGAGCAGCTACGGAACGCTGGGCCTGATGGATCCGTTCGTGGCGGACGCCCCGGTGGCGATGGCGGGGCCCCTGCTCATTCTGGGTGATTCCACTGCCCGCCTGCAGGCCCGTGGTGACATTGTTCTCGGTGGCGCCGCAGATGCAGGGCGTGTACCGACGGCCAACTACAACGACGTGGTTCTGGGCGATGGCCAGCATGCAGCTGGCACGACGTGGTTCTCGCTCTGGACCCGAGGCACGGCACTGGACCTGTTCTCGGCAGGCGGAAATCTCGCACCCAGCCTGGCCGGAAGTCTGCATGCAACCGGTAGCAACATGTTCGCTGAAGGCATCGCGCTGCGCGAGCAATCCGTTCCCGCCAGCATCAATTACTGGCTGTATCCGTCCAGGTTCAGCGCGGTGGCAGCGAGTGGTGACATCATCAGCGCCCCGCTTCGAGGTCTCGGACCAGGGGCGACTACGGGCGATGTGATCCTGCTCGCGCCTTCGGCCAGCGGCCAGCTCGATGTTCTGGCTGGAGGCTCGATCCATGCCGCGATCAACGCCACCGGCATTGCACGTTCCGGTAGCGACGCCCGCCTGCCTGGCCCGTTTGATCCTGCATTCATGGCCCAGCGGGGCGCCAGCCTGACCCGGGTCGGCCACAATCTCTCCGACGATGGGGTGCAGGGAGCGGATCCGTCGGCGATCCTGCCCTTGTTCGCGTTCGGCCCCAGTACTCCGACCACGGGTGCGCTGACGTCCCGGCCCACGTCGCCCAGCCGCTTCTATGCCGTTGCCGGTGACATCATCGGGTTGGGCAGCGGCGGGCGCAGGCAATTGAGGCGGAACATCGGCGAGGAGAGCCGGACACTGTTCGACTGGTACGAAGCGGGCTCGGCCGTACAGCTGCGCGCCGGTCGCGACGTGATCAATGCGAACGTCACAGCGCTCAACACCAGCGGTACCGATATCAGCGGGATCGAGGCGGGCCGGGACATCATCCGCAGCAACCTGACGGTGGCCGGCCCCGGCAACGTTGAAGTGAGTGCGGGCCGGCAGCTGCGCCAGGAAGAGGCCGGAAGCATCGTGAGCCTGGGTGGCGTCGTCCAGGGCGATGCCCGTCCCGGTGCCAGCATCGCAGTGACTGCCGGCAATCAGGGCATTGACTTCGATGCACTGCGCACGCGCTACCTGGACCCGGCCAACCTGGCCGATCCGGCGCAGTCGCTGGCATCGCAGCCCGGCAAGGCGGTGAAGATCTATGACAAGGAGTTGAAGCAGTGGCTGCAGCAGCGCTTCGGCCTGGCCGTCGACGGCGCCGAGGTGCTGGCTGCGTTCGACCGGTTGCCGAGCGAACAGCAACGGATCTTCCTTCGCCAGGTCTACTACGCCGAACTGCGCGAAGGTGGCCGCGAGTACAACGATCGGAATGGACCACGTGTTGGTTCTTACCTGCGGGGCCGTGAGGCCATCGCCACGCTGATGCCGGACAAGGATGCAGCAGGTGCGACGATCCAACGCACCGGCGATATCCTGATGTATGGCGGCGCCGGCGTACGTACCGAAGCCGGTGGCAACATCGAGCTGATGGCACCGGGCGGACAGATCGTGGTGGGTGTACAGGGCGTGGTGCCACCGGCCAGTGCCGGGCTGGTGACCCAAGGGCAGGGTGACATCCGGCTGTTCAGCCAGGACAGCGTGCTGCTGGGCCTGTCGCGGGTGATGACGACGTTCGGCGGTGACATCCTGGCATGGTCGGAGCAGGGTGACATCAATGCCGGTCGCGGTTCGCAGACCACCTTGTTGTACACGCCGCCGCGTCGCGTCTATGACGGCTGGGGCAATGTGATCCTGTCGCCGCAGGCTCCCGCCAGTGGCGCAGGCATCGCCACCTTGAACCCCATCGCCGAAGTGCCGCCGGGCGACGTCGACCTGATCGCGCCGCTGGGCACCATCGACGCGGGCGAAGCAGGCATACGAGTCTCGGGCAACATCAACCTGGCAGCGCTGCAGGTGCTCAACGCCGCCAACATCCAGGTGCAGGGCGAGAGCAAGGGCCTGCCGGTGTTGGCCACGGTGAACGTCAATGCGCTGGCGTCGGCCAGTGCGGCAGCGAACAGTGCCAGCCAGGCCGCACAGGACGTGATGCGCAAGAGCCAGGACGACGCACGGCGCAACCAGCCGTCAGTGATCAGCGTGCAGATTCTCGGCTTCGGCAGCGGCACCAGCAGCATTGCGCCGCCGGCGCGCGGCACGACCGCCAACAGCGGCTACGACGCCAACAGCGCCTTCCAGTTCCCGCAGGCAAGCCGCGACGAAGGCACGCAGCGCCGATAGGCATAGCACGCCCCGGTAGGTACCGACCTTGGTCGGTACGCATTGCCCGATGCACCGCATCGGGCTGCAGCATCGGGCCAGCCGCCAGGGAACGGTGGCGGCCCCAGCCAGGACGGCACGGAGGGCAGGGAGCGGCCATCAGCGGTGAGGACCACCGACACAGCGCCGCCGGGTGCAGGAGAGCACCCGGCGGCCGGAGGGTAGTAGACCCACGCCATGCGTGGATGCCTGGGCCAGCATCAGTGCCGACCAACGGTCGGCACCCACCAGAGCAGGCTCGGGGGTGGATCTCCGCCATCACCTGAGCAGGCTCGGGGGTAGATCTCCGCCATCATCAGAGCAGGCTCAGCAGTAGATCTCCGCCATCATCAGAGCAGGCTCAGCAGTAGATCCCGGCCATCACCAGAGCAGGCTCTGCAGAAGATCTACACCATGCGCGGATGCGGTGCCACGAACGAATCCTACAACTCCAGCACCCGCCGGTAGCTCAACGGCCCACGCCCATCGCGCAGGCCCAGCCGCAGCTCCAGTCCGGTGGCTGGCAGCACCTCGCCCTTGCTCGGCAACACGGCCCATCCCGCGCCGGGCTGCCACGCCCGCAGCTCGAACCGCTGCACATCCTTGGCTACCACGATGCCCTTGGATTGTTCCGGCGCCGGCAATGGATACCGGTCCGTGGCCGCGCCGCTGGCCCGCCACAGTGTGCTGCCCTGACGCCACCAGCGCACCCGCTGCCAGTGCAGCCCATCGCTGCCCACGCTGCGGGTGATCTCCAGCGCGAAGCTTCCATCCGGGTGCCGTTCACTCACCAGCGACGGAGGCAGCAATCGCTGCGGACGATCAGCCGGACGCACCGCGCCATTCATCAGCGCATCATCCGCACGCATCTCGATATCCCGCTGGAACTGCTGCAGCACGCGCAGTGCGGTGGTGGTCTCGGCATCTGCCTGTCGCAGGCGCTGGTCGCTGCTGGCCACGCTGTCGAGCGCACGCCAGCAGATCAGCGCCAGCACGCCCATGATGGTGATCGCGATCATCACCTCGATCAGGGTGAAACCGCCCACGGCGCGCTTCATGGCGCGGCCGTCCACGGCAGCTGCATCCGCGCCAGCGACTGCCGCGGTGCATCCTCGGCGACCACGCTCAGTTCCAGCTGCGGCTGGCCGTCGCTGCCCGTGCCCAGGTGCTGCAGCACCAGGAAGGTTCCGCGTCCCTGCACGCAGCGTTGCCGCGCATCCTGGGGTGCCTGCCCGGCCAAACGAAGCTCCTGCCAGCGGTCCTGCGCGCACATCAGTGCCAGGCGGCGATCACGCAGTCGTGACTGATCGTCGGTGGCCACCGCCACCGAGCGCATCACCGCCGCCAGCGCAATCGAAACGATCGCCAGTGCGATCAGCACTTCGATCAAGGTGAATCCGTGCATGTTCCGCTTCACTGCACGACCTGCAATTGTCCGCTGCCATCATCACGAAGGCGCAGTGTGCGGCCCTCCAGCGACAGCCCCAGCTCCCAGGCGGTACCGATCCACTCCGGGCTCAGTTCGATGGCGTTGGCGGGCTGCACCGCAATGCCGGCAGCCTGCCACCGCTGCGGCCGCAACAGGTCGTCGCGCTGCACGGTCACCCATTGGTTGCCCTCACGGCGGCTGAAGCGATAGCCGCTGGCGTCGGCCTGCCAGCGGATGCTGCGGCCGTCGATGCGGGCCTCGTCGCGTGCCACCTGCAGGCGCTGCGCCAGCCGCTCGGCTTCCTGCCGCAGCTGCCGGCCGGGGTCGAGCAGGCTACCCAGGCCCAGGCCGATCCCGGCCGTGCAGATGCCGATGATCACCAGCACCACCATCAGTTCGATCAGGGTGAAGCCGTGCGGAATGCGTTGCATCGACATCGCCTCCTGTCCTTGCCGATGCCTGCCAGCGTACGCGCGGATGATGAAACAAAAGCGTCAGCGACGGCTGCTAGCGTGGTCGGACACGAACGTGGCAATGGTGCGGAACATGGATGGCAGGCGCTGGGATCGCAATCGGGTGTTGACCCTGCTGGCGGCGACGCTGCTGCTGGCGGTGTTGGCCTATTGGAGCGTGACCCTTGTCGGCCCAATACCCTCGGTGGCCGCCAGTGAGGCACAGCCGAATGTGCCTGTGCGGCCCGTGTTCGACGCAGCGGCGAGCCTGCCGTTGGTGCGGCTGCTTTCACCCGGTGCGGTGCAGACAGAAGTGGTCGTGCTGGGCGTGATGGCCGGTGACCACGCGCCACTGGCCCTGCTCTCGGTGGATGGCCGCCCGGCGGAAGCCTATGCCCCCGGTCAGCGGCTGGGTCCATCCACGGTACTGGCCGGCATCAGTGCCAGCGCGGTGGAGCTGCAGCAGGCAGGCCAGTCGCGCAGCCTGCCGGTGCCGGAGCTGCCACCGGTGCCGACCGATGGCATCGTGCCCGCCAACTCCCTGTAGAGCCGAGCCCACGCTCGGCTGCTTTTCGCGTGCCGTCCGCAACGCAGGTAGGCGCAGCCGAGCGTGGGCTCGGCTCTACAGATGCGCAGGATCAACGCGCCGGACGCTGCGGTACCACCGAACGACCAAAGGCATCGCCCATGCGCTGTCGCGTGCCCTCCAGGTTGTACTGCATCAGCTGGTTGCCGGGCTGCCGCATCAGCCGTTCGGCTTCGGGCAACGCCGGTGACTTCGCAGATTTCGCCGGCGGCGCCAGCTTGCGCTGCAGGCACTCCCAGGCGGGAATCCGTTCGCCGTTGACCTGTACTTCAATACACGGTGCAGCGTCCTCCTGTGTTTTTTGTTCGCCGGCCTGCACCGAGGGCAACACCAGCAACACGACGAAGGCGAGCGCCGGACGACGCCATGTGATCAACAGTCCGCTCATTTCCGATCTCCCGCAGCAGCAAGGGCTCTGCAATGCAGACGTATGGCGTGCGCAGTGTCCGCCTGCGCGCGTTGGCGGACCGTCAAAAGATGACAGTGCTGTCACAAAACTGTTGGCGGCTTTGACGCGACCTACACGTCCTGTTGGTAGACCCACGCGCCGCTCCATGGCCACTTCCTTCGATACGACGCGATGCTTTCGATGACTCCTGTTCCGTACCGAGCCGTCCGCCTTCCGCTGCGCCTGCATCCGCTGGTGCTGGCCCTGGCAACCCTGCCGCTGCCGCTGTTTGCGCAGGAGGCGGCGCCTGCGCCCAGCGTGAACATCAATGAGTACATCGTGCGTGGCAACACCGTGCTCGATTCGCGCCAGATTGAACGCGCGGTGGAGCCGTTCCTCGGCCCGGGCAAGACCCTGGCCGATGTCGAAAAGGCACGCGACGCGGTGAATGCGCTGTATCAGCAGGCGGGCTACCAGTCGGTCTATGTCGAGCTGCCCGAACAACAGGTCAGTGCTGGCGTGGTACTGCTGAAAGTGCAGCAGACGCCGATCGGCCAGCTGCGGGTCGTAGGCACGAAGAACGAATCGCCCGAACGCATCCGTGAGCGCGTGCCGGCACTGGCCGAGGGCAAGGTGCCTGATTTCGACCAGGCACAGAAGGAATTGACCGCGCTCAACGAAGGTGGCCGTCGCCAGGTGATGCCACTGGTGCGCGAAGGCCAGGTGCCGGGCACGATGGATGTGGACCTGCAGGTCGAGGAGAAGTCGCCGTGGCGGGCCAGCGTGGCGCTCAACAACGACCACAGCGCCGACACCGAGAAGCTGCGCCTGAGTGCATCACTGGCCTACGACAATCTGTGGCAGCGCGGGCACAGCGCCAACATCGGCGTGTATCTGGCCCCGGAAGATACCAAGCAGGCCAAGGTGTTTTCGGCCTCGTACATGATGCCGTTCGAAGGCACGCCGTGGAGCCTGGAAGCGTCCGGCTACAAGTCCGACAGCCGCGTACTGAACGCAGGCGGACAGGTCGGTACCGGCACCGGTACCAACGTGATCGGCAACGGCCATTCGATCGGCGTCAAGCTCAACTATCGACTGGCCGGCAGCAGCCAGTGGTGGCGCCAGCTCAGCCTCGGTGTGGACT
Organism: Stenotrophomonas maltophilia R551-3; assembly: GCF_000020665.1. Classification (NCBI taxonomy): domain Bacteria; kingdom Pseudomonadati; phylum Pseudomonadota; class Gammaproteobacteria; order Lysobacterales; family Lysobacteraceae; genus Stenotrophomonas; species Stenotrophomonas maltophilia. Next base: position 2,465,678 of record NC_011071.1, on the reverse strand, counting down.
TCAAGGACACCGAGGAAGACACGCAGATGGGCAAGGAGAGCCTGAAAACGCCGCTGAAGTACGCGCCGATCACCCTGGCATTCGTCGGAGTGCGTCAGGGTGAGCAGGACCAGCTGAGCATCAATACCCAGCTGGTCGCCGGCACCCGTCGCCTGTTCGGCTATGGCAGCGATGCCATCGGCTTCGGGCAGAAGCGCTACTGGGCCGATCCAAGTTTCGTGGCCTTCAAGGCCGATGTGGCCAACACCCACACCTTCGGCAGCGATTGGCAGTGGTACGCGCGCGGCTCGCTGCAGGTAACCGATGCGCCGCTGGTGTCGGCCGAGCAGTTCGCCGCCGGTGGCATGTACACCGTGCGCGGCTATCTCTCGGCCGAGGCGATCGGCGACTACGGCGGCCTGGCCAGCCTGGAGTGGCGTACCCCAGCATGGTCGCTGTGGAGCGGCACCGATCTGCGCGTCTACAGCTTTGCCGACGCCGCCTACCTGCGCCTGCGCCAGCCGCTGCCCGAGCAGCGTGACAAGTACAACCTGGCGTCGGTCGGCCTGGGTGCGCAGCTGCGCCTGGGCGAACACCTGCAACTGCGCCTTGACTACGCCTGGCCCTATGCCGATGGCCCGGTCACGCGCAAGGACGACCCGCGCCTGCATTTCAACATCAGCACCAGTTACTGATCCTTTCCTTGAACATGCGTTCTCCGGAGACCCTTCGCATGGACCGTTTGCTTTCCCGAGTGTTGCTGCTGCTGGCCGCGCTGGTTGCGTTGCCCGCCGCTGCGGCCGATGCCAATTGGTGGCAGGCCGAATGGAAGTACCGCAAGCCGATTACCGTCGATGCCGGCCCGCAGGGTGCGGGCCTGGCCGGTGACCCGGGCCGTACGCCGCTGCTGCTGCGCCTGCATACCGGCAACTTCGGTTTTGACGGCACCCAGGATGCGGGCAATGACCTGCGCTTCGTCTCGGGTGATGGCCGCACCGTGCTGGCCCACCAGATCGAGCAGTTCGATCCCAAGCTGGGCCTGGCCCTGGTCTGGGTGGACGTGCCGGCGGTCAGCGCCGCGGCGCCGCAGACGATCTGGATGTACTACGGCAACGAGAAGGCCCCGGCCAGCGGCAACGGCCAGCAGGTATTCGACCCGGACTACACGCTGGTCTACCACTTCGCCGAAGCCAATGCGCCGGCACGCGACACCACCGCCTACGGCAACAATGCCGGTGCTGTGGTACCGCCGTCCGAGGGTTCGGTGATCGGCCGTGGCGTGCAGCTGGGCGCAGGCCCGCTGCCGTTGCCGGCCAGCGCCTCGCTGGCACAGGAAGCGGGTACGCCGTTAACCATCTCGGCCTGGATCAAGCCGGGCAGCAACAATGCGGCGCAGGCGATCTACGCCCGTCGCGATGGCGCCTCCGAGCTGGTGGTCGGTATCGAGAACCGCGTGCCGTTCGTGCAGCTCAATGGCCAGCGCAGCACGCCGGCACAGCCGATTCCGGAAGGGCAGTGGGCGCACGTGGCACTGACCGCGGAGAAGGGCGCGCTGCAGCTGTACCTCAATGGTCGCGTAGTTGCCCAGCTGAGCGGCGAGCTGCCGGCGCTGGCCACCGCGCCGGTGGTGGGCGCCGATGCGCCGGGCGCGGCGCAGCCGCTGGCCAACTTCGAAGGTGCGCTGGATGAGTTGCGCGTCTCGCGGGTGGCACGTCCGGCCGCGCTGCTGCTGGCCGATGCCACCGCGCAGGGCGCCGATTCGCGCCTGATCAGCTACGGCGCCGACGAGCAATCCGCCGGGCAGAGCCACTTCGGCTTCATTCTCAAGGCGATGCCGTTCGATGCCTGGGTGGTGGTCGCCATCCTCGGCCTGATGATGCTGATGTCATGGGCGATCATGATTGCCAAGAGCCGCCACTTCGGCCGCACCAGCAAGGCCAACGCGGTATTCACCGAAAGCTTCGGCAAGTTGTCCGGTGTGCCGCTGCGCACTCTGTCCGAGATGGACCGCCAGGGCAAGGCGCCGACCGCGATGCACGACGGCTCGCTGTGGCGCATCTACCAGGTGGCCATCGATGAAATGCAGCAGCGCCACCAGCGCGATGGCAACAGTGGCTACCTGAGCGGCGCCACCATCGCCGCGATCCGTGCCTCGATGGATGCGGTGATGGTGCGCGAGCAGGAAGCGATGGCACGGCGCATGAACTGGCTGTCGACCACCATCGAAGGTGCGCCCTACGTGGGCCTGTTCGGCACCGTGATCGGCATCATGCTGGTGTTCGTGGTGGCGGCGATGGCCGGCGCGGTGGACATCAACTCGGTGGCGCCGGGCATGGCTGCAGCGCTGCTGTGTACCGCAGCCGGCCTCGGCGTCGCGATCCCGGCGCTGTTCGGCTACAACTACCTGGGCGCACGCGCCGAGGCGATCGGCGCCGACATGGCGGTGTTCATCGACGAGTTCGCCGCGCGCCTGGCCGAAGAGCAGGACGGGCGCGGCCCGGCCGCGGTCCAGGGCTGAGGGGCGCGCCATGGGCCAGAAGGCGAAGTTCGGCATCAAGAAGCGCGAGAAGGGCATCAACGTGACGCCCTTCGTGGACGTGCTGCTGGTGGTGCTGGTGATCTTCATCCTGACCAGCAACGCCTCCATTCCCGGCATCGAGGTCAACCTGCCGAAGGCCAGCAACAGCACGGCGTTGGAGAAGCCGAAGACCAAGGCGATCACCATCGACCCCAGCGGCCAGGTGTTCCTGGATGCCTACCCGGTGACCATGGCTGAGCTGGAAGACCGCCTGCGTACCGAGCGCGCGACCACACCGGACTTCCCGGTGATCGTGCGCGGTGATGCGCAGGTGCAGTACGCCCGCGTGGTCGAGGTACTGGACCTGCTGCGGCGGCTGGAGCTGGCCCAGGTCGGCCTGGTCACCGGCAAGGCGCAGGGCTGAGGCATGACGGCCCATCAACCCCCTCGGCCAGAGCCCGGCATGCGCGGTCGCCAGTTGCTGGTGACCGTCGTGCTGGTGCTGGCCGCCGTGCTGGTACTCGGCATCGCGGTGTGGTGGCTGCTGTTCAAGGACACCGCCAGCACCCGTCGGCCGGTGGTGCAGCCGCCGATGCTGGCACTGCCACCGCCGCCTCCGCCGCCACCCCCGCCGCCGGAAAAGCCGCCAGAGCCGGAAACGCCGCCGGAAGAGACGATGCCCGAGCCGGAGCCGCTGGATCAGCCGACGCCCGCTGAAGAGCCGACGCCGACCCCGGACAATGCCGATCCGGTGACGATGAATGCCGATGCGCAGGCTGGCGGTGACAACTTCGGCATCCAGTCCGGCAGTGGCGGCGGTTCGTCCGGCGTCGGCCGTGGCGGCGCCGGCAATGCCACCTACGGTCGCTATCTCGGCTACCTGATGCAGCAGGCGATCTCGCGTGACGACAAGGTCAAGCGCCTCGCGTTCCAGCTGCAGGTGAACGTCTGGCTGGCCACGGATGGTCGGCTGGAGAAAGTCGAGCTGGTGCGTGGCAGTGGCAACGAGGAGGCCGACGCGGCCGTGCTCGACGCGCTGCGACGCATCGGCAAGGTCGACCAGGCACCGCCGCCGTCACTCGATTTCCCCGCCCGCGTCCTGATCCAGGGCCGCCGGCCCGGGGCCTGATTCCCGACTTCCATGATTTCCCTTCTTTCGATGAGAACCGTGATGAACGACCACGTCCGCGCACGAACCGACTCCCGCCGCCCGCGGCCGGCCCGACGGGCGCTGCTGTGCTGCGCCGTGCTGCTCAGCCTGGCCGCCCCGGCCGGTGCGATGGCTGCCGAAACGACCATGGTCAAGCTGATCAAGGGTCTGATCGCCAGCGGTGCACTGAAACCCGAAGACGGCCAGGCGTTGCTGGTGCAGGCCGAGGCCGAAGCGGCGGCCGCACAGCGCACTGCAGCCACGGGCAGCACCGCGGCGAGCGGTGGCGTGGCACTGGAGGCCGGTGACGTGCGCGTGCCGTACGTACCTCAGAGCGTGCGCGACGGTATCCGTGACGAAGTGCGCCAGGACGTGATGGCGCAGGCGAAATCGGAAGGCTGGGCGGCACCCAACGAAGTGGCCGAGTGGACCAAGCGCATCAAGGTCACCGGTGACATGCGTGTGCGCAGCGAGTCGCGCTTCTACTCCGAGCGCAACAGCGACATCGTGAGCAACTGGTCGTCGATCAACTCCGGCAACGGCTTCGACACCAATACCAATACCAACCTGCAGCTGCCGCCGCTGCTGAACACCCGCCAGGACCGCCGCAACCTGTGGCGCATCCGTGCCCGCCTGGGCATCGAGGCAACCATTGGCCAGCACACCACGGCCGGCGTGCGCCTGGCCAGCGGCAGCAGCAATGGCCCGGTGTCGACCACCGAGCAGCTGGGTGGCGGCCTGAGCAAGAAGGACGTGTGGCTGGACCAGGCCTGGCTGGCCTACAGCCCGGCGGACTGGGTGACGGTGCGTGGCGGCCGCTTCGGTAATCCGTTCTGGACCAGCGACACGCTGTTCTCCAACGATCTCAACTTCGATGGCCTGGCCGCCAACCTGAAGTATGACTTCGATGGTGGCGACCTCGACCTGTTCGGCAACCTCGCGGTGGTACCGCTGGAGTACACCTCCGACAGCTCGCCGAGCCAGAGCAAGGTCAAGACTCCGAACGAGAACAAGTGGCTGTCCGGTGCCCAGGTGGGCGTGAACTGGCGCTTCAACGATGACAACGCGCTGCGTGCTGCGCTGGGCTACTACGACTTCAAGAACATCAGCGGTCGCCTGTCCTCAACGTGCTCGCTGTATTCGGGCGCGGTAGGCTGCGACACCGACTGGTCGCGCCCGGCGTTCATGCAGAAGGGCAACACCCTGATGCTGATCCGCAACATCGCGCGCAATCCGGTGGATCCGGCCGGTACGCCGACCCCGCAGTATGTCGGCCTGGCCTCGGCGTTCCGTCTGGCCACGCTGAACCTGCGCTGGGATACACAGCTGGCGCAGGGCATCGGTCTGCGCCTGGATGGCGATTACATCCGCAACCTGGCCTATGACAAGCAGGCCATGTTCAGTCGCGCCCAGAACGGCATCGTCAACAACTACGGCGCCGGCGATACTGTCGGCATCGATACCTTCCGCAGTGGCGACACCGCATGGATGGTGCAGGCCACCTTCGGTGCCACCGAGCTGAAGGAGAAGGGCCAGTGGCAGGCGCTGCTGGGCTACAAGCACATTGAGGCCGACGCGCTGCCCGACGCCTACAACGATCCGAACTTCCACCTGGGCGGCACCAATGCCCGCGGCTACTACGTGGGCGGTGCCTACGCGCTCGACGCGCGCAGTTGGATCAGCGGCAAGTGGATGGCGGCAAAGGAAGTGTCCGGTGCGCCGCTGTCGATCGACGTGTTCCAGCTGGAGTTCAACACCGGCTTCTAAGCGGATGGCGTGATGGGCATCACGCGAAGCGTGGCGGGGGCGCAGCGATGCACCCGTCTAAGGAAAGGAGACCACGCGTTGCACAAAGGAGGAATGGATGAGCCGTCGCAAGCTGTTCGAAAGTCCCGAACCGTCCAGCCAGATGCTGGGTGTTGGACCGGCCTATGTTTCAGTGGAGGGCCTGCGCCAACACCTGGCCGAGTTCCTGCTGTACGCAGGCCGGCCGGTGGTGATCATGCGCGGGCGCAGCGAAGTGGGCTACTTCCTGCCGGCGCGCTGCTGGCGTCAGCGCGACGATGACCCGCTGGCGGCGGCTGCCGCCGAGCAGCTGCTGGATGCGGCCGGTTTCCAGGCCGAGGACATCCAGCAGGTGGAACAGGAGTTCAACGCCATGCGCCAGCGCACCGTGTTGCATTCGCGGCGCTGAGCCTTCCGTAGAGCCGAGCCCATGCTCGGCTTTTCGGGCAGTTGCACGCGAGGTTGGCAACAGCCCCTGCCGTTGCCTTCGGCTCTACCGTAGATCCACGCGGTATGTGGATAGGCCACACCCGGCCGCAGCTACAACGCCAGCACCTGTCCCGGTTCCAGCGCCTGCAGAAACGCGTCGTCATGCGACACCACCACCAACGTGCCCGGGAACACCCGCAGCACCTGCAGCAGGTGCATCCGCAGCGTCATGTCCAGGTTGTTGGTTGGTTCGTCCAGAACCAGCAGCGCTGGGGGCTTGGCCGCCATCAATGCCAATGAAAGCCGCGCCCGTTCGCCACCGGACAATGCGGACACGGGCGTCTGCGCCGTGGCATCGCCGCGGAACAGGAAGTCGGCCAGGTGCAGCCGGCACTGGGTCTGGCTCCAGTCCGGCATCTGGGCAGACAGCGCCTGGAGAGGCGTGGCCTGCATCGGCAGGTCCCGGTAGTGCTGGTCGAGCAGGGCGATCTGATCAGCTGGCGGCAGCAACCAGTCACCATCACGGTGGATGCTTGGGTCGCCGCACAGCGCGCGTGCCAGCGTGGACTTGCCGCTGCCGTTGTCACCGGTGATCGCCAGGCGATCACCGACATCCAGGCGCAGATGCAGTCCACCCAGCACCGTTTCCGTGGCATGCGCCACGCTGGCGTCGGTCAGCTGCACCACCACTCCCTCACGTCGCCAGCCGGCCGGCAACGCGAAGGTAGGCTCGATGATGGTCTCCCGCTGCAGGTCATTGCGACGAGCCTCGATGTCTTCCTGCTGCTCACGGATCAGCAGTTGCTTGCTGCCGGCGGTGGTATTGCCACGGCCGAGCTTGGTGGCTGAACGCACGCCGCCCCACTTGCGCTGTTCCACCTTGCGCACACCGCGTTCCCGCGAGCTGGCGGCGCGCTGCTGTTCGCGCATCAACGCCTCATGGGCCTGGCCGCGCTCCTGATCCAGCTGGCGCAGCTGCCGGTCGCTGGCCTCGCGTCGCTGCTGCAGGTCCGCCTGATAGTCGCGGTAGCGGCCGCCGAAGTGGCTCACGCGCCCGCCACGTATGTGCCAGAGCTCATTACAGAGCGCATCGATCAGGGCTTCATCGTGGGTGGCCACCAGCAGCGCGCCATGGAACTGGCGCAGGCGCGCGATCAACGAGCGGCGTGCACTGCGGTCCAGGTGATTGCTGGGTTCATCCAGTAGCAGTACGTCGGGGTCGGCATCAAGCGCGCGGGCGAGCGCATGGCGCATCTGCTCGCCGCCGCTACGAGAGGAGTCATCGAGCACGTGCTGCGGCACGTAGGCGATGCGTGCGCCATCGCGCCGGATGATGGTCCCGCCACTGGGCACCAGAGTACCGGCCAACATCTGCAACAGGCAGCTCTTGCCGCTGCCGTTGTCGCCGATCAGGGCGATGCGGGCGCCTGAGGGCAGGTGCAGGTTGACGTCGGCCAGCAGGGCGCGGCCGTTGAAATCCAGATCCAAAGCATGGGCACGTAACATCGCGTGCGGTCCTCCTGTTGCTGCGCGCTCACTGCATCCGAACGCGGACGCGCAGCTTGGAACAGGGGCGAGGCCGGAACAAGCGAGGAACCGGCCAAGATCCGCCGCAGGTGGGCCAGACCTGCTTCAGCCGCGTTCGCTGGTGATCCGTGCGCCCTCGCGCATCACCAGGGTCACCGGGGTCTTCTCCACCACTTCCAGCAGACGCTGCCACTGTGCATCGCTCAGCTCAGCGCTGGCGTGCAGCACGCGATGTACATGGAGGCGTCCATCCGCATCGCGTTCCGAACGCAGCTCGGCATGGAACTCGCCCAGCTCCCAGCCCTTGCGTTGCGCATACATGCGCAGGGTAATGGCGGTGCAGGCCGCCAGTGAGGCCAGGTACAGATCGAACGGCGCGAAGCCCTTGCCCTGGCCGCCGAGCGATGCCGGCTCGTCCGCGTCCACATCAAAGCTGCCATTGCTGATGTGGTGCAGGTAGTTGTCGCCGGTCGAAACAATGCGTGCGTAGGCCATCGGAGTCTCCATCTGTCTATAGCGTCGAGCCGTGCTCGACTGCTCCATAAAGGCGGCGCCAGCCAAGGCCAGCGCCGCCACGAAATCACTCGGTACGATCGTACGAGAACTGGATACCCGCCGTACCACCGGTTTCGATGAAGAGGTTCATGAACGCCGGCACCGTTTCCGAACGGGCCCAGTCGCGCTGCAGCTCGCAGAACAGCTGCGGCACGCTGATCAGCTGGCCACCTGCCTGTTCGATGCGGCGCAGTGCGGCTTCGTGTGCCGCCAGCGAAGTGCCACCGACGGCGTCGACCACCACATACACCTCATAGCCTTCCTTCAACGCATCCAGGGCCGGGAAAGTCAGGCAGGCTTCGGTCCACAGCGCGGTCATGATCAGCTTGCGACGGCCGGTGGCTTCCACCGCTTGGCGGAACTCGACGTCCTCCCAGGAATTGATGGTGGTGCGGTCGTAGGTGGGGTGGTCGGCCAGCACCTTGCGCAGCTGCGGAATCGGCGGCTTGTTCAGGCCGGTCTTGACGTTGACCGTCGAATGCACGATCGGCAGCCCGTAGGCCACTGCGGCCTTGGCGGTGCCGACGATGTTGTTGACCAGCAGCTGGCGGTCCATCGAGGCGATGGAGTTCACCTGCACCGGCTGGTAGTCGATGATGATGAAGGCGGAATTCTGCGGGGTCAGCAGGTGGTCGCTGGCCGGGTCGCGGATCGGTTCACTGGACATGGTGGGTCTCCGGTTGGGAGGGGGCCGGCGGCTGGCGGGCACCCCGGGGGCAGCTCAGCTGCGCTGCGAATCCAGCTGCTCGTGATTCTTCTGCACGTCCTGAGCCTTCAGGTAGCTTTCGATCAGCAGCTGGTAGTTCGGGAAGATCTTCGTGTAGACCTCGGCCCACTGCTGGGCGTCGTCGCGGTTCCAGGTGCGCTGGATCTCCGAGGCCACCGCGGCGGTGTCCATCGGCACCACGCCGGCCTGCGCCACGCGGGCCAGGGTGATCTCTTCAGCCATCTTCGAATAGGTGCCCGAGGCATCGATCACCGCGAACACCTGGTAGCCATCGGCCACGGCGGAGATCGACGGGAAGGCCATGCACACGCTGGTGATGGTGCCGGCGATGATCAGCTGCTTGCGGCCGGTGGCCTTCACCGCAGCAACGAATTCCGGGTTGTCCCAAGCGTTGATCTCGCCCTTGCGCGCCACGTACTGGGCATGCGGGGCCGCGTTGTGGATCTCCGGGATCAGCGGGCCGTTCGGGCCCTGAGGAACGGAGGCGGTGGTGATCACCGGCATCTTCGCCAGCGTGGCCATCTTCGCCAGCGCAGTGGCGTGGGCGCGCACGCTGGTGAATGGCATGTCACCGATGGTCTGGAACAGGCCGCTCTGGTGGTCGATCAGCAGCATCGCGGCGTTGTCCGGATCGATCACCGGGCGGGCACCGTTGAAGTTGGCGGGGGTACTCATGGTCAGTCTCCTGGGGAAGGTGGGCGATGGCCCGTTGGCGCGACGGGTCATCACCCGCCGCGCGGAAGCGCTCAGTGCGCGATCTGGCCGAAGCGGCCGCTGTTGAAATCGTTGACCGCCTGGCTGATCTCGGCCTGGCTGTTCATCACGAACGGGCCGTAGCCCACCACCGGCTCGTCGATCGGCTCGCCGCTGAGCAGCAGCAGGGTGGCGTCACTGTCGGCGTCGACGAACACGTCTTCACCACTTCGGTCGAAGGTGACCAGCTGCGCCTCACCGACCGGCTGGCCGCCATTGACGCGGACCGTGCCCTTCAGCACCACCAGTGCCAGCGTGCGGCCATCGGCCACCGCCAGTTCGGCGTGGTGGCCCTGCTGCAGGCGGATGTCCCAGACATCCATCGGCGTGTGGGTACGTGCCGGACCGGCGTGGCCGTCGAAGCGGCCGGCGATGACACGGACGCGGCCGGCGCCATCGGGCAGCTCCACCGAAGGGATCTGCGCATCGAGCAGGGTCTGGTAGCCCGGTGCGCCCATCTTGTCGCGGGCCGGCAGGTTCACCCACAGCTGCACCATGTCCAGCGTGCCGCCGCGCTTGCTGAATTCCGGTGTGTGGAATTCCTCGTGGAGAATGCCGGAGGCAGCAGTCATCCACTGCACGTCACCCGGGCCGATGGTGCCGCCGGCACCGGTCGAATCGCGATGTGCGACCTCGCCGTCATAGACGATGGTGACGGTCTCGAAACCGCGATGCGGATGCTGGCCGACGCCACGCGGCGTTTCGCTGGGCGCGAAGCGGTAGGGGCCGGCATAGTCCAGCAGCAGGAACGGGCTCAGGTGCTGGCCGTGGGTGTTGTAGGAAAACATCGAGCGGGCGGGGAATCCGTCGCCCACCCAGTGCGGGCGGGGGGCGCTGTAGGTACCGGTGACACGCTTCATGGCGATCTCCTGGCCGGGGCTGTCGGCCGCTGTTCTTCGTTGCAGGAGACGATATCGCCGCGACAATTGGGCCGGTAGACGCCAATATTTGCCGTCATAGTCCTATATGGTGAACAATGGTCGCAGGCCGTGGGCCGCAGGAGATCGCCCCGTGTTCATCGCAGATATCCGCCGTTGTGACCTCAACGACCTGTTCTATTTCGCCATGGTGGTCGAGCACGGCGGCTTCTCGCAGGCAGGCCGGGCGCTGGCCATGCCGAAGTCGAAACTGAGCCGGCGCATCGCGCTGCTGGAGGAACGGTTGGGCGTGCGCCTGATCCAGCGCTCGACGCGGCGTTTCTCGGTCACCGAGGTCGGCCAGGACTACTACCGCCACTGCAAGGCGATGCTGGTCGAGGCCGAGGCCGCAGAAGAAGCCATCGCGATGTCACGCGCCGAGCCGCGCGGCACCATCCGCCTTGCGTGCCCGATCGCGATCCTGCACGCGCGCATCGGTCCGATGCTGGCCGACTTCCTGGCCCTGCACCCGCAGGTGTCGGTGCAGCTGGACGCCACCAACCGCCGCGTGGACGTGGTGGGCGAGGGCGTGGATGTGGCGATCCGGGTACGGCCGCCGCCGCTGGAGGACAGTGACCTTGTGGTACGCGTGCTGGCGCGCCGAGTGTGGTGCACCAGTGCCAGTCCGGCGCTGCTGCAGCGGCTGGGCACGCCGCAGGTGCCGGCCGATCTTGCGGTGATGCCGACGGTGGACCTCGCTTCGGCCAGCCAGCAGCACGTCTGGGAGTACAGCGGGCCGGACGACGTACAGGCCAGTGTGCATCACCGTCCGCGCCTGGTCAGCGATGACATGATCGCGCTGCGTGCGGCGGCGGTGGCCGGGGTCGGGCTGTTGATGCTGCCGCGGATGATGATCACCGATGAGCTGGAGAGCGGGGCGCTGCTGCCGGTGCTGCCCGAGTGGGTGCCGAAACACGGCATCGTGCATGCGGTGTTCCCGTCGCGGCGTGGGCTGCTGCCGGCGGTACGCGCGTTGATCGATTACCTCGCCGAGCGTTTCGAGGCGTTGGATGAACCGTAGGCTCCGCATCCACGCCATGCGTGGATGATCCTGGTGCCGCGCGACGGGCCTTCGCTTGCCGCCTGCGGCCGTGCAGCCCACAATCCACGTCCGGACCGTCGCCATCACGCCCATCATTCCCCGGTCCGGCCTTGGCACCTATGTCTCCCAATGCCCTGGCGCTGGTCGAGCTGCTGATCCGCGAGCGCCGTGCGTTGTCGCGCTTCATCGCGCGCTATCTCGACCCGGCCAGTACCGAGGACACCCTGCAGAACCTGTACCTGAAGGCCAGCAGCGTGCCCGGCGATCCGCCGATCCTGGAACCGCGTGGTTATCTGTACCGGATGGCCTACCACCACGCGCTCAACCGCAGCCAGGCTGACGCCCGCGAGCGGCGCGCGATGGCCGAGTACGCCGCCGACATGGCCGAGGCCGGCCACGATGGCGAGGCGCAGGCGTTGGACCAGGCACAACTGCGCGAGATCACCCAGACCATCCTCGCGCTGCCGGCGCAGGTGCGTGAGTGCTTTGTGCTGAACCGCTACCTGGGCCTGAGCGAGCGTGAAATCGCCACTCGGCTCGGCATTTCCAAGAGCCTGGTCGGCAAGCATGTGCTGCGCGCGGCGCTGCTGATCCAGCAGCATCAACAGGGAGCGCGCCGATGACCGGCGATTGCCGTGGGCAGATCGCACCCGCCATTGTCACAACAGGAAAGCGCACCCGTTCGCGGTGCGGCAGGCCACAACCATGACCACGTCCGAACCCTCGCCGCGTCAGGCCAGGCAGGCGTTGCGCTGGGTGATCCGGTGCAGTGCAGGCCCGCTGCCGGAACGCCAGCAACGAACCCTGCAGCGCTGGCTGCAGGCCGATCCACGTCATGCGCTGGCCTGGCGCCAGCAGCAGGCCTTCTGGCAGGGGCTGGATGCCGCCGGGCCCGAGGTGCTGGCGGCGCTGCCCGAGCTCACGACCGATCGCGAGGGGCTGCGCCCGATCGCGCCGCGCCGCCGCCTGCCATGGCTGCTGGCCAGTGCCGCCGCCGTCGTACTGATGGTGACGGCGGCACCGCACGCGCTGCTGCTGGCACGCAGTGACCTGCGCAGCAGCGATGCACCACGCGTGGTGCAGCTGGAAGACGGCAGCACCGCCGTGCTCGATGCGGGCACCGCGCTGGCGCTCGAGTTCGACGGCCAGCAGCGTCGCCTGCACCTGCTGCGCGGGCAGGCCTGGTTCCAGGTGGCGCACGAGGCTCGTCCGTTCCAGGTCGAGGCCGCGGGCGGCCGGGTCCGTGATATCGGCACCGCCTTCAGCGTGTCGATACAGGACACCACGGTCACCACCCAGGTCAGCGAGGGTGTGGTCGACGTGCGTCCGGGCGACGGCAGCGTGCAGCGCCTGCATGCCGGGCAGTCACGGGCGTTCCGTGACGGTCGCTGGCTGCAGCCGGTGCAGCTGGAAGATCCCGAGGCCATGGCGCCGTGGCGGCGTGGTGAGGTCGCGATCGACAATCTGCCGGCCGCGCAGGCCATCGCCGATCTGGCGCGCTATCGGCGTGCACCGGTCTGGGTACTGGGCGGGCAGGGCGCGAACGTGCGGGTCAGTGGCCTGTTCCACCTGCAGCAGCCGGAGACCGCCATTGATGCGGTGGCCGCACAGGCAGGACTGCGCGTGCAGCGCTTGCCCGGTGGCGCGTTGGTGCTGTGGTGAGGTGCCGCCGGTTCATGGCGGAATACGCGGCATGAAAAAAACATGAAAAAACCGTGGGCAGTCGCCACACGCGGCTGTCTATAGAGGTATAGCCAGAGCGAAACACCGTTTCTTCTCAAGCCAGACACACCACCGGCACCGGATGTGCCCGTGGTCCAGCCACGCTTGAGGAGTTCCTGTCCATGCCGTCCACGGCATCTGCCTGTCATCGCCGCGCCACCGTCCTGGCCCTGGCCATCTCTACTGCATTGCTGCCGCTGGCCTGGGTGCCGGTCGTGCAGGCGCAACCGGCGGTCGTCGCGCCGCTGCGCCCGTACACCATTCCGGAACAACCCTTGGCCGACGCCGTGCGCGCCTTTGGCCGCCAGGCCGATGTGCAGGTGGTGTTCCGCAGCGATCTGGTGGAAGGCCGGCGCTCCAGTGCAGTCAAAGGCGAGTACAGCCAGATGCAGGCGCTGCAGCAGCTGTTGCGCGGCAGCGGCGTGCGCGCACAGCGCGGCATGGACGGCACCTGGAGCCTGCGGGCCGCAGCGGAGGCGGGTGAAGGGGAAGGGGTGCGGGTGACCGAAACACTGGACGTGGCCGGTCGCCTTCACTCGGAAGGGGGTGAGGCGCGCGATCGGCGCGGCTACGATGATGTGTTCGCGCTGGATCTGACCACGGCGTATTCGGGGCGCGACCGGGTGGAGCGCTATCGCGGTTCCAATCCGGCCGACGTGGTCAAGGATCTGGTCGGAGTGTTCAGCGGCGATGCGCGCAACAGCGGCGCGCTGGACGTCAACATCCGTGGCATCCAGGGGCCCGGGCGGGTGCCGGTCAGCATCGACGGTGGCGAACAGGCGCTCACGGTCTGGCGCGGCTACAACGGCGTCAGCAACCGCAACTACATCGATCCCAACCTGATTGGTGGCATCCAGGTCATCAAGGGGCCAGGGCTGGTGCGCGATGTGCACAGCGGGATCGGTGGTGCGCTGGTGATCAAGACCATCGACGTTGTCGACATTGTTGCTGCCGGCGAGCGCTTCGGCGGGGAGCTGAAGATGGAAGGCAGCAGCAATGCAGTGGCACCGCGCCTGCCGAGGCTGCACACCGGCGAGGATTACCGCACCGTGCCAGGCTTCCCGCAGGGCTCGCCGAACTCACCCTATGACGACCGCACCCTGGTGGTGCCGGTGAAGTCGCGTAGTGGCAACAATCCCTTCGATGGTGAGGACCAGGCCTGGCGATTGGCACTGGGTGTGCGCGGTGACAACGTCGACCTGATGGCCGCCTACGCCTGGCGCAAGCGTGGCAATTATTTCTCCGGCAGCAAGGGAAGCGCGTACTACGACCAGGACCGGCGCGAGCAGTACGAGTACCAGGGCATCGACTACATCACCACGCTGGCGCGCTACTTCAAGCCGGGCGATGAAGTGCCCAACACCTCCAGCGAACAGGAGTCGTGGCTGGTCAAGGGAACCTGGCAGATCAATGACGACCAGCAGCTGAAGGCCACCTGGCGGCGCACGCTGTCGCACTACGGCGAGATCATGCCGTCGCGCATCCTGTCCGCGCCGGACTACGGTCGCATCCAGTGGCCGCTCAGTCGGGTTGCGTCCGATGCCTGGAACCTGGAGTACCGCTTCCAGCCGGCCGGTAGCCGATGGCTGGACGTGTACGCCAATCTGTGGCGCACCGAAACGGAAAGTGACACCTACACCGCCGGTGGCTTCCCCAACTTTGCACCGGGCAATCCGGCATGGAACCCCGGGGTCAGCCCGATCCTGCGCAACACCGCACTGGCCAATGCACGCAACGACCGTACCGGCCTGACCCTGAGCAACCGCTTCGCGCTGCATTCCACCCTGGATCTGACCGTGGGCGGCAACTGGCAGTACGAGAAGCTGGGTTCGCGCGATCCGTATTTTGGTACCACCGATGGGTGGCGCATGTTCCCGCGTACCGGCCGCCGCCAGGAGGGCGAAGGCTATCTCAACCTTGAATGGCGCCCGGTCGAGTTCCTTACCCTCAATGCCGGCGTGCGTTACAGCCGCTACTGGGCCTTCGACGACTTCCTGCAGGCGCATCCGGAACTGCTGACCAAGGGCGTGGGAAGCAAGGAGGCCACCTACCGGGTCAATGAACTGCCTGAGCGTCCGGCCAGCCTGCAGGCGCAGATCGATGCGCTGGAGGCCGACCGCGAATTCTGGGAGAGCATCGGCATGGGCTCGGTCGTCGATGACGCACTGCGCGGCCTGCTGGCCTATTACGAAACGCCGCAGGCGGTGGAGCACAGGGTGCCCTGGTTGCCCGATGCCAACGGCAACTATGCCCGCGCGACCAACCCCTGCCTCAACGGCGAGGTGGCGGCCATTCCCGGGGTGCTGCCGCTCTATGCCGGCAGCGACCGGGTCTGCAACATCGGCAACACCATGCAGTCCAGGCCGGTCGACGGGCGCAACGATCGTCAGCGCGATCACGCGTGGCTGCCCACCTTCTCGGCCACGGTGAACCTGTCCAAGGCCGCGCGCGTCTACCTGCGCTACAGCGAAGCGGTGCGCTTCCCGAGCATGTTCGAAAGCACCATTGCGTTCTCCAGCAGCCTCAATCCGCTGTACACGCTCAAGCCCGAGCATGCCTACAACTACGAATTTGGCTACGTGCACAACCTGTCGGGGCTATTCGGCAACACCGCCGATGCCGACGTCAAGCTGGCCTACTACGTGCACAAGACCCGCAACGTGATCGAGCGCGATGCCTACTTCCTGTTCGACAACATCGACAAGCAGACCATCCGTGGCATCGAGCTGCAGGCGCGTTTCGACAACCGGCGCTTCTTCACCGACCTGGGCATCTCGCGCACGCTGGAGAACGAAGTCTGCGACGAAAGCAGCGCCGTTCTGCTCGATGCCAATCGCGGCCTGGTTCCCAACTGCGTGCAGGATGGCTTCGTCAGTGGCTACCTGCTGACCCAGGCGATCCCGAAGCTGTCGGTGAACTGGTCGCTGGGCACGCGCCTGTTCGACGAGCGGCTGGAACTGGGCAGCCGCATCGTCCACTACCAGCGCCATGACAACCCCGATCTGCAGGCCTACCGCGACCGCCTGCTGGCCGGTGGCAGCAGCCTGCTCTGGCAGAACGTGCCGTTCACCTGGGGAAACATCACCACTGTCGATGCCTACGCGCGCTGGCGCGTCAACGACCACGCCAGCGTCGAGCTGGTGGGCAGCAACCTGGGCAACCGCTACTACGTCGATCCGGCGACGCGCTCAACGCTGCCGGCACCGGGCCGCACCTTCAAGCTCGGCATCACCGCACGCTTCTGACCTCCCGCTTTCAAGCGTTGTACCTGTAGTTCCCATAACCCAAGGAGTAATACCATGAAGATGATCTCCCGTTCGGTTCTCGCCGTCGCCGCCACCTTCGCCCTGGCCGGTGCCGCCCATGCAGCCGACATCGTCGGTGCGGCCAGCCCGGCAACCGATGCCGAGCTGTACGTCGCCGTCGGCGAATCGCAGGTCAATGGTGGTCCGCACTCGGCGGGCAAGGCCGGCATCGGTGTCGGTACCGTCTCCAATGCCAAGCCGGTGGATTTCCAGGGCCTGAGCCTGTACTCGGGCACCACCACCGTCAATGGCACCAACGTGCGCACGCTGGCCATGCCGATCACCGGCGCCCCGGGCAGCCACGCCGGCATGGGCCACTTCAACTTCGTCAAGGTCGGCAGCGGTGACGTGTGGTTCGGCGAATGGTCCAAGGATGGCGCCGCCGGTGGCTTCAACAACCGCCAGGTGTATTTCGTCGGTGATCGTACCGGCACCACCCTCCCGGCCGGTGTGGCCACCTACAGCGTGGCGGGCCTGAACAAGTTCAATGGCAGCAACCTGTTGTCGGGCACCTTCCGCGCCAACTTCGGCAGCGGCACGCTGCAGGGCGGCCTGGCCGGCGGCGGCCTGTCGGTCAACGTCAGCGCCTCGATCAACAGCGCCAACGCGTCGTTCGCCGGTTCGGCCACCGCCAATGGCACCGTTGCCGGCACCACCCAGGGCCAGTTCTTCGGCGCCAACGCGGCCACCCTGGCCGGTATCGCCACCTTCAGCGGCAACAGCCAGTACGACACCGCCTTCGGCGGCAGCAAGAACTGATTGCCACGCCCCTGACGGGGCAGGGCAGGGACAAGCCGCGATCCGCCAGTCCCTGCTTCGGCCCGCTGCATTGCATCACCACGGATCGCCCATGCGCCACCCCATTCTTCTTGTGTTCCTGCTGTTGATCGCCGCCGATGTACGCGCCCAGCAGGACGATCTGCGCCGCGTGCTCGAGCAGGGCAGCGAACTGCGCCACCAGCAGCAGGACCAGCAGCGGCTGCAGCAGGCCGAGTCGGAGCGGCCGACCATCACCATCGACGGCCAGACGCTGCGCGTGGAGCGCACCGTCGATGATCTCGGCCAGGCGCTGTACCTGTCGCTGCAGCATCAGCAATGGCAGGCCGCCGCTGCGTTCCTCGAGGAGTACATCGAACTGCCGGGGCATGATCCCCTGCTGCGCCACTATGCGCAGGGGGCGCTGGCGCGGGTGGCCGGCGACCATCGTCGCGCGGTGAAGGAGTACGAAGCGCTGTTGGCGGCGCAGCCGGATTTCTTGCCAGCCCGCCTTGAGTTGGCGCGTGTCTATGCGGAAGACCAGCGCGATCGCGATGCGGTTGCGCTGTTCACGGCCATCGCTGCAGGCATCAATGCCGATGATCCGGCCACGGCCGGCGTCCGCGCGCGCGTGGACGGCTACCTGAGTGCCCTGCAGGCCCGTCAGCGCTGGAAAGGCGCGCTGTCCGCCGGCCCGGCATGGAGCGACAACATCAACCGCAGTTCCGCCAGCCGCACCTGCCTGTTCGGCGTGGGCGACGCGTGCATCATCGAACGGAAACTGCCCGACGCCCAGCGCGCGGCGGGCCTCGACTTCGACGCCAGCCTGGAGCGGCGCTGGGTGCTCGGCGGGCATCATGGGCTGTACGTGCGCGGTCTGGCCTTCGGTCAGACATGGCGCGGGCACAGTGAGTACAACGAGCTCAATGCCAACGTGCAGGCGGGTTATAGCTGGCGTAGTGCACGGCAGACCGTGCTGCTTGCCCCCAGCTATGACTATCAGGGCCTGGGCAACCATGCGCTGCAAGGCGGCAGTGGCGTGCACGGGGAATGGCAGTACGCCCTGGATGCACGCAGCCTGCTCAAGCTGGAGGCTGACTGGAAGCGCCAGCGGTATCGCCAGCAGGGCCTGGCCAGCAACTACGACGGCGAGCTGGCATCGTTGTATGCCACCTGGTTCCGCGCGCTCAATCCGCGCTGGACGGTCTTCGCCGGGCTGGATGTCACCGACAGCAGCGCAGCAGACTCGGCCAACGGCTTCCGCCAGCGCGGCCTGCGGCTGGGCGCGGCGCGGCAATGGAGCGGCACCACGGCCACCGTGTTCGTATCGCTGCGCGAGCGTGACTACGACGCATGGAGCCCGTTGCTGGAAGCACGGCGTGAGGACAGCGAACAGAACCTGATCGCCATCGTCCGCAGCGAGCGCCTGGCCGTGGCCGGGCTGGTGCCCAGCCTGAGCCTGCGTTATGCCCGCATCGACAGCAACGTTGGCTGGCTGTACAGCCATGATCGCAATCTGCTCAGCCTGAAGTGGGAGCGGGCCTTCTGAACGCGCCGTGCCCGCGGCCTTCATCGATCGTCACGCGCTCTTGTAGGCCGGATCGCGCATCCTGCCCTCGTTGCGACCGCAGGCGGGTCGCGTGCATCGAGGAGCGAGGAACGTGCTGGAAGCGGGCAGCAAACCGGAGGGCCTGAAGGGGCTGCGGGTACTGGTGGCGGAAGATGAATTCGCCATCGCGATGTTCCTGGTCGACTATCTGGAGCTGAAAGGCGCACAGGTGGTGGGGCCGGCGGGAAACCTGCAGGCGTTGGGGCAGCTAGTCGATACCCATACCATCGATGTAGCGTTGCTGGACATCAACCTGGGCGGCGAGCAGGTCTATCCGCTGGCCGACCGCCTGGCCGAGGCCGGTACCCCGTTCCTGCTGACCTCCGGCTACGACGACAACCTGCCCAGCCGCTTCGCCAGCGCGCCGCGCTGTACCAAGCCCTATCACATCGAAGCCCTGGTCCAGCAGCTGGCCGGGCTGGTGGCGACGCCGCAGGTCCCTGCGGGCATCGCCTGATTGAGCGGCATGTCGCGCCGTCCTGAAGGCATTCACGCCGCCGAGCTGCGTGGCGGAATGCCACCCACGCCGCGCCCGCACGCGCGCCACGATGGCATGGCCGCGCGTATCGCCCGCCATGACTGGTCACGCAGCCCGTTGGGCGCGATCGAGCAATGGCCGCCGCACCTGCGCGCCACCGTCGATCTGATGCTGGCCCACGGCTTCCCGATGATCGTGTTGTGGGGCGAGCAGCTGGTGCAGCTCTACAACGATGGTTACGCCGAGATCCTGGCCGACAAGCATCCTGGCGGGCTTGGACAGCCGACCCGTGAATGCTGGCCCGAGGTCTGGCACATCAACGGTCCGCTCTACACCCGTGTATGGCAGGGCGAGACGCTCACCTTCGAAGACAAGCTTTACCCGCTGGCCCGCCATGGGCGCCTGGAAGACGTCTGGTTCACCATCACCTACAGCCCCATCCGTGGCGAAGAGGGGCGGATCAACGGGGTGTTGGTGACCATGTTCGAGACCACCGCGGCACACATGGCGCTGGCCGCGCGTGAGCGCGAGGAGCTGCGGCGGCGCGAGAGTGACCGGCGCCTGGAACTGGCCTTCAGGATGCTGCCGGTGGGCCTGTGCATCGTCGATCTGCAGGGTCGCATGCTGCTCTCCAATGATCAGATGCGCGCCTATCTGCCCACCGGCAAGGTGCCTTCCAGGGACGCGGACAACCAGCATCGCTGGCACGGCTGCCATCCCGATGGCACCACCATCGCACCGGACGACTTCGCCATCGCCCGTGCGATGCGCGGCGAGACTGTGGTGCCGGGGCTGGAGTTCCAGTACCTGCATGATGATGGCCGCGCGCGCTGGACCCGGGTCGCTGCCGCGCCCCTGCGCGATGCCGACGGTGAGGTCAGCGGCGTGTTCGCCATCGCCGTGGACATCGATGATCTCAAGCGTGCGACCGAGCGCCAATCGGTGCTGTTGGCCGAACTGCAGCACCGGGTGCGCAACATCATGTCGACCATCCATGCCATCGCCTGGCGTACCCGCGAGTCGGTCGGCAGCGTGGATGAGTATGCCGAACGCCTGTGCGGGCGGCTGATGTCACTGGCGCGCACGCAGAGCCTGCTGACCCGTGGCGCCAACGCGGGGGTGTGCCTGCGCGGCATGCTGGATGAGGAGATCGCGGCGCAATCCCCGCCTGCTGCGGTCTACCGCCTGCAAGGCGAGGACGTGCTGCTGCCACCGAAGGCCGCCGAAGTGTTGTCGCTGGCCATCCATGAGTTGGCCACCAATGCGCTGCGGCATGGTGCGCTGACCCATGAGGATGGGCATATCGACGTGTCCTGGCACCTGCAGGTGCAGGAAGGGCAGCCGTGGCTGGGTCTGCACTGGTGCGAGCGCCATGCCGAGGTGGAGGACTGGGAGCTGCCCCGGCAGCGGGGCCTTGGCCGGTCCCTGATCGAGCAGCGCGTTCCCTATGAACTGGCCGGCAGTGGCGAGCTGCGCTTTGGCGCGCAGGGCCTGGATGCCTGGATCCGCTTCCCGCTGCGCGAGCGCGACAGCCTGTTGCAGACCGACGCCCCTCAGGCTGGAACCGGCAGGTGAATGCCATTAATCCCCAATTTCGCCAAATTGGGTATAATGGCCATAGTCCACTTCTGTCTGGAGCCGTGCCATGACCCTCCCGCTGGATCTGCCAGGCCTTGAGAAGGCCCCGGCCTCGTCGGTGAAGACCCGGGGCTGGCCGAGCCTGATGCGCACCGTGCGCGAGAAGCAGGCGCTGGTCATCACCAACCATAATCATCCGGAAGCGGTGATCGTGGATATCCGCACGTATCAGGAGCTGCTGGCCAAGGCCGCCGGCGGTGATGCGGGTGAGCGCAGCGAGGAGCTGCTGCGCCTGCGCAGCGAGTTCGACCAGACCCTGGCCGGCCTGCAGCGCGGGGAAGGGCTGGGCAAGGTGCTGGGTCAGCCGATCCGTCGCGGCCGCAAGGTCACCCTCGGCCGTCCGCTCTGACCGATGGGGCGGATCCTGGTGCTGGCCGGCGTCAATGGCGCCGGCAAAAGTTCGCTGCTGGGTACCTGGCTGGAAGCCGAAGGGCTGGGCTGGTTCAATCCCGATTCGTTCACCCGCCGCCTGGTCGAGGCCGGCTGGCCGCTGCCCGAAGCCAATGCCGAGGCCTGGCAGGAAGGCACCCGCCGCCTCCGCCAGGCCATGGCCGATGGCACGGATTTCGCCTTCGAGACCACGTTGGGTGGCAACACCATTCCACGCCTGCTGCGCGAGGCCTGCGAGCAGCATCATGTGGCGGTATGGTTCTGCGGCCTGGCCACGGTCGAGCTGCATATCGCCCGCGTTGCGGCGCGGGTGGCGGCTGGTGGCCACGACATTCCAGTGGAGAAGATCCACGCCCGCTTTGATTCGGCACGCGAGAACCTGCTGGAGCTGCTGCCACACCTGGCCGAGCTGCATGTCTACGACAACAGCGCACCGGCCGATGCCGAGGGCTGTGTCGAGCCGCTGCCAGTGCTGGCGATGGAGCGCGGCCAGCTGCAATACCCGGTCTCGGTGGCCGAACTGCTGCATACGCCTGACTGGGCCAAGCCGATCGTGATGCGTGCGATGGAGTTGGACACCCCGCAGTAGATCCACGCCAGGCGTGGATGCCCTCCACAAATCGCGCGAAACCACGCCGTGCATGACTGGGCGCCACCGGAGCTGCGGTTAGACTGACCGCACACTCAAGGAGGATGACATGCACGGACCTGCAACGCTCCGCTCGACCCCGATCCGCCTGACGCTTGCAGCGCTGGCGCTGTCCTGCACGCCGGCGATGGCCGCGTCGCCCGCCGCCAAGCGACCATCGCCGCCCAGCCTGGTGCAGGCCTTGCACGCCGCCGAAGCCAGTCTGCGACTTATTCCAGGCGGCGATATCGAATCGGACTTCCGCCCGGCGTGGACGGCTGTTGCCGATCTCGATGGTGATGGCCGTTCGGAGGTTGTGTACTTCTACACATCTACCTACACCGGTGGCAGCTTCGCGCAAAGCAATGTGGTGGCGGTGATGACGGAGCTGACGGCGAACGATCCGCGCGGCCAGGCAAATCCGAAGAGTCTGTCGCGGATGGAGGCCGAGGATTTCGCGGCCATCCGGGAGTCAGGCTATGGCGATGATGCCGGCATCCAGATTCCTGGTGCGGTGCAGGCGATCCGAATCGAGGGCAACCGGATCATCGTTGCCTTCACTGTTACCGCGGGCGCAACGGTCTGCGAAATTCCCCGCGATTTTCGCCACGTCTGCCCGCCAGAGGGGCCCTATGAGTGGACCCTGCGCTGGACGCCCGGACAGCTGGCCCGCGAGGGCGGGGACGCCGAGGCGCCCCCGGACGGGGTGTGACATCGGTGCCGGCGTGGTATCAGGCCGGCTTGGGCGCCTCACCTTCACTTGCTTCCGGCAACGGCGGCAGGCTCGGGTCCACTGTCACTGGCAGATCGCTCTTCAGCAGCGCAGCGGCTTCCTTGTCACTGCCTACCGCCGGCGGTGAACCGCGCAGCGGCAGGCCGGCGGTTTCCTTCACGAACAGCATCGTGATCAGGCCGATCACCGCTGCGCCCATCAGGTAGTAGGCCGGCACCAGCGGGTCGCCGGTTCGTTCCACCAGCCACGCGGTCACCAGCGGCGTGGTGCCACCGAACAGCGACACCGAGACGTTGAAGGCGATCGACAGCGCGCTGTAGCGCACCGGTGTGTAGAACAGCGCTGGCAGGGTGGACGGCATCGAGCTGGTGAAGCACACCAAGGCCAGGCCCAGCAGCATCAGGCCGAGGAAGATCATCCAGTCGTTGCCGCTGCCGACCAGCAGCAGGCACGGAATGGCCAGCACCAGCAGCGCGATGCAGGCGCCGATGATCATCGGCCGGCGGCCGAGTTTGTCACTGAACAATCCACCGACGATGTTCAGCGGCATCATCACCAGCATCACGATGATGATCAGCAGCAGGCCCTTGCTCTCTGCGTAGCCCATGGTCACGCTGAGGTAGCTGGGCATGTAGGTCAGCAGCATGTAGTCGGTGACGTTGAACACCAGTACCAGGCCCATGCACACCAGCAGCTGGCGGCCGTGCACCTGGAACAGTGCACCCAGCCCCGGACGCTCGTGCTCGCGCTTCTCGGCTTCCTCGGCAAAGGCGCGGAACGCCGGGGTCTCTTCCAGTTTCATGCGCATGTACAGGCCGAGCAGGCCCAGCGGGCCAGCCACCAGGAACGGAATGCGCCAGCCCCAGTCCAGCATCTGTGCGTTGCTCAACAGCATGTGCAGTGCGGTGACCGTACCGGCGCCGGCGATGTAGCCGCCCAGCGTGCCGAACTCCAGCCAGCTGCCCATCAACCCGCGGTTGCGGTCGGTGGAATACTCGGCGATGAAGGTGGCCGCGCCGCCATATTCGCCACCGGTGGAAAAGCCCTGCACCACGCGCGCCAGCAGCAACAGCACCGGCGCCCAGATGCCGATGCGCTCATAGGAGGGAATCAGGCCGATCGAGAACGTGCCCAGCGCCATCAGGATCATGGTGAACGCCAGCACTTTCTGGCGCCCGTAGCGGTCGCCGAGCGGGCCGAACACCAGGCCGCCCAGCGGGCGCACCAGGAACGCCACGGTGAAGGTGGCGAACGCGGCGATTACCTGTGCGGTGGGGTTGCTGGACGGGAAGAACACCTGGCCGATGGTGACGGCCAGATAGCCGTAGACACCGAAGTCGAACCATTCCATCGCGTTGCCGAGTGCGGCGGCACCGACGGCACGCTTGAGCATGGGCTTGTCGACGACGGTGATCTCATCGACCTTGAGGTGGCGGCGGCGTTTGAACCAGCCAAAATGGGCATGGGAATCAGGCGTGTCCTGCATGGGGGCTCCCTTGTAGGTATGGAATAGGGGATGGGCGATGTGATGTGTCCCGGAAATCGGAAACGGCGATGCAGGCGCAAGTGGCGCAGGGGCATCGGAGCGCGGCGTGGGGGCCGGGGAATGTGTGCAGGCACAACGCCACGCGCACGGCAAAGCACCGCCGCAGGGGCGGAAACGCAGCAACGGGATCACATCGGCAGCGCAGTCAGCGGCCGGGTGTCACAGCAGCGTGGGGGATGCAGGCAGGGGGCCTGCGGGCGTCAGCCGCCGGGATCCAGCGCGAGGCGATGGAAATGCAGGGCGGGAGCAATCGTGGCAAGCGAAGCGCCGGTCGGCAGTGCTTTCCACGTAACAGGTGCGCCCGTCACGTAGTGGGTCGTGTCGATCATCCGTTCATGATAACGGCATCGACGTGAGCGTGCAGCGAAGCGGGCTGATCTGCACGCTGTGTTCCACGTCGCCTGTTCAGATGACTCAGGCCGACTTTGCCATCAATCCAAGCACGGTGCAGACCACCGCCACCGCACCCGGCAACGCCAGCCGTCGCGTAACCAGTGCGGCACCGACCACGGTCAACACGGAGAACATGATGGCGAGTGAGAACAGCGGTTGGCCCTGCAGGAACTGATGGATGCACCCTGCGCAGCCAGGATGGCCAGGCTGGTGGCGAAGTTGACGTGGAACAGTGAGCCAGCGTGCACAGTGGTTCCTCGCGATGATGGAGGTCAAGCGGCAGGCCGCTGGACAAATTTAGGGAGGATTGCAGATTGCGATGACCGGATCACGTCCTGTACGCGCGCCGGTGACATCGATGTGCATAGGGTGGAGCACACAGCAATTTTTTCTGACTGATGGAGGGTGCAATGGCGCGTACGATTCCCGAAGGAACATTGATCGTGGTGGCCGATGGTGGTTCGGCACGGGTGTTCACCAACGTGGGTAGCGCGCACCAGGTTGCGTTGAAGCAGGAAGGCGAGCTGCGCCTGCAGGACATCAGCGAGCAGGGCGTGTCAGGGCAGGGCCCGGCCCGTGCTGTGCCCAAGGACATGTCGATCTCGCAGCTCAATGAAGCGACGTTTGCCAAGCAGGTGGCCGAACAGCTCAACGAAGATGCGTTGAAGAACCGCTATGCGCACCTGGTGTTGATCGCCGACCCGACCACGCTGGGCCGCATCCGCCCGCTGCTGCACAAGGAGGTCCAGGCGCGATTGCTGGGCGATATCGCCAAGGATCTGACCAATGCGCCGCTGGAAGACATCCAGAAGGCACTGGCGGCATAGCGCTCATGTCGTTCATGCGTGATCACCTGCTGACCGAGCCCACCTCTGCGGAGGTGGAGGCGCAGGCGGGCTGGCAGCTGCTGGAATTCGGGACGGCCTGGTGCGGTCATTGCCAGGCCGCACAGCCGGCGTTGCGAGCTTTCGTCGAGGCGAACGATCTTCCGCACCGGAAGATCGAAGATGGCAAGGGCAAGCCATTGGGCCGCGCGTTCAAGGTGAAGCTGTGGCCGACGGTGGTGCTGCTGCGCAATGGCGAAGAGATCGCGCGGGTGGTAAGGCCGCTGAACAGCGCGGATCTCATGTCGTTGCAGAGCGCACTTCCCGGTTGACGATTGAACCGGGCGCGGGGCACCGGGCAGTCGCACTGCAGCATGCGGTGTGGCAGGCCCGGTGCTAGCATCCGGCAACCACCTGAATCGATCCAAATGCCGATGCCCACGCTGGACCGTCGTCTCCTGATCGCCGTCGCCGCCACGGCGATGCTCGCCTCCGGCCTGGCGTCGGCCGCTCCCGCCAAAACCGCCGCCGACAAGGCCTACGCCTCGGTCGACCCGTTCATTGGTACTGGAGGTGAAGGCCACACCTACCCCGGTGCCACGGTGCCGTTCGGCATGGTCCAGCTCAGCCCGGACACACGCATCCAGCCGCGCGAGAAGGCCTATGGCTGGGCGGCCGGCTACCGTTACGACGACAGCAGCATCGTCGGCTTCTCGCATACGCATTTTTCCGGCACCGGTCATTCGGACCTCGGCGACATCCTGCTGATGCCGTTCACCGGCACTCCCGGCCTGGAGCGCGGTGATCCGGAAAAGCCGCGCAGCGGCTATGCATCGCGCTTCCGGCACGCTGACGAGAAGGCCGAGCCGGGCTACTACGCGGTCACCCTGGATGACTACAAGGTGCGCGCCGAACTGACCACCAGTGCGCGCGTGGGCGTGCACCGCTATACGTTCCCCAAGGGCACCGACGCCAAGGTGCTGCTGGACATGCGCACCAGCATGTACGACTACCCGGGCAAGGTGCTGTGGTCGCGGGTACGGGTGCGCGCCGACGGCACGGTGACCGGCTTCCGCGAAACCCGTGGCTGGGCGCCGGGCCGCCAGCTGTATTTCGCGATGCGTTTCTCGCGGCCGCTTTCCGGGCATGAGCTGCACAACACCGAGCAGGACATTGTCTACAAGGGCTTCCCGCCGCCGGGCGAGAAGGATCCGGCGCAGCGTGCGCAGATCGAAGGGCGCCAGTTGGTCGGCACCTTCGCCTTCGGCAAGCTGGACGCACCGCTGGTGGTCAAGGTCGCGATCTCGCCGGTCAGCGAAGCCGGTGCCATTGCCAACCTCGACGCGGAAGTGGCCGGCTTCGATTTCGACCGCGTTCGCGCGCAGGCCAAGCAGGAATGGACGCAGGCGCTGTCGGTGCTGGATATCGACGCCCCCGAGCACGCCCGGCGCAGTGCCTATACCGCGCTGTACCACACCCTGCTGGGGCCGACGCTGTTCATGGATGCCGATGGCCAGTACCGCGGCTCGGACAACGCCGTGCACCAGGCCAAGGGTTATACCAACTACTCCACGTTCTCGCTGTGGGATACCTATCGCGCGCTGCATCCGTTGCTGACCCTGGTGCAGCCGGAGAAGCGCAACAGCGACTTCGTCAATTCCATGCTGGCCCACCATGAGCACAGCCCCTACGGCATGCTGCCGGTGTGGTCATTCCATGGCCTGGAAGACTGGTGCATGATCGGCTACCACGCCGTGCCGGTGATCGCCGACGCCTACGTGAAAGGTATCCGCGGCTTCGACGCCGACAAGGCGCTGAAGGCAATGGTCGAGACCGCCAACTACGGCCCGTACGATGGCATCGCGCAGTATCGCGAGCTGGGCTACGTGCCGATCGACGAGGAAGGTGAGGCGGCCAGCAAGACGCTGGAATATGCCTTCGATGACTGGACCATTGCTCGCATGGCACAGGCGATGGGCAAGACCGATGTTGCGGCCACCTTCGACAAGCGCGCCGGCAACTGGCGCAACGCCTTCGACAAAGACACCGGCTTCATGCGCGCACGCAAGCGCGATGGCAGCTTCCGCACGCCATTCGACCCCAGCGCCAGTGGATACGGCACCGACTACACCGAGGGCAATGCCTGGCAGTACTCCTGGTACGTGCCGCAGGATGTGGCCGGTCTGGCGGCAGCGCACGGTGGCAGTGACAAGCTGCTCGCGCGCCTGGACGAGGTGTTCAACGCCAAGGTCGATCCGTCCATCTTCGAGCACATGGAAGACATCACCGGGCTGATCGGCTGGTATGCACATGGCAACGAACCCAGCCACCATGTGGCCTACCTGTACTCGTACGCCGGCCAGCCGTGGCGCACCCAGGCGCGCCTGAAGCAGATCATGGACACCCAGTACGCCGACCGCCCCGATGGCCTGGCCGGCAATGATGACGTCGGCCAGATGTCGGCCTGGTACGTGTTCACCGCCTTGGGCTTCTATCCGGTGGCCCCGGGCTCGGGCGAGTACATCCTGGGTCGCCCGTTCCTGCCGAAGACCGCAATGCGCCTGCCGAACGGCAAGACGTTCACCATCGTGGCCGATGGGCTGGATGACAAGCACACCTATGTGGGCAATGTGAGCCTCAACGGCAAGCCATTGCAGCGCACCTTCCTGCGCCACGACGAGATCCTGGCAGGTGGCGAACTGCGCTTCAGCATGCAGGCCGAGCCGAACAGGGACTGGCCGGGGCAGGGCGCGCAGGCGCCGTACTCGATGAGCACGCTGTAACGGTAGCGCCGGGCCATGCCCGGCGTGATTCCGATGCGTGGAACTGTAGAGCCGAGCCCATGCTCGGCTCAGGCATCGTGCCAGGAGCAGCCGAGCATGGGCTCGGCTCTACAAGGGCAATTCGACAAAGGTCAGCGAAACCACAATCCCACCCGAGCGCCACCGATCGGGGCGGTATCGATCACCAGCGCCGCATCATGCCGCTGCGCGATCTCGGCCACGATCGCCAGCCCCAGCCCGCAGCCGTCGCCTTCCGTGCTGGCCCGGTAGAAGCGTTCCGTGACGCGTGCGCGCTCGGCTTCGGCGATGCCGGCGCCGTTATCGTCCACCCACACCAGCACGCCTTCGGCCTCCTGCCCAACGCCGAGGGTGATAACGCCACGCGAGGCACCGTAGCGCAGCGCGTTGTCCAGAAGGTTGCCCAGTGCCTCGCGCAGCAGCTGCGGATCGCCCTGTACCTGCATGCCGTCGTCGGGCCCGTCATAACCCAGGTCCACGCCTGCCGCGAGCGCTCGGTCGGCGTAGCGCTCCACTACGGCGCGCGCCAACGCGGCCAGGTCCACTGGCTGCAGCGGCAGTGCACTGCCATGCGGATCTTCGGATCGGCTGAGCATCAGCAGCTGGTTGACCAGATGCTGCAAGCGGGCCAACCCGGCCAGCGTGCCGGACAACGCCAGCTGCTGGGCCTGCGGATCATGCTGGCGCAATGAACTCTCCAGCTCCACCTGCATGGCCGCCAACGGTGTGCGCAGCTGATGTGCAGCGTTGCTGACGAAGCGCCGCTGCGCATCCTGCATCGCGTCCAGGCGCTGCAGCAGCGCGTTGTACGCCTCCACCGCCGGCCACAGTTCACGCGGGGCTTCCTGCGCTGGATCCAGCGGTGCCAACGGATCCGGCCGCGGGCTGGCCAGCTTCCTCGCGACCAGGTTGGCGTGGCGTGCGGCGGCGCCGGTGCCGGACCAGGCCAGCCACGCCGCCAGTGCCAGGATCGCGGCCTGGAACGGCACGCTGGTCAGCAGCAGCTTGCGTTCCAACCGGTGGCGCTTGCGCAGCGTCTCGGCCACGCGCAGCCGGATGTCATGGCCCGGCCCGGCGCTGACCACAACTTCAACCATGCGCACGGCCTGCCCGCGTAGCCGCGCGTCGTAGTACACCGCGTCGTCATTCCCAGCGGCGGCCATGGGGCGAGGTAGTGCCTCGGGCAGGTCGCCATACAGGCGCCCGCCATCCGCATCGACCACCTCGCCATGCACTTCGTCGGCGGTGTCCCAGGTGAACATGCGCGATACCGACGGGGTGATTTCGATGGATGCGCGGCCGTCCTGCACCGTCACCAGTTCGGACAACGACATCGCCGAATCCAGCAGCCAGCGGTCGTAGACCTGGCCGGCATAGAAGCGCGCCAACGCGAATGAACCCACCGCACTGCACAGCAGCAGCACCAGCAGCGGCAGCCACAGGCGCCGCAGCAGCAGGCCACGCAGGCTGTGCACGCGCTCAGTCACCCACGACCTCCAGCCGGTAGCCGAGGCCACGCAGCATGCGGATGCCGACGCCGGCGTGGGCCTGCTCCAGCTTGCGGCGCAGGCGGCTGACGTGCACCTCGATCACCGACAGGTTGGCCTCGTGGTCCCAGCTGTAAAGCGCATCGAACAGGCGCTGCTTGGTCACGGTGCGGCCGGGGTGCTGCATCAACGCTTCGACCAGCGACAGCTCGCGCGCGGTCAGCTCGATACGCTGGCCGTCCACCTGCACTTCGTTGCGGATGCTGTCGAAGCACAGCCGGCCCAATCGCTTCTGCGCCGGTGCGTCACTGCGGCGGCGCGACAACGCACGCAGGCGCGCTTCCAGCTCGCCCAGCGCGAATGGTTTTGCCAGATAGTCATCGCCGCCGCGGTCGAGGCCGAGGATGCGGTCCTCCACGCCATCGCGTGCGGTCAGGATCAGTACCGGCAAGGTGGCGCCATCGTTGCGCAGGCGCGACAGCAGGTCGAGGCCATCCACGTCCGGCAATGAAAGGTCGAGCACCATCACGTCATACGGAGCACTGGCCAGCGCCGCAGGCGCGTGCAGTCCGCGCGAGAGGTGGTCGCACAGATGGCCGGCACCCTGCAGGGCGCGGATCAGTCCATCGGCCAGGGCGGCATCGTCTTCGATCAGCAGGATTCGCATTGCAAGCTTCGTGCAAGGTTGGGGCAAGTTTGGCGCAAGTCCGTCACCTTACCGTGACGTGCATGAATTTCTCCCCTCGTCTTGCGGCGGTGCTGGCCGCTCTATTGTGCGCGCCTGCGGCTTCGGCGCTGTCCCTTGCAGAAGCGCAGCGTGCAATGGAAGCACACAACCCGGACCTGCGCGCGGCGGCACTGGAGCTGCGCGGTGTGCAGGGCGATGCGCAGACGGCGGCATTGCGCCCGGCCACCGAGCTGTCGCTCGGTACCAGCAAGATCAGCCCCAAGCATGGCATCGGCCCGGGGCGCTGGCAGGACAAGCGGGTGGACAGCACCGTGGGCCTGGGCTGGACCTTGGAACGTGGCGGCAAGCGTGCATTGCGCATCCGCCAGGCGGACGCGCTGCTGGAAGTGGCGGGGCTTGAGATGCTCGATACCCGGCGCCGACAACAGGTGGCGTTGCACGAAGCCTATTTCGGCCTGAAGGGCGCGCAGGAGCGGACGCTGATTGCCGACGCCAACCGCCGGAGTTCGGCCGAGCAGATGGCGGCGGCGGACAAACAGGTTGCGACAGGGGCGATGGCGCCGGTGGATCGCGCGCGGCTGGCGGTGGACGACCTGGCTGTGGCAGACGCGGCGCGCGAGGCAGCATTGGATCTGCGTGACGCGCGGCATGCGCTGGGCCTGCTGCTGGGCCGCGACGACAGCCGTGACCTCAGCGCAGATGATCCCTGGCCAGACCCTGCTGGCAGGGCCGACTCGCGTGCATTCGACCCGCAGCAGCGCGCCGATCTGCGTGCCGCGCGCTCGCGCCTGGCGGCTGCTGATGCAGGCGTCGCACTGGCACGCAGCGAGCGCCACCGCGATATCCAGTTGGGCATGGAGGCCGAACGAGAGCCGACCGACATCAGCGGTGTCACCTGGGGCGTGTCGTTGACCATTCCGCTGGGTGGGCCGTCGCGGGCGCGCGGCGCGATCCAGCGTGCCGAGGCCGACCGCGACAGCGCCGCCCTGGAATTGCAGGTGCTGCAGCGCGAAGCACGCGCCGAACTGGACCAGCTGCAGGCCAGCGCACAGTCCGCCGCACAGCGCCGCAGTGACTACGAAGGACTGCAGTCCGACGCCGCACGCAAGGCGGTGCAGGGCATCGAGCTGGCCTACCGGCGTGGTGCTGCCAGCCTGACCGACCTGCTGGACGCGCGCCGCAGCTGGCGCGAGTTCGAGGCCGCGCTGATTGAAGCGCGTGCCGACCATGCCATTGCCCTGGCGCGCTGGGAAGCGGCCACATCCGTTGCTGAAGGAGAGTCCCGATGAAGTCCACCGTCACTTATCGCCCGCAGGCGCGACACGCCGTGCTGCCGGCCTTGCTGGCGCTGGCCCTGCTGGGCGGCTGCGGTCGCGAGCCAGCATCCTATCTTGAGGATGCGCCTCAGGTCAGCGCCGGCCAGATCCAGTTTCCCGCCGACAGCCGCCAGCTGGACGTGCTGCGCAGCGAGGCGGTGAGTGCCGGCGCCAGCGCCAGCCTGCAGTTGCCGGGCCGGGTGGTCTGGGATGAGACGCGCTCCAGCGCACTCCACACGCCGCTGCCGGGGCAGGTGGCGCGCATCGAGGCACAGCCGGGGCAGAAGGTGAAGGCTGGCCAGGTGATCGCCTGGATCACCTCGCCCGAGTTCGGCCAGGCCCAGGCTGAAGGTGCGCGTGGCCGCGCCGAGCTGCAGCAGGCACGCAAGGAACTGGACCGTACCCGCGAACTGCATGCGGCGGGAGTGGCGTCGGGTCGTGAACTGGACGAGGCCGAGGCCAACTTCGCTGGCAGCCAGGCCGATCATGCGCGCACGACTGCCTTCGCCAAGGCCTATGGCAACGGCCAGCGCGTCGATCAGCGCCTGCCGCTGCGCGCGCCCATCGATGGCGTGCTGGTGGAGCGGCGGATGAGCCCGGGCATGTCGGTCAGCCCGGACAGTGAACAGCCGTTGGCAGTGATCGGCGATCCGGACCGCCTGTGGCTGTTGCTGGATGTTCCTGAGAGCCTCGCCGGACGCTTGAAGGCGGGCATGCAGGTGAGCGTGCCCGGCGCCGATGGACAGCCACTGCAGGCGACCCTGCAGCACGTGGATGACTTCGTCGACAGCGAACGCCGTGTGGTGCAGGCACGCGCCGAGCTGGACAATCGCGCGCGCGCCTTCAAGGCCGGGCAGTACGTGCGTGCCCAGGTGGCGTTGCCGGCCGAGGGCGGTGTCTCATTGCCCGATGCCGCGGTGCTGCTGATCGACGGCACGCAGGTGGTGTTCGTGGAAGAGGGCAAGGGCTGCTTCGTGCGTCGCGCCGTGCACGCGGAGGAGCTGGGTGACGGCCGGCTGTGGGTACGTGAGGGCCTCGCCGCCGGCAGCCGGGTGGTGGTCGAAGGCGGCCTGCTGCTGCAGCAGCTGGTCGACAGCGCTCCGGCAGCCGTCAGCACCGGTAGCGGGCACGCTGCGCCATGATCGATCGCCTGATTGCCTACTGCCTGCGCCAGCCATTGATGGTGATGCTGGCACTGCTGCTGTTCATCGGCGCTGGCATTGCCGCGTTCCGCGTACTGCCGGTGGAAGCCTTCCCGGATGTGTCGGACACCCAGGTAACGGTGGTGTCGCTGCACCCGGGCCGCGCCGCCGAAGAGGTGGAGCGCGAAGTGACAATGCCGCTGGAAGTGGCGCTGTCCGGCATCCCGCATTCGGTGCGGGTGTTCTCGCATACCCAGTTCGGCCTGTCGATGATCATCCTGACCTTCGACGACAAGGCCGACGACTATTTCGCGCGCCAGCAGGTGCTGGAGCGCTTGCAGGGTGTGGAGCTGCCAGAAGGGGTGACCCCGGAGCTGGAGGCGATGAGCTCTGCGGTGGGCGAGATCTACCGCTACGTGCTCAAGGGCCCGCACATGACGCCGACCCAGCTGCGCACCGTCCAGGAATGGACGATGGAGCGCAGCTTGCGCACCGTGCCGGGCGTGGCCGATGTGATCAGCTTCGGTGGCTTCGCGCGCACCTTCCAGGTCAAGCCGGACCTGGACAAGCTGCGTGACCGCGGCATCAGCCTCGGCGAGTTCGCCGAGGCACTGGAAAAGGGCAGCTCCAACGCCGGCGGCGGCTACGTGGAGCGCGGGCAGCAGCAGTTCCTGATCCGCGGCGTGGGCCTGATGCGTTCGCCGGCCGACATCGGCAACGTGGTGGTGGCGCAGCGTGGGGGCACGCCGATCCTGGTGCGCGACCTCGCCGGCATCGCCGATACCGGCCTGCCACGGCAGGGCCTGGTCGGCCAGGACGACAATGACGATGCGGTGTTCGGCATGGTGCTGATGCGCAAGGGCGAGAATCCGTCCGACGTGCTCGACGCTCTGCATGCGCGCATCGCCGAGATCGAGGCGAACCAGCTGCCGGCCGGGGTCAGCATCGAGCCGTTCTATGACCGCTCGTGGCTGGTCACGACCACGCTGAAGACGGTCTTCCGCAACCTGCTGGAAGGTGCGGTGCTGGTGTTCCTGGTGCTGTGGCTGTTCCTGTACAACGCCCGCGCCGCGCTGATCGTGGCGGCGATGATGCCGCTGGCGCTGCTGTCGACCTTCCTCGGCCTGCACCTGTGGGGCGTGCCGGCCAACCTGCTGTCCTTGGGTGCGATGGACTTCGGCATCATCATCGATGGCGCGGTGATCGTCACCGAGCACATCGTCTCGCGATTGTCGAAGCTGCCACCTACGGCCGATCGGAAGACGCGGTTCTCGACCATTCTTTCGGCCGCATCGGAAGTGGGCCGACCGACGTTCTTCTCGATGCTGATCATCATCGCCGCGCACATCCCGATCTTCACCCTGCAGCGCCAGGAAGGCCGCATGTTCGCGCCGATGGCGTACTCGGTGACCTCTGCGCTGATCGGTGCGTTGATCCTGGCGCTGACCGTGGTGCCGCTGTTCTGCTACTGGTGGCTGCGGCGCGACCGCATGCGCGACGGCAACCCGCTGATGGACCGCCTGACCGACTGGTACCGGCCGATCCTGGAGCGCGCACTGGCCCGGCCACGTGCGGTGGTGCTGACCGCAGTTGCGTTGCTGGTGGGTACGTTGGCACTGGGTACCCGCCTGGGCTCGGAGTTCCTGCCCGAGCTGGACGAAGGGTCGATCTGGCTGACCGCCACACTCGATCCCAGCACCAGCCTGGCCGAAGCGCAGCAGCAGTCGCGGCGCATCCGCGAGCTGGTCGGCACCTTCCCGCAGGTGTCGACGGTGGTGGCCAAGCTGGGGCGCCCGGAAGACGGCTCCGATGCCAAGGGCGCCAACCAGATCGAGGCACTGGTGGCGTTGAAGCCGGAGAAGGAATGGCCGAAGGGTGTGGACAAGCGGCAGCTGGTCAGCGACCTGCA
This sequence comes from Stenotrophomonas maltophilia R551-3, assembly GCF_000020665.1. Taxonomy (NCBI): domain Bacteria; kingdom Pseudomonadati; phylum Pseudomonadota; class Gammaproteobacteria; order Lysobacterales; family Lysobacteraceae; genus Stenotrophomonas; species Stenotrophomonas maltophilia. The sequence goes on along the minus strand of NC_011071.1, from coordinate 2,430,931 downwards.
GCGCACCCTGGAGCAACGCATTCCGGGGCCGGAGTTCTCGATCTCGCAACCGGTGCGCGACAACATCCTGGAGAGCATCTCGCAGATCAAGGGCCAGGTGGTGATCAAGGTCAGCGGCTCTGATCTGGATGTGCTCAACCAGCACGCACAGGCCATCCTGGGCCAGGTGCGCGGGGTGGAGGGCGTGGAGAGCGCCTTCATCGACCGCGATGGTTCGTTGCCGCAGCTGCAGATCGAGATCGACCGCGACCGTGCAGCCCACTATGGCCTGAATGTGCGCGACATCGACGAGGTGATCGAGACCGCGCTGGGCGGGCGCCAGGTCGGCGAGCTGTGGGAGGGCGATCGCAAGTTCCCGATCACGCTGCGCCTGGACGATGCCGACCGCGACCTGCAACGGCTGCGTACGGTGCCAGTGGGTATCGGCGATGGCCACACGGTGACGCTGTCCGACGTGGCCGACTTCCGCATGGCCAGCGGCGCGATCAACATCTCGCGCGAGAACGCGCAGCGGGTGAAGGCGGTCAGCATCTTCATCGCCGGCCGTGACATGGGCAGCGTGGTGGCAGACATGCGCAAGCGCGTGGATGCCAGCGTGCAGCTGCCGGAAGGCTACCGGCTGGAATGGTCCGGCGAGTTCGAGAACCAGCAGCGCGCGATGAAACGGCTGGGCTGGGTCATCCCGCTGTCGGTGCTGCTCATCTTCGTGCTGCTGTTCGATGCCTTCAAGGACATCAGCAGCGCCGCACTGATCCTGGCCAACGTGCCACTGGCGATGATCGGCGGCATCCTGGCCCTGTGGTTGACCGGCATTCCACTGTCGGTGTCGGCGGCGATCGGATTCATTGCGTTGTTCGGACAAGCGGTGCTGAACGGGGTAGTGATGCTCAGTCGCTTCGCCCAGCTGCGCGAGCAGGGCATGGACCTGCTGCAGTCGGTGGTGCAGGGCTCGCTGCAGCGCCTGCGCACGGTGCTGATGACCGCGCTGCTGGCGATGTTCGGCCTGCTGCCGATGGCGACCTCGCATGCGATCGGTGCCGAGACCCAGAAGCCGCTGGCGGTGGTGGTGATCGGCGGCCTGCTGTCAGCGATGCTGCTGACCCTGCTGGTACTGCCCACGCTGTACTACTGGGTGCACCGGCGTCGCGAGGCCCGCGCCGGCTGACGACGTGTAGAGCCGAGCCATGCTCGGCTGCTTCTGGCCTTTGCGTGAAGAGCAGCCGAGCATGGGCTCGGCTCTACCGAGTCTCCGCGCCACGCGTAGATGCGATCAGTAGATCCACGCCATGCGTGGATGCCGTCCGCGCAGTTACACCATCCCGCCATTGGCGCGCAGCACCTGGCCGTTGATCCACCCGCCATCGGCACCGGCCAGGAAGGCCACCGCTCCGGCGATGTCCTCCGGCGTGCCCAGTCGCTCCAGGGGATTCATCTTTGCCAGCCGCTCGATCAGCTCCGGTGCCTTGCCATCCAGGAACAGGTCGGTGGCAGTCGGGCCGGGCGCCACGGCGTTCACGGTGATGTTGCGCCCGCGCAGCTCCTTGCTGAGGATCGCGCCCAGCGTCTCCACCGCCGCCTTGCTGGCGGCATACACGCTGTAGTTCTCCAGCTTGATGCCGACCACGCTGGTGGACAGGCTGATCAGGCGGCCGCCGTCACGCACCCGGCGCGCGCTCTCGCGCAGCACGTTGAAGGCGCCCTTCAGGTTGATGCCGATGACCCGTTCGAACAGTGCGTCGTCACTGTCGGCCAGCGTCGCCAGCTGCAGTACGCCAGCACTGTTCACCACTACGTCGATGCCGCCGAAGCGGGCTTCGATGGCGTCGAACAGTTGGCGCACCGCCTGCGGGTCGGCCACATCGGCCTGCAGCGCGATGGCCTGCGCACCAGTGGCCGTGAGTTCGGCGGCCAGTGCCTCGGCATCATCGCGGCGGCCGGCGTAGTTGATCGCCACGGCATGGCCGTTGGCGGCGAGGCGGCGCGAAATGGCAGCGCCGATGCCACGGGAACCACCGGTGACCAGGGCGACACGGCGGGTGGAGGAGGTGGGCATGGTCGGTTCCAGCAGGGCGCGCCGGACTGGCGCAGTGCCATCTTCGCCATCTCATCAGTCCGGATAATCATGCATAATCCGCCAACATCATCCGGGTAGCCGAACAATGGACCGTTTCACGGCCATGCGCGCCTTCGTCCGTATCGTCGAGCGCCGCAGCTTCACCCGTGCCTCCGAGGACCTCGGCCTGCCGCGGGCCACGGTGACCGATGCGATCAAGGCGCTGGAGAATCGGCTGGGCGTGCGCCTGCTGCACCGGACCACGCGGCTGGTGGTGCCGACCCTGGAAGGCGAGGCCTTCTATGGCCGTTGCCTGCGCCTGATCGCCGACATGGACGACGCTGAAGCCGCGTTCCGTGACGTGCCACCACGCGGCCCGCTGCGGATTGAAGTGCATGGCACGCTGGGCCGGCACCTGCTGTTTCCGCACCTTCCGGACTTTCTGCAGCGCTACCCTGAGATCGAACTGGAGGTCAACGAGGGCGATCGCTATGTCGATCTTCTGCGCGAAGGCGTGGATGCGGCGATGCGGGTGGGGACGCTGGCCGACAGCGATCTGGCGGCGCGCCGGTTGACGATGCTGCGCGAGGTCACGGTGGCCTCGCCAAGCTACGTGCAGGCCAGAGGCGTGCCGGGCAGCATCGATGCCCTGCAGGACGGCCACCAGATGGTCGGTTACCGCTCAAGTGCCACCGGCCAGCTGATACCACTGGAGTTCCAGCAGACTGGCCAGATCCGCTATGTCCCGCTGCCCGCGCGGGTGAGGGTTTCCGGCGCCGATGCCTTCCTCGGTGCCGCGCTGGCAGGGCTGGGCATCATCCAGGCGCCGCGCTACCGGATGAACCCTTACATTGCGCGCGGGCAGCTGGTCGAGCTGTTGCCGGACGCACCGCCGACGCCGAGCCCGTTGAGCCTGGTCTACCCGCGCAACCGCACGCCGTCGCCGCGGCTGCGGGTGTTCATCGATTGGGTGGCCGCGGTGTTCGACCAAATGGGGTAGTGCCGGCCGCTGGCCGGCAACTGCAATACGCCGGGTGTGCATGGGCTGCCGGCCAGCGGCCGGCACTACCAGGTGGCAGCGCTTGGCAACACCAGTTCGAACACAGTGCCGGTTTCGTCCGACGCAACGCTCACGCTGCCGCCATGCGCCTGCACGATGGCACGGGTAATCGCCAGACCCAGCCCGACGCCTTCATGGCGGCCTCGCTCGCCCCGGTAGAAACGGTCAAACAGGCGCGGCAGGGCTTCGGCGGCAATCGGCGTGCCTCTGTTGTGCACGCTGATCCGGCACACGCCATCAATCCCGGAAAGCCGCACGACCACTTCGCTTCCTGGCACCGCATGCTTCAACGCATTGGACAACAGGTTGGCGATTGCCCGATGCAGCATCAGCCGGTTGCCTTCCACGCGCACGTCGCCGTCGCGGCGCAGGGCCAATTGCCGGTCCTCGGCCAGCAGCCCATAGAACTCCAGCAGCGAATCCACCACCGCATCCAGCGCCACCGGCTCGCGCGAAGGCAGTGCGCCCGGCGCCTCGGCCTGCGCCAGATACAGCAGGTCACCCACGGTCTGCGCCAACTGCTGCAGTTCTTCGGCGCACGAGGCCAGCGTCTCACGGTAGGCCTCGTTGCTGCGCGGGTGGGCCAGCACCACCTGTACCTGGGTCAGCATGTTGGTGATCGGCGTGCGCAGCTCGTGGGCCAGATCACCGGAGAATTCGGTCAGGCGCGCGAAGTCCTGCTGTAATCGCGCCAGCATGCCGTTGAGGGTCTGCGCCAGCTGTTCCAGCTCGGCCGGCGCGCTGCGCGCGTTCAACCGCCGTTGCAGGCGCCCTGCGGTGATCTGACGGGCTTCATCGGCCAGCGTCCGCAGCGGCCGCAGCGTTCGCCGCACCACATAGCCACCCAGCAGGCTGCTGGCCACGGCGGCACCGATGATGGCGATCGCCAGCAGGTGGCGGAAGCGCTGCAGGAAGTCTGCATGGCGGGCGTCATCAATGGCCAGCAGGATCAGCAGCTGGCTGCCGTCGGCCAGGGTCTGGCGCAGGTGCAGTGCATGCATGCACGTTCCGTCGGCAAGGATCCAGTCGTGCCGACGGAAGGCACTGTCGACAGGCTGGCTGCGTGCGTGTTCGCGCAGCAGCGCTGGCGCGGTGGAAAACAGCACGGTGCCGTCTCCATCAACGATATGGAAGGCGATATCCGGATGGTGGCTCAGCGCCTCTGCCAGTCGCTGCCAGCGAACGGACGCAGGCCCATTGCCGGCCAGGTCGCTGATCAACGCGACCTTGTTCTCCAGCTCGGTGAAATCCTGTGCGACCAGATCGTGACGGGCACTGACATAGATCGCCACGCCCAGTGCCGCCAGCACCAGCGTGGCCACGGTGGCGAACAGCAGCGTCAGCCGCACCGCGATGGAGCGGCGCAGGCTCATCCGTTGCGCGCGGCGCCGTCGTCCGGCGCCTCCAGTACATAGCCCATGCCGCGCACGGTAATGATCAGCTTGTCGGCGAAATCATCGTCGATCTTGGCGCGCAGGCGGCGGATCGCCACATCGATGACATTGGTGTCGCTGTCGAAGTTCATGTCCCACACCTGCGAGGCGATCAGCGAGCGCGGCAGCACTTCGCCACGGCGGCGTGCCAGCAGCTCCAGCAGGGTGTACTCCTTCTGGCTGAGCGCGATGCGCTGGCCGCCACGCTCCACCCGGCGGCGCTGGGTATCCACCACCAGGTCGGCAATGACGATGCGTTCAACCTGCGGCACCGCCTGGCCGCGGCGCAGCAGCGTGCGCACGCGCGCCAGCAGCTCGGCGAAAGCGAAGGGCTTGGCCAGGTAGTCATCGGCGCCCAGCTCCAGGCCCTGCACGCGGTCGGCGATGCTGCTGCGCGCGGTCAGGAACAGCACCGGCAGCGGCCAGCCGGCTCCACGCAGCCGCGACAGCACGGTCCAGCCATCCAGGCCGGGCAGCATCACATCGAGGATGACCAGCTGGTACTCGCCACTCTCGGCCAGATGCAGGCCGTCGATGCCGTTGCTGGCGAGGTCGACCACATAGCCGGCCTCGATCAGGCCCTGGCGCAGGTAGTTGCCGGTCTTGGGTTCGTCTTCGACGATCAGCAGTTTCATGATGCGGCCATCATCGCAGCTTGCGGGTGGGTCGGCAGCGGTGGTTCATGCCACCGGGTCCAGGGTGCCGAGTACCGCTACACAGGCCAGCACCAGCAGCGCCAGCACCGCTTCGCAGGCCAGGCTGTGGCGCAGCGAACGCAGTGGCCTGGGTTGCCAGCCTCCGCGGATGGAAACCGCCAGCGCCGGCACCAGCCGCCAGCGATGCAGCGCGGCCAGCCCAAGCATGCCGCCGACCAGGGCCAGTTTGAGCAGCAGCCAGCGCCCATGTGCGGTTTCGGCCAGGGTGTGCAGCGAGCCGCCGAGATCGACATAGGTATAGGTGCCGGTCATCGCCAGCAGGGCGACGATGATTGTGCCGGGCACAGCGAAGCTGTGCGCGGCCTGCCACAGCTCGCGGGTGCGTTCGCGCAGACGCAGGCCCTGCGGTCGCAGCGCCAGCTGCAGGATGGCGGCGATCGCCCCGACCCAGGCGCCGGCGGCCAGCAGATGCAGCATGCCGGCGCCGAGCCGAAGCGTGCCGCCGAGCCCGTCGCCGGCGGCGGCATGGCCATTCCAGGAAAGGCTGGCCAATGCGCTGGCAGACAGTGCCAGCAGTGCGAGGCGGCGCAGGCCCTGTACGGGGCGGTTGATGGCCAGCAGTGGCAACATTGCCAGTACGGCCAGGATGCGCAGCAGGCCCGCTTCACCCACCGGCGTACCGGCAAGAAACCAGCGCGCGGTCTCGCCGTCGATGTCGGCCGGCGATACGCCAAGCACGCCGGACAACCGGGTCACCGCGTCGGTGATGACCAGTACCAACGCGATCACGGTGAGCGTCAGCGAGACGCCGCGCGGCAGCCCGGGCCGGACGAACAGCATCCGCCCGAACAGCAGCATCAACACGGCATACAGCACCAGCCGCAGCGCATACGGCGAAAGCTCGGCCACAGCGGTGGCCTTACTTCACGGTGAAGCGGTAGTTGCCGGTGATCGGGTGGCTGTCCTGGCCGACCGCGCGCCACTGCAGCGCGTAAGTGCCGGCAGGCAGCGGCTTGGCGAAGCGCGCGCGCAGGGTGTGGCCGTCCTCTGAGATCTCCTGCGCAGTGGTCGGCATCGCCATCTTCATGCGGCCATGGTCCATGCTCAGTTCGATGCGGGTGGCACGCGGCATCACCTTTTCACTGAACTGCAGCTCGATCTGGCTGGCCGGGGCCACGGTGGCGTCGGCGGCCGGCGTTGCGCGCACCAGGCTGGGATGGGCCAGCGCCAGCGGTGCGACCGCAAGGCCGGACAGCAGCAGGGCGAGCGAGGTGGGGCGGAGCAGGGAGCGGATCATGTGCGGGAACGCCTGTCGGGAAGTTGCCCTCAGGGTGATGCAGCGCGCCTTTCGCTGCCCTGACGCGAACATTACCGGTCTGTAATGTTGGCTGCCGGCCCGCAGCCGGCGCTACCGGGCCCGCGACTGCGCGATCCAGGCTGACGGCGAACAACCGACCACACGCCGGAAGGCCGCGCTGAACTTGCTGGGATTGGCGTAGCCACTGGCCAGCGCAACCTCGGTGACGCTGCATCCCTGGGCCAGTGCCCCGCGCGCCCATTGCATGCGGCGTCGGGTCAGGAACGCATAGGGTGGCAGGCCGGTGGCGGCGCGCAGCGCACGACCGAACGTGGACGGGTCCATCTGCACCGCAGCGGCCAACTGTGCGACTTCAAGAGGCTGGCCATGCTGTGCATCGATGTAAGCCTCCAGCTGCTGCAGTCGCCGCGTGGACAGTGCCGTGTCCCTGCCGCGTTCCCTGCAGGGAAGTCCGGCAAGCTGACCCAGGCGATGCAGCAGGACCTGGGCGCCATGCTCGAGGAAGCCGGGCAGGCAAACATCGGCCTGCGCGCTGCACCACAACGCCTGCAGTACCGAAGTGATCACCGGGTCGTGGTGCAGCCGCGCCGCCAGCGGCTGCAGGTGTTGCAACCGCTGCGGATCCTGCGGATGCAGGCGGGTATCGATGGCGATGCCGAGCAGATCGACCGCGGGGCTGGCATAGGTGCCGGTGTCTCCCGGCAGCACCAGGTTGAACTGGCCGGGCCGCCACGGCGCCTGCAGCAGGCCGTTGAGGGTGCGTTGCTGCAGCCGTCCGCCGCCGTCCACGGCCAGGCCCAGGCGAAGCTGGTGCGGATGGCCCATCTCGCCTTCGCTGGCGTCGAAACGATGGCGCAGCAGCACCACCGCACCGTCATCGCTGGCGTAGGCAGCAGGGGCCTGCGACCGGGTTTCCTGCAGCAACTGGTCGGCGAGGGCGGGCATCACGGATCCGGGAATGGAGCGGCGCTGCCGGAAATGGAGTGGCGGCAGGACGCTAATGTTACAGGATAACACTCTTGTCCCGCGCTGCCGCCGCCCGCGCGTCCGCCACTCCATCCGTCGAGGTTCCCGCTTTGAAGTCGTCTACGCCTGCTGCCGCGCTCATCGCAGCATCCCTGCTCGTTCCTGCCTTGCCCGCCCTTGCCCAGCAGGCCGACCCGGCCACGCTCGACGGTGTCCGCGTCACCGGTTCCAAGCGCGATACCCCTTACCTGAAGAGCGATCTGTCGGTGACGGTGCTCGACAGGCAGGCCCTGAAAGAAGCGGGCGTCACCGAGTTCCGTGACCTCGACAAGCTCGCGCCGAACGTCAAGTTCAATGCGATGGGCCAGCTCAGCAACATGTTCATCTCGATCCGCGGCATCGAGTCCAATCCATTCCTGGTCAATCGTGCCTCGGTCTACATCGACGGCATTCCGTTCCGCGAACTGAGCAATGCCGTGCTCAACCAGGTCGAGTCGGTGGAGGTGCTGCGCGGTCCGCAGGGCACGTTGTATGGCGCCAACAGCGAATCCGGCCTGGTGCTGGTGCGTACGCGTGGTCCTGCGGACAAGCGCGAAGGCGAGGTCAACCTGCGCAGCACCTGGTTCGGCAACGGCAACGGCACCGCCATCGATGGCTTCCTCGCCGGGCCACTGAGCCGGGACGGCAGCCTGTCCGGCTCGGTGGCGTTCATGGGTTCCGATGAGGACGCCTACCTGAAGAACCTCACGCCTTCCGGTGCGCGCGGCAAGGTCGGCGAAGGCTACCTCCAGGGCAAGCTGCGCTGGCGGCCGAGCGACTACGTTTCGGTGAACGCGCTGGCCTATCACCTGCGCACCCGCGCGCCGGGCATGTTCGAGTATGAATACCTGCCGCTGGATACCGGCCTCTACAACCGCACCTACGGCACATCGCTCAATGGCGGCCGCCGTGCCGGTGACTTCACCTACATCAACGACGCGCCCAAGCGCACCGAAAAGGACGAAACGGTGGCCGGCCTCAGTGCGCAATGGCAGCTGCAGGCCGGCACGCTGGACGTGGCCGCTTCCTGGCGGGACGAGGAGGTGACCTCGGCCGGCTACGACTTCGACATGACCAACAGCCCGGCATTGGCCGGTCGCATCTACGACAGGAAGAAGGAATGGACGGCCGAGGCGCGCTTCAGCTCGCTCAGCGACCAGGCGTTGACCTGGATGGCCGGTGTGTCGACCTACCGCAACAGCAAGGATTCGATCCTCGGCACCTTCGTCGGCCCGGCGCTGCACGGGCTGGACAGCTACAACCTGGCACCGCGGCAGACCTCCAAGGGCGAGGACTACAGCGTCTTCGCCACCGCCAGCTATACCTTCCCGGCGGTGCCGAAGCTGACGGCCAGCGCCGGCCTGCGCCATGAGCAGGCACGGCGCGCCACCGAACAGCGTGCCGGTGCGCTGGATCTGGGCGCCGGTGGCCGTGTGCTGTACCGCGATGCCGCGCTGGCACATACCTTCTCGGCCACGCTGCCGCGGGTGTCGCTGCGCTACGACGCCACTGACGACCTGTCCTTCTACGCGGCCTCGGCCAAGGGCTACATTCCGGGTGGCTTCAATCTGGCTGCGGCGCAGAGCGATGTGGTCAACGACAAGGTGCTGCGCTACGAGTCTGAACGCATGTGGAGCCATGAGCTGGGCTTCAAGATGAACCTGGCCGGCGGTCGTGGCCACATCGGCGGCGCGCTGTTCCACATCACCTCGGACAACTGGCAGGAGATCCAGGTGGCCACCGATGCCAACGGCCGCCCGATCTCGTCGGACTACGTAGGTTCGGATGCCTCGATCCGTTCCCGCGGTGCCGAGCTGGAGGGCGTGTTTGAAGTGCTGCCGGGCTTCACCCTGATGGCGAATGTGGGCTACGTCGATGCGAAGTACACCAAGCTGTGGGTCAGCGTGGACCAGAACCTGGATGGCAAGCGGGTCAAGCTGACCCCTCATTACACTGGCTATCTGGCGGCGCGCTATCAGTTCGACTCGGGCATCTATGCACGGCTGGAATCGCAGTTCACCGGCTCCAGTGCACTGGATGAACGCAACCGCGCGTTCCAGCCCGCAGTGGCCGTGCTCGGCGCTCAGCTGGGCTACGAGACCGGGCCGTGGAGCGCGCGGGTGTTTGTGCAGAACCTGACCAACAAGCGCCGCATCAACGGCCTGATCTTCGACAACCTGGCCTTCGGCCGCGACGGCAACTACTACGGACCGGTCGACAGCCCGCGCATCTTCGGCGCGGAAGTGGGTTACCGCTTCTGAGGAGGCGGGCCGTGCGCCGGCCAGCGGCCGGCGCTACCGGCGGTGGTGCGGCGCAGACGGCCCGCGCTTCCAACGAAACGGTAGTGCCGGCCGCTGGCCGGCATCTTCGGAACGCTACCGGTGCTGGTGCAATGCCCGCCGGTTGCCGATGTGCGCGCATGCAAGCAGCACGCCACCGCAGGCGGTGGCCACGCCATGCCAGAGCAGCGATTCCTTCAACGGCAGGTACAGCGACGCCGACACCAGCAGGATCGCGCCAACCACGGCCAGCCGCACCGGCAGCCAGCGCCCATGCCGGTACAGCCCGGCCGTGGTACTGGCCAGCGCCAGCGTCGAGGCCATCAATGCGAACAACCATTCCCAGCGCGACATCATCAACAGCAGCGTCATCACGCCGTGGCCGGGGTGCTGGAACGAGCGAAGCGCCATCATTGCCGCCGGCACGAAGGCCAGCAGCAGCGGGAGGGCGATGCAATGGGCGGCGCAGGCCAGCGACAGCCAGGCGCCGGCCAGATCGAAACGGGGATGCCAGCGTGCCGAAGTTGGCGGCTGGGCCAGAGCCCTTGCGGGGGTCGGGGGGATGTGGTCCATTATGTTACATAGTAACAATTGGAGTCTCCCCCATGAAGCTTCCTGCTGCTCTTTTCCTGCTGCTGGCTGCCAACGCGGCCCAGGCACACGATGTCCGCCAGCACGCGCCACACGTGCACGGCCAGGCCACTGTTGATCTCGCTCTCGACCAGGGAACGCTGGAGTTCGCCCTGCAGGCGCCGGGCATCGGCATTCTTGATTTCGAGCGACCGCCCGCCAACGCGACCGAGCAGGCGGCACTGTCGCGCGCCACGGCATTGCTGAAGGGCGGCAGCTGGGTCACCCTGCCCACCGCCGCCAACTGCCGCCTGGCCAGCAGTGACGCCAGTGCCGAAGGCTTCGCTGCGACCGCCGCTGCGCCAGCGGCCGGGCAGCATCGCCACGCCGGTTTCAGTGCCAACCTGCAGTATCGCTGCACGAATCCGAGTGCATTGCGCGCCCTGGTCGTGCGCCTGCCGGTGCTGTTCCCCGGGTTGCACGAAGTCATCGTCAACAGTGCGACGGCCAACGGCCAGGACCGCAGCGTGCTGAGTGCCGACAACCTGCGCGTGGTGCTGGCGCCGTGAGCACGCCAGCGGTGATCGCCCTGGAGGATGTGCAGTTCGGCTACGCAACACGCCTGGTGCTGGATATCCCGCAGCTGCTGATAGAGCAGGGCAGCAGCGTGCTGTTGCGTGGAGTGAGCGGTGGCGGCAAGAGCACCTTGCTCGGCCTGCTGGCCGGCGTCCTGCTACCCGGCAGGGGGCGCGTCGAAGTGGCGGGTCACGCGCTGCAGATGATGCGGGGTGCCGCGCGCGATCGCTTCCGTGCCGATCACCTGGGCGTGATCTTCCAGCAGTTCAACCTGCTGCCGTTCCTCAGCGTGCGCGACAACATCGCGCTTGGCCTGCGCTTTTCTCCGGTGCGCAGTGAGCGCATCAGCGGGCCGCTGGACGACGAGATCCTGCGCCTGCTGGAAGCGCTGCAGCTGGACCCGGCGCTGTCCAAGCGTGCGGCCGGTACCCTGAGTGTCGGCCAGCAACAACGCGTGGCCGCCGCACGCGCCCTGATCGGCCGCCCCGCAGTACTGCTGGCTGACGAGCCGACCTCGGCGCTGGATCGCCAAGCCGCGACCGCCTTCCTGCAGCTGATGTCCGCACAGTGCCGGGCCGCCGGTACCACGGTTCTGGTGGTCAGCCACGATGAAAGCCTGCAGCCCTTGTTCGACCGCACCATCGCGTTGTCGCAGATCAATCACGCAGGTGGCACCCATGCTTGAACTTGCCTGGGCCAGCCTGCGCAGCCGCGCATTGAGCGTCAGTCTCACCGTGCTGGTGATCACCCTCAGCGTGGTGCTGCTGCTCGGTGTTGAGCGCGTGCGCACGCAGGCGCATGAAGGTTTCGCCAGCACCGTTTCAGGCACGGACCTGATCGTCGGTGCCCGCTCCGGGCCGGTGAACCTGCTGCTGTATTCGGTGTTCCACATCGGCGACCCGACCAACAACGTGTCCTGGCAGTCCTACCAGGAGCTGTCCTCGCTGCCGCAGGTGAAGTGGGCGGTGCCACTGTCGCTGGGCGATTCGTGGCGCGGCTACCGGGTGGTCGGCACCAGTGGCGGCTACTTCGAGCACTACCGCTACGGAGCGGGACATGCGCTGGCGTTTGCACAGGGGCGGCCGTTCGACGATCTGTACGACGCCGTGATCGGCGCAGAGGTGGCGCACGCGCAGAAGGTCGGCCTCGGCGACGAGATCGTGCTGGCCCACGGCACCGGCGCGGTCACGCTGGCAACGCATGCCGACAAGCCGTTCCGTGTGGCTGGCATCCTGCAGCGCACCGGCACGCCGGTCGATTCGTCGGTGCTGGTCTCGCTGCCGGCCATCGAGGCGATCCATGTCGACTGGCGCTCCGGCGTGCAGCTGCGCAGCCAGAGTGTCAGCGCCGAGCAGGCGCGCCATCTGGACCTGACCCCGACCAGCATCACCGCCTTCATGCTCGGCCTGAACTCGCGCATCGCCACGTTCTCGGTACAGCGCAGGATCAACGAGTATCCGGATGAGGCGATGCTGGCGATCCTGCCCGGCGTGACCCTGCAGCAGCTGTGGCAATCACTGGGCACCGCCGAGCGGGCACTGCAGCTGATCAGTGCGATGGTGGTGCTGCTGGGCATGGTCTCGCTGGTGGCGCTGCTGGTCTCGACCCTGCAGGAGCGCCGGCGCGAGATGGCGGTGCTGCGTGCCATCGGTGCACGCCCGGGCTATATCGCCAGCCTGCTGGTGGTGGAGGCAGTGGCGACCAGCGCGCTTGCCTGCGTGCTCGCACTGGCCGCACTGGTGGTGGCCAGCCTGGCTGGGCGTGGCTGGGCGCTGGCCAACTTTGGCCTGTCGATCACCCACATCTGGCCGCATGGCCGCGAACTGGCGTGGGTCGCAGGTGTGCTGGCGATCAGCGCGGTGGCCGGCCTGGTACCGGCGCTGCTGGCCTATCGGCGCACGCTGGCCGATGGCCTGTCACCCGGGGGCTGAGCATGCGCTGGTTGCCGCTGTTGCCAATGTTGCTGGTGCTGACCGCCTGCGAACGCCCGGTCGATACCGGCGTGCAGGCGCTGCCACCGTCACCGGTGGTCGATCGCGATGCCCCGGCAGCTGCCGAGGAACAGGAACTGGACTGGTTGCAGATGATGCCGAAGGAAGAACTGGCGGCGCTGGAGCGCGGCGAGGGCCCGGAGGTCGAGCACAACGGCAACCGGCGCATGCCGCAGTTCGGTACGTTCCGCACCGTGGACACCGTACTGCAGCGGCCGGTGCGCTTGCCGGGTTACGTGGTGCCGCTGGCCAACGCGCAGGACGGGCGGCTGACCGAATTCCTGTTCGTGCCGTACTACGGCGCCTGCATCCATGTGCCGCCGCCACCGCCGAACCAGATCGTGCACGTAGTGCTGCCGCGCCCGATCGAGATGCCGGACATGTATTCGCCGTTCTTCCTGGCCGGCACCCTGCGCGCCGAACGGCTGGACGATGATCTGGCCGGCTCCGCCTACACCATGCGCGATGCGCAGCTGAGGCCGTATGAACCGTAGCGTCCTGATCGGATTGGCGTGCTGCCTGGGCTTGCTGGGGTGTACGCAGGCGGGTGGGGGCACCGCGACCGTCACCGCGGCACCGGCAGCGGCGCAGCCGGCCACGACCGAGGCGCCCATCGACCGCTGGGATGCACTGCGGCCTGACGAAGTGACCTACCAGCGCCCGCCGCCGCTGATCGGCCTGTCACGCAATGGCATGGACGGGGTGGGCGGGCTGATCGACGACACCGGCTCGGGCACGCCACCGGGGCAGGAGATCGACCATTCCAGTCCCGATCGCGCCAAGCAGTTCGGTTCATCGCAGGTGGTCGAAACTGCCGATGGCCGCGCCGTTGACCTGGATGGCTACGTGGTGCCGCTGGGCACCAACGACGCAGGACTGGTCGACGAACTGTTGTTCGTGCCGTTCTACGGGGCCTGCATCCATGTGCCGCCACCGCCGCCGAACCAGATCATCCATGTGACCCTGGCCACGCCGATCGCGCTGGGCGACCTGTGGGATCCGTACCGGTTGGCCGGTCGCCTGCAGGTCAAGCGCTTCGATGCGGATATAGCCAGCGCGTCCTACGACGCCGCAGCGGCGACGCTGACGGCGATCCACAACTGATGCGCGCGCGCTGGATCATCGCTGCGGTGGTGTTGGCGGCAGCAGGCGTAGCGTTGGCGGTGTGCTGGCAGCGGCGCGCCGTAGTCCCGGAGCCTCCGGCGGTCGCGTTTCCGGCACCGGCAGCCGATGCCAGCCAGCGCATCGAGCAACGCCTGGGCGAAGACCACGCCTTTCGCAATGATGTGCTGTTCCTGCTGGCGGCCACGTTGCGCGACCGCTGCCAGCCGGCACAGACGGGGCTGCTGGCGCGTATGGCCAATCGTGCATCGTTGCCGGTGCTGGCGGCGGTCAGTGCGGTGACCCAGCAGGATCCAACGCTGGACCGGCCGATCTACCAGTACATCCAGCATCGTGCAGACGCCACGCGTTGTGGCCAGCCGCTGCAGATGCCGTTGGCCGGTGGGCGCAGCATGCAGGTGGACATCGAACAGTACGCGCGCACCTTCCCGGACAGCTATTTCGATCCACAGAGCAGCAGCGAACCGCGTGATTTCGGTGGCCTGTCGCTGCAGCAGCGGGCAGGCAACGCCTGCAACAGCGTGGTGTATTCGGTGTTGCCGCTGGGGGGCACCGATTGGCGGTGCAGCAGCCTGCGTGCCAATGCGCGTGCGCGGGTGCGGGGCCTGTGCGAGGACGAACTGCGGCGCCAGCATGGGGCAACGGGCGGGGAGCTGGACATGGCCGTGGGGCAGGGCATGCAGGGTGCGGTGGTGTCGGTGATCGTCGCGCTGCCGGAAGACTGCCGGTAGCGCCGGGCCATGCCTGGCGGCCTTGTTGCGGGTACCCCGTTGGCCGGGCATGGCCCGGCGCTACCGTTCTCCGGAACATGAACACTGCCCGGGACGAAATCTGAACGTCTGGCGCCCTTCTCATAACTATACAGGACATCCTGTATAGTTATGGCTGTACTCCACCCCATCAGGTTTCCCCATGGCTTTGTCCCAGCCCTTGGCCGGCGCTCCGGCCCTGTCGCGTGCCCGTCGCTGGGCACTGTTGTTCACTGTCGCCGCTGGCCTGCTGCTGGTCACGCTCGACAACTCCGTGCTGTACACCGCGCTGCCCACCCTCACCGAGGAACTCTCGGCCAGTGCCGGCCAGGCGCTGTGGATCATCAACGCCTATCCGCTGGTGATGGCCGGCCTGCTTCTGGGCGCCGGTACGCTTGGTGACCGCATCGGTCACCGCCGCATGTTCCTGATCGGCCTGGTGGTTTTCGGCACCGCCTCGCTGGCGGCGGCTTTCGCCGACAGCGCCGCACAGCTGATTGCCGCCCGTGCGTTCCTGGCGGTCGGTGCGGCGGCGATGATGCCGGCCACGCTGGCGCTGATCGGCCTGAGCTTCCACGAAGAGCGCGAGCGCAACATTGCCATCGCGATCTGGGGCTCGGTGGCCATCGTCGGTGCGGGTCTCGGCCCGATCATCGGCGGCTGGCTGCTGCAGCACTTCTGGTGGGGCTCGGTGTTCCTGATCAACGTGCCGGTGGTGGTGGTGGCCTTCGTTGCAACCCTGCTGCTGGCACCGGAAGGCCAGCGCGATACCTCGCGGCCGTGGGACCTGGTGTCTTCGTTGCTGGCATTGGCGGCGCTGTCCGGCCTGGTGCTGGCCATCAAGTCGCTGATCGCCACGCCGCCGTCGTATGCGCTGGGTGCCGGTGCGCTGTTGCTGGCCGTCATCAGCGGCGCGGCGTTCGCACGTCGCCAGCGGCAGTTGCCGTACCCGTTGCTGGACTTCGCGATCTTCCGCAATCCGGCGTTCCTGGCCGGCACGCTGTCGGCGGTATTCACCCTGTTCGCGATGGCTGGCCTGCAGCTGGTTACCACCCAGCGTTTCCAGCTGGTGGCGGGCTTCACACCGCTGCAGGCAGGCCTGCTGGTATCGGTGGCGGCGCTGGGCAGCCTGCCCAGTGCGCTGCTGGGTGGCAGCATCCTGCACCGCGTGGGCCTGCGCCCGCTGATCTGCGGTGGCCTGGCGGCTGGCGCCGTGGGTGTCGGTGTTGTGGCGTTCGGCTTCCCGCACGGCCTCGGCTGGGTGGTGGCGGGAATGGCGATCACCGGTTTCGGCATGGGCTCGGCCATCTCGGTGGCGTCCACTGCCATCCTCAACAACGTACCGGCGCACCGCGCGGGCATGGCCTCGTCGGTGGAAGAGGTGTCCTACGAGTTTGGTGGCCTGCTCGCGGTGGCGATGCTGGGCAGCCTGAGTGCGGCAATGTACGGCGCCTTCCTGCCGGTCCCGGCGGACATGCCCGAGCTTGCCCGCGAGGGCTTCACCCAGGCGCTGCATGCCGCACGCGAAAGCGGGCAGGGCGAGTGGTTCGCGCTGGCCGCGGCCGCATATGACCGTGGCTACCAGATCGTGCTGCTGGTGATCACGGTGGTGCTGGCAGTGGGCGCGGCGATCATCGCGCGCCTGTTGCGGGGGCGCGTCGGTGGCCGCGAGGGTGCGGCCGATCGCGTAAAATGACGCGATGAGAACCAGCAAGCGCGACCGCATCCTCGACGCCGCCGTCAACGTGATCAATCGTGACGGCGTGCGCGCGGTGACCTTCGAGTCGGTGGCCGCCGAGGCCAAGCTGACCCGTGGCGGCCTGCTGTACCACTTCCCGTCGCGCGAAGCGCTGCTGCGCGGCATCGACGAGCATCTGGTGCAGGCCTGGGAAGCGTCGATGGAGGCGCTGCTGGGCAAGACCGCAGGCGAGGCCACGGCGCTGGAGCGCTACCAGACCTTCGTGCGTGTGTCGGCGCAGAGCGCCACCCGTGCCGAGCTGATGTTCATGCTCGAATCGGCTGACCCGGACGCCGACGAGCGCCCGTGGGGCCCGGCGGTACGGCGCTGGGCGCCGTTGCCACCGTCGGCCGCGGAACAGGATCCGGCCGCGCTCGACAATTTCGTAGCGCGGCTGGCGGCCGATGGCCTGTGGATCTATGAAGCGATGTACGAAGGGCAGCTGGATGAAAGCGTGCGCGCCCAGGTAGCGGAGCGCATCGCCGGGCTGCTGGCGAAGTCTGATGGAACGTCCAGCTGAGCCGTCGACCGACGCGGGGACGTCGCTCTTGGTAGAGCCGACCGCTGGTCGGCTGCTCACGAAAACCCCGCGCTGCGCGCGATAGTCGACCAGCGGTCGACTCTACCCCTCACCCATTTACCCGACCTGTGCTGCGGTCGCCGCCAACCACGCCCTGGGCGACGCCCCCAACCGCTTGCGGAACGCCTTCGACAGCGATGCGGTATCGGCAAACCCGACTTCGATCGCCACCTGCTTGACCGCCACGCCCGCACGCAACTGCGCGCAGGCAAGGCTCAGTCGCCAGTCCAGCAGATAGCTGGCCGGCGTGGCCTGCATCACCTCCTTGAACACCGCTGCGAACGCACTGCGCGACATGCCGGCTGTCGCGGCCATGCGTGGCAGCGTCCACTCGTCCTGTGGCGCCTGGTGCATTGCCACCAGCGTACGTGCCAGCCGCGCATCGGACAGCCCACGCATCAGCCCGTGGCTGACCCCGGCCGCATCGGGATGATCCACCACCCAGCGCAGGATCTGGATCAACGCCACCTCGAACAGGCGGTTGGTCAGCAGCCGCGAACCGCAGCGTTGGCGGTCGGCCTCGGTGAACAGCAGATGCAGGGTGTCGTCCAGCTCGTCGATCGCGGCCAGCGGCACCACCATCACCGGCGGCAGCGATTGCACGATGGGATTGCGCGCGCCGCCATCGAAATCGAGCGTGGCGCAGGTGAAGTCGGGGCCATCCAGCGGCGCATTGAAGAACACATGGTGCAGCGGTTGCGGATACAGCAGCAGGCTGGGCGCGTCGATCTTCAAACGCGGCAGCGCGATATCGCCATCGGGATGACGGACCTCCATTTCACCCTGGCGCAGGATGTGCAGGAACGCCCGACCGGGCTGCGGCTCGAAGACATGGCGCCCGCACAGAGGACCGCTGTGGAACAGCGCGGCCTGCACCCGGAAGCGTTCCAGCAGAGAGGAGAGGCGGTCGGGTGCGGAGGTGTCGGCGGGCATGCTCATGGACGAATGGACAACATGTGTGGCTGATTGCGACCAATACGTCCGTCGAGTCTACCTAGGATGAGCGGGTCGTCCAATCCCGGGCGCTTTCCCAAGGAGATCCACCATGTCCCGTGTCCCCCTGATCGATGCTTCCGCCACCACCGCCGACCGCGAGGCGCTGCTGGGCCAGGTCCACGCCGCCTTCGGCGCCACCCCGGCCATGTTCCGCGCCGTGGCCAATTCGCCGGCCGCCCTGCAGAGCATGTGGGGCTCGTTCGGCGCACTGGGCGGCGGTCGCCTGTCGCCGTTGCTGGGCGAGCAGATCGCCGTCGCCATCGCCAACCACAATGCCTGCGGGTACTGCCTGGCCGCGCACACGGCGCTGGGTCGCAAGGCCGGCGCCAGCAGCGAGCAGATGGCCGCCGCGCAGATCGGCCAGTCCAGCGATCCGGCCACCTCGGCGGCACTCGACTTCGCGCTGAAGGTGGTTGAACAGCGTGCACAGATCACCGACGGTGATGTGCAGGCGCTGCGCGCAGCCGGCTTCGATGACGAGCAGATCGTCGAGATCCTCGCCCATGTGGCGCTCAACCTGTTCACCAACTACGTCAACGTGGCGTTCGACGTGCCGGTGGACTTCCCCAAGGTGGCGCTGCGCTGAGGTCCATCAGGCCGGGGGCGTCTTGCTCCCGGCCGTTCTCAGTTATCGTGGCTGTCGTCCGCCTGCAGCCGTTCGGGATGGGTATACACATTGAACCCGCTCTCCCGCGCGAACCCGACCAGGCACAGTCCCGCACTGCGGGCCAGGTCGATCGCCAGCGCGGTCGGCGCCGACACCGCTGCCAGCACGCTGGCACCCGCACGTATCGCCTTGCTGACCATCTCATAGCTGGCGCGGCTGGAAATCACCAGCAATCCACCGTCGATGGCGTGCTCGTTGTGATGCAGGGCGCCGATCAGCTTGTCCAACGCATTGTGACGGCCCACATCCTCGCGCACCCAGCCAATCCGCCCGCTGGCATCGGCCCAGGCCGCGGCGTGCGTCGATCCACTCACCGCATTCATCGGCTGATGCTGCGCCAGCGTGGCCAGCGCCCGCTGCAACGCGGCATGAGGATAGGTGCGGCGCTCGCGGATCTGCGGCAGCGGGCGCAGCACATCCTCCAGCTGGCGCGTGCCGCACAGGCCGCAGCCACCGCGACCGGGCAGCAGGCGGCCATTGGCCGGATCCAGATCGGCGCCGGGTGCGTCGTCGGAAACGGTCATCTGCAGTTCGATGCCCTCCAGCTGCGGGCGGACCTCGATCGACAGCAGTTGCGAGGGCGTAGTGATCAGCCCCTCGCTGAGCGAAAAACCCAGCGCGAAGTCTTCCAGGTCGCAGGGCGTGGCCATCATCACCGCGAAGGCGGCGCCGTTGTAGCGCAGTGCAACCGGCACTTCCTCGGCCACCACGTCGACCTGCTGCTGGTGCCCCTCGCTGCGCCAGCGCTGCAACGGGCGCTGGGCCGTGCCGGCAGGCGGGGTGTGCGGCGGGGTCGAGTCAGGCATGCAGCGCGTCCGGGCAAGGGAAATACGCAGGTGGTGGACCACCCACGGCTTCGAGAATAGCGCAGTGGCCGGGCGCTGACGCGGGTGTAACCGTTGTCATGGCAGGCTGCGCTGAAAACAGCGTCTGCCTCTGGCGAAGCGGCCTTGTCCGTGCTTGACTGCGGGGCTGGTCGCGCTGCAGAAGCCGCATCCGGCCCGTCTCGCGCCGTTGATTGTTGTGTTCCTCCCGCCAGGTTCCCGAACATGTCCGAGCAGAAGCCGCCGCGTTACAAGCCCTACAACCAGCCGGCCGGTGGCTGGGGTGCCGCCGGTGCCACGGCCAAGGTGCTGTTGCAGCAGAGTGTGATCGGCAAGGGCTCGAAGGCGCTGCTGGCAATGAACCAGCCCGGTGGCTTCAAGTGCCCCAGCTGTGCGTTCCCCGATGCCGACGAACGCAAGAAGCTGGAATTCTGCGAGAACGGTGCCAAGGCGCTGGCCTGGGAAGCCACCCAGTTCCGTGCCGGCCGCGAGCTGTTTGCCCAGCACACGGTCACCGAGCTGATGGCGCAGACCGACTACTGGCTGGAGATGCAGGGCCGGCTGACTGAGCCGATGCGCTATGACGCGTCCACCGATCATTACGTGCCGTGCAGCTGGGACGAGGCGTTTGCCTTGATCGGCCGTCATCTGCAGGCGCTGGACAGCCCGCACCAGGCGGAGTTCTACACCTCCGGCCGCACGCCCAACGAAGCTGCATTCCTGTATTCGATCTTCGTGCGCGAGTTCGGCACCAACAATTTCCCGGACTGCTCGAACATGTGCCACGAGCCGACCAGCCGCGGCCTGCCGCCGGCCATCGGCGTGGGCAAGGGCACCATCGTGCTGCAGGATTTCGAGCACGCCGAGGCGATCTTCGTGATCGGCCAGAACACCGGCACCAATTCGCCGCGGATGATGAGCAACCTTGTCGAGGCGCGCAAACGCGGCATCCCGATCGTGGCGGTCAATCCGATGCCCGAGCGCGCGCTGATCCGTTTCGCCGAACCGCAGGACATGGTGCAGATGGCCACGTTCGGTTCGACCGAGATCACCAGCGAGTTCGTGCACATCCGCATCGGCGGCGACCTGGCCCTGATCAAGGGCATGATGAAGGTGATGTTCGAGCGCGAAGCGCAGGGCGAGCGCGTGCTTGACCACGATTTCCTGGCTGAGCACACGGTAGGCCTGGACGCACTGCGCGCGGACGTGATGGCACAGGACTGGAACGAGATCGTGCAGGTCTCCGGCATCACGCAGGCGCAGATCCGCCGCTGCGCCGAGATCTACATCCGCTCCAAGGCCACGGTGATCTGCTACGGCATGGGACTGACCCAGCATCAGTATGGATCGACCCTGCTGCAGCAGGTGGCCAACCTGCTGTTGCTGCGTGGCAACTTCGGCAAGCCCGGCGCAGGCATCGGACCGATCCGTGGCCATTCCAACGTGCAGGGCGACCGTACCGTCGGCATCGACGAGAAACCCAAGCCGGCCTATCTGGATCGCGTGCAGCGGGTGTTCGGCTTCGATCCGCCGCGCGAGCACGGTCATCACGTGGTCGAATCGATCGAGGCGATGCTGGACGGCAGCGCCAAGGTGTTCATCGGTATGGGCGGCAACTTCATCCACGCCGTGCCCGATACGCCGCGCGCGTACGAGGCCATGCGCGGCCTGGAGCTGACGGTCGGCATCGCCACCAAGCTCAATCGGGGTCACCTGGTGCATGGCCGCGATGCCTTGATTCTGCCGGTAGTCGCGCGTTCGGAGCGCATCGTTACGCCTGCCGGCGAGCAGTTCGTCACCATCGAAGACGCGATGTCGAACGTGACCGCTTCGCGCGGCGTGCTCGAGCCGGTCAGCACGGACGTGCTCCCGGAGGTCGAGATCGTCTGCCGCATGGCGATGGCAACATTGCCGCACAGCAAGGTCGACTGGGCGGGGTGCATGCATGACTACGCTCCCATCCGGGAGCTGATCGCGGCGGTGTACCCGGAGATCTACGCCGGCTTCAACGAGCGGATCCAGCAGCCGCATGGCTTCCACCTGGACATTCCACCGCGCCGTCGGGTGTGGCCCACGCCCAACGGTAAGGCCAACATCCTGGTGATGCCAGGCCTGGACGTGGACGCGCCGGTGGACGATCCCGGGATGCTGCGGTTGGCCACGGTGCGCTCGCACGACCAGTACAACACCACCATCTACAGCTACAACGACCGCTACCGCGGCGTGTACAACGACCGCATGGTGCTGTTCATGAACATCGAGGACCGGCTGGCGCGCGGGCTGGAGAAGGAGGCGTTGGTCTGCCTGGAGACGATCAGCGGCGATGGCGTGCAGCGGCGCATCGAAGGCCTGACCGTGCTGGACTACCCGATGCCGCGCGGCGCCCTGGCCGGTTACTACCCGGAACTGAACCCGTTGTTGCCGCTGGACTACTACGACCGGGTCAGCGGTACCCCAGCGGCCAAGTCGATCCCGGTGCGGATGAGCGCAATGGTGGCGGCGATTGCGTGACCCGCGCATCGGCTATCATCGTCGGGTGAACCTGCCTGGCCTGCTGCTGCGATGGATGCTCCTCCTTGCCCTGGTGCTGAACGCACCGGCGCTTGCGGTTGCCTCATCCTCGTACGCGGCGCAGTCCAGCGCGGACCATTGCGCCGCACCGCATTCGGCGGCCATGGCCGGATGCTGCGACGAGGCAGCATCAACGGTCTGCCAGAGCAATGAGTGCGAATGCCCGCCGGCCAGCCTCGGCATGCTGGCCACCCTGAGCGGAACGCCAGCGTCACCCTGGCGTGAGGCGCCTTTGCCAGCCAGCGCCCAGCAACGCGCACCGCCGCCGATGCCGGATCCGCTACGGCCGCCCATCGTGTGATTCCCTGCAGGCCTCAAGCGCCTGCCGTAGCTGCTCGACTCATTCTCGACTCTGCCTGTGCCTTCGATGCGCAGGCAGCGGGCCGCGTTGCCCGCATCTGCAAAGGAATCAACACCATGAACCGCTCTCTCTCCCTCGGCCTGCTGCTGGGCACCGTGCTGGCCACCACCGCCTGCGCGCGTGCTGCCGAAGAATCGCCTGCTGCGCCGGTTGACAGCCAAGCCCCGGCGGCACCGATCAAGGCCAGCCCGTCGCAGGTGGATCCGGCACTACCCATCGCCATCGTGCACAAGACCGCCAGCTGCGGCTGCTGCGGCATATGGGTCGACCACCTGAAGGCCGAAGGCTTCCAGGTGGATGTGCGCGATACCGATGACATGAACCCGATCAAGGTCCGGCTGGGTGTGCCGGTCGGCAAGGCGTCCTGCCACACCGCCGAGATCGGTGGTTACGTGGTTGAAGGCCACATCCCGGCCGAGGACATCAAGCGACTGCTGGCCGAACGTCCGGCGGCGCGTGGGCTGGTGCTACCCGGCATGCCGGCCGGTTCGCCGGGCATGGAAATGCCGGACGGCTACGTGCAGCCGTATACCGTCGAGCTGGTGCGCACCGATGGCACCACCGAGCCGTTCGCGCAGCACGGCCAGGGCGGCTGACAGTCACGGGTGCCGGTGGTATTGACCGGCACCCTTCCACGCGTCCTGTGTAGAGCCTAGCCCACGCTCGGCTTGCTCTTTGTAGAGTCGAGCCCACACTCGA
The DNA here is from genome assembly GCF_000020665.1 of Stenotrophomonas maltophilia R551-3. Taxonomy (NCBI): domain Bacteria; kingdom Pseudomonadati; phylum Pseudomonadota; class Gammaproteobacteria; order Lysobacterales; family Lysobacteraceae; genus Stenotrophomonas; species Stenotrophomonas maltophilia. The sequence continues at coordinate 2,407,683 of NC_011071.1, read as the reverse complement.
CTTGCTTTTTTGTAGAGTCGAGCGATGCTCGACTGCTCTGCTTCAGTCGAGCAAGCTCGACTCTACAGAATCAGCGGGCGCGGGCTGTTTCCTTGGCCAGCTGTGCGTCGAACTTCTGTTCGGCCGCATCCGCGTAGGCCTTGCAGGTCAGCGCCTTGGCGCTGGCCTTGCTGCCGGAGGCGTAGTCCCAGTTGCTGGCACCCGGATGCGGGGTCAGCAACACGTCGCAGGGCAACGCCCGCACCGTCGCGAAGCTGCGCCTGTAATCCTCGATCAGGTGCGGATAACGGGGGTTGCTCTGCAGCTGGTATCCCGGTGCACTCAGGCTGTCGGCGTAGGCGATGCGCACCGGCTTGCCCTCGCGGGTATCGGTCCAGGTCCACGCGGTGCTGCCCGGGGTGTGCCCCGGCATGAAGTGCGCGGTGAACGCGATGCCGCCCACGGTGACCACTTCGCCATCCATGATGATGCGATCGACACTGGCTGGCGGATAAGTGATGTCATCACCGAAGTGCAGATCGTCGCTGCCACCGCGCGCCAGCAGCACCGCCGATTCGGCGTTGGCCGCTACTTTGGCGCCCGTACGGCGCTTCAGCTCCGCCACCGGCCCGGCATGGTCGGCGTGTGCGTGGCTGAGCAGGATCAGCCGCAGGTCCTGCGGGGCCACGCCGCGCGCCTTCATGTTGTCCAGCAGGTGGCTGGCCATCTGTGGCATGCCGCCGTCCAGCAGCACTCCCCCCTTGGCGGTCTGCACCAGCAGTGCGGTCAGGTTCTCGGTGCCGATCTGCCAGGTGTGGTCAGCAATCTGCAGCGGTGCCATCGGCTGCAGCCAGGAAGCATCCACGGTGTAGGCCCGCAACTGCGGCAGTGGTGCCTCGGCGGCGCTGGCGTGCGCGACCGGAAGAACAGCGGCCAGTGTGACGGCGAGCAGGGAAAAACGCATGGTTCACGTCCGTTTGAAGGAGGCCCAGAAACTAGCATGGGCCTCCTTCATCGCGTCGCGCATAGATTTCATGGCTCCCATAAGGGCGCTATGGTTCAGTACCGGTACTGCCACCCCAGCGTCAGCACCCGGCCACGGCCCGAGAAATAGCTCGGGTTCGACGGCGTGGTCTGCGAGTAGTAGCTGATGTACTGCTTGTTCGCCAGGTTCTGCACGCCCAGGGTGAAGCTGTGCTTGTCCAGTACGTAGCGAGCCACCAGGTCCAGCGTGGTGTAGCCCTTGAACTCTGCCACCCGCGCGCCACGCAGGTCGAAGTCGCGGTCGAAGGCGTGGCTGGCCTGCAGGCGGGTGCTCAGCTGCGGCGTCCAGCTCTGCTCCCAGAACGCGGTCAGCCGGTTCGGCGCGATGTTCACACCAGCCAGGTCGCTGTCGAGGCGGCCGTCGACGTTGGCGTCGTAGCGGCCGTTGGCGCGCGCATAACCCAGGCCCAGCCGGCTGTCGCCCAGGTGCAGGCGCAGGTTGCTTTCGAAGCCTTCCACGCGGGTGGCCTGGCGCTGCACCGCATAGGCGTCGATGCCCGGGTCGTAGATCAGCACCGAGCCCAGCTTGGATTCAGAGGTGTAATAGGCGATGTCACCACTGAACCGGCCATCGTCGTACTCCAGGCCGATCTCGCGGTTGTCCGACACCACCGGTGACAGATCAATCAGATTGTCCACGCGCTGGCCGTCGCGGTTGATCGCACGCAGCACGCGGCCGACGTCGGCCACGGTGTAGCCTTCCGAATACGAGGCGTAGGCGTTGAGGCGATCGTTGATGTACCAGACCGCGCCGAAGTTGGGCAGGGTCTCGCTCATGGTCGGCTTGCCGCCAGCCACCTTGCGTGCGCCGTAGCGGGGTAGGGTGGTGTAGTCGCCTACTTCCAGCTCGCCCTTTTCGTAGCGCAGGCCGCCGGACAGCATCAGATGGTCGGTCGGCCACCAGTGCAGCTGCAGCAGCGGCGACAGGCTTTGATAGGTGGTCTGCGGTACCCAGTTCATGCCGCTGGCCAGCAGCACCTGGTGGGTGCGATCGCGCAGGCCGTCCAGGCCCAGGGTCACGTCCAGCGTGGTGTCGGCGATGCGGGCCCAGCTCTGGGTCAGCTTGAAGCCGCGCTTGTCCGATTCGTTCTGGGTCTGGTCCCAGGCGGCGTTGGCGCCGGTGTTGCCCCACGGATCCCACTGGCTGGCGCCATAACGGCCTTCGAAGTCCACCGCGAAGGCCTGCGCCTGGAAGCGGCCACCGAGCAGGTCGGCGGCGCTGTAGTCCAGCGTCAACGAACGCGAGCGGTTCATCGGCGGCTCCAGCGGGGTATCGCCGGGCACCGAAATGGTTGGGCGACCGGTGCGGTAATCACCGTTCACCGCCAGGTAGTTGTCCAGCCCGCGCAGCTCGTAGCGGTTGGCCATCAGCTGCAGGCGGTGGCCCTCGGCAATGTTCCAGCCCAGCTTGGCGAACACGTTCGACGAGGTCGAATCCATCAGTTCGCCCTGGGCGTTGGTACCGATCGAACGGCCCTCGCCGTCGTGGTACAGGCCCTGCTTCTCATAGGCCAGGCCGGCCACCAGATCGAACTGCTCGCCGCGCACGCCGACCAGTGCCGAGCCGCGCTGGCCGTTGTCATCACGGCGGCTGGGCAGCGCCGAGCTGTAGCTGATGTTGGTATCGAGCAGGAAGGCGCCCGGCTCGCTGGGCGCGCTGCGGGTGATGATGTTGACGATGCCACCGGTACCGCCGATGCCCTGCAGTGCGTTGGCGCCGTGGATGACCTCGATGCGTTCGATCATCGCCGGATCGATGGTGTGCGAATCACGTGAGCCATCGCGCAGCGGCGTCGACTGCGGCACGCCGTCGACCATGTACAGGATGCCGCGGCCACGCATGGTTTCGCCGTAGTTGGACATCTTCTCGCGCGCCGGGGCAAACGCCGGGATCTGCGCCGACAGCACGCGCGAGACGTCCGAGCCCAGCGCCAGCTGCTGCGCGATGTCCTCGCGGGTCAGCACGGTGATGGTGTTGGGCATCGCAGTCTCACCCTGCGGCATGCGCGCGGTCGAGGCCGATACCGTGACGCGGGCCAGCGAAGTGGTCGTGGCCGGGGACGCTGCCGATGACGCGGCCCGGGCCGGAGCGCGGGGCTTGGGCGATGCCGGCGCGGCATTCACCACGAACACCCCCGGCGAGCGCTCCTGCATCGCCAGGCCTTGCCCGGCCAGCAGGCGCTGCAGGGCGTCGTGCGGGGTGTAGCGGCCGTCGAGTGCGGGCGCGTTGCGGCCGCTCACGCTGTCGGCCGCGAACAGCAGCTGGATGCCACTCTGCCGCGCCAGTGTCGTGAGCGAAGCCTGCAGCGGGCCGGCCGGCAGGTGCAGTTCGACGGGTGCGGACGCAGCGGTCTGCGCGGTGGCGGGCAGCGCCGCACACAGGCAGGCTGCGAGCAGGGTGGGGGCCAGCCGGCGCAGCGCGGCGGGCGGAACAGGGCGGGTCATGCGGGGGTCCTTCGGAAGGGTTCAAGCACTTGCCGGATGGGACGGCGCGCAACCCACCCTCGGCGTGGCAATCAATCGCGGGCGCGCAGATGCAGGCTGCCGTCGGCGGCGGTATGCACCTGGACCGGCAGGATCTCCGGCAACAAGGCGACCGCCGTCTCGGCACGATCGGCATCGAACACGCCCGACACCTGCAGCGGACCCAGTGCCGGGTCGTCCAGCACGATCGGACGGTCGTGATAGCGCTGCAGGATGCGCAGCACCTCGCTCAGTGGCATGCGGTCGAACTGCAGCCGGCCGGTGGTCCAGTCGGCCCGGTCCGGATCCACGGCTTCCGGCGGAGACAGCGAGCCTGGCTGGGCCAGCAGGCGCTGCCCCGGCTTCAGCCGCTGCTCGGTGTCGCCGCCATCCACGCTGACACCGACCTCGCCGCGCCACAGCGTGACTTCGCTGAGATCGCCCTGGCGGTCAACATCGAACACCGTGCCGTAGTTGCGTACCTGTACCGGCCCGGCATCGACCTGGAAGCGGCGCCACGCCGAATGCTGCACCTCGAAGCGCGCATGGCCCTGCGCCAGCAGCACCTGCCGCGAACGCAGATGGCGACGGACCTGCAGGTGGGTTCCCGCGTCGAGCAGCACGCGGCTGCCGTCCGGCAGCTCGATGTCGCGGCGCTCGCCGACGGCGGTCTGGTAGTCACGCACCTGCCAGGCCGGGTCGGCCAGCAGCAGCGCGGCGGCCGCCAGCAACAGCACCGGCAGTACCCGTTTCGCGCCAGATCCGCCGCGCCGCCGCTGCAACTGCTCCGGGCCTGGCAACGGGAAGCGTTCCTTCAGTGCCTCCCGGTGCTGATCGAGCGTGTCCTCGGCGGACGGTTCGGCGGGCGCCGACGGCGTTGCCGGATCGGGTGATGCAGGGCTCACCACAGCGCACCGTGCAGCCGGCAGTCGGCCATGGCCAGGCGCAGATGACGTTCCACTGCCTTCAGGCCGATGCCCATCCGCTGCGCCACCTCGGCCTGGGGCAGCTCGTGGATCTTGTGCAGGATGAACACCTGCTGCCGCCGGCAGGGCATGCGCTCGATGCTGGTGGTCAGCCGCTGCAGCGCCTGCTGGCCCTGCGCCTGGCGCTCAGGTCCGGGGCGCTCGCAGGCGCCTTCGGGAAGCTCGGCGCGGGGCTCCACCCAGTGCCGGCGCAGATCCTCGGCGCGGCAGCGGTCGACCGCCGCATCGTGGGCGATCCTGCGCAGCAGCGCGATCGGTTGGCGGGCGTCATGCGCGGCCGGGCGTTCCAGCAGGCGCACACAGACATCGTGCACCACTTCGCGGGCCAGCCCGGGCGAGCGGAACCGGCGATGCAGGTAGTCCACCAGTTCCTCGTAGTGGCGCACCAGCGAGGTCACCAGCGGCAGCGCAGGTGGGCGGGGAAGTGTCGGCTGGGACATCCGGACGGGCAGCAAGGGTGAGAGGCGGGTGCCGGGAGGTCATCCCTGCGCAATGACGCAATACTAATGGGAACTGTTCTCGTTTGCCATGCCGCGATCGTCAGGGCGATTGTTCGCCGCGTCTGGAAAGTGAATCCACGATCATCGGCTGGAGCGCAGAATCGCCCACGGCTAGCCTGCCTGCAGGCTCAAGGAGGTGGACCATGCATGTGCTTCTGGTGATGGTGGGCGGCATTGTGCTGTTGGGAGTGTTCCTGTTGTTCGGACGGCTGTGGAGCGTAGGCACCTCACAGCTGCCCACGGCCCTGATCGCGTTCATTGCCACCTGGCTGTTGGTGACGGTGGCCAACCTGTGGGTGGGCGTCAGCAAGGCCGGCTACGGGGTTCGTGAAGAACTGCCGATCCTGCTGCTGGTGTTCGCGGTGCCGGCCCTGCTGGCCGGTCTGCTCTACTGGCGCCTGGCGCGCTGAAGGAAGGCCATGAGTACACGACTGCGATTGCCGGCCCTGCGCCAGCGCGACGGCCACCACGCCCGCGTGACCTACGAAGAACTGTTCTTCGACCTGGTCTACGTGTTCGCGGTCACCCAGCTCAGCCACCACCTGTTGCACCATCTGGACTTGGCCGGCGTGCTGCAGACCCTGGTGCTGTGGTTTGCGGTGTGGCTGGGCTGGCAGTACGCCTGCTGGGTCAGCAACTGGTTCGATCCGGAGGCACCGCGCATCCGTGGCCTGCTGTTTGCCACCATGCTGTTGGCTTTGCTGATGTCGTCGTCCATTCCCGAGGCCTTCGCCGATCGCGCCTGGGTGTTTGCCGGGGCCTACGCCACCATGCAGGTCGGGCGCACCGCCTTCGTGTTGCTGGAGGTCGGTCGCACGCATCCGCTGGCGCCGAACTTCCGCCGCATGCTGGCCTGGGTGAGCGTATCGGCCTGCTTCTGGCTGGCAGGCGCGGCAGCCGAGGGCAATACGCGGCTGGCGCTGTGGGCGGTGGCGGTGGCCTGCGAGTACGTCTCGCCGATGTTCGGCTTCGCGTTCCCGGGGCTGGGCCGTTCGCACACCCGCGAGTGGACCATCGAGGGCGGGCATCTGGCCGAGCGCTGCCAGCTGTTCGTCATCGTCGCACTGGGCGAGACGCTGCTGGCGACCGGCGGTGTGCTCAGCGAAGTCGAGCAGTGGAGCGGGGCGGTGGTGTCGGCGGTGCTTGCCACCTTCGCCGGCACGATCGCCATGTGGTGGCTGTACTTCGGCATCTCCAGCCGCGACGCCACCGAGGCCATCAGCCATGCTGAAGACCCCGGGCGGATGGGGGCCAACTTCCATTATGTGCACGCGCTGCTGATCGCCGGGATCATCGCTACGGCGGTGGGCAATGACCTGGTCATGGACCACCCGCATGCCGCGGTGACGTCGGTGTATGCGGCCGTGCTGGTGGCCGGCCCGTTGATCTACCTGCTGGGCAGCGCGCTGTACAAGCGCGTGGTGTACGGTCGCGCACCGTACTCGCATCTGATCGGTGCGGTGGCACTGGGCGTGATGGGTTTCGTATTGCCGCAGACCCATCTGCTGGCCGCTGGCTGGCTGACCAGTGCGGTGCTGCTGGCGGTGGGGCTGATGGATACGCGGTTGAAGCACCGCCTGCAACGAGCGTGATCTTGTCCGGTATCCAGCACGTGCCGGGTAGAGTCGACTGTTAGTCGACTGCTCTTCCACAAGGTTGCGGAGAATCCCGCGCTGCGCGCGATAGTCGACTGACAGTCGACTCTACCGCCGCCCTCTACTGTCTGAGGTGGCCTGGCCAAGCGCGGCGGCCATTGCTGCAAGCTTGCCCACCGTGTTGAGGTTGCGGGCGGTGCCTTGCTGGGCATAGGGAATCCGCAGGCGTGAGTCGGCCATGCCGTCGCCATAGTGGACGAAGATCTCGCGGGTACCCAGCACCAGCTGCTCATCGCGCAGGCCGGTCACCCCGGTCAAGGGATCAGTGGGCAGTGCCTCATCCACGAACAGCGCGACCACGCGATTGCCGGCGGCGTGCGGGAACGGATTGCCGGCGGCAACCGCCGCGATCTCGGCTGCCGAGCGCACCAGCACACCCACCGGTTTTCCTGCATAGGCCTGTAGCCGTTGGCCAAGGGCTTTCCGCACGCCGGCTTCGTCAAGTCCGCTGCGGAACACCACGTTGCCGCTGGCGATATAGGTGCGGACGTCGGTGAAGCCTGCGTCCTCGCACATCGCCACCAGTTCGACCATTGGCAGCTTGCCGGTACCTCCCACATTCACCGCACGCAGCAGCGCGACGTGCACGCTCATGGGGTGCCCGCCTGCAAGCGGTCGTACATGCGCACCAGGTCAACCAGCGTACGCGCGCCCATCTTGCGCATCACCTGCGCGCGGCGCACCTTCACCGTGATCTCGCTGACATCGAGATCGCCGGCGATCTGCTTGTTGAGGCGGCCGCGCACCACACCATCGACCACCTCGCGCTCGCCGGCATTGAGGGTGTTCCAGCGCTGCTGCAGGGCGTCCAGCGCCTCGCCGTCACGACGGCGCTGGCGGTCGATGTCGATCCCCTTGTGGATCGCATCCAGCAGTTCCTGGTCACGAAACGGCTTGGTCAGGAACTCGATGGCACCGTCCTTGATCGCGTTGACGCCCATCGCGATGTCGCCGTGGCCGGTGATGAACACCACCGGCAGCTGCAGGCCGTGGCTGCCCATCGTGCGATGGAACTCCAGCCCACTCTGGCCGGGCATGCGCACATCCAGCACCAGGCAGGCCGGTGCATCTTCCAGTTCGTGCTCGAGGAATGCCTGGGTGGAGGCGAAGGCCCGTACCTGCAGGCCCATCGAGGCCAGCAGGTCTTCCAGCGCGGCGCGCACCGACGGATCGTCGTCGATCACGTAGACGATGGGCGCTGGATCGGCGGCGGGTGCAGCGGGCTTACGCATGGGGGAGTTCCGTGGCAACGGGCAGGTCAAACACAAAGCAGGCACCTCCGCCGCTGGGGCGCTCGGCTCGGATCCTGCCCTCATTGGCTTCGATCATGGAACGGCTCAGGCTCAATCCCAGCCCCAACCCGTGTGACTTGGTGGTCCAGAACGCATCGAACACGCGCTCAGGATGGTCGATTGGCAGGCCGACACCGCGGTCGCGCACGCTGAGGCTGATCCGCTGTCCGTCGCGTTGGGTCAACAGGGACAGGCGGCGGTCGGCAGCCGGCACTGCTTCCATCGCGTCCACCGCATTGAGGATCAGGTTGCCGATCACCTGCTGCACCTGCACGCGATCGGCCTGCACCAGCGGCAGGTCGGCATCGAGCAGCAGGGCCACGGTCACGCCGTGCTGGTCCAGCTCGCTGCGCGACAGCGCCAGCATTTCCTCCACCGCCTGGTTCAGGTCGAAGGCGCGTCGTTCCGGTGCCGCACCCTGGGTCAGGCCGCGGATGCGGGCGATCACGTCACCAGCGCGATGCGCATCGGCCAGGATGCGGGCCACGGTCTGCCGTGCCTTGTCCACGTTCGGTGGGTCCTGTGCCAGCCAGCGCTGGCAGGCTTCGGCGCTGCTGGCGATCGCCGCCAGCGGCTGGTTCACTTCATGGGCGATTGATGTGGTCAGCTCGCCCACGGTTGATGCGCGCGCCACCCGCAGCAACCGGCCCTGTGCTTCCTGCACCGCAGCCTTGGCCGCTTCCATCTTCAACGCAAGGTAGGTGGTGATGCCGATCACCAGCATGCCGATCACCGAATTGACCAGGCCGATGCGGTAGGTGCCGAAGCGGGTGAGGAAGAAGCTCAGGGCGGTGAGTGCGATGCAGGCGATGGCCAGGCTAATCAGCCCGCGCGCGGCCAGTACGCGCGATGCGGCGAGGATGACCGCTGCGTAGAAGCAGGCGGCCGCCACGGCGTAGTCGGTGACGGTATCGACCAGGAAGATCGCCGCCATCACGACGATCAGGGCCAGCAGCACCAGAGGGCGGCGGGGCGACAGCGATGGCATCGAGGAAGCTCCCAAGCGTGGGGTGGAAGAATAGCAAAGGTGGCCCTGGGTTCCGGTAGCGCCGGGCCATGCCCGGCGGAATGCGTCCGGCTCCGCGCTGCGCGCTCGCGGGGCATGGCCCCGCGCTACCTATTCTTCCAGGCTGGCGTTCCAGAATCCCTGCAGCACGCCGGGGGTGGTCGCCAGCGTGGCCAGTACCGCATCCAGTTCACCGGCGTCCACCGTGGTGGCATACAGCACCGCCTCGATCTCCACGTCGCGCTCGCCGAAAGGGCGCTGGTCCACCGCGCGCACCGGGTAGTGCGCCTGCTCCAGCAGCAGCAACAGCTGGTCCAGCACCTCGGCCTGCTGCTCACGCTGGCAGACCACGTTGATCGCATAGGTCGCCTCGCTGAACGCCTCCGGCAACGGCTGCCGCTGGATGCGGTTCACCACCGGCCGCAGCAGGGTGTTGGCGGCCAGCACGAACACGGCCGCCAGTACCGCCTCCGGCAGCAGCTTGATACCCGCGCAGGCACCCACTGCCGCCGAGCCCCACAGGGTGGCGGCGGTATTGAGGCCAGACACCTGCGCGCCGTCCTTCATGATCGCGCCGGCGCCGAGGAAGCCCACACCGGAGATCACATAGGCCACCACGTGCAGTGGCGACGGCGGGCCGCCGTACAGGTCGTGGAAACGCACGGCGAGGTCGACGAAGACGGCAGCACCCACCGCCACCAGGGTATTGGTGCGCAGGCCGGCGGTGCGTTGGCGCAGCTGCCGCTCCAGGCCGATGACGGTGCCAAGCACGAAGGCCACCGAGAGGCTGATCAGCGAGCTCAGGGTCGCGCCGGCGTTGAACGCCGGCAGGTTCGGATTGATGTCCATTCTGCTTCTCCCTGGACCAGGCGGCGAGCGCTTACTGCCAGCCGTAACGACGGATGTAGATCTTCTTCAGCACAGTGGTCAGCACCGCGTAGCCGAACAGGATCGCCACCAGGAACGGCCAGTAGCCGGTCGGCAGGGCCTGCAGCTTGAAGTAGCCAGCCAGCGGGCTCATCGGCAGGGCCACGCCTATGGCCATGATCAGGCCGGTCATCACCAGCAGCGGCGGTGCGGCGATGCTCTGCAGGAACGGCACCTTCGGCGTACGGATCATGTGCACGATGAGCGTCTGGGTCAGCAGGCCGACCACGAACCAGCCGGACTGGAACAGGCCCTGGTCGGCCGGTGTGCGCGCATCGAACACGTACCACATCAGCGCGAAGCAGCTCAGGTCGAAGATCGAGCTGATCGGCCCGAAGAACACCATGAAGCGGCCAATGTCTGCCGGGTTCCACTTCAGCGGCTTGCGCACCAGCTCCTCGTCCACGTTGTCGAACGGAATGGCGATCTGCGAGATGTCGTACAGCAGGTTCTGTACCAGCAGCTGCAGTGGCAGCATCGGCAGGAACGGCAGGAAGGCCGAGGCCACCAGCACCGAGAACACGTTGCCGAAGTTGGAGCTGGCAGTCATGCGGATGTACTTCAGCATGTTGTTGAACGTGCGCCGGCCCTGGATGACACCTTCCTCCAGCACCATCAGGTTCTTTTCCAGCAGGATGATGTCGGCCGCCTCCTTGGCGATGTCCACCGCACTGTCCACGCTGATGCCGATGTCCGCAGCACGCAGTGCCGGCGCATCGTTGATGCCGTCGCCGAGGAAACCGACCACCTTGCCCTGCGCACGCAGCTCGCGCACAAGGCGCTCCTTGTGCAGCGGGGTCAGGCGAGCAAACACGCGGTGGTGGTGCAATGCCCGCGACAGCGCGCCGTCATCCATGCGCTCGATCTGCGGACCGGTCAGAATGGTGTCTGCCTCCAGCCCGACCTGCGCGCAGACGCGGGCGGTCACCAGTTCGTTGTCACCGGTGAACACCTTCACTTCCACGCCATGCGCGGCCAGCGCCTGCAATGCCTGTGCGGCTGATTCCTTGGGCGGATCGAGGAAGGCCACGTAGCCGACCAGGGTCAGCCCGCATTCGTCGGCCTGCGAATACACGGTCTGGCTGGCGGCGGTCTCCTTCATCGCCACCGCTACCACGCGCAGGCCCTGTTCGTTCAGTTCCTCGGTGGTCTGCCGCACGCGCGCCAGCCGCTGCTCATCCAACGGCTTGTCCTCGCCGTTCTCACGCACCGTGCTGCACACCGCCAGCATTTCCTCCACCGCACCCTTGCAGATCAGCTCATGGTGGTCCTCGCGTTCGGACACCACCACCGACATGCGGCGGCGCTCGAAGTCGAACGGAATCTCATCCACCTTGTGGTAGTCCTGCGACAGCCGCAGCGAGCTCTGCAGCTCCACGTGCTCCAGCACCGCACGGTCGAGCAGGTTGATCAGCCCGGTCTGGAAATGGCTGTTGAGATAGGCAAACTTCAGCACATCCTCCGAATCGTGGCCGAACACGTCGGTTTGCCGTTCCAGCGCGATCTTGTCCTGGGTGAGGGTGCCGGTCTTGTCGGTGCACAGCACTTCCATCGCGCCGAAGTTCTGGATCGCATCCAAGCGCTTGACGATCACCTTGCGCCGCGACAGCAGCACCGCACCCTTGGCCAGGGTGGAGGTGACGATCATCGGCAGCATTTCCGGGGTCAGGCCCACCGCCACCGACAGCGCGAACAGGAACGCCTCGGTCCAGTCGCCCTTGGTCCAGCCGTTGATCAGCAGCACGAACGGCACCATCACCAGCGCGAAGCGGATCAGCAGCCAGCTGACGCTGTTGACGCCGGCCTGGAACGCGGTCGGCGCGCGGTCGGTGGCGGTGCTGCGCTGGGCCAGGGTGCCGAAGTAGGTACGGTTGCCGGTGGCCAGCACCACGGCGGTGGCGGTGCCGGACACCACATTGGTGCCCATGAACAGCAGGTTGTGCTGCTCCAGCAGACCGGCCAGGCCATCGCCCGGGTGCGCGAACTTCTCCACCGGCAGCGACTCGCCGGTCATCGCTGCCTGCGCCACGAACAGATCCTTGGCGGTCAGCACGCGGCAGTCGGCTGGAATCATGTCGCCGGCGGACAGCACGATGTGATCACCGGGCACCAGCTCACGGATCGGCAGGTCCAGCAACCGCGCCGGGCGACGGCTGTGCAGGTGCGCACCGAAGTACTGGTCGGCCACATCGGCCGCCTCGGTGCCCGGATTGCGACGCAGCACGCGTGCGGTATTGCCGACCAGTGCCTTCAGCCGCTCGGCGGCACGGTTGGAACGGCCTTCCTGCACGAAGCGGATCAGCGTGGACAGCAGCACCATCGCACCAATCACCACAGTGGCCTTGATGTCCTCGGTCAGCCAGGACACCGCCGCCAGCACGGTCAGCAGCAGGTTGAACGGGTTGCGGTAGCACTGCCACAGATGGCGCCACCACGGCAGCGGCTTTTCGTGATCGACCTCGTTGGGGCCGAGCGTGACCAGCCGCTCCTCGGCCTCGTGCGGGCTGAGGCCATCGACGTGCGAGTCGAGCGCAGCCAGCAGGCGCGGCTCGTCCAGCTGCGACAGGGTGACCAGGCCGGTGGTAAGCGCGAACGGTGCGGCCTCGGCACTGCCCGGGCCGAAGCCGGCTTCGGGCATGGCGCGACGGCCGAACAGGTTGCCTGCGCGACGGCTGCGCAGGAAGGCATTGAACCAGGCGTTGAGCAGGCTCATGGGAACTCCTTGAATGTCAGAGCCGGCCGCGGCCGGAACACGAACGGAACGGATGCAACGGTTCAGGCGTGGCGCATCGCCAGCACCGCCGGCGACCACGGCTGCATGTGCAGGCGCTGGCTGCCGCCGATGCACAGCGGCTTCATCGCATCGCGAAGGGGGTAGGGCAGATGGCGCAGCACGTTGATGCGTTCGCTGATCGGCAGCAGCGACAGTGCGTCGGCGACCACGCGCGGCGAACCGAGCGACAGCGAACGGGCGAAAACCACGGGGCCGTGCTGCAGCAGGTGGCTGCGCAGGGCGGCAACATCGCGCTCGCCGATCAGGCGGCGCAGGGTGATGTAGAGGATCTTGTAGGACATGGGGGTGATCTCCAGGCAGGCGGCGCCTGGCGATCCCCCGTCACTCAGGCAGGCAGGGACCAGCGGGCAGGCGCCAGGAACAGGCAACAGGCGGGCATACGGGGCGCGGTGCGCCCGGCAGGGTCGGGGTCCATCTGCGTCTCCATGAGGGGAGGGAGCCAGCCAGGGTTGCCCTGGCCAGTGGCGCTATTGTCCGCCCCTGAATGGGGTAGTCCTAGAGGCTCGTGGGTTAGCCCGGCTATACCTTGGTATAGCCGGGCAAGCATCGCGCCAATCGGCGGCGCATCAAGGAATCAATGCGAGGTGCTGGTCTGCTTGCACACGTCGTACTCGCCGCGGCTCAACGTCTTGTTGCGATCGGTATCGCAGGCGTGCAGTCGTTCAGCCCAGTCTGGTGCCACCGCATCCACTTCGGCCAAGGTGACGATGCCATCCTTGTCCTTGTCCAGCGATTCATAGGCAGGGATGAGCTTCACTTCGGTCACGTCCTCGGCGGCGGTGGCCTTGCTGGCTTCCTGGGTTTTGGAACAAGCGCCCAGCAGCAGGCCTGCCGAGAGGATGAGGAGAGTGGGAAGGTAGCGGAAACCTGTCATGGCATGCTCCTGAGGAGGGGGCGGCCCACCGATGTGGTGGCCACGGCCGGATCTTCGGCGGGGGGCTGTAAGGGAGCTGCGAAGAAAGTACCCGGCCAGGAAGCCGCAGTGGGCTGCCATTCACCGGGCTGCCGTGATCGAAGGCGCAGAGCCGGTTGTTCGGTGGTGGCTCGGTAGAGTCGACTGCTGGTCGACTATCGCGCGTAGCGCGGGGTTTTCGGTTTCCCGCCTAGAGTAGTCGACCGACAGTCGACTCTGCCCTCGAACAGTGGGATGCCGGCCAGCGGCCGGCACTACCCCGTGTCTTAGAACCTGTCAGCAAACGCATCCGTCGCGCGCACCAGTGCATCGACCGTCGCCGGCTCGTTCGCGCTATGTCCCGAGGTCACCATCTCCAGCCTGGCTTCCGGCCAGGCCTTGGCCAGGTCCCAGGCACTGCGCGGCGGGCAGATGATGTCGTAGCGGCCCTGCACGATCACGCCGGGCAGATGCCGGATGCGATCTATATCGCGCAACAGCTGGTTCGGTTCCAGGAAGATGCCGTTGCGGAAGTAGTGCGCTTCGATGCGGGCCTTGGCCAGAGTGTCCAGCGGGTCATCCGTGGAAACAGCATCCACGTCGTGCTGCAGGGTGGCGGCGTTGTCTTCCCAGCCCAGCCAGGCCTGCGCGGCTGCGATGCGGGTGGCCTCATCGGCGCTGTCCATGCGCGTCCAGTAGGCCGCAATCATGTCGCCACGCTCGGCTTCAGGAATATAGGCCTCATAGCGATCCCAACGCTCCGGGAAGATCCAGCGTGCACCGCCGTTGGTTTCCGCGAACCAGCGGTTCTCCATCTCGCGGCCAAGGAACACGCCACGCACGATCAGGCCGGTGGCACGCTCGGGATGTGCCTGCGCGTAGGCCAGCGACAGGGTCGAGCCCCAGGAACCGCCATAGACCAGCCAACGCTCGATGCCGAGGTGCTCGCGCACCTTCTCGATGTCGGCCACCAGATCCTGCGTGGTGTTGTCGCGCAGCTCGCCGAACGGTGTGGAGCGTCCGCTGCCGCGCTGGTCGATCAGCACGATGCGGTAGCGTGCCGGGTCGAAGAAGCGGCGATGGGTGGGCGAAATGCCCGCACCCGGTCCGCCATGCAGGTATACCACCGGAATCCCGTCGGGCGTGCCGCATTCCTCGATGTGCAGGGTGTGCAGATCGCTCACTGGCAGGGTGAACTCGCGGTAGGGCTCGATGGCGGGATACAGGGTGCGCATGGGGCGTGTCTCACAAGCAGGGGCGGCCAGCATACCCCCGCCCGTGGCACCCGGCAGCGTTGGTTGCCTGCCCGGTGATGGAAATGCGCTTGCCGATGCGCATAAGCTTCGATGATGCAAGCGACCCCGACACGGATGTTCACCTTCGACCCTGTCCTCAGCAGCGGCGCGCGCGAGCTGCTGAAGTGGATCGCGCTGCTGGCCATGACCGGCGACCATGGGGCCAAGGTGCTGTTCGGCGGCTATGTGCTGGTGGTCAGTGAACTGGGGCGCATCGCCTTTCCGCTGTTCGCAATTGTGATGGCCTGCAACCTGGCCCAGCCGGGGGCCGACCTGCGCAAGTCGATACGCCGGTTAACACTATGGGGGCTGATTGCGCAGCCATTGCATGCACTGGCGTTCGGTTCCTGGTTGCCGCTCAACATCCTGCTCACCTTTGCTTTTGCGGCAGTGGCCGTGCATGCGCTGGCGAACAATCGGCCGGTGCAGCTGTTGCTGGCCGCCGGCGTGTTGCCGATGTTCGTGGATTACCAGTGGGCCGGGGTTGGCAGCGTGCTGCTGGCCTGGATCGCGTTCCGGCACCGGGCGTGGTGGCTGTTGCTGGTTGGGCTTGCAGCGGTGTGCTGGGCCAACTACAACGGCTGGGCACTGCTGGCCATTCCGGTAGTGCTGCTGGCGGCGCGGGTGACCTGGCAACTGCCGCGCTGGCGGTGGGCGTTCTACGGGTACTACGTGGGGCATCTGGCGGTGCTGGCGGTGTTCGCGTGGATGTTCAGTTGAAGCAGCTGGACGGGCCATCGTTAGCAGGAATGAGCGCATGTGATTGCTGCGTTCGCGTTTGACAGCAATTGGAGGGGCGCTTATAAGTTTCAAGCGGCGTTAATGAGGATCGATTATGACGCCGTGTTCAGCAGTGTTCATCTCCCAACAAAATAAGGAAGTGAAGAATGAACAACGTACTTGCCCTGCAGTCGCTGGAAATCGAGTCGCTGGAAGCTGAAGCTGAGTGTGTGGTCTGCCTGTCCTGGTACAGCTCGGGACTGGGCATCGATGAAGGCTCCGACAAGGCGTAAGCCACTGGGAGCCGGCCGATCCTGACTGCCACGGGGCACGGGCTGTCGCGTTGGAGGCAGGGTTTCGCGGCGCAGGAGTTTCTGCACCGTCCACCCGGGTGGGCGGTGCAGTTTGACTGCGGACCACGCGTACGGAGTGTATGTAACCGTTGGACAAGGAGGTTGGCAGTGAGTGACGTGACCGCGCGCCTGTACACGCTGGTTGACAGTGTGCATTTCGAGTCCCCGGATCGTTACGCACCCAGCGACGAGTACGGGGCGGTTGTCCGCAGCTGCCTGCCGTCTGGATGGGGAGTGCAACCGCGGGGGTTCTGGACCTTCTGCCGACCCCCGCAGGATGTTGCCCTTCCGCATGGGTGGAAGATCCATCTTTCCTGCATTCCGGAGAATGCCGAACAGACGTTGGCCGTGATGACACCGGTCGTCGTTGAAGCCGGTGTTTCCTTCAAGTTCTGTTCGGATCCCTTCATGCTTGGACTCTCGCTCGGAAAGGGATGGTCGCGTTTCCAGGCTGGAAAGTTCATCACGATCTATCCGCGGGACCGGCAACAGTTCCAGGAACTTCTCGAGCGCCTGTACCAGGTGACGCAAGGTCTTTCCGGGCCTCATGTCCTTACCGATCGCGCATACCGTGACAGCACTGTCGTCTACTACCGGTACGGGGCCCACGCGGGTGTTTCGCGGCCCGATCCCTACGGCAGCCTGCAGCAGGGCTACCTGCTGGCCGACGGTACCTGGCACGAGGATGTACGTGGTGCCGGTTTCCGGCTGCCGCCCGGGGTCGACGATCCATGCGTTGCCGCTGCCGCAGCGCCGACGCCGGCAGGCCCCATCGTTCTCAATGGCCGCTACCAGGTCCATGGTGTACTGAAATTCAACGGCACCGGTGGCATCTATCGTGGGCGCGATACCACGACCGGGCAGAAGGTGGTCATCCGGGAGGTGCGCGGCTTCTCGGATGCGGATGGCGCCGAGCTGGTCAATGGCATGGTCAATGGCATCAAGCGCGAGGCCAGAATTCTGCAGAAGCTGTCGGCAACCGGCCTGGTGCCGGTGTTCGTGGAACTGTTCAAGGAATGGAACAACTGGTTCCTGGTGCAGGAACAACTGGATGCGATCTCGCTGTGGGACAGTGCGATGGCGTTCTACTTCGCGGAGGACGAACAACGTGCCTGCGACGGATTCGAGCGTATCCGCCGCAGAATCAGCCAGATCGCCGAGGCGTTGCAGGTGGTGCACGAGCATGGCGTGGTGCTGCGTGACCTGACCCGCAGCAACGTCATGTTCACCGCTGCCGGCGAGGTGAAGTTCATCGATCTGGAGTTCGCACACGAGATCGGCCACGACTCTCACTGGGCCAAGGGCTGGACACCCGGCTACGCGTCGCAGGAGCAGCTGCAGGCGCAGCGGCCGACCGTGCAGGAAGATCACCATGCATTGGGTGCGCTGATCTTCGACATGATCACCTTCTGTGCGTCCGGACTGGATCTGTCCCGTGACGCGCTGCTGGAGCACAAATTCAAGCAGGTGCTGGGCGATCTGGGTCTGCCGATGGATCTGCACGATATCGTGGTAGGACTGACGCATCAGGATCCCGGCCAGCGCTGGGACATTGGCCGTGCACTGCGGCACCTGCGTACGGCACCCTCTCCGCAGTCAGGCGTGTTGATGTTCCCGACACGGTCAGCGCTGCTCGCGGCACCGCCGGCCGCCGCGCAGACCGAAAGGCGGATTGCGGCTGTGCTTGAAGGCTACGAGCGCTACCTTTCATCCACCTGTGACCTTTCGCGCGCCGACCGGCTGTGGCCTGCAGGGCTGCAGATGTTCATGACCAATCCGGTATCGCTCCAGTTCGGAGCGACCGGTGTTGCGTTCTTCCTGCTGCGCCGCACCGGCACGCTGGCCCCAGGGGTGCTTGACTGGATCGAGAATGCAGCCACACCGCAGCGCTGCCCCTCGGGGCTGTATTCCGGTCGTGGTGGTGTCGCATTGCTGCTGATCTGCGCGGGCCGGCACGAGGCGGCGCATCGCCTGCTGGATGAGGTCAATGAGGATGCATCTGCGCTCCTGCTGCCCGGGCTGTACTTTGGTGCAGCCGGAGTGGGACTGTTGAACCTGCACGCCTGGCAGGGCCTGGGCGATCCGACCCATCTTGCCGTGGCCGCGCGGATCGGTGACACGCTGCTGGCGGCTGGGCAACGCGCCCCACAGGGCCGCTACTGGAAAGCCGGCGACCGCACGGGCCTGGGGCTGGGAGACGGCCAAAGCGGCATCGCGCTGTTCCTGACCTATCTCGGCAAGGTGACCGGGGACAGACGTTACCTGGCGGCCGCGGCCGAGGCGTTGGATTTCGATATCGCCCATGGTCTTCGCATTGCAGGCAGACTGGTCTGGCCGACGCATGTTGAAGGCGCCGCCGGCGCGCCGGCGAGCCCGCACACCCGCTTTGGCTCGGCAGGCGTCGGAATGGCATGCCTGCGCCATTACGTCGCCACAGGCACCGAGCGGTTCCGTGATGTTGCGCTGGACTGCGCACATTCCGTGCGCCCGCGGATCACCAACAAGATCTGGCAGGACAGCGGCAATGCCGGGTTCGGCGAGTACCTGCTGGATCTGGCCTGCTTGCTGCAGGACGAGCGCTTCAGCAATGCGGCGTACTACCAAGCCGAGGCGATCCTGCCGCACGCACTCGACTGTGAGGGCGGCGTCGCATTCGCTGGACCGGCGCACTACCGGATCTGCAATGACTACGGCATGGGCGGCTCGGGGATCGGCATCTTCCTGGACCGTCTGCTCAGCCGTCGCAGTCGCTTTCTCATGCTGGACGAGTTGCTGGGCGTTCGCGCCTGTTGAAGCGCCGGGTTCCAGCAGCTGGCCCGGCGTTCGCCGGGCCAGACTGTCATGGAGTCATCGTGAACCGTCAGAAATCCATCGTGGCCGACAACAGCACCGTCCTCGGTGCACCCAGCGCCAGGCTGGAAAGCAACGGCATACCCCAGTACGCCTTGTTGGTCACGTTGTTCACGCTGGCTCTCAGCGCAAGCGGTCGACCCGCTACGGTGGTGCTGTAGCGCGCACCCACATCAAACAACGTGCGCCCCGGCACCGACAGCCGGTTGTCTGCGCTGATGTACTGCTTCGACATCGCGGTGGCATTGCCGGTCAGGGTCAAACCCTCCAGCGCGGGCACATCCCATTCAACGCCCAGCTTCGCCTGGCGCTGTGCAACGGCGGTAGCGATGCGGCCTTCATTCACGCCACCGGCCGTGCGGGTCAGCTTCGGCTGCACGTAGGCCACGCCACCCAGCAGGCGCATGCCGTCCAGCGGTGAGCCGAAGAAGCCCCATTCCACGCCACGGTTCCGCTGTTCGCCACCGAACGAGAAGATATTCGTGACCGGGTCGGTGTAGCTGCTCGGGCGCTTGATCTCGTACACGCTGAAGGTGTGTGCGAAGCTGCCCAGGTCCAGCTTCAGGCCCAGCTCCTTCTGCTTGGTGCGGAACGGTGCGAACACATCGCCGGCGTTGGCGGCGGTCATCGGCGCGGTGGCGCCCTGGCTGAGGCCTTCGATGTAGTTGGTGTAGATCGAAAGCTTATCGGTGGCTTTCACCAGCAACGCGGCGGCAGGGGTGGTGGCGCTTTCGTCATAGCGCGAGGTGCGCGCACCGCTGGCCACGTTGAAGGTCTCGCTGACCACCTGCTGGCGACGCACGCCCAGCGTCAGTTGCACGCGGTCATTGGCGGAGGACAAGGTGTCGGCGAAGCCGATGCTGTCCAGCTGTAGCTCTGTGTGCGAGATATGCGGTGCCACGAACGGCGCGGCCGGGCCCCACACCGGGTCGTATAGGTTGGTGGTCCAGTCCCAGCCCGGCACGCTGCGGCGGCCGTAGTCGTTCTGGGTGTGCTGGTAGTGGGTCACGTTTGCGGCCCATTGGTGGCCGACGCTGCCGGTGCGGAAGCTGCCGCGCAGGCCAGCGTCACCAGACTGCTTCTTGATGTCGAACGCCAGCTGGCCGATCACGGTAGTGAAGTCGCCGGCCGGATTGAGGATCTGCGCGCTGATCGAACCGTTGTAGCGGTAGTCGGTCTTGCTGGTGCCGTAGGCCAGGTAGGCCATCAGGTGTTCGTTGATGTCCAGCTCGCCACGCAGCATCGCGCCCTTGTCCTGGCTGTCCACGTAGGCCCAATCCGGGTTGATCAGCGTGTCGCCACGCGGCGGCCGCGGAATTGCCACGCCCGGTGCCAGGCCGACACCACGGGCCGGGCCATCGACGCGGTCGTCGGCGCTGTACAGATCGGCCGACAGTCGCGCACGTTCGCTGCGCCAGTCCAGCGCCAGCGAACCCAACTGCACCTTCTTGCTCTGCTTGCCCACTGCACCGTCGCCATCACGGTAGGCACCGTTGAAGCGGATGCCGAACTGCTTGTCGGCACCCAGCCGGCGGCCCACATCGACGTGGGTGCCGAACTGCGCGTCGGAAGCGAAGTTGGCGCTGATCCGCAGCAACGGCTGCTCACCGGCACGCTTGGGTACCAGGTTGACGCTGCCACCAACCGAGCCGCCCGGCGGCATGCCGTTGAGCAGGGCGGACGGGCCCTTCAATACCTCGATGCGCTCGAACATTTCCGGCGAGGTGCGGTAGTACGGCGCCATGCCGCTGAGGCCGTTGAAGGTGGTGTCGCTGGTGTTGGAGGCAAAGCCACGGATCGCGTAGTTTTCGCTCCATGAACCGGTGACGCCGTTGCTGAACACCGTGGGGTCGGTGGCGGCGATGACGTCGGTGAGGTCCTTGGCTTGGCGGTCGCGGATGAAGGCTTCGGTGTAGCTGACGGTACTGAACGGCGTGTCCATGAAATCCTTGTCGCCGAGCAGGCCGACCCGCCCACCGGAGGCCACCTGTCCGCCGACATAGTCGCCGGTCACCCGGCGCTGTTCCTGCACCTGCACCGAGGGCAGGGTGGACGGCGTCGACTCGGCCAGCGCGGCGAATGAGGCCAGCAGGCCCAGTGCCAGGGCCGACACCCGGATGCCCAGCGCCTGCGTCTGGCCGCTACGCGCATTGGGGGTGCTCTGGTAGCGCCGGGCCATGCCCGGCGGGAGCATCACCGGGCGAGTCGGATCAGCAGCTGCGCGCTGCAGCGGGGAGGGAAGGTGGTACACGGTCATGCCAGATTCCTGTGAATCGCAGGTGCGAACGCGCCTGGCGCGCTGCCATCGGCAAGCACGGGGGAGGGCGCAGCGCAGGGTTGTCGGCTGGGTGGGGACCTGGCGGGAAGTGAGCCACGGGCTCGATTGCGGACGGCGGCGGGGTTGCGAACCACACGCATTCCAAATTAGTTGAGTAAGTTAAACTAAATTATATGAAGCGGACAAGAGGGTCCCTTTGCTGGCACCCTCGCTACGGTATGAGCATGCACCCTGAGATCCCGGCGCCGGCCCGTGGCCGCCCGCCCACCATCACCCCCGATCGGCTGGCCGACATCGGCATCAAGCTGGGCCTGCCGAACCTGACCATGGCCAATGTGGCCGCCGAGCTGGCGGTGACCCAGGCCGCGCTCTACAAGCGCGTGGCCAATCTGGAGGCCTTGAAACGGCTGGTGGCCGATACGGTGTTCCAGCGCTGGCAGATTCCGCGCGCCTCGGCCGATGCGCCGGGTGGGCTGCAGGCTTATCTGCTGGGGTTCGTGGAATCACTGTGCGAGGTGGTGAAAGCGCACCCGGGATTGCCGCCGTACCTGCTGCGCCGTTCGGTGGCGACCACGCCGATGCTGGAGAAGATCGCGTCGCACCAGGCGCATGTGGCCGAGGTGTTCGACCTGCCGCTGGACAAGGCACGCTGGCTGCTGGCCACGGTCGCGTTCTACTGCATTGCCGGTGCGGATACGGTCTACGGGCTGGTGGATGACGAGACCGAAGTGTTGACCGGCCGCCGCGTGCAGGACGAGGAAGTGATCACCGAGTTCAAGCAGGGCATGCGTGCGCTGGTGATCGGTTCGCTGGAGGTGTTGGAGCTTCGGTAGATCCACGCCATGCGTGGATGTCGTTGCACGGTTCGCCACGGCCCCATCCATGCATGGCGTGGATCTACAATGCGGCCATGCCTGCCACGCCCACCCTCGATGATCTGCGCCGCCACGCGGTGGCGCGCACGCTGTTCAAACCCACCTCGCTGCTGACCGCGATCCGTCGGCTGGGCTTCGTGCAGGCCGACCCGATCCGCGCGCCGGCACGCGCGCAGGACCTGACCCTGCGCCACCGGGTGAAGGACTACCGCGCCGGTGATCTGGAGCGGCGTTATGCGCGCCTGCCGGTGGAAGAGGATTGCCTGGTGAACTACGGCTTCCTGCCACGCGAACATCTGGCGTTGATGCACCCGCGCGTTTCCAAGCGTGCGTGGGATGCCGAGACCCAGCGCCGTGCGGCGGATGTGCTGGCCTTTGTTCGCGAGCGCGGCAGCGTGCATCCACGCGAGGTTGACCAAGCGTTCGCGCATGGGCGAGTGACCAACTACTGGGGCGGCACCAGCAATGCCAGCACGCACCTGCTGGATGGCATGCATTACCGTGGCCTGCTGCGCGTGGAGCGGCGCGACAGCGGCACCCGCATCTACGCCGTGGCCGACCACGTAGAAGCCGATGCCAGCGCGCAGGCGCAGATTGAACGCGCGGCCGCCTTGATCGACCTGGTGGTGCGCAAGTACGCGCCGCTGCCATCGGCCAGCCTGACCTACCTGGTACGCCTGCTGGGCTACGGCGCACCACATCTGGCCGAGCAGACCCGGCAGGCGTTGAAGCTGGCCAAGCAACAGCTGGCCAGCTGCACGCTGGACGGCACCACCTGGTACTGGCCTGCCGACGAGAATCCGCGCTCGCGCCGGCATGCGCCGGACGACCAGGTACGCCTGCTGGCCCCGTTCGACCCGGTGGTGTGGGACCGCCGTCGCTTCGAGCTGCTGTGGGACTGGGTCTACAAGTTCGAGGCGTATACGCCGGCGCCGAAGCGCCAATACGGCTACTACGCGTTGCCGATGCTGTGGCACGACCAGGTGGTGGGCTGGGCCAATCTCAGTGTGCGCGACGGTGAACTGGCGTCCAGCGTGGGCTACGCCGGCAAGTCACTGGCCCGCGACAAGGTGTTTCGTGGCGCGCTTGAAGACGAACTGCAGCGCATGGCCTCTTTTCTGTAGAGCCGAGCGGCGCATGGGTGCCTGTAGGTCCAGGTAGTCGCCAACCTTGGTTGGCGCTGGCTTCCATCGGTGCCCACCAAGGTGGGCAGCTACCAAAGCAGCGCCGCGCAGGCCCGGTAGTCGCCAACCTTGGTTGGCGCCGCTTTCACCGGTGCCCACAAAGGTGGGCAGCTACCGATCCCGCCGCCCTTGCGCCACCATCGCCACCACCACCACACCTGCGGCCACGCTGGTGTGCCCGGACAACGCGGCCAGACCAGAACCCACCCCCAGCCCGCGCATGGCGAACACCGCACTGAACACCAGCAGCGCCCAGCCGACCGCGCGCAGCTTCTCGGTCGCCTGCGCGCTCAACACACGCCGCAATACGTCCCGCTGATGGCGCTCCATCGCCAGTGCCAGGCAGGCGAACGCGGCCAGCGACAACGCAAACAGAATGACGTGGATCATGCGCTGGCCTCGGAAACCGCATTGCGTGAGGCTGCAGACGGCCGTGTGCGCTTCACCTTCGGTGCATGCCGCCAGGTGCGCCAGGCCAGCAGCGTGTGCAGGGCGGCCAATGTCAGCAGGGTCAGGTCGGTCCCGGCAAACGCCCAATCGCCTGCGGCCAGCGTGCGCCACAGCGGATGCGGTGTGGTCATAGCGGTCAGCACCGGCAGCAGTGCCAGCAGCAACGCCGCCAGCAGGAACTGTTCGATCCACGCTCGCTTGGGTGTACGCAGCGTGGCATGCACGAACATGCCCGCCCAGACCAGGAAGAACACATGCACCTCCCACGCTGCGCGCCCGTCCATGGCAGTCGGTAGCAGGCGGTTAGCCCACAGGTAGGCGGTCATCGCCACCGACAGGCCGGCGACGGTGGCGATGTTGAGCCGCTCGACCAGACGGAAGCCGAAGTAGGGTCGCTGCGGATCGGGCAGCTGCGCACGGCGCTTCACCGTCCACAGCACCAACCCAGTGCCGACCATGGCAGTGCCGGCCAGGCTGACGATGAAGTACAGCCAGCGCAGGGCGGCATCGGCGAAGCGGCCCAGGTGCAGGCCATACAGCACGCCCTGGGTATCGGCGGCGACGCCCGAGTGCTCCTTGACCTGCAGCAACTGCCCGCCGCTGCCGTCGAACAGCAGATAGTTCGGTGTTGTCGAAACACGGCTGGACTGCGCACGCACCACGGCCACGCGTGCGTTCTGGTCGCCGGGGTTCTGCACCTGCACGCTGCCCACCGATCCGGTTCCCCAGCGCTGCTCGGCCTGTTGCACCAGTGCGCCGACATCGGTGAGCGGGGCAGGCTGGCCCGCGGCCTTCTGCGGTGGCAGGAACAGGCGCATCTCGCTGACCACTTCGGCCTGCTGGCGCTTGTCCGGCAGTTTTGCCAGGCCCCACGGCATGTACAGCACCGCCAGCATCACCAGGCCGCTCCAGGTGATCATGAAGTGGAACGGCAGGCCGAGTACCGACAGCGCCGCGTGTCCATCCAGCCAAGAGCGCTGGCCCTTGCCCCAGCGGAAAGTGAAGAAGTCGGCGAAGATCTTCTTGTGGGTGATTACGCCGCTGACGATGGCGACCAGCATGAACATCGCGCACAGGCCGACGATCCAGCGGCCCCACATCGCCGGCATGTAGTGCAGGTTGAAGTGGAAGGCATAGAAGAAGTCGCCGCCGCCGGTGTCACGTGCCTGCAGCGGTGCACCGGTGCTGGCGTCGAACAGGCCCGAGTCGAAGCCATGCCGGCCACGCCCGCCCGGGCTGGCCCACATCGCCGACACCCACGGCATGCGCGTGCTCGGCAGGCTGAGGTTGATCTGGCTGGCCGCAGGCGTGTCGGCCATGATCGCCGTGACGGTACGCTGCGCAACCACAGCGGCGTCCGGCAACACGGACGGTGTGGCGATTTCCGGGCGGGTGTAGCGCGAGAGCTCGTCGCGGAAGTAGCTGGCGGTGCCGGTGAGGAACATCGCGTACAGGATCCATCCGGCCAGCAGCCCCACCCAGATATGCAGGTCGGACATGGTCTGGCGGATGCCGCGTGGCTTCGGAGTGCGATCGACCTTGCTCATGCACCACCTCCGTTGCCGACCGTCTGTGCGATCAACCACAGGGGCAACGCGGCGATGAGCAGGCCCAGCCATGCGCGCCAGGCCGAACGCACCGCGAACACCCAGACCACGGCGCCGGCGTACAGCAGGAAGCTGGCCAGCATGCCGGTGAACACGGCCTGGCGGCCATCGATGGGCAGCGCCAGTGCGGCGATGCTGCACAGCGCGGCCAGCACATAGCCGCCGAACAGCGCGGCGAGGATGCGTGAGACCAGCGGCAGCCAGGCCAGCACGGCGGTGGTACGGGAAACGCTCACATCAGTTCTCCGGGGCGCCACGCGCGATGGCGTAGCGCCCGTGCATCAGGCATCAGAAATCGACGGTGGCCGACAGCAGGGCGGTGCGCGGCGTGCCCAGCCCGGAGCCGAGGCTGCCCGCCCAGTACGCTTTGTTGGTCACGTTCTGCACGGTGGCGCGCAGCACCAGCGGATGGCCGGCCGCTTGCGTCGCATAGCGGGCACCGAGATCGAACACGGTGCGGCCCGCCACCCACTGGCTGTTGTCAGCAGTGATGTAGCCCTTGGACAGGCTGACCGCATTGCCGGTGAGGGTGAGGCCGGCCACGGTCGGCACATCCCATTCCACGCCCAGCTTGCCCTGCCATTGCGGTGTGGCCGTCGCCAACCGGCCTTCGTTGATGCCGCCCTGGGTACGGGTCAGCTTCGGCTGCAGCCAGCCGATGCCACCGAGCAGGCGCAGCTGTTCGGTGGCCTGGCCGAACACGGTCCATTCCACGCCCCGGTTACGTTGCTGGCCGCCGAACGAGAACACATTGGTGGTCGGGTCGGTATAGGAGCTGGGCTTTTCGATCTCGTACACGCTCAATGCGCTGGCCAAGCGGCCGAAGTCGAACTTGGCACCGGCCTCGCGCTGGCGGGTCTTGAACGGCGGGAACACGTCGCCCGCGTTGGCGGCGGTTGCCGGGGCGGTGCTGCCCTGGCTCAGGCCTTCGATGTAATTGGCATACAGTGACAGGCGGTCGCTGGCCTTGAACAGCAGTGCACCGGCCGGGGTGTTGGCGCTGGCGTCGTAGCGTGCGGTGCGCTTGCCTGTGCCGCCATCGAAGGTATCGCTGAGCACGGTCTGGTGACGGATGCCCAGGGTCAGCTGCACACGATCATCGATGAAGGACAGCGTATCGGCGATGCCGAAGCTGGTGGTGCGCACTTCCGCGGTCTTCGGCAGCGACGCATCACTGAAGCTGCGGTCGATGGCAGGGCCCCACTGCGGGTTGTAGATATTGGTTACCCAATCGCGGGCCAGCAGGTTGCGCTTGAAGCCGAACTTCTGGTCGTGCTGGTACCAGGCTGCACTGATGGCCAGCGCGTGATCGACCGCGCCGGTGCGGAAACGCGCCGACAATCCGGCTTCGACGGTGTCCTTGCTGTAGATGAAGCGTTGGTGGGCGAAGTTGTTGCGGAAGTCGCCGGCGGTGTTGGTGATCAGCGTGGTGGCACTGGCGATGGAGTCGAAATCGGTATGGCCGTGGCCGTAGCTGGCATGCGCCTGCAGGTAGTCATTGATGTCGAACGACCAGCGCAGTGCGGCGGCCTGGTCCTTGACGGTGCTGAAGGTCCAGTCCGGTGCAAACAGGGTGCTGGCTTTCGGCGGGCGGGGCACGGCCAGGCCGGGCGCCAGCGAGACGCCACGGTTGAGGCCATCCACATGGTCGCGGCTGCTGAACAGGTCCAGCGACACCTGCGAGCGCTCACCACGCCAGTCCAGGCCGAGCGATGCGAGCTGCGTCTTGTGCTGCTGGTGGTCGGTGGCGGTGTCGCCGTCGCGGTGCACGGCATTGAGGCGCACGCCGAACTGCTTGTCCGCGCCGAAGCGGCGGCCGACATCCAGGTGACCGCCCCACTGCGCGTCGCTGCCGTAGCTGGCGGTGAAGCGGGTCAGCGGCGTGTCGCCGGCACGCTTGGGCACCACGTTCACCGCACCGCCCACCGAGCCACCGGGCGGCATGCCGTTGAGCAGCGCGGACGGGCCCTTCAGCACCTCGATGCTCTCGGCCAGTTCGGGAGTGACGCGGTAGTAGGGGATCAGCCCGTACAGGCCACCAAAGCCGATATCCGACGAGGCGACACCGAAACCGCGGATGTTGAAGTAGTCGGTGATGCCACCGCTGGAGCCACTGTTGTAGACGCTGGGGTCGGTCAGTGCGATGACCCGCACCAGGTCCGGCGCCTGGATGTTGTCGATGAAGTCGGCGGTGTAGCGGGTGGTGTTGAACGGCGTGTCCATGAAGTCGAGCTCGCCGAGCAGGCCGACGCGGCTGCCGCGGGCCACTTGGCCACCGGCGTAGGCATCGGTAGGCGTGGTCTTGTCGGCGCGCACGTTCACTGTGGGCAACTGGCGGGCGCCATCGGGTGCATCGTTGGCGTGCGCGGCGATGGCGATCAACAGGGTGGGCAGCAACGCTGCACGGGCGGCCAGGGACAGCGCCGAGCGGCGTGGGAGGGGCAGGGTTCGCAGGGGGAGGGACATGGCGGTTCTCGTGTGGTGGGTCGTGCGATCGGCCAGCACGGCGCCGTCTGTGACCTGCAGGGGCAGGACGACGCGGGCTGTGGAATGGCTGGCAGAGGGCACGGCACTGCCGCTGTGGCAGTGCTGCACGCGAGGTGCGTGGGCGATCTGTGGCTGGGTGGAACGAAGCGCGGGGCGCGGATACTGCGGGGTGGATCAGATATCGTCGGCGAGGTCGTCGAGGTCCTGCAGGCCACCGCCGCGTGCCAGCACGCGCTCGTAGTTGCGGCGGCGACGCTGGTCGGTCTCGGTGGTGGTCTCGCCACGTTTCCAGTAGCCGGCCACGGCAACGTCGCTGCGTGGCAGGCCGACCGTTTCGATGAAGTGGCGGCGCAGGGCACGCATTTCCTCGCGCTCGCCGGCCGCCCAGACCGTGCTGCCGGGCTCCGGCCGCAGTTGGCGCGCCTGCTGCAGCAACGGCACGTCACCGGTGGCGAGGCGGAGCACGCGGACACCTTCAATGGCGGGCAGTTCGTCTACCGGGAATGCATCATCCGAGGCGATCCAGGCCTCTGCGCGCAGGTCGGCCGGCCACTGCTGCAGCAATGCAAACAGGGCAGGGATGGCGCTTGGGTCGGCGAACAGGAGGGCGCAGGTGCCCTCGCGCTGCGGTACCTGCAGATGGGGGCGCGGTCCGGTCAGATCGAAGGCATCACCGGGGCGCAGCGCACGTACCCAGGCCAGCATCGGCCCCGGCGCCTCGTGCAGCACTACGTCCAGGGTGAACTGGCGGGTGTTGGGATCGAGGCTGCGCACGGTGTAGATCCGTGACACATCGCCGAACGTGGCGCCGAGCTGGATGCGCACGGCGGTGTTGGCACGCTGCCAGGGCGCGAGTTCTGCATGTTCCGGCAGCTGGACCACGAGGCGCAGCAGGCTGGCGCACGGCTGTGCAACCGCGACCACCTGGACCTGCAGCGCCTGCAGGCCGCGATCATGGTCGGCGCCGCGCAGCGGCCCGGCCGGGGTGATTGAAGTGGGGGACGCGGACATCGACAACGATCCTGGACACTGCAAATGCGAATTATTTACATCATATTAAACTAAATTGATCGTGCCGCAACCGGGGCCTGTCCACGGACCGCAGCGACGCGTTGACCGCGGCGTCGCTGCGGTCCACCATGACAGCCCTTGCCCGCGCACCGCGCAGGAACCGTTACCGCATGGCTGCACCGAAAAAGACCGCTGCCCGTGGGCGACCGCCCACCATCACCCGCGAGCGCATCGCCGACGCCGGCATTGCCATGACGCTGCCGGGGCTGAGCTTCGTGGGCGTGGCGGCGGCGCTGGGGGTCAGCCACATCGCGCTGTACAAGCATGTGGCGAATCTGGCGGCACTGCGCGAGCTGGTGGCCGAGGCGATCTTCGAGCGTTGGCAGGCACCGGCACTGGATGCCGCTGGCCGGCGCAGCATCGAGGAGGATCTGCGTGCGTTCCAACGTTCACTGCGGACGCTGGTGGACGGGAATCCGGGCCTGGCGCCGTTCCTGGTCAGCCACGGCGCGAAGACACCGGAGATGCTGGCGCGCATCCAGCGCCACCATGCCGAATTCAGCCGCGTGCATGATCTGCCGCTCGAGCAGGCGGCGTGGCTGCTGTCGACCGTGGCCTATCACGCCGTGGCGTTGGCCGACACCGTGTACTCACGCCATGCGGTGGTGGATACCACGCGACGCCCGCTGGATCGGAAGGCGCAGGAGGCCGAGTTCGACCGCAGCATGGAAGCGTTGATCATCGGTGCATTGGCGATGTGCGGGCGCACGGCAGCCTCCGGGTAAGCCCCATTCCAGGTTGGCGCCGTTGCCGTGGTAGTGGCTAACCTTGGTTGGCCCCGCGATGTGTCGGTGCCCACCAAGGTGGGCGTCTACCGGTCAAGCGGCGTCCTTGCGCTCAGCATCCTCCATGCCGGGGCTGACGCGGCGGCCGATGTCCTTCCGCGAGGTAACCGCCAATCCTGGTTGGCACCGTTGCCCCGGTAGTCGCCAACCTTGGTTGGCGCCGCGATACATCGTTGCCCACCAAGGTGGGCATCTACCGGTCAAGCGGCGTCCTTGTGCTCCGTATCATCCATGCCGGGGCTGACGCGCCGGCCGATGTCCTTCAACCGCGCCAGCTGATCCACCATCGACGGTGCATCATCCAGGCTGCCGACGAACGTCCACAGATAGGTCATCACCGCATACACATGGCCCGGGGTAACCCCGTCGGTGGTGGCGAGACGGCCGATGGTGAGCGCGAACAGCACCGCTGCCGCTGCGCCAACGACCACGAAGGCACCGGCTTCGCGATCGGAGAGCAGGATGCGCAGCCGCGACAGCGTGGTGTAGTGGCGACGCAGCACCGAGGGACTGACCCGGTCAACCAGGCGGATCTCATGCTCCAGCCGGTTGTTCAGGCGTCCATGCAGCTGTTCGTTGCGGCGTGCGAACGATGGCAGCAGCAACAATGCACCCAGCAGTGCGACCAGGCTTGCAGCGCCCACCAGCGGCTCGATCGCCAGCAGCATCGCTGCCGCACCGAACATCGATACCAGCGCGGTGGCGATGATCGGCACGTGCTTCTCGAAGAAGTCGACGAACTCACGGGCCAGCACAACGCGCGCGGCTGAGGTGGAGGTGGCCTGGCCCAGCCTGCGCTGTGCTTGCACCACGTTCACCGCCAGGTCGGCATAGATGCGGGTGAAGGTACGGGTATCGACCGCACGGCGGGCGGCACCGACCAGCCAGAACAACAGCACCACGCCGGCGTAGGAGATTGCGTGGCCGATGTCGCCGCGGATGATCGCGTCCACCGCGAAGCCGGCAAACAGCGGATACGCCAGCAACAGTGCATTTTCCATCGCCACCAGCGAGAACGTGCCGGTGAGCTGCCACGGGTAGGTGCGCAGGATGGCCTTGAGGGTGGCGGCCGCGTTCTGCTGGCCGATGCTACCGGCGGCGGCCGCCGGATCGTGGGGGTGTTTCATGGGGATGCCTGGGCAAAGTGGAGACAGGGCAGGGGGCTGGATACCTGCCGCCTCCCTGGTCACGCCCAGTATCTGCAGCCCTTTGGAGCGGGCATGGAGGGACGATGGAGATTGCGTGGAGAAATCGGCGCCGTTCAGCGATGCGAATGCCCACCAAGGTGGGCCGCTACCAGAGCAGCGTCTGCCGCAACCTTGCGCCCTCAACGGCGCGCATGCACTGGCCAGCGGATCTCGAACGAACTGCCACCACGTTCGGTGGCCCGGCACTGCGCTGTTCCGTGATGGGCAACGGCAATCGCACGTACTACCGCGAGGCCAAGCCCGGAGCCACCGCTCTGCCGGGAACGCGAGACATCGGTGCGCTGGAAGGCCTCGAAGATGCTGTCGCGCAACTCGTCCGGCACGCCGGGGCCGCCGTCCTCCACCGCTACGGTGCAATGGCCTTCGGCCAGGGTGACGGCCACCCGCAGCGGGCACGGAATGGCATGCCGCCGCGCGTTCTCCAGCAGTGCCAGCACGGCCTGGCGGATGCGTGCGGGATCGCAGTCGGCCAGTGACGGGCGCGCATCCACGGTCACCGAGAAGCCGCTTTCGGTCAGCGCTTCGGACATGGCTTCCACCACCGCGGCCACCTGCACGCTGACATCGCTGCGCTGCAGGCGAAGATCCAGATGACCACTCTCGGCCAGGCTGACCACGCGCAGGTCCTCGATGATCCGGGTCAGGCCTTCCAGCTGGGTGAGCATGCTGTTGAACTGCTCCGGCCCGGGCTCGAATACCCCTTCGGCAATGCCCTGCAGGCGGCCGCGCAGGATGGTCATCGGCGTGCGCAGTTCGTGCGCGATCGCGGCGTTCCAGAACACCCGGTTCTCGGACATCCGGTTCAGCCGCTCTGCCATGGAGTTGAAGTCGCTGACCAGCGTGGCGGCTTCGGTCATCGAGGTATCGCCACCGCGTGCACGTGCCTCCAGATCACCGCTGGCGACCCGGCGCAGGCTTTCGGCCACCGAGTTCAACGGGGTAATGATGCGGCGGGTCAGGCGCGAGGCGACCAGCGTGGCGAAGATGACGACAACGGAGGCGGTCAAGCCGATCCACAGCCACTCCAGCCCCGATGGCATGATCGTTTCCGGCTCGTCGTACCAACGCGGGTAGAACACTTCCATCAGGTAGTAGAACAGGTAGAAGCCGCTGATCGACAGCACCGTCGAGCACAGCGAGGCGACCGTGATGGACAGCGTGATCTGGCGGCCGATGCTCTTGCCTTTGGGGTTCATCATTCAGTCCAGGAAACGGTAGCCAACGCCACGGATGGTGGCCGGAATGCCGATGACGCCCACGTCCTCCAGCTTGCGGCGCAGCTTGCTGACGTGGCTGTCCACCGTCCGTTCCTGCGCATCGCCCTCGGGCAGGCAGTTGTGCAGAAGATCCAACCGGCTGTGCACCTGGCGTGGTGCGCGCGCCATGTGTACCAGCAGGCGGAACTCGGTGAGCGTGAAGGTCAGCGCGTGCAGTTGCTCATCTGTGCGCACGGTCACTTCATGGCTGCGCAGGTCGATCTCGAACGGTCCCTGGCGGATCACCCCGCCGGGCGCATCGCTGGGTTCTCTGGCACTCCGCCGCAGCACCGCCTGGATACGGGCGACGATCTCGGCCGGATTGAATGGCTTGGCTACATAATCGTCAGCGCCGACGCGCAGGCCGGTCAGCTTGTCCACGTCCTGGTCGAGTGCGGTGAGCATGATCACCGGCGTATTGCCACGCCTGCGCAGTTCGCTCAGCACCTGCCATCCATCCATCCTCGGCATCTGCACATCCAGCAGCACCAGATCCGGGCGTAGCTGGCGATGGCTGGCCAGGGCCGCCTCGCCATCGACCGCGCGGACGCTGCGCAGGCCGGAACGCGCCAGGTATGCACCGAGGATGTCGGCGATCTCGCCTTCGTCTTCGGCAATCAGGACCAGGGGCGCCTGGCGCATGCGGGTATCGGGTTTCATTGCGTGATGCGGCTTTGGAAAGTGAGCAGGTGAGGGCGAGGGCGATGTCAGTGGCGAGGTCATCGTCGGCGTTCCATGGCCTGTGCTTCCTCGTTGGCGGCCCAGGCCAGCGTGGCCAGCACCAGCGTGCGATGCAGCGACGGCGCCAGCGGCCGCCCTTCGCGCAGATTCCGCGCAGCGAGGGCGGATAGCGCTGCCGACAAACGGGCCCAGCGCGATGCCATGTCCGCCGCATCCACCCGTGCCTGCAGGCGGGTGGCCATGCGCATGATGGCGCGGAGGCGGAGCGTCATCTGGGTGGCGACCAGCAGGGTGGCGAGGGCGAGCGGCAGATGCAGCGTGGCACCGGCGGCGGTTGGCTTCGTCTCCGACGAGACCGCCAGGCCGATCAGCGCCAGCGAAGCGGGCGATCCGAGGCGGCTCGCGTGGCCTGGCCCATCGCTGCGGAACCACAGCAGGGCGGCAGCACCGAAGCCTGCCAGCAGGGGCGCTAGCACATGCGGACTGGCCAGCGTCCAGGCCGTGGTCGATGCCAGCACCAGGGCGAGCAGCCACGGCGCAGGCGCGCACCAGGCCAGGTAGGCACGACACACATCGATCGACGGCAGGTCTGGATGGGGACGGAGCACGATGGGCAGGCAGTCGGCAAGGTTGCCGAGGCTAGCCGCCATTGATGGAGACTCGGTCGAGATTGTGTCGAGATTGCGTGGACACGGATCGACTGGTTCAGCCGCCGGCGGCGTGCCTGAACGGCTGCCGGATCTCCATGCAATCTCCACAGTGGCTCCAAGAAACGTCCACCCCTGGCTTGCAGACTGCGGCCTCAGCGGTCGCACTGGGTGGCCGCCCGCAGCCGGGCGTTTCGATGAACAACCGCAGGATCTGGACCATCGCCGCAGCCGTGGCTCTCATTGCGGGCGCCGCCGGCTGGTGGGCCTTTGCAGACAGCGATGATGCCGCGCTGATCACCGCGCCGGCAAGGGTGGCGGATCTGGAGAAGACCGTGCAGGCGGTGGGCCGGGTCCATCCCAAGGAGCTGGTGGCGGTGGGTGCGCAGGTGTCCGGCCAGGTCAAGCGCCTGCATGTGGTGCTGGGCCAGCGCGTGCAGGCCGGCGACCTGATTGCCGAGGTCGACTCGCAGCCGCAGCGCATCGCCTTGCGTAGCGCCGAGGCGGCTGCCAATACGCTACGTGCCCAGCATGCCGCCAGCCAGGCCCGTTACGTGCAGGCCGGCCGCGTCTACGAGCGGCAGTCGCAACTGGTGGCGTCGCGCCTTGTGTCACAGGAAGGTTTCGAGGCCGCGCGAGTGGCACGTGATACGGCGCGCTCAGAGATGGCCGCGCTGCAGGCGCAGATCGACCAGGCCGGGACCCAGGTCGAAACCGCGCGGATCAACCTCGGCTATACCCGCATCGTTTCGCCCAGCGACGGCTACATCGTGGCGATCGTCACCAAGGCCGGGCAGACGTTGAATTCGATGCAGACCACGCCGACCATCGTGATGCTGGCGCAGATGGATACGATGACCGTGCGCGCCGAGATCGCCGAGGCTGATGTCGAGCTGGTCGCGCCCGGTCAGCCGCTGTGGTTTTCGACACTGGGGCCGAGTGGCCGCCGCTACGAATCCCATCTGCAGCAGCTGGAGCCAGCGCCGTCGACGATTGCCGATGTGGCCGGCAGCAGTGCGGGTGGCTCGGCGCAGACGCCCAAGGCGGTGTACTACGCCGGCCTGTTCGATGTGGCCAATCCGGGCCTGAAGCTGAAACCGTCGATGACGGTGAAGGTCACCCTGCAACTGGCACGTGCTGCCAACGCACTGCAGGTGCCGTTGACCGCATTGACCGAATCCGAAGACAAGGACAGCAACCGCGGCACGGTGCAGGTGGTCGATGCCAAGGGCCGCGTCACCGAGCGTGAGGTCAGCACGGGCTTGCGCACTGCTACGGCGGTGCAGATCCTGTCCGGGCTGAAGGCGGGTGAGAACGTGGTGGTCGGCCAGGCGCCCAGCGGCGCTGAGCCGGAAGCTGCCAGTCTGCTGGGGATGTGAGCATGGCCGACGCTCTGCTGGAACTGCATGGCGTATCGCGCGCCTATCGCTCGGCCGCCGGTGAAGTGGTGGTGCTGAAGGATGTCTCGCTGCGTATCGACGCCGGTGAGTTCATCGCCATCATCGGCCCGTCCGGTTCGGGAAAATCAACGCTGATGAACATCCTCGGCTGCCTGGACCGGCCGACCGAAGGCAGCTATCGCGTCAACAGCGAGACCACCGAGCAGATGGCGCCGGATGCGTTGGCCCGGCTGCGCCGCGAGCACTTCGGCTTCATCTTCCAGCGCTACAACCTGATGGAGAACCTGAGCGCCACCGAGAACGTGGCATTGCCGGCGGTCTATGCGGGCGTGGATGCAGAGACGCGCACCGCGCGTGCCCGCGGGCTGCTGGAAACGCTGGGCCTGGGCGAACGCACCGCGAACCGACCGAGCCAGCTGTCCGGCGGCCAGCAGCAGCGCGTGTCGATCGCCCGTTCGTTGATGAACGGCGGCGCCATCGTATTGGCCGACGAGCCGACCGGCGCGCTCGATCACGCCAGCGGCCAGCAGGTGATGGCCGAACTGAAGCGCCTGCATGGGCAAGGCCACACGGTGATCCTGGTGACCCATGACGCTGCAATTGCCGCACATGCCGGCCGGGTGATCGAGATTGCCGACGGAAGAGTGGTCTCCGATCGCGGTGAGAGGGCGCCGGTGGTGGCGCCCGCTGCATCCATCGCCGAACGCGGGTCGTCCCTGATCGCCGAGCGCCGTGCACGCCTGGACGCGGTGCGCGAGGCCGCGCGGATGGCGGTGCGTTCGATGCTGGCCCATCGACTGCGGACCTTGTTGACGATGCTCGGCATCATCATCGGCGTGGCCGCCGTGGTGACCGTGGTCGCGCTGGGCAAGGGCGCGCAGGCGCAGGTGGAATCACAGATCAACGAACTGGGCGCCAGCACGCTGGAGATATTCCCCGGCGCCGATTTCGGCGACCCGCGCTCGGCGGAGATCGAGACACTGGTGGTGGGCGATGCCGACCATCTGGCCGCGTTGAGCTACGTGGACAGCGTCAGCCCCAATCTGACGGGCTCGGTGGCAGCACTGCAGGGCAGCCGCCGTGCCAACACCCAGGTGCAGGGCGTGGGCGCGGACCTGCCGCGTGTGCGCGGGCTGCGGCTGAAGGCTGGGCGCTTCTTCACCGATGCCGAAGTGGATGCGCATCGTGCGGTAGGCGTGGTCGACCAGAAGGCGGCCAAGGCGTTGTTCACCGGCAACCCGATCGGCAGTACGGTGCTGTTGGGCGGCATGCCGGTGGAGGTGATCGGGGTGGTGGGTGCAAGCGCCTTTGCCGGCGGTGCGACGCCGACGGTCTACGTGCCGTACACCTCGGCCGCCTCACGGCTGCTGGGCAGCCAGCGCCTGGAGAGCATCACGGTACGGGTGCGCGACAACGTGCCGACCACCGCCGCCGAAGCCTCGCTGGCAGCCGAACTGCAACGGCTGCATGGGCGGCGTGACTTCTTCATCTACAACGCCGATCAGATCCGCAAGGCCGTGATGAAGTCCAGCCAGACCATGGCGGCTCTGGTCTCCGCCATTGCCGCGGTGGCGCTGGTGGTGGGTGGAGTTGGGGTGATGAACATCATGCTGGTGTCGGTGAAGGAGCGCGTGCGCGAGATCGGCGTGCGCTTGGCGGTGGGTGCGCGGCAGGGTGACATCCTGCGCCAGTTCCTGATCGAGGCGGTGCTGATCTGCCTGTTCGGTGGCGTGCTGGGCGTGCTGTTCGCGTTCGGGGTCGGTGCGCTGTCCAGCCTGCTGTCGCTGGGTGTGCCGTTCCTGTTCACGGCGGGGCCGGTGCTCGCCGCGCTGGCATGTTCGTCTGCGATCGGGCTTGGATTCGGCTACTTCCCGGCGCGCAGTGCCGCACAGCTCGACCCGATCCAGGCGTTGGCAGCGGAGTAGGCGCAGGCCCGGTGCAGGCATTTGTGGAGCCGAAGGCAACGGCAGGAGCCGTTGCCTTCGGCTCCACAGGAGCAGCCTCAGGATGAGGGGCGCGGATGCGTGCGCACGCGTGCACGCTCGCGATACAGACGGCTGTCGGCGCGCTGCAGGGTGTCGGCCACCGTCTCGCCGGGTGCGTGGTGGGTCGCGCCCAGCGAGAAGGGTGTGGGTGACTGCCCGGCATGCTGCGCATACCACTGCTCCAGCGTGGCCAGCCGTCCCGGTTCCGGTGCAGTCAGCACCACCATGAACTCGTCGCCACCCATACGCACTACGCTTTCCATTGACCCCAGTGGAGCGCGCAGGAAGGCGGCGAACTCGACCAGCACCGTGTCACCCCGTGCATGGCCCTGGGTGTCGTTGATCTGCTTGAAATGATCCAGATCGAACATCAGGCAAGCCCA
This sequence comes from Stenotrophomonas maltophilia R551-3, assembly GCF_000020665.1. NCBI lineage: Bacteria > Pseudomonadati > Pseudomonadota > Gammaproteobacteria > Lysobacterales > Lysobacteraceae > Stenotrophomonas > Stenotrophomonas maltophilia. Next base: position 2,370,630 of record NC_011071.1, on the reverse strand, counting down.
AGGCTGGTCGATCAGTTCGTCCAGGCGGGGCAGGAAGCGGCGGTTGTAGCTCTGGGTGAGGGGATCCTTGAAGGACATCTCGCGCAACTGCTGTTCCTGCATCCGCAGTGCGGTGACGTCCTGCGCATGGCCGAGCACGTAGGGTTGGGTGGCCTCGTTGTCGAGCACGTTGTGATACGCCCAGAAATGCCGGGTACCATCGGCGGCGATCAGCTCGATGACGCCGGCATCGGTGTGGTTGACTGCGATGCGTTCCAGATACGCCTTGAACGCGGCCCGCTTCTCCGGCGGCATCAGGTCGCACAAGCTGCGCCCGATCATGTAGCTCTCATCGAAGCCCAGTGACTGCACGGCCGCTGGGTTCACCGAGGTCAGCACGCCCTCCAGCGTGTGGGTGCAGATCAGGCCAAGGCTGTAGTGGAACAGCCGCCGGTAGCGGGTTTCGCTGGCTTCCAGTGCATCCAGCGCGGCGCGCTCCTCGGTGATGTCCTGTATGGCCCCGACCAGCCGCGGCCGGCCATCGACCTGCTGCCGGCCTCCAACCACGCGGGTCCAGATGGCTCGTCCGTCGGCGGTGGTCATCGGCAGCTGCACCTCCCACGACGTGCCTTCATCGATGCAACGCTGCACCGCCGTGCGGATGATGTTTCGGCTGTCCTCGCGATAGAACGAGAGCGCAGTTTCGAGCGTCGGTTCAAAGTTGCTGCGCACGCCGTGGATCTGCTTGGTTTCGCGGGTCCAGCGGACCTCGTTGCTGACCAGGTCCATTTCCCAGCCACCCACCCGGGCCGCGCGGTTGGTGCGCTCCAGGAAGTCCTCGCTGCGCTTCAGCTCACGATGCAGGGCCTTGGCCTGGCCGACCTGTGCCATCAAGGTGCTGCGCTGTTCAAGCACCTGGGTGGTGACCCGGGCCAGATGCACCATCAGTTCGCGTTGCGAAGGCGACAGCACACCGGGCATCGGGTCGAGCAGGCACAGTGTTCCTATGCGCGCGCCGTGCGCCGAGCCCAGCGAGATTCCCGCGTAGTGACGGATGCGCGGGCCGCCGGTCACCAGGGGATTGGTGGAGAAGCGAGGGTCCTGGCGCGCGTCCGGAATCTCGAACAGCGTGTCCTGCTGTATGGCATGGGTGCAGAATGAAATCTCGCGCGCGGTTTCGCTGACACCTTCCAGCCCGATGTTGGCCTTGAACCACTGGCGCTCGTCGGCAACAACTGAAATCAGAGCCATGGTCATGCCGGTAGCGGCACGCGCGGCGGCGACGATCGCATCGAAAACAGGCTCTGGTGGCGTGTCGAGCAGGTGCAGGCGGTCGAGTTCAAGCAGTCGTTCGGCTTCGTCCATGGCACTTTTCAGGGCGGGGTGGCGAGGGCGGGCGCGGCGGCAGTCAGGTGCTACGGTAGTGCGAACCTTGTTATGTATCGCCACCGACGGGTGATGCCGACGTGAGTCCAATGGGTGCCACGACCACCTTGTGATCGCGCGCACATATTGCTATTGGCCAGCGTTGGCGGACTACCGCGCCACGCAGCTGACCGTCTTGCGCTGAGCGGGCGCCTTTCGGGATGCTCGGGGCGTGGGGACGGGTCTTTGCGTTGGAATGTCGACCATGGCGGCGGGTGCCCTTGAATGAGGTGCCCGTGGCAAGCCCTTCACAGGAGCGGTAGGGAACCATGACCGGACATGTGCACTGGGTATGGGCACCGATCCGGTTCGCTGCGCGGGGGTCCATTGGTTGCGGGCAATGACGGCGTGACTGCCAAGGCGAGTCAGGATTTGGACGTCCCGGATCTCGTAAAGGGCTTCACCGGATCCTTCCAATTTGTGGCACGCTCTCACCACGCGCGAGGACTTAGCGATGCGGCAACCCTCGCTGGAGACCACCACGCTGTGATGCTTCAACAGGCCCAGCTGGAAGATGTTCGCAGCGCGGTCAAGCGCTTCAGTGAGTGTGCCTGCAAACATGACTACGTAAAAAATTATAGCGAGGGCAGCAATGGATTTGTGGCGTGCGGGTGAACTCAGGACGAGGAAGAACAGATAGTGGAGCGGTGGAAGAAGCAACAGCATGAGGCCGAACTGCCAGTCCGTCAGGGCCGTAGCCGCCTCATGTGTTCCAATCACCACGAGAACGAAGATGGGCATGTACAGTAGGTACAGTGCCGTAGAAGCAAACGCTAGGGACAGTGGCCACAGCCCCCTCCAAGGGCGTGTGTTCGCTATACGCTCAGCAGTTGCTGAAGGTGTGGTTTTGCGAAGCACCGGGCCCAGTGCGGCAATGGCGCCCAGACCTACGAGAATGAGAAACGCATGGTCATGGCTCTTGCCAAATGCTGTGGCCAGTGACGCGTACAGAAGGAGCAGTGCAACTGCAGCCCCCACAAGGAGTGAGAGAATGCTGTTTAATGCGAGGTGTCGCTCTCGGGACCCTGGCCTACGCGGACCACTCGCGCTGAAGATCATTCCCCTCTGATGCCATTCGACTAGCAGCGCGGCTGGAATCAGCAGCGTCGCTAGGAAAACAAGCATCAAGAGGATGGAAAACACCACGATCGCGATCGCAACCAGACCGATATCGGTCAGGGTGATGCTGGGTAGGAAACGGATGCGCCAGAAGAACACCACCATCGCCAAAGTGCCGGCAGCAGCGAAGGCCCAGCGATGCGCAATGATGACTCCCAGTACTGACGCCGCACGCGACCACAGAGCGGGTTCCTCGCGTGTGGATGAATTCATTCCTGAAGGGTAGGATCCGGGCGTAGACACGGCGCGTCGTCCTTAAAGCGTTGGGTCGGGCCTGCTATCGGCCCAGCGCGCGTGTTCTTTAGCGAGTGCGCTATTCAGTTCCCGGCGGCGTGCTGTCAGCCGGCGCCCGCTACCTCGCTTTCGAGGTCAGCGCCCCTTGAGATTGAGATACAAGCGCGCCCCATCCGTTTCACGATACCCCGACCAACGCCCTCCGCCCGACGCGCGGAAGCGCCCGAATACGGTGTTGCTGGTGTCGGTCAACAGCAACTGGTTGCCCGACAGCACCCAGCGATTGGCCGAGAAGAAGCCATCCGGGCAGCCGGCAGGCACATAGGCACTGTAGCCACCGAACCATTCGATGTTCTTCAGCTCGATGGTGCAGTTGCTGCCGTTCTCCTGGCCCAGTGTCCAGCTGCCGAACAGGTCGCTGTCGCGCACATCGCGGTCATCGCGCCGGCGGTCATGGCCCCAGTCATCGCTGTTGTCGTGGAAGCCGAAGTCCACGTCCATCCCTTTGCTTTCGCTGCGTGTCTCGGACTGCGAGCTGCCGCTGGTGGTGGTCTGGGTGGTCATCGCGCCACTGGTCCGGGTCTGGGTGCTGCTGGATTGTGTGGTCTGTTCGGTGCGGGTGGTTTGTTCGCCGAAGCCGAACGAGGCGTCCTGGGCCAGGGCGGGCAGGGTCAGGCAGCACAGCGCGGACAGGCAGCTACGGGCAAGCAGGGCAGCCATCGCAGGATCCTCGGAAGGGTGGACCGCGCGAGTATCGAACCGGCGAGGCGGGAGACGGTGTGAGGGTGGCTCAATCGGCGATCACCCGCCCAATCGCGTCGGCCAGCAGCGCCCGCACCCGCTCCGGCGGCAGGCCCGGATCGCGCACGGCGCGCATCGCCAGACCTTCCACCAGCAGCCGCAGCAGCAGGGTTCGGCTGGCAATCCGCTCTTCGTCCACGACGCGGCCCAGGCTGACGTCGCGCTGCCGCAACCAGGCGTGGATGGCAGCGCTGGTCTGCTTGTCGTGGGTGCGCAGCACCTCGGCCAGCACCGGGTCGCGATGCGCCTCGGCATTGATCTCCGCATACAGGGCCACGCTGGCGATGGCGTTGCCGTGGATCGGCAGCACTTCGCCGCGTGCCCATTGCTGGTAGCACTCCAGCAGGCCGTCCACCAGGTCCGATGCTGCCGGCATCTCGCTGATCGAGGCCTGGTCGTGGCGCAGCTGGCGCTCGATCAGGGCCAGGATCAAGGCGCGCTTGTTGGCGAAGTAGCGGTACATCAGCCCTTGGCTGATCTCGGCTTCGGCGGCGATGTCGGCAATGGAACCGGCATGGAAACCGCGGGTGATGAAGCACTTCTGGGCGGCATCGAGGATGCGCCGGCGCTGGGCCTCGGCGTGTGCGGCGGCAGGGTCGTCAGCGGATACGGCTACGGCGGTTTTCGGCGTCATTGCGAGAGGTAGGAGCGTCCAAGGGCGGGATAGTACGTCATAAAAGATGTGAATGAACGGTCATTCATTTGTAATTGCCGCCTTCCAGACTGCGCCGGCCTCCTCCTTCCGCGAATGAGTCCGATGCGCCACCTCCCGCTGCACCGCCCGTTGCTTACCCTCGCCATCGCCGCCGCGCTGCCGGTGCTGGCCCATGCCGAAGACAGTCCCAGCGCCGAGGCCACGGCGTCCGCCGACGCGGCCCGTGCCGTGGTTGCCCTCGACCAGGTGATGGTGACCGCCCAGAAACGCGCCACCAACCTGCAGGAGACGCCGATCTCGGTGTCGGTGGTCGATGCCGAAGCGCTGAAGGACCGCAGCGCGATTTCGCTGGGCAGCTTGTCCGATGGCTCCATCCCATCACTGCGGGTCACGCCGTTCGCTACCCGCAGTTCTGCGCTGAACATCGGCATCCGTGGCATCGGTGCCTCCGGTGACGCCAACCAACCGGCCCGCGATGCCGGCGTCGGCATCTATGTCGATGGTGTGTTCATGGGCCGTGCGCAGGGCCTGGGCAGCATGCTCTACGACGTGGAGCGCATCGAAGTGCTGAAGGGGCCGCAGGGCACGCTGTTCGGCCGCAACACCGAAGGCGGCGCAGTGAGCATCGTGACCAAGCAGCCGACCGGTGAATTCGGCGGCAGCGTCAGTGCCGGTGTGTCCAACTTCAGCGGCTACAACAGCGCGCTGCACCTCGACCTGCCCAAGGTGGGCGATGTCAGCTTCAAGATCGATGCAGTGCAGGCCAGGCGTGGCGGCACCACCGACAATCCGATGCGTGGCGAGCGCGATTTCAACAGTTACGACAAGCGTGGCGCACGCCTGACCGCGCTGTGGCAGCCCCGTGATGACTTCTCGCTGCTGTACGCGTTCGATCGTTCCTACGACGCCACCACGCCGTACCACACCCAGGTGCTGGTACCGGGTGCCTACCTGAGCCCGCTGCAAAAGGCCGGCGCCAGCCAGGATCGCCGCGACAGCGCCATCCTCGGCGGCGCGCAGGAAGACAATACCGGCCGCACCAGTGGCCATCTGTTGAACCTGTCGTGGACGCTGAACGACAACCTGGAATTGAAGTCGATCAGTTCATACCGTGAACTCACCCAGGGCCAGTTCGACATGGGCCTGGTTGACGCGATCTCGGCCTATGGTGGCGCCGGTACGCCCTTCGGACGTTACAGCCTGGCCCAGGTCTACCAGCACCAGTACAGCCAGGAATTCCAGTTGATCGGCAACACCTCGCAGGTGCAGTTCCTCGGTGGCGCGTTCTACTACCACGAGACCGCCGGTGACAATGCGCAGACCCCGAACATGCTGGTGTGGGGCCCAGGTGGCAACAGCTATACGGTGAATCCGGCGACCAATCCACTGGATCTTTCGCGGGTGCGCATCGACCGCGCCAGCAAGGCCTGGACCGACAGCCTGGGTGTGTTCGGCCAGGCCACGTGGACCCCGGAGGCGCTGCAGCGCCTGCACCTGACCGCCGGTGGCCGCTATACCCGCGATGACAAGAAGGGCAGCCTGTACATCGTCAATGGTGCGGCGACCAACCTTGCGTTCAAGGACCGCTGGAGCCGCTTCGACCCGATGGTCAACATCGCCTACGACCTTGGCGAGCACGCGATGGTCTATGCCAAGTACAGCACCGGCTTCAAGGCCGGCGGTGCCAACTCGCGCTCGACCAACTACACCGCGTTCGGGCCGGAAGAAGTGACGGCCTACGAGCTCGGCTTCAAGTCGCAGTTCTGGGACAACCGTGCTCGCCTGAACCTCGCCGTGTTCGATTCGACCATCGCGCACAAGCAGATGGACTTCTCGCTGCCGTTCGACCCGAACAGTGGCGAGACCCGCACCACAATGGTCACCACCAATGCATTGAGCGATGGCAAGTCGCGCGGCGCGGAGCTGGAGTTCAACGTGATGCCGGTGGACAACCTCACCCTCGGCCTCAACTACGCCTATACGAAGATCGACGCGCAGACCGCGACGGACCCGTTCGGTGCAGGGGTGCAGGTAACGGTCCAGCCGCTGCTGGCGCCGAAGAACGCCGGCAGCCTGTCGGTCGACTACCTGGTGCCGTTCGCGAACTTCTCGGCACTGAAGTTCCATGTGGACGGCAACTGGTCCGATGGCTACTACACCAGCGAGTACGACCAGATGCTGACCGACAGCTCGTTCGTGGTGAACGCACGGGTGGCGCTGGTGGATGTGCCGGTCAACAGCACCGGCACCACGATGTCGTTCTCGCTGTGGGCGCGCAACCTGCTGGATGAGCAGCACCTGTTCTACAAGATCAACAGCGCAGCGCTGGGCCAGAGCGGCATCTTCAACGACCCGCGCACCTTCGGCCTGGATGTGGCCGTCAACTTCTGATTCGACTGGAGACTCCAATGAAGATCGCTCGTACCGAACTCGCCCTGGCCCTGATACTGGCCCTTCCGATGGCTGCCGCAGCGGTTGCCGCTGATGCGCCACAGGCCGTCGCTGCCAGGCAGGTGGCTGCCGCCAACACCAAGCCCGCCGCCGCCGATGCACAGCGGGTGATCCCGCTGCAGGGTGCCTGGAATGTGCGTACCTTCGCTGGCCTGCAGGGCAGCAAAGGGCCGATTCCCGCCGATGCCTTCGTGCGCACCGCCGACCTTGGCCGCCTGACCGATGCCGACCGTGATGCCCTCGTCGCCGCCGGTGTGAAGCTCGACATCGATCTGCGCACCGCCGATGAGGAAGCACAGTCACCGGATCTGCTGGCCCGCGACGATCGCTTCGACTATCAGCGCATTTCGCTGATGGGCACGGAGAAGATGGACCTGCAGAAGATGATGACCAGCTTCCCGGATACGCTGGGCGAGGCCTATGTGCAATGGTTGGACCACAGCCAGCCGCAGTTCAAGCAGGTGTTCCAGCGCATCGCTGCACAGCAGGATGGCGCGGTGCTGTTCCATTGCACTGCAGGCAAGGACCGCACCGGCATCATCGCCGGCCTGCTGCTGGACCTGGCGGGTGTGCCGAAGGCAGAGATCGTGCACAACTACGCAATCTCCGCGCACTACCTGGAAGGGCAGCCGAAGGACAGCGCGATGAACGCGCAGATCATGGCGTTGATCAAGCAGAATCCGGAGATCGGCCGCAAGATGGCCGGCATGTCCGGTACCGCACCGGACAACATGGAGCAGTTCCTGGCGGCACTGCACAGCCAGTACGGTGGTGCAGAGGGTTACCTGAAGTCGATCGGGGTCAGCGAACAGGAGATCCAGCAGTTGAAGGTACGGCTGGGGCAGGCTGGCTGAGGGTAGTGTCGGCCGCTGGCCGGCATTCCTTTCAGGTCTGGAAGCAAAAGGAATGCCGGCCAGCGGCCGGCACTACCCACGTCAGCCAGGCATGGCCTGGTTCTACGGCTCGGGTTTCACCCGCACAACCCGTTTCCGGTACTCGTACACGTTGTCACCGCGGATGCGCTTCTCCTCGGTGCCGGTGACCCGGCCCACCTGCTGGTCCGAGCCGGTCACCGGCTGGGCTTCGATCTCGGTTTCGTGTTCGAACGAATGCGATTTGTCGGTGTTGCGGTAATAGCGGTACAGCGCCCAGTACAGCGCGGTTGCGCCGGCCGGGCCTGCCGCCAACAGCCAGAGACCACTGTCATCACTCATGTCGATGCCACCAGGAAGGCGATTGCGAGGGCTTCAATGACAGTGCCGGTGGCCAGGGCCGCCAGCAGCATCTTCCACTGTTGCACGGGCACGCTGCCCATGGTTTCGCCGGTGCGGCCGTTCACTGCGATGTAGTGCAGCATGCCGCCGTTCTTGCCGGGCTGGTGGTACGAATACAGCCACACCGGCAGGTACATCGACACCCAGCGGGTGCCATGCACCTCCAGCTGTTCCTGTTCCCAGCGCACGCCACGGTTGTAGCGCTTCACCGAGCCTTCCACCTGTGCGCGGGCAATCGACAGCAGCTGGTCTTCCAGTCGCGGCCGCAGCTTTTCCACATCCAGGTTGCGCTTCTCCGAAGTGAAGCCAGCCAGGTACGAGGCGTTCCACTTCACCGCGTTCTTGGTATCGAACGGCAGGATGGTGTTGATGATGTTGTTGGTGTTGGCGCGGGTATCCAGATTGCCGCGTTCAGCCGAGGATTCCAGCGGCAGGTCATCGACGGTGAAATCCACCTGGCGCTCGACCTGGTAGACATCGGCGTCGTACAGGGTGCGCTTGTTCTTCTCGCTGCCGACCGTGTATTCGCGGGTCTTGATCTCGCCCTTGCCGGCCACGGCCGCGCTGACATTGCTGTCCACGATCATATAGGGCAGGAACACGCCCACCACGTTCTCCGGCGTGAACTGGTCCTTGAACGCCTTCAGCGCGAACATCCGGCGCTTGTCGACGAACTGGCGGATGCGTGCGACCGCGTCGTCCTTCTTGATATGGAAGGGCAGGACGGCATCGGGGACGGCGCCGTTGGCGATCTGCTCGTTGACGCCGAACACATGGCGGCACCAGTGGCAGCGCGCCGTCATCGTGCTTTCGGTATTGACCGTGACCTCAGCGCCGCAGCCGGTGCACTTGAACGTCATCAACGCCGAGGTGTCGGCATCGATGTCACGAGCGCCTGAGGCGACGACGGTGCCGCGCAGCTGGTCGATGGCCTCGCCCAGCCCGAATTCCTCCTCGACCCGCGCGCCATGCCATTCGTGACGGCAGTACAGGCAGACCAGAATATCGGTACCGGCCTTGGGCCGGATGTCGGTGGCGCCGCACTTCGGGCAGCGGTTGAGGCCGTCCTTCAGCTCGCTGGCGGAAGTGTCGATGGCGACCGGATCGGGCGCTTCCACTTCATCGCGGATGGCCTGCGGTAGCTTCGAGGTGTCCAGCGGGAAGCTGCCGGGCAGGGGAGGGACGTCCTGCGGCGAACCCGGCCCATCCAGCGACGCCGCCGGCAAGGGCGGCGGCGTCGAGGGCGCGGATCCGGGCAGCGGCGGTGGGCCGTTTCGGGGATCAGACATGGTGGTTGTGCGTCCTGCAGTTACAGGCCCAGCGCCTTGGCCTTGAGCGCGTCGTAGTCGCTCTGGGTGATCAGGCCCAGGTCGAGCATTTCCTTGGCCTTCTTCAACTTGGCCACTGGATCATCGGCGGCCGGCGTGGTCGGCTGCTGCATGCCACCGACACCAAACATGCCCGAGGCCATGCCGACGCCGACCAGGCCTGCCGCGCCGCCGTTCTCGCCGGCGGACTGGATGCCCTGGGCAACGCTGGCCTGCAGGTTGGAATTGCCGCGCGAACCGGACAGCGCATCGGCGCGCTGCACGGTCTTCAGCAGCTCGCGGGTGTTGGCGTCGTACTCGATGGAGACGATGGCGGTCTTGACGATGGCCAGGCCGCGATCGGACTTCCACTGGTAACCCTGTTCAACTGCCGCCGACAGGCTCTGCGCGAAGCCCAGCGAATCCTGCTGCAGCTTGGTGATGCGGTTGCCCTTGCTCGGATCGTTCGTGTACAGGCTGAAGGCGGGAGCCAGCGAACCGACCACTTCATTGAACAGCTGGCTGGCGGCGGCGTTGTCCAGATCGGTGAAGTCGAACACCTGGCCCGGCTGCAGGTAGCTGGCCGGCACGAAGTTCTTCACGAACAGGATCGGGTCGACGATCTTCAGCGTGTACGAGCCACGGGTGACCGCGCCGACCTGGGTGTTAAGGAAGCCGTCGTCCCAGTAGATTTCCGACTGGGTGCCGAAGCGGTTGTCCGGCAGTTCCTTCAGCGAGACGAAATACGCAGCCTGCTGCGAGCCGGGCTGGCCGCCGAACTTGAAGCGTTCCCAGCTCTGCTTGATGAAGGTGCTGACCAAGCCGTCGCCGGCGAAGATCGACTGCGAGTTCAGATCATCCGAACGCCATTCGTAGCCACCGGGTTCGGCGACGAAGGCGGTGATCGCGCCATCCTGGAACAGCAGCAGGCCGTAGCCTTCCGGCACCACGATCTTCGAGCCGTTGCTGATGATGTTGGACGAGCCGCTGGTGTTGGAGCCGCGGCCGGCATTGGTGCCCTGCGGCACCGCCGCGAACAGGGCCGCCGTGGACGGCAGGCCCGTCGGCACGGTGTAGAAGTCCTTCCACTGGTCGGCCAGCACACCGCCTACCGCACCCTTGACCGCCTGTACCAGACCCATGTCCAACTCCCTGTGATTCGAGGGCAGGCACCATGCCTGCCTAGCTGTGCTGACTATAGTGGAGCCGGCCGCCACGCCGCCAGCGTCCCGGCTGACTCCCATTCATCCGGCCAGGTGGCAGACCGCGCCGCAGGCGATTGATCCATCGGCAACCGGCGGATTGGCTGCGACGAGTATCCGGCGCGGATATTCACGTCATTATCATGCCGATTTTCTGGAAACTCGCTCTCCATAATCCAGGGATGCGATTGCCGGGACGTAACTGGGCGGCGCGTCATCGGCAGTGCCGCCCCAGCGCGCACGACCCAGGCCTGGACGACGTCAGCCGTGCCGACCTCCAGCGGTGAAGGCAGTTCCCGGTGCAACGGGAGCGGACAGCGTGCGCGGCAACAGCGGTGCGACCTGCGGGCACGGCATGCGGCGTGGACGTCGCAGCATCCCGCGATGACGCCGGAGCGGCCTGCATCGCGTGATCGCCCGCTGCATCTGCAGTGGGTTGCCATTCCGAAGGGGAGTTTCAATGCACAGGCAAGTCAGTGAGATGCTGCAGCGCGCTTATCGGCCCTATCCGTCGCTGCCCGAACTGCTGGGCGCATTCGTGAAGGAGCTGGCCCAGCACAAGGCGATGCGTGGTGGCGAGGTGCAGCTGCATGGCGACATGGCAGGCATGGCAGCGGGAATGCCGCTGCCGGCCAAGGACGCCGAGCGCGGTCGATCACACCGGGTGCCCATCCGTTATGCCGGCGAGGTACTGGGCGAGCTGCATCTTGAAGGGGAGTGCGGCCCGCTGGACGGCAGTGCACTGGTGCTGGGGGAGCAGTTTGCACAGCGCTGCGCGCACCTGATCAAGCGCTACGAAGCCAAGGCATGGGCCGAGCAGGCACTGCGCAGGCCGCTGCTGCTGGTGGGGGCGGGTGAAGCACTGAAGCAGATCGAGGAGTTCATTGAACGCGCCGCGGCCAGTCGACTGCCGGTGCTGCTGCGCGGGGAGTTCGGTACCGAGAAGATGGAACTGGCTGCGGCGCTGCATAGCGGCGGCCACGCCAGGCAGGGGCCGTTCGTTGAAGTGAACTGTGCGCATCCTGCGGGCGAACCCGACGATTGGTTCGCGCATGCCCAGGGCGGCACGCTGTACTTCCACGAAGTGGACGAGCTGCCGGCGATCCTGCAGGGGCAGCTGTCGCATCGAATCCGCGGCCTGCATGCCACACGCTCCGAAGCGGAGGCGATCCGGCCGATACGGGTCATCGCTTCGACCAGTGCGGACCTGGAACAACGGGTGCGCGAGAAGCAGTTTTCACGGGCGCTGCTGGCCGGGCTGGAGTTCCTCATCGTGGACATTCCGCCGCTGCGGGAGCGGGTCGAGGACATCGGTGCACTGGCCGCACGTGCGCTGGAGCTGCACGGTTTCGATCCGCATGTGCTCAGTGAAGACGTCCTGCTGGCGCTGTGCGCGCATGACTGGCCGGGCAACCTGCTGGAGATGGAACGGGTGGTGGTACGCCTGGCGGTGATGACCGGCGGCCGCTGCATCCGTCGTGAGGACCTGCTGCGCCATGCGCCGGGGCTGGCCGCTGCCAGCACGGACCATGTCCATGAACGTGGTGCATCACAGGCACCATTGCCGGAGCACGACATCGCACTGGACCCCGACGTGCTGGATCCACCCCGCCTGTCGCACGAAGGCCTGCATGACGGGCTGAAGCGCGCCTTGGCGTATCTGAAGGATCATGCCGCCGAACCGGTCACCCTGGGTGACCTGGCCCGCCAGGCGCATGTCAGCCAGTCACACCTCGGCTTCCTGTTCCGCAGCGAACTGGGGACCACCTTCAAGCTGCTGCTGCAGCAGCTGCGCATCGAGCACGCCAAGCAACTGCTGCGCGGCGGGCAACGACTGCGCATCACCGATGTTGCGCTGCAGGTCGGTTTCGGCGACCTGAGTCATTTCGAGAAGAGCTTCCGCCGCGCGGTGGGCGTGAGCCCGCGCAGCTATCGTCGTACTCCGGAGCAATGACAACACCCCGGCGCAGGCGCAGGCCTGCCCGGGGCGCGTGGCTGCCGTTGCGGACGCTATCGGGCGTTCGCCTCGGCGGCACGTTGCACCGCCAGCTCTGCGGCCTGTTCTGCGCGCCGACTGGCTTCGGCAGCCACTTCTAGCGCCGCTTCGGAAACCGCCATGCCGGCACGGACACCTTCGTCACTGGCCGTAACGGCGGCGTCCGCCAGTTCCTGGGCGATCTCCATCGGGGTCTTGCCGGCCGGATACGCCGGTGTCTGCGTGCCGGAAAGCGGGGTCGGGAAGGTCATGGTCTGTGCTCCTGGTGGGTTTGGAGTGGGGGCGCTTTGGTTGCTTCCCCCAAGGATATGGCTCAATGCTGCCTCGGCATCGGCCAGGATCTGCTGCGCCTGCAACCGGGCAGCTTGGCGGCCGGTCGCCACCGCAGCGCTGGCGGCTATGGCCAGCTGCGTGGCGACCTGCTGGGGGCTGGGCCCGGTTGGTCCGGGAGATGCGGCGGTGCTCACAGCTCGCCTGCCAGGTAGCCCACCATCGCCGGTGAGCCGGCATCAGCAAGAAAACGACGGTATCCCAGCAGGGTGATGACATTGTCCTCGACCTGTACGCGCGCTTCCTGATGCCGTCCTTCGATGCGGAACTGCACGCTGGCACCATCCTGGCCGAGCTTGCCACCGGCCACCGGATGCTCCTTCAGGAACGCCTGTGCAGCGTCGAGCTGGCGATGCACTCTGCTGCGCAGGTGTGCATGGGCCTGTCCCAGCAGGTCGCCTGCCCCGCGATCAAGGCACAGCGCCGCCTGCTGGGCGGCAAGGGAAATGCGCGGATAGCCGATCTGCCGCTGGGCGTCGAGCGTGGCGGCAATGGCGCTGCGCACCTGCTCCGGTGAAGGCAACTGTGGAAGCTGCGGGCCGTCGAGCGAGCCGAGCAGCATCGGCAAAAGGGCACGCAGCAGTTCCGTGGCATCCTCGATGCGTCGTTCCGCGCTGCCGCCGCCGGAGGCCACCAGGCGGTAGAAGTGGAAGTAGTCGACAAACTCGATGGGACGGCGTGCATGCAACAGGGCGAAGCGCGCCGCCTCGGCCTGCGTCTCCCCGGCATCGGCTGCGCCACGCTGCTCCGAAGCCAGTTCGTGCAACTGCAGGGCTTCGCGGAAGTCCAGTTGCTGCAACAACGGCGCGGTGCCTGCGCCGATAGCCGCCAGGAACGGCCGGAACGTCATCAACGCCGTATTGGTCAGCAGGTCGTACTTGTCCAGTACCTCCTGCACTTCGTTGGCCAGAAGCCGGTTGTGTTCGCCATGCTCCTGACGCCGCAGTACATCAAGGTCATCGTTGTCCAGGCTCAGCAGCTTGATCGGGCTGACCTGCAACCCTACCTGGGGCAGCCAGGCCAGCCTGGAACCATGCAGGCCCTGTTGGATGCCGTCCAGCAGGGCGCCTTCGTCAGCGAAGCTGTAGCGGTGCTCAGGGGAGTCGATGGCCCATTGCAGCCATTGGTGGCCACCGTCGATGAGGCCAAGTACGTGCCGGCTGCGCGGGCCCAGCTGGCTGGTCTGCGGAGTGGTTCGACCGTTGATGAAAACGCTCATGCGTGGCTCCTGACGGCCTCACTTGGCCGGAAATCCCTTGAGGACGTTCGCAGCAGCGCTGCCAACGCGGGTGAAGTCTTCGGTAGCCCCCTGCATCATGGTCTGCGTCTGGGTCAGTACCCGCGCATACTTTTCATCGCCGGTGGCCAGGTATTGGGCCATGGCCACGCCGGCGGCGGTAGTGGCGATGGTCGAGACATTGCGCAGGGCATCGGCGGCATCCTGCACGGCGATGGCGGCGGACTGGGCCACGGCCTGGTAGGCCTTGCCGGCACCGCTGGTGGTCACCACGGTCTCGGACATGGTGGCCGTCTGCACCTGGTTGATCACATCGATGACCTGGGCGTTGACGTTGCGCGGGTCCATACGGGCTCCTTGATGGGCGGGTGCGGCCGGGCAGGGCCGGCGCGGTGTCAGGCCGGGGCGTCAGCGCCGTCGGCGGACGGGTGCGGAGTGGAGTCTGGCGCGGAATCCTGGACGGGACCCGCTGCTGGATCCGGACCAGGCGTGGAGTCGGGCGCAGGATCGGGCGCGGGCGCCGTGCCGTTGCCTGCAAGCTGCTCGAGCGTGTGCAGACTGGCGTTGGCGGCCGCAGCATCGGCAGTGGCACCGTGGGTCTGTGCCTGCAGGACGCTGATGGCGGTCTTTCCTTCTGCGGTGGCCGCGGCGATGACGGCCGCAGGCGAAGGGGGGGCTGGCACCGGTCCCGGCAGGGGGATCACCTGCGGCGGTGGCGGCGGAGGCGGTTCTGGAGCAGGCGGTGGCACCGGCCAGGGCGCGTTGATCATCTTCGCGCAGGCGGCGGTGACCGCCGCGTTGCTGACCATGCTGGCCCCCTGCTGGCGGGCGACGGCGTTGTGCATGCCGGTACCCAGCGTTTCCAGCAGCACCATGTCCAGCATGCTGAAGGACTGCGCGGGTCCTTGCCCCACCAGCAGGGTGGAGGCCGCGCTGACGCTGTCGACGATCTGGCTGTTGACGGTGTTCTCAGTGCTCATGACGGAACGGCTCCCTTCTGGATGATCAAGGCGAGGACCTGCGCCAGGCTTGCGCTGGCGGTGACCTGGCCGCGCTGCTGGTTGGCGACGGCGTTCTGCATTGCAAGGCCGATGGTGTCGGCCATCGCCAGGTAACTGGCAGACATCGCGAACGATGGTGCGAGAGCGATCGCCAGTCCGGATCCGCTGCTGGTTGCATCCAGGAGGTAGCCGATGGCAGGCGATGTGGGCATGGATCAGGGGCCCGGCGTGACGCCGTCCTTGGCGGGGGCGCGGTGGCTGGCGTCACGCCGGGCCGACACGTCAGCGCAGACCCAGGATTTCGCGGGTGGCCACGCCGTTGGACGCGGTGTCGATCGCATACAGCGTGGACACGCCCTGGGTGGTCGAGGCCTGCATGGTCACGTAGGACTGCTGCTGGTTGTTGGTGGCGTTGTGCGCGGCGTTGGACAGCGCCTGGCTGGTGGCCACGAACAGATTGCCCATTGCGATGGCTGGCGCATCACCAAGCACCTTGGTGTTGACCTGCGAGACCGAATCGGTGATCTGGCTGTTGACGGCGGTGGGAAATGCCATGGTGGAAACTCCTTGGATGGACAGCACTACAGGAACGGAGACTGCCGGCACTTACTGGATTCAGCCGAGAATCTTCCGGGTGGCGGCGCCGGTGGCGCCGGTATCGATGGCGTAGAGCAGCGCGACGCCCATCGTGGTCGCGGCCTGGGCCGTGACGTACATCTGCTGCTGTGCGAGCGTCGCGTTGTGGGCGGCATTGGCCAGCGCCTGCGCGGTGGCCTGGTAGAGCGTGCCCATCGCCGTGGCCGGCGCCACGCCCAGCACCTGCAGGTTGGCCTGGCTGACCGAGTCGGTGATCTGGTCGTTGACGGCCGTGGGAAATGCCATGGCTCAGCTCCTTGCCTGGCGGCGCATCACGCGCCGAGAATCTGCTTGGTGGCCACGCCGGTGGTGGCGGTATCGATCGCGTACAGGGTGGCTACGCCCATGGTGGTGGCCGCCTGCGCAGTCACATAGGACTGCTGCTGGGCACTGGTGGCGTTGTGGGCGGCGTTGGCCAGTGCCTGCGCGGTGGCCTGGTACAGATTGCCCATGGCCACGGCGGGGGCATCGCCCAGCACCTTGGTGTTGGCCTGGGTGACTGAATCGGTGATCTGGTCGTTTACTGCGGTCGGAAAAGCCATGTCGAGCTCCTTGAGGTTGGCGGGTCAGCTACGGAACGACGGATCAGGAACCCAGGCCGCGGACGCGGGTGCTGAGGATTTCCTTGCTCGCTACGGCGGTGGTGGCGGTATCGATCGAGTACAGCGTGGCCACGCCCATGGTGGTGGCCGACTGCGCGGTCACATAGGACTGCTGCTGCGCGTTGGTGGCGTTGTGGGCGGCGTTGGCCAGTGCCTGGGCGGTGGCCTGGTACAGATTGCCCACCGCCATGGCGGGCGCATCGCCCAGCACCTTGGTGTTGGCCTGGGTGACCGAATCGGTGATCTGGTCGTTTACCGCGGTTGGAAATGCCATGTCCTGCTCCTGCGAAAAGGTGGAAGTGCGTGGTATCCAGCGTCACGGTGCGTTGTGCGTAACTGCCTGTGCTTCACCGTGGATGCAGAGTAGAAAGAAGCGTTGTTGGCGGATTGGTGGAATCGACGGAGAATGCGGGGGAAATGGTGTGAAGAAGGCAGGGGCGATGCGGGTGATGCCGTTGTCGGACCATCGATTTCTCCGCATCGTCCGTCGGTTGCCTACTGCTGTTCGATGTAGCGGGCCATGCGCAGATACCAGTCGATGGACTGGGAATCGGCGAAGCGCCGCTGCCTGTACTCCCAGGCGGCAATCGCCGCAGCCCCGACAGGCACGGGCACGGGAACCGGCACGCAGTTTTCCGGAATCCGGGTGGCCTGGTACGCCCCCAGGTACGCGCTCAGCTCGTTCTGGGCCACGGTGCTGACGATGTCCAGCTCCCAGTCGACTACCGCCCCGGCGGTCGGCCGATTGAGCCACGTGGGACGGGCCATCAGATTGACGTTGATGTTCGTTGCCAGCTCCGCGATATCCTGATCGGCCGGAATGTCGAAGCACACCAGGTAGAACTGGGGGCCCTGCGGTGCGGTCTGGAACAGTGTATGGAATGCCATTGCGAAGGGCGCTCCCAGCACGATGCCCGTCTCTTCCAGAAATTCTCGCCTGGCTGCGTCTTCGGCGGCTTCCGCATCGCCCATGCGCCCTCCTGGCAACGCCCATTGCCCGGCTTGGTTGACCAGCGTCGCTGGCCGGGTACCGGCCCAGTTGCGAATGCGCTCCAGCGCAGCGTTGACCCGAGCCTGCAGACCCGCAATCGGCCACACAGCCATATCAGGCACGGTCAGCATGGCCCACGGCGGCGTCGGTGCTCCCGGTGCTGCCGGTGGCCACTGATCGGCGCCCATGCGCGCTGCGCGGTTCACCGCGGTGAACACGGCTGGCACTGCGGCCTGTAGCTGGTCGAGGGCCTGGCCGGCATTGCTGACCGCCGCGACCGCCAGATCGATGGCCGCACGGGTAGCGGCGCCGGTGGCCGGGTTCAACCCGGGCCAGGCCGATTTCGCTGCGAGAGCGGCATTGCCAAGCGTGGCGTTGATTGCGGTGACGGCCACAGCGAGGGCGTCGGCGTCGACCGGTGCGTCGGCGGCCACATTGGCCACCGTCACCAGCGCAGCGGCCGCTTCGGCGACCAGGACCGGCGCCGCATATCCGCTCCACCATGCATTGGTGATCTGTTTGCGTGCGATCAGGTACTGATTGCCTGAGCGAAGGGTTGCATAGACCTGCGTCATTTCGTTTCTCCAGTAGTGGACAGCGAGGAATCTGTAGCCAGGGATCCGTCGTGGGGAATGCCTCGGTGCGGGCGGCGATCCGGGCGGCAGCTCAGTGATTGCGATGCTCGACCAGATAGGTGAACTCAAGCCGCGTGTTCTCGCGCGGCGGAATGGGAGCAAGCAAGGTGTCGTAGCGGGCCTCCCAAGGAGGGGTGTTGCGGCGGTCGAGGAACGGGCGTTGCTGCTCGTCCGGGAGATCCGGCTTGCCGGGCGTGTCGGGGTCGAGCTCCTTGAGCCTGATGGCCAGCTGCGTGGCAACTTCAATGACTTTCTCGCAGAGGATCTGCCTGCGCTCGGGCTCGGCGAAGTCCTCCAGGTCGGTCCATTCGATGGTCGAGCCCATCGCCTTGATGCGATCCATCCCTTTCCAGTTCAGCAGCGCGTCTTTCCATACTTGGGGCGTTGCCAGCACGTCCGGCAGCTCGGTAACGGCCCATATGTAGGTCTGCAGGTTCTGGGTGCGCAGCACATCCAGAAGCGACGCCTTCAGCCAGATGCCGGTCAGGTCCTTCAGTGCGCTGTGATAGGGTGCCCACTCGCTATGGGTCACCTCCGGCTCGTCGGCATCGATCGCGCGGGTGGAGCCGGCATCCCAAGCCTTCTGCTGCAGCGCCAGTTGCGGCGTCTCTCCCAGTTCGGCCAGGGCTCCGGTCAGAAGCTTCCCGACGACCAGGTAGAGCAGCGCGGAACGGGCGATGTTGTCGGGGCAGAACAGCTTCTTCGCAAGAGGTTCCTGCTTGAGCGCACGTTGATACCGGCACCACGCCTGAAGGAGCACGTGCCGCCAGTACCACGCCGTGATTTTCTGCCCTGCCTTCTCACCCGTGAGTGCCTCCTGGATGCGGACGGACTGCGAGTACTTCTTGTCATGGGTCTTGTGCATCATGTAGAGGAAATAGCCGCTCAGCGTCATCGGCAGATTCATCTGCGAGGCGTAGCCCTCCGACCAGAATTTGCTGCAGCGGGCCAGGATGATGCCCGGCGTGTAGCTCTCCCAGTCGGGCTCGCGCAGCTTGTGGCGCAGGAGTGCTGCGGGAATGTTGATGCCGTCATCCACATTGCCCACGTTCAATCCTTCGCCGACCTCCTTCCAGCCGGAGTAGTCGACGGCCTTGAATGCCACGGACTCCAGCTTCAGTCGCCGGGTGTTGATGTGGGTGCTGAGCAGCTCGACGAGATTGAGCGCGAACGGCTTCGCCCAGTCCCCCAGCGTGATGGCATTGACGCCCTGCGTCTCGGCACGCTGAATCGACGTCTGCAGCATCGCCACCAGCTGCTCCTTGAAGGCATAGGCGTCCTCGATGGCCTCGAAAGGCAACGGCGGCGTGACAAGTTCGAAGACGTTGCCGGAATCGGATTCGAGCTTCCACGGTTCGGTTCCGACGATGTCGAAGCAACCTGCGACCACATGGGTGAATGCGAAGATCACGCTGTCATGCGTGCAGAATTCGATCTCGATGCCATACGTGTTATCGGTCAGCGCCTCGCCACCCTTGCCAATCGTGATGCCCTGGACCTGCGGGCGCGTGCTGACGATCCAGCCAAGCCGCTTGTCTTCTGTGATGATTGCCATGCGAAAGCCCCTGCATGAGTGCGCGACCGGGAATGGCCGGCTCAGGGGCATGCTAGAAACGGGGAGACTGCGGGAATCGGCGGAATCGACGCGCAATGCGGGGTCATCGCGCGGATGTGTGCCGATGCGGCGGAATCGACGACGACGGCGGGCCGCAGCCGCGCCATCGCCGGGCCGGGCCGCAGGCGCTAGAGCATGTACGGAATCTTGAACGCCAGGGTGAAGTCCGGCGCATCCGGGGTCAGGCCGATGCCGAGCAGGGTCACCAAGGTGGTGTGCTGGTTCAGCGCATAGGTCACGCCCAGATTCAGTGACGCTGCGTTGGCGTCGCTGCCGATCACCTTCATCCACTTGCCGCCCTCGAATCGGGTGGAGGCACGGGCGCTGATGCGGTCACTGAAGGACAGGCTGAGGCTGGTGCGCTCGTTGAACGCGAACGCCACGCCTGCGCCGAAGTACACCGAGCCGCCCAGCTTCACGTCGCCGGGATTGACCGTGTCCGGATTGCTGTCGATGTCGTTGAACCCGCGCGGAATCGAGTGCACGTAGCCGATGTTGGCGAACAGAATCGCCGGATCGGCGGTCTTGACCATCGACAGGCCGACATTGGCCTGCCACACGCCATTGCCGGTGGGCTGCTCACGTGGCACGGCGAAACGGATGTAGTCATCGTCGTCGCGCTCGATCACTTTCCAGTCCAGGCCGTAGGGCGCTCGCCCGGTTGGCGCGGTCACGCCGGCAGTGAGCACGGTTTCCGGGCGCCAGCCGCGCTCGCCGAACAGGCGGTAGTTCGCACTCAGACCGATATCACCCAGGCCGTTGCCGTTGGTTTCCTCCTGCGCGATGGCCGCTGCTGCGCCACCGGCACCGCCCTTCTGGTAGACCGTGCGTCGCGCCAGGTAAGGCACATCCAGATTCAGCGTGAGGTTCGGGCTGACGCCCCAGCGAGCCGCAACGTTGTAGGTCAACGAATCGGATTCGACGTTCTCGATGGCGATGTTGCCGAGGAAGATCGCGTCCAGGGCAAGGAAGCCGTTGAGGGTGAGCTGCTTACGGTCGTAGCGGGCGTAGGTGAGGCTGTTCTCGATGGTGAAGCGCCGCGAGAACAACGCGGATTGCTGCTGCTTGACGTCATCCACGCTGCGCCTCGACTCCTGCTTGGCCTGCTGCGCCTCGGCGGCGGTGCTGGCGTAGCCTTCGCTGCTGGGTGGAACGGCCGCGGCGGCCGCCGCGGCCAGCGGCGCGGCGGGCGTGGCTGTGGCTGGGCCCACCCGGCCACTCAATCGCGCCTGCATCGCCTGTACCTGCATGTCCAGTTCGCGCAGCCGCCGCACTTCCTGTGCATAGTTGGATTTCAGCTGCTCCAGCTGGTTGGCCAGGGCCTGCACGTCAGCGCCGTCGTCGCCTGTGGGCGGTGCGGCGAGCGCGGTGCCCGCCAGTGCCGCCAGCGCCAACGGGGTGATCCTCAGAAGGGTGTGCATGTTCGTGTCCTGCGTTGTGAAGCGCTTCCCCCAATGCCGCGCCGCGCTACTGGCCCGGCCCCATGCCGCGGTTCAGCGCAATCGCCTGGGCCACGTTCTGGCTCAACGGCAGGTTGCCGCCCACGGTGTCGCGCACCAGCTCCAGCCGCAGCTGGTTGCTGGCGATCTGGCCGTCACCGGCCAGGGCAATGCCCTGGCCGACACTGCCGTTGCGTATCCATTGCTGCACCAGGCCCTGGCCATCCACCTGCAGGAGCAGGCGGGCCTGGTTGCCATCGAGCACCGCGGTCGCGGTTGCACCGGACTGCTGCGCGCTGACCGAACGCGCGCCATCGCTCACTGCAGAAGGCACCTCGCCATCACGCACGCTCAGCGTGGTGACATTGCGGGCGACGTTGCCATCGCCGGCTACCTGTACGCTCTGCACCAGGCCGCTGGCGTTGGCCAGGCCGCTGCTGTCGATGCTGCGGCCGCGGGTGTCCGGCAGTGGCGCATCAGCAGCGGTGACATGCACGCTGGGCTGGAAGCTCAGCTTCGGCGCACCGCCGCCGCGGAAGTCCATGGCCAGGGTCAATGCGCCCTGCAGGGTGGCGCCGTTGCCGGCCTGCCACTGCGAAACCATGGTCACCCCGAACCAGGCCACGTTGTTGCCGCCCACGGTGTAGCGGCCTCGCATCAGGCTCAGTTCCGGGTCCGGAATTTCCTTCAGGCCGCGACCGGGCGTGCCCTCTGCTGCCTGCAGGGGCAGGGTAGGGAAGGCCAGCAGCAGGGCCATCATCAGCGGTTGGCGGAACATGGTCGAACCTCCTTCAGAACAGGTCGGCGTGGCTGAAACCGAAGTCGACCAGTTCGGCATCGGTGATCGGCCCCTGCCGCGCATAGAGCGCGCGCGCACTGGGCCGTTCGCTGGGTTGCAGCAGGGCGGTGTTGCGATCGAAATCGCTGCCGATCACCACGAACACCGCGCGTGATGGCCAGGCCGCAAGGAATTCAGGCAGCGCCAGGCTGCGGTTGCCCAGGATCGGGTCGGCCACTTCCACGATGCCGTTGCGCACCTGCTTGAGCACCACGAAATGGCGGAAGCCGCGCACGTCCATCAGCACCAGGCCGGGGACGCGCAGGGTGCGCAGACGGGATTCGTCGATACGGTAGCCGCGGCCGCGCATGCCCAGCGATTCCACGTAGCGCTTGATGTCGAGCAGCGAAAAGCCGCGCTCGGCCACCAGTGCGGGATCGGAGACCCCCATCATCCCCTCGATCACCGTCGCCTCGTCGGTATCGAGGTGGTAGGCGTGGCGCAGGATGGTGGCCAGCGCAGCCGCCCCACAGCTGTAATCGGTGTGCTGGCGCACCACGTTGCGGTAGCGCCGCTCCTGCATGCTCTCCACCTTCTGCTGCAGCAACGCGCCATTGGGCAGTACGCTGCTGAAGCGCACCTCGCCCGCCGACGCGGAAGTGGTACCCAGCAGCAACAGCATCGCGAGCAGGTGCATCGAGAGGCGGCAACGGATCATCACGTTCTCCGGCAGCAGGGGGGAGCCCCTGTCCCAAGGGGGAGGAGGAACAGGGGCTCCCGGGAACCCGGCCATTGGCGGACGGCCGGGGTGTTGCGCTTACTCGCCGCTGCCACCACCGCCACCGGTGCTGGGCTGGGCGACAGCCAGGGCCAGGCTGTTGGCCTGCAGGTTGCCGGTGCCCGCTGCCACGTTCACGCCGATGTTGCCGGAGGCGCCAGAGAAGGCACTGCCGGACAACGCCGAGGTGTTGGTCGCGTTGACGTTCACCCAGCGCGTGGTGCTGACCGTGCCACTGAGGCTGGCGTACAGATCGGCCACGCCCAGTTCGACGAACTGGCTGGTACCGCTCTCACGCGTATCGAAGCCCAGGCCGCCCACCCCCGGCCGGTTGGGGTTCATCGTGGCGTTCTGGATTTCGTTGTCCAGGTCGATGTGGCCGGTGCTGTTGCCGCCCGGGTGCGGTAGCTCGCCATTCCAGGTGTCCAGGTAGTAATTGGCCATCTGGTAGGCGTTGCCGGTGCCGCGGTAGGTGCCGGCACCGTAGGCCAGGGTCAGGCCGCTGACGCCGCCACGCATGCCGACCTGCACGGTGTCGGTGTAGGACTGCACGAAGCCGGCGTTGCTGACCGTGTTGCCGGTGGAGACCTGGTTGGAGCTGATGCTCGACTGCGCCACTGCGGTGGTCGCCACCGAGGCCGCGAGCGCGTTCTTCTGCTCGTTGTTGTTGCCCGAGGCGATGTTCACGCCGATGTTGCCCGAAGCACCACCGAAGGCGTTGCCGCCGAGGCCTGCGGCGTTGGTGACGCCGGAGTTCATGGTGGCGTTGCCGAATCCGGCCTGGTTCACGAACACTTCGGCATCGGCCATGCCGAAGCTGAAGGATGCATCGGCCGCAGACAGCGACGCGGCGTTGTCCTGGGCGTTGTTGTCGCCGGACACCACGTTGAAGCCGAGGTTGCCCGAAGCGCCGGCACCGACACTGTCGCCGATGGAGGCACTGTTGGTGACAAGGCTGTTGCTGGTGGCGTTGTTGCTGATCGACTGCCGGTTGTCGATCACCGCGATGGCGGCCGAGTCGAGATCAATGTCGCCGGTGATGTTCGGGTCACCGGAGAAGTTGATGTCGGTACTCAGGCGCAGGTCCTTCTCCAGGTTCACGTCGACGCCGTGGTTGTTCTTTTCCTTGCGTTCGTCGGCCTGGATGTTGCTGTGCTTCTGCACATTGACGTTGACGGTGCGGTTGCGTACGTCGTTGTCGGTATGGTTGTGGGTGTCGTTGCGGGTTTCGCTGACGGTGTGGTTGTGGTTGATGTTCGCATTGGCGTTCTGGTTGTCCCAGCCATTGGCCGCAGCGGCGGTCGAGGCAGTGGCAATCGCCATGGCGAGCATGGTCTGTTTGACGGTCGCTTTCATGGTGCCCTCTCTCTCATCAGGTGGTGCATCGGTTGGGTGGTTGTCACGGGCGGTCCTGCACGACCAGGCCAAGCACGTTGGCTGTGTCGTTGCCGCTGCCCGCGATCTGATTGAGTTGCAGGACCCCGTCGAATCCCCGCAGTGCGGTGCTGGCTACACCGGCGCTGCGGGTCCCCGTCGCAACGCCGCGACCGGCGTCGTCCCGCCCCCCTGCCAACGCGGAACCTTCGGCGGCCAGTGCCGTGTCGTCGGATTCGCGTATGCCCTGTCTGGCCAGCGTCGCGCTGACGACGTTGAGCGTCGTGTTGGCGATGCCGCTGGCCTGGTTGATCGAAGCGATGCCGCTGGCACCGGCCAGTGCGTTACCGCCGATGAGCGCGGACGCCTCCATCGGCGCCGACAACGCCCGGTTGCCGCGCTGCAGCTGCTGGGCGCTGATCGCTACTTCGGCGCGTTCGCCGTGGGCGATGCCGCGCAGATTGGCCTGCAGGTTGAGGTCGCCGGCGGCCTGGTTCACGGCGATGGCACCGCTGGCGCCAGCCAGTGCGTGGCCGTCGATGCGGGCGACGTCGAGATAGGCGAGCATGCCGCTGTAGTCATCGGCCCGGGTCGCCCAGGGCGCTGCAGCGAGCAGCAGAAGTAACCCGTGCAGGGCCTTCATTTTCCACCTGCCGGGGCCGTGCCCTGCAGCGGGAACTGGGCCAACGCGCCGCGCACCGTATCGCCGATGCCGCGGGTGCTGTTGCCGACCGCGCCCAGCGGGCCGCTCATGGCGCCGCCCAGGCTGCTGCCGACCATGCCATCGCCGCCACGCCCCAGGGTGCTGCCCAGGGCCTGTTGGGTCACGCGCTCTACCGTTGTGCCGCCAGGCGCCGCGACCATGGCAGTGTGGCCTGCACCCATCCCGGCATAGTCGTCGTCGCTGAGCTCGTCCATGCCGGTCGAGGCGCCACCGCTGCCGAGGGCCGCGGCGATCTCGCGCTGCGGCTTCGGGTCGGCAATCAATGCCATCCCCGGTGGCGCCATGCGATAGGCCGGACGTGCCGAGACATCGCGCAACAGGACGATTTCGCCCGGTTGCGGCTTCACCCCTTGGCGGGCGCCCGATGCTGCCGCAACCCCCGGCAGCAGCAACAGCAGGACGGCCACTGAGGGGCCGAGTCTGCGAAGAACTGGGGTGACACCGTCCATGCCGATCTCCCACGATGGGTGCGGCGGAACCACGCATCAACCGTGCCAACTGCAGAAGGCCCACCAGGCAACACGGGGCGGACACGGTGCGAGGCATCGCTGCTGCCAGGGTGTTACAGGCACGTCGAAGAAATGTTGCGATTGCGCCGCGCCAAGCGCCGCAGGGCAAGGCGCCCGGCGGACTGTCGCATTGTTGTTACAGGTGTCGGCGCGGACTGCAACGGTGCGGCTTCAGCCGTGCATTCCTTGACGCGGCGCTCATTGCGCTGCCGTTTAGCGAAGCGCTAGGATCCGCCCAACAAAGGCCGCCGCGGTGGCCGTAGAGGTCCCGGCGGAGGGTGGCACGCCGGTGATTGGCTGACAGTCCGCCGACGGTGTCCGGATGCTGGGGGAAGCATGGCAGCGGTCCCGGAAGCTTCTACATCACGTTGCGTGCTGTGGTTTGGTGAGCCGTCGGCCAGCGAGCGCAGTGCGCTGGCTGCGGCGGGCTGGTATGTGCGCAGCATCCATCCTGATCCGGCCATGGCGATCGGCCTGCGCGGACGCGATCGATTGCTCGCCGTGCTTGATCTACGGCACCTGGATGCAGCCGCGCTGCAACTGCTGCTGCCGTGGATCGAACAACATCAGCACCTGCCATGTCTGGCGGTAATGCCGCCGAGTCCAGGTGCCGCTCCGCCCGCGTGGTTGCCGTTGCTGCAGCGCTGCCTGGCACGTTTTACGTTGCCGTTCGGGCTGCAGGACATGGTCAGCGCAATGCGCCAGCAGTTCGATGCTGACGACCCGCCGCCGGATGAAGCGTGCAATGGCAGCACGCCACGTGCACTGATCGGCGAGAGCCCGGCACTGCACGCGGTGCGTACCGTCCTGCACAAGTTTGCACCGGTCGAATTGCCGGTGCTGGTCACCGGCGAGACCGGCACCGGCAAGGAGCTGGCAGCGCATGCACTGCACGCGCTGTCAGGCCGCGCCGGCAGGCCGTTCATTGCGGTCAACTGCGGTGCGATCCCGGCCAACCTGGTGCAATCGGAACTGTTCGGGCACGAGCGCGGTTCCTTCACCGGTGCCGACAAGCGCCAGATTGGCGTGTTCGAGTCGGCCCATGGTGGCACCGTCTTCCTCGATGAGGTGGGCGACCTGCCCGCCGAAGCACAGACCAGCCTGCTGCGGGTGCTGCAGGAGGGCACCTTCGAGCGTGTCGGCAGCAGCCAGCCCCTGCGCGCCGATGTGCGGGTGCTTGCCGCGACCCATGTAGAGCTGGAGCAGGCAGTGGCGCAGGGGCGGTTCCGCAGTGATCTTTACTACCGGCTCAACGTGTTGCGGCTGCCGATGCCGCCGCTGCGCGAGCGCGGAGGCGACGTGCAGCTGTTGGCCGAGCACTTCCTGCGCTGCTTCCGCCTGCGCCATGCGGTGCGCGCACGTGGCTTCGCCCCGGCAGCGTTGCAGGCCCTGCGGCGCTTCGACTGGCCCGGCAACGTACGCGAACTGCTCAATCGCGTGCAGCGGGCGGCGATCATGGCCGAGGGCGAGCTGATCAGCGAGCGCGATCTGGAACTGGGCGCACCGGCCCCGAGCTTGCCGGGTGCGATGCTGCACGACGCACGCGGCCAGGCCGAGCGCGATGTGCTGCTGCAGACCCTGCGCCAGACCGGCTACAACGTCTCCGAGTGCGCGCGGCAGATGCAGATCTCGCGGGTCACGGTGTATCGGCTGTGCCGCAAGCACCGGCTGGAACTGCCTGCGCAGCGCTGATCAGCCGGCCGGCAGGTGCTTGAACAGGCGCAACGGCTTGCCCGCGACGCGCTCGATCACGCCCTTGGCTTCCAGGTCAAGCTGCACCGCCTTCAACCACCAACCGGCGGTGGCCCCTGCCGGGAACAGGGAGGCGGGCAGGTGCGGCAACAGCGCCTGTTTCGCCTGCGCAACCGTCAGGCCCGGCGGTTGCGCAGGCAAGCTCAAGAGCAAGGCGTGGCGCATGGCGAGATACTTGGCGCGATCCACGCGCTGGATGTGACCGGGCGTGGTGATGCTTTCGATCTCGATCCGCTCGGGCTCAGACATGGCTGTCTCCGGCGACCTCGATGCGTGGGCTGCGGAAGCCCATGGCGATCCACGCCTTCATCAACCGGGCATAGAACCGCAGTGATCGGGTCTTCAGGTTCGGCACATCGTCGGGAAGGGCAGACGCATCAGCAAGATCACTGACCATCGTCCGCATCTCCACGGCGGGTCTTGTCGATGCCGGCCACAACAGGCCATACAGACTCAGCCAATGGCCGCCGCTGAACTCCAGGAAAAGCGGCGTATTGCAGCAGCTCGCCAGGACGCGGCGGCTGCCGCCCCTGCTGGACAACCGCAACGCGCGCAGCAAGGGATGTCCTGCATCGATGCTGACGCGATCCTTGCGATGCATTACGAAATGCGTCTGGCCATGCGGGCCCAGTACGTCCGGTGCTCGAGGCATCGACTGCAGCATGGCGCCGGCCTTGCGGCAGCTGTCGCAGCAGCATTCGACGGTGGCAATGGGCTGGCCCGTGGCGGTCAGGCGGACCTGGCCGCAGGCGCAGGCGAGGGACTGATGGGAGGGCATCTACATTTTCTCCTGGGGTATTCATTCTCTCGACGAACCGGGGCTGCGGAAATCGACAACATCCACCGTCAAGGGCGCTTCATCTGGTAGCGGATGCGGTACAGATCCAGCCCTGTGCCGTCCGCGCGCCGCGCCGAATAGGTCAACGTGCCGGGTTGCGAGCCATCGAGCATTGCGCCGTAACTGTCGCCGGAGGCCTCGTTCAAGGGGGCCGGCAACGCATGGCCCGCGTCATAACGGCCCCCACGAGCGTAGGCAATGAACTGGCGCACCGGTGCATTGCCGAAGTCCAGAGCGCGGGCAAACACTACCGTTCGGCCGTCGCCCAGGAAGGTGGCATCGAACTCCTGTGCCGCGGTGTTGAGGTCTCCGGGCAGCGGCCGCGCGGGCTGCGCCACGCCACGGACCATCGCTGCGACGTAGAGGTCATGGCCGCCCGCACCGCCTGCACGATTGCTGGAGAACAGCAGTGTGCCTGCGTCCGGCGAGAGCATTGGCGCGAACTCATCGGCCGCGCTGTTCACTGCGGGGCCAAGATTGACCGGCTCCCCGAATCGACCCTCGCTACCCATGCTGACCCGATACAGATCGTCGCCGCCCTGGCCGCCTGCACGATCCGAACAGAAGTACACCACACGGCCATTGGCGGAGAACGCGGGATCGAACTCACGTCCCGGCGTGTTGAACGAGACCGGCGTCGCCGGTCGCCAGCGCTGCCCGTCGTGGCGCGAGACCCAGATGTCATACCCACCCGGACCTCCGGGCCGGTTGCGGCTGAACCACAGTGCGGTTTTTCCGTCCGGGGTCAAGGTCAGTCGAATCTCGTCGTACTGCGTGGAGGCAACGCCCGGGGCAAAGCGTTGGCCGGGGCCGACGATCTGCAGCACCCTTGATGGAGACGCGGGAGGCGACGCAGAAACCAGCAGCATCACGGCCAGCAGCGCCTTCATGCCTGTCGCTCGAAATCGCTGACCCAGTTGGTTTCCCAACTGCGCCCACCATCGGTCGAGGCCGCCTGTTCCCAGCGCGCCGAACGCGGTGTGATGCGTGACCAGATCACCCGCGTCTGGATCGCTCGCCCGTCGTGCTGGTCTTCGCCGAAGAAGCGGCCGACTTCGGCCTCGAAACCACCGCGCAGTGGTACGCCGATCCGGGTCGGCTCGCGGCCATCCAGCCACCAGCTCAGCCAGTGCCGCTCAGCCGCGTTCCAGGCGCGGATGCCCATGCCGCGCAGCGGCGCTCCAGGTACGTGCATCAGATTGTCACCCACGTTGCCGAAGCCTCCCAGTACCGGCCAGTTGTGCAGGGTGCCGTTGAACACGTCCCAAGCATCGCTGCCTGCCAGCCGAGCGCGCAGGCGACGATGGCGCACGTTCCAATGGCCCACCAGGAAATCAAAATCGCCCGGTGCATTCGGCAGCCTCGGAAGTGGAGAGGGGGCCGCCGCAGTGCGGCGAAACCAGTTGCGCCAGTTCACTTCCCAGTGCGCACCGGCATCGTCGGAGAATGCCTGTTCCCACCACGGCTCCTCGCCGTGGATGTCATGCCAGCGGAACCACACGTCGATCGGGCGCCCGTCGATCCGGTCGGTGCCGCGAAAGCTGCCGGCATCGCCCTCGAAAGCGCCGCGCACGGGGGCTTCGATGTGGGCAGGGTTGCGGCCATCGATCCACCAGATCGACCACATGGAAGACACCGGATCAAACGCACGCACGCCCAGGCCCCTGTAGGGGCCCGAAGGCAGCGCCATGACGTTGTCATCGATGGTGCCGAGTCCGCCCAGGGTCAGCCAGACCGCGCTGGAGCCAGTGAAGGACTCCCAACGGGTATCGCCGGCCAGGCGCTCCTTGAGGCGTTGGTGCCGGACATGCCAGTTGCCCTGCAGCCATTTCCAGTCTTCGCTGTGGCTGGCCAGGGCCCACCCGGAGGGCAGGACGCTGGACGCCGCCGTAGCGGTCAGGGTGGCCAGGAACTGCCGTCGATCCATGTGCGTGATCCCCTACCGAAGGGCCTCCATCGTTGCGGGTGCGCGGGGGATTGACCACGCAGATATCGGGGCTCAGGCTAAGTCACACTTATGGTCACCCAACGCCAGCTGCCATCGCTTGCCGCCATCCGCGCCTTCGAGGCGGCGGCGCGGCTGGGCAGCTTCGCGCGTGCCGCCGAAGAGCTCGACACCACTGCGGCATCAGTGAGCTACCACGTGCGGCGTCTGGAGGCCCAGACTGGTACCTGCCTGTTCCTGCGCCACGCACAGCATGTGGAACTGACGGTTGCCGGTGCCAGCATCGCGCAGGAGGCTACAAGGGCGTTCGATGCACTTCGTGCCAGTTTCATGCGCGCTGGGGACATGGATGCAGCGCGACTGCGCCTGTCCGTATTGCCAACGCTGGGCACCAGTTGGTTGACGCCGCGACTGGGCGGCTTCCGCGCGCGTCACCGGGAGCTTGTACTGGAGCTGGATCTATCGGCGGAACCGCAGGACCTGGCAGCGGGTCGCTTCGACGCGGCCATCCGCAACGGGCATGGGGACTGGCCCGGCTTGCAGGCCACGCCCCTGTTTCCCAGCGTATTCACACCGCTGTGCGCACCGTCGCTGCTGCCAGCCGCACGTGACCTGGGTCGTGGCGGGCTGGATGTCGCGCTGCTCGGGCGACCAGACTGGTGGGCAGTGTGGTTCTCCGCTCATGGACAGATTCCACCGCCGGCGCGGGAGAATTTTGTTGCACCATTTGCTGTCGAGCACCTGGACATCGGTGCGGCGATTGCGGGGCAGGGGATCGCCATTGGTTCGCCGATCCTGTTCCAGGCAGAGCTGGACAGCGGGCGACTGGTACAGGCTCATCCAGGTGTGGCCAGTGACGGCCGCAGTTTCTGGTTCGTGGCACCAACTGCGCGCAGCGGCAGCATCAAGGTCAGCGCGTTCCGCGATTGGCTTGGCGAGCAGGCGGCTGAGGCACGACGTGCAGCACGTCATCATCTGGCCAAAGCGGTGACGCCATGAACCAGAGCCCCGAACTACTGCGGCGCCTGCTGCGCGCCAAGGACCGGATGGACCGCGCCAGCCACGAAGAGTGGTCAGTCGCGCGCCTGGCCGAGGTCAGTGCGGTATCGCCAGCGCACTTCGCGCGCTCGTTCAAGCAGGCCTTCGGGCTGCCGCCACACCGCTACCTGCTCAGCCGCCGCATCGAGCGGGCGGTGGCCATGCTGCGCGACACCGATCTGCCGGTGACCGAGATCGCCGCCCAGACCGGCTGGTCCAGCCTGGGTACGTTCGGCCGCATCTTCCGTGACATCACCGGCGATAGTCCGGGCAATGTGCGGGAGCGCGAGCGCGCCGGCCAATCGCTACCCGCCACCGTGCCGGAATGCCACGTACGTGCCGCGCAGCGCCCGGACTTGAACATTGCGGTGCTGGAAAAGCGCCGTCGCGCCGCAGTTGCCAGCGAACGCTCCGCGTAAGCAACCTCCCGCGATGCGCCTGAGGGAGTGCCCTCGAAGAGCATCAGGCTGGCACGGTGCCGGCGATCAGCGTGTCCGCCGTCTCCGCTGGCGTCTCCTCTGCCGGGTCCTCCAGCCCGGAAACATCAGTATCCAGCAGGCAGCTGGCGAACAGGCAGAAGCGGTAGGCGTCGGCGAAATTGGATCCAAGCCCGAATGAAATCCTGACCGCACCACAATCTCCCTTCTCGAGGATCTTCTCGTCGAAGGTCTTGCAGTCGAGGATCTTCCCGGTCTTGTCCAGTTCGCAGTGTTCGGCGCCTGCCGTCGCGTAGGTCGCCTGCTGCACGGCACCGAGGTTGCAGAAACAGCCGTTGCGCAGGGTTATGCCGAAACGCTCTGCGGCGCGCTTGATGCGTGCGTGCGGCATGATCGAGCCATAGCAGTCGAAGAAGTTCAGCATCAGTGTTGCACCCTTTAGCGCGGGAGGCGGCCCATAGATCCGGCACAGCGGCAGGTCACCCTTGATGCGGTGGCGAAGGGATGACAATCGCGTGTCTGTCCACGCCGCCAGGGCGCTTGAGCGCTTGGCCAGCGCTTCTACGCCGCCCATCGCGGCGATGAACTCGAAGCCTCTGGCGATCGCCGGGAAGGCCGCATAGTTGGGCGTGCCCACTTCGAAACGCTGGCCGGCGTCGCGGTAGAGCAGGCGATCGGTGGGCGACCACGGTCCCGAGTAGTAGCAGACGCCTCCGCCCGCGAAGGAGGGTGGCTTTAGCATGCCGAGGGCGGCCCGCCGGGCGAGCAGGCAACCTGCGCCGGTGGGGTAGCCGAAGATCTTGTAGAAGGACGCTACGACAAAGTCGGGACGATGGATCGTGCAGTCCAGCCGTGATTGCGGAACCCAGGCCGCCGCATCACACAGCACCCACGCGCCCTGCTGCTGGGCCTTCCCGATCCACGCCAGATCGTGGCGGACGCCGGTCGCATTGGACTGCGCCGGGAATGCCAGCAGGTGCGGCGCACCGCGCTGGAGCCGTTGCAACGCACGCTCCATCAGCCCGTCATGCAGCAGCAGGTCATCGTCCAGGGGGATGTACTTCACCATCGCCCCCTTTGAGGTGGCGTACTCCCGCAAGCCATGCACCGATGTGTGGTTGTCCTTGGTCAGCAGTAGCTGCGAACCCTGCTGGAAGGGGAATGATTCGGCCACCAGCCGAATCGCACTGCTGGCATTGGCGGTAAAGATGATCTCGTACTCCTCCGACGTGCATCCGAAGAAGGCGTAGATCTCATCGCAGGCCTTCTGGTAGGCAGCATGGGACGCCTTCGATCCGCTGTGCGGATTACCGAGAATGGTCTTCTTGAGCGCCTGGCAGTCCTGCTCAAGCAGGCTGTCAGGTGGCAGCGTTCCGCCAACATGATCCAGGTAGGTCACTTGTTGCTCATCCAGCCGCGCGTACTCATGCTGGCGCATTGTCTCGACCTGGTGCTCGGGATAAGCGGGATGGTCGGCGAGGAACTGCACCCTGGCATCGTGGAAGGCTGCCACGGCCTGCGCGCAGGATGGAGCTTGCGAGCCCACAGGGCACGGCGACGTCGTCAGGCGCGAGAGGTTGCGGAACTCGAGCAAGGGCCGGAAATCAGCGGGCGGAATGACCGTTGGCAGGGCCACACCCGTCGGATCCATCCTGCCGCTTATCAGCCAGGCCTCCACCCGATAGCACTGGTCTGGGACCTGTACATGGATCGCCTCCATCATCGCATCGAGGTAGCGTTCCCGGCTGGGGGTATCGCACTGATTGAACTCCTCCAGCAGGATGCACGCGTTGAAGAGGAACTCGCGGACATCAGCTTCGCCAAGCGAGAACGCGAGCGGGCGCAGCGCGGCGCATTCGCCGTCGCTGCGATCCAGCCCCTCGATCGCGAAGGCGCGCGTGATGGGGGACGGATCGGTCAGGCTCAGGGCCGCATCCATCAGTCGCGATGGCATGCCAAAGTGCCTCTGCGACTGCTGGCGTGCCAGTTCAAACAACTGGTTGTAGTGGAACGCCGTAGCATAGACCCTGCCTCCTGGGCGAAGTACGCGCCTGAATTCGCGGGCAACCCTGGCCTTGTCGGGAGGGAACATCAAGCCGAAACCACACACGATGATGTCGAAGCTGTTGTCCGCGAAGGGCAGCTCGGCCATGTCGACGTCGGAAAGCAGTGGGACGTCATGTTGAAGCTCGGCGCTCAATACGCTCCGGGCCACGTCCACCGCGATCGCCGACAGGTCCGTGGCGACCAGATTGAGGCCCAGCGGCTTGGCCAGGTCCTGGTACAGGTTGGCCGTTATTACCCCTGTTCCGCAGGCGACCTCCAGGATGTCGGTAGCACCCGGTGCGGCACGGATGTCCGCAGCGATCTCCTGCGCCAGCAGTTTTCCGTAAGGACGGAATATTCGTGGGCTCAGCACGCGCTCATAGAATTCCATGAAGGTGCTGAGCGACCAGTTTCGTTCGGATACCACCTTGCATTGGTGCGGCGAGACATCCTGCATGGCGCGCTCCAGGGAGGTGCAGAAGTGCAGCGGGGTGGGGAGTCGCGGCCCTTATCGCACGCCTGCTGAAACGCTTTGAGTGATTGATATCACATAATGCGCACTTAATATTTCTGGAAAATGCGCACTATCACGCATTCCCGCATTCATGGGGACGGTCGCCGGCCGATACCGCAGTTTTGGAGAAGCGCTGCCGGCAACGGATTGCTAACGTGGACCGCACCTGAGGGAGGTCCCATGACAAACACTGTGAACACGGTCGGCCTATATGTGCGCGACCAAGATGAAGCGCTTGCGTTCTACGTCGACACGCTTGGCTTTGAGGTGCATACCGACGTACGCAATGGCAGCTATCGCTGGCTTACCGTACGCAGCCCCGGCCAGGACGGTTTCCAGCTGGGTCTGTTCGTGCCAGGCCCGCCCACCCATGACGCGGCTACGGCTCTGGCGCTGCAGCAGCTGGTGGCCAAGGGCGCGATGCCACCGCTGGTGCTGGCGGTGGAGAACTGCCGGGCGCGCCATGTGGAATGGCAGGCCAAAGGCGTTGAGTTCACCCAGGAGCCGATCGAACGCTATGGTGCGGTGGATGCAGGATTCCGTGATCCATCCGGCAATGGCTGGAAAATGATCGAAGCGCGCTCCGAGGCGAGGCGCCAGCAATGAATCGCGGCCACTGGGCACGGCCTGTGCACCGCTGGACATCGATCGTGTTCACGCTTGCGGTGGTCGCCAATTTCGTGGCGCGTGCGATGGGGCAGGGCGAGCCATCGGCGTGGATTACCTATGCGCCGCTGCCACCCTTGTTCCTGCAGCTGTTGACCGGCCTGTATCTGTTTGCCCTGCATTACGCAGGCAAGCGCCGCAGCGCCTCGCTGGGCGCTGCGGGCTGAGAACGGATCAGGCGACTGCGTCGACCGCATGGGCGGCAAGCAGGGCGGGCAGGTCTTCCATGCGCTGGAAGATCACCTGCGCACCCGCGGCACGCAGGGCCTCCGGCGTACTGTGGTGCGGACCGCCTTCGCTGAAACCGAATACGGTTGCGCCAGCGGCCACACCGGCCGTTGCGCCGGTCACGGTGTCTTCGATCACCGCGCAGCGTTTCGGGTCCACGCCCAGCGCTGCAGCGGCAGCCAGATAGACATCCGGATGCGGTTTGGTGTGCGGCATGTCCTGGCCGCTGAACACGTGGGCACCGAAGGCATCAAGGATGCCGACCTTGCCCAGTTGCAGCTTCACCTTGTGCAGGTCCGCACCGGACGCGCAGGCGATCCTCCCGCCGGTGGCGGCGGCGATCGCACGCACGGCCTCGGGCGCACCCTGGATCGCAACCAGGTCGCGTTCCAATGCCCGGTTGCGCTGCTGGCGGAACTCTTCCAGCCATTCCTCGGTGAACAGCTTGCCGGTGCGCTCTTCGATCAGCCCGGCCAGATGGGCCACGGACTGGCCGAGGAAGACTTCACCCGCCTGCGCAGGGGTGAGTGCCCAGCCGCGCTCGGTCAGCATTTCCGAGAGCACGCGGGCTACCAGCGGTTCGGAATCAACGAGTACGCCATCGCAGTCGAACAGCACGGCATCGAAGGGAAAACGGGACATCTACAGCTCCTGGGCAATGCAGCGGGGCAATCACCGGCCATTTTCCCACAGCCGCGCAAGCGGGGCACCCGTGGCCATGCCGAGCGCCCCGCGTCCATCCAACAGGATGTTCAGCCCAGATCACAGCCCGCCGGCTGCGGCCAGGTGGTGGCCGGCAGCATGTTCTTCAGCGAAGCCGGTGCGTTGATGGCCACGTAGCTGGCACCGAGCAGCTCTTCCAGGTCGGCGATGGTCACCAGATAGTTGTCCAGGCTGCCGAGGTTGGCCTCATTGGGGATGATCCAGCTGATCGCCTTGGCGGTACCGGTGTTCGGGTCACGGGTGATGACGGTCTTCCAGAAGAATTCCGGGGTCGGAATGCCGTGGCTGGCCAGGAAGTAATCGTTGGACGCGTCGCCGTAGACCACGCCGCCGTAGACATCCACCGGCGCGATGTCGCGGTAGCACTCGGCCACGTTCTCGGCCTTCACCCAGATGCCCTGGTTGAAGCTGGACACCTGCGGGACGATGTTGCTCATGTAGTTGGCGCGACGGATGTAGGTCGCGTTGTAGTCCATGTGGTTGGAGGTCACCAGATGGCCGCGGTCATAGCCGCTACGGATGCTGGCATACGACGCGGTGCTGTTCTGGCCGAGGCAACCGGCCGGCAGGTCGGGGTCCTTGTAGAAGCTGGACGGGCGCGCGGCGGAGCCGGTGTCGGCGGTGAGCGTGTACTCGTAGCGGGTGGCGCTGTGGATGCTGCAGTCGTAGGTGAGCACGAAGCCGCCCTTGTTGAGGGTAACGACCTGGGCCTGGGCAGCGCCAGCGAAGGCGCTGAGGACGAACGCGAAGAAGAAGCTTGCAAGGCGCATTGCGGTTCTCCAGCAGAAGTTCAGGGCGCAGCCGTCCGCCACGACCATGCCGGGGCGAGGTCATGTGGAGACGTTGCGGAGTCGGGTGCTGCGGATTGCGGTAGGACCTGGCCGCACGGGTCGGGCCGTGCAGGCCCTGCGGTGTCGTAAGCGTCACAAGCTGTCGCCTTTCGGTCAACGACGAAAAGGCGAAGCTGTGACCGCCCGCAAGCACTGGAGATGTGTCAGATCAGGAGGCGGAGACTGAAACGAGCGCATGCTACTGCAGACGCGCCTCGCAACGTGCAGGCTGTGCCCTTCCCCCGCCAGATTTGAGCCATCACCAATCTGGGATTAAGGTCGCATTTCTATTCAGGTGGCCAGGCTAAGCTGCGGCTGGGGAAGTCGGGCTGCCAGCACCGATGGGCCGCGCAAAGCGGGCCAGGTGCATACAGGGAAGGAGCTTGGACATATGCGCAGTTCGAAGGCCGCGTCGTACGCAGCGCCGGTGGCCGCCATCTTGGGTGGCTTTGGCCTGATCCCCTTCAGCGTCTCTCACCCAAGGGCGGCATCAGGCCGAGTGCTCGGTCCCATCCGGCCGATAACATCGTCGGGTCGAGCTCCATTGAGCCTCTGTCGACGATGCGAATCCGCTCATTGGACAACCTGCACAACCCTATCTTCGCAATTGTCCATGAGTGCAAATGCACTCATCCGCGTCGTGTTGGTCGACGAGCCGCGTTGACATATCCAATCACCTTCATTGCGTGAACTTCGGCCCAACAGCACGGGCGCGATGATGATGTTCCACGTTTCGAGAAAAGAGGAGCGGACGATGCACAAGCAACGCTGGAGGAAGATGCGTGGGCTGGTGGGATTGCTTCTGACGACACTGGGCTTTTCGGTGTCTGCCAAACCCGGCGATATCGATCCAACGATCTACTCCTATTCGCGCGCCTATGGCGTGACAGAAAGGGAAGCGGCCCAGCGACAAACGGCTACGATGAGGGCGGGGCAGCTCGAAAGACAGTTACAGGCCCTGCATCCTGAGACGTTTGCGGGTCTTTACATCGAGCATGTGCCTGACTTCCGCGTAGTGGTGAAACTCACTTCCACGCCGATACAGACCCTGCGAAGTTTCACGACGGATTCACGCTATACAGCTGTGATCGCCCCTCAATCAATGGAGATGATGCACGCGGTGCAAGACGAAGGAGACGCACAGTTGCGCTCCGCAGGCATCGAGTTTATGTCGGGCATCGACATCAAGCGATCCATGGTCACATTCCACGTCAAGGATGTTGACAGAGCAACCCGTGCAATGTGGCGTCTACTGCGCGCAGTTGACTTCGTCGAGCTATTGCCCACCACCGGCTTTGTGGAGACCACCACCATTTCCGGAGGGCACCGGATCAATGGGTCTCCCCAACGCTGCACCACTGGCTTCAACGTCTTCGATGCCGATAACG
The DNA here is from genome assembly GCF_000020665.1 of Stenotrophomonas maltophilia R551-3. Classification (NCBI taxonomy): domain Bacteria; kingdom Pseudomonadati; phylum Pseudomonadota; class Gammaproteobacteria; order Lysobacterales; family Lysobacteraceae; genus Stenotrophomonas; species Stenotrophomonas maltophilia. The sequence continues at coordinate 2,333,133 of NC_011071.1, read as the reverse complement.
ATCTTGGCATTACAACTGCCGGTCACTGCGACAACGTGGCAACCTACGTTGGCCTTTCTTCACCACTTGTATTCCAGTCCGAGAACAATCAAGGGGACTACGATGTACAGTGGCACAAAGAGCCGAGTTCGGGCGCACGCCATGCCCAGAAGAATCAGATCGAACTGGTTGCCGGGCCGACTCCGACACTGGACATTACCAGCACCCTGCCATCCACTTCTCTTCCAGTGGGCGCGTCAGTCTGCAAGAGCGGATATGCCGGCAGCTACATGTGCGGCACGATAATCGACAAGAATTCGCACTCGAACCATAATAATGCGATCGGCAATTACATCCGCGCCACTAGCACGACAGGCGATGCGATGTCAGTAGGAGGCGACAGCGGTGGCCCGGTGTTCGTAGGGAACGCAGCGGTCGGCATCATCCACGGGCGCGGCGACCCGGGAACGGCTTACAGGAATGATCTGTTCTACATGCCCATCGAGCGCATCTCGTCCCTGGGTCTGACGGTACTCACCGAATCGTTCGATATCGAGAAAATCGACGAAGTGTCAGGGCGCTATGCATCGAACATTCCCGTGGAGATCGACTTTCGGGGTAAACCCAAGTTTCCGCTGACGCTCTCCATCACCTCTGTCAACTGCCTTCCGTCGCAGCCATGCGGAACGTGGTCCTTCGACTTCCCTGAGAAGACCCAGACGCCATTTGTGTACGCCTGGTCCTGTGCGCTCATCGAAGGACTCTGGTGGGATAGCCCACCCATTACCGCCATTCTGCAGAGCTCGCTCAAGGATGCGTCCGGTCTGGAAACTTCAGCGGTGGAACACAAGGTCAATTGCTCTGTCTTCTGATGTTGGCATGCGCTGCGTTCACTCAGCTGGAAGGGCCTGTTGAAAGTCGCCGTTGCGCCGCCGTGTCTCACCCCCACTGATGGGGAATGAGGCATGTTGACGTCCATCCATCCTTAAGTGAGAAGGAGCGTCACAGTCTCGATCCGCGTGAAGCCGCGATGCGTCATGTTGCGTCGCAAGGTGCCACCCACCATTCGCACTGGTACGGTCCAACCCGTTGCATCACAACCGACGGGGACAGACGACGATGCGCAAGGTATTGCTGCTGTTGATCCTGCTGACCGGGCTGGCGCCCACCGCCTGGGCGGCCACGGTCAAGACCACCCACCGCACCATTCCCAGCTGGGATGGAACCCCTCTCGGGGCCTTCGTCATCGAACCGCAGGACGCAGGCAGCGGTCGCTATCCGCTGCTGGTGATGCCCAGCAGCTGGGCAGTTCCGAGCGTCGAATATGTGGGCGTGGCACAGTCATTGGCGCGACGTGGCTACGTGGTCATAAGCTACAGTTCGCGCGGATTCTGGGAATCGGGCGGCGCCATCGACATTGCCGGGCCGGCCACTGTCGAAGATGTCAGCGCCCTGATCGACTGGGCGCTGGACAACACCCGGGCTGATCCGGCGCGGATCGGCGTCTCCGGCATCTCCTACGGCGCCGGCACCAGCCTGCTGGCGGCGGCGCGCGATCCGCGCATCAAGGCCGTGGCGGCCCTGAGCGGTTGGGCCGACCTGCAGGCGTCGCTGTACAGCAACGACACCCCCAGCGCACAGGGCATCGCCCTGCTGGTGGCAGCCGGGCTGGCCACGGGGCGCCCAGGTGCGGAGCTGGCCACCATCAACCGCAGCGTGCTGCTGGGCAACTACCAGGGTGCGGTGGATTCGCTGTTGCCGGTTGCGGCCCAGCGCAGCCCCGGCGCCAGCATCGACGAGATCAACGCCAACCAGCCAGCCGTTTTCCTGGCCAACGCGTTCAACGACAGCCTGTTCCCGCCGGGCCAGCTGGTGGATTTCTTCAATCGCCTGAAGGGCCCCAAGCAGCTGCAGCTGCGCCACGGCGACCACGCACTCAACGAGGCCTTCGGTGCGCTGGGAATTCCCAATGAGGTCTATGACCAGGTGGGGGCGTGGTTCGATCACTACCTGAAAGGCACGCCCAATGGGATCGAGCGCCAGGCGGCAGTGCAGTTGAAGTCGCAGAAGGGCAGCTGGGGCCGCTATCCGGACTGGCAGGCCACCAACAGTGGCGCCGTCAGCTACGGGCTGACCGCACCGGGCGGGTTGCTGCTGCCCACTGGTGGCCTGGCAGAGAACGGGCGTACCACGGGCTGGAACTATCGCATCGGCAGTGGCCTGCTGACGGCGGCCAACTCCGGCATCGCGATGGCGTCTGGCGCGCTGCAGATGATCAATCTGCCACCGGGGGCCTATGTGCCGTTCGTGGGACGCAATGCCGCCGGTGTCTGGCAGGGGCCGATCTACTGGAGCGCCCGGCGCCTGGATGGTGCCCCCGAAGTGCGCGTGACCGTCACCCCCAGCCGCGCCAACACCACGCTGTATGCCTACCTGTATGCGGAAGATGTGCTGGGCAATGGCCAGCTGATCAGCCACAAGCCCTACACGCTGCGTGGTGCCACGCCGGGCGAGCCGAAGACGCTCGACCTGCGCCTCGAAGCAAGCAGCTGGAACATTCCGGCCGGCAGCCGCCTGACCCTGGTGGTCGATACGGTGGATCTGCGCTATGCCGGCATCAGCCAGCTGGGTGGTGCGGTGACCTTCAGTTCGCCCGCCAACGCACCTTCGGTACTGAAGGTGCCGCTGCATTGATGGGGTGCCGCGCCCGTTGCGGCGGGCGCGGCACAGCATGCGGGAAAGCTGCCAGACTGCAGATTGATCCAGGGTAGGGTTGAATCGATGACCATCGCAGGGCTGCTGATCGGTGCGCTGCTTGCTGCACCGGGCGCGCAGGATGCGCCGACCGACTGGTCGGCCACGCTGATGAAGGATCTGGATGCCGCCGACGCGGCCATGCGCGGCAGTCATCCAGGCATGGTTGACCGGCAGAATCCCGGTTTCGTTGCGCAGCTGGACGATGCGTTGGCGCTTGCACGCTCACGCACCGGCAAGGTCGGCAGTTTCGCCGGGTACTGGTGGGCGATGAAGGGCTATGCGGCGGCGTTCAATGATGGTCATGTCAGCCTCAATGCACTTGCCGGCGCGCCGGAGCTGCCAACGCGTTGGCCCGGTTTCCTGACCGGCTTCGACGGCGACAGGCAGTTGGTCATGACCGTGGACGGTGGCCCGGGCCATCCGCCGCTGGGGGCACGGTTGCTGTCGTGTGATGGCAGTGATGCACAAACACTGGCTGCACGCCGGGTGGGTGACTTCAGCGGGCGCTGGAACCTGCAGGCCAGCCGCATCCTGACCGGTGGCGAAGTGATGCTGGACCAGGGCAATCCGTTCGTGACTACGCTGCACACCTGCATGTTCGGAGTGGGTGGGCATGAGAAGGCCTATGCGCTGCGGTGGCAGCCGCTGCAGGCAGCACAGCGCAAGGAGCGCCTGGCCGACACCCGCCGCAGTTTCCGCCCGGCCAACGGCTGGCACACGATGCCCGATGGCGGCTACTGGATCATTACCAGCAGCTTCAACGCCGACCCGACCGAGCAGAATTTCAGGCAACTGACCGGCCTGCTTGAACAGCTTTCGCTGAAAGCCGAGGCGCTGCAGCAGGCGCCGCTGGTGGTGCTCGACGTACGTGGCAACAGTGGCGGTGCTTCGCATTGGAGCATCGAGCTGGCGCGGTTGATCTGGGGCCGCGATGCCGTGGATGCGCTGCCTGACCACAGCTGGGTCGAATGGCGGACGTCCGATGCCAACATCGCGCAGCTGCGCGGTTTCCTGCAGAAGTTGAAGCAGGCGCCCGACGCCTCGCCCGAGCTGCTGCGTATGCTGGAAACCGTGACGGCGGGAATGGTGCAGGCAGCTGGGAGAGGGGAGGCGCTGTGGCACGACCCTTCCAGCATCCCGGCAGGTGAGGCATCGAAGCCGGTCCGTGCCGGATCAATGCGCAGCGGCAGGGTAGTGGTACTGGCCGATGCCTCGTGTGGCTCGGCCTGCCTGGATGCACTGGACCTGTGGAAGCAGCTGGGTGCGGAGCAGGTAGGCGTGGAGACCTCGGCCGACAGCCTTTACATGGATGTACGGCCGGAACGGCTGCCCAGCGGGCTGGCCAGGATCTCGGTGCCGATGAAGGTTTTTCGGGGACGGGTGCGTGGTTCGAATCAACCGCACGTTCCCCATCGCCGGTATGAGGGCGACATGAGAGACACTGCGGCACTGGAAGCATGGATATCGGGCAAATGATCCGGGCCTGACGGCTCGGTAATCAACTGCACAGGAGCGTTAAACCTTTTCATCGGTATCTGCATCCAAGCTGCGATGGGCACAGCGCCCGCTGCGCCACGCTTTGGGAAGGAGCCTCTCAATGCATGCAATTCCTCGCGCAGCATTCCGATGCATGGTGCTGATCCTGCTGGGGCCGCTCACGGCCAGCGCTGCGGTCACCGAGATTCCCTTCGAACTGGGCAAAGACCATCGGATCTACGTTGAAGGCTCAATCAACGGTTCGCGCCCGCTTCGCTTCCTCATCGATACCGGCGCATCGGCGCTGGCGGTTGCCAAGCACGTTCAACGGGATGCAAAGCTGGTCATTGACGACCAGAGCGAGAATACCGGCTCCGACGGAGTGACTTTTCTAGACTACAGCACGCATAACTCCGTCCAGATCGGCGCCATGCGACGACCGATGGGAGCCGTAGTGATCAACTACCAGGGGAGACCCTTCGATGCGGTGCTGGGCTGGACCTTCTTCCTGGGAAGTGTTCTGGAGATCGACTACGACCGCAGCGTGCTGCGCGTGCATGACGATCTTCCCGAACTCGTCGGGTATGTCAGGGCCAACGTGCGCTGGATCGACAATACCCCGGCCATCCAGGTAGCGCTCAGCAACGGCAGTCGTACCTTCATGCCTTGGCTTGCACTGGACACGGGCAGCAATGGCAGCATCGATCTGGCCTATGCATTCGGTGCTACCCATGATCTGCAGGCGGCGTTCCCGGAGCGGTTGGGAACATCACAGTTCAGCGGCAGCGCGGGCCGCAGGATCAGGGCGGTGGACGTGCGCGTGCCTGTGGCGACCATTTCAAGCCTGCAGCTGAAAGATGCCAAGGCCTCGATCACCCTTGATGACGATGGCTCCGGCGGTGAAGGAATTCTTGGCAGCGAGGCGCTGCAGCAGTTCAATCTCCTGCTCGATACCCGCACCGGCAGCGTCTACCTTCGGCTCAATCAGGGCACTGCGGCGCGGACTGCAGAGTAATCGGGCTACCGGTCCGATCAGCGCCGGACGTCGAACTGCTCGCTCTCCAGCAGCGCCCGGACCTCGGCCTCGCGCACGGGACTGAAGTCCCCGGGAATGGAGTGCTTCAATGCGCCTGCGGCCAGACCGAAACGGACGGTGCTCTCTGCATCGAACCCAGACACCAGGCCATGCAGGATGCCGGCCGCAAATGCATCGCCGCCACCAATCCTGTCAACGATGCCGGGCAGTGGTCGCGAGGGTGCCTGTGCGCGGGTGCCGTCGCGCCCCAGCAGCAGTGCGCCCAGTACGTGATGGTCGGCACTGACCAGCTCGCGCTGGGTGCAGGCCAGCCACTGCAGCTGCGGGAACGCGGCAAACGCGGCCGCTGCAGCGGCCGACGTGCGCGCGATGGGGGTGTCCTGAGCGAAGCGCAGTCCCAGCACCAGTTCAATATCGCGATGATCGGCAAAGACGATATCCGCTTCGGCGAACAGCTCCCGCAGGATGGCGGCGGCGTTGCCGCCCCAACGCTGCCAGAGCGAAGGTCGGTAGTTGCCGTCGAAGGACACACGCACGCCTGACCTGCGTGCGGCCCGTGCAGCGCTCAAGACGGATTCGGCCACATTGGCGCCCAGCGCCGGACTGACGCCGGAAAGGTGCAGCCACTGCGCATCACGCAACAGCGTTGGCCAGTCATGGTCGGCAAGTGCAGTGTTGGCGAATGCCGAACCTGCCCGGTCATACACCACTTCACTGGCGCGCTGCAGCGCGCCGGTGGCCAGGAAATACAGGCCCATGCGGTCTCGGTCGACTTCACGCAGACCTGCCACGCCCACACCATGCCGCCGCAGCTCGGCCACGGCATGCCGGCCCAGCGCGTTGCCGGGCACCGTACTGACCATCTGCACATCGTGGCCGAAACAGGCCAGTGAGACCGCCACATTGGCCTCGGCGCCCCCCACGTGGACCTGCAGCTGCGGTGTCTGCAGCAGCAGTTCACGACCGGGTGCGCCAAGGCGCAGCAGCAGTTCACCGAAACAAACGACGCGGCTCATCGGTTCTCTCTCATTCGGTGGGGGTGCAGCCCAGCATGCGCAGATCGATGGCATCGGCCATGCGCCGGTAGCCTTCGTCATTGGGGTGCAGGTGGTCGCGGGTGATGTCGTTGGGCAACGATTCCACGGCCTTCGGGTCACGCAGCGCGGCATCGAAATCGATGATGCCATCGAACCCGGTCTTCCCACCGCGTGCCCACTGGTTGATCGAGGTGCGGGTCGCTGCGGACACGGGCTCGTAGCGCTCGGAACCACCGAATGGGGTCAACGTACCCAGCCAGGCGCGGATGCCGTGCGCATGCAGTCGCGCTGCAACCTGCTGATAGCCCAGCAGCATGTCCGCCGCACTGCGTCCAGGCAGCGGCTGCGTGTCACCACCGTGGCGGATGTCATTGATGCCCTCGAACAGGATGACCTGATCGGCATCGGCCACCGCGATCACATCGCGATCCAATCGTGACAGGGCGCTGTGGCTGCGGCCATGGTCAAGCAGCTTGTTGCCGCTGATGCCCTGATTGAGTACCACGAACCGGTTCGGGCAGGCTTGCTGCAGGCGCTGCGCCAATCGCTCCGGCCACTGGTTGAAGGTTCCGCGACGGGCGGTGGCACCTTCCGTGATGGAATCGCCGAGTGCCACGATCACCTGGGGACGATCAGCGCGCTGCACCATCACCGCCGAGAACACGTTCTGCTGGTAGCTCAGCCGCACGCTGTCGGCAACCGATGTCTGCCTGCCGTCCGCTACCCGCACTTCGGTGCGGCGCACGGCGGGATGGGTAGGCTGCGGGAAGTAGGCCGTTACGCTGATCTCCTGCAGCGCCGCCACCGGCATCGGTACCGGGTCGCTCAGCAGCGCGGCACCCACCGGCACCTCGATGACCGCGCGGCCATCCACCGTTACCGGCAGAGGGGCGGAATCGCCGTTTTTCACTCCTGCGCGCAGGTCCTCGACCCGTAACGGCGCCGTGCCGAGTTCGTTGCTGATGCGCAGCCGCAACGCGTCGCCACGGCTGCCGATGCGCATGTCCTGGCGCACGGTCTGCGCGGCGAACTGTACGGGGGCCTCGGGCGTTCCGTCCCTGCGGTCGGGCGCCGGTGACGCGGTCCATGCGGTGACCCAGACCGGCGCCGCCCATGCGGCGGGGGCGGTCATGACGGAACAGAGTGTCAATGAAAGCAGAAGTGTCCAGCGCTGCATGGGCAGGAGTCCGGTCAGGTATCAGGAGAAGTAGGTGCCGCCGTTGACATCCAGATTCGCACCGGTGATGAACGCCGCCGCATCCGACGCCAGGTAGACCGCCGCATCCGCCGCTTCTTCTGGCAGACCCTGGCGGCGCAGCGGGGTGGCGCCCGCCACCGCGGTGCGCACTTCCGGCTTGGTGAACTCATCATGGAAGCGGGTGGCGATCATGCCGCAGCACAGTGCATTCACGCGGATGCCCTTCGGCCCCAGCTCCTTGGCCATGGCACGGGTGAAGGTCATCACTGCCGCCTTGGCGGTGGCGTAGATCGATGCGCCCGGGCCACCGCCATCACGACCTGCCTGCGAGGCGAAGTTGACGATGGCCGCGCCGTCGCGCATGTGCGGCACCACCGCGTGCGTGGTCAGGTAGGTCGAGGTCAGATTCAGGTCCATCACGGCGTGGAAGAACGCCGGGTCGATGTCGGCCAGCGGGCGACGCTGCACCATGCCACCGGCCACGTTCACCAGCAGGTCGATGCGCTGGCCGAACGCCGCCTGTGCTGCAGCTACCAGGCCGGCCACTGCAGCGGCATCGGTGACATCGGCGCGATGGGCGATAGCCTGGCCGCCGGCAGCCTCGATCATCGCCAGCGTCTCCAGTGCACTGGCTTCGTCATTGGCGTAATTGAGGCAGACACGGGCGCCTGCAGCGGCCAGCTTGATCGAGACGGCGCGGCCGATATCGCGGCCACCGCCGGTGACAATGGCCACCTTGTCCTGGAACGACATGCGGAAAACTCCTTGGTTTGCGGGGGAATGGATGTACTTGGAAGAGAAGGAGGGCCAGGCTCAGCCGCCGCGACGGTCGAGCTTGTGGATCGGCCCGGTCCACCACCACAGTGCAGCCAGCGACAGCGGCACCAGCGCGGCGACGAGGATGAAGATCGGGGCATAGGAGTGGCGGGTCAGCACCGGCACCAGCCAGGTGGTGATCAAGGTGCCGGCGACCGCCGCCAGGCCACCCAGGCCCGCCAGCGTGCCCACCGAACGGCCGTCGAACAGGTCGCCGGGCAGGGTCTGGATGTTGCCGATGGCCACCTGGAATCCGAACAGCACCGCAGCGATCGCCAGCACCGCCAGCAGCGGCTGGTTGGCCAGCACAGCACCCAGCAGGGCAGGGGCCATGATCACGCAGCCCAGCGTGATGGCCAGCTTGCGGGCGCGGTCCACGCTGTGCCCGGCGCGGATCATGCGACCCGACAGCCAGCCACCACTGAGGCTGCCCAGCATCGCGCCGACGAAGGGTACCCAGGCGAACAGTCCGATCTGCTTGATGTCGAAGCCGAACGTTTCAGCCAGGTAGATCGGCAGCCAGGACACGAACAGCCACCAGATGGGATCCAGCAGGAAGCGGCAGGCGAGCATGCCCCAGCTCTGGCGATGGGCCAGCAGCTCGCGCACGCTGGCTTTCGGAGCCGCCTCCGTCTGTTGACCGGCCTGGTCTTCCTGGATCAGGCGCCGCTCCGCATCGCTCACCCACGGATGCTTGTCCGGCCCGGCGCGGTAGACAAACAGCCACGGCAGCAACCACAGAAAGCCGATGGCACCAACCAACACGAAGGTGCCGCGCCAGCCCAGCCACAGATACAGGCCGGCGATGGCCGGTGCGGAAATGATCGCGCCGACCGATGCGCCTGCATTGAACACGCCTTGTGCCAGTGCGCGCTCGCGCGCCGGGAACCATTCGGCATTGGCCTTGACCGCGCCTGGCCATGCGCCTGCCTCGCTGATGCCCAGCATCGCGCGCACCAGGCTGAAGGACAGGATGGAGTGGGTGACCGCATGCAGCGCGATGGAGATCGACCACACGCTGATCGACAGCGCGAAACCCAGCCGCGTGCCGATCATGTCGAACAGGCGCCCGAACAGGAACTGGCCGGCGGCGTAGAACAGCATGAACACCGTTACCAGCAGGGCATAGTCGTCCTTGGTCGCGCCTACTTCCCTGGCGATTTCCGGCCACATCACCGCCAGTGCATTGCGGTCGATGTAGTTGATGACCGTAGCGACGGCGATCAGGCCCACGATCAACCAGCGCACTGCTGAACGCACCGGCACCTTGCGCAGGTTGGCCACCACGGCAGGGCCGTTCATTTTCCGTCACCCTTGCTGCGGTCCATGCGTGCATGGCTGCCGCTCCAGCGGTAGGCATGGCCGTCCACGGTCACGCTGTGCTCGCCCTTGGCGCTGCTGTCGTCGGCCACGCCGAGGGCGATGCGTGCACCGCTGGCCAGGCGCAGTTCGATCACCTCTGCATCGCTGCCCCGGCTGCGCACGATGTCCTTGATGCGGCTGTCCGCGCCGTGCACGTACTCGGCGGTGCCGTTGTACTCGCCATGCGGCTCCAGCACACTGAAGAAGGTCACGTCCTTCTGGCCTTCCACGCGCTGCAGCAGGGCCGGTTCACGGCGCAGGTTGAACTCGGGATCGTTGGCACCACTTTCCACCAGCAGCGCCTGTGCCGGCGCACTGCTGCCGAAGCGGTAGGTGTAGAAGCGCCCATCCAGCAGCCACGCCAGGGAACGCGATTCGCTGCCGGGCGTGCTGCGTGCATCCAGCCACAGGTGCTGGTAGCCGTTGTCCTTGCCCAGCACCGGGCGCTGGGTGGGGAAGTGTTCTGCCTCGAAGCCGGTGGTGACGATGTGGCCGTTGAAGTGCAGCGGCAGGTCGTAGCGCGCGGCCTTGTCGCCGTGCACCTGCAGCAGGTCCAGCACCACCGGCAGGCCCAGGTCGGGGTGGCGCAGCAGCGCCTGGGTGCGGGTGAACACCACGCCGGGGTAGGCATCGCGCATGGTCGCCGAGGCAACCTGGGTATCGGCATCGGCCTGGAAGAAGCGCACCTGCGGGGCATGCTCCTCGCCGCGCTTCCAGTCGCCCTTGAAGTGGCTCTGTTCGTCCACCACCAGGGTGTTGTGGGCCACGGTCTGTTTGGCCCAGCTGCGGTTCTCGGCCAGGTAGATGCCACCCCGCTTGGCTTCCACGTTGAGGAAGCGGGCAGCGCCGTAGTCGGTCACCACCGGATTGCCGTTGTCGTAGAACAGCCAGTTGAGTTTGTCGAAGTGGCCATGGCCCATGCCCTGCATCGTGTCCTTCTGCACCAGCGCCTGGCCGCGTTCGCCGTTCATGCGCAGGATCGCCAGGCCACCGCGGTCGCCGTCCGGGCCATCGCGCAGCAGCATCGGACGGTAATCGAAGGGCTTGGCCTTGTTGGCGGCCAGTGCCTGCGCCACCTGCAGTCCCTCGGGGGACAACAGCAGGCGTTTCTGCTGCTGGGCCACCGACAACAGGCGGTCGTCACCGGTGCGTGCGTAAGCAATGCCGATGCCAGCCACCAGTTCCTCGGTATCGATGCCTTTGTCGAGGATGGCGTCGTTGATCGGGAAGAGCAGACCGCCGTAGCTGGTCTGCACCAACACGTCCACGGCCTTCAGCAGTACGCCATCGCGACGCTGGAAGATCTTCCGCTGCGGCTCGTTGCGCTCGATGGCGTTGGCGAACAGCAGGAACGGCGCCAACGCATAGCGCTGGTAGTAGGGGCCTTCCTCGTAATAGCCATCGGGCGAGAACAGCAGGTCGATCTGGCGCAGGAAGCCGAACTGGTCGTTCTTCTGGCTGCCACGCAGGGATTTCTCCACCAGCTCCGGGTCGCGCAGCACGTAGCCGGTCATGCCGGTCGCAGCTACCGCCCAGGTCGCATGGTTGTGGATCTGGTCGTAGTTCTTCGGTTCGCTCACCAGGAACTCCGCCATCGGCCGCAACACCTTCGATTCGATGGTGTTGCGGTCCTCGGCAGACAGCGCATCACGGATCGCGTCATAGCCTTGGATGGCGTTGACCAGCCACACCGAATCGTTCAGTACCTGCCAGAACACGCGGCCGGGAATCTGCCCGCGGCCTTCCGGATGCGGCCCAAGCGTGGGGTAGAGCTTGGCGTACTGCAGCAGCATGTCACGCGCGTAATCAGCATAAGCCTTGTCGCCGGTCAGCCGGTACAGCGTGCCGGCCGCCAGCAGTGCCTGGTAGTTGCGCTTGTGCTGTTCATGGGTGCGGCCGCCGCCTTTGTCCTTGGGCACCGGCACGTCGATACCTGCCTTCATCATCTTCTGCAGGGTCTTCTGCGTGCGTGCCTGTTCCTTGGCAAACCACGGGTAACGGCTACCTTCGCTGGCCATCTGCTGCCATTGCGTGGCAGTCACCAGCACTGGTTCGGTATCGGCCTGGCGAGTGGCTGCGGCGGGTGCCGCCAGCAGCGGCGCTGCGGGAAGCAGGGCGAACGGAACGGCCAGGGCCAGGACCAGGGAAACGGACAGCGGTTGCAACCTCATCGATCGACTCCGGTGCTGGTGCGTGACAGGGCAACCTCGCCCACCTTGGGATACCAGTCCACGCCGGTTGCTGTGCGCGCCGTCATCGCCAGGCCGGGATCGGCGCCGACAGTGGGCAGGGCGGGCGCAGGTACCCACAACTCATTGGCGGACTGCTGCAGGGTGACCGCACGGCCTTCGATACCGCCGGGGAACACCGGGCTGGCCTGCGGCGACTGCAGGTTGCCGCTGAAGCTGATGCCGGCCAGCGAACTGGCGGCATCGGGCGGGTTCCTGCTGGTGCGGTTGACGATCAGGTTGCCGGTGAAGCGACTGTTGCTCGCGGCCACCACGATGCCCTTGGCCTCGTCATGGCCCACGCCGAAACTGATCTTCGCCACATCCACGAAGGTATTGCGGCTGATCGTGGCATTCACCACCGGCGCATAGCCGGACAGCGGCGGATCGGCCTGCGCGTCCATCACCGCCAGCGCGGAACGGTTGCTGGAGCCGGCCAATCGTTCGAAGTAATTGTTGCTGACGGTCTGGTCGGCATTGATGATGCGCACGCCGCCGGTGCCGGCCTTGTCGTCGCCCAGGAACACGTTGTCGATCACCCGGTTGCCGTTGCCATGGCGTAGCGTGAGCGCGCCGGCCGAACGGTAGAACACGTTGCCGCGGTAGGTATTGCCGCCGGACTTGTTGCTGATGATCTCGGTCTCGCCGTCGCAGCCTTCGAACCAGTTGTTCTCCACCGTACTGTTGGAGTCGCTCAGTGAGCTATCACTGGTGCCGACGCGTATCGTTTCGCCACCGTTGACGCCCAGTGCCGGGCGCGGCCCGAACCAGTTGTGATCGATACGGTGCTGGTTGTCCAGGCCCTGGGTGGCATCGCGCACCACCACCACGGTGGGGCCGGCATTGGTCTTGCCGCGCAGCTGGCTGTGGTCGAGGCGGTTGTGGCTGCCATAGAAGGAAACCCAGTAGTCCTGGTCGCTGGCATCGGGGTTGGTGTAGTCGTCGATCACCAGGCCGGTGACGCGGCTGCTGCTGGCGACCGCCTTGCTGGATTCGCGGAACGCCACCACCGCGTCGCCGGGTGCGTAGCCGTTGCGGAACACCAGATTGGACACCTGCAGGTAGCGGCCGGCCAGGCGCAGGTCGGAGCGCCCGCTGAGGATCACGTTGCCCGGGGTCTGCGCACGCAGCACGATCGGTGCTGCGTCCGTGCCTTGGCCTTTCAGCAGGAGGCGGGCGTCGGTCCAGGTGCCATCCGCCAGCACGATTTCATCCCCTGGCTGCAGGGATGCCGAAGCCGTCGCAAATTCGGCCATGTCGTGAACCAGCCAGCTTGCCGCAGACGCTGGCTGAGTGGTCAGGCAGAGTGCCAGACCAGTGGTCAGGCACGTCGCGATGAAACAACTGGATCCTGGTTGGTGAGTCGAGCGAATGCGCATGAGATCCTTCCAGAGGCGGCCGTGCCGTCGTTTCAGGGTGGGCTTGCATACCACTTCGGGGTCCTTTGTAAGCCAGAGTTGGCGCAAAGTCATGCTGCAAAAGCACATTAAATGGCGGCCAAGTGGTATAGATAAAAGGCATTTACGAAATCGCATACCAATTGGTTGACATTTTCATGTCGTCGTGCCGAAGCTGCATCCCACGCCTGGCATGCAGGCGATCCTTTGGGAGGAGGAAACCATGCGGCGACCCGCCGGAGCAGTGCACAGCATCTCGTTGTCCCCCACACCCCTGATCGTGGCGCTGCTCGCCGTGCTGGCGGGCCTGCCCACGGCCCAGGCGCAATCCAGCAAGGACGCGGCAGGGCAGGATCCCACCACGCTGGACCAGGTGCAGGTCACCGGCATCCGCGAGTCCATGCAGAGTTCGATCAACAAGAAGCGCGACGATACGGTCATTGCCGATGTGCTCTCCGCCGACGACATCGGCGACCTGCCGGCGCCGTCGCTGGCCGATGCCATCGAGACCCTGACCGGTGCCGCCTCGACCCGCGACAAGACCGGTGCCTCGGAAATCTCGATCCGTGGCCTGGGCGCCTTCCTCAGCAGCACCAATTTCAACGGCCGCGAGATCACCAACGGCAGTGGCGACCGCTCGGTGAACTTCAATATGTTCCCGGCTGAGCTGATCAACACCGTGGCCATCTACAAGAGCCAGCGCGCCGACATCATCGAAGGTGGCGTGGCTGGCACCATCGGCCTGGAAACGGTACGTCCATTGGAGTACGGCAAGCGCTCGGCGCAGATCGATATGCGTGGCAGCTGGGCCGAGTATGACAAGAAGTACCGCGACGACGACGGCATCGGCTACCGTGGCACCGCCAGCTACATCGACCAGTTCGAGTTCGGCAACGGGCAGAAGCTGGGCATATCGCTGGGCTTCCAGCGCCTGGAAGGTACCGATCCGGAAGAAAGCATCACCAGCGGTTCCACCTGGTATGCCTGCGATGGCACGCAGAACGTGGCCAATGCCAACTGTGGCGAAGTCAGTGCACAGGCCATCGCCAACGGTGCGCCGTATTACCTGGTGCCGAGCAGCCGCATCTACCGCCTCAAGCAGGAGCGCAACGATCGGCAGAGCGAGTTCGCCGCACTGCAGTGGCGGCCCAATGACGTGGTCGAATTGAATGTCGACTTTGAGCACACCCAGCGCAACTGGTACGAGAACCGCAGTGACCTGAGCCTGTCCAATGCGCGCCGCGGCATTACCCAGCGCGAGGTGGACGACGAGGGTATCGTGCGCCACCTGCATGGCAGCACTTCGATCGATTCCACCTCCAACCGCTATTGGCGCGGTGAGGAATACACCGGTGGTGGCCTGAATCTGATCCTGCGGCCAAGCGCGGCGTGGGAACTGTCCACCGATCTTTCCTACTCGCACACCAATCGTCTCGACAGCGAGCGCATGACCCGGCTGCGCGCCAACCAGCGCGACGTCAACAATGCCATCGTTCCCGGCATCAGCAGTGGCGCCACCGGGTACGTGGACTACGACTGGGACTGGCATGGCGAAGTGCCCAGTGTTGCCCTGGCGCCGAACTTCGACCCCAACAACTGGGACGCCTACACCGGCGCGGCGCGCGTCACCTCCAGCGCAACGGAGAACGACCACAGGATCAAGGCCGGCCGCTTCGATGCCAGCTTCATGCCGGAGTCCGGTTTCTTCACCCGCATCAAAGGCGGCGTGCGCGCCAGCCAGGCCGACTACCGCCTGCGCGACAACACCCTGGTAACCGACTACGACCAGCGCGTGGCGGCCGACAAAGCGAAGATCATCGCCGCCAACCAGGCCTGCCGCGCGCCGTTCCCGCAGGATGACTTCATGGATGCGGCCAGCGGCAACACGATTTCGTCCTGGGCGTACTTCGATCCGAACTGCCTGTACCAGTCGTTCCGTGGCAGCCTGGACAGCGGCCTCGATCCGGGCTTCCAGGATCCGAACAATGTCGATATCACCGAGAAGACCCGCGCGCTCTACCTGATGGGCGAGTTCAGCAGCACGCTGTTTGGGCTGCCGGTGACCGGCAACCTTGGCCTGCGCTGGGTGAAGACCGATGTGCGTTCCGAAGGGGTGCGTACCGGCCTGCGCATTGAAGACAACGGAGACGGTACGATCCGTCTGCAGCCCACCGGCGACTACAGCACCCAGGTGTTCAAGGCGGGCAACGACAAGCTGCTGCCCAGCCTGAACGCGGCTTTCGAACTGCGGCCGGACCTGTTGCTGCGGGTCGGCGCCTACCGCGCGATGTCACGGCCGGATATCGCCGCGCTGGGCGCAGGGCGCACCATCAACGTCAGCAGCGATGCCACCTACGGCAATCTGGCCGATGCGCTGGACGACATCAGCGCCAGTGGCAACCCAGCTGCACAACCCCTGATGTCCTGGAACGGAGACCTGTCGCTGGAGTGGTACCCGAACCCGGACACCCTGCTGGCCGGTGCGGTGTACTGGAAACAGTTCAACGGCGGCACCGCCACGGCGCTGGTGCCGGAGACCTACACCATCGATGGACAGAGCGTGACCGTGCCGGTGCGGCAGCAGGTGACCACCGACGAAGACAGCACGCTGACCGGCTTCGAGCTGAGCGCTACCCATCGACTGTCGTACCTGCCCAAGCCGTTCGACGGGCTGGGCTTCAAGGTCAGCTACAACTACGCCGATGCCGACTACCACACCCAGGATTCGCGGCTGGGCGAGCAGCTGGCCAGTGATGGCACGATCATTCCGGCCATCGTGCCACCGGCGGGTCTGAGCGGTTTCTCGCGGCACGTGCTGTCCGGTTCGATCTACTGGGACGTTGGGCGCTTCAACATCCAGGCCATCGGCAAGTTCCGCTCGCACTATTACCAGGACTTCACTGGCAATACCGCTCAGCAGAACCGCTACTACGACGACAACACCAGCGTCGACCTGCGCCTGCGTTACCGGGTGAACAAGCAGTTGTCGCTGTCGCTGGAACTGATGAACCTGACCAACGAGCCGCGCGTGGCCTACCAGCCGCTTTATGGGAACTTCCGCGAAGTGGTGACCTACGGGCGGCGTGCGTATTTCGGTGTACGATACAAGTTCTGAACAGGGCGGCGCGGCCAGTGGTCGCGCCGTCGCTCCAACCGGACCCTTGCCGGCCGCGGTGGCAGGGCAGGGGCCCGGAGGGAATCGCCAAGGGTCAGCCGCATGTCCGCCAACCGCCTTTACCAGACCATCGCCGCCAAGCTCCGCAAGCTGATCGAGGACGGCGAGTTTCCGCCGGGCTCGCGCCTGCCGGGCGAGCGTGAGCTGGCTGAACGGTTCGGCGTCAGCCGGGTGACCATCCGCGAGGCCGAGATCGCACTGGAAGCACAGGGTTGGATCGCCATCCGCATCGGCTCCGGCGTGCATGTGAAGCCGCGGCCGACGCAGGTCCCGGGTGGGTTGCCGGATGTCAGTGCCTTCGACCTCACCGCTGCCCGCGCGGTATTCGAGGCCGAGGCTGCCGCGCTGGCCGCCAGCAACCTGGATGATGCCGGCATCGCCGAACTGCAGGGGCTGGCCGAAGCGCTGTGCCGTCGCGACCTGAGCGACGAGGAAGCCGGTGAGTACGATCGCCGTTTCCATCTGACCATTGCCCGCCTGTCAGGCAATCCGGTAGTGGAGTACTTCGTGCAGCAGATCTGGCGCATGCGCAGCGAGCTGCCGCGCGTCACCGAGGTCTATTCGCGGGTCTGCCATGACGATGGCGCCAGCCGTGCCGATGAGCACATGGCCATCTTCGAAGCGCTGCGCGCCCGTGATCCGGTGGCGGCACGCAATGCGATGCGCCATCACTTCCAGCGCCTGTTCGAAGCGATGCTGCAGGCCACCGAAAGCCAGGCGCTGGAGGAGATCCGCCGCCGTACGCAGCAGGACCGCGAACGGTTCATGGCAACGACGCGGATCTGAGCGCCGCGTTCAACACAATCGGCGCTGCGACCTTCAGCAGGGCAGCTCGCGCTCGAAGCCTGATGGATATGAGAAATGGGCATGACTGCGCCGATGCCCAACCTGTCCGCAATGCCTACACTGCCCGCGGGTCATAGACGGCCCGTTGAGAAAGCTGCATACACACAAGGAGCAGGGTATGAAGTTCTCGCTGTTGGGCGCGGCGCTGCCATTGGTGCTGGCACTGAGTGGAGTCCCCGGTGGGGGCGTCAATGCAGGACCGATCGCGGGCACCGCGACCGCCACTGTAGTTACGAAGGCCACGTACGCGTCGGATTCGCTGGAAGCCGGCTACATCGTCGATTGGATCAAACGGAATTCGCCCGCCTACGCGCCGGCGTTGCAGACGGGCGAACTGGCCATCTCGCACAGCTATCAGTCTGCTGGCAGCCTGAAGCCGGCCGGTGCGGCGGGCCCGCCTGTTCCATTGCCTGCACGCGGTGTGGAGGGCGAGGTCATCTCGATCTCCAATACCTTGCCGAGCGGTGCTTCCGAGTCGTGGACATACCGATGGTCGAGTGGGTCGTGGAAGCTGATCAAGTACAGCTTTGATGCATGCCAGGGCCCGGCCAGCATCGGTGCGAAGGGATCCGGCACGGAGATCGCTGCGAAGGGACCTTGCATCGACTGAGGGTGACCGGTCCTGGCGGAACTGAACCAGGTCTGCTGCACAGCAGTGGTGCCCCGGGAGATCATCGTCCCGGGGCGCCGCTTCATACCTTGGCGTGCGAGCATTGACCTCGGCAATCGGGCGGAGATCACCCACGGCCCGAGCCAGTCGCTGGGTCATGCAACCCACGCAGCTTCTTCTTGTTGATCTTGCCCACGCTGGTCCGCTCGATCGATTCCACGAAACTGACCCGTTCCGGAATCGCATACCGTGAGATGTCCCCTGAGCGGCTTCGCGCAGCGACCAGTTCGATGATCTCCGCTTCGGTCACCTCACTGCCAGGCTGCCTGACCACCAGCGGCAACGGCCGCTCGCCCCATTTCGTGTCGGCGATACCGATCACCGCGACCTCGCTGACCGCCGGATGCAGCGCGATGATGTCCTCCAGCGCAAGCGATGAGATCCACTCGCCACCGGTCTTGATCACATCCTTGATGCGGTCGGTCACGCGCAGGTAGCCGCCGCTGTCGATGTTGCCGATGTCCCCGGTGTGCAGGTAGCCGCCTGCCCACAATGCCGCCGATGCATCCGGATTGTGCAGGTAACCCTGGGTGAGCCAGGGCGCCCGCACCACGACCTCGCCGGTGGCCATGCCATCGTGTGCCACATCCTTCATGTCTGGATCGACAATGCGCAGGTCAACCAGCGGTACCGGAATGCCGGCTTTGGTGCGCAGCGAAAGAACCTCATCCGTATCGGTCACGGCATCCGCATCGATTTGCGCCAGGGTCAGCAGCGGGCAGGTCTCGGACATGCCGTAGCCACCGAAGATGTCGATGCCGCGTGCCAGTGCCCGCTGCGCCAATGCCCGCGGTAGGGCCGCGCCGCCGATGATCACCTTCCAGTTGCCCAGGTCCGTCTCCGCCGCGAGCGGGTGCTCCAGCAGCATATGCAGGATGGTCGGCACGCAGTGCGAGAAGGTCACTTTCTCGCGGGCGATCAATGCCAGCAGGCTGGCTGGCAGATAGCGGCCGGGGTAGACCTGCTTGATGCCCAGCAGTGTCGCCACATACGGCAGGCCCCAGGCGTGCACATGGAACATGGGGGTGATCGGCATGTAGACATCACCGCGGTGCAGGCGCCCCTGGCTGGCCGCGCTGCCCAGCGCCGCCATCCCTGCCAGCGAATGCAGGACCAGTTGCCGATGGCTGAAGTAGACGCCTTTGGGCAGGCCGGTGGTGCCGGTGGTGTAGAACACCGTTGCGCGGGTGTTCTCGTCGAAGTCCGGGAAATCGGTGGTCGCAGTGGCAGTCCGCAGACCGGCTTCGTACTCGGTCACGAAACCGTCTGGCAACGGGCCGCCGGCATCGTCCAGCAGGATGCGCGTGCGCAGGTCTGGCAACTGTCCGTCGATGCCTTCCAGTATCGGCAGGAACTCACGGTTGGCGAGGATCACCCGTGCACCGCTGTGGTTCAGCGTATAGGCGATCTGCTCGGGCGCCAGGCGCACGTTCACCATCATCAGCACCGCGCCGATCATCGGCACGGCGAAGTACGCTTCCAGATAGCGGTTGCTGTCCCAGTCCATCACCGCAACCGTATCGCCGTGCTTCACCCCCAACGAAGTCAGCAGTCCGGCCAACTGGCAGATGCGCGCCTGCAGGGTGCGGTAGTCGAAGCGGACCGAATCGCCGTAGACGATCTCCTGGTCAGGATTCACCGCAAGCGGCGTGTGCAGCAGTTGCTTGATCAGCAGCGGATAGGCAGAGGCATCGGGAGCGAATGACATGGGGTGACCTCGTGGGTGGCCTGTCAGTGGCCGGTCTTCATTCGTCCACACTAGCAATCCCGCCTGAGCGCGCCAGCGTACCTAGGTACCCCTGTCCAACCGCGGACGATTTGCTACTCTCGCCTGGACATGCCGACCCTGCTCATCGCCGATGACCATCCCTTGTTCCGCGCGGCACTGCATCGTGCGGCCGAAGAGGCAGTGGCCGATCTGCAGATCAGCGAGGCCGACTCGCTGGACAGCGTGCTCGAGGTCCTGGAACACCAGCAGATCGACCTGATGCTGCTGGACCTGCACATGCCCGGCAACCATGGGCTTGCCGGCCTTGCAACCATCCGTGCATTGCAGCCCGGACTGGCGATCATCATCGTCTCGGCCAACGAAGAGCCGCAGGTGATCCGCCGCGCAGTCGACCTGGGCGCGGCCGGCTACCTGCCCAAAAGTTCCGGGCTGAACGAGCTGCAGTCTGCGCTGCAGTCGGTACTGGAGGGCGAACGCTGGATTCCTGCACTGCTGCGTGAGCCAGTGGCGCGGGTGGCGCCCTTCAGCAAGGATGCCGACCTCGCTGCGCGCCTGGCCAGCCTGTCCGCACATCAGTACAAGGTGCTGAGCCTGGTGGCCGAAGGGCTGCTCAACAAGCAGATTGCCGACCGGCTGGGTGTACAGCTGCGCACCGTCAAGGCGCACATGACCCGCATCATGGAGCGGCTGGGAGTCCGCAACCGTGCACAGGCGATCCGCGTGCTGCACGAAATGGGATTGGCCGATCCGTCCCGGCAGATTGAAGGTACCCAGGACACCTGATCTCTCAGGATGTTGCTGTGCCAGGTGCTGCCAGCAGATGGTTGATCGCCCAGCGCAGCGCCAGTGGCTTGAAGGGCTTGTTCAACAGTGAAAGCCCTGCCGCACGCACCGCCTCGCGCGTATCGCTGCCGGTATCGGCGCTGAGGATCACTGTCGGCCGCTGCCCATGCTCGGCTTGCAGCCGCTGCCAGAGCGCCACGCCGGTATCGCCATCATCCAGGTGGTAGTCGAACAACCACAGTGCGGCCACATGTGCCGACGCGCCGACCTCGCTGGCGGCGCGCACCGCGACCACTTCGCAGCCCCAGGCCAGCAGCATCTGCCGCATCGCCTCCAGCGCGTCCGCGTCGTTGTCGACCACCAGCACGCGGATGCCCTTGATGGTGCTGGTGCCCGCTGCGGTGGACTCCGCGCGCGGGGCTGCCGGCGGTGCTGCCCGCACCACGCTGATCGAGAACGCCGAGCCGTGATCGAGCACGCTGCGCAACTGCAGCGGCGCATGCAGCAGGTCGGCGATGCGGTGCGCGATGGTCAAGCCCAGGCCCAGTCCCTGGCCGTTGCTGCGATCGACCCGGTGGAACTCCTCGAACACCACCGCCTGCTGCTCCGGAGCAATGCCGGGGCCGGTGTCATGCACACCGATCAGCAGTGCCTGTCCCTGGCGGCGCACACCGAGCAACACACCGCCATGGCGGGTGTAACGAATGGCATTGGCCAGGAAGTTCTGCAGCACCCGGCGCAGCAGCAGGGGGTCGCTATGGACCCAGGCCTGGCTCCGCACATGGCGGAACTGCAGGCCGCGCGCCGCCGCAAGTACCGCGAACTCCTGCGCGAGCGGATCCAGGACGGTCGACAGCGCGAAGGGGCGCGGATCGGCGACCAGCCCGCCCGCCTCAAGCCGGGAGATATCCAGCAGCCCGGACAGCAGGTCGTCGGTGGAGTCCAGCGCACCACGGATCTGGCGCAGGAAACTGTCGAGGAACTCCGATTCGATGTGCTGCGACATCGCATCGGTCAGCAGCTGCGCCGCATGCAGTGGCTGGATCAGGTCGTGGCCGACCGCCGTCAGGAAGCGTGTCTTGGCAACGTTCGCGCGCTCGGCTTCGTGCACTGCCTGTTCCAGCCGTGCGGTGCGGTCCTGTACGCGGCGCTCCAGGGTTTCATTGCTGCGCTTGAGCGCTTCCTCGGCGCGGCGGAAGGCGGTGACGTCGGTGAAGGTGGCCACGTAGCCACCGCCGGGCATCGGATTGCCACGGATCTCGACGATGGTGTTGTCGGGGAAGATCCGTTCGGACAGATGCGGCGTGCCACGCCGCATGTGTGCGGCGCGACGCTGCAGGGCCTTGTCGCGAGAGTCACCAGGGCCGTCGCCGATCTTCAGTTCGGCCAGCGCCCACGCTGTCAGATTGACCACCGGCTGCCCGACCTGCAGCAACTCGGGCGGAAACTTGAACAACGCGGCGTAGCGGCTGTTCCAGGCCACCAGCTGCAGCTGCGCGTCGACCACGCTGATGCCCTGGCTCATGTTCTCCAGCGCCGCCTCCAGCAGGCGCTGGTTGAAGCGCAGCACCTGGGTTGCTTCGCCGACTGCACGGGTCACCGCGTCCAGTGGCGCAGTGCCGCCGTCGCGAGCGGCCTCCACCAGCAGCCTCGCCATGCCCGCACCGACCACGGCGGTCAGTTCGCGTTCGATGGTGATGACCCGGTCGTCATCCAGCAGCTGCCCGGCATGCCCGTCCATCAGTTGCCGGGCCCGCTCCTGGCCGAGGAAGCGTCCGGCCGTCTTGCGCAGCGAGGCGGCCGCCACCGCATCCCGTCGTCGCGGCAACGAAGGGCGCACCGCGCGCGACACCAGCGCAATCGTCAGGAGGTTCACCGCCAGGCTGGCGCCCATGCTGATGGCGATATGGCCCGGCTGCGGGCGCAGCGAGACCACGGCCAACCAATGCAGTCCGTCAGGGGCGGTCGACGCCGGCGCGGCGGGGACCACCATCGGCAGCAGTACCAGCCACAACCAGGCCAGCGACCCCAGCACGATGCCGGCGATGATGGCCGGGGAGGGCGTGCGCGGGCGATACACCGCCAGCAGCACCGCCGGTGCCAGCTGCGAGAGGGCAGTGAAGGACATCAGACCGAAATCGCTGAGTGCCTCGGTGTCACTCATCGCCCGGCTGTACAGCCACGACATCAGGAACACGGCCAGGATGCCGGCGCGGCGGAAGGCCAGCACGCGCGGACGCAGGTCAGCTGCCGCCGCGCCGCCGGCAATGCCGTCCAGCAGCCTCGAACCGAAGCCATGGTTGCCGAGCATGATCGACAGGGTCAGCCCGGAAAGGATCATCATGCCGGTGGCGGCGCTCAGGCTGCCCAGGTAAGCCAGCAGGGCCAGCAGGTGGTGGCCACCGGCCTGCGGCAGCGCCAGCACGTACAGGTCGGGCGACACCGATGCGGGCAGCTGCGCGGCACCGGCCAGCGCCATCGGCACCGACGGCAGCCCGATCAGCAGCAGGTAGACCGGGAACAGCCAGCGCGCCGTCTTCAGGTCCGAGGTCTGGCGCAGCTCGACCACGCCGACATGGAACTGGTGGGGCAGGGTGAACGCGGAGATTGCTCCCAGCGCGACCATGGTGAGGTAGTCCGGCATGATGGCCGGTGGTGGAAGCTGTGCCATCTTCTCCAGCAAAGGCGTGCCCGCCTGGCGCACCGACAGCGCCGCGTAGAGGCCGATGGCCAGCAGCGCCACCAGCTTCAATAGCGACTCCAGCCCCAGCGCGACCACGATGCCACGATTGGGTTCGGTGGCCGACGCCTTGCGTGCGCCGAACAGCAGCGTGAACGCGGCCATCGTCAACGCGAACCAGAACGACATGTCCAGCTGCGCGCCGGCAGGCGCGAAGCGATCACCGAGCAGAGCGCCCAGGCCCTGGCTGACAGCCTTCAGCTGCAGGGCGATGTAGGGAATGATGCCGAACAGCGCGACCAGGGTGATGGTGAACCCGAGTCCCCGATCCGCACGCAGCCGCGCGACAACCAGATCGGCGATGGTGGCACTGTTGTGCTGCTTGGCCAGCCGCCCCAGGCGGAGCAGGAACGGCAGGCCGAACGCAAATATCAGCGCCATGCCCGCCAGGGTCGGTGGAATCGGGAAGCCCCATTGCAGGCCCTGCGACGCCGCGCCGTAATAGGTCCACGCGGTGCAGTGCACTGCCAGCGACAGCGCATAGATGAGCGGCCACACCTTCGAAAGCCGATGCCCCCGGCGCTCGCCCCAGAGGGCCACGCCAAACAGCAGTACGGTCCACGCAATACAGGCGAACAGAACGACGGAGGGCGTCAACATCGCTCCAGTGTAGGCAGAGAACCGGGCAGGGTGGTGCTAGGGGACGACCACGATCAGTGACAGCTGCTCAGCGACCAGTGCCAGCTCGCCATCGGCAACCCGCTCGACGGCCTTGCGCTGGGTCAGCAGCCACTGGCCGGGCTGGCGCGCCTCCAGTGACAGCAGCTGCGAGCGCACCCGCACCCCGGACCCGCTGGGTACCGGCGCCAGGAAGCGGACCTTGTTGAGGCCGTAGTTGAGCACATGGGCGATGCCGGGGAAGCCGGTGAGGGCTGCAACATCGTCTTCCACGGTGAGCGACAGCAGCAGGAAGCCGTGCGCGATGGTCTGCCCGCCGGGCAGCTCGGCCCGTGCCCGCAGCGGATCGACGTGGATCCAGTTGTGGTCACCGGTGGCGTCGGCGAAAGTGTCGATGCGCGATTGCGTGATGGGTGTGCCGGCGCTCAAGCGCTCGCTTGCTGCCCATTGCCGCAGCGCCTGCAAGGCAGTGGGTAGCGCGTCGATCGGAGCCCCGGCACTCACCGCAGACGCTCCAGCAGCGCCAGGATCGCGTCTCGCGCCTCGGGTTCGGACAGCATCGGCGCATGACCGACATCCGGCACTTCGACCAGGCGGGCGCTTTCCGAGGTCGCGGCCATCTGCCGCGCGACATCGGCCGGCAGGATGTCCGACAGCGCACCCCGGACTACCAGTACCGGCACCCGTGCGGTCAGCCCGCGAACGGCACGCCACAGCACCGGCCGCAGCAACCATAGCAGCCACGGCCGCGTGGTACGGATCACCGCCGGGTCATAGTCCAGCTCCAGCAGGCCATCGCTGCGTGGGCGGAAGGTGCGCACCGCCATTGCCCGCCAGTCATCGCTGCTGAAACGCGGGAAGGCGGCCTTGCCGATCGACGCCACGTAGGCCGTGGCTTGTTCCAGATCCATCGGCGGCACCGGCTTGCCGGCGTACTTTCCAATCCGCGCCAGCGCTTCACGAGGCACCTTGGGGCCAGCATCATTGAGCACTGCCCCGGCAATCCGCTCAGGCTCACGCGAGGCGAGGGTGATGGTCACCAGCACGCCCAGCGAGGTGCCGACGAATACCGCCTTGGCGATGTTCTGCGAGCGCAGCAGCGCAACCATGTCATCCGCATAGGCACGCGGGTTGTAGCTGGACGGGTCATATGCGCGTTCCGAGCCTGCGCGACCGCGCAGGTCGACCGCGATCACGCGCCAGCCCTCGGCGGTGAGCACATCGGCAAGCGCATCGAAATCGGCGCCATTGCGGGTCAGCCCGGGAATGCAGACCACCGTGCCACGCGCTGCCTGCCCCGCACCGGGTGCATGGTCGCGCGCGTGCAGGCGCAACCCATCATTGCTGTTCCAGTAAAGGTCGTCGTAAGACTGCGTCATGCAGAAGCTTCCTGGAGATCGTAACGGATGCGCTAGAAATCGTAACGGACGCTGAGGCTATATTGGCGTGGCGGACCATAGAAGCCAATCAGCGTGCCGACCGCCGGGATGTTGTAGCCGGTGGTGCGGTATTCCTTGTCGGCCAGGTTGGTGCCCTGCAGCGAGAAGGTCCACGCATCATCCAGGCGCCAGATGACGCCGGCATTGACCAGCCCGTAGCCCTGCTGGCGGATCACCGGGCTCAGGTCGGTGGTCGGCCACACCTCGCTCTGGTAGCTGTAGCTCACCCGTGCCGACAGGTTGCTGCCATTGGCCAGCTCG
The DNA here is from genome assembly GCF_000020665.1 of Stenotrophomonas maltophilia R551-3. NCBI lineage: Bacteria > Pseudomonadati > Pseudomonadota > Gammaproteobacteria > Lysobacterales > Lysobacteraceae > Stenotrophomonas > Stenotrophomonas maltophilia. The sequence goes on along the minus strand of NC_011071.1, from coordinate 2,307,586 downwards.
GTGCGGTACTCCACGTTGAACGCGCCCGAGAACTCCGGCGCGTTGGTGAACTTCATCTGCCTGGCCACGTTGACGCCACGATCCATGTACTCGTCGTACTTGGTATCCAGCCACGCCAGGTTGCCGGAAATCAGCCAGTGCTGGCTGGGCAGGTACTGGTACTCGACTTCCAGGCCTTTGACCGTACCTGCGCCGGCATTGGTGAAATCACCGAAGAAGGAGTCATCGACGCCATCGCCATTGGTATCCAGGCCGGTGAACACCGACAACTGGATGTCCTTGTACTTGTTGTAGAAGGCCGACAGATTGAGGAACAGGCGCTGGTCGAGGAAGGCCATCTTGCTGCCGACCTCGTAGCTGTCCACGGTCTCGTCGTCGAACGGCTCGGCCGAGCGTGGCACGGCCACAGCGTTGGCGCGGATGTTGTAGCCACCGGACTTGAAGCCACGCGTGGCCAGGCCGTAGACCATGATGTCCGGAGTGATCTGGTAGTCCAGCGAGACCTTGGGCGAGACGTTCTTGAAGTTGGTCTTCTTGTCGAAGTCCGCGGTCACCGCCACCGGCCGGCTGAAACCCGGGTCGGCGTACAGGCGGTTCAGCACGATCGCGCGCTTGTCCTCGTCGGTGTAACGGGCGCCCACATCCAGCTTGAGTTTGCTGGTCAGGTCGAAGGTCCAGTCCGCGTACAGCGCGATGCTGTCGGTCAACACCTTGCCCTGGTTGTCGGCGAACTGCGCACTGAAGTAGCTGTTCTGGATCTGGCCGCCCGCCTCGCCACTGAACTGGTACAGGCCGACCACACCGCGCACCCGGCCGCCGGCATCGTAGTTCAATTGCACTTCGTTGCTGACCTGGTCGTCGTGATAGGTGCCACCCACGTCGGCCAGCTTGACCGGCGCGGTATCGAAGTCGATGTTGGCCTCGCTGTCCGATTCACGCTTGGCGACCACGTACTTCAGTGCAATGTCGTCGTTCGGCCGCCAGTTCACCGTGGCCGAGGCACCCTTGCTCTCCACGTTGTTGAGGTTGCGCATGCCCGAGCGGATGTCATAGCGGCTGTCCATCGGCGGGTATGCGCGCAGGAACGGATTGGGCGCCAGCATCTTCGAACCGCGCATGCCGGACTGGTCATCGATCCAGTCCAGTGCGAACTGCACGTCGAAGTCATCGCCCGCGTACGCGCCGACGTTCAGTCGTGCGGCATTGATCTGCTTGTCGCTGACCGGCTGGCCGTTGAAGGTGTTCTCGCCAAACCCGTCGTGGTTCATGCTGGCCACCGCCACACGGGCGCGCAGGCCACTGTCGGCGCCGCCAATCGGGCCGCCGATGGCCGCCTTCGCATCCAGCTGGCTGTAGTTGCCCACGGTGATCTGGGCGAAGCCCTCGGTCTGGGTGGGCAGGCCGCGCGAGATGTACTTGATCGCGCCGCCGATGGTGTTCTTGCCGTAGAGCGTGCCCTGCGGGCCGCGGAGCACCTCGATACGCGAGACATCGAACACATCCAGCAGCGCACCCTGCGGGCGCGCGATGTAGACGTCATCCAGGTAGATGCCTACGCCCGGATCGGCGCCCCAGGTGGGATCGGACTGGCCGATGCCTCGGATGTAGGCGGTGACCGTGCTGCTGGCGCCGCGCGCCGCGTAGATGGTCAGGTTGGGCACCTGCGCGTCCAGGTCGCTGATGTCCTGGACATTCATCCTGTCCAGCGCCTCCGAGGTAAAGGCGGTGACTGCCACCGGCACTTCCTGCAGGGTTTCCTCACGCTTGCGCGCGGTGACCTTGATGCTGTCCAGGTTGGTCGGCGAAGCGGATCTGCCTGCCGTCGGTGATTCCTGTGCCAGTACCGGCCCCGTGGCCAGCAGCGCGCCGATCATGAGACTCAAACAATTCCGTTTCATTCGGTCCTCCCCCAGGCATGAGCGTGCGGATGGCCCATTGCCACCCCTGCAGCCAAGGCTAGCGGTGTCATGGGCAAGCAGCGAGTGGACCTAGGTCCAGTCGGCAGCGGCCCGTGGATGCGGATACTGGGCGCGCCCCCAACCGGAAGCGGTCCCCGGTACTCCTTCATCCACGACTCACGCACGAGGATCTGGCCATGAAATCCGGAATCGATTCGATCAAGGCGGTACTGCTGGTGTTGTGCAGCTGGCTGGCGATGGCGGGCAGCGCGGTTGCCGCTGGCCCGGCCGGTCATTGGGATATCGGCCTTTACGGCAATCTGTTCGGCGCCCGCGAGTACCAGGTATGGGTGCCGGCCGGCTATGACGACAGCCAGCCGCTGCCGCTGCTGCTGGTGCTGCATGGCTGTGTGACCGGGCCGAACCTGATGGGCGAGGCGTCAGGCTTCAATGATGTGGCCGACACGGAGGGGTTCATCGTGGTCTACCCCCGGCAGAACGTCACCTCCAATCCGGCCCGCTGCTGGAACTGGCAGCTGCCGATCAACCAGGCCCGCGACAGCGGCGAAGCCTCGATCCTGGCCGGCATCGTGGACAAGGTGAAAGCGGGCTACAGCGTGGATCCGCACCGTGTCTATGTCACCGGCATTTCCGCGGGCGGCGCGATGACCTCGATCATGCTGGCCTGCTATTCGGATGTGTTCGCTGCCGGCGCCATCCATTCCGGTGGCATGTTCAAGGGTGCGACCACGATTTCCGGTAGCGCCTATGCGTTGCTGGCCGGCAGCATCTATTCGCCGGACAGCAATGGCCGTCTGGCCTGGCAGTGCTCGGGATCGCCGTCGCCGCGACCGCTGCCGGTGCTGGTGTTCCATGGCAGCGCCGATCTCACCGTCAATCCGGTGAACGGCCAGCAGGCCGTGCGCCAGTTCCTGCAGACCAATGATCTGGCCGACGACGGCCTGGACAACGACTCGGTGAAGTACGTGCCGACCAGCACCTATCACGGCCAGGTGCCGGGTGGACGTGCGTATACGGTGGATACCTACGCCTACGGTGGCAGGACGCTGGTGCAGCACTATGTGGTGCAGGGCATGGGCCACGCGTGGAGCGGCAGCCAGTCCGGCTTGCCGTTCACCGACCCGAAGGGGCCGGATGCCACGCTGATCACCTGGCTGTTCCTGAAGGACTACCAGCGCTGAGGGGAAGGGCAATCCTTGCCGGTGCGGGAGCCACGCGCTCCCACATCGGTCAACGTGGCTCCTGCGGCCGCTGATCGTCGGCGTCCGATACTGGCTGTCGAGTGCCTCGTTCCGCGAGGAAGCGCTTGGGTGGTGCACCCACGGTCTTGCGGAACATGGTCACGAACGCTCCGGCACTGTCGTATCCCAGGTGGTCCGCAACGGCCTGTACTGTCCTGCCTTTGGCCAGCAGCGGCAGCGCGACCACCACATGCAGCTGCCTGCGCCAGCGCCTTACGCTTAAACCGGTTTCTCCAGAGAACAGGCGCGACATGTTGCGCTCGCTCATTCCAATCCGGCTCGCCCAGACTTCAAGCGTTGCCCGTTCGGCTGGCGTGTCCAGCATTGCGTTGGCCAGCCGGCGCAACCTTGCATCGGATGGCATGGGCAGATGGAGCCACTCCGGTGGCGCGGCGATCAGCTCATCCAGGAACACGGCCATCAGGCGGTCCTGCGCGCTGCCAGGCTCGTAGTGCCCGGGAAGGGCGGATGCCCGCTCCAGCAGGGCCTGCATGAACGGGGTGATCGCCATTGCAGCGCAGTGCGTCGGCAGCCCCGGCACGACACCGGGTTCCACGAACACCACGAACCCATGCGGCCGCCCACTGCTGCTGGCCCGATGGGAAAGGCCACCGGGAATCCAGATCGCGCCCTGCGGGGGAACCACCCACAGGCCGGCTGCGGTCTCCAGCATGATCAAGCCGCGCGTGGCAACCAGCAGCTGTGCCTTCCGGTGCGCATGGAAGGGCATCTGCCAGGCATCTGGAATGGGGTCCAGCCCAAGCACCATCACCGGAAGATCGACACGGTCCGGATAGTCGGGCCCAACCTCGCTCAGCCCCGCAATCGAAATCTCCACGCCGGACCTACGACTCAGAGCTACGCCGGGCAGTACGGCGGCGCTTACTCGTCATCGCGTGCCGACACCGCTTCGCGCCTGTGCCAGACACAGATCAGCCCCATCAGGACATGGATGATGGGTGGATCCGTCCTTCCTGCTTCGGCAGCAAGTGCTTTCTCGCTCACGTTGGCATCCTCTCTGTTCGAGGACCGGTAGCGTAGGCGGCAAGCCGAAGGGCGTCATTCGACAGTTCCGCCAGGTGATTCACCAATCCGGCCATATCCGCAGCCGGGCCAGGCAATCACCACGTGGGCGTGAGCTACAACGCCGGAACCGTGATCCTTTGCAGATCGAGCTTGGCCCGCAGGGCGTAGTGCTTGCGGGTGACCGGTACCACGCAGGTCAGGCGCGGGTCGACATAGTCCTTGAACAGCGGTGGCCGCGGCGAAGACAGATAGAACGCGCGATCCTGCTTGACCGCTGCCGGCAGCAGAACCTCGCTGAGATCGCTGTCGGTGGCATCGGTCACGATGCAGGGTGCATGGCGGAAGCCGAGCTTGCGCAGCAGGTACAGGCGGTGGGAGCCGTTGGTCAGGACCGTGCGGTTGCCGAACCGGGTGGCACTGATCAGGTTGTCACTGAAACCCAGATAGATGACGACGGCGTGGCTGGCTGCGCCGAACGGCTCGTAGTCGGCGATGGCAGCCGGATCGAGGGTCGCCACATCGAGGAAGCGCAGGTCGTTCGAGGTGGACGCGAAGGTGTAGCTGCCATCGGACTGGGTGAAGCGCACTTCCGGATGTGCATGGCTGCCGCTGCGCGCGACAAGCTGCATGACCTCCTGCGCGCTGGGCGAGGCGGTCAGGGATGCCGCCAACTGATCGATGTGACGCAGGTTGATGCACTCCTGGAAGATCACCAGTCGATCGATCTCGACCATCTGCCAACTGCGTGGCAGAACACTCGTCATCCGGTGCATCGAGGGTTGTCGCAGCGCCTGCTCAGCCAGCGGCAGCATCTCATCCGGTAACGCATGGACATTGATGGCGTCGGCCTCACCGGCTTCCTCCTGCTGCAGCCTCAGCACCTCGGCACGTGCCGTCCGCCATTCCTCCACCAGCGCAGCCTCGTCGAAGCGTCCCGGTGGGCAACGCTCCCGTACGAAACGGATGAACTTCGGCAAGGGAAACATCCCTTTCAGCAGAAGCGTGGGATCCAGGCCGTCGTCTCTGATCTCGCTGCTCATCCCTCTCGCCTCTCGTAGGTCATATCGACAACGGGCCACTGGCGTCATTCGTCACGCCAAAATAATATGTTATATCGTAACATTTCGATGCCTTGGCGGCAATCGCCCCGCAATGTGGCGGCGATGGTGGCTTGGCTGCTCCGTATCCAATGCAACGCGATCCAACGCAACGCATGGATACATCCACTGACTAGAGGAGATGTTCATGAACGAGCTGATTGAGCTGGGTGTAGTGGCAGGACAGCAGAACCCTGAGGATCAGGGTGTGGGTGGCGAACTGATCGAGCTGGGCTCGGTGGTTTCGGAAACGAAGGCGCACAACCACGGCACGTTGTGGGATGGCGTGTTCCCGACCACGTCGCCCTGATCTACCGCGCAATGTCGCATCTGCGGTGCATGCCCTGCATGCACCGCTTCTCCGGTTCCGGCGCAGGAGCGCATGATGGAGCAGGCTGCCGCCCCGTATTTCCTGTCAAAGCACGCCCACGTCTGCGTCACCGGCGATGCCATGGTGATCCTGGATCAGGCCACGGGCAGGTATCTTTCCCTTGAAAGACGCGGCGCCGCAGGCCTTGGCAACCTCATTCTCGATTGGCCGCTGCGGTCCGATGGCGCAAGCATTCCCACGCTTCTGCAGGCCCTGATCGACCGCCGTTTGATCACAGCAGACCCGCTGCAGGGCAAATCCGCCGCCAGCCCTGCCATTACGCTGCCACGGCATTGGGTGCGCGAGGGCGCGCCTCGTGGCCGTCCACCGATCATGGCGCGGGACCTGCGTCGTTTCATTGTCTCGTGTGCCTATGCCGCCTGCAGCAGAACATTCCTTCCTTTCAGTGCCACGGTGTCTGCCGCGCGCCGTCGAACGGATCACGACCACTGCACGCACGTGAGCATCGAAGAACTGGCGTCGCGGGTTCGGGTGTTCGACTGGCTACGACCCCTGGCCTTCAGGAAAACTGATGAGTGCTTTCTCTACTGCCTGGCGATGCGCGAGTTCCTGTCGAAGTACGGCATCGTTCCGCGCTGGGTGTTCGCGGTCAGAACCCAGCCGTTCGCCGCGCATTGCTGGCTGCAGCATGGCGATCAGGTGCTGACCGACATTCCCTTCAACCTGCGCCGGATGGTTCCCATTCTGGTGCTGTAACGAAACCTGCCATGTACCGATACATCGCCGTGCTTTGGAACACCCACTCGGAATCCGCGACGGCGCAGGCGGAACGGATCGTGGAAAGGATCGGCGCCAGGCTGCCCGGCATCGCCTGCGTGATGAACGGCAATGGCGCAGCGATCCATGCGCAGAGTGACAACCACGGCTATTTCGAATGCCGCCGTGCGAACTCCCTGGTAGTACTCGGCAAGCTGTTCCACAAGGATTTCGGCGCAGGCACCGTGCCTGGCTGCGTGAACCTGGACGCCGAAACAGCGGACGAAGCCTGCAGCAGCCAGGGGCGCAGCATCGTCGAACGGTGCTGGGGCCGCTACGTGGCGCTGGGCTTCCAGCAGGAAACTTCGAGCTGGTTCGTCCTGCGCGATCCCACTGCGGAGATCCCGTGCTACATGACCACAGTGGGTCAGCTGACGTTGGTCTTCTCCAACATGGAAGACTGCCTGATGCTGGGCCTGCGCGATTTCAGCGTCGACTGGTCCTTCCTGTCGTACTCGCTGCTGTACCCGTTTCGTGATGGCCTGCAGACCTGCTTCCAGGAGGTCACGGCGGTCGAAGCGGGCGAGGCGGTTTCAATCCGTGATGGTGAGCCGGTGGGCCGGTACTGCCCGTGGGACGTGGTGCGGCTTGCCCGCGACCAACCGATCGAGGATCTGGAAGAGGCCGTGTCGCTGGCCCGTACCACGCTGCTGGGGTGCATCGGCGCACTGGCCAGCCAGCACCGGCGCATCCAGCTGCAACTGTCGGGTGGACTGGATTCGTCGATCATCCTGGCCGGCTTGCTGCATGCACCGTCAGCACCGGAGGTGACATGCATCCATCACTACGATGACGGCATTGGCGCCGACGAACGGATGTTCGCGCGGATGGCGGTGCAGGGGGCTGCTGAATCCTCGGGCAGGCGCTGCGAATTCATCGAGTACCGGCGGCAGCCACACTGCGCGCTGGAAGAGATCATGGCCTTCCCGCGCACGGCTCGGCCGGCGCATTGCTCCGGCTATCTGCTCCATCGCCATGACGTGGACTTCGACGGCAACACCGTGCAGTTCACCGGCGTCGGTGGTGATGCGGTGTTCCTGCGTTTCAAGGGCAATGCCGCTGCGATCGACTACGCCTGGCGACGTGGCATCGACCGGACGTTCTTTCGCGTGGCGTTCGAAACCGCGCAGTCTGGCGATTCTCTGTACGGTGTACTGAAGGACGCGGCCGTGCATGGCCTGCTGAAGCGACCGGGCAGCATCAATGGCCGTTGGGGCAAGCCCTGCCCATGGGTGCGGGTGGACCTGTCCGAACAGGACGGTCTGCAGCCGGCCTGGTTGCGGCATGCGCAGGCGCAGGGCCATCGCGTATCACCCTACAAGCTGGCCCATATCGGCCGGATGGTGTTCCCGACCAGCGTCCTTGATCCGTTCGAAGGCGCCGGCAACTGGCATGGTGTATCGCCGATCAGTGCGCAGCCGCTTGTTGAACTGTTCGCGCGCATTCCGCTGAACCTGCTCATCGCAGACGCAGAAGACCGCACCATCGCGCGGCGTGCCATGAAGGGACTGTTACCGGATGCGCTGCTGTCGCGGAAGGTGAAATCCTATCTGGATGATCACTCCGTGGCGGTCACCCAGGGGCACCAGCAGTTCATAAGGAATCTGCTGGTTGACGGCATGCTGGCCAAGCGCGGCTATCTCGACAGCGCGCTGGCCGATGCGGGCATCCAGCAGGTCAGCCCGGACCACTCGTCGCAGGTGCTGGGCATCTTCGGCCCGCAGATCAACATCGAGGCGTGGCTGCGGCGCTGGTCAGGCGGGCATGGCCCGCAGGCGGCCGCGGTGGCCTAGGTACTGCGGCTCATCTCTTCCAGGTACAGGCTCTCAAGATCGTTCGCGGTGATCGTGCTGGCATCCAGCGTCCTGCGCAGGCGGCCGGCCCGCATCAGACCGATCGTGGTAGCCACTTCCCGGGCGCGGAACAGATCGTGGGTGGCCATCAGGATCGCCGTGCCGCGATCACGCTGCCGCACGATCAGCTCGTGGAACTCGGCTGACGCCGTAGGATCCAGGCCCGAGGTGGGTTCATCGAGCAGCAGTGCCCTGGCTTCCTTGACGATGGCCAGTGCGATACCGACCTTCTGCCGCATGCCCTTGGAATAGAGACCCACGCGTCGCCCGAATGCGTCGGTTGCCAGCCCGGCGGACCTGAGTGCGTCCTTCAACCGCGCAGGCGAGCGTTCCTCGACACCGGCCAGGCGCGCGAAGTAGTCCAGATTCTCGTAGCCAGTCAGCTCGTCGTACAGCGCCACGGTCTCGGGGATGTACAACAGCCGGCGGCGTACCTCCTGTGGTTGCTGGTGCACGCTGAGTCCGTCCACCTCGGCTGCGCCGGAGGTGGGTTTCAGGAAGCCAAGGAACAGCTTGATGGTGGTCGACTTGCCGGCACCGTTGGCGCCCAGCAGGCAGAAGATCTCGCCGGGCCGCACCTCGAAGCTGACGTCATCCAGCGCTCGATGCGCACCGTGTTGCTTGACCAGGTTTTTTGCAGACAACATGGGGGAGGCTCCTCAGGGCGTTGCCAGCCGGCCACGCAGCGCACCGGCCGCAACCAGGACAATCAGGGTGCCGATGATCAGTGCGGCGAGATCGGCGAGGACACCGCGCTGGGCGACGCCGGCTGCTTCGTGGAACTGGAAGTGGGGCAGTGCCTCGTACTCATCGAGGGTCTGTGGCGCGTCGCGGTCCAGATAGCCTTGATGCAACAGCCGGCGTGCCTGCCAGAACGCGTCGACCTGCTGCTGGAAGGCGAGTGCGCGGTCGGCGTCGGATCCGGCGATGCGATCAAGCGCGTCCTGTGCCGCCACAGACGGCAGCAGCAGCCGCACCCTGTCGAGCAGGCGACGGCGTGCCGCTTCGGCCTGTGCATGCGATGCGATCAGGGGCGCCAGCTCACGGTCGGCGGCGACCCGGTCGGCGTAGGCCTGCCGCGCTGCGTCGGGGATGACCGGAGGTGGCGAACGCAGCGGCGCGGGATGAGCGAGGTGCTCGCGCTGCTGACGCTTGCTGATATCGGCAAGCGTCGCCTTCACTTCGGTGGCGAACCGCATCTGTGACGGTGGCGGTGCGATCAGGTTCACCGCGGCCAGGGTCATCGACGGCGCCATGACCACGATCAGCAGCCACAGCGCACCGGCAGAGATGGCGGCCTCGGTGGTGCGGCGGGCGAAGCACCCGATCAGCAGCGCCAGCGCCAGCCAGAAGCCACCATAGGCGAGCACGGTCAGGGCCAGCATGGCCAGGCCTGCAGCGCTCCGGGCACCGGACCAGGCCGCCACCACGAGGATGATGGCCAGCGCCGGCAGCAGTACGACGACACCACGGGCCAGCACCTTGACCACAAGCAGCTGCGCCACCGCAACCGGCTGCGACAGCACCAGCGCCGCGATGCCGCGCTCGCGCTCGCGGGACCACAGGTCATAGGTGGCCACCAGGACGACCAGCGGCAACAGGAAGACGATGACGAAGGCCAGATCGAACCGGCCCGCAGCGCGTGCCGCGGGATTGCCGATGTCGGCCCACACATGCTTGAGCAGCTGGGTCGGATCGCCCAGTGCGACCACATCGGCGGTATAGGGATAGGCATCCGCCTGGCCGATCGACAGCGGCGCCATGGCCGTGGGCGGCAGCACCGGCTGCGCACGAGGCAGCACCGAGGGCGCCTTGCCGACGAAGACCCGGCTGCGGTCCCTGGTCTGCTGCTCCTCCACCTTGATCAGGCCGATGGCGGTTTCGCGCTGGTCGACCCACACCCGGCCATTCCATGCCGCATAGGCACCCAGCGCCAGCAACAGCACCAGCAGGATCGGCAGCGCTCGATCTCGCAGCAGGCGGCGGATCTCATGGCCGGCAATCGACAAGGCGCTCATGGGCGTGTTCCCAGGCGCCGCGCCGACACCACGACCACGCCGCATGCCAGCAGCACCCAGGCAAGCAGAATGGCGAAGCTCACCGCCTGCGCCGCGAAGATGTCAGCCAGGCGCTGCTGCTGGGGGCGGTAGGGCACCGAACGGGTGATGGTCGCGATATCGGCAACATGTTTCCCGCCCGGCGGTGCCTTGTGCCGCTTCACGTCCTGGTTGAGTGCCTGGATCAATCGGTAGCGGTAGTCCTCCACGCCGCGCAGGAACGCCAGATGCGCGGAGAAATCCGTGCGCGCGAATGCGCGCGACCATGACTGCAGGGCCAGGGTTGGGGAAAGGACGGCGAACAGGCGCTGCGTCGCGTCCTGCTGCTGGTAGCTGGCATGCAGGCGATCAAAGTGGCGGTTGTAGGTCTGCGTGGAATTCGCCTCGGCAAACTCCAGGGCGACGCCGCGGAAGTTCACCGGCAGGTCGTCCACCTTCTCGACCTGGTAGCGGGCCATCAACGCCGCGCGCAGGGCATCCAGGCGCTGGTCTGCCGGATCATGGCCATCCACGCCGTTCTCCGCTTCTTCGGTGACGGTGGCCCGGAACGAGGGTGCGGACGGAGTGGGGTGCAACGACTCGGCCACCGCCGGCGCCACCCGTGGCACCAGCAGGGTGGACACCACCCAGAACCCCAGCAGAATTACCAGCGACGTCCGTGCCGAACTGGCAAGTGCCGATACCCCGACCGTGAGCGCGCAGAACACCAGCAGATACACAGCGTAGGCAGCGGCCATGGCAAACAGTGCTGCAAGGTCCGCCATGCCGCCGTGCAGGCCTGCCATGCCGGGAAGACTGAACACCAGCATGGCCAGCACCAGCAGCAGCGATGTGGTTGCCAGGGCGATCAAGCGCCCGCCGATCAGCACGCCGGCCGAGGCACCGGTGCCGAGCTCCTGGCGCAGCGTCTCGCGGGCGACGTCGCCGGACAGCATCGCGAACCCGGCCAGGATGATCAGCAGTGGCGCCACGACCTGCAGCGCCCACGCCGCGGAGAAGCCATCGAAGCGGCTGAGCGCAGTGCCAGCCTCCGTCGCGCGGTGCCGGGCCGGGTTCTGCGCGTGGCCCTCGATGAACACCGAGGTCCCCAGGAAATCCGTGAGCCCCGGATCCAGCGCCGCCAGTGGCCGCACTGGTGCGGGGATGGCTCGGCCCACATGGGCGGCAGCATGCGGATCGATGGTGCCCTGGCTGTCCCAGAGCCGCGCTTCTTCTTCACTCATCGCTTGGCGCTCCTGCGCCTGCAACGACAGGCGCGCGGCGCCGCTGGCTACCGATGCACCCGCGAGCAGCAGCAGGGCAAGAGCGAGCCACAGCACGCGTCGCTCGCGCCACATCAGCGTGAGCTGGGTCGCGGCGACACCCAGCGTCTGCTGGATCGCCATCGCGGGCCTGGACAGGGCAGGGAAGCCGGCGCGCATGCGAAGGCCTACCAGCGGTGGGTCAGCGACATGGACAGGAAGCGGCCCAGCGCTGTCGCATTGGTGGGGTCGTAGCCGGTGTTGATGCTGTTGACGATGAACGGCGGATCCCGGTCGAACAGGTTCTGCACGTTGAACGCAAGCGAGGTGCCACGCTGCGGGTCCGCTGACGCACCGAAGTGGTAGGCGAGGTTCAGATCGACCGTCGTCCAGGAGCTGACGTGGGGCCGGGCGACATTGGCGGGGTCGCGGTAACTGTCCACGTAGTTCACGAAGATCCCCGCCGCGGCCTGTTGCCGGCTCAGCGCGATGCCACCGCGCATCTTGAGATCCACCGGGTAGTACACCGAATTCACCGCATCCACCTCGGGCGACGTACTGGTCACACGACGCTTTGATTCGATGATGTACTGCCCGGCCAGGCTCATCGCGATGCGGGTCTGGCCGGCATCAACGTCATAGCCGGCGCTGAAATCGACACCGCGCTGCTGGGTGAAGGCGTTGTTGCGGAAGCGGTTGTCCAGGATCACCCGGCTGTTGGTTTCGTCCGTTCCCGGTGGCAGCGCATACGGCCCCACGCGCGAGACGAACAGGCCCAGCCCCGAGATGCCCAGCTGGCGCGCCTGCTGGATCTGCTGCTGGGTCGGATTGCTGGTCAGGATGTCCGCGTAGGGTGCCGTGGACTGCAGGAACAGCGACGGGAAGCTGCCGCCGAAGCCACTGCCGATCCGGTCGGCGTATTCGATGTGGTAGTAGTTCGCATCGATCTTGAGCCCCGGCAGCGACGGCGGCGCGAATGAGAAACCGCCGGTCCAGGTCTTGGCCCGTTCGGGGCCCAGGTCGGGGTTGCCATTGGAGAGCATCATCAGGATGGTGTTGCCATTGGCTGCGCTCGGGTTGGGCACATTCGCCACCACCACGGTGTTGTTCAACTGCATGTCCTGGTACACCGGCGCCCGGTAGGAACGACCATAGCTGGTACGGAACGAAAGCCCCTGGGTCGCCTCCCACAGCAGGCCGAGCTTGGGATTCAGCGTGGAACCGAAATCGCTGTAATCGTCATAGCGCGCTGCCGCAGTGAAGGACAGGCTGCGCACGCCCGGCATGTCCTTCAGCAGCGGGATGTTGAGCTCGCCGAAGGCGGACCTGATCGTTCGATGCAGGTCGAGTGGCTTTTCCAGGCCGCGATGATCGATCAGCTCATAGCCATCGCGGCGGTAGCCCGCGCCGAACGCCGCGCGTATCGGCCCGGCGGGCAGGCTGAACAACTCGCCGTCGGCGACCACATCAAGGTAGCGGGATTCGGAGTTCGTATCGGTCGGTGGCGCCGTACTGGCCGAACTGCCGGTGATGGTGGTGCGCTGATAGGAAACGTCACTCCTGCCGAACCCGGAATTCAGGCGCGCCTGCCACTGGCGCGGAAGATCCAGCGTGAGTCCGGCGAACAGGTCGAACTGCCGCGTGTGCGGGAACAGCCGGGTTTCGTCGGCGGTGCCGGAAATGGTGGTATCCATCTCGCGCTTGGCGAACGAGCCGGTCACGTTCAGGGTCAGCACATCGCTGAGCTGCTGGACGCCGTCCACATACAGGCTGTGGCGCTTCGAACCGGGGTAAAGGTCGTACGGTTTGACCCGCACATTCTTCGAGAAGTCCTTGTCCACCGCCGGCAGGTTGCTCTGCTTCAGGAACTCGTAGCTGGCCAGCACATGGCCGCCATCCCACGACCAGCCTGCCGACTGCGATGCCTGGTACTCCTCCATGCCACCGGCGGTGACGGTGCCGTAGCGCACAGCGGTCTCATACCCGGTGAAGTCGCGGCGCAGGATGATGTTGACCACACCACCGACGGCGTCGGTGCCGTAGATGGCCGAGGCACCATCGGTGAGGATCTCAACGCGTTCCACCGCACTCAGCGGTATCAGCGAGACGTCTACGTACTGGTAGCGGTTCGACGAGGTCACGCGATGGCCGTTGATCAGGGTCAACGTGGTGCCGGTTCCCAGGCCACGCAGGTTGATGGCGGTGCCCTGGCCGAAGTTGTTGCCGGTATCGCGGTCGACGCCAAGGTTGGCGACGTTCGCACCATTGGCGCCTCCGCCGAAGTTCTGTGGCAGTTTCTCGAACAGCTGCTGCACGGTAGCCACGCCGGTGCGGTCGATGGCCTCCTTGTCGATCACGATGATCGGGGATGCGCCGCCGCCAATGGCATCGCGGATGTTGCTGCCGACCACCAGTACCTGATCCAGGGTCGCAGTCGGTGCCTGGGGCGCTGCGCCAGCCGCTTTCGAACCGCGGTCATTGCCGGAGTTCTGGGCCAGTGCGGGCAGGCTGGGCAGCAGTGCAGCGGCAATGCTGAGGGCCATGAGCGCGCGTGGCATGGCAGCGGATACGTTCGTCATTCCCCGGTCCATCAATCCCATCCGAAAGTGGCCTGCGACGTGGCGACGTCGCTCCTGAATGGATATGTTATAGCATATCATTCAAGGGTGTAGTCCACGCCGGAACAAGGCCGATGAAGAAGACTGCTGTTCCGCCGCCCGTCGCTGAAATCCTGGGCGCGTACTGGAAGGCTGACCGCAGGCTGCTGCTGCTCATCGCCGGCAGTGTCCTGTTGTCCAGCCTGGCCAGCGTTGCTGCGCCGTACCTTTTCTCGCGCCTGATCGACCGGTTGCCCATCGACGGGGCCAGTGCCCTGGCGGGGGGATTCCTGCTCTACGCCTTCATCCTGGGCGCGGGCAGTGCCCTGCAGAACACGGTGCAGTACCTGTCGTTCCTCAGCGGCGAGAACCTCGGCTTCATCACCAGTACCCGCTACTTCGCCCGTCTGCTGAAGAAGACCAACAGCTTCTTCCTGGACTACAACGCCGCCGAGCTGCAGGTGGCAGGGGAGAAAGGCCGTGGCGCGCTGAAGATCGTGGTGCAGCTGGGGCTGGTGGCCTTCATTCCCAGTGCGCTGCAGATCCTGTTGACGCTGATAACGTTGGGTGCGTTGATCAACCTGCAGGTGGTGGCCATCGTGCTGGCCTACGGCACGGTAGCCGTCACGCTTTCCGCCATCGCTACCCGGCGTGCACGCATCCATCGCGAAGCGGCGGTCGAGGCCGGGCAGCAGAACGCGCGCTTCGTCGGCAATGCCATGAATGCCATGGAGACGCTGCGCCAGTTCGGCGGCAGCGCCTGGATGGTGCAGCGCTTCGAGCAGAAGGCCCAGGAGGTGCGCGACAGCTGGCGCGCCTACGTACTGCAGCGGATCGGCTTCATTGCACTGCTGGGCATCGGCCTGGCGGTCGAGTTCATCGTTACCTTCCACCTGTTGCTGCCGCGCTACCAGAGCGGCGGCCTGAGCGTCGGCGACATCGTCCTGTTCAACCTGCTGCTGCTCCAGCTCAACATGCCGTTCGAGATGATTGCCCGTTCGATCGATGACGTCGCGCGCTCGTGGAGCATGCTGGCCCCGCTTTCCACCTTGTGGGCGGCGCCCGAGGAGCGACAGGCAGCCGATGCCCAGCGCTTTGCGGGTGAAAGCGGCCGGCTGGCGTTCGAGCGGGTCAGCCACCGCTATGGCAACGGTCGCGGGGTAAGTGATATGTCCTTCGAGGCCGAACGTGGCGGCATCAATTTCCTGATCGGGCCAACCGGGGCAGGGAAGTCGACCCTGTTCAAGCTTGCCCTGAAGTCGATCGATCCCCAGTGTGGCCGGATCCTGGTCGATGGTGTTGACCTGTCCCGGATCGACCGTGCGGCGTGGCATGCCGCCGTCGCAGTGGTTCCGCAGGATGTCATCCTGCTCAACGAAAGCCTGGCCGACAACATCCTGCTGGGGCGCGCGCGCGATGATGATCGGCTGCGGCATGCCGCACGCAAGGCCTCGATCCTGCCGTTGATCGAGGCGCTGCCCGAGGGCCTTGAAACGACGGTGGGCGAGCGTGGCCTGAAGTTGTCCGGCGGTGAGCGCCAGCGCATCGCGATAGCCCGTGCACTGTATGGCGAGCCAGCGATCCTGTTCCTGGACGAGGCAAGCTCTGCGCTGGATGAAGCCACCGAGCGCGAGATCATGGACCACATCCGCGCACTTGCGAATGATGTAACCGTGGTGGCCATCACCCATCGGCGAGGCATCGTGAGCCCGACTGACCGGGTGATTGATCTCGAGGGTGATCGCTGAGCGGCTTGGTCATGGCGACCGACCCGCGCCTGACCTAGAGCAGCAACAATGCCCCGATCAGCGCAGGCGGCATCACCAGCGCGCCCACGCGCAGGAAGTCGAGCGCGCTGACATGCTCGCCCTCGCGGCGCAGTGCCACCAGCCACAGCATCGTGGCCAACGAGCCGGTCACCGACAGGTTGGGGCCCAGGTCCACGCCGACCAGCAATGCGGCGCGGGTCTGTGCCGGCAGATCGGCCATCTGGCCCAGCGAGCCAGCGGCCAAGCCGACCGGCAGATTGTTGGCCACGTTGCTCAGCAACGCCGCCGCGCCACCGGCCAGCCAGCTGGCCTGGTGCGGTGATGCCTGCGCCACGGCCTGCAGCGCGCTGGCCGCCGTCTGGATGACACCGGTCTGTGCTACCGCTTCCACCAGCACGAACAGGCCGGCCACCAGCGGCAGTACGCCCCATGACACATGGCGCAGCAGCGGCAACGGACTGCGCCGCTGGCGCATCGCCACCACTGCCACGCTCAGCGTGCCTGCGCAGAACGTGGCCAGGCCGAGCGGGCCGTTCAGTGCGGAGGTCACCAGCAGCACGGTGCCGGTGAACAACACGCCCAGTGCGCTGAGCCGGCCGCCTTCGGTCAGCGGGCGATGCGCCGGTGCCGCCACCAGCGGCTGCGCGATCTCGCGCCGATGCACCCAGCGCAGCACCAGATAGGTGGCGCCGATCGCGGCCAGCGACGGCAGCGCGAACTGAGCCAGCCACTGCGTCAGCGGCGGCATGTGCTGGCCGTACACCACCAGGTTGGCCGGGTTGGAAATGGGCAGCACGAAGCTGGCCGCATTGGCGATGAACGCACAGACGAACAGATAGGGCAGGGGGTTGGCACGGGCCGCCTTGCAGGCTGCGTAGACCGCCGGGGTCAGCACCACCGCCGTGGCATCGTTGGAAAGGAACACGGTCACCAACGTGCCGACCAGGAACACGAGGTCGAACAGGCGTCGTCCCGAGCCGCCTGCGTGGCGGACCGCGTACAGCGCCAGCCAGTCGAACAGGCCCTCGCGCCGGGCCAGCTCGGCCAGCACCATCATGCCGACCAGGAACAGATAGACATCGCGGCCCTCGGCCACCGCGTTCCAGGTCGTGCCGAACGACAGCGCTCCCAGCAGTGGAAGCAGAAGGGCAGCCCCCAGTGCCCACACGTACTCCGGAATGCGGAATGGCCGGAACAGCAGGCCTACGGTGGCAACGGCCACGGCCGCCCAGATGAGGAAAGGGGAGTAGGAAACGAGCATCGGGCGGGGTGTCTCAGCGGCGCCGACGCGTACCTCACGGGAACGCGCCCGCTGCAATCACGGCAGTTCGGGGAAGGCGGCATCATACTCCGTGAGCCGCGCCCGAGCTGTGGAGCCCAGTCCATGCTCGTCTGCTTGCCGCCTGCCCCCCGGCACCCACGCTCCGCGAACGTTTTCTTCGGGCGCTCTTCACCGTCGCTCCGCTTAGAGTGAAGGCCACTCAAAGTGTCACGCATGGAATCAACGATGTCCGAATACCGGGACTGGATCTTCAATGCCAACGGCCGAACCCTGGTGGCCCGGGTGGAGCTGGATGGCGACGGCGGCGGCACCATCAACCGCTACCAGTTGACTCCGGGTCCCGCGCAATCCGGGCTGTGCATCAAGGTGGCCTCGCAGGCCGAAGCCGCAAAGAAACTCGAAACCGAGGTGGAGAAGCTGCTCGGCCCAGAGTGGTGAAGAGGGCTTCGCTACGGCAGAAGCGTTGAGAGGTCGCCAGCGCAACTCCGCAATCTCAGCCCGTGCGACGGCCGACCGTATTCTTCCGGCCATGCATTCGCCCTCCAGCCTTCCCGATTTCATGACCGCTACCCGGCCCTCCGGCTGGGTGCAGAGCGGTGACCGCTGGGACCTGTGGTGGGACGGCCGCTGTGTGGCCAACGTCGTGCCGCATGCCGTGCTCGGCGTCCGCCTGTTCCTCGCCGCGCGGAAATCACCCCAGCCCAAGGTCGTGGCCGCCGTGAATGCTCGCCAGGCCAAGCGCTACGCCGAGCGCTGGTGTGCCGCCCGGCTTTGCCCGCAGTTGCGGTTGTGCGATGCGGTGGCGCGGCTGGTAGATACCGGTGCTCTATCACCTCCGGCGCCTACGCGGGAGCAGCGGCAGCAGGCCCGCCGCCTGGCCGAGGCCGGGGCGGGAGAGATGGGGCGGATCAAGGCGGCGCTTGGGCCGCGGCCCCCGGCGATGCTGGCCAGGCCCGAGGTGCCGGGGCGGGGTGGAGCCTGGCCGATACCAGATCAGGCTCCGTCAACCGGACGGCCGGATGCTAGTGCGCTCCCGGCCAGGGCTACGCCGAAAGTTCTTCGCGCACGATCCTTGCCCCTTCGCTGAGTGCACGCAGCTTGCCCCGTGCCACTTCACGGGCCAGTGGTGCCATGCCGCAGTTGGTGCTCGGGTAGAGCTTGTCGGCGTCCACGAACTGCAGGGCCTTGCGCAGGGTGTTGGCCACTTCCTCAGCCGTCTCCACCGTGCTGGAGGCCACGTCGATGGCGCCGACCATCACCTTCTTGCCGCGCACCAGCTCGATCAGATCGATCGGCACGTGCGAGTTGTGGCATTCCAACGAGATGATGTCGAGGTTGGAGGTCTGCAGCTTCGGGAACGACTCTTCGTACTGGCGCCATTCCGATCCCAGCGTCTGCTTCCAGTCGGTGTTGGCCTTGATGCCGTAGCCATAACAGATGTGCACGGCGGTCTCGCACTTCAGCCCTTCGATCGCACGTTCCAGCGCGGCCACGCCCCAGTCGTTCACTTCGTCGAAGAACACGTTGAAGGCGGGCTCATCGAACTGGATGATGTCCACGCCGACGGCTTCCAGCTCCTTCGCTTCCTCGTTGAGGATCTTCGCGAATTCCCAGGCCAGCTTCTCACGGCTCTTGTAGTGTGCGTCGTACAGGGTGTCGATCATGGTCATCGGCCCGGGCAGTGCCCATTTGATCGGCTGCGTGGTCTGCCGGCGCAGGAACTTCGCATCCTCCATGAACACCGGCTTCGGGCGGCTCACGGCACCGACCACGGTCGGCACGCTGGCGTCGTAGCGGTTGCGGATGCGCACGGTTTCGCGCTTCTCGAAATCGACGCCGTTGAGGTGCTCGATGAACGTGGTAACGAAGTGCTGCCGGGTCTGCTCACCGTCGCTGACGATATCGATGCCGGCGTGCTGCTGTTCCTGCAGGGACAGGCGCAGGGCATCCTGCTTGCCTTCGGTCAAGCTTTCATCCTGCAGTTTCCAGGGCGACCAGAGCTTTTCGGGCTCCGCCAGCCAGGAGGGCTTGGGCAGGCTGCCGGCGGTGGAGGTGGGGAGCAGTTTCTTCGTCGACATTGCGTTATGTGTCCTGGGGCGAATGGGGAATCGGTGGATCAGCGGGCAGCCCACTGCTCAAGCACGGCGCGGTACGGCTTGATGAAGTGCTCTTCGGTGAACTTGCCCTGCTTGACCGCCAGCTGGCTGCGCTCTTCGCGGTCGTAGACGATGCGGGTGGACGAATAGTCCTGGTGCTTCAGGCTGGGCTGGTAGACCTTGCCGGCCACGGAATTGGCGTTGTAGATCTCCGGCCGGTAGATCTTCTGGAACGCTTCCATCGTGCTGATGGTGCCGATCAGTTCCAGGTTCGAGTAGTCGCCCAGCAGGTCGCCCTGGAAGTAGAACGCCAGCGGCGCAACGCTGCCCAGCGGCATGAAGTAGCGCACCTGCAGGCCCATCTTGTCGAAGTACTGGTCGGTGGGGGAGGACTCGCCCTGGCGGTACTCCACGCCCAGGATCGGATGGTGGTTCTCGGTACGATGGTAGGTCTTGCTGCTGGAGACGCTGATGCAGATCACCGGCCCCTTGCTGAAATTGGCACGGTAGGCCTCCGATTCCAGGAAGTGCTGGAACAGCTTGCCGTGCAGGTCGCCGAAGCCTTCCGGAATGCCGAAGCTGGCCTTGCCCTCGTTGCTGGCCGGAAGTACCACGCTGAAATCGTAGTCACGTACGTAGGACGAGAAATTGTTGCCGACGATGCCTTCGGTGCGCGTGCCGGTCCGGGTGTCGACAATGGTCGGGCGCAGCACTTCGATCAGCGGGAACGGATCGCTGCCACCACCGCCATCGATGTGCATCTCCACCGAGATGATGTCCAGCTCGACGGCGTAGCGGTCCGCGCTCGGGTTGTCCCAGTGCGCCAGGTCGTTGAAGCGGTTGTTGATCATGCTGATCGTGTTGCGCAGGTTCTCCTGGCGGGACTCGCCGCGAGCCAGGTTGGCGAAGTTGGTGGTGATGCGCGTGCCGTCAGCGGGCTGGTAGTCCTCGTTGAAAGGGATGCGCGTGATGCTGAAGGTGAAGTTCTCGGTCGTCATGGGCGGCGTTCCGGGTTGCGGGGGTAACATCCGTATGCGGGTCGCTGGCATTCGGCATTCAAAGGACTGCAGCGGCCTCGGCAGTGGCAGGCGCTGCGCGATGGGACAGGGCAAGCAGGGGCATCGCCCGCTGCACCGCCAGCCGTGCGCGCTGGATCAGGGCGTCGTTGTGCACGCGGCCCTCGGCGAAATCACGGTCGGTGGCGTACACGCCCAAGGGCAGGGTGCGCGCCTGGAAGAAGCTGAAGAGCGGCCGCAGCTGATGGTCGATCACCAGTGCGTGGCGCTCGCTGCCGCCGGTGGCGGCCAGCAGGATGGGGGTGTCGACCAGTGCGTCCTGGTGGATGAAGTCGAAGAAGTGCTTGAACAGGCCAGTGTACGAGCCGCGGTAGACCGGCGTGGCCACCACCAGCACGTCTGCCTGTTCAACGGCCACCAGCTGCCGCTCCGCGCTATCGGGCAGCTGCGAGCGCCACAGTGCGCCGGCCAGCTGCGGCGCCAGTTCGCCCAGCTCGATCAGGTGTGGCTCGCAGGCAACGTCCTCGCCGATCAGGTCCAGCAGGTGCTCGGCCAGGGTTGCAGCCCTGGAGGGGCGCTGCAGTCCGCCGGAAACGGCGACGATACGGAGGGGGCGGGTCATCTGTTCGCTTTCAGCAGGGGAGGGAGCTCCTTCGGGCGATCTGCGGGGGCGCAGTCCTGCAGGCCGGCGAGGTGACCGGGCTGGCAGGCAACCGAAGGCATGACCCGATCCTAGTCATGCCCTTCCATGACGTAAAATGGTATTACTTCACCAATCCATGAGCGGTATTCATCGTCATGTTGGAACGGATCCACCTCAGCATCGTGCAGCAGGTCGAGCAACAGGGCTCGCTGACTGCTGCCGCCGGCGTGCTCAACCTGACCCAGTCAGCCCTCAGCCACAGCATGAAGAAGCTGGAGCAGCAGCTCGGCACCGATGTCTGGCTGCGCGAAGGCCGCAGCCTGCGCTTGACCCAGGCCGGGCAGTACCTGCTGGCGGTGGCCAACCGCGTGCTGCCGCAGCTGGACCTGGCCGAGGAGCGCCTGGGCCAGTTCGCCCAGGGCGAGCGAGGCGCGCTGCGCATCGGCATGGAATGCCATCCCTGTTACCAGTGGTTGCTGAAGATCGTCTCGCCGTACCTGGCCGCGTGGCCGGACGTGGATGTGGACGTCAAGCAGAAGTTCCAGTTCGGCGGCATCGGTGCACTGTTCGGCTACGAGATCGACCTGCTGGTCACGCCGGACCCGCTGCTGAAGCCGGGCCTGAAGTTCGTGCCCGTGTTCGACTACGAGCAGGTGCTGGTGGTGGCCAGGAATCACGCCCTGGCCAAGGTGGATCACGTAAAGCCGCGCCAGCTCGGCCAGGAAGTGCTGATCAGCTACCCGGTACCGTTCGAGCGCCTGGATATCTACAACCAGTTCCTGCTGCCGGCGGGCATTACGCCGCGGCGCCACAAGACCATCGAAACCACCGACATCATGATGCAGATGGTGGCCAGCGGTCGCGGCGTGGCCGCCATGCCGCGTTGGCTGGTGGAGGAATATGCCGCACGCATGGACGTGGTGCCGGTGCGCCTGGGTGCGAAAGGCATTCCCAAGCAGATCTACCTGGGCGCGCGCGAGGCCGATATCGGTATCGACTACCTGCAGGCCTTCGTCGAACTGGCGCGTAACAGCACGCCGGTTGCCGGCAATGCAGGCGGAGCCCGTTGATGCCCGCACCCGGATCGCAGCGGGCGGAAGCCTTCATCAACACGTTTTCGCTGGAAGTGAGCGCCAAGGCCATGCCGGCACTGCGCGCGGAAGCGGGCCGCATCGCTCCCGGGACGACGATCTCGATTCCCTACCTGGCGAATGAGGACGACGATGCCCGGCTGGCGGCCGCTCGCACGGTGCGCGAGCTCGGCTTCGAGCCGATGCCGCATCTCTCTGCCCGCCGTATCGGGTCGCGTGCAGCGCTTGAGCGGTTCCTGGAACGTGCCGCCAGCGAAGCCGGGGTAGCGAAGTGCCTGCTTATCGCGGGTGATCTTTCCACGCCCGCAGGCCCATATGCCGACAGTACTTCGATCATCGAGACCGGCCTTCTTGAACGTTGCGGCATCAAGGTTGTTGCCATGGGCGGGCATCCGGAAGGGCATCCGGTGATGAACACCGAGGACCGTTGGCGCGTGCTGGAGCGTAAGTGCCAGGTCATCGAGGCGCGCGGCATGGCACCGCTGATCATCACCCAGTTCGGCTTCGATGCCGATATCGTGCTGGCCTGGCTGGATGCACTGCGGGCCCGTGGCATCACGGTGCCAGTGCTGGTGGGCGTGCCGGGGCCGGCCAGCATTGCGCGGTTGGCCCGCTACGCCGCGATG
The DNA here is from genome assembly GCF_000020665.1 of Stenotrophomonas maltophilia R551-3. Classification (NCBI taxonomy): domain Bacteria; kingdom Pseudomonadati; phylum Pseudomonadota; class Gammaproteobacteria; order Lysobacterales; family Lysobacteraceae; genus Stenotrophomonas; species Stenotrophomonas maltophilia. The sequence continues at coordinate 2,284,885 of NC_011071.1, read as the reverse complement.
TGCGGCGTGGGTGCCAGTGCATCGATGCTGGCGCGGTATGGCATCTCGATCGGTCGGCTGCTGGGAACGGCGGGGCCGGAGGTGTTTGTGGATCGGTTGGTGAGTGGGCTGACGGCCGGGCACGGCCAGATCAGCCCGCACTTCTTCCCGTTCGGCGGCATTGCCCCGTCACTGGACTGGATCGAGCGGTACCGGCGGCGAACGTCGGCCGCCAGCGTTTGATGCTCTATCGATGATCGCGTGGCCGGGCCCTTCAGCCCGGCAGTTCGCACTTCATCTTGCCATCTACGTAGTACGGCTTGGGTACGTTCGGGTTCTCGCTGGTCTTCTCGAAGACCACCTCGAACGAAGCCGCATCGGGCGAGCCCTTGCGGTCGGTGCACGCGTCCTGCAGCTTCTTCTTGACCGCAGCGATGCCCGCATCGCGATTGGCACCGTCGGCGCTGTTGGTCAGGTTCACGGTTTCGGCCGAGGCCAGTGGGCTCAGTGCAAGCAGGCAGCCGGTCAACATCAGGGTGTGCAGCTTGGTCATGGTCATACCTCATGGGTTTCCAATGAGGCCCCAGCATAGAGGCAGGCTGTTAACGGCCCGTGGCCGCCCCGGTTTCGGTGCCGGATCTGCGGCATTCGTCGTCGGACAGGGGAGGTTGATCGGACGTTTTCCCTTGGCTGGATGCGTTCGGCTAGGCTGCAGCGACTGACCGCAAGGATGAAGGCCCCCATGATCCGCTGGCTGTTTCTGGCGCTTGCCGCGCTGCCGCTCGCTGCTGGAGCCGTGGTCATCCGCCACGATGTGGACGATGCCCGCTACCGGATCAATGGATCCGAGTTTCCGGCCCTGGCTGACATGCCGGGCGAAGGGCAGGGCGTTCTGATCGCGCCGCAGTGGGTGCTGACAGCAGCGCATGCCGCACCGATGGAAGGGATGGGGCAGGCCATCGCCATCAACGGCAAGGATTACGGCGTGGAGCGTGTGGTCGTGCATCCCGGCTACAGGAGAATGCCCGACGCACTGGGTAAGGAGGCGCTGGCGACGGGGAGCCCTGCGAAGATCCATGCTTTCCTGGCCGGGTCGGATGACATTGCACTGATCCGGCTCGCAGCGCCCGTGAACGACGTGCAGCCCGTGGCGCTGTATCGCGGCAGCGCCGAGATCACGCAGATCGCCGCCTTGATCGGGAAGGGCGCCACTGGCAATGGTGCGATGGGACTGGTGCCGGGCGGACCGCATCGCACCACGCTGCGGCGAGCATACAACGCCATTACCGGAGGCAATGATCGCTATCTCTGGTATCGGTTCGATGCCCCGCCACAGGGCCTGCCGCTTGAAGGCGTGCTCGGTAACGGCGACAGCGGCGGCCCGCTACTGATCAAGGATCACGGCGTTTGGCAGCTGGTGGGGCTGGGCTCCTGGATCACCGCCGTTCCCGAGCATGCCCTTGAGGCCGGCTTCTACGGGCAGGTGGTGCACAACGTTCGGGTATCGCGCTATGTGGGTTGGATCGAGAGCGTCCTGAATGCGCCCGATTACCGCCGCTCCGTAACACTCGAAGACTGACAGCTGTCACTGGCCGCGGGCCGCGTGATTGCCAATAGTGAGCGCCATGGCGAGGACACCTCGCTACCACTCATCACAAGGGGACCGCTCGTGAACATGCTCCAGCAGATCGTCTCGCAGACACCCGCCTGGGTCTGGCTTCTCCTGGCGTTCCTGGTCACGCGCGGCATTGCCGCGATGAAGCCGGGCGAAACGTCACTGCAGAAACTGGCCGTCGTGCCTGTGCTGTTCACCGTCTGGGGCGCCTGGTCGATCAGCCATCGCTACGGAGTGTCCTGGAGCGCCTGGGGCGAGTGGCTGGCCGGCATCGGCACCGGCACGGCACTGGGGTGGCTGCTGCTGGGCCACGTGAAGCTGACCCTGGATGGCGCCACCGGAAAGCTCTGGCGCAACGCGGACTACAGCGTGTTGCCCCTGCTGCTGGTCACGTTCCTGGTGAAGTACGGTTTCGAAGTCGCATTCGCGGTGTCGCCGCCATTGATCGCCAATGCCGGCGCCAGTGCGGCCTACCTGCTGCTGTCAGGGGACTTCACCGGCCTCTTCATTGGCAAGTACTGCCGCTATCTGGCCTCGTTGCGACTGGACGCGGCGGCGAAAGGGTGGAAAGCGGCAACCTGAACCTCATTTACGCGTGACGCGTCACGCTAATGCTGGCTTCAGTGGCACGGGCAGGAAGGTGCGCTGCCACTGGCGGGGCCCCCAGCTCAGCGTGCTGGTAGCGGGCATCGTTCCGGATGCCCGCTGCCCAAAGCCGCATCATTTCGGCATCAGTACAGTGTCGATCACGTGGATCACGCCATTGGACTGGCCTACATCAGCAATGCTGATGCCCGCTTTGCCTCCCTTGGCATCGATAACCCACAGCTTGCCTTCGTGGAGAGAGATCGTAAGTGGTTCGCCCTGCACGGTCTTCAGCGTCGCCTTCCCGCCATGCTTCCTGGCGTCTGCAACGAGCTGCGCGGAAGTGTAGGTGCCTGGCACCACGTGGTAGGTAAGAATCTTGGTCAGTTGTGCCTTGTTTTCCGGTTTAACCAAGGTGTCGACAGTCCCGGCAGGCAGCTTGTCAAAGGCTGCATTGGTAGGGGCGAAGACGGTGAAGGGACCCGCCCCGTTGAGGGTGTCGACCAGGCCCGCCGCCTTGACTGCGGCGACCAAGGTCGTGTGGTCCTTGGAGTTGATGGCGTTCTCGACGATGGTCTTGGTCGGATACATCGCTGCGCCACCAACCATGACGGTGTTGGCGGCGAAGCTGGAAGAAGCTGCTGAAACAAGGACGGCGAGGCTGACTGCGGCGGAAATTCGCTGGAGAGCGTTCACGGTGCGACCCTCGGATTGGCGCCCGCAATGCGCGGGCATCCTCATTACGGCCCGGGGCGCGGATTGGATGCAGCGGATTCTGCTCCAATCGTTTCGCGCCACGCAGTTCGGCAGGAAGGCCGCCATTGGCTTTGCTTACAGGCTCCAATCAACCCGCATGCCGGCGATCAACGCATTCGGCAGGTCGCGCTGGCGGGCGGGTTCGTTGAACTGGTCCGGATGCACGATGTAGTGCAGGTTCGGTGCGATCCGGAGCTGCGGGGTGAGCTGGATGCCATAGCTCAGTTCCATCATCACCTGGCTCCCGTGCGGCGTGCCGCTACCGCCTGCCGCGGCACGGGCAAGGCGCAGGTCCTCCAAGGCGATGCTGCTGTACTTCTGCTGGGTCACAACGAACGCGATGCTGTCCTGCGGCCGGCCGGCGAACGTGCCTTTCTGCACCACGCCCGCCTGCAGAAAATGATCCTCGATCAGCTGGCCGGAGGTGCCCTTGAGCGCCGCACCGAACAGGGTCAGGCCGCGCCCGGCACCATCCCCGGTGAGTTGCTGCTCGAAGCGGGCGAACACCCCGGAGCGACCACGGCGGTTCGCGTAGTCCTGGCCACTAAGCAGCGCCGGGGTGCCGTTGGCATCGCGCAGCGGATCCAGATAGGTCGAGTTGTCCTGCCAGCCACCGAGTTCGTAGCGGGCTTTCAGTCGTGCCGAAGCAGGGCTGCGCCAGCCGAGCGTGTAGGGCACGATCCAGCCGGTGGCCTGGTGGGTACTCCATTTCAGGCCATGCTGGCCGTCCTCCGCCTGGCTGGGATCGACCTGGTAGGCGCCGACGCGCACATAGACATCGGGCGTCACCCAGGCCGTGGCATCGGCCATCCAGCTCGATACCGGCCACCAGGTGAAATTGCTGGTGCGGAATACGTAGGTCGGGTTGCCGCAGGCCGAGTTGCCCTGGAAGTACTGGCACAACTCCGAACCGAGGTGATGGATGTTGGCGACGCTGCGCCCGGCTTCCAGCACCAATCGGTCGTTCAGTAGTTTCTGTTCGAGCGTCAGGTTGGCCAGGCGCGTGCCCTGGCCGCCGTAGATTTCCTGCACCGACGTGCTATTGCCTGTACTGCTGTTGGCAAGATTGGTGCCATGGCGGTTGATGCCGTAGGCCTTGATCGTTGCGCCCCGCCAGCCAAACGCGGCGTCCAGATCCACGTGGGCGCCGAACATCAGCTGGCCGGCATACGCCGTGCCGCTGCGCTTGCCGCCGTCGAGCGTGGCGGCCGCTTCGCCGGTGTACGCCAGCTTGGGGGTGAAGACGTCGCTCGCGTCGGCGGCTGCGGCCACGGTAGGCAGGGCCAGCAGGATCGCTACCGGCAACAGGCGGCGGGAAGAACAGGTCATGGGCGAGGTTCCTTTTACAGGGTGGGAGCCGTGACCGGCTTCTTGAGGACGCGTAGCGCGACCGCGGTGACGGCCACGCCGGCCACCAGCGCCAGCAGGTAGATGCCAAGGTGGGTGACCGCATTCGGGATTGGCAGCACGAACACCCCGCCGTGCGGCACCTTCAGCTCGACGCCTGCGGCCATCGAGATCGCACCAGCCACGGCAGAGCCGAGGATCAGCGCTGGAATGGTGCGCAGCGGATCGCGCGCGGCGTAAGGGATCGCACCCTCGGTCACGAAGCTGAGGCCGAGCACGCCCGCGGCACCGGCCGTGCCGCGCTCCTCGGCAGTGAAGCGGTTGCTGAACAACCACGTTGCCAGCGCAATGCCCAGCGGCGGCGTCATGCCGCCGATCATCGTCGCAGCCATCGGCGTGTAGACCTGGCTGGAAATCAGTGCGGTGGAGAATGCATAGGAGGCCTTGTTGACCGGCCCGCCCATATCCACCGCCATCATTCCGCCCAGCAGCAGGCCGAGCAGGATCGCGCTGCTGCCCTGCATGCCGCGCAACCAGTCGGTCAGCCAGGCCAGCAGTCCGGCAACCGGCGTACCGATCACGTACATCATCAACAGGCCAACCAGCAGCGTGCCCAGCACCGGCAGGATCAATACCGGCTTGAGGCCTTCCAGGCTACGCGGCAGGCGCAGCGCACGGTTGATCCAGTGCACGCCGTAGCCGGCGATGAAGCCAGCCAGGATACCGCCGATGAAGCCCGCATCCATGTTGACTGCCACCAGTCCGCCGATCATGCCCGGCGCGATACCCGGGCGATCGGCGATGGAGTAGGCGATGTAACCGGCCAGTGCCGGCACCATCAGCATGAAGCCGGACTTGGCGCCGATCTGGAACAGCGACCAGGCCAGCGTGCCCTTGTGTGCATCGTCGAAGGCATAGATGCCGCCGAGCGCGAACGCCAGTGCGATCAGCAGGCCACCGGCAGTGACGAACGGCAGCATGAACGACACGCCGGTCATCAGGTGCTTGTAGGGGCCGGTGACCTTGGTCTTTTCGGTCGCACGGCCTGAAGATGCCGTGCCGGTTTGCACGCCGGCCTCGGCCAGTGCCTTGCGGATCAGATTCTGGCCATCGTTGATCGCCGGCTTGGTGCCGCTCTTGAACAGGCGTTTGCCAGCGAAGCGCGAAAGATCGACTTCGCGGTCGGCGGCGATCAATACCAGGTCGGCGACAGCGATTTCTTCGTCACTCAACGCGTCCTGCGCGCCAACCGAGCCCTGGGTTTCCACCCGGATCGCGTGGCCCAATGCCTTGGCGGCCTGCTGCAACCCTTCGGCTGCCATGAAGGTGTGGGCGATGCCGGTCGGGCAGGAGGTGACGGCGACGATGCGCTTGCCGGCGTCCGCGGTGGAAGCGGTTGCTGATGTCGCTGCGAGCAGCGCCAGCGCGGCAAGCGGGTCGTCCAGCACTTCACCGAGGCTGGCGCGCACGACCTGGGCATTGCCGAAGCGCGCGGCATCCGCCTCACCGTCCCCCACCAGCAGCAGCTGCGTTGCGGCGGCGGCGTGCGTGGCGGGCAGTGCACCGGTCACGCCCTGGTCGCTGCGGATTTCGATCGCCAGTTCGAGCCCTTGCTGGCGGGCGGCGCGGCGCAGCGCTTCGGCGGCAAGAACCGCCTCGATGCTGCGTTCGCCAGCGGCGATGACTACGGTGGAAGCTTGCATGGGAACTCCTGGAATTCTTCGGGTTCGTCCTTGCAGGAGGGGTCAGGGGTGGCCTGAGGCCAGCCGCAGCTCCCTCCGCAGGGGTTTCAGTCCAACCGCTCGATCAGTACATCGCCGGTCCACGCGCGCACCTGTGCCGGATCCAGCCGTCGCGCGTCGCCGCTTTCCAGCCGGCTCATCGAGAACGCCGTCGCCAGTCGTGCGCAGGCAGCCAGATCGAGGGAGGGCTCCAGCAATGCGGCGGCGATGCCGGCGACCATGGCATCGCCTGCACCGACCGTGCTGCCGCGTGCCAGTCGCGGCGGTCGCGCGATCAGGGCGCCGCTGCGATCAATGAACAACGCGCCGTCAGTGCCCATCGAGATCGCCACAAGCGCAACTCCGCGTTCGACCAAGGCCTGGCCCGCGGCCCGCAGGGCGCTGCGATCCGGCAGCGGCGTTCCGGTCCAGGCTTCCAGTTCGTGGCGGTTGGGCTTTACCGCGTAGGGCAGTGCGCCGTGTGCGCCGCTCAACGCGGCGGCGAGCGCGTCGCCACTGGTGTCCAGCAGTACGCGCGCGCCGGCGGCGCCAGCCTGCGCCTGCAGTCGCGCCCATGCATCGTCTGGCAGCCCGTCCGGCAGGCTGCCGGACAGCACCACCGGCAGGTCTGGCTGGAGCAGGGCGTCGAGTCGGCGCGATACCGCGTCCAGATCGGCATCACGCAGTGACAGGCCGGGCAGGTTGATGTCGGTGGTCTCGCCGTTGGCCTCTTCGACCAGCTTGATGTTGGTGCGGGTGCGGCCCGCAATGCGCAGGCAAGCGTCTGCGATGCCGCGCTCGGCGAACAACGCGCTGAACACGCCGTCGTTGCCATTGCCGAGCACGCCCATCGCGGTGGTCGGCACGCCCCAATCGGCCAGGCAGGCGGCCACGTTGATGCCCTTGCCGCCAGCGTCGTCGCGGGAGCTGCGGGCACGATGCACATGGCCCGGTCGCAGGTGCGCCAGCCGCACGGTTTGGTCGATCGCTGGATTCAGGGTAATGGTGACGGCGCGGGCGCTCATGCGCGCGCTCCATCGAGAGCGCGCACCTGCTCGGCGGTTTCGCAGTCCAGCGCGGTGTTGGCCAGTGCTTGCAGATCGGTCAGCGCGTTGCCACGCAGGCGCGCCTTCACTGCCGGAATGTCGTTCGGGGTCATCGACAGTTCGTCCACGCCCAGGCCGGCCAGCAGCATTGCGCCGAAGGGATCGCCCGCCAGGCCACCGCAGACACCAACCCAGCGTCCATGCAGGCGTGCGCCTTCCACAGTGGCGCGGATCGCGCGCAGCACGGCCGGGTGCAGGCTGTCGGCCTCGGCCGCGAGTTCCGGGTTCTGGCGGTCGATCGCCAGCACGTACTGGGTCAGGTCGTTGGTGCCGATCGAGAAGAAGTCGGCATGGCGCGCCAGTACATCGCTCTGGGCCGCGGCGGCAGGGACTTCAATCATGATCCCGATCGGCACTTCGGGTGCCTCAAGCTCGGCGCGCAACCGTTCGCAGATGGCGCGCAGTGCGATCAACTCCGGCACCGAGGTGATCATCGGAAACATGATGGACAGGCGTGCGCCGTCCTTCGCCGCGCGATACAGCGCACGCAGCTGCGGTTCCAGCAGGTCGGGGCGGCGCAACAGCAGGCGCGCGCCACGCACGCCGAGGAACGGATTTTCCTCGCGCGGCAACTCCAGGTGCGCGACCTGCTTGTCGCCACCGATATCGAGCGCACGCACGATCAGCGGGCGGTCGTCGAGTGCCTTGGCCATCGCCACGTACGTGGCGTACTGCTCATCTTCGCTGGGCGTGCTTCCGCGCTCAAGGAACAGGAATTCGGTGCGCATCAGGCCGACGCCCTCCGCGCCTTGCTCCAGTGCCAGCGGCACTTGTTCGGGAAGGTTGACGTTGGCGCCGATGTCGATGCGGTGGCCGTCAGGGGTCTGTGCCGGCTGCGCGCGTTGCGCCGCTTCACGCTCGCGGATCTGCTGCTGTTCGGCGATCCACGCACGGGCCGAGGCGAGATCCGCCTCGGACGGAGACAGATAGAGGCGCCCGCTGTTGCCATCGATGATCGCCTCGCGGCCCGGGCTGATCGCCAGCAGCTCCGCGCCCGCGGCGACCAGCGCCGGCAGGCCCAACGTGCGCGAGAGAATCGCGGTGTGCGAGGTCGGCCCGCCCAGTGCGGTGGCAAGGCCGAGCACGCTACCGGTATCGAGGTTGGCCGTGTCGGACGGCGACAGGTCGGCGGCGAGCAGGATGCAGGGTTGTGCAGGCAGGTCGGCAAGGCCGCCTCCCGCCGCGGACGGATCAAGCTGTGCCAGTACGCGCCGGCCCACGTCACGCAGGTCGGCGGCGCGCCCGGCCAGCACCGGGTTGCCCAGGGCAGCCAGCCCGGAGGCGATCTGCTCGATGGCCTGGTGCCAGGACCACGCAACGCCATGGCCTTCGACCATCAGCTGGCAGGTGCGGGTAATCAGATCGGTGTCGTCGAGCAGCGCAGCCTGCGCCTTGAAGATTGCCGCATCCGAGGCGCCGAGCCGGCGCTGGGTGTCATCCTGCAGTGCAGCCAGCTGCTGGCGGGTGCGGCTGAGCGCGTCCTGCAGGCGTGCGCCGCCTTCGCCGAGCGGGGTGGGGCGGTCAGCAACGTCGGTGTGCGTGCTGGCCAGTACATGCACCGGGCCGATTGCCAGCCCAGGGCTCGCGCCGATGCCGACGATCGCCGCCTGTGCGTCGGGCGGATTCCAGCCCGCAACCGGCGCAGCCTTGCGCTGCGCCGCGCGCTCGGCATCGGCCCTTTCCTGTGCCACCAGCCCGTCCATGACCTTGCGCAGCGTGGCCAGCAGGGCTGGAGCATCGGCGCCCTCGGCAGAAACGCTGACCGCGTCGCCATGGCGCAACCCGAGTTGCAGCAGCGCCACCAGGCTCTTGCCATCCGCAGCCTGATCGCCCGCACGGATCTGTGCGCGGGCCGCGAAGCCGCGCGCTGTTTCGGCCCAGCGCGTGGCTGGGCGCGCGTGCAGCCCGTTGGGGTAGGCGATGGTCCAGTCGAAACGCTCGGCCAGGTCAGTCACCGGCGCATTGGGGGCCGTGGTCGCAACATCGCCGGCCAGCGCGTTGATGATCTCGCTCGCATCGGCCGTGGTGAACAGGCGCTGCAGCGTTGCCTCATCCTGGATCAGTCGAGTCAGCCGGCGCAGCAGGGTGATGTGGGTATCGGACTGCGCGGCAATGCCGACCACCAGCCGGGTGACCTGGCCCGGATTCCACTCCACGCCTTCCGGAAACTGCAGCACGGCAATGCCATCGCGGCGCACCAGGTGGCGGTCCTCGCCCAGCCCGTGCGGAATGGCCACGCCATGGCCGAGGAAGGTGTTCGCCAACGCCTCGCGACGCCCCATGCTGGCCTCGTAACCCGGCGCAACGCAGCCGGCAGCGACCAGCATCTGCGCCACCTGGGCGATGGCGTCGGCCTTGTCGAGCGCCCGCGCATCCAGGCGGATCAGTTCCCGGCTGACGGGGGCTGGGGAGGTCAAGGGCTGCAAGGCGGGCTCCGGGAGGGGGGGGTGCTGTGGCGTATTGGGAACGTTCCCAGTTCCTATTTCAATGTGCACTGCACAAAAAACCAATAGTCCTTTGGCGTTAGCATTGCCCTGAACGGCCATCCGGCCTCGAACAGCGGCAGTTTCCGGGAACGGTTCCAATGAGCATCAGCATCAACGACGTCGCGCGCGTGGCGGGGGTCTCCAAGTCCACGGTCTCGCGCGTGCTCGGCGGCGGCCCGGTCAGCGAGGCCGTGCGTGGCCGGGTGGAGGCGGCGATCCGCCAGACCGGCTATCACCCCAACCTGCAGGCACGACGCCTGCGGGCCCGGCACACCGGCATCATCGGGCTGATCGTGGCGGACATCCGCAACCCGTTCTTCACTGCACTGATTCGCGCGGTGGAGGAGGTTGCCTATCGTGAAGGCCTGCGCGTCACCCTCTGCAACACCGACGAGGACCCCGAGCGTGAGGCGCTGTATCTGCAGTTGATGCACGAGGAACGCATCAGTGGACTGATCTTTGCGCCCACCCGCACCACGGTGGGGCGCCTGGAGCGGCTCGCACTGGGCTATCCGACGGTACTGGTGGACCGCGCCGCACCCGGCGGGTCGATCGACAGCGTGGTGCTCGACAATCCGGCCGCGATGGCGGGGCTGGTCGAGCATCTGATCGCGCGTGGCTGTCGCCGCATCGGCGGCCTGTTTGGCAGCACCAGCACCACGGCGGCCGAACGTCGTGACGGCTACCTGGCTGCAATGCGCACGCACGGGCTGGAGCCGGATTATCGCGAGGTTGAACCCACGGCTGAAGCGGCCATTGCAACAGTCGAACAGTGGCTGGCTGGCCCATCGCGGCCGGAGGCGCTGGTCGCCAGCAACAGCCTGCTGCTCATGGGGGCATTGAAGGCCGCCCGCAGCGCGGGGCTGGAGATTCCGGATGCGCTGGCGCTGGCGGGTTTCGACAACGAACGCTGGACCGAGCTGGTCGAACCGGGCATCACCGTGATCGAACAGCCGGTCGAAGAGATGGGGCGCGCAGCGATGTCGCTGTTGCTGGAACGACTGCGCACGCCGGAGTTGCCGGTGCGCCGGTTGGTGATGACGGGTCGATGCGTGGTGAGGGGATCAACTGCATGGAATCCAGAAGGACGACAACCAAGGTCCAAGGCATGAGAGGACATCAAGGCCGACAGGCGGGTCGTCGCATGAGCCGGCTGCTTACGCTTGGAGCCTGCTTCCTGGCCGGATCCTTGCTTGCGGAGACATCACCACCGAAGCGCACCTGGCTTGTAAGCGGCGCAGAGCTGATCACGCTACTGCAGGGAAAAGGGGCTGACGGATTCTGTGCCGGCGAACAGTGCCGGAATCTGTCCAGCGCCCGTGCCAGTGCCTACATCCAGGGTGCTGCCGATGCCAGTCGTGGCCAGTGGTGTGGCCAAGGCCAGATCCTTCCACATGAACTGGTCGATCGTGTCGCCTCCCATCTCCAGCAACTGCCCCAGGACCGCTTGCAACAGAATGCTTCTTCGCTGGTTGTGGAAGGCCTGCGAACAGCATTTCCTTGCGAGCGCCGGGCATCGCGCGGTGGCATTGGACAGTCCAGGAGAAACTGACCCAACCTCATTGAAGTGATCTGCCACGCTTGGTCCCCGCCGCAACCGGGGTTGGCAGCACGTGCCGCCGTCGAGAAAATCCGCGCGTTGACCGCAGACTGCTTCGGCTCGGGAACAATCCCAGCGCCCCACGTTCCAGACCAGGTAGTCCATAGCCTGCCTTCCACGTCGAAGTAGCATCGACGCTTGGAGCATTAAGCACTTCCGCTGAATGCGTTCGGTCTACGGAAGCTATTGGATGAACACTGAAAGGACGATGGCGGGCGGTCCCGCCCCCATGCGCGATGGTCGCCGGGATACCGAGATCCGGAACTACGTGATGAACCTCGGCCCCCAGCATCCCGCGGCCCACGGGGTCCTGCGCCTTGTGCTTGAGATGGATGGCGAGACAGTCGTGCGCGCGGATCCGCATGTGGGCCTGCTGCACCGGGGCACTGAGAAGCTGGCGGAGTCCAAGCCCTTCAACCAGTCCATCGGCTACATGGATCGGCTGGACTACGTATCCATGATGTGCAATGAACATGCCTACGTACGCGCGATCGAAACCCTTCTGGGAATCGAAGCGCCGATCCGGGCACAGTACATCCGCACGATGTTCGATGAGATCACCCGGATCCTCAATCACCTCATGAACATCGGAACAGGCGCGCTGGACCTGGGCGCCATGGCCGTGATGCTCTATGCGTTCCGGGAACGCGAAGAGCTGATGGACTGCTACGAGGCGGTATCCGGTGCTCGAATGCATGCCACCTACTATCGCCCAGGCGGCGTGTACCGTGAGCTGCCTGAGCAGATGCCGAAGTACAAGGAGTCGCGCTGGAAGACGGGGAAGCAGCTGCGGCGGTTGAATGCCGCGAGGGAGGGGTCGCTGCTCGATTTCATCGAGAATTTTACCCGCGAGTTCCCGAACCGGATTGACGAGTACGAAACCCTGCTCACCGACAACAGAATCTGGAAGCAACGCACGGTGGGCATTGGCGTTGTGAGCCCGCAGCAGGCCATGGAGTGGGGCATGACCGGGGTGATGCTGAGAGGCTCGGGCGTGGCATGGGATCTGAGGAAGAAGCGCCCCTACGCGAAGTACGATGCTGTCGACTTCGACATTCCGGTCGGCACCGCCGGTGACTGCTATGACCGCTACCTGTGCCGGGTCGCGGAGATGCGACAGTCCAACCGCATCATCAGGCAATGTGTCGACTGGCTTCGCGCCAACCCCGGCCCGGTGATGCTCCACAACTTCAAGGTGGCGCCGCCGTCCCGGCAGGAGATGAAGTCCGACATGGAAGCGCTGATCCATCACTTCAAGCTCTTCAGTGAGGGCTACCAGGTGCCGGCAGGTGAAACCTACGCAGCGGTCGAGGCGCCCAAGGGCGAGTTCGGTTGCTACCTGATCTCCGATGGCGCCAACAAGCCATTCCGGGTGCACCTGCGTGCCCCCGGCTTCGCCCATCTCTCCTCACTGGATGAAATCGTCAGGGGCCACATGCTGGCGGATGTCGTCGCCATGATTGGCACCTATGACATTGTGTTCGGCGAAGTGGATCGATGAGGAACCGGCTCAGCCCGCACATGGGGTGAACCACGTTCCGGCAGTCGCGAAGGGAACAGCCATGTGCAGCCTGAGCAGGTCTTCCACGGTGCGTGCCGCGCCCATCTCCAGGTCGAGGATGCCGGGCTCCAGGATTGATCCCAGCAGAACACCGACCGCGATCGCATGAAGGCTGCGCGCCGCAGTGGCTGTATCAACGCCCTCACGGAGCTGGCCCAGTGCTCCTGCACGCTGGTATATAAGCTCCAGCATGCGGACCTCCGGCATCGCGCACGCTGCAAGCACGTCGCCTAGGCCGCCGAGCTCACGTGATGCGCCAGAGCGCAGCAGAAGCTCAACTGTCCGGCGAACGCGTGGGGTACGACGCGTGTGATCAAAGACTCTGACCAGGTCCGCAAACAGAAGCTTGAACGGGTCATTACACTGCCGGATGGCGGCCTCCCGCAGTCCTTCGGGTGCATCTGGCCGCCCTCGCGCGGAAAGTTCACCCAGCAGGTTCTGACGGGACCCGAAGTGCCAGTAGATCGCGCCGCGCGAATGGCCGCACTCGGTGGCGATCAGCTCCAGCGTGGCGCCCGCGGGCCCATGGCGCAGCAGGCACACCAGTGCGGCATCGAGGATCCTCTCACGCGTGGCGTGTGCATCCTCCCTGGTTCTTCTAGCCATGGCACGGTTGCATCCTTGCTGTTCGATGAGCGCGCGGCCGCGCGTCCTGATCGTCCTTAGACAAAGCGATGGGACGGGCCATGGCCACAGCGCTGCACCGGGATTTGCGGCGCTTGAATGTCGATCTTCGGTTCATTGGTGGGGGCAGGGCAGGACAGTGAGCCAAGCCACAGACCATCGGCGGCGAGACGCGCAGACTTCAGCGCGGGATCGTCCGCCTCGGACAGATCGGTGGCGAGCTTCTTCTTCATCCACTCGATCCACTGCGACGCGGATACCTGGGTCAGGTCCAGGCGAATGATCAGGGCCGAGAGCATTGCAACGTCGTGCCGCCTGCAGCCCTCGACCACCGATTCCACGTAGGCGTGGGTGAATGCGCCGGGGCGGAGCCCGTTGGCACGCATTCTCCGTTCCACGTCATGATTGAAGTTCTGCAGCCAGCACGAGAAAGTGGCGTCGATGAGATCCTGCTTGCAGTAGAAATGATGGAACATCGCGCCACGGCTGACGCCCGAGCATTCAAGAATCTCACTGACGGTCACCGACGACCGACCATTGCGGACGATAAGCGCTGCCGTTTCGCGGATGAGTATGCCGGGCACACGTACGGACGAACTGTGGGTAGCGTTCAAGAGAGTTTTCCTCATGTAGCGGGCGACGAACGATCCGCCAGGTCGGTACGGCCTGGCGGGTTGCCGTTCGAGGCAGTCAGTGATGCGCCGCGGATGCTTCGCTTTCGGCGCTCTTCCGGGAAGCGTTGGGCCTGCCGATTTCAATCTCCGGGTCCCCCTTCTCGGGCTGCCATGCCCCCAGTGCCAGCTGCACCTGCACGTGGGCCATCAGCAGCCCGGCCTGTGCCGCCGCAAGCTCTCTGCGCGCCTTCTCGTGCAGCGCCTGCTGCTGCAGGCCGGCATCCTTCGGTTCGATTCCAGCGTCCACGCGGGAAGAGGCATAGGCCGAAGATCTGCTGCTGAGTGCCTCGGCATTTACCGCCTGCTGCATCCTGACCTGGGAGCTCGTCCACGCATGCAGGGAGTCCTCACTCTCCTTCAGCGCAGTCAGCACGGTCTGCTCGAACGCATGCCAGTTCTGATCGCTGCCGGCGCGCGCCGCTTCCTCCCTGGCCTTCTTCCGGCCAAAGCTCAGCCACTCCCACTGAAGCTCCGGGCCGGCCGAGAAGCGCTTTGCGCTGGAATCGCCCAGCGAACCGAACGGTGCAAGGATGCCGCCGAAGACATTCAGTGTGAGGCGCGGAAGGTGCGCGCGCTCGGCGAGTACGACGTTGCCAAGGCTTGCCCGCAGTCGTGCATCGGCCTTGGCGACGTCAGGCCGCCGCGCCAGGAGGTCGGTCGGCTGCGCAAGCGATGCAAGACCCGGCGGGGCCGGCAGTGGAGTCGGGGCCAGCAACGCCTCCCAGGTGTCGTCCCGCGCGGTCGGCGAGCGGCCCGCAAGAACCGCCAATGCGGCCCTGTCCGCCTGCAGCCGGGTAACGGTTGCCGCCTCCTGCGCTACCAGCTCGGCATGTTCGGATTCGACCGCAAGTGCCTCCCTGCGATCGACCAGCCCGGCCGCATACCGGGCCTTCACTCGCGCAACGCGGGCCTCGCTGAGGCCAACCTCCCGATCAAGAGAGGACAGGCTGATCTGGTCCATCCTGAGCAGGAAGTAGTTCTTCGCAACCTCGGCCTGGAGCACTGCGGCCGCTGACCTCGCGTCAGCCGCCGCGGCATCGGCCTTGCGATCGGCCATGGCTGCGGCGGTGCCTATGCGCCCAAACAGGTCCAGTTCCCAGGAGAACATCTGTCCAGCGGACAGCAGCCTCTGGGAAGGGGGCCGGGGAAGATCCTGGCGATAGGGATCCGCTTCGATCTGGGCGGACTGCATGGCTTCGGCCTTGACCTGCAGCGCACCGCTCGGCAGATAGTCCTTGCGCGCCGCGCCTGCCAGTGCGCGCGCTTCCACCACGGCGGCAAGGGCAGACTTCAGGTCATGATTCCCGCGCATGGCCAGGGTGACCAGCGCATCCAGGTTGGGGTCGGAGAAGTCCTTCCACCATTGCCTGTTGGGCGTCCCGGGCAGGACATCCGCATCCAGCGCCGCCGGCGTGGGTGCCTGGCCCACATGATGCCGGGCTGCGGCGTCAGGGATCCCGGTCCTGGGGGCCACAGAGGCGCAGCCAGAAGACAGAGCCACAAGCATAGCAATCGACAGGCAGGCAACTCGATTTCCAATAGACATCATCATGCCTCCTCGGTCGGGTGAATGCGGTAGAGCGCGGCATACAGCGCTGGAATGAGACCCAGCGTGATCAGCGTTCCAAGGGCGAGGCCGCCGATCATCACGATCGACATGCTGGTCCACATGGAGCCGCCAAACAGCAGCAGCGGGACAAGGCCTAGAATGCAGACCATCTTGGTCATGACGATGGGCCGCAAGCGCTTTGCCGCAGCCTCTTCAATGGCCTGGAGAGGAGGCAAGCCATCGCGCTGGCCTTCGTCGATCGCATCGATGAGCAGAATCGCGTTGTTGACGATGATGCCGGCAAGTGCGAGCAGCCCAAGTGTTCCGATGAAGGTCAGGCTGGTACCACTCAGTTTGAGTGCCAAGGTCGCGCCGATGACCACGAACGGAATGCTCGCCAGGACGATCAAGCTCTTGCGGATGCTCTCGAACTGCCATACGAACAACAGGAACATGGCAGCAAGGCAGAGCGGGAGCAGCTTCTCGATGCCCTCGTTGGCACTCTTGCTTTCTTCGATCTCGCCACCGAGCTCAACCCGCACGCCCTGCTTGCGGAATTCGGAAAGAAGTGGCTCGACCTTGTCCGCGATCCCCTGGGCCGTCAGCTCGGAACTCTTTGCAAGCACGCTGACTGCCCGCGCCTGATTCACTCGCTGGATTGAAGACAGCTGCGGCGCCAACCGAAGCTTGGCCACCTGACCCAGGGGCACGCTTCCGCTGCCGTCCGCCTTCTGGATCGGGAGTGCCTCAAGCTGCACGATATCCGTGCGCAGTGCCGCCTCTCCGCGGAGGATGACCGGGAGAACGGTGTCGCCCTCACGATAACGGGAGATCGTTGCGCCGGTCAGCAGCATGTCCATGCTCTTCGCGATGTCCGCGCTGCTGATGCCTGCGGCCTGGGCCTTGGGCTGATCGACGTCCACATCAAGCTGGACAACCTGGCGTTCGGCATCGCTGGATACATCCACCATCCCCGGCGTGTCCTGCAGCGTGCGCAGCAGCTTCTCGGCGGCAATCCGATGTGCGCCGTCGCTGCTGGAGATGCGGAACGTCGCAACGCCGGCATCCGAAGATCCCATCGAGAACCGCTTGGGCTCCACCCGCACATCCGGGAAGTGTGTTGCCATCACAGAACGCAGCCGCTCAATGGCCGCTTCATGCTTGACGCCCTTCGCAAGGGACAGTACGGCATACGCGCGGTGTCCTGCGGGAGTAGGGGGATTCAGTGCCAGAATGAAGCGTGGGCCACCATCGCCCATGTACAGGGCATGGCTGGAGATCTCCGGAACGAGCTTCTCGTCGGCCAGTACCTTGCTGATCTGTTGAGCAACAGCCATCGTATTGGCCGGGCTGGAATCCGGCGACAGCTCGATGGCCATCTGCAGCTGATGGCGCTCGGACGGCGGCATCAGCTCGTTGGGGACGGTGGTGAACAGCCAGCCGGAGGTTGCCAGCAGCGCAACCATTACACCGATGTAGATGGCCTTGTGCCCGAGGATCCAGCGGACCTTGCCACGGTACCAGCCCGTCAGCCGCTCGACCGCGCGTGCGGTGCGGCTGAGTTCGGCATGGTGATGGGCAAAGTGCTTGCACAGCAGCGGAATCAGGGTAACGCCGATGACCAGTGACAACAGCAGGGCGATGGCCATCACGATGCCGAGACTGCGCAGATACTCACCGGTTTCCGTGCTGGAGATGGCCAGCGGCATGAACGCGAGGATGATCGCCAGCGAAGAAACCAGAAGCGGCACGAACATCGTGCTGCCTGCGTGAGCGGCAGCCTGGTCCGGCGTCTCACCCAGCGAAAGCCGCCGCTCCATGTCTTCGGCAACCACGATCGCGTTGTCAACGAACAAGCCCAGGGCAATGATGATTGCACCCACCGAGATCATGTGCAGATCGATGTTCAGGATCTTCATGATTGCCATTGTTCCCAGCACCGTGGTCGGTACGATGGCGCTGACGATCAGGCCGGTCCTCATTCCAAGGAACAGGACGACGACCGCCATGACGATGGCCAGGGTTTCCAGGAAAACCTTGGCAACGCGCAGCAGCTGGGTGGAAACAACCTCGGCCTGATCCGTGATCTGGACAAGCTGCATGCCGGCCGGCAGCGTTTCCGAAAGCCGTTCAACATCGCCTCGCAGCAGATCGGCGAAGCTCACCACGTTGAGTCCCGGTGCCATGGAGACCGCTATCACCACGGCCGGCGTGCCATTGACGAATGCACCGGTCATCGGCGGGTCCTGGGTCACCCGTTCCACTCGCGCAAGGGCGCCCAGGGGCACCGAGCCACCCCTCGGCAGCGGAATTGGCGTGCTCTTCAGCTGGGAGGGGTTGTCGGCGTCACCGCTCACGTTGAGCGCGATCTCCGAACCTCCGATCTCGACGTAACCTGCCGGCGCAATGACATTGCGCCTGGAAACCGCGTCGGCAATCACATTGGGGTTGAGCCCACGCGCAGCCAGGGAAGGCACGTCCAGGATGATCTGGACCTGCTCGTCCCTCACGCCGTGCAGCGAGACACGCTCCACCCCGGGCAGCCGGAACAGCTCATCGCGCAGGCGGCGTGCCGCTGCCCGAAGCTCGCCTGCGTTATAGCCATCGCCGGTCAGGCCCATGGTCATCACCGCAACCCGACCGAATTCGTCGTCCACGACCGGGCCAATCGTTCCCTCGGGAAGCTGGCTCTGGATGTCCCCCATGCGCGAGCGCAAACGCTGCCACACGATGGGGATCTTTTCCGATTCCACGGTGGGATAGAGATCAACGTAGGTGAACGCAAAGCCTGGACGAACAGTCGTCCGGATGCGCTTGACCTCCGGCATGCCACGAATGCTCTCCTCGATCGGGCGAGCGACCAGCTGCTCGACCCGGTCCACGCCGGCGCCCGGCATGAAGCTGAGTACCGTCGCCGTGCGAATGGTGATGGGGGGCTCTTCAGTGGACGGGAAGTCCAGCGCCAGAATGAGGCCGGTGAGGACGATCGCAACGATCGCCAGCAGGGTCAGGCGGGGACGCGCCAATGAGAATGACGAGAGGCTCATTGTTCTGATCCCATCTTCATGTCGACAGGCTTGATCTGCGTGCCCGGGCGGATGGCCTTGGCACCCGCAACCACGACGCGCTGACCGGCGGAAATCTGCCCGCTCACCTCGATCCAGTCACCGTGATACTGACCCAGATCTACCTCCGCCAGCTCGGTCGTCTTGCCATCCTTTGCCAGTCGAAGCACCTGGCCCTTGCCGCCAACGGCAGACGGCAGAACAGCCCGAAATGGCACTTGAAGCCTGGCTGGGCCTGTTTCCGTTCCTGTGATCCGGACCGACCAGGTCGAACCCACGGTCGCCGCCTCGGGCACTGCGATGTATGCGGTACGCACGCCGCCTGCATCAACGCGGCCGTCGACACGGAGCACCTTGCTCGCCACGGTGTCCGAGCCGCTGATCAGATTGACCACCTGCCCAACAGCCAGGGGAGCAGTGCCCGGAATCGCGACAGACAGCTCGCGACCCGCACCATCGACCTGGATGGCAACAGCGCCGGGGCCCACGGACTGTCCAACTTCAACGTTTCGGGCAGCCACGACTCCGTCAAACGTTGCCTTCAGCGTGGCTTCGCCTTGTGACCAGCCGGCGAGCTCGTGCTGCGCGCGGGCATTGCGGACAGCCGCATTGGCAGCCGCCAGTTCGGCCTTCGCGGCGGTCATCTCCGCCGGGCTTAGCGCATCAGCCTTCTGCGCAACATCCAGTCGCTCGACGCGTCGCTGGACCTCGTCCAGTGCGGCCTGCGCGCGTGCGACGTCGCCGGCAGCGGACGCCTCCTGCGCGGCAAAGGGGACCGGATCCAGTCGAGCAAGCACCTGTCCCTTGCGTACAACGTCACCCGGTTCAACAAGTACCGCGGAGACCTTTCCGGAGACCGGGAAGGACAGCTGTCCTCGCTGCGTGGCACGCACGGTGCCGATGTAAGCGCGCTGATCGCCAGCAGCCTGTCGAACGGAGGCGACATACGCGGTGCGGGCTTCTGCCGTCCCGCTCTCTGGTGTATCGGAACATCCCGTCATCGCGGACAGGGCAATGGCCAGCGCGCTGAGACGAGGCACCAATGACCAGGTCATATGGGTTTTCACGTTCGATTCCTTGTATGGGTGGTCAGTTCCACAGACCAGCGCGGTGTAGTCAGGTCTGCAGGCGGCGTAAATTTAGGGGGACACCTGGACCACGAACAGGACAGTTATGGACACGCAGGGGCTCAAACAGGTCAACTGGGACAGATGGCTCGCCTGGTGATCCCTCGTCGCATGAGACGTTCCCGCCTGAATCTGGTCAGCGACGTGAGGGCATGGTTACTGTCGGTGCCCTCAAAGGGACATTGGAGGTCGGGCAGGGGACCCAAAAGGCCAGAATGTGTCCGCCACGTTGAAACAGGTCCCCTGGCGGCCCGACTATGTGGGCGTCGCACTACCTTTCGAATACGTGATGGCCCCTATCCCCAAGAATTTGCCGGCATTCAAGGACTGGCCTGTCGCCGGCGAGGATCCCGCGCTGGATGCTGCCGGTCTCCAGGCTTCTGAAGATCCAAACGCCGCAAGCGAATCGCAGATTGCCGAGATAGTGCCTACCGGGGCGAGGGCAATCCTCGGCTTGGTCGAGGACCGGGGGTTCTCTCCGGAAGAGCTATGCCGCGGGCTCGGCTTCACTTATCGCGATCTATCAATGAGGGACGTGAGGCTGTCCTACCGCCAGATGCGCCAGTTGTTCATGCGGGCTGAGCGCTTGCTGGGCGAACCTGCGCTGGGCCTGGCACTGGGAGCCAGACAGACGCCCATTTCTTGGGGCGTACCCGGATTGGCAATGCTCACCTGCGAGACCTACGGCGATGCACTGACGTACGGCCTCACCCATCAGCAAGCCATCGGCTCGATGCTGATCCACACGGTGGAGGAGGTGGGAAGGGAAGTGAGGATGGAAGTCCGGTTCAAACGATTCGACATTCAACTGGAGTCGGTGCTGGTCGAGGACGCGTTCGCCGGATTCGTTGCGGTCAGCAGATACGTGATTGGACCATCATTCGCGCCACTCAGGGTTGATTTCTCACTCCCCAAGCCCTCTGATCCTGAAGTCTATCGACGATTCTTCCAGTGCCCTGTCCGCTTCGATGCTGGCGTCAATCGCCTGACCATAGACTCACATTGGCTGAGCGCGCGCTTGCCCGGTTTCGATCGGGTCAATTCAAGAATTGTCCGAGAGCAGTTGGATTCACTTCTTCCAACGCGAGGGGGCCGCAATGAGATTGTTGAATCCCTGTCGAGCCACCTTCGATGTGATATCGAATCAACGACCAAGCAGAGCGAACTTGCGAGCCTGATCAATGTCAGTGAAAGAACGCTCCGCCGCCGCCTGAGCCGCCAGGATTCCAGTTATAGGGAGATTCGGGACGAAGCGAGGTATGAGCGCGCCCGCGATCTCCTGCTGAACTCAGAGTTGAGCATCGCCGAAATTGCAGACGCGGTTGGATATTCCGACGCCCGTGCATTCCGCCGCGCATTCAAGCGTTGGGCGGGTTGCCTGCCAACCGAGTTCCGGGAATCCAGGTAGACATCATCCACCGTGGTTCCAGCATGGCGGGCAGCCATCGGTAGAGGCCGGGCCACCCATTGACGTCGGGGCTGCCGCCGGGCCGTGCTGCCGGTGGTGGTTGCGCGTCTGTAGTCCATTGCACCAGTGCGTGTGCAGTCCTCTCCAGCCACCCCTCCTTCACCTGGGTAGAACCATGAAGCGCATACGGCTGTTTGAATCGAAACTCGCGGCGAGATTCCTTGAGGTCGATCGATTGGCGCGGGAAGGCGCCACGTTGAAGAACGTGGCTGAGAACATGCGCACGATCACCATTGCGGTGACGATGCTGATCGTGGTGGGGCTGCTGATGGACGTTCCGGCGTCCGTCATTCGTGTGGCGGCCATCGCATGGGGGTGCTGGGCATTGGTCTATGCGCTGCTTGCCGCAGCACAAGCAGGACTTCTCTTTGTCCTGCTGCTTGGCGAGGTGGCCCTGTTGAAGCACATCCTCATCCGAATTGGATTTCTCAGAGGCGCCATTGCCACAGGATTCGCGGTGCTTGTCGTGATCATCATGGCAGTGTCGTGCGTGCTGTTCGATCCGAAGCACATGTTGCATTGGTGATTGCCGACATCCTGCCGACACCCTGAAATCGTCGGGCCCGGCATTCCGGACCGGCCAAGGCAAGCCTCGCACATCGGGGATGTTCGACCTCGATTGATTCCGTTCCACTCAACCTGTGAAAGTCATGCACTCTGCAATTCCCTGCTGCCGTCGTCATTCATCAGGCGGCGATCGAACTGCCACTCTGGCGAGAACACCCGGTTCCGGACGCGTCGCGGAAGGCAGCTTGTGGCGGCGGGTTCCGCGGCTCCTCGCAGGAGTGGGAATGCTGTTGCTGGCCGCATGCAGTCCGGTGCATGTGGTCAGGTCAAACCAGGCCAGGACCTATGCAGATCTCAGCATCCACGGGGAGCGTCGGATGGAGATCGTGCCGGCGGGTAGCACGCACGGGCACTTCCAGACGGTGACTCTCGCCCCCGTCCTGCTGATGCCAGAGGTAGCTGCAACGCTGAGCCCGGGCGTCGGTGATCGCCTCAAGGCTGCCGTAAGCAGTCAGCTGCAGCGGCAGATCGACAGGCGCCTGGGCTGGAGCGGGGCAGGGCGGCCGGGAACGGGGCTGTTGCTGCTTGCAAGGATCACCTCGGTGAAGGAGGTGTCTGTCGGCCTGAACATTGCCACATCGGTCCTGATGGGACCGGTGAGCAAGGGGCAGCTCTCCCTCGAGATCGAGGCGATCGACGCAGGCACTGGCAGGCAGGTAGCACTGCTGCTGCTCGCCGACGAAGCCGATATGAGGGACATCCGGAAAAGCTACACCCCGGACGGTCACGCGAAGGCGCTTGCAGGCCGGTTCGCGATTGAGGCGGTGGAGTTCGTCGCGCCAATGGTGCGATCACGGCAGCTTCCCGGAGGGCGCAACTGCCGCGCACTTCACCCCAGCTCCCAGGCTTCATCCGAACCGCGGCTGCAGGAACGGGAGGGGGTAGGGAGTTCCAATTGCAAATGACTCTCACTACACTTGCGGCATCCCAACCCTTCCGCCGCTTGTAGCGGCCAGAACTCCGGCTCCCAACGTGAATTCCCCGCCCCACCTGTGCAGACCGCAGGCATTTGCCCTGAGGGTGATGTGTCCACGCTAGGCCGGGGCACGGGCAGCAACGCGGATCGGGCCTCGTCCACGGAGGCAGGCATTCCGGAAGACGCCTCGCCAATGGGTGGGAACCTCCTTGCGAAAGCCTATGCCCGCTGGCGCGGGCCCATTCTGCGCAGCCTTGCGCGTGTCAGAGGTGCGGACGGTGAGGACGCCCTGCACGACGGTGCAGTCAAATGGCTGGCGGCAAACCCTGCACTGGCCTCGTGCGACCAGCAAGGCGCCTATTTCCGGCGAACGGTGATGAACACCGTGGCCGATGAATATCGTGAGCACACCGCAGGCCGCCGTCTCCAGACGCTGCCGCTGGCAGACGCCGAGGATGCGGTCCAGGCCATCGCCAGCGATGAATCACAGTGCCCGTTGCAGCTCAGCGCCCAGCGGCAGCGCCTGGAACGCCTGCGAGAAGCGCTGGCCGAGCTGCCGGAGCGTCAACGCGAGGCCTTCGTGCTCTGCCGCTTCGATGGACTGACCCAGGAGGACGTTGCCGATCGCATGCAGATCTCCCGCCGCATGGTGGTCAAGCACCTGTCGCGAGCGGTTGCCTACTGCGAAGTGCGGGTACGCTATGCGTCTCTGGCACAGATGCAGGAACTGCATCAACCCAGTGGGACAGGCAAGGCGTTGGCGCCTGCCATCGATGCTGATTTTCCCTGCCGATGACCGATCTCCCTTCTGCCGCAGGTTCCGACCCGTTTGCCCTGCATGAGGCGGCCGCCGCGTGGCTGGTGCGGCGGCAGGATGCGGCCTGGCAACCGAAGGATGAGGCGGCCCTGCAGCACTGGCTGGCCGAGAGCGAAGCGCACCGACAGGCGTTCGCCGACGTGGCCAGAACCTGGGACGACCTCGGCCAGCTGCCGCGCCCCGTGCTGGCCTCGGACGCGCGTGCGGTGATCACCCCAGCAGTACCTGCCATTCAACGACGGGGCAGGGCGGTGCGGCACGCACGCTCGTGGCGCCTGCCACGCGTTGCGGCGGCTGCGGCCGTGGCGATGCTGGCCTTGGGGTACCTCGGCTACGGTTGGTACGCCGCGCCCAGCTACGTACAGGACGTGGCCACCGGCGCGGGCGAGATACGTGATCTTCAATTGCCGGACGGCTCACGGATTTCGCTCAATGCACGCAGCACGCTGGCCGTGCATTTCTATCGATCCCGCCGTGAAGTAGTGCTCAGCCAGGGCGAGGCGTTCTTCGAGGTCGCCCCGGCGGCCGACCGTCCCTTCACCGTCGATGCCCAGCGCAGCCGGGTGACGGTGGTCGGCACGACCTTCAATGTGCGCAATGGGCCGGGCGAAGTCGTGGTCAAGGTGCTGCATGGGCACGTGCGGGTGCAGCCGGATCGCGCCGAAGGTGCCTCGCCGGTCAGCCTGCACGCCGAACAGGGCCTGGCCGTTACCACGCTCACCGCTGCTTATCGCCCCATCGCCGCAAGCGCAGACAGCATTGGCGGTTGGCGCAATGGACGCCTGGTGTTCCGGCGCACCCCGCTGGACGAAGTGGCGCAGGAGGTGGGGCAGTATCTGGGCCATCCCGTCACGTTGGGCCAGCCAGGGCTGAAGTTCCTGCCGGTCTCCGGCTACGCAGCCACCGATGCCCCGGCCACCTTCCTGGAAGCACTGCCGGATCTGTTGCCGGTGCAGGTAACGCGCACTGCCCAGGGCGGCTATCGCATCGACGAGCGGCCCGTCGCCCGCTGACGCCGGAACGAAAATTTCTTCCGGCGAGGGTTCCCACCCCACCGCCATTTTCCGTTTACCCCAGTGAGGCCAGTAGCGGCCAAGCATGATGGAGCGGTAATGGGGTACATGAAGATCAAGCGCGCACTTGTTGCTGGCGCGTTCTCTACGGGGGTACACGCCAAGCGGCTGCCGTTGCTGGCACTGTGCATTTCCAGCGCGCTGGCAGCGCCGGCCATTGCACAGGCGCAGCCGGCTGCGCGCGTGCAGTTCAATATTCCGGCGCAACCGCTGGATGCCGCACTGCGCCGCTTTTCCGAGCAGTCCCGGCAGCAGGTGCTGTTCAGCGAATCGGCGGTGGCCGGCCGTCGCGCTCCGGCCTTGAGCGGCAGTTACACGCCGCAGGAAGCACTGGTGCGCCTGCTGGAGGGCAGTGGCGTGCGTGTCAATGCCACCCGTCCGGGCGTGTTCACCCTGGCCCAGGAAGCAGCAACACCTGCGCGCAGCAAGGATGCCCAGACCACCCTGCAGACGGTGAACGTGACCGCCAATGCCCCAAGCGATGGCGCTTACACGGCACGTGAACTGAGCCTGGGCAAGCTGGGGCAGAGCATCCGCCAGACCCCGCAGTCGGTCAGCGTGATCACCCGCCAGCAGCTCGACGACCGCAACCTCACCACGCTGGACGAGGCGCTGGCGCAGACCACGGGTGTGACCAAGACCGCCCGCAACTTCGGCAACCACAAGTTCTCGATCCGCAGCTTCACCGTGGACGACAGCAACTATCTGGTCGATGGCGTGGCCGGCATCGTGTATGCCCCCGTGGGTTGGCTGCCGATCGACACCGCGGTACTGGAGCGCGTTGAAGTGCTGCGCGGTGCCGGTGGCATGATGCTGGGTGCGGCCGACCCCAGCGGAGCAATCAACATGGTGCGCAAGCGCCCGCGCGACCAGGCTCATCTGGATCTGGCCGCAACCGTGGGCTCGTGGGACAACTACCGCGTCGAGGTGGATGGCGGTGGCCCGCTCAATGCTACCGGCAGCGTGCGCGGCCGACTGGTCGCCGCCTATCAGGACCGCGACTACTTCCAGCGGGGCACCTCATCGAAGACGCCGGTGGCCTATGGGGTGATCGATGCCGATCTGGGCACGGATACCACGCTGACCTTCGGCCTGCGCCATCAGGCCAGTGACACCGACGGCTACTGGCTGTTCGGCCTGCCGCGCTACACCGATGGTGGTGCGCTGGACATCAAGCGTTCCACCTCGCTCATCCAGGACTGGAACCGGCAGGAGGGCTCCGTTGACGAAGCCTTTGCAGAGGCGGAGCACCGCTTCAACGAACGCTGGAAGGCACGCCTGTCGGTGAACCGCACCGAGTCGGACCTGGACCAGCGTGTTGCAGTTCCGCTGGGCGGGGTGGACCGCGCCACCGGCATCGGTTCGCGCTTCTATGACATCTATTTCAACCGCTCGCGCGTGCGCAGTGATGGCATCGACCTGCACACCACCGGCAACTTCGAAGCCTTCGGCCGCAGCCATCAGCTGCTGCTGGGCGCCATGTGGTCGCGCCAGCGTACCCGCCAGAGCTCGGCGGACCTGGCCATCGACGTGCCGATTGATGTCTACGCACCCGACCACAGCGCCATTGCGCAGCCGCTGCAGCCCGCGTGGGACTGGTCAGAAAACGCCCGCGCCCAGCAGAGCGGCGTGTACAGCAACCTGCGCCTGCAGCTGGCAGAACCGCTGCACCTCACGCTGGGTGGCCGGCTGAGCTGGGTGAAGTACCAGTCCAGCGATGGCTTCACCGGCGCCAAGAGCCGCGACTACGAACAGAAGCACGAATTCACCCCGTACGCCGGCCTTGTCTACGACCTGGGTCCGCAATGGTCGGTCTATGCCAGCTACGCCGATACCTTCCAGCCGCAGAGCTCGTATGTCACCGCGTCCGGCTCGGTGCTGGATCCGGCCATCGGCGCCAACTACGAGCTGGGCGTGAAGGGTGAGTTGAACGATGGCCGCCTGAATGTCTCCGCCGCGGTGTTCTCCATCCGCAAGACCGGCAACGCCGTGGTGGACGAATCCGACCCGGGCAGCTGCCGTGGCTCGCTGGCGTCGTCCGATTGCTACCGCAATGGCGGCAAGCTGCGTAGCAAGGGCTTTGAGCTGGAAGCCAGCGGCGAACTGGCGCCTGGCTGGCAGATGATGGCCGGCTATACCCACGTCACCAGCCGCGATGATGAGGGCGCGACCATCAGCGCCGAGACGCCCCGCCACCTGCTGCGCCTATCGACGTCCTACCAGCTGCCGGGCAAGTGGAACGCGTTCTCCGTGGGCGGCGGTGTATCGGCACAGAGCAGCTATTCCTATCCGGCCTACGACGACCCGGACTGGCGCATGGGCGCAGCGGGACGTGCCGTGTGGGACCTGCGGGCCGGCTACCGGATCAATCCGCGCTGGAGCGTAGGCGTCAACGTGGCCAACCTGTTCGACACCCGCTACTACGCGATGATCAGCCAGATCCGCCGCGGCAACTTCTTTGGCGAACCCCGCAATGTGATGCTGACGCTGCGCGGCTCGCTGTGATCTTCCGCAACCGGCGGGGCAACGGCCTGCCCGCCACGGGGCAGGCATGAAAGCGGGCTTCCGGCAGAGCATGTCGTGGCTGCACACCTGGTGCGGCCTTACCTGTGGCTGGCTGCTGTGCGCGATCTTCCTGACCGGCACGCTCAGCGTGTTCCGCGAGCCGATCACGCGATGGATGGAGGCCGGCCCCGTGCCGGTCTCCTCGCCGGCGGTGGACACGGGAATGCAGGCGGTACGTGCGCAGCACTGGCTGGCTGCAAACGCTGCCGATGCCCGGGAATGGCAGATCCGTTGGCCTGTCCAGCAGGGCTGGCCGCTGGAGCTGTCATGGGAGGATGGCGACGGCACGGGGCACGAAGGCTGGGTGGATGCCGGCACCGGCATGCCACAGCCTCCACCTCGTCTTCGGGAGACCGAAGGCGGGCGCCACTTCATGTCGTTCCATTACACCCTGCACGGCGGCATGGCCGGCTACTGGCTGGTCGGCTGGATCACCGCCTGCATGCTGCTGGCGCTGGTGTCCGGCGTGGTGGTGCATAAACGCATCTTCAAGGACTTCTTCACCTTCCGCCCGGGCAAGGGACAGCGCAGTTGGCTGGATGCGCACAACCTGAGTGCCGTGCTGACCCTGCCGTTCCTGTTCATGATCGGCTACACCGGGCTGACCTTCTTCTACAGCAGCTATCTGCCGTGGCCGGTGCATGCGGCCTATGGCGATGCTGATGACGCCTATGCGCGCTACGAAGCCGAGCTGGCGCCTATGCAACCAGCTCCGCCCGGCATCCTGGTATCCACCGCGCAACTACCGGACCTGCAGCAACTGCTGGCACGCGCGCACGCCATCAGCGGGCAGCCACCGGCACTGGTCGTGATCCAGGCGCCCGGCACCGTGCACAGCGTGGTGGAGGTGATCGGCCGCAAGCCGGAGGGGGGCGCGGGCAGGCATCTCCTGACCGAGACCAGCCGGGCGGCGTTCGATGCTGCCAGCGGCACGCTGCTGCAACAGCATGGCGCACATCCGCATGCCATTGGCGCCGTACAGGTGCACGAAACCATCGAAGCACTGCACAAGGCCGATTTTGGCGGCTGGCCGATGAAGTGGCTGTACTTCATCAGCGGTCTGCTCGGCACGGCGATGATCGCCATTGGCACGCTGCTGTTCTCGATCAAGCGGCGCAAGCGCAGCGAGCACGAGTTCGGCGCGGCCACGGCGGGCATCTATCGCTGCGTGGAAGCGTTCAACGTCGCATCGCTGGCTGGGGTGGCGCTGGCAAGCATCGTCTACCTGTATGGCAATCGGTTGCTGCCACTGGAAATGAGCAGTCGCAGTGCGTGGGAAATACGCATTTTTCTTGCGGCCTGCGCTGCCTCGGTGCTGCACGCGCTTTGGCGCCCACCTCGCCTGGCCTGGATCGAGCAGCTGTGGCTGGCCGCAGCGCTATGCCTGGCACTGCCGCTGGTGAACATGGCAACCACCGGTCAGGGGCTGCTGATGTATCTGCAGCGGGGCGCGTGGCAGCAGGCCGGCGTGGAGCTGGTCGCACTGGCATTCGGGTTGATGCTGGCAAGAATGGCCCTGAAGCTGCAGCGCCGCTGGCCACGGGCGCCGGAGGCGGCGCGCCCGGCCAAGCCTCCGGCCGGGCGGGAAGCGGCCTATCGCTGGCAGGTGGCGAGCCGTGTGCTGGCCGCCTCGCTGGGCGGATACCTGATCACTGCCGTTACGGCCACGGCACTGGCGTTGTTGTTGCCCGTGCTGGCAGGGGTAAGGACAGCCGTTTCGGTCCTGGCCAGTTCACTGCTGGGGTTCGTGCTGTTCATTGCCGTTGCTGTGGGCGTTTTCAGCGCCCGCAGTGTTGGGAAGGTGTGGCTGAGTCTGGCGGCGGGGAGTGCCCTGATGGGGTTGCTGGTGGCGATGCTTCGGACAGGGTGAGGGCAAGGGGGCGTCGGCCTGTCACATGCTTCCGTCCAAGCGCTTCCGGAAGAACGCCCCCAGCTCCGTAAAGGGAATCAGATCGGTGCGGTCGTACAGATCCACATGGCCCGCACCCTTCACCCACAGCAGTTCCTTCGGCTGTCCCGCCAGTCGGTAGGCCTCCTCACTGAATTCCTTTGAATGCGCCTGATCACCCGAAATGAACAACATCGGACGCGGCGAAATGGTCTCGATGTCGTTGAACGGATAGAAGTTCATGAACTTCACGTTGCTGGTCAGCGTCGGGTGGGTGGTGAGCTGCGGTGATGAGCCGGCCGGCGTGAATTCGCCACGCGGCGTTCGGTAGAAGTCGTAGAACTCGCGCTGGATCGGATGGGTGTCTGCCTCAAGCACATGCACGGTGCCAGAGGTGTACTGTGCGGCGCCGCCCTCAGCTTCAATCCAACGCTGGCGCGCGGCGGCAGCAATCACGGCCTTGCGCTGCTCAACGCTCTGCGAGCGGTTGAGGGCACTGCGGTTCGCAGCGCCCATGTCGTACATGCTGACTGTAGCAATGGCTTTCATGCGCGGGTCGATCTTGGCCGCACTGATCACGAAACTGCCACTGCCACAGATGCCAAGCACGCCGATCCGTTCGCGATCCACCTGTGGCTGCGTGCCCAGGTAGTCGACGGCTGCGCTGAAGGCTTCGGCATAGATGTCCGGCGCAACCGCATTGCGCGGCTCGCCCGCACTTTCACCCCAGAATGACTGGTCGATAGCCAGGGTCACGAAACCTTGTTCAGCCAGCTTCTGTGCGTAGAGATCCGCACTCTGCTCCTTCACCGCACCCATGGGATGGCCCACGATGATGGCGGGCAATGCTTGCCCAGGCCTACGGTTCTTCGGTACGTACAGATTGCCGACGATCTGCATGTGGTACTGGTTGTTGAAGCGCACCTTCTCGCTGGTGAGCTGAGTGCTGTGATAGAAGTTGTCCGCGCCGTGGGCCATGTCCTGTCCAACTGCAGTGAGGGGGATGGTCGCGAGGACCAGAGAAAGCAGCAGCGTTTTCATTCGCGCATCTCCGAATATTCTTCGTCGCTCACTTTCTCCAGCCACGTCACCGGGCTGCCATCCACCGCCTCGGCAATTGCGATGTGGGTCATCGCCACTGCGGCACTTGCGCCATGCCAGTGCTTCACGCCCGGGGCGATCCACACGGTGTCACCCGGACGGATCTGCTGGCGTGGCTGACCCCACTGCTGCACCCAGCCCACGCCTGCCGTCACGATGAGGGTCTGGCCCAGCGGGTGGGTGTGCCAGGCCGTGCGTGCGCCGGGCTCAAAGGTGACCGTTGCACCGCCTACGCGTGCCGGCGCAGGGCGTTGGAAGCCGCCGTCGATGCGCACGTTGCCGGTGAAGTAGTCAGCGGGGCCCGCCACGGACGATGCGCTGCCAGCAGGCGTTATGCTCAGATTACCGCTGGCCGGGCCGCCGCCGGTCGCAGGCGCAGCCATGGATATCAACGTACCGAGAAGCATGGACATGGGGAGCACTCCAGGAGTTGGGGGATTACCAGGCGTAGGCATTGGGCGCCTCGCCACCGGGGCCAGGCCAGATCGCATCCAGTCGAGCCAGTGAAACATCTGAGAGCTTCAGCGCAGGGGCCTTCAGGTTCTGCAAAAGCTGGTCCACCGTGCGCGGCCCGCTCAGCGCGGTGGTCACCACCGGGTTGTGCAGCAGCCAGGCCAGCGCCACGTCGGCGGGCGCCTCACCCAGTTCATCGCAGAACGCTTCATACGCTTCCAGCTGCGGGCGCAGCTGTTCGATACGCTGCAGGAGCTGCGGGGTAGCGCGGCGGCCATTGGCGACCTTCTTCAGCACGCCGCCCAGCAGTCCCATGCCGATCGGGCTCCAGGGAATCAGGCCCAGCCCGTGGTAGCGCAGTGCCGGGATCACTTCCAGCTCCACCGTGCGCTGGGTCAGGTTGTACAGGCTCTGCTCGGCCACCAGGCCAAAGGTGTGCCGTGCGGCGGCCACGCCCTGTGCGGTAGCGAGGTCCCAGCCGGCAAAGTTGCTGCTGCCCACGTAGGTGATCTTGCCTTCGCGGATCAGCTGTTCCATGGCCTGCCAGATTTCTTCCCATGGCGTTGCCCGGTCCACGTGGTGCATCTGGTACAGATCGATGTGGTCGGTCTGCAGTCGGCGCAGGCTGGCCTCGCAGGCGCGGCGGATGTGGTACGCCGACAGCCGGCGATCATTCGGGCCCAGACCCATCGGCTGATAGACCTTGGTCGCCAGTACCAAGCCGTCACGCTTGCCACTGCGCTTGAGCCAGCGCCCGATGATCTCCTCAGACACGCCGAAGCCCTGCGCCATGTCCGGCGACTGCGGTCCGCCGTAGACGTCTGCGCTGTCGAAGAAGTTGATGCCGGCATCCACGGCGGCATCCATGATGGTGAAGCTGGTCGACTCGTCGGCAAGTTCGCCGAAGTTCATGGTGCCAAGGCCCAGCCGGCTGATCTTCAGGCCCGAGCGGCCCAGAGAGGTGTAGTGCATGGGGAACTCCGTCAGGAATGGACAGGAAGGCGATGGTGCTGCGCCGAGCGCGCAGCGATGCAGGACGTGACTACCGAGCCCAGCAGCAGGACAGCGCTGAACCAGAACGTGGCGCGGTAGCCCTGGTGGTCCAGCAGCACGCCGCCCACGGTGGCGCAGATGGCGATGGCCATCTGCACCACGGCCACCATCAGGCCGCCGCCTGCCTCGCCGTCATCGGGCAGGGTGCGGGCCAGCCACGACCACCAGGCCACGGGCGCCGACGTGCCAAGCAGGCCCCACAGGGCGAACAACACCGCCACCCTCGGCAGCGTGTTGCCGATGAGGATCATGCACACAGCCACCACGGCCATCAGTGCGGGCAGCAGCACCAGCGTGCGGAACAGTGCCTTGTGCACGAAGGGCTCGATCAACAACGTGCCGGCCAAGCCTGCAGCACCCATCAACAGCAGCAACAGCGACAACGTCGAAGGCGATACGTGCAGCGTGCCTTCCACGAATGGGCGCAGGTAGGTGAACAGCGAGAACTGGCCCATGAAGAACAGGCTCACGCCCACCATGCCCCACGCCACCGGCGGGCGCTTCAACAGCGCGAACACATTCCAGGAAGTGCGCCCGGCGGTCGCCTTCATCGATGGCAGCGCGGCGATCTTCCACAGCAGGGCCACCACAGCCACCGGCACCAGCGAGAAGAACGCACCGCGCCAACCGATGATGGCGCCGAAGTAACTGCCCATCGGCGCCGCAATGACCGTGGCAAGCGCGTTGCCGCCGTTGACGATGGCCAGTGCGCGGGGCACCTGGTGCGAAGGAACCAGGCGCATGGCGGTGGCGGCCGACATGGCCCAGAAGCCACCGATGGCCACGCCGATCAGCGCACGGCCCAGCATGAACACCGGGAAGCTGGGCGCCAGTGCCGCCAGCGTGCCCGAGAGGATCATCGCGGTGGTGAGGCCCAGCAGCAGCCATTTGCGGTCCAGCTGCCCGGCCAGCGGCGAAACCAGCAGACTGGTAACGAGGGCGAACGCGCCGGACACCGCAATGGCCTGTCCGGCCTGGCCTTCACTGACCCGCAGATCGGTGGCGATGGGCGTCAGCAGGCTGATTGGCATGAACTCGGAAGCAACCAGAGCGAACGCGCCGAGTGTAAGGGCCAGCACCGCGCCCCATTCCCTGGGGGTTGCCGACCGCGCAGGCGCGGCCGTGCCCGCCCCGGCCGGGGGAAGATTGAGTGAACTCATGAAGGTTTCCAGGCCCAGAAGGGCGATGACGGCGGAAGACCCGGCGGCCGGACCTCCCGTGGTAGGGGAGGGGGCCAGTCTGGACCACACGCTGGCGTTTGATTAGATAATCAATTTCGAATGGGTCAATTAGTTGCGCTAATCAATCCCTGTGACACACTGCACGCATGGCACGACGCAACTTCAATGACCTGCTGGCTTTCGTGACCGTAGCGCGGGAGGGCAGCTTCACCCGCGCGGCGGGCGTGCTGGGGGTCACCCAGTCCGCACTGAGCCAGGCCATCAAGACCCTGGAAGAGAGTCTGGGAATCCGGCTGCTGACCCGCACGACGCGCAGCGTTTCGCCGACCACCGCCGGCGAGCGCCTGCTGCAATCGATCGGCAACCACTTCGACGACATCGAAATGGAGCTCGAAGCCCTTACTGCGTTGAGGGACACACCGGCTGGGCAGGTCAGGATCACCAGCGGCGACCACGTGCTGCGCACGGTGCTGCTTCCCAAGCTGATGCCGCTGCTGCACCGCTATCCGGACATCCGCATCGAGTTTGACGTCAGCTATGCACTGCGTGACATCGTTGCCGACCGCTTCGACGCCGGTGTTCGCCTTGGCGAATCCATCGACAAGGACATGGTCGCCCTGCCCATCGGCCCACGCCTGCGCATGGCCACCGCAGGGACGCCGGGCTACTTCGATGCGCACGGAATGCCGAAGGTGCCGGGCGATCTGACTGGTCACCGGTGCATAAACATCCGTCTTCCCACCAGCGGTGGACTGTATGTGTGGGAGTACGAGAAGAAGGGTCGCGAGATCAATGTGCGCGTGGATGGCCCGCTGGTGTTCAGCACGTCACCGCACATGGTCGATGCCGCGCTCGACGGCCTGGGCCTGGTGCATCTGCCCGTTGATGAGCTGGCACCCCATCTGGAAAGTGGCCGCCTGGTGCGGGT
Organism: Stenotrophomonas maltophilia R551-3; assembly: GCF_000020665.1. Taxonomy (NCBI): domain Bacteria; kingdom Pseudomonadati; phylum Pseudomonadota; class Gammaproteobacteria; order Lysobacterales; family Lysobacteraceae; genus Stenotrophomonas; species Stenotrophomonas maltophilia. The sequence continues at coordinate 2,251,080 of NC_011071.1, read as the reverse complement.
ACTGGAGGACTGGTGCCCGCTGTTCCCTGGCTACCACCTGTATTACCCGAGCAGGCGACAGCCTTCCCCGGCGTTCAGCCTGGTGCTGGAGGCATTGCGGGTCTAGGTTGATGGCGTGGCGGCGCCCACGGCGGATCATGAGCGCCAAGACCGCGCTCACCCTCGCCACATTCACCCGGTAGCAGCGAAAATGCACCACTGGGCGCCCTGAAGCGCGCCGCTCACTGCCCGCAGGATCGTAACGATGTCCAATACCCCCTTTGGTGAGTCGTCATGTGCTGCCGCCGCCAGCGGTTGCGTCGAGGTGCGCGGCGCACGCGAGCACAACCTCAAGAATGTCGACGTCTCCATCCCGCGCAATGCACTGGTGGTGTTTTCCGGGGTGTCGGGTTCCGGCAAGTCATCGTTGGCCTTCGGTACCGTCTTCGCTGAAGCGCAGCGGCGTTACTTCGAGTCCGTGGCACCCTATGCGCGCCGCCTGATCGACCAGGCGGGCGTGCCCGATGTGGATGCCATCGACGGGCTGCCGCCGGCGGTGGCCCTGCAGCAACAGCGCGGGGCCAGCAACGCACGTTCATCGGTGGGCAGCGTGACTACGCTGTCCAGCCTGGTGCGCATGATGTACTCGCGTGCCGGTGCGTACCCGGCCAACCAGCCCATGCTGTACGCCGAGGACTTCTCGCCCAACACGCCACAGGGTGCCTGCAGCACCTGCCATGGCCTGGGGCATGTCTACGAAGTGACCGAAGCGCTGATGGTTCCGGACCCCTCGCTGAGCATCCGCGAGCGCGCCATCGCCTCTTGGCCGCCGGCATGGCATGGCCAGAACCTGCGCGACATCCTGGTCACGCTGGGCTACGACATCGACGTGCCGTGGAAGAAGTTGCCGAAGAAGGATCGGGACTGGATCCTGTTCACCGAGGAAGCGCCCAGCGTGCCGGTCTATGCCGGTTTCACGCCCGCAGAGACCCGTGCCGCACTCAAGCGCAAGCAGGAGCCCAGCTACATGGGCACCTATACCGGCGCGCGGCGTTACGTGCTGCACACCTTTGCCAACACCCAGAGCGCGCTGATGCGCAAGCGCGTTTCCCGCTACATGGAAGGCCGGTTGTGCCCGGCCTGCCATGGAAAACGCCTGAAGCCGGAGGCGCTCTCGGTCACCTTTGCCGGCGTGGATATCGGCGAGTTCATGCGGCTGCCGCTGGACCAGCTGGCGGCGCTGCTGGAGCCCATCGCACAAGGTGATTTCGGCGCGCACAGCAAGGGCGCTCGCGCCAGCAGGAGCGCGACACCCCGCGATCGCGCCCGGAGGGCCGCGAGTGGCCAGGCGACCCACGAGGGTGCTCCCGACGTGCGCCTGACCTCCGCCCTGTCCGAAGAGAAGCGCCTGGCGGCACAACGATTGGCAGGCGGTGTGATGGCGCGGGTACGCCAGCTGCGTGACCTGGGCCTGGGCTATCTCTCGCTGGACCGTGCGACGCCAACCCTGTCAGCCGGCGAACTGCAGCGCCTACGGCTGGCCACCCAGCTCAGTTCCTTGCTGTTTGGTGTGCTGTACGTGCTTGATGAACCCTCGGCCGGCCTGCATCCGGCCGACAGCCAGGCGCTGTACGACGCACTGGAACGGCTGCGCGACGGCGGCAACTCGGTGTTCGTTGTTGAACACGATCTGGAGCTGATGCGCCGCGCGCAGTGGCTGGTGGACGTTGGGCCAGAGGCGGGCGAGCATGGTGGCCAGGTCCTCTACAGTGGCGAGCCCGACGGCCTGCGCAAGGTTCAGGAGTCGCGCACGGCGCGGTATCTGTTCGATCAGGTGCCTGCGCCCGCCAGCCAGCAGCGCAGCGCCACCCGCTGGCTGGAACTGAAGGGTATCCACCGCCACAACCTGCAGGGCGTGGACGCACAGGTGCCGCTGGGGCTGCTGACGGCGGTGACCGGTATTTCCGGCTCCGGCAAGTCCAGCCTGATGGCGCAGGCGCTGCCCGAGCTGTTGCTGCTGCACCTTGGGCATGAGCCTGCGGACGACAGCGCCGACAGCACTCCCACCGACGGGCCGACCGTGATCGAAACGACGCGGGGCACATTGGCAGGCGACATGGACGCCATCCAGCGGGTGGTGCAGGTCGACCAGAAGCCCATCGGCCGCACGCCACGCTCCAACCTGGCCACCTATACCGGGCTGTTCGATCACGTGCGCAAGCTGTTCGCCGCGACACCCGCCGCGCGCCGCCGCCGTTTCGATGCGGGCCGCTTCTCGTTCAACGTGGCCAAGGGCCGGTGCGAGACCTGCGAGGGCGAGGGTTTCGTCAGCGTCGAACTGCTGTTCATGCCCAGCGTCTATGCGCCTTGCCCCACCTGCCATGGCGCCCGTTACAACGACGCCACGCTGAAGGTGCAGTGGAATGACCGCAACATCGCCGAGGTCCTGCAGATGACGGTCGACCAGGCGCATGCGTTCTTCAGCGAGGAAGAGGCCATTGCCCGCCCGCTGCAGTTGCTGCAGGAAATCGGCCTGGGCTACCTGCGGCTGGGCCAGCCAGCCACGGAGCTTTCAGGCGGTGAGGCGCAACGCATCAAGCTGGCCACCGAGCTGCAGCGCAGCCAACGCGGGCGCACGCTGTACGTGCTGGACGAACCCACCACCGGCCTGCATGCATCGGATGCGGACAGGCTGCTGGTGCAACTGCAGCGGCTGGCGGACGCGGGCAATACAGTGGTGATGATCGAGCATGACATGCGCGCCGTTGCACAGGCGGACTGGGTGATTGATGTAGGCCCCGGAGCTGGCGGGGCAGGGGGCACCATCGTGGCGAAGGGAACGCCGCAACAGGTGGCGCGCGCGAAAGTCAGCAGGACGGCGCCATTTCTTGCGCGGGAGCTGGGGTAGGGCGGTTGGTGCGTGGCCGTCGCTTGAATGGGGCGTCCTGCCGGACAATGAAAGCCACCCACCTGCGGTGGCTATTGCCCGGGCAGCAACGTGCCCTTACCGCAATGCGACAACCACCTTTCCCTTGGCACGGCCGCTCTCGACATGATCCAGCGCGTTCTGGGTCTGCGAGAACGGAAAGACCCTGTCGATGACCGGCCGGATCGCACCTGACTCCACCAGCGAGGTGATCGTGGTCAACTGCTGTCCGTCAGCCCGCATGAACACAAAGGTGTAGGTCACGCGTTTCTGCCTGGCCTTGCGGCGGACGCCGTGGCTGAGCAGGCGCATGACCTGCTGGAGCGGCCAGGCCAGCCTGCGCTGCGCCGCGAAGGCCGGGGTAGGCGGCCCGGAGATGGAGAGCAGATGCCCGCCCGGCTTCAGAATCGGCAGCGAGCGCGTCAGCTCCTCCTTGCCCAGGCTGTTGAGCACCAGATCGTAGTCGCGCAGCTCCGTGGCGAAGTCCTGTTGCGTGTAATCGATCACCACGTCCGCGCCCAGTGCCTTCACCCATGCCACGTTGGCCGTGCTGGTGGTGGTCGCCACAAAGGCGCCCAGGTGTTTCGCCAGCTGGATCGCGACAGTGCCTACACCACCGGAGCCCGCCTGGATGAAGACCTTCTGCCCGGCTTTCAGTTGCCCGGTTTCAACCAGGGCCTGCCAGGCAGTCAGCGCGACCAGCGGCAGCGAGGCGGCTTCCACCATGCTGAGGTTGGCAGGCTTCAGCGCCAGGGAGGCAGCCTTGACCGCGATGAATTCGGCGAACGTTCCAATGCGATCATCATCCGGGCGGGCATAGACCTCATCACCAGGCTTGAACTGGCGAACCGCAGCGCCGACACGTTCCACCGTGCCAGCCAGGTCGTTGCCCAGAATCAGCGGTAGCTGATAGGGCAGGATCGCCTTGAATTCCCCGGTCCTGATTTTGGCATCCAGTGCATTGACGCTGGCCGCGTGCACGCGGATGAGTACATCGTCGTCGCGCAACGCCGGCTGCGGGACGTCGCCGATGCGGCCCATCTCCTTCCTGCCATAGCGGTCGATGAGAAAAGCTTTCATGGGATGGACACTCGGGTTGAGGCGCGGCGAGGATGGCTGCGGATCAGGCGACGCTGCGATAGCGCTCGGCCGCGTGCGCCTGGCGGATATCCGAGAGCAGGCCCTGACGCGAGGCGTCCAGCGTGTCCCAGCGCGAGGCCACATGCAGCGGCGGAATGGTCACCGCCTCGCGGCGATCAAAGCCGACCAGGGCCGCATCGACCAGTTCGTCGACATCCATCACCTCTGGCAAGGTGTTGATGTCGATGCCCGCACGTTCCCAGATCTCGGTGCGCGTAGCGGCAGGCAGCACCGCCTGCACATAGACACCGCTGGGCGCCAGTTCGAGGCTCAGGGCCTGCGACAGAAAGAGCGCGAAGGCTTTGGTCGCGCCGTAGACGGACATGCCCAGCTCCGGCGCCAGGCCCACCACCGAGCCGATGTTCACGATCGCACCGGTGCCAGCCTGCGTCAGGCGCCGGGCAGCGGCGGCGGCCAACCGAGTCAGCGCCAGCGTGTTCAGCGTCACCATCGTGTCAATGCTTTCGGCCGACTGCTCGGTGAAGCCGCCGGCCTGCGCAACGCCCGCGTTGTTGATCAGGATGCCGATGCGGTCATCGTCACGCAGGCGGGCTTCGACGGCGGCCAGGTCAGCGTTGAGGGTGAGGTCAGCTGCCAGTACATCGACGGTGACGCCGGTGTCCTGACGCAGACGTGCGGCCAGTGCATCCAGTCGGGACTGATCGCGCGCGACCAGTACAAGGTCGTGGCCACGGCGTGCGAAGCGTTCGGCATAGACGGCGCCGATACCGCTGGAAGCACCAGTGATCAGAACGGTGGGAAGCGTGCTCATGGTGGGCATCTCTTGGCGTGTATGTGGTCAGGGGTCGGGGAGGCGGCCGGAGTGTTGCGGTGCCTACTGCGCCGCGGTGTCGGTCAAGGCGGGGTAATCGATGTAGCCTTCGGCGCCGCCGCCATACAACGTGGCCGGGTTCAACGCATTCAACGGCGCACCGGTCTTAAGGCGCTCGACCAGATCGGGGTTGCTGATGAAGGCGCGTCCGAATGCGAACAGGTCGGCCTTGCCTTCGGCGAGATGGGCATTGGCCAGGTCGAGGTCATAGCCGTTGTTGGCCATGTAGGCGCCGGCAAAGCGCCGGCGCAGGCCATCGAAGTCGAACGGCGCAACGTCGCGAGGCCCGCCGGTCGCACCTTCCACCACATGCAGGTAGACAATCCCCAGTGCGCTGAGCTGGTCGACGATGTAGTCGTACTGCGGCTGCGGATCACTGATGCTGATGGCGTTGGCTGGCGAGACCGGCGAAATGCGCACGCCGGTGCGATCGGCGCCAATCTCCTGAGCCACAGCAGCCGTAACCTCCAGCAGCAGGCGCGCGCGGTTCTCGATCGAGCCGCCGTAGGCATCGGTGCGCTGGTTGGCCCCGTCCTTGATGAACTGCTCAAGCAGGTATCCGTTCGCGCCGTGAATCTCCACGCCATCGAATCCGGCGACCATGGCATTGGCCGCAGCCTGGCGGAAGTCATCGATGATGGCGGGCAGCTCGTCGATCCCGAGCGCGCGCGGCTCGGAGACGTCGACGAAGCCGTTGTGGACGAAGGTCTTGGTCTGGGCCCGGACGGCCGAGGCCGAAACGGGGGCCGCATTGCCTGGCTGCAGATCCACATGCGAGATGCGTCCCACGTGCCACAGCTGTACGAAGATACGCCCGCCGCGCGCGTGGACGGCGTCGGTGACCTCACGCCAACCCGCGATCTGGTCGGGCGTGTAGATCCCCGGCGTGTCCTGGTAGCCCTGGGCCTGGGCGGAGATCTGGGTGGCCTCGGTGATGATCAGGCCGGCCGAGGCGCGCTGGGCGTAGTAGGTAGCCGCCAGCGGATTGGGCACCAGCCCTGCACCCGCGCGGTTGCGGGTGAGCGGCGCCATCACGATGCGGTTGGCCAGGGTCAGCGGCCCCAGAACGTAGGGCTGGAAGAGCGGGGTGTCTGTCATGGGATATGCGGGCTCAGCGCTGGAAATATGGGGGGGGGGGAGTCGTGGGACGAGCGGCGCGACACATCAATGATGATGAGCATCATCATTGATGTCAATGGTTTGATGATGAACATAATCTATGCGTGGTAAGATGCCCTCGCCGCAGCACGTCATCAGCAGGTATCGAGTCATGAAGGTCACCAAGGCCCAGGCGCAGGCCAACCGCGCTCACATTGTCGAAACGGCATGCGCACTCTTCCGCGAGCGGGGATATGACGGCGTGAGCGTGGCGGATCTGATGTCGGCAGCCGGCTTCACTCATGGCGGCTTTTACAAGCACTTCGCTTCGAAGGCTGACCTGATGGCCGAAGCCGCAGCGTGTGGCTTTTCGACATCCGCCGAGGCCTTGGCTGGGATGGATCACCGCACCTTCCTGGTTCATTACCTGTCCCGCGTGCACCGGGATGCGCCGGGGCAGGGCTGCACGATGGCAGCACTGTGCGGCGATGCTGCGCGTCAGCCGGATTCGGTGAGGGAGGCGTTCGTGGCGGGCATTGATGCTCGGCTCACAGCGGGTACAGGTCACGCTGACCCACCTGATGCAGCGTCTGCCGCACGTCATCGCGCCCGGCGCATTGCGCGGATCGCCCAGGCAGTGGGGGCCATGGTGCTGTCGCGATCATGCCCGGATGATTCGCCGTTGGCGGACGAGATTCTGGACGCCTGCCGGGAAGACATTCTTGCCAGGCTGACCGATGAATCCGATGCCTGAGCGGCTGCTGACGCATGTCCACGGCCGGAAGCTGGCAGGCAGGAGGGAACGGTTCAATCCTGCAACACCGTTCCACGTGAGAAGGGCCCCGACCTGAGGCCGGAGCCCCGGTGGCTTACTTTTCCTGCAGGAACGTCAGCAGATCCTGGTTGACCCTGTCCTTGTGGGTATCGGTCAGGCCGTGCGGCGCGCCCGGGTAAACAATCAGCCTGGCGCCCTTGATCAGCTTCGCCGACTGGCGGCCGGAGATGTCGATCGGCACGATCTGGTCGTCATCACCGTGGATGACCAGCGTCGGCACATCGAACTTCTTCAGGTCGGCGCGGAAATCGGTGGCCGAGAACGCAGCGATCGAATCGTAGGTGTTCTTGTGGCCACCCTGCATGCCCTGCGCCCACCACGCATCGATCAAGCCCTGAGACACCTTAGCGCCCGGGCGGTTGAAGCCGTAGAACGGGCCCGACGGGATGTCCTTGTACAGCTGTGCGCGGTTGTCCATCTGCGCCTTGCGGATGCCATCGAACACTTCGATCGGCAGGCCATTGGGGTTGTCGGCGGTCTTCAGCATGAGCGGCGGCACCGAGCTGATCAGCACGGCCTTCTTCACCCGGCCGGTGCCATGGCGGCCGATGTAGCGCGCCACCTCGCCGCCACCGGTGGAGAAGCCCACCAGGGTGACATCGTGCAGGTCGAGCGTGTTGATCACCGTGGCCAGGTCATCAGCGTAGTGATCCATGTCGTTGCCATCCCACGGCTGGCTGGAACGGCCGTGGCCACGGCGGTCGTGAGCGATGACGCGATAGCCCTGATTGGCCAGGAAGATCATCTGCGATTCCCAGCTGTCCGAGTTCAGCGGCCAGCCGTGGCTGAAGGTGACGACCGCGCCGTCCTTCGGGCCCCAGTCCTTGTAGTAGAGCTGCACGCCATCGGCGGTGGTGATGTAGCTGGCGGTGCGCGCGATGCTGGTGACTGCAGCCGGCTTGGCCGGTTCGGCGGCCTGCGCGGACAGGCCGGCCTGGACCGAGAGGGCGAGGGCGGCAACGGCCAGGGTACGGGCAAAGGTGTTCATGCGAGGCGTCTCATGGGTGGGTGGTGAGACGTACTTTGCGACCGAAATCGAGCCTCTGGATGATGACATGTACGAATTTCTTGATAGATCGTCCTGAGCGAACGGGCAACCCGGAAGGTCGCGATGCCGCCTGTTGACAGGGTAGAACGATCGTTCTACCTTGGCGTCGTGAACACAACCACCGCCGATACCCAACAGAAGATCCTGGCCACGGCCGAGGCGCTGATCTACCAGAACGGGATCCACGCCACGGGCATGGACCTGCTGGTGAAGACCTCCGGCGTTGCCCGGAAGAGCATCTACCGCCACTTTGAAAACAAGGATCAGGTGGCCGCTGCGGCATTGAGAGCGCGCGACGTGCGTTGGCTGGCCTGGTTCCAGCAGGAGTGCGACAAGGCCAATACTGCGGAAGCACGCATCCTGGGCATGTTCACCGTACTCAAGGGCTGGTTCCAGTCCGAGGGCTATCGCGGCTGTGCCTTCATCAACACCGCGGGCGAGGTCGGCGATCCCGACGATCCGATTCGCCACATCGCAAAAGATCACAAGCAGAAGCTGCTCGATTACACGCTGGAACTGACCGGGCAACTGGATATCCAGCAGCCGGCAGCGCTGGCGCGTCAGCTGCTGGTTCTCATGGAAGGCGCCATCACCGTCTCGCGCGTGATGGGCGACTACGACGCCGCAGACACTGCAAGGGATGTTGCAGCGGTGTTGTTGGAGCAGGCCAGGCGCTGACGCCTGAGTCATCAAAAAACCCGTCGAAGCACCCGTTTATCCACTTGATTGGAGGCCCCACCGTGTCCACTGAAGCACCCCGTCCGCCACTTCCCCCGTTCACCCGTGAATCGGCCATCGAGAAAGTGCGCCTTGCCGAAGATGGCTGGAACTCCCGCGATGCGGACAAGGTTTCGCTGGCCTATTCGCTGGACACCGAGTGGCGCAACCGTGCCGAGTTCACCCATGGCCGCGAGGAAGCCCGGCAGTTCCTGGCTCGCAAGTGGAACAAGGAGCTTGAGTACCGCCTGATCAAGGAGCTATGGGCCTTCACCGACAATCGCATTGCCGTGCGCTACGCCTATGAGTGGCATGACGACTCCGGCAACTGGTTCCGCTCCTATGGAAACGAGAACTGGGAATTCGGCGCCGACGGCCTGATGCAGCGCCGCTTTTCGTGCATCAACGACATGCCGATCAAGGAAAGCGACCGCAAGTTCCACTGGCCGCTCGGGCGCCGCCCGGATGATCACCCGGGGCTGTCTGATCTGGGTATGTGATTCGCATTGCTTCCCGGAATGCAACATCACGTCCCCCTCCACGGGCCTACCGCAGCAACGGTGTGCTACCTAGGCTGATCGCACACGGCATATGCCGTGTTCCGGGCCCACCGCTTGCGCAGTGGCCCGTCTTCCCATGAACCCTGCAGTGCTGGCCTGCCAGGCATCCGAGCCCTGGCAACGCCACGCCCTGCGCCGTGGGAAAGCGCCCGGAATCGTTCGCGCCAGCCTTGCATCGCTGCCCGCCCAATGCCCTTCGTGGAGATCCCTCATGTTCAGCCTGGAAAACACCGCCGCGCCCATTGCCCCCGCCCTCGATGAACTGGTGCCCTCGCGCTACGCCCTCAAGGTGGGCGACGTCGAAGTGCTGGTGATCAGCGATGGCGTCCTGCCGTTGCCCACCCAGATGCTCGGCCACAACGTACCGGCCGCCGACCGTGCCGAATGGTTCGAAGAGATGTACCTGCCGCAGGATGCCTTCGACTGGGCATTGAACGTGATGGTGGTGCACAGCGGTGATCGCACCATCCTCATCGATGCCGGCCTGGGCATGGACCCGGACCTGCAGTTGCCGCGCGCCGGCCAGTTGATCCGCCGCCTCGGTGCCGCCGGTATCAACCTGGGCGAAATCACCGATGTGGTGATCACCCACATGCACATGGACCACGTCGGCGGGCTGCTGGTTGAAGGCGTGAAGGAACAGCTGCGCCCGGACCTCAAGATCCACGTGGCCGCGGCGGAGGTGGAGTTCTGGAAGTCGCCGGACTTCAGCCGCACCAACATGCCGCAGGGGTTCCCCGATGCGCTGCGTGCCACGGCCAAGCACTTCTGGGCCGAGTACAGCAGCTATGTGCACACCTTCCAGGACGAACAGCAGATCGCGCCGGGCGTGACGGCCCGTCGCACCGGAGGGCATACCCCGGGACACTGCGTGGTGCGCGTGGCGTCTGCCGGGCAGGCCCTGACCTTCGCCGGTGACGCGGTGTTCGCGGTCGGCTTCGACCAGCCGAACTGGCACAACGGCTTCGAGCACGACCCGGAGGAATCCGCGCGCGTACGCATCGCCCTGCTGAAGGAACTGGCAGGCACCGGCGAAATGCTGGTGGCCACGCATCTTCCGTTCCCGTCAGTGGGCCGGGTGTCGCTGGAGGGCGAGACCTTCCGCTGGGTGCCGGTGTTCTGGGACTTCTGATCGAATCCTGCGGCCATTGCGCAGGCAGACGTTCACGACCGGGGCGCATCGGCGCCCCGGTCGAATCCCGCAAGAACGAGGTCGCAATGGATGCCATCCACGCGCGGCGCGGATCTACTGAATCGAGGTGGGCAGTGCCAGCCGCTGCAGCTTGTGCGGGTTGCGCTGCACCAGGATCTGCGTGATCCGTTCGCCATCGGTCTCGAAGGCCATCGCCGCTTCCAGCTCGCCATCGAAATAGCGCAGCAGTCCCAGCCGTCCGTTGAGCATGGCCGGCACCATCCGCAATTGCGCGCTGCGCCGCAGGTGCGGGGCGTACAGCAGCTGGGCAATGCGTGCGCCCCCGACCATCGGTTTGGGGAAGCTGGTGACGATGCCGCCGCCGTCACCCACCAGCTCGGCCGACTCGGCCATCAGCGCCTTCATCGTGCGGAAATCGCCACTGGATGCGGCCTCGGCGAAACGGCGCAGCAATTTCTGGTGCACGTCCTGCGGGACGTTGTAGCGCGGGCGCTCCTGCCTGAGCTGCAGGCGTGCACGATGCACAATCTGCCGGCAGGCGGCTTCTGTCTTGTCCAGGGTGCGCGCGACCACCGCGTAGTCCTGATCGAACACGTCGTGCAGCAGGAAGGCCGCACGCGCATCCGGCGCCAACCGTTCGAGCACGCTGAGGAAGGCGACCGACAGATCGCTGGCGGTTTCCAGTACATATTCAGGGGTGCTGGTGTCATCGGTCAGCAGCGGCTCGGGCAACCACATGCCGACATAATGTTCGCGCGTATGCCGTGCCAGGCGCAGGCCATCAATGGCGCGACGGGTGGTAGTGGCGACCAGCCAGGCTTCGGGATTCTCGATCTGTGACTGATCGGCGCCATGCCAGCGCAGCCAGACGTCCTGCACCACGTCCTCGGCTTCGTGCGAAGACCCAAGCATGCGGTAGGCCACGCCGAACAGGCGTGGGCGGAGGCGGGAGAACAGCGCAGTGGAATCGTCCATGCCAGCGTAGACGGGACAGGTCCCCGGATTGTGACACCCGGGGACCTGTCGTTGGCACCAGCGCCGGACGTGCGATCAGTGCGGCGGCAGAACCGCCGGCTTGCCGATGTCCTTGATCAGGAACACCACGAACTTCGCCGGCTCGGTAGCGCTGGCGTTACGACCCACGGTGTGCAGATCGGCCGGACCTTCATGGAAGGCCTCGCCTGGGCCGAGGGTGACTTCCTTGCCGCCGGCCACGCCCATCACGATTCGTCCTTGCAGGACGTAGACGAAACCATGGGCATCGTGGCGGTGCACCGGATCGGCGCCACCCGGCGGGTATTCCACGGTAAGGATCAGCGCTTCCTTGCCGGGCTGCTCCGGCAGGGCGCGGGTCATCACCTCGCGCACCAGGGGCTCGGGCGCAGCAGGGGGCGGGGTGGCGGCAGCGCTGCACAGTGGCAGCAGCGCAAGCAGGGCCAGAACAGAACGACGCATGGCAGGTCTCCAGTGCGGTAGGGGAGGGCCGCTGCCTGGGGCAGCGGCGGATCGATCAGGCCAGGCCGGCCTTGTCCAGGCTAAAGGCCGCGTCCAGGGTGCCGGGCGTAGTACGGAAGGCGACGTTGGCGCGGTTCCAGGCGTTGATCGCCATCACCGCGTGGGTCAGGTCGACGATCTCCTGCTCGGACAGCTGGCCGCGCACACGCGCGTACAGCTCGTCGGGCACACCCTGCGCCGGCAGCTGGGTCAGCACCTCGGTCCAGGCCAGGCAGGCGCGCTCGCGCGGGCTGAACAGCGTCGATTCACGCCATGCCGCCAGGTGATGCAGGCGCAGTGGGCGCTCGCCGCGCAGGGTGGCCTCCTTCACGTGCATGTCCAGGCAGAAGCCGCAGCCGTTGAGCTGTGATGCACGGATGTTGACCAGATCGATGATGGCCGCTTCGATCGAGGCGGTATGGGCGGCATGCGAGTACAGGCCGAGCTTCTTGAACAGTTCCGGCGATTGCGCGGCGTAATCCAGACGTGCGGTCATGGCGTGTTCCTGTAGCGAGTGAAGGACACAGCGAGGCTAGGCCTGCGCCCGCACTACCGGTAGGCCGGGGCCGGGCCGCATGCTGTTGCATGAAAAACACCAATGGCCTGTCACAACGGCCGATGCTCGGCCGTCTGCCGGGCATGGACACCGCATCGCACCTGCGCACCGCATTCCGCCCTGCCAGCGAACAGGTCTGGCAGACCTTCCTGGCCGCACTGCGCGAATTGCCGCCCGATGCACGTGCGGTGCTGTTGCTGCACGACGTGCTGGGCGCCGGGTTCGAGGACATCGTGCCCCTGCTGGGGCTCGACCTTTCCGCGTGCAGGCAGCGCCTGGCGCTGGCGCGGAACCACCTGCACGCGCAACGTGCCCGCCTGGAGCCAGGCCGCCCATGAACACCGCACAGCCCAGCCCGGCCAGCGACGGCCACGATGCGCTCAATGCATCCTTCTCCACCAGCTACGCCGGCGTGCTGGCCTTCATTGCAGTGGCGGCCGAGGGCAGTTTCGCCCGCGCGGCCGACCGCCTCGGCATCGGCCGTTCGGCCGTCAGCCGCAGCGTGCAGAAGCTGGAAAGCCAGCTGGGCGTGCGGTTGTTCCTGCGCACCACGCGCTCGACCACGCTGACCCGCGAAGGCGAGCTGTTCCTGGAGGGCTGCAACCCGGGCGTGAACTGCATCCTGCAGGCGCTGGAGGAAATGCGCGACCTGCGCGAGGGTCCGCCGCGCGGGCACCTGCGCATCAGTGCCAGCCACGGCTTCGGCCGGCGGGTGATCGCCCCCCTGCTGGCCGCCTTCCGCGCCGAGTACCCGCAGGTCTCTGTAGAACTGCTGCTGGACGAGCAGGCCCCCGACCTGGCCGGTGACCGCATCGACGTGGCGTTCCGCGACGGCCTGCTGGAAGACAGCCAGGTGATCGCCAAGCAGCTGGTGCCGATGCAGCTGGTGGTGTGTGCATCACCAGCGTACGTGCGGGCGCAGGGTCTACCGTCGTCGGTGGATGCGCTGTCCACGCATGCCTGCATCGGGCGGCGCCTGCCGGGTGGGCGCATGCAGCCCTGGGAATTCCGGGTCGACGGCACCGATGTGCACCTGCAGCCGCCGGCCGCACTGGTGTTCAACGATGCCGACCTGGCCCTGCAGGCCGTCATCGACGGGCTGGGCATCGCCCAGCTTCCCAGCTATCAGGTACGTGAAGCGTTGTGGGCGGGCAGGGTGGTGACCTGCCTGGAGCGGTATGCGCCGCTCGATCGCGGCCACTACCTGTGCTACCTCAGCCGCCGCCAGCTTCCCAAGCGCGTGCGGGCCTTCATCGACTTCAGCACGCAGCGGGTCCGCGCGCTCGAACTGGATGTGATCTCGCACTGGGAAGCACGCCAGCAGGCCGCCACCCTGAAGCCAGGCGCACAGCCCGCTTGGGCCTGAACACATTGGTGCGTGCCGGGCAACAGTGCGCGCCCCAGCACGGACCTACTGCCCCGCACCCACGCTGCCTACGCTGCCTACGCTTCCAGCATGCCCGGCCACGCCCGGTCGCCCCTTCTACATTCCAGGAGACACGTCATGAAATTCCTCGTCATCGGTGGTACCGGCCGCATCGGCAGCAAGGTGGTGGAGCGCCTGCGCACCGCCGGGCATGACATCGTGGTCGCCGCGCCCTCCACCGGCGTGGATGTGCTGACCGGTGAAGGCCTGGACGCCGCCATGGACGGCGTTGACGTGGCGGTGGACCTGGCCAACTCGCCTTCGTTCGAAGATGCGGCGGTGCTTTCGTTCTTCGTGACCGCTGGCCACACCATCCTTGCCGCCGCCGCCCGTGCCGGCGTACGCCACCATGTTGCGCTTTCCGTCGTAGGCACCGACAAGCTTGCGGCCAGTGGCTACTTCCGCGGCAAGATCGCCCAGGAGCGCCTGATCCGCGATTCGGGCCTGCCATACACCATCATCCATTCCACGCAGTTCTTCGAGTTCCTGCCGGGCATCATCCAGTCCGCCGGCAATGGGGCGACCCTGCGCCTGCCCGCCGCCGACGTACAGCCGATTGCCGCCGAGGATGTTGCCGAAGCGGTGGCACGCATCGCGCAGCAGCCACCCCGCAACGGCGTCGTGGAAATTGCAGGTCCCCACCGCGCCGCGATGGCGGATCTGGCCAAGCAGTATCTGCAGCGGACTGGCGACCCGCGGCAGGTCGTGGCAGACGCCGAGGCCCTTTACTTCGGTGCGCCGCTGCAGATCGATACGCTGGTGCCGGTCGGGCAGGCGTGGCTGGGGCAGGTCGGCTTCGAAGCCTGGCTGCAGCAGTCCGGCCCGTTGCAGCGGCAGCCCGCCTGAGCCGCGCATCGATCGCCTGCCAATGACCGAGCTGAAGCCACCTTCGCCCGCCATGCTGGACCGCTACCAGGGCGACGACGTGCAGCCGCTGTACACCGGCCGCGTGCGGGTGAGCGGCGGCCAGGCCCAGCACGGGCGCGCGTCCGGCGTGGTGCGATCGGACGACGGTGCACTGGCGGTGGACCTGCGCCTGCCGCCGGAACTCGGTGGGCGTGGCGGCGGCTCGAATCCCGAGCAGCTATTGGCCGCAAGCTACGCCGGCTGCTTCCACGGCGCCATGGTGCTGGTGGCCGCGCGTGCCGGCCTGCTGCTGCACAACCCCAGCGTCGAAGTGGAGGTCACCTTCGCCCGTGATCCGGCAGATGGGCTGTACCTGCTGTCTGCCGAGATCGTGGTCCATCTTCCCGGCATGGATGCGAATGTGGCCTGCGAACTGGTGCGCAACACCGAACGCGTCTGCCCCTACGCCAAGATGTTCCATCGTGGCATCAGCCATGTGGTGCATGTGCGGGTCGGCCCGCAGGGTGCGCCCTTGTAGAGCCGGGCCATGCTCGGCTATTGCCTGCCATGGGCCTGGCCTTGGGTGCGTTGGCCTGCTATGTGCTGCTCATCCGTCTGGCGTCTGCCCGCAGCCGATCCACACGGCAATGAGTCCAGCATCATGCACTGCCGTGGCAGCTCGCCCGGACCACAGCGGTTGCTGACCACCGACGCAGCACCGTATCCGAGCGCCGCATGGCGCAGTTCCGCAGACCGGCCCATGGCGCGCCGTGGGCCTGTCTGGGCGGCTTTACCTGGGCATCAATACGCTGTCCGCGAGGCCCACGTTCGCCAGAGGCGGCGTTGAAGATGACCGGCCAGCAGGCTCGGCCGACAATGCAGGCACACCCTGGACAGGCTTCACAGATCTGTACTACCCAGCCGGGCATAGTGCCCCTTGGGTAGTCTGAGCGCGTCCATCCAGCCACGGGGTTTCCCCGAACGCCAGGAGGTCACTGTGCCAAGTTGGGACGAAGGAATGAAGTTGACGCGTCGGCAGGTGATTGCCGGCGGGGCCACGACAGTGGCGATGTCCGCCGCACCGGGGGCGTCATCGCTCGCCGCTGAACTGGCAGCGTCACCGCCACCCAGGCCGCCGGTCACCAGCAAGGTCGCGTTGACGGTCAACGGCACGCACCGTGAGCTCGAACTGGACACCCGCACGACGCTGCTCGACGCCCTGCGCGAACATCTGAAACTGACCGGCACCAAGAAGGGCTGCGACCACGGTCAATGCGGCGCCTGTACCGTGCTGGTCAACGGTGAGCGGATCAATGCCTGCCTCAGCTTGGCGGTGCAGCACCAGGGCGATGCCATCACCACCATCGAAGGCCTCGGAACCCCCGATAACCTGCACCCGATGCAGGCCGCCTTCGTAAAGCATGACGGCTACCAATGCGGGTACTGCACGCCGGGGCAGATCTGTTCGGCGGTGGCGGTACTCGACGAGATCAAGCGGGGTGTCCCCAGCCATGCGCAGGCCGATGTCAGCGCACGGCCCCAGGCCACCAACATGGAGATGCGTGAACGCATGAGCGGCAACCTCTGCCGCTGCGGCGCGTACTCCAACATTGCCGAGGCGATGCAAGAGGTCGCTGGCGCGACCTCTGGACGGGGGCGCTCATGAAGGTCTTCAGTTACGAGCGCGCGAAGTCTCCTGCCGAGGCAGCCAAGGCCGTCGCCGGCACCGAGGGCGCGAAGTTCCTGGCGGGAGGAACCAACCTGCTCGACCTGATGAAGCTGGAGGTCGAGACGCCAGCGCACCTGGTCGACGTGCAGGACATCGGACTGGACAGGATCGAACCTACAGACGACGGCGGCCTGCGCATCGGCACGCTGGTCACCAATACCGCGCTGGCCTCGCATGAGCGCGTGCGCCGCGACTACGGTGTGCTGACCCGCGCGATCGTGGCAGGCGCCTCCGGGCAGCTGCGCAACAAAGCCACCACCGGCGGCAACCTGCTTCAGCGCACCCGCTGCCCGTACTTCTACGACCCCCATCTGCCCTGCAACAAGCGCCTGCCCGGATCAGGCTGCGGCGCGCTCGAAGGGTTCTCCCGGCAGATGGGCGTGATCGGCACCTCGGACAGCTGCATCGCGACCTATCCGGGTGACATGGCGGTGGCGCTGCGCGTGCTGGACGCCACGATCCAGACCGTCAAGGGCGATGGCAGCACGCGCAGCATTCCGATTGCCGACTTCCATCGTTCCCCGGGCGACACGCCACAGCAGGACAACGTGCTGCAGCGCGGTGAGCTGATCACCCACGTCACGCTGCCGGAACCGCTGGGCGGCCGGCACGTGTACCACAAGGTACGTGACCGCGCGTCCTATGCGTTCGCGCTGGTGTCGGTCGCCGCGGTCGTGCAGCGTGACGGCTCGGCGCGGTTCGCGTTCGGCGGGGTCGCGCCGAAGCCGTGGCGCATCGAAGCAGCCGAACCCCTGCTGCGCGACAGCGTCAAGGCCGCGACACGACAGGTGTTCGCCGGTGCCCGTCCAACGCAGGAGAACGCGTTCAAGATCGCGCTCGCCGAGCGCACGCTCGCAGCCGTCCTGGCCGAAGGAGAGCGCTGATGCCCCTCGAATTCAACGCCCCCGCCGGCGACAACCTGTTCGACAAGGCCAAGGTCGTCGGCAAGTCGACGCCGCGCATCGACGGCCCACGCAAGACCACCGGCACCGCCCCCTATGCCTACGAGCGCCATGACGTGGCGCCGAATCAGGTCTACGGCTACATCGTCGGCGCGGGCATCGGCAAGGGGCGCATCATCTCGATGGATGCCTCCCGTGCACGTGCCGCCCCCGGCGTACTGGCGGTGATCACCGCACCGGAGACCAAACCGGTCGGCACATCCAACTGGAACAATGCGCCATTGTTCGGCGGGCCCGAGGTCGCCCATTACCACCAGGCCATTGCCTGCGTGGTAGCAGAGACCTTCGAGCAGGCCCGCGCCGCTGCGGCGTTGATCCGCACCCGTTACGAGCGCGGCAAGGGGCGCTTCGATTTCCCAGCGCTCGCGCCGTCCGCGCCGCTGGCAAAGGGGCGCGGTGGCAAGCCCGACCGGCAGACGCTCGGCGATTTCGACAGCGCCTACGCGGGCGCCGCGGTCAAGCTCGACGAAACCTACCACACAGCCGACGAAAGTCATTCGATGATGGAGCCGCACGCCACCATCGCCGCATGGGAAGGCGACAAGCTCACCCTGTGGACCTCGAACCAGATGATCGACTGGGCCAAGCAGGGCATGGCCGCGATCCTCGGTATCGATGCTGGCAAGGTGCGCGTGGACTCGCCCTATATCGGCGGCGGCTTCGGCGGCAAGCTGTTCATCCGCGCCGATGCAGTGCTGGCCGCACTGGCCGCCAGGCAGGTCGGGCGGCCGGTGAAGATCGCGCTGCAACGCCCGTTGATGCCCAACAACACCACGCACCGGCACGCGACCATCCAACGCGTCCGGATCGGTTGCGCGAAGGACGGCAGGATCTCCGCCATCGCCCATGAGAACTGGTCGGGCAACATCAACGGCGAGGACGGCGAGAACGGCACCCTGCAGACGCCCAAGCTCTATGCAGGCGCCAACCGCCTGGTGGCCAACTACATCGCCACGCTCGACATGCCCGAAGGCAATGCGATGCGCGCGCCGGGCGAAGCGCCGGGCCACATGGCGCTGGAAGTGGCGATGGACGAAATGGCCGAGAAACTGGGCCTCGACCCGATCGCATTCCGCATCCTCAACGAGCCCGAGGTCGTGCCCGGCGATCCGAGCAAGAAGTTCTCCGACCGCAACTTGGTGCGCTGCCTGCGCGAGGGCGCGGAACGCTTCAACTGGAACAAGCACAACGCCGGGCCGGCGCAGGTAAGGGAAGGGCACTGGCTGGTGGGCATGGGCGTGTCCGCGGGCTATCGCGGCGCACCGACGATGAAGTCGGCGGCACGGGTTCGTCTTGACGGCCAGGGTGGGGTGATCGTGGAAACCGACATGACCGACATCGGCACCGGCTCCTACACGATCATCGCGCAGACGGCGGCCGAGACCATGGGCGTGCCGCTGGACCGGGTCCAGGTGACGCTTGGCGACTCCCGCCATCCCGCCTCCGCCGGCTCCGGTGGCCAGTGGGGCGCGGCAAGCTCCACCGCAGGCGTGTACGCGGCGTGCGTCAGCCTGCGCCGCAAGGTGGGCGAGAAGCTCGGGTTCGACGGCGATACCGCAGACTTCGCCAATGGCCGTATCCAGGCGGGTGGGCGGACCATCAACCTGGCCGAAGCGGGCACACTTTCGGCAGAGGACGGCATTGCCTTCGGCAACTTCAAGCAGGGCTACGACGTCGGCACCTATGCAGCGCATTTCTGCGAGGTCGCCGTGCATGCCTACACGGGAGAGACGCGCATCCGCAGGATGCTTGCCGTATGCGATGGCGGCCGGATCCTCAACCCGCTGTCCGCACGCAGCCAGGTCATCGGCGGGATGGTGATGGGTGCGGGCGCCACCCTGATGGAGGAGCTGGTGGTCGACAAACGGCTTGGTTTGTTCGTCAACCACGACCTTGCGGGCTACGAGGTTCCCGTGCACGCCGACATTCCGCACCAGGAAGTGGTCTTCCTCGACACACTGGATCCGGTGATCTCGCCGATGAAAGCCAAGGGTGTCGGTGAGCTGGGCATCTGTGGGGTCGGGGCCGCGATCGCCAATGCTGTCTACAACGCAACCGGTGTGCGCGTGCGCAACTATCCCATCACCGTGGACAAGCTGTTGCCCGGCTTGCCAGACGTAGGCTGACCGTTGCGCATGGACCGACCCGTGGCCTCACCCGTCCTGGAGGCCTCTGCGGCAGCGGGAGTGGAGCCCGGGGATCCTGCCGTGCTCCTGTCGGCAGCGCCGGGCTTCCTCACCGAAGGCAGCCCGCGCGGCGTGCTCGAAGCTGCCTTGACGCGCGTGCGCGCGGGGGAGCACGCCGTGCTCGCGCTGGTGCTGGAAACCGATGGCTCCACCTACGCCGGTGCCGGCGACATGGTGCTGTTCTGCAACGGCAGCCAGGTCGGCTGGCTCAGCGGCGGATGCCTGGAGCCCGAGCTCGCGCGCCGCGCGGAGCAGGTGAGCGCGGCAGGGCAGGTCGACTGGATCGAGATCGACACCCGCAGTGACGACGACCTGCTGAGTGGGTCCGCACTCGGGTGCCGCGGCCGGCTTCGGATTGCGCTGCTGCCATTGCGTGCCATGACCGGCATCGACGCCGTGATTGAGGCATGGCTCCGCGAGGGGGTGTCACTCCAGCGCGACCTTCGCACGTCGGGGCAGATCGTCTTCCGCGCCGGCCATCGCGAGCAGGCATGGCAGCTGAATCCGATGGACGGCACGCAGCCCTTTGGAGAAGCAGCGTGGCGTTTGCCGTTGCCCCGGCTTCCGCGGGCCCTGGTGTTGGGGGGTGGTCCAGAAACGCCCTTCCTGGTTCCGTTGCTGCGGGGGCTGGGATGGCGGGTCAGCGTGGCCGAACGACGAGCGCGCTGGTCCTCAGCGGGGCAGGGCGCGGATGCACAGCTCCAGGCGAGCCCGGCCGAGGCCCTCCATGCCGACCCGTGCGACGCGGTGCTGGTGATGCACCACGACTTCGAGCTGGACCGCGAGGCACTGGTGGCCCTGGCCGATACCGAGGTTGCCTTTATTGGACTTCTGGGTCCGCGGCGAAGGCGTGAGGATCTGTTCAAGCTGCTGACACCGGATCAGCGCCACCGCCTGTCCCCGAGACTTCGATCACCGGTCGGCCTCAACATCGGAGGGCGGGGGCCAGAGGCGATCGCGCTCAGCATCGCCGCACAGCTGCAGCAATGGCGCAGCACGGCCGGCAGGTGACGTCCGCGCATGCGGTCGTGGTGCTTGCTGCGGGCGGCAGCACCCGGCTTGGCCAGCCCAAGCAGCTGCTGACCCGGCAGGGCGAGACCCTTGTACATCGCGTAGTGCGGTTGGCCTTGGAGCTCGCGCCTTCGCAGGTGCTGGTGGTGGTGGGCGGGAACGCACAGGACGTGACATCCAGCATTGCCGGGCTGGATGCCACCCCGGTAACCAACCACCACTGGGAAAGCGGCCTGGCCAGCAGCCTGCAGGTTGCAGGCACACACCTGCTGCCCGCAGTGGCCGCCGTGATGGTCGTGGCATGCGACCAGCCTGCGATCGAGCACTCCCATCTGCAGGCGTTGCTTTTGGGTGCCCGCGCCTCGGCGTCAGGGTGCGCTGGCAGCCGTCACGGGAACGTCCTTGGCGTTCCTGCAGTGGTGCCGCGCGCATGGTTCAATCAGGTGGGTGCAAGCGGTGACCACGGCTTCGGAGCGCGCTTGAGGCAGCTTCCCATCGATGCCGTGCATGCCCTTCAAGCGCCGGAGCTGGGCCTGGATATCGACACGCCAGAAGATCTCGCGCGTGCGCGCCTTGCGGGCTGGATCGATGCCGGGGGGTGAGCCGCATGATCACGGCGCCAATGCCCGTCGCGCTGGTGACCAGCGGCAGAGCCGGAGCCCCAACCCTCGCAGCCCGCGGCTCTGTAGCGTCGAGCCAGGCTCGACTACGGCATGCCACATCGCACCCCCTCAGGCACCTCGCCCGCGAACATCTGCAGCACCCGATCCAACAGAACAGGTTCCGGCACACCAGCCAGCACCTGCTCTAGGTAATCCAACGGCTCCAGTTGCCATTGGAGGAGCGCCCGCAACCGCACAACGGCGGGCGCCCGCTGCTTCGCGTCCAGTGAGACACGCAACAGCAGATGTCGCGAGCGCCTCTCCAGCAAGAGCACCGGCACGCCTCGGCAATGAATCTGGAACTCGGCATCTCGATGCCGCTCGACAAACTGGAAGCCCTGTCGTGGCCGAGACTCCACGAACTGGATCGCTTGGCGGCGCAGTTGTGAGAATCGATCGTCGTTGATGCTTTGAAACCCGACAGGCGAGGGCACCGGTGGCGCCGGCCACTGCGCCTGTGCCGCAACCACTGCGACGAGACAGAGCGCGGTGGCCGCCCAGAAATACCGCGCCACTCAGCCGTCCGGGCGTACCCGTGTGCTGGCGTGTGCCGCCAGCCCCAATCCGGCCATGATCAGGCCTTCCATCACCCGCGGGCCGACGTATTGCTCCAGCTCGCCGTTCTCTCGGGCCCGCTGTGCGGCCAGCAGGATCTCCAATACCACGCGAAGGCCGGCCAGCGAACAGTCGGTGTCGGCGAGGGCGAGCCGTCGGCCGGGCATCTGGTGGCGCTCTGGCCAGGGCTGGCCATCGGACGCAGCGCCGGAGCCGATGCTGTGCAGCAGGGCGATGAGCGTGTTTGGATCCAGTGCGGGGCCGTTGTCCGGTGCGTCGCGGATCGGGTGCGGGGCAGGGGAGTGGGGCTGGGTCATGGCTGGCTCCTTGCGTGCAGGCAGAAGCCGCCACCGATAAAGGTGGCGGACGGTGCATGGTTCGAAACCCCGTGTGTGGATGACCGGGCAGGCGCAAGGCCTCCACGCACCGCCCGCCATAGCTGGCCGACGGATTGCCAGCCGACACCGCGCGTAGCGGTGCCGGCTGGCAAGTGCGAGCAACATCCACACAACCGGGGTTTCGAATCCCGACCACCGATGCACGGTGGCACGGCAAGGAATACGCGGACCTATGTGTGATGCCAATGCAGTAAGGCCGATGCCGACACCACTTTCAACATTTTCAGAATCGTTGCAGACGGCGCAATGAGGCTGGAGCGTTGCGCTGCAAGGCTGTCGGCGATGTCGGCGGCATGGGCCTGCGGACTGTCGGCATCCGCCCGGCGAGGCCATGAGCGAGGCGGATGCGACAGAATTGCCAAAGGCCGCCAGGCGTCAGTAGCCCTTCAACGCGACCTTGGTCCGCTCCAGCCACGCGGCATTGTGGCTGCGCGCATGGCGCGACCAGTGCTGGGCATCGTCGATGATGCTGGCGAACAGGCTGCGGGCCTGCTCGCGGTCGGCGGGCTGCGGTTGTGCCATCAGCCATTCGGCGTACAGGCAGCGGGCGGCCGCATCGTTTCCGCATTCCACAGCGCGCTCGAACGCGGCGCGGGCGTCGGGCGACTGGGTGGCGGCCAATGCCTGTGCATGGAGCAGGGTCTGTTCCGGCTTGCGGCGCACGTCCGAGTGGCGGGCGAACAGGCCGTCCAGCGTCTCGACTGCAAGTGCGGCGTGCCCGGACTCAAGGTGGGCACGCGCGAGGCCGGTAAGAATGTAGGGATCGTCGCCCAGCGGCGAGCTGGCCGCCTGCTCAAGCAGAGCTCTGGCTTCCTCCGCCTGGCCGGCATCCAGCAGCGTCATGCCAAGACGAACCCGGTTCTGCACGGTGGGCGTTCGCGACAGATCAGCGCGTGCGTTACGCAGGTCTTGGCCCGGGTCAATGAGCTGCTTGGCGGAGCGGATTGCCTGCCGCGCGCCGCGCGAGTTGCGGGCTTCCGGGAAGTAGATCGCCAGGAAGTAGACGACGCTGCCCAGCAGCGGGAACGAGAAGAGCAGGATGAGCCAATAGAGGCTCTGGCCCGAGCGGATGGCGTGCACCGCGAAGTAGATGGCCGCCAGTACGTGGAGTCCGATTCCGATATAGGGCATGTGAGCTGCCTCGTCCTTGTGGGGGACTGGCACTATAGATGGCGTGGGGAGGGGCGCCAATGCGGTGGGGTGATCGGGCGTGACGCGTCACGTTAACGGGGTGGATTCTGCGAGGCAGAGCACTGCATGTCAGCATGTGCCGGGGCTGCACTGGTGGAAGGGGATACATGGAGCGTACGAAAAAGACACTGACGATGGCCGATGTTGCTGGATGGGGTTCGGCGCTCGTCACGTTCGGATTGATTCAAGGCGCCTTCTATCTGAAGGCGTATTGGGGCCACTTCGGCCTGGATCCCTTTCAGTTTGTTGCGGTAAGTGAGCTTGCGCTGGCAGGGCTTGCTGGGATCGGCATGGTGTTGTTCTTCATACTGATTGCGCTGCTGCTTGGAGGCTGGGTCGAGAGGAAGGTGACAGCGGCGCCGTCCCAAGCCAATCTGCTGATGTGGCTGACCCTGGCTCTTTGTCTTGTTGGAATGGGTGCCTTGCTTTGGTGGTCCAATGCCTGGCCCGTTCTGATAGGTGTGGCACTAACGGGCATATGTGCAATGGCAGTACGCCTGTCCCCAGTGTTGCCGGCCGCGGTGAAGGACTCACCGTGGCTGGTCTATGCGCTCGTGATGATTGTCTATGTCCCGATCTCGTCAAACTGGCTTGGCTTCGAGCGCGCCAAGGCGATTACTTCTGGCAGCAGCGAGTCACGGTCAACGTGACTATTGACGAGAGGGTGCAAGGCAGCCTGGGTTTGGTGGGGCGCTTGGGGGACAGCTACGTGCTTTGGGAGCCGGCGCAGAGGACTGCAGTTCTCTGCGCCTGTGGGTGACGTGAGAAGGCTGGTGGTTGCGCAAAAAAACGTTTTGCCTGCCAAGTCAGTCCAGTCGCGATAAGGGATGTTTATCGGGGGTAGGCGGAGGTTCGCTTCTGGCCTTGGATTCAACC
This sequence comes from Stenotrophomonas maltophilia R551-3, assembly GCF_000020665.1. Lineage (NCBI taxonomy): Bacteria > Pseudomonadati > Pseudomonadota > Gammaproteobacteria > Lysobacterales > Lysobacteraceae > Stenotrophomonas > Stenotrophomonas maltophilia. The sequence goes on along the minus strand of NC_011071.1, from coordinate 2,226,900 downwards.
GGTAGACGCAATTCAATCGACCCACTCGTGGGTGGCATGTTCGGATCGTGATGAAGAAGCAGGAGCACGGCGCAACCGTGAAGGCGTTCGGGCTCAATAATGCCAGCGGGTACAGTAGAGTGCCCGCTTTCCATCCCGGCAGTAATCGAACTGACATATGGCAAGGCAATACTTCGAATATTCCAGATAAATGGTTGAGATGACATGCGTACCCTGAATGTTCTGTTCCTCTGCACAGGCAACTCGGCGCGCAGCATTCTTGCCGAAGCACTGGCCAACCATTTAGGGCGTGAACGTATCCGCGCTTACAGTGCCGGCAGTCACCCCAAAGGCGTAGTTCATCCAGTTGCCCTGCAGGTGCTCTCAGAGATTGGGTTCGACGTTGCCGGGCTGTCCAGCAAGCCGTGGGAGGCATTCGCAGATCCGGAAGCACCGCAGATGGATCTCATCGTGACCGTGTGCGATCGCGCCGCGGGTGAAGCGTGTCCAGTGTGGCCAGGTCACCCGGTTACCGCCCACTGGGGTATCCCCGACCCGGCCGCAGTGCAGGGCAGCGCGGAGCAGGTCCACAAGGCGTTCCTCAGCACGCTTCACCAGCTCCAGCACCGTCTGGGACTGCTGTTGGCGCTCAAGCCTGAAGCGCTGGACCGCATGACCCTGCAATCGCAGGTGCGGGCGCTCGGCAATGGCGCCGAGGCTCACGCGCCAGATGACAGCGGAGAAACAGCCCCGACGTAGTCGCTGATTTGCCTTACTGCCTCGCGCGCGTATCGGGTCACCCCGATCAGCGTGGCCGAGGCTGCGCCATTCCAGTCGCCATACCCAAGCAGCCAGACCGACGGCTCTGCGACCGAACGGACCTGGGTGTCATCCACGTCGATCCGACCCAGGGCGTTGACCATGCCCATTCCTTCCAGGTACGACAACGCCGGCCGGAAGCCGGTGCACCAGATCACGGCGTCCAAGTTGCGTTCGCTGCCATCTGCCCACTGTATGCCGGTGGCGGTGAAACGGACGGGTGGCGGCATGGAGACCAGTACACCGCGGCGCCGTGCATCCACCACCGGCGGCACCATGACGATGTCGCCAAAACCACCCTGCGGAACATCCGGTTCGCGGCCTTCCTGCTGGGCCCTCCACTTCTCGGTTGCGCGTGCGAACAGAACGCGCCCGTCCACATCGTCGGCCAGGAAGGCTGGCTTGCCTTGGGTGATCCAAGTGGTGTTGGCCACCTTTGATACCTCGGCCAGAATCTGTGCCCCTGAGTTGCCGCTGCCGATGATCGCCACGCGCATTCCGGCAAAGGATCCAGGATGGCTGTAGTGGGCCGAGTGCAGCTGCACGCCGCCGAATGCGTCCATACCTTCATAGTCGGGCGTGTAGGGATGCTGCCAGGTACCTGTGGCGCTTATCACTGCACGCGTATGCCACTGTCGGCCGTCATCTGCTTCCACCAGCAGCCGGGTTCCCGAACGACTGACGCGTTCCACCTGCACGGGACGGATGACGGGCAGTGCATATTTGTGCTCGTAGCGCGTGAGGTAGTCCAGCACTTCCGCCTGCGAAGGGTACGGTTCCCGGGTGGCGGGCATCGGCCAACCGGGAATCGAGCTCCAGCCCGCCGGCGAGAACAGATGCAAGGATTTCCACGCATGCTGCCACGCCCCACCAGGTGACGTTTCAGCATCAAGAATCACATAGGACAGCCCGCTGCGACGCAGGAAGTAGCCAGCCGAAAGACCCGCCTGCCCACCTCCGATCACCACCACATCGACGCTGTCCATCTGGAATTCCTCACATCGCTGCACTCAGGCTGCGTTCTTGTGCTGCTGTTGATCGGAGATCTTAAGTGCATCCAGATAGCGCTCGGCATCCAGTGCGGCCATGCAGCCGAAGCCGGCGGAGGTGATGGCCTGGCGGTAGTGCTGGTCGGCCACGTCGCCGGCGGCGAACACGCCTTCCACCGAGGTCTGGGTGGCGTTGCCGCCCAGGCCCGAACGGATTTCCAGGTAGCCGTTGTTCATTGCCAGCTGGCCGTCGAACAGCTGGGTGTTCGGGTGGTGGCCGATCGCCACGAAGAAGCCGTGTGCGTCGATGTCGCGGGTGCTGCCGTCCAAGGTGGATTTCACGCGCACGCCGGTCACGCCGGCCTCGTTGCCCAGCACTTCCTCCACCTGGTGGTGCCATACGGTCTCGATCTTGCCGGCGGCCACCTTGGCGAACAGCTTGTCCTGCATGATCTTCTCCGCCTTCAGGGTGTCGCGGCGGTGGACCAGGTAGACCTTGCGGGCGATGTTGGACAGGTACAGCGCCTCTTCCACGGCGGTGTTGCCGCCACCGACCACGACCACGTCCTGGTCACGGTAGAAGAAGCCGTCACAGGTGGCACAGGCAGACACGCCGCGGCCCTTGAACTCGTCCTCGGTCGGGATGCCCAGGTACTTGGCGGTGGCGCCGGTGGCGATGATCAGGGCGTCACAGGTGTATTCGTGACTGTCGCCGATCAGCCGGAACGGGCGCTGGGACAAGTCGGCCGTGTGGATGTGGTCGAAGATGACTTCGGTCTCGAAGCGCTCGGCGTGAGCCTGCATGCGCGCCATCAGGTCCGGGCCCATCAGGCCATGGGCGTCGCCCGGCCAGTTGTCCACCTCGGTGGTGGTCATCAGCTGTCCGCCCTGCTGCAGGCCGGTGATCACCACCGGGTTTAGATTGGCACGGGCTGCATAGACAGCGGCGGTCCAGCCGGCCGGGCCGGAACCAAGGATCAGCAATGGAATGTGTCGGGTGGTGCTCATGGCTCAGCGGCTCCGTGCGTCGGCAGGAAAGTAGCGCTTGCCCAGCCGCAGGGCGACATGGACCAGCAGGATCAGTACCGGCACTTCCACCAGCGGGCCGATGACGGCGGCGAAGGCGACCGGCGAGGCCAGGCCGAAGGCCGCGATGGCTACCGCGATGGCCAGTTCGAAGTTGTTGCCTGCCGCGGTGAACGCGATCGCAGTGGTGCGTGGATAATCCTTGGCGATCAGCTTGCCCATGAAGAAGCTGATGACGAACTGGATGATGAAGTACAACGTCAGCGGGATCGCGATGCGCACCGCGTCCATGGGAATCCGCAGTACGTCACCGCCTTTCAGGCTGAACATCGCCACGATGGTGAACAGTAGTGCGGCGAGCGTTATCGGGCTGATGGCAGGCAGGAACTTCTCTTCATACCACTGCACGCCCTTGCGCGCCTTCAGCCATCGACTGGTGAGGAAACCGGCCAGGAACGGGATGCCCAGGTAGATCAGAACCGCCTCTGCGATGGTCCAGACGCTGACATCGATGACGCTGCCCTGCAGTCCGAACACCGGCGGCAACCAGGAAAGGAAGAACCACGCGTAGACGCTGAACAGCGCGATCTGGAAGATCGAGTTGAATGCCACCAGGCCGGCCACGTACTGGCCGTCGCCGCGGGCCAGCTGGTTCCACACCAGCACCATGGCGATGCAGCGCGCCAGGCCGATCAGGATCAGGCCGGTCATGTACTCGGGGTAGTCGCGCAGGAACAGCACGGCCAGGCCAAACATCAGGAACGGGCCCACGATCCAGTTCTGCAGCAGCGAGAGCATCAGCACGCGCTTGTCGGCAAAGACGGTGGGCAGTTCCTCGTACTTCACCTTGGCCAGTGGCGGGTACATCATCAGGATCAGGCCAATGGCGATCGGGATGTTGGTCGACCCCACGGAAAGGCTGTTCAACGCGCTGGGCACGCCTTCGAACATCGCGCCCAGGCCGACGCCGAGCGCCATGGCGGCGAAGATCCAGAGCGTCAGGTACCGGTCCAGAAACGACAGGCGGGAGGTGTCAGTGGTCATGGGGTTTTCCGGGAAGACGGTCAGTGGATCTGCGCAATCGGATCAAGCTGGGCCTTGAGAGACTCACGGTCATCCCATGCCCCGTCAGGAATCTCCAGGAAGGCCTTCAGCCGGGCCTTGATGATCTGATGTGCCCGGTCGAACGCTTCAGCCTTCTGTGCATCCGAGCCTTCCACACCGGCCGGGTCGAACAGGCCCCAGTGCACGCGCACGAAATCGCCAAACACAACCGGGCACGCCTCAGCGGCCGCGCTGTCGCACACGGTGACAATCAGATCCATGGCAGCAGCATCCGCTTCGGCAAATTCGTCCCAGGACTTGCTGCGCAGGCCCTCCACCGGGAAGCCCTCGCGCTGCAATTGGGCAATGGCGAACGGATTGACCCGACCGGCTGGCTGGCTGCCTGCACTGAAGGACTGATAGCGGCCTTCGCCCCACATTTTCAGGGTCGATTCGGCCAACACGCTGCGCGCGGAATTGCCGGTACAAAGGAACAGAACACGACGGGTCATTTTGGCGATCTCTGGGATATGGGGTCAGCAGCCTGCGGGGCGTTCACAGGCCGGTTCGTCGGCACAGCAGTTTTCGGTGAGGTAGCCCACCAGCTCGTTCATCGCCACGAACTCAGCCCGGTAGCAGATGGTCCGGCCACGTTGCTCGGCGCTGATCAGTCCCGCAGCCAGCAGTTCCTTCAGGTGGAAGGAGAGCGTGGCGCCAGGCAAAGAGAGGGCTTGGGCAATGTCGCCGGCCAGCTTGCCGGCGCTGCCCGCCTGAACCAGAAGACGGAAGATCGACAGGCGGGTGGCATGACCGAGGGCTGCCAGGGCGTGGGTTGCGTTCTTATGTTCCATGATTCTAGAATAATCGAAGCAAAATGACAGGACAACCCCCGTGCAGCAGATCCCCAACGTGGTCCCGGGTGCCATGGACATTCCCACGGCCGCCAAGCTCAACGATCCGGCCGCGCAGCCACACCGGCCACGCATCCTGATCCTGTACGGGTCGCTGCGGCCGCAGTCGTTCAGTCGCAAGCTGGCGCTGGAGGCGCAGCGGCTGCTGGAGCAGCTTGGGGCGGAAACCCGCCTCTTTGATCCACATGAGCTACCGATGCTTGACTCGGTGCCGGCCACTCACCCCAAGGTGCAGGAGCTGCGCCAGGCCTCGCTGTGGTCGGAAGGACACGTGTGGGTCAGCCCGGAACGCCACGGCACCCTTACGGCAGTGTTCAAGAACCAGATCGACTGGCTGCCGCTCGAAGAGGGCAGCGTGCGCCCCACCCAGGGCCGTACGCTGGCAGTGATGCAGGTCTGCGGCGGTTCCCAGTCGTTCAACGTGGTCAACGCGCTGCGCGTGCTCGGCCGGTGGATGCGGATGGTGACAATTCCCAACCAGTCCTCGGTGGCCAAGGCCTGGCAGGAGTTCGATGACGACGGTCGAATGAAGCCTTCGGCGTATTACGATCGCGTGGTGGACGTAATGGAGGAACTGGTCAAGTTCACCCTGCTGGTGCGCGGGCGCAGTGACTACCTGGTGGACCGTTACAGCGAACGCAAGGGGGCCGTCGAGACGGCGGCGCTGGCGGCCGCTGCAGGCGTGGTGGAGACCGTTTTGAACCAGGAGGAAAGTGCTTGAACGCTGTCATCTATCACAACCCCAAGTGCGGAACCTCACGCAACACCTTGGCGCTGATCCGCTTTGCCGGGATCGAACCGGACGTGATCGACTACCTGGCCAACCCACCCAGCCGTGCGCGCCTGGTCGAGCTCATTACGGCGGCGGGGTTGAGCGTGCGCGATGCCATCCGGCAGAAGGGAACGCCCTATGACGAACTCGGGCTAGGCGACGGAGCGCTGAGCGACGACGCGCTGCTTGATGCGATGCTGGCGCACCCGATACTCATCAATCGTCCTCTCGTACAAACCGATAGAGGTGCTCGTCTGTGCCGGCCTTCGGAAGTGGTGCTGGAGATCCTGCCGCCACTGCCCGGACCGTTCCGAAAGGAAGATGGAGAGTTGGTGATCGGGCGCGCCGAAAGCTCGACGCCGTGATCATATTGCCAGGCTGGGCTCGCCGCCGTTGAGAGCCACAGGAGGTCATGCCCCATGTCCACGCTCGATCCCACAACAAGCGACAGCGCGTGGCGCGTCTTCCTTGTATTCCTACGACTGGGGCTGACCTCGTTCGGCGGCCCGATCGCCCACCTGAGCTACTTCCGCCTCGAGTTCGTCGAACGCCGCCGTTGGCTGACGGACCGTAGCTACTCCGACCTGGTGGCCCTGTGCCAGTTACTGCCAGGCCCGGCCAGCAGTCAGGTAGGCATGGCGCTGGGCTTGCGCCGCGCTGGCTGGGCCGGTCTTCTGGCCGCCTGGGCAGGCTTTACGCTGCCGTCGGCCGTGCTGATGATCCTGTTCGCATTGGGCGTTGCCGGATATGAAGGCATTGCTGAGTCTGGCTGGCTGCATGGCCTGAAGATCGTGGCAGTTGCCGTGGTGGCGCAAGCAGCGTGGGGAATGGCCCGATCCCTCTGCCCGGACCGTCTCCGGGCTGGGATGGCGTTTTTTGCGGCTGTGTTGACTTTGTCAATGCCCTCGGTTGGCGGCCAGGTCGTGGTGATCATTGTCAGCGGACTGCTCGGTCGCTGGATGCTGAAGATCGAGCCGGCGCCAGGCCAATCTGCCGGCGGCTATCCCGTCTCGCGAAGAACCGGCAAGGTAGCGCTTATGCTGTTGGTGCTGCCGCTTGCTCTACTGCCTGTGTGGGTGGTGGTTAGTGGCTCCCCGTTGGCTGTGCTGTTGGAGGGTACGTACCGTGCAGGCGCCTTGGTCTTTGGCGGAGGCCATGTGGTACTGCCGCTGCTGCAGACTGCGGTTGTCCAAAGCGGCACGGTGACCACCGCGGATCTGCTCGCTGGGTACGGTGCGGCGCAGGCGGTCCCAGGCCCTCTCTTCACTTTTGCGGCGTACTTGGGAGCCCTGGCCAACGGGCCGCTGGGTGGCTGGCCTGGGGGCCTTGTGCTGTTGGCAGTCATTTTCCTGCCGGCCTTTCTTGTACTCGTGGGGGCGCTGCCGTTCTGGGAGTCCCTGCGCCACCGCAAGGATCTCCAAGCTTCGATTGCAGGTGTCAATGCCGGGGTGGTCGGCATCCTGCTGGCGGCGCTATACGATCCGATGTGGACGAGCGCGATACATGGCCGAGGGGATGTCGCGGTGGCACTGCTTGCTTTTGGGCTACTGGTTGTCGTGCGCTCACCGCCGATCGTGGTGGTGCTGTTGGCCGCCATAGCGGGTTGGCTGATGGCGTGGTAGTAGCGCTGCTAGGCGGTCACTACCGGTTCCGCAGCGCAACCGAACTTTTGCTCTCGCCGACAGGGTTCATTGGCAAGCGAATGGAACAGGGATGCTGCCGTTCAGTTCTAGGATTAGGAAGATTTATCGGGGGTAGGTAAGGGCAGCGACGCGACAGACGGAACTTCGCGGTTCTGCCACTGGCGGGACCATAGGACCGCAGTATCCAACGAAACAAGTCTCCTATATAACGGGAGCGGGTACCGATGGCGGCGACTAATTTGGCGCTACCAGATTCATAATCTCGATATCACCGCGCCAGTTCGTGGAGCGACGCAAGTCCAATTACGGCACCGACTAAGGAGCTAAGAAGATAAACAGTCAAGCAAAGCTGCGCTCAGCGCATCGGACGCCTCTTCATGTGGAATTCTTCCATACATCAGGCCACGGGATATCTTGAAAACCGCCTAGAATTTCCAATCTCCGCCGCGGCCGGCCCTCTCGCTCTTCGCGTTCACATATAGCGCATCTAAAGACTGGCATTGGGAGGCGCTAGATGAGTAAGGGTGAAGTTGTCGAGCGACTGGAAAAGGGCGGGCAGCCCAATAGGGACGATTACCGAACAGCTTTAGAATGTTTGGATGAAGCGGTGTGTGAGGCGATCGCTGTCGGGCAAGCTCAAGCCCAGCGGATAGAAAGCCCGTGCGTGAGCTACGCGAGCTACGTCTTCGCCCGCATGTGTGCTCACGGTGCTGCTGCTATACGTGCCGCCCCCCTATCCCGTTGGAATGAAAGCGACCACGAAGATTGGGGGTTCCATGCGTTGGCTTGCCACGCCCGCACATTGCTGGAAGGCAATCTCTACTTCCACTACCTCATGTCCCCGACCAGCGAAGATTTAGAAGAGGGTAGGGGGCGGATTACCCTACTTCAACTCAACGACTGCTGCAGTCGATTGAAGATGTTCGCCACCGACCAGGAGCAGCGAAAGGGATTTGAGGGGCAGCGAGACGAACTGGTTGCGCGCTTGAAGACCATTCCGTTCTTCCAACAGTTGCCGAAGCCCGTTCAAGCGCAGTGCCTCTCGGGCAAGAAGGCCTGGTTCATGGACCGGGCGCAACTGGTGGAGATGATTGGGATGGACAAAGCGCAGTTCGACGTAATATGGGACCTATGGTCGCAACATTCACATATCCACCCGATGTCCTTCTATCGAATGGAACCCAATGGACGGGGTTCGGGTCTTGAAAACGACACAGATCGAAGCTACCTGACGACCGCGATGCTCATCTCGGCCGGGCTTTTAGAGGGCGCTACTGACAAGATGGTAGAGGTGTTTCCTGACGTGGCCGGCGTGCGCCAGGGCTTGGATTCGAAATTCAGTCCTGGTCCTGAGAGCAATAGGCCGCTGAAGGATTGAGGTTGGAATTGGATTGAGAAGGTCTTTAGGCGCCGGCAGAGCAAGACGCGAACTTAGGAAAGGGCTGAGTGTGTAGAGCCGGAAATCCGGCTCACTGCTTGGTTCTAGATGTAGTACTTGAAATTCGGCTTCCACTTATCGGAACTGACCCCGCGGTTTGCCAGTAGGATTTCGCCCACTCGATCGGAGTACTTGATGGTGATCGGCCGCCCTTCGCCCAACTGGCAGGCGTTGTAGTTGAGCTTGGTCAGACCAAGGATGTCCTTGGCGATTTCCAGAATGTTGCCCTCGCCATGCTGTAGCGTAATCTCCAGGGGCACCGGCACCTCAAACCCATCGTAGGTCGCAATCCTAGCCTTAAAGCCGTTAGTGAACAGCAATCCGTGGCTCGGAGATCGTTGCCAAAAGACGCCGCGCTGCACCGGCTGCTGGCCGCGTTTGGTGGCGTCAGGATGCGCGTCGTAACGATAGAGGCGAAGCCCCTGGGAATCCTGTCTCACGCGGATGGCGGTAAGCTTGACTCCCGGCGGGCAAGCCTTAAGGAATCCTTGATACTCGTCGGCATCAATCCCTGAGTGAGCATGCAGGAAGATTTCCTTGAGCGGCAGACCATGCTCCTGAGTGTAAGTGGCTATTGTGCCGCGTAGCAGTGCCTCGGCCTTCTCAGGCGGCAAGTGGAATTCGCCGCGCTCCTTGGAATACCAAGGACCGAACTCACCGACGAACACCACCCCATCGCCGCTATCGAGGAACATCTGGGCCGCACAACAGGCCTGACGTCCGTCCTCGGTGATCTTATATGCGAGCCCGACGTAACAAACGCCCTCACGCGCCCACGGCGTTTTCCAAGGCTTAGCACCGCACTTGTAGTACAGCGCGGTGCTGAAGTTCCAGAGCCGATCAGAGAGCGGGTTGGTGCCTTTCTCGCCATTACGCACCTGGTCGCTGACGCGTAGCGTCGCCTCCCGAATGATCTGTACCGGCAGATCGTGCGCCATCATTCGAGCCTTCAGCTGGCGCCGGAAGTCCGGTGATAGCCCTAGCGCCTGCTCGTACGCGTCAATACTACTGATCGTTGCCGCTACGTTGTCGTCGGCATCATCGAACATTCTGGTCTGGCCACGCTTGCGATCGGATAGCGCTTGGTCAAGGAACATCTTTTCCTTCCGTGTGCGCTGCGTGTCGCTGCGTTGGTCCAATGCGACGCTCGAACTGGGATGACAGTTCTCATACACTTCGTCAGGAACGATGCAGATCGCTAGCGCGGGTTTGGCATCTAGCTTGGTGGTGCGCTCGATCGCCTGCATGAACAGGCTGGCGACAGCATAGGAACGCTCGTGCCTGTCGCTCTTGCGCGAGGCCTCAGACAGCGCCTGCGGATCCACATCATAGCTGCGGACCGGTGATGGCCAACGCACTCCGAAGGCGACGTCGAAACCAGGGTAGGGCGGCCAGGCACGGTGCCGTTCCTCGTCGACGCAAGCGGCTGAGCTATTGAGGTCGTCGCACCAGTTTTTCCAAAGAGCCAGCCCTTCTGGTGTTCCCATGACAACGTGCTGAGGTAGCTGTGAGCATGGTTCGGCAGGCCCGAATAGGGCCAGTCCGTCATGAGGATCTTCAGCGGTCTGGCCATTTCCAAACAAGAGCGCAGGCTCACCCAGATAGTGAAATGCTTCGGTCATAATGCCGCCCCTAAAGCAGCAGAGTTGGATATTCCGACGTCGTCTGTATCGTCTTCGACATCCTGATGCTCGCGATAAAGCGCCATCTCCTGACCCGCCTCAATTGCATCAGCTAATGCAGAGACATCCAGGCCGACCGGACACTCCCATCGCATCGGCGCCGTGGTCATGGTCACGGCTCTGTGGCCATGACCGACCGATACCTTGCCGGGTTGGGTCTCCAGCCCCTGCACGACTCCGAGTAGACGGGCAAGCCATTGCTTGTTCCACCAGGATTTGGTCACCATTTTCCTCCGCCGGTTAATCTCCTTGCCTTCGAAGATCGCACCTTCGAGTGTGGTGACCCTGACGTAGAGTCTGATGACAGCGGTCCAATGTCCCTGCTGGTCTTGATCGCAGCGGAATCGCGGGCCTAGCTGATAACGAAACTCCGAGGCGCGTTCACCATAGCCTTTGGTGCGTTTTCCCGTGAGCTGAACGGTAGTCTTCTGTCCGTCGACATGTGTAATGGCCTGCGTGCACTCCTGAGCTCCGTCGCGGCAAAAGTGATATCCCCTCCGGTCGTGGCAGAACACCAATCCTTTGGCCTCACAGGCTACATCTAGGGTGCGACGCAACAGGGACTTGGCGACGTTAATCGTGGGGTGTCCATGTATGTGCCCGGCATCCCGCCATGAGAACTCCGAATACCGACCGCTCACGTCGCCAAGAGGTGAATCAGAAGGAGGAAGGTCGAAGGCGATCACCGTCAGCTCGTTGGCGATGTAGAACGCCCATTTCCTTGATAATTCATAGCGCTCGACCATCGTCAGTGTACGCGGCAACCTGATGTCGAGCATGCTGGAGGGTACAGTCATGGCGAAGACGTTGGCGAAGACTGGCTCTGGCTTGGCGATCGTCACCTGCGATGGCAGAAAGTCGCGCAACGCGATTTGCGCGCCGCGCTCGGCAGCCAGTGAAGGCCCGATGCCGGACGAGGACAAGGAGTCGAGCACAGCACTAAGACCTTCGCGCCATGACGACGAGAAATCAGCCGCGACCAGCTTGTTCAGGCGTGAGGGCATGACCCAATCCTCCGAAATGATTCCCTTGCAGGGAATCACGAAGTCCGGGCTGCGCGCTGTCGCTATCGCACAGCGTTCCAGAAACACCGGGTCGGCCAAGCTCGCGCTGGAGAAAACCGGGAGGTAGCGCTGCGCACGTTGGGCAATAAGCGTCCTCACCGTCTCGTCCGCGTCTTCTCCAGCTAAAGGTGCCGTACCGCGACACCAGGTACGAAACCCTGACAGGGACAGACGCCTAGAAAGCCAGGCGGCGATCGCATGGTCCGAAGTGACGTGATCGATGAGGATCGTATCGTGGCTAGAGACGATGGATTCTCCACCCCGCTGAGGGAAAAACGGGGGTACAAAGATGGAAGGGTGCTGTGCTAGCAAGTGGCGTTGCGACCCGGAAAGTTGAACGCGAAGCCGCTCAAGATCAAATAGGTCGAGTCGCCAGCCGAACTCGTCTTTAACGATCTTCACTGCTGCGTCCTTGTCTCTCGCGGCAATGACTTCTGTGCAGGCAAAGACAAAGACATCAGGCGTATGACCGGCGTCTCTGACGCGATTGCAGTCGCTGCGGAGCTTCGTACGCCAATCGGCGCGTACGGTGTAGGCAAAGCAAATTGTGCGCCCTGCAGAGTCAGCACGAATAATTGCGTCGCGCCCCTCATCTCCGGTACCACCTAGAGGGTCGATTGTTGAATAGCCTGCGCTGGCGAGAAGTGCGGAGCACAGTCGCTCGAATTGTCTGTAATCCGAGAGCTGCTCTAGACAATAGGTGATAGCGTCAGCAGACACAGGCGAAACACCTCTTTTCGTCGCATTACTCTCGCAAACTATAGGCCAATCCAGTTAAATTCAAGCAAGTGTCAAAAGATTTGTACGCCATGAAAAGTTAGTGGCTATGACAGGCACCGCAAAATTCCAGCTTCTGGCCAATCCCAAGTCACTTCAGTAGCCGAGCAGCTGGGTTTTCTTCAGCCGCACCAGCTTGGAAGTACCCGATCACGCTCGCCACCGAGCGGTGCTCGGTCATCGCCATCACTGCCGGCAGGGGCACGCCCTGCTTGCCAGCCTCAGTGACAAACCCGGACCGAAGGCTGTGCGCCCCGAAGTCTCCCTCCAATCCTGCCAACTTCGCCCGACGCTTCACGATCGAGGCCACTGAGCCGGGCAGAAGGGCAAGGCCAACCCGTGCCTTCCAGATCCGGCGAAATATTGCCCCGTCATGGATATCTGCCGCCTTAAGCCAAGCCGCCAGCGCCTCGGCGCTGCGACCGAGGATCGGCTTGTCCGGGGTCGAATCCACTGTAACGCCTGCCTGCTGGGTCTTTGAGTACTCCAGCCTGTAGATGTAGCCGTCCTCGCCGACCTTGCGAAGGTCGCGCATATCCGCGGCTGCGATCTCGCTGCGCCGACGCCCGCCACTGGCAAAGCCGAAGCAGAGCAGGGCGCGGTCGCGCAGGCCTTCCAGGGAGCCATCGCATGTACCCAGCATGGCCTCCAGTTCAGGGCGGGTGATCGCGGTCTTCTTGGTGGGGCGCTCACCGCGCTTAACCGCGGCGCGCCGGGCGCGGCTCAACAGGGTGCGAACACTCGGCAGCTCGCATGGGTTGGTCAGGCGCTTGAGCTTGTGCGCCGTGGACAGAACCGCCACGCGCTGGACCACGGTCGAAAGCTTTATCGGCCCGGCCTTGGCCTTGAGGCCGGCGGCCACCAATGCCTGGTCAATCGTCGGCGGTAGTTCGCTGACTAGGCCGGTCTTGCCTTTGCGCTGGATGTGGTCGACCAGGAACTGGATCACCACGGCTTCGCTCGCAGGCAAGGCTAACTCAATGCCAAAACGGGCTTGGTGCCAGCCAGCCCAGTAGCGCAGGGCGGCGGCATAGCTGCGTGTGGTATTGGCCGCGGCCGCTTCGGCGAGCAGTTCACGCACCGCATCCGCTGCCTGCTGGGCCAGCTGCTCGGGGAGCGCCAGGTTCGCGGCCGTCGCTGCAACGATAGGCAATGCGAAATTTTGCTTCATAATATGTAATGTATGTTATGAATGAACGTGTGTACTAGCGATAATCATCACTTATCGCGAGTACGTTATCAGCAGAGTAGGGTGCCAGTACCGGAGACTTCGCATGGCCCGCGGCATCACCGAAACTGACGTCCATACCGCCGCTGACGAGTTGGTCGCCAAGGGCGAACGCCCAACCGTAGAGCGGATCCGGGCTCACCTGGGGACAGGCTCGCCGAACACGGTGACCCGCTGGCTGGAAACATGGTGGAACCGACTTGGCACGCGCCTGCAGCCAGCGCGTCCGAACCTGGAAGATGCGCCAGCGGTGTTGGCAGAACTCGCCGGGCAATGGTGGGAGTTGGCGCTGAAGCATGCCCAGGAGGCCGCCCGTCGAGAGCTTGCATCGTCCGAGCGGGCCCTAGCTTCCGAGCGTGATGCGCTGGAGGCCAGTTCCCGACTTGTGGCTGAAGAGCTGGCGCAAATGCGTGCAGAGCGTGACGTTGCATTCACCGGGGAGAGAATTGCAACGACCCAAGCTTCAGAGCTACAGCACCTGGTCGACCAGCTTCAGCTACAGATCTCTGAACTTGCAGAGCAGCGCGACCTCGAGCGTCGAAGAGCCGACCGAGTCGAAACAGCGAGACAGCAACTCGACGTCCGGCTTCACGAGGCCCTAGAGACGGCGAAATCTGAGCGGGAGGACTGGACCGAGTACGTCAGATCTGTCGAGAATCGAGCGCTCAGCGACGTGGATCGAGCCCGCCAGGAGGTGAAGGAACTCCAGGTGCAGCAAAGCAAGGCATCCGAACAACACAGGGCACTTGAGAAGCAGCTGCGTCAGGACATCCAGGCCGCCCAATCAGCGGCCGCCACGGCCAGTCAGTCTGCCGATATCCTGCGCGGCAAATGTGACGCGCTTGAGGGTCAACTTTCAGGGCTTCGAAATTTGCCAGCTCAGCTGGAAGTGGCGCTCAAGCGATCCAAAGAAGTTCGTCCGCCTGCGGCTCGCAGACGCCAAAAACAATAGCGCTGTGCCGCCTTCCAGGGCACACGAAAGAACGGGCCGGCTTCATTTGCGCCGGAGGCCAGTCCGCTGACTCCGCGCAAGTCGCGTTCTGCGAGCTAGCCAGGCAGCCCAACAGACAAATGAGACCGCAAAAGCGTCTATGCCATGGTACCTGACGCTTCGGAGTGCAAGTGCGGGCGCGATGAAGGCGCTGTGTTCGAACGCGTAACACTTTTACTTGGCGCTTGGTAACAGATTTACCTGCTTCGTCAGCAGGGAGGCAAGAGCACAGCCGGAGCCCCCACTTCATTTCGCATAATGTATATTATGTTACAGGCAAGATCGCTACCCAAGAAGCCAGAGCCTCCCCAGTCCTCAGATCCCTGACTTCACTCCTGGCCAGCGTTCCCACTCACTCCCCGCAACGCCGATAGTCAAACGGAATCCGCAGGATCTTCCCATCATCACCCGGACCGGAGATGCTCGCCTTCAGCGCAGTGCCATCACGCCGGTACTCTATGCGTTTCGGGAAGTCATGTTGCGGATTCTCAAAGACCACCCAGTTCTCACCATGCCCGGCAATGACGAATGTCGTCGGCGCCACGCCATTGGGCTGCACATGCAGGCCAGCCGCTTTGCCTGCCGGCACCAGGCGCATGTACTCGAATGACTCCATATCACCATGACTCAGCGTGCGCGACATGCCAAGCAAGGCGCCGCCGGCCTCGGGCAGCCAGACCTCATCAAGCCTGCGCTCTTCGGTACCGCCACACCAATGCCCGGCCAGCCAGTCGAACTCGGCCGGTGCGGCCATAGCCGCGCCACTTCCCAACGCCAGGCCCGCGCCCAGCACCGCCACCTTCGACTTCAACATGTCCTGACCTCCTGGATGGGTTGGCTGCAGGCTAGCGGCACGGCCACCGAGGGCGCTTGTAAAAACACGCAGGATGGCGTCCGATGCCGCATGGACTACCGCGAGCACCCTGCCCCCGACGACCTCCGCCGTCACGTCCAGTGCATCTGGTGGCTGCAGGACGACGCACCCGGGAATGACGTGCAGGTCATCTATCCCGATGGCCGCTGCGAGCTGCTGGCAGAGCTTGGCATACCCTTGCAGCTGCATGGCGCAGATGGCCGTATCCGTTCCGATCTACCGTTCTGTTTCGCGGCACAGCAGTCAGGGCCAATCCGTTTGCAGGCCGCTGGTGCGGTGTTCTGCATCGGCGTGCGGCTGCAGCCGGCCGCGAGCGCCTTGATCGCCGGTGCCCGCTTGCCCGGCCTTCGTGACCAGGCTCCGGACCTGTACACGCTGGATGCTTCCTTTGCCGAGACGTTCAGTGCAGCCGCACGCGCCAGCGCGGCTGCCAGCACGCCCGAGCCCCTCTGGCAGGTCCTGCGGGATCGTTGTGCCAGCTTCGTCCTGGACGAACGCGTCGAACAGGCCGTTGCGCAGCTGGATTCAATGGAGGGCGATCTGCGCATCGCCGAACTGGCGCGACGGCTTGGCATGTCCCTGCGCGGCCTGCAATCCCGCTTTCTGGCCGCGGTGGGCATGCCCCCGAAGGAGTACGCCCGTGTGTGCCGTCTGCAGGCGATTCTGCAAACCCTGGATGGAGAAGCCACCAGCATTGCCACTGCAGCCGCACGCCATGGCTACAGCGACCAGGCCCATGCCACGCATGACCTTGTCCGCTGGACCGGGGTCACGCCCGGCCGGCTGGCGAATGCCCTGCGTGGCGATCGTGGCAGCGACGATGCACTGCGGTTGGCTGCCGCCTTCGTGCGCGGAAGCAGTAGCGGTCACTCACGATAGGCGGGCCCCACCCTCCTGCCCTGCTCCAGTACAGAATCCATCAGCCAGCGCTTCCCGCCGCCCGGATCTGTTTCCCCAGCTCGCGGATCCGCGCCTCACCCGCCTCCAGCGCCTGCGGGCTGGTATGGACCGAGTAATAGCCTGTTGCCAGCGGATACGGATGCCGTGCTGCGGTACCGAACACGAACTCGGTGTCCTCGCGGGCGAAGAACGCGACCTCCTGACCGCCTTCCTCGAAGACCACCAGTTCACCTGCACCGATCGCTTCGGGCACACGCAACGAGCCCACGCTCACGGCGGCCCAGGCCACGTCATGCCCGGGCGGCGGTTCGAACCGCCACGATTCTCCCGCCCGCAGTTTCACCGAGAAATAGTTGATCGGTGCCGGTGCATCGATGGGGCTGCGAGCCGCGCCGTACGCTCCCAGCAGTACGGTCACCGGGCCTTCGCTGCGGATCTGCTCGGGGCCGAAGTAGCGGCTGAAAGGTGCAGCCAGCTCCAGTGCAGGTGGCAACGCGAGCCACAACTGGAAGCCGCGCAGCCGATCGGAATCGCCGAATCCGCCGCCGTGCCAGGCACCATTGCCGGCCTGCATCCACTCCATCCAGCCGGCCTCGATGCTGCCCTCGCGCCCCTGGTCGTCTTCATAGTCGACCGCCCCTTCCAGTAGCCAGGTGAGCGTGGCGATGCCCGAGTGCGGATGCAGGCCAAGCGCAGGGGAGTCCGCGCGCGAAAGATCGCGGGCATCGATAAGGTCGAGGAAGACGAACGGCTTGAGGCGCTCGCCCAGATCGGAAGGGCTCACCAGCCGGGTGATGGGCCCGTGGCTTCGGCCGCGGGTGCGATGCACGATGCGGCGCACGGAGGCGACCGGAGAGATTGTGGTGGTTTCGGAAGTGTGGACGGCAAGCATGATGTGGTCTCCTTGGAAGCAGGTTTCGAACGTCGCGGCGACGTCGTACGTCCAAGGTAGGCACTGAGCACGCACGGCAATAGCCGGCCAGTGCGGATTTCATTCCTCCATCGCTGGAGCAATGGCTGCCACGCGTGGAGGCGGCAGCGCCTGCAGCTCAGGTGTTTTACCAGTTGCCCTGCAGCAGATGGGTCATGGCGAAGTCGACAAACGCGCTGGCGGCGCGTGGCAACTGTCGCCGGCTCTGGTAGACCACGAACAACTCCAGCCCATCAATACGGTAGTCGGGCAGCACCTGGACCAGCTTCCCTTCCCGCAGCGGCTGCGCCACCATTGCCTCGGTCAGCAGCGCGATGCCCATGCCGGCCACGCAGGCCTTGGTCAAGGCCAAGGCCGAGTTGGCGCTGAATCGCCCGCGCACTTCGACCTCAGCGGGGCCATCCGGCCCCATCAAACGCCACTGCGTGCGCCCTGAGCCCGAGGGCACGGCGATACAGTCGTGCGTGGACAGATCCTCCAAGGCACTGGGCGCTCCGCGGCTCTCCAGGTAGGCCGGGCTGGCCACCAGCACTGCACGGTTGTTGCCCACCTTGCGCGCGATCAGTGTTGGTCCAGTGACTGCACCTCCACGGATCGCAACATCGATGCCGTCAGCAACCAGGTCGGCGCGTGCATCGTTGAGCACGAACTCCAGGCGGACCCGTGGATGGGCCTGCAGGAATGACTGCACCCACTCCAGCTGGAACCAGTTGAAGAAATCCACCGGCGCGGCGACGCGCACCTTTCCCACCGGCACCTCGCTGCCCTCGGAAAGCTCCAGGGTGGCGTCCGCCAGCGCTTCGATCTGCTCCACGCTGCGCGCGTACAGGCCCTCACCGGCATCGGTCAGGGTCAACTTGCGGGTGGAACGATGCAGCAGCCGGACACCCAGCTGCTCTTCCAGCTGCTGGATGCGCCGGCTGGCAGTATTGGAGGGCATGCCGATCCGGCGCGCGGCCTCGGCGAAGCTGCCGGCCTTGGCCACCTGTACGAACAGGGCCACATCATTGAGATCGATCACCCGCGGACTCCATGCAGACGACCTCCGGTACGGAGGCCCCTGCATTGTGTTGCAAATGGTGTCGCCGCGCTCGGCGCAGCGCCCTGCCCTCATCGGGTCTTGCGCGCATCCAGGCTGAACCGGCCTGCGCCGTTGGCGGCCAGCATCAGGAATGCACCGGCAATGGAGACATTCTTGAGGAACATGATCATCTGCGTCTGGTCAGCGACGTTGTTGTGGAACAGGAAGGCGGTAGCCAGCGTGAAGCCCGCCAGCAGCACAGCGACGATCCGGGTCTGCCAGCCGGCAATGATCGCCAGCGCGCCACCGATCTCCGCCAGGATCACCAGCGGCAGCATCAGCGCGGGGACGCCAACCGAGGCCATGTACCCCGCTGTTGCCTCATAGGCACTGAGCTTGCCGAAACCTGACATCAGGAACAACGAGACCAGCAGGAGGCGGCCGAGCAGCTCGATCGCACCCAGCACGCGGATGGAGGATGAGGCAGCAAGCGTTGTGGAGTAAGTGGACATGTCTGTGTTTCCTGGAAGTGTGTTCGAAAGAGAGGGAAGACCGTAGCGGCGGGAACGGCGACGACGTCTTCGCTGCCAGCGGAACGCACTCTAGACGGGCCACCCGCCCCTCCACTAGCCGACGTAAAGGGAATTCACCCGTCCATGGGTGGACGAATCACGGCCATGCGGAATTGCCCTCATCGGTGGACGAATGAAATCCGTTGCGACCGGCTAGTGGGGCGAAACACGCAGAAATAGAGTGCGGCCGTGGCCCATGGCACGACCTTCGCCGGGCCCGTCCCTCTCTTTACTGCGAGAACCAGCATGAAACTCCTGCACATTGATTCCAGCATCCTTGGCCAGCAGTCGGTTAGCCGCCAGCTCACCGCCCAGCTCATCGAAGCTGCCCGCCAGCAGCATGGCGACGTGAACGTGACCTACCGCGACCTCGCCCTGGCGCCGGTTGACCACCTCGCCCCGCCCCACCTCGCAGCCGCTCAGGGCGCTCCCATCGAAGCCGGCACCCTGCAGCAGGATGTGGCACTCGGCGCCAACGATCTGGAGGCGTTCCTGCAGGCGGATGTCGTCGTCATCGGAGCGCCGATGTACAACTTCAGCATTCCCAGCCAGCTCAAAGCCTGGATCGACCGCATTGCGATTGTCGACAGGACCTTCCGTTACACCGCACAGGGGCCTGAAGGCCTGGCAGGCGGCAAGCGCGTGCTGATCGCCTCCACCCGGGGCGGCATGTATGCCGGCGATGCGCCGGGGGCGGCCATGGACCATCACGAAACCTACCTGACCAGCCTGTTTGGCTTCCTCGGCGTCACCGACCTGCACTTCATCCGGGCCGAGGGACTGGCAATGGGAGACGACGCGCGGGCGCAGGCACTGCAGCACGCCCAACAGGACATCGAGCGCGTCTTCGCCTGATATCTGTGCCAGTGGCGGTACATGACGCCACGGCACGCCAGGTATCGAGGCCCAATGGACAGCGATATTCCTGGCTACAGGAACCGGTGCATCACATACACGTCAACCAGGCCCAGCTCCCGATGCCGGAACGCCTCCGGTAGCGTCCCGACCACCGCAAACCCCAGCGTGCGGTACAGCGCTACCGCCGGCGTGTTGGTACTGACCACGTAATTGAACTGCATGGCCAGAAAACCCTCCGATCTGGCTCGATCAAGACTGTGCTCCACCAGCGCCCGGCCAATGCCGCGACCTCGCACCCGAGGATCGACCACATAGGTGGCGCTGGCCACATGCGCCCCCAGGTCCGGGAAGTTGGCGCCCATCTTGTACATTCCGACCACCCTGTCTTCCAGAACGGCCACATCGGCTGTCTGCAGCCCGAACCAATGGCTTCGAAAGGTTTCGGCCTCGAATGTGCGGCCAAAAGGCAGCGCGTCCCCGGTCGCAATAGCGGCTCTGAAGATCGCCCACATGGCGTCCAAGTCATCCGCGGTGGCGGCTCGAATCTCCATGCGACTCCTCCAGATCCGGCGTGAGAATCAAGTCGGACACTAGCAGAGCCGCGCTGCGGCCCGTACCTGCTTCACGCGCCACCGCCATCGTTTCGGCAATAGTTGAGTGAATTCCGGCCTCTAGAGCAGTACATGCCCCCTACTCCCGCGCGCATTCCACACCGGTTCCGCCGATGGCGCGTCGCTGGCTACGTTCTACTGGGCGTGTACGTTCTCTACCTGCTCGCCGGCAACATCTTCCTCAACACCCCCCTGTTCGACCAGGTCACCAACCGCAAGCCGCAGAAGTTCGTGATGACTACCGGCCCGGCTATCACGCTGCTGCCCGGCCACGTCATTGCCTGGAACGTGCACATGCGCGGTCACGTAAATCACACCGTCTACGTGCTGCACGCCGAGCGCGCCAGCGCCCGGTTGGCCGTACTGCCCCTGTTCCGCCGCGAAGTGCGGGTTCCCCGATTGCAGGCCACAGGCGTATCGGCCGAAATCAGCCGCGTCGAGGACGCCATTCCGTCACCGCCGCGCAGCGATCAGGGCTGGACCCTGCGCTTCGACGCCATCCACAGCGACAGCATCCGCAGCGCCCGGCTCGGCAAGCTGTTGATCATCGGCAAGGGCCAGGGAACCGTCGGGTTCCTCAAGCAGCTGCGCGGCGGCCCGTCCGAACTGTTCGACTCCGAGGTCTCGTTCAGCAAGGCAGACACCAGCTATGACGGTGTGCAGCTGCTGGGCGACATGGATCTGACCGCGCGCTTCAGCTATCCGCGGCACTATCGCGACCAGGCGCCCGGCCTGGCCAAGTTGAAGTTGCTGCGTGCGCAGCTTGATGTGGACGCGCGCAGCCAGGGCTTGCGCATGGATACGGACGCGCAGACGCCCCGCATCTCCAGTTCTCCGGTTCCCGGTCGCCTGCAACTGGCGGTCCACCTGTTGGACGGCCAGTTGCAACCTGGTGACCACGCGCTCTGGCAGGTTCCGCTCTACCTCGGCGACGGCGCACCCGATCGCGGCGTGCTGGCCCTGCAGCTCAACGTGGCCAACGACCTGCGCCTGCAGGCCCGCCTGCCGCCACGCCCGGATTCGGCCGCTGGCATCGATGCCGACCTGCACATCACCGGGCGCGAGATTCCATTCCAGCACCCTGCCCAGCTGCTGGAACGCAGCTCCGGCACTGTGCGCGGCGAATGGACCTTCACCTCGCTCAACTGGATCCCTGCCCTGTTCGTACGCAAACCGTGGCTGCAGCTGGATGGCGGCGGCACGCTGAAGGCGGATCTACGCCTGCGCAATGGTGAGCTGATCGAAGGCAGCACCGTGGACATTCCGTCGGCCGAAGCGGTGGCCGAAGTGGCCGGCGTGCGTCTGGCCGGCACGGCCAGCGCGCATGGCGAGCTGAAGGCCGGGACACCCACTCAGGCACAGCTGGCGATCCGGCTGCCGCGCTTCACGGCGCGCCCCACTGACGCCAAGGACGTTCGCTTGTTTGACGGTCGCGACCTAGCCGTGGACCTCACGGGCGACGGCCGTCTGCAGGAACTGCGAAAGGGCGTTCGCGCACGGCTGCGCTTCAGCGAAGCGACCATCCCGGACCTGGCCGCCTACAACCGCTACCTTGGCTCTCAACAGGTGCGCCTGCTGCGCGGCACCGGAATCCTGAGCGGCGACGCCATGCTCGACACCGATGGTCGCGTTGGTCACGGCACTGCCCGCCTGCAGGGTCGAAACGCCAGCGCGAAGGTAGCAGGCCTGGACATGGGCGGCGACGTCGACGTGAACGCCACGCTTCGGCGCGGCGACTTCAACCAGCGCCATTTCGATCTGTCCGGCAGCACGGTGGAGCTGCGCAACGTGCAGGTGGCCGGCAGCGAGCGCGCGAACACGTGGAAGGGACGCATCGCCTTCAAGCGCGGCCGCATCGATGCACAATCGCCGTTCCAGGTGGATGCGACGACCGACCTGACCCTGAGCGATGCACGGCCACTGCTGGCACTGTTCGCCGAACGCACCGATTACCCACGCTGGACCCTGTCGCTGCTGGATTCCGGGCAGGTCGATGCGCAGGCAACGCTGCGATGGCGCCCGGGTCATCTGGTGATCGATGGCCTGCAGGCCGAAAACGATCGTCTTTCGGTGCGTGCGCGGCTGGATCTGCTGGAACAGCGCAAGCGTGGTGATCTCTACCTCCGCTGGGGGCTGCTGGGCGCCGGCATCGAGCTGGATGGCGACCATCGCCAGTGGCATCTGGCCAAGGCACGCGAGTGGTTCGATCAGCAACCTTCACTCTTGCCGACGAGCCAGGGAACTGGCGCCGCCAGCTCTTCGGACTGAAGGCGCCCGTACCGCATCCATCTGCCGCGCTCGTACGTATGTGTCGGCACACGTATTCAGGAGATGCACGCAATGAAGAGGAGCACGCAAGGAGTTGGCCTGCTGGGCTGGATCGCGATCACGTTTGCCGCCGCTGCGCTGGGCGCTTGGGCCTCGACGTCAGCCGCCAGCTTCTATGCCAGCCTCGTGCTGCCCTCCTGGGCGCCGCCGGCCCGTGTGTTCGGTCCGGTGTGGACCCTGCTCTACGCGATGATGGCGATTGCGGCGTGGCTGGTCTGGCGTGAACGCGGCTGGCGCGGCGCCCGCCCAGCACTGTCGCTCTATCTGTTGCAGCTGGCCATCAATGCACTATGGAGCTGGCTGTTCTTCGGCTGGAAGTTTGGCGCGCTCGCCTTCGCCGACATCCTGGTACTGATCACGCTGGTGTGCACGACAATCGTTGTATTCGCGCGCATCCATCGCGGTGCCGCGGCGATGCTGCTGCCTTATCTGGCCTGGATATCGTTCGCCGCTGCGCTGAACTTTTCGGTGTGGCAGGCCAATCCGGCGGCACTGTGAGCGCTCTGATTTCCTCAAGCCTGCGGTAATCAGGCCACCGGGTCGCCTTCGCCAGCGGCGATCCGGTTGATCTGAGCGCACTCCACCGTCGCGGGCGGGTTGCTCATGCCGGCCAGCGCGATCATCGCCTGGCCCAGTGCAAGATTGCTGGTCACCAGCCCAGGGGTAATCACCCCTGCCAGTTTCATCAGCGGTGCACCGCCCCAGTACAACGGCTTCAGCGCGGCATGCCGGGTACCGGTGCCAGGCACCGGGCGGACGCCACCAGGGCGTAGCATGACTGCCCGGATCGATAACGCACGCAATGCCTGCTCGGTTTCGCCCTTGATCCGCAGCGGCATGATCCGACTTTGCGGGTCCGCGCCTGCGCCAGACACATACAGGAAACAACCGCGGGGATTCGCAGCGGCCCAGGCGCACGCGACGGCGAGCGTGGTATCCAGGGTCACCCGCCGGTACTCAGCCTCGGCAGTGCCCACAGGTGGCGCGCCTGCGCAGTACAGGCAGGCGTCGTAGCCAGCCAGATCATCGCGCTGCTCATTGATGCGCAGGAAGTCCGGCACTACCAGTTCGTCACCGGGGCCGGCAAGGCTGCCTCGATGCCGGACCAGAGCGGTCAGGCTGGCAACCCTTGGCGAAGCCTGGCAAGCCATGGCCACGCCCTGCCCCACCAGCCCCGCGACACCGGTCAACAGCACGCGCATTTCCTTCATCGTGCTCACCGCAGCACCCCGTTAGAGCTTCACGAAACGCTGGATCTTCCGCGCCAGCCAGCCGCTGAACACCAGCGGTGCGTCCAGTGCGGATACGCAGATGCAGGGCACGCCCGGCGCCGTCACCGGCTGGTGCTCCACGTCTCCATCCAGATCCGCCATGTCACCCGGCGCAAACAAGCCCAGAGCATCGTTGTAGGAGCCGCGCAGGATCTGGGTCAGCTCGCTGCGGCCATGGCTGTGCATGGGCAGGCATTTGCCGGGCGCGATCTTCAGCATGATCAGTGAAGGCATCTGTTCGGCGCGGATGCAATGCACCCCCGGCGCCATCCAGCGCCAGCGCAGGCCACTGAGCGAAGTGCCGAAGTAAGGATGCAGCGACGCCGGCAGATGATCGGGATCCGCTTCAGGCCGCTCTGGCGGCACTGGACGTACCGGCGCTGCAACGCTGACGGGCGACTCCGTAGTCAGGCGCCGCAACATCGCATCGCGAAGTGCAGTCCGGTGCGCGTCACCGCCGCTTTGCGGCGGCTGCGTCTGCTCCAGCAGCACCGAGCCGATCACCTCGGCATCCCGCAGCCGCTGGCGGCATTGCGGGCACTGCTCCAGGTGCGTGCCGGCAACAATGCTCAGCGGCGCCGGCAGCGCGCCCGCGGCATAGCTCATCAGGGTGGATTCGTGAAGGTGGTGGTGCGGATTCACAGCGCGCCCCCCACCTTGGATTGCAACTGCAGGAACGCGCGCCGCAGATGCGATTTGACCGTGCCCAGCGGCATTCCCAGCGCTTCGGCGATCTCGCCGTGGCTCTTGGCCTCGAAATAGGACATGCGGACCAGGCGCGCCTGCACCGCAGGCAGCTCATTGATGCGCTGGCGCAGCCGGGCCTGGTCAGCGAACTGCTCGGCGCTGCTGCGCTCGACCACGTCTGCCGTCGCTGCGTACTCCACCGCGGCCTGCACCTGTATCCAGCTGCGCTCACGCCGTACCCGGTCGATATGCAGGTTGCGCGCGATGCGGTACAGCCAGGTACTCAGCGCTGCCTGCGCCGGGTCGTAGTCGGCTGCGCGCAGCCACAGCCGCAGCAGGCACTCCTGCGCGAGCTCCTCGGCCACTGCCTCGGGCGCACCCAGACCGCGCAGATAGACACACAGGCGCGGCATGAAATGATCGTAGATGCGCATGAAGCAATCGCGGTCGCGCAGCCGCGCCACACCGTCCATGTCACCGGCCCAGTTCGTCGGCTCGCTGCTCGGCTGCTGGGAACTGGACACGATGCGTACGCTATCGAAGTTGAAGGCGGGGCTGGCGGCGTCAGGGTACATCTGCGTTCGCGGCGGGCAGGTGAAGGTCTGTTCTCTCTACGGCTGGGGGCACCATTTGGATGCAGCCAGCGCCGCGCATCCAGCCAGCCCTCTGCACCGTAAGCCCTGATCCCCCTTCCGGATGCCCCTCATGCGCATCATCTGGCTGTTGCTCTGCCTGCCCTGCACCGCACTGGCTACCCCTTGGCAGCGCAGCGAAGGTGTTGCCACCACGCCGCAAGGGGCTGCCGCCTATCGGGAGCTGCACTGGCAGCGCTCCGCCCAGGACGGCTCCGAGCGCTGGGTGCTGTACCAGTGCCCGGATGGACGACCCTTCGCACGCAAGCACCTGCCCGCCACCTCGCAGGTACAGGCGCGCGGCTACACCCTGGAGGACAGGCGCAGCGGCCAGACGGCGGAGGTAGCGGCCGATGGTGGAACGATCGCGGTCGACTGGAAGGAAGCCGCCGCCTCCGCTCGGCGCCAGCGTCGCCTCACCCTGCCGGCAGATGCTGTGATCGACGCCGGATTCGATGCGGCAGTGCGCCTGCATTGGCCTGCCTTGATGCGTGGTGAGCGCGTCTCGCTGCCTTTTCTGGTTCCGGCGCGGCAACGCTTCTACCCGGTACAGGTGGTGCGCAGCGGGCCGCTGCGCTGGCAAGGTATCGATGCCCAGTCCATCGAGGTCAGCCTCGACACCTGGTATGGCGGCATCGCACCCCGCCTATCGCTTGTCTACGCGAGCGCAGACCGGCGACTGCTGGAATTCCGTGGCACCAGCAATCTTCGCGATGCGCGGGGCGGCTACCCACAGGTGGTGGTGCGGTTTGCATCAGCGCCGCGTGAAAGCGCTGCGGCCGAGTGGCAACGGGCCTGGACGCAGCCGCTCGTTGCCGACTGCGCCGTGACGCCCAGGTGAATCGGCAACGATCTGCACCGCAGTGCATCCATTCTGTGTTCTGGTGCGTAGAGGAAGACACGACTCCAGCCGAGATCCGTCATGGCTTCTGTAGCGCCCCTTCCCCGCCGACGCCGCCGTTTCCTGCGTACATTGAAGCGCTGGATCGACACCGGCAGCGGTGCAGATGCCAGCGCGGGCCAGCCGGGCCGCATTGATTGGCTGCGTGCGGTGCCATTCGCGTTGATGCACGTAGCTTGCCTGGCGGTGATCTGGGTCGGCATCTCGTGGACCGCGGTGATCATGGCCGTTGCACTCTACGCAGTGCGGATGTTCGCGATCACCGCGTTCTACCACCGCTACTTCTCGCACCGCACCTTCCAGGCGTCGCGACCAGTGCAGTTCGTGTTCGCGGTGATCGGTGCCGCCAGCGTGCAGCGCGGGCCGCTGTGGTGGGCCGCCCATCACCGCCACCACCATCGCCATGCCGACCAACCCCTGGACCCGCACTCACCGCGCGAAGGGGGTTTCTGGCGCAGCCACATGGGCTGGTTCCTGACCCGTGAGGCCTTTGCCACCGATCTTTCACGGGTACCCGATCTTGCCCGCTTCCCGGAACTTCGCTGGCTGGACCGCTTCGATACCGCGGTGCCGGTGCTGCTGGCCGCCGGTCTCTATGCGCTGGGTGCCGCGCTTGAACGCTGGGTACCCACACTGCACACCTCCGGACCACAGCTGCTGGTCTGGGGCTTCTTCATCTCCACCGTGGTGCTGTTCCATGCCACGGTCACCATCAATTCACTGGCGCACCGGTTCGGCCGCCGCCGCTTCGAGACCCGCGACGACAGCCGCAACAATCTCTGGCTGGCACTGCTCACCTTCGGCGAAGGCTGGCACAACAATCACCACTTCTTCCCGGGCACGGTCCGCCAGGGCTTCCGCTGGTGGGAGATCGACCTGACCTGGTACGGACTGCGTGCAATGTCCGCGGTCGGCCTGGTCAAAGGACTCAAGCCGATTCCCGAATGGGTATTGGCCAAGGCGAGGTACTGACATGCGCATCGCGATCATCGGCTCCGGCATTGCAGGCCTGGCCAGCGCCTGGTGGCTGCACGGCGAACATGAAGTCACGCTGTTTGAAGCCAATGACTACCTCGGCGGGCATACCCACACCCATGACGTGCAGGTGGGCGGCCGGCGCATGGCCGTGGATACCGGCTTCATCGTCTTCAACCCGCGGCACTATCCGCTGCTGACCGCCTTGTTCGATGAGCTGGACGTGGCCTCGCAGCCGACCACGATGAGCTTTTCAATGCACAGCGAGCGCAGCGGCGTGGAATACAACGCCACCTCGCTGGACGGCCTGTTCTGCCAGCGCCGCAACCTGCTGTCGCCGCGCTTCTGGGGCATGCTGGCCGACCTGCGCCGCTTCTACCGCGATGCGCCGCTGCTGCTGGCGGAAGACCAGGGCCCTACGCTGGGCCAGTACCTGCGCGACCAGCACTATGGTGACGCCTTCATCGAGGAGCACCTGCTACCGATGGCGTCGGCGCTGTGGTCTTCACCAACCGCCACCGTGATGGACTTCCCGGCCCGCTATCTGGCCCAGTTCATGGCCAACCACCAGATGCTGCAGATGACCGGGCGTTCGCCGTGGCGTGTAGTCAAAGGCGGCTCTGCGCGCTATATCGAAGCCCTGCGCGCCCGCTGGCAGGTGCGCGAACGACTGGAGTGCCCGGTGCATTCGGTCGAGCGCACGCCCTGGGGCGCGCGGGTGCACAGTACGGCCGGCGTGGAAGGCTTCGACGAGGTGATCCTGGCCTGCCATAGCGACCAGGCACTGGCGCTGCTGGGTGACGCCGATGCCATCGAGCGCGAGGTGCTCGGTGCCATCCGCTACCAGCCCAACGAAGCCGTGCTGCACACCGATGCATCACTGCTGCCGCGCGAGCGCAAGGCCTGGGCCGCCTGGAACGCGCACGTGCCGCGCGACCCCGCCGCGCCGTGCACGGTCAGTTACTGCATGAACCTGCTGCAGGGCCTGCCCGGTGACACTCCGCTGGTAGTGACCCTCAACCGCAGCGAGGCGATCGACCCGGCCAAGGTGCTGCGTACGCTGCACTACGCGCACCCGGTACATGACCATGCCGCAGTCCGGGCGCAGCAGCGCTGGGGCGAGCTGCAGGGCCGGCGCCATACCTGGTTCGCCGGTGCCTATTGGGGCTGGGGCTTCCATGAAGACGGCATCCGCAGTGCCCGACGTGTGGTGGACGCACTGCGTGCCTGCGAACCGCATCGATTGGCGCCGGCGTTCGGCGAGGTCGCCGCGTGAGCGCCAGCGCACTCTATATCGGGCAGGTGATGCATCGGCGCCATCACCCGCATCCGCACGCCTTCCGCTATCCGGTCGCACAGCTGCTGCTGGATCTGGATGAGCTGGAGACCGTGTTCGCACGACGCTGGCTGTGGTCGGTCAACCGGCGCAACCTGGCCGAGTTCCGCCGCAGCGACTACTTCGGCGATCCCGCGCAACCGCTCGCCGATGCCGTGCGCGACCACGCCGCGAACACCCTCGGCCACCGCCCCTGCGGGCCCGTGCGCCTGCTCACCCACCTGCGCTTTGCCGGCCACGTGTTCAACCCGGTCAGCTTCTACTACTGCTACCAGGCTGACGGCAGCACGCTGGACTGCATCGTCGCCGACATCACCAATACCCCATGGAAGGAACGCCACGCATACGTGCTGCCGGTATCGACCGCGCTCCATGAGGGCGCGTCACTGCGCTGGCAGTTCGACAAGTGCTTCCACGTCTCGCCATTCATGGCAATGGATTGCCGCTATGACTGGCGGTTCAACGCACCCGACGAGGACCTGCGCGTGCACATGCAGGTGTGGCGCGACGGCGTGCGCCAATTCGATGCCACCCAGTCCATGCAGCGGCACCCGCTGGACGGACGTGGCCTTGCGCGCGTCCTCGCCTGCTATCCGTTGATGACCACCCAGGTGGTGGCCGCCATCCATTGGCATGCGCTGCGCCTGTGGCTGAAGCGCAACCCGGTGCACGACCACCCTTCCCTTGCCGAGAAACCACGATGAACGAGATGAATCCCTCGGTAGCCCTGCCACAGCCGGGCACGCTCGACGTTTTCCTGCGCCGCCGCCTGCTGGCGCAGCTGGCGCCCCTGCGCGACGGCCGTCTGTGCGTGCGCGATGCGCTCGGCGAGGTCTGGCTGGGCGAAGCCCGCGGTGATCTGCAGGTCACGGTCACCATCGACGACCCGGCGTTCTACCGAAAAGTGGCTGCACAGGGCAGCGTCGGCGCTGGCGAGAGCTA
This sequence comes from Stenotrophomonas maltophilia R551-3, assembly GCF_000020665.1. Lineage (NCBI taxonomy): Bacteria > Pseudomonadati > Pseudomonadota > Gammaproteobacteria > Lysobacterales > Lysobacteraceae > Stenotrophomonas > Stenotrophomonas maltophilia. The sequence goes on along the minus strand of NC_011071.1, from coordinate 2,197,698 downwards.
CATCCACGGCGACTGGCACTGCGATGATCTGGTGGCCCTGGTGCGCCTGCTGGTACGCAACCGCGATCTGCTTGACAGCATGGAGCACGGCCCCGCCCGCGTGGGCGGCTGGCTGCTGCGCGGCTGGAACCGCCTGCGCCGCAACAGCCGCGAAGGCAGTCGTCGCAACATCGCGGCGCACTACGACCTCGGCAACGATTTCTTCGCGTTGTTCCTGTCGCCGGACCTGATGTACTCCTCGGCACTCTTCGCCGATGACAGTGAATCGCTGGAGACGGCATCGCGACGCAAGCTGGACCGCATCTGCCAGCAGCTGCAGCTCAAGCCCGGCGACCACGTGGTCGAGATCGGCACCGGCTGGGGCGGTTTCGCCGTGCATGCGGCCCAGCACTATGGCTGTCACGTCACCACCACCACCATTTCCGCCGAGCAGCACGCGCTGGCCACGGAACGTGTAAAGGCTGCCGGCCTGCAGGGTCGGGTCACCCTGTTGATGCAGGACTACCGGGACCTGCAAGGCCGCTACGACAAGCTGGTGTCGATCGAGATGATCGAAGCCATTGGTGCCGAGTACCTGGACACCTACATGGCCACGCTGCAGCGCCTGCTGAAGCCGGACGGCGTGGCGCTGCTGCAGGCCATCACCATCGAGGACCAGCGCTACGAACAGGCGCGGCGGAGCGTTGACTACATCAAACGCTACGTATTCCCGGGCAGCTTCATTCCCTCGATCAACGCGATCATGGCGGCCAAGACCCGGGCCAGCGACCTGCAGCTGATCGCGCAGCAGGATTTCGGCCATTCGTACGCGCTGACCCTGCGTGCATGGCGTCATCGCTTCCTCGCCCAGCTGCCTGCGGTGCAGGCGCAGGGCTTCGACGCGCGCTTCTGCCGTCTGTGGGAGTTCTATCTGGCGTACTGCGAGGGGGGCTTCCTGGAGCGATCGATCGGCGTGTCGCATCTGTTGCTGGCGCGTCCGGGCCATCGACCGATGGCGGCGGCGAGCGATGGCCACTGAAATGCGCCGATTCTGGGCCAACCTCATCGGCAACCAGCTGGTCTGGCTGTGCGCGGTGGCCGGTGCCGGCCGTGGCTGGCAATGGCCAGCGCTGTTCGCGGCAAGCCTCTACGTGGCCAGCCAGTTGCTGACATCCCCCAGGCCGGGCGTGGACCTTCGCCTGTTGCTGGTTGCGCTGGCCTGCGCCTGGCTGGTGGATGCCAGCGCAGCGGCCAGCGGAATGGTGCGCTATGCAGCGGCATCGCTTGGCTGGGCACCGCCGCCGTGGATCATGGCGCTGTGGGCCGCGTTCGCGATGACGCTGACCACCTCGATGCGCTTCCTGCTACGGCACCCCGCATTGCCGATCCTGTTCGGCCTGCTGCTCGCGCCACTGGCCTATCTCTCGGCCTCCCGGGGGTTCGATGCGGTGCACTTCCAGGCGCCCGCCTGGCAGGGGCTGCTGGTGCTTGGCCTGGGCTGGAGCATCGCTCTGCCGCTGCTGTGTGCCACGGCCCGTCGCTGGTCGCGGCCTTCAGATCATCCACCACTTGCCGGAGCATCGTCATGATCAATCCAGGGTGGGTGCTGCTGTACGCAGTAGTGGTAATGAGCTGGGGCTGGGCCTGGCAGCGCCGCCACACCAACATCGGCGTGGTTGATGTGCTCTGGGCCAAAGGTGTCGGCGCTTCCGCTCTGCTGCTGGCACTGCTGGGCGATGGCGCGCTGATGCCACGGCTCGCGCTGGGGCTGCTGGGTGGACTGTGGGGCAGCCGCCTGGCCTTGCATCTCTGGCACCGGGTCCGTCACGAACAAGAGGACGGTCGCTACCGTTATCTGCGGGAACACTGGCACGGCCACCAAGGGAAAATCTTCGGCTTCTTCATGGCGCAGGCGCTGCTGATCGTCCTGTTCGCCCTGCCCTTCGTCGCGGTGGCGGCCAATCCAAGGCCGGGGCTGTCGCTGTGGGTGGTTGCCGGCGCAGGCGTCTGGCTGCTCAGCGTCGGCGGTGAGGCGCTGGCCGACCGGCAGCTGGCCCGGTTCCGGGCCGACCCGGCGAACAAGGGCCTGACCTGCCGCAAAGGGCTCTGGCGCTACTCGCGCCACCCCAACTACTTCTTCGAATGGCTGCACTGGTTCAGCTACGTGCTGCTGGCGGTGGGCTCACCACTGTGGTGGCTGGCGTGGTCCGGCCCGCTGCTGATGTATGTATTCCTGCGCTATCTGAGCGGCATTCCGTTCACCGAGAAGCAGGCCCTGCGTAGCCGCGGTGAAGACTACCGCGAGTACCAGCGCAGCACGTCGATGTTCTTTCCCTGGTTCCCCCGCACGTCCAAGGAGCATTCCGCATGAGCGCGATCCCGTCACTGAATCCGGCCGAAGATGCGGAGACCGGGCTGATCGCCTGGGCCGAACGCGGACTGGTGCCCGATGCGGCGCTGCGTGCGGGCATCCGCCGCTTGTGCGCGCAACGCCTGCATGAGGAAAGCGAGGGCGGCATCGAAGGCCAATCGGCACGCTTCAGCCGGCGCATCGCCGAGCTGGCCGACAGCCCACTCGCGCTGCATACCGAAGTGGCCAACCGCCAGCACTACGAAGTTCCCGCGGCCTTCTTCCAGGCCTGCCTGGGCAAGCGCCTGAAGTACAGCAGCTGCTACTACCCCACTGGCCGCGAGACGCTGGACCAGGCCGAAGACGCCATGCTGGCGCTGTACGGCCAACGCGCCGGCCTGGCCAACGGCCAGCAGATCCTTGAACTCGGCTGCGGCTGGGGCTCACTGACGCTGTGGATGGCCGAACGCTTCCCGCAGGCGCATATCACCGCCGTCTCCAACTCGCACAGCCAGCGCAGGCACATCATGGCGCAGTGCCAGGCACGCGGCCTGGGCAACGTCGAGGTGCTGACCTGCGACGTCAACGAGCTTGAGCTGCCAACGGCACAGTTCGACCGCTGCGTGTCGGTGGAGATGTTCGAACACGTACGCAACTATGAGCGGTTGCTGTCGGGCATCTCACGATGGCTGAAACCGGATGGCGCGCTGTTCGTGCACATCTTCGCCCACCGCACGCTGATGTATCCGTTCGAGACCAGCGGCGGCGACAACTGGATGGGCCGCCACTTCTTCACGGGCGGGCTGATGCCCGCCGCCGACACCCTGCTGCACTTCCAGCGCGACCTGCGGCTGGAACAGCGCTGGCTGCTGGATGGCAGTCACTACCAGCGCACCGCTGATCATTGGCTGGCCAACCAGGACGCCGCCCGCGAAGAGGTCATGCCTGTACTGGTCGCCACTTACGGTCAGGCCGCGGCAAAGATCTGGTGGCAGCGCTGGCGGATGTTCTGGATGGCCTGTGCCGAGCTGTTCGGCTACGACGATGGCCGGCAGTGGCTGGTGGCCCATTACCTGTTCCGCCCACGCTGAGGTGTGACATGCGCATTTTTCCGCTGCTTCCTCTGCTCGCAGTCGGCCTGTTCGGCGCAGGCTGCAGTTCCAGCGACACCCGGCCCCTGCCGCGGCCACCATCAGTGGATGTGCCGCGATTCATGGGCGACTGGTATGTGATCGCACACATTCCATCGCGCCCGGAACGCGAGGCCTTCGATGCGGTGGAAAGCTACGCGCTACGGCCGGATGGACGCATCCAGACCACCTTCACCTATCGCAAGGGCAGCTTCGATGCCCCACAGAAGTCGATGCATCCGATCGGCCGGGTGGAGAAAGAAGGAAACGGTGCGATCTGGGGCATGCAGTTCATCTGGCCGATCCAGGCCGAATACATCATCGCCTGGCTCGATGATGGCTACCGCCAGACCATTGTGGCCCGCAGCAAGCGCGACTACGTCTGGTACATGGCGCGTACGCCCCAGGTCTCGGAAAGCGACTACCAGCAGGCGGTGCAGCGCATTGCAGCGATGGGTTACGACACTGCCAGGTTGAGGCGGGTGCCGCAGTCGGTCCGCTGACCCGGTATCGATGAGTTCCATCCACTACACCAATGACGTTCGCGGAACCGATGCGCGTAACACATCGATTCTTAGGAATAATCGCAAAAATCCCGGAAATTCGATGCCCGGCGTGACAGTGACGCCAAAATGATGACCACGCCCATGGGCGCTGATCACCTCCCTGCGCATGAATGGACATCCTGCACCGCGCCGGCTGCGCCTGGCGCTTCTGGACGACCATGAAGTCGTCCGTCGCGGCATCGCCCTGCACCTCAACCGCGACCGCCGCTTCACCATCGTCGCCAGCCACTCCCTCAGCGAAGACCTCATCACCACCCTGCATCGGCTGCCCGTCGATGTGGCGATCATCGACCTGAGCCTGGCCCCCGACGACCGCGGTAGCGCCGAGTTGATCCCCCTGCTGCGCGAGACCTTTCCCCACATCCCACTGCTCGCTTTCGCCACGCTTTCACCCGCAACCAACCTCAGCCACCTGATCAATGCCGGCATCGGCGGCGTCGTCGGCAAGGCCGAGCCGCTGCCGATGCTGTCAGAGGCCATTGTGTGCGTGCATCAGGGACTCGGCCGCCTGCCACCTGACTTCATCCTGCCTGCCGACTGCAGTGAACTCAGCCGCAATGAACGCGAGGTGCTGGAACTGCTGCTCACCGGGCTCACCGTGTCCGAGATCGCGCTGCGCCGGCACCGGAGCGTCAAGACCGTCAGCACCCAGAAAATTGCCGCGCTGCGCAAGCTTGGCCTGCGCAACGACGCCGAGATCTACGCCATGCGCCCACACGCGAGCCCGCCGTGAGCAGGCAGGACCGATCGCGCCTGCGCACCTCCCTCGCCCTGCTGCTGGTTCTTCTGCTGCTGCCGGCGGCATCTGCGGAAGATGTCCGATCACAACGCTGGGGGCCAGGAAGCGAGGTACGGGTTGCCACGGCCCCATCCATGCGTCCGATACCCGCTGCACTTGCAGAGACAGCGCCATTTCCCACGCTCGCCCACGGCTATGCAGGCCTGGTAGCGCGGCATGCACAACTGCGTTTCCTGGACCTGCCCTATCCCACCACCGCCGCATCGGTGGCCGCCGTCTGTGGCCGCGACGCCGACCTGGTACTGGTGATGGGCGGCTCCGGACACCCGCAACTCCCCTGTCCAGAGCTGGTTGCCTCCGCCCCGTTTCGCGGTGGCCGGACGGTCCTCGCCGGGCAACCCGGCCGTTGGCTGCCACGCGGCTTGCCTGATCTGGAGGGGAAGATCCTGGCGGTGGTTGAGGGTGGACCCTACGCTGGCTGGTTGGGTACACATCATCCACGGATCCATCTACTGCAGCTTCCGGATCGTCACGCGGCACTCGCGGCGGTCGTTGCCGGTACCGCCGATGCCGCGATCGGCTTGGAGACGACGCTGCGACCAATGACCCGCCGCTATTTCAGTGGTGACCTGCTGCTGCAACCGATCAGCAGCGATTTCTCCACCGACCTGCATCTGCTCGCCCGTCGGGAGGACAGGCACCTGCTTGAACGCATCGACCGGGGCCTGCGCGACATCACGCTGGAAGAGCACGCTGGCCTGCTGCATCTCTGGGCGCAGCAGATGCTGCCCGCATCGGTGGAGCGGGCACTGGGCTGGATGCGGTCACCACCACCGGCCTGGTTGCTGGCATTGATCGCCGCGCTGGCCGGGCTTCCACTTCTCTGGCATCCGCTGCGCCGTCGCTTCAGCCGCAGCGAGCGCGACCGTGCACGCGCGATCGGCATGATCAGCCATGAGGTGCGCAATGCCGCGCAGACGCTGTTGGGCTCGATCACCCCGCTGCACCAGGCCCATTCGCCAGAGGGCCGCCGCGAACTACTCGCGGCGATGGCTGCCGCAGGACGCTCCCTGCGCGGACTGCTGGACCGCTCGCTGGATTTTTCGCGCCTCGCCAGTGGTGGCTTCATGCCGCAGGTACAAGCCTGCGATGTCGCACTGCTCTGCAACCAATCGCTGGATGCGATCCGCGTGCTCGCACGCAGGAAGGGCCTGGAGCTCAGGCTGGACTGCACTGCAGCGCCGGCGCCGCTGGTCCTGCTGGATCCCGATGCGCTGCGCCAGATCGTCGACAACCTGCTCGGCAATGCGCTGAAGTTCACCGACGTCGGCGGCATCGATCTGCGCGTGCAGCTGCGGCCACCAACGCGCCCGCATGAGCTGCTGCTGGATGTGATCGACAGCGGCATTGGCATCCCTGCTGCGCAGGCTACATCCCTGTTCCAACCCTTCCGGCAGGGTGAGGACGGGCTGCGGCGCGGCGGCAGCGGACTGGGGCTGGTGATCGCGCGCGAACTGGCCCGCTCGATGGGCGGCGATCTGACTGTTCACAGCGTCCACGGACGCGGCAGCCGATTCACCCTGCGCCTGCCGGTGCGGATCGCCCGGTCCCACCCGCCGACTGCGACGGTGGCCGCTCATGAGCAGCCGCTTGCTGGCCTGGATCTGTTGCTGGTCGAAGACCATGATCTCAACCGCCGCCTCATGGCCGCCCAGCTGCAGCGTTTGGGGGCGGATGTGCATGCGCTTGCCGATGCCAGCGACGCACTGGAAGAGCAGGCGCGTCGACCGCGCAGCACGGTGCTGCTCGACATCGGGCTTCACGACATGGATGGCTATGCGCTGGCCCGCCGGCTGCGTGCGCGTGCGCACACGCCCTTGCGGTTGATCGCATTGTCGGCACGCGCGGGCCGCCGCCATGCGGCGCGCTGTCGCGAGGCGGGATTCGACGCGGTGCTGGCCAAGCCACTGCAGATCGCCAAGCTGCTGCAGGTGCTGGCGTTGCCAGCGCTACGGGGCCACGCTGCACCCTCCAGCACGGCATGCATTGACTCCGCCTATGCGGCCGACATCAGCACGGAACTGGCTGCCATCGAGCGCGCCGTTACCGGCGCCGCTCCGGATGCACTGCGCCACCACGCGCATCGCCTGCAAGGTACGCTGCAGATCTGTGGCGCAACGACACAAGCCGATATCGCGGCCGAACTGTGGGAGCTGGGGCGTATGGCCGCGCCTGACTGGGTCGAGGCGCGGCGACTGCTGCAGGGATTGCAGCAGTGGCACGGCTCCCGCAAAGCGGAAGCCGCACCATCGGCATGATCAGGCCGCCAGGCGCTCGACCTGGCGACGGGTCAGGTCGTTGAAGCGACCCAGCGACATCAGGTGCTGGTGGATCAGCGCCAGCCAGCCGCTGCGGTGCCACTCGACCACAGTGGCTTCCGGCAGTGCGACGAACTTCTCGACATCCACGACCTGGAAGCCGTTGAGGTTGAACTCGCGGCCATCCGGAGTACGCACGGTGGCGTTGCGTTCAACCAGCAGGCCGTTGTCGATCAGCGCCTTGGAGAAGGCCTGGGTCTGTTCGTGCTCGCGGGTGAACTGGCCGCAGAACTCCAGCGCCTGCTGCACCATCTCGGTGGCCTTGCCATCGACGAACAGCGGCTGGCCTTCGTCACCACCCTTGACCACGCGCGGGTTCTCTTCATCGATGCCCAGCAGGAAATCGTTGTCCGCGCCGGTGTCGATGAAGATGAAGGGATGGCGACGCAGGTAGGCCGGGATATAGGCCTCGTCTTCCCACAGTCCGTCCTTGATGAACAGGTTCTCTTCCGACACGCCGACGGCCGCCATCGGCACCGCGGTCGGACCGGCGAACAGGATCGGGAAGTGGTGCAGCGCCAGCGAGAACTCGCCGAGCACCAGCGGAATGGCGTTGTTGCCAGCGGCAAACTCGAGCCTGCCCGGCAGGATGCGCAGGTCGGCGTGCACATCGGCCTGCAGCGGCACCGGACGGGTGTAGAACAGGGGGGTGCCGGTCGGCGCCGCTTCGGTGGTGGTGTCGCTGGTGGTGGTCATCTTGGGAACCGTTCGATCATGCGCGCCTGCCATCCCGGGCGCGCCAGCGGGAACAACCTGAATCCCGCATTATCAACAAGCTCGATGACAACGGCCACCCCACCGACGACCTATTTCAGCTGCAGGGGGTAGCGTTGCCAGAGAACGTGGACCAGAAAGCCGGCCAGCTCGGTATCGCGGGCGCTGACCGCAGCGCGGATCTTGTCCAGCAACACCATGTCGCTGCAGGCGCGCACATCGGCGTGGTTGGCCTGCCCGGCCCGGCGCGCCCGGTAGCGCGCGGCCCGCTGTGCGTCGCTCATTGCGTACCCGAACTTGGGCGGACGGCCGCGTTTGCGCGGCAGGGTCAGCTCAAGGGTTCCGGGGTCTTTGTCATCACGCATGAGAGGGGTGCGGGCGGCGGCGAGCAACGGGGGGTGCGCAATTTATCGTGAGGCATCACTTTAATCCAGCTTTTTCTGCAGTTTTGTTGCAATGCAGTGCAAATATTCGCGTGTCGATGCGGATTCATCATTCGCGCCGCTTCGCAGTAGCGAAGCGCAATGCGTGGATACGGAACCCCACCAACGCCTACAAAAAAGGGGAGCCCGCTCACGGGCTCCCCTCGCCTTTCCTCACGCAGCGCGTACCGGCTCGTAGCCGTGCAGGTGCGCCTCGCTGCTCGCCCGACCCTGGCTGAGCGAACGCAGTGCAGTGGTGTAGCCCACCAGCTGCGCCAGCGGCGCAAAGCCGCTGACTTCGGCGCGACCTTCCTGGTCTTCGATGCGGGCAATACGGCCATGGCGACGGTTGAGGTCGCCCACCACATCACCCACCGACGCCGATGGCGAATGCACCGTCACCGCCATTACCGGCTCCAGCAGCTGCGTGCCACCCTCGGCCAGCGCCGCCTTGATCGCCTCGGCACCGGCGCGATGGAACGCCATTTCCGAAGAGTCCTTGGCGTGGGTCTGGCCATCGACAAGACTGACCTCGATACCGACCACCGGATGGCCCTGCGGGCCTTCCGACAGCGCCGCACGCACGCCCTTCTCCACGGCGTTGATGAAGCTGCGCGGTACCACGCCACCGACGATGCGGTCGTTGAACACCACCTGGCCGTCCTCGCGCGGCGACACATCCAGCACCACGTGCGCGAACTGGCCCTGGCCACCGGTCTGCTTGACCAGCCGGCCCACAACCCCGGCCATCGCACGCATCGGCGTTTCCTGGTAGGCCACACGCGGCGCACCTACGCCTACGTCGACCTTCCATTCGCTGCGCAGACGCTCGACCATCACCTCCAGGTGCAACTCGCCCATGCCCCAGACCAGGGTCTCCGCCGTGTCGCGATCGGTCTCGACGCGGAACGACGGATCTTCCTGGGCCAGGCTGGCCAGGCCCTGCGCCATCCGGATCAGGTCGGCCGCGCGCGCCGGTTCCAGCCGCCACGCCAGCACCGGTGCCTGTGCCTGGATGCTCTCCAGGCGCAGCGGCTGCGCGCGGTCGCTCAGCGTTTCACCGCTGACCGCATCCTTCCAGCCCAGCACCGCGACGATGTCACCGGCCACGGCCTGCTCGATGTCATGGGTCTGGTCGGCCTGCACCCGCACCAGGCGGCTGACACGCCGCCCCTGCGGATGCTGCGAACTGGCCACCGCATCGCCGACCTTCAAGGTGCCCGAGTACAGCCGCACGAAGCTCAGCGCGCCGTGCTGCTGGTGGGTGATCTTGAACAGCAGGCCGGCCAGCGGACCGTCCGGATCCGGCGGCAACACCACGTCACCACCTTCGCTTTCGGCGGTCACGGCAGGGCGATCCAGCGGCGACGGCAGGTAATCGACCACCGCATCCAGCAGCGTCTCGATGCCCTTGTCCTTGAACGCGGCACCGGCCAGCACCGGCACGCCTGCACCGGCCAGCGTCGCCCGTCGGATCGCCGCCCGCAGCAGTTCCGCATCGATCACGCGACCCTCCAGCCAGGCATCAGCCAGCAGTTCGTCGTGGTCGGCCACGGCCTCGACCAGTGCGTCGCGTTGCGGCTGCCACAGGGTGCGCGCCGCGTCGTCCCACGGGGTCACCGTGGTTGCGGCGCCATCCTGCCACTGCAGCACGCGCTCATCGACCAGGTCGACCCAGCCGTTGAAGTCGCTTTCGCTGCCCAACGGCACGCCGAGCGCCCACGGCCGCGCCCTCAGCTTGTCCTGCAGCTGCTCCAGCACGCGCTCGAACGAAGCGCCGACGCGGTCCATCTTGTTGACGAACGCGATCAGCGGCACGCGATGGCGACGCGCTTGGCGCCACACGGTTTCCGACTGCGGCTGCACTCCATCCACGGCCGAAAACACAGCCACGGCTCCGTCGAGCACGCGCAGCGAACGCTCAACTTCAATGGCGAAGTCGATGTGGCCGGGAGTGTCGATCAGGGTCAGCCGATGCGGCGGCAGGTCGCGCGGCGCCCACTGCGCCTGCACGGCGGCGGCGCCGATGGTGATGCCACGTTCGCGCTCGATCGCCGAGAAATCGGTGGTCGCATTGCCGTCGTGCACTTCGCCGACGCGATGGATCTCGCCGCTTTTCCACAGCAGGCGTTCGGTCAGCGTGGTCTTGCCGGCGTCGATGTGGGCAATGATGCCGAGGTTGCGACGGCGGGAAAGGACTTGGGTGTTCATGAGAAAGGTTCCTGCAAAGCCAACTTCGGGGGCCGCGCACCCCGGTTGGCGACAGGGCGCGCGGCTAGCGTTCGGTCTCGGCGATCTGGTGCATGGCACGTTCTCCTTGGGTACTGGGTAGGGTCGACTGGGTAGAGTCGACTGTTGGTCGACTTGCGGGAAATCAGAAACGAAAAGAGCGCCCCGGAGGGCGCTCTGTCGAAGGTCCAGCGATGGCCGATTCAACGGCCTCGTGGGGCTCCAGGCAGACACGCCCGTTCCGCGCTTGCGCGGGTCAGGGTGAAAAACTTCAGGAGCGGCATCCGGTTCATGGGGCGCATTCTAGACCTGCCAATCTGGCGCGCAAGTGAATATTGCGCACATTAATAGAACAATGAGGCCGACGGGTCTCGGGGTCGGATCCCTTTGCCACGGGCAAAGGGCTCTGACCCCAGCTCAGCTCACTTGCACTCATGCAGCTTGCGCGCCTCAGCCACGGTTGCAGCCTGGTCGTCCCCCATCGAGATCCATCCCTTCAACGACATCGCCGGATCCACCTGCGCCTGGCGCGGGCCGCCATGGACCACCACCTCGGTCCAGCTGCCGACCGGCGCCAGCTCCGACAGTCGCGCCGCCTGGTCGTCTTCGGTACTGAACATGTCGTCCGGCTCCGCAGGCTTGGCCTTGTTCACGGTCTCGGTCTTGCGTGCCCGGATCCGCAGCGCGCCATCGGCCATGCGCTGGGTGGTGATGTCATGGCGTTCCACCCCGTAGGCCCAGCTGCTCTCACCCGCGCGACGGGTCTCGCTGCCGTCGTCCGCCACCACCACCGCATCCCCCGCCGCTTCGGCCACGGCCGCAAGCGAACCCAGGCCGGACATCATTGCCTGATAGGCAATCATCTGCCGCTGTTCAGCGGCCAGCGCAACGTCACCTGCCTTGCCGGCAGGAATCTGCAGGTACACCGCCTCCCTGCATAGCATCAGCACCTGCTGGTCATCCCAGCTGACGAGCACTTCATCACTGGCGAAATAGCGGGTCGTCACCGGAACCACCGGAGCACTCCCGCCGGCGGAATACCGGCTCTCGATCAGCGAGGCCTGCTCGGCGGCCTTGATCAGGGAGACCGAGGATGCGGACGCGGTGCTGGCGGCGCATACGGAGGCGACCATTGCCGAGAGCAGCACGCCATGTGAAACAGTACGGATCATTGCATCAGTCCATTGAAGAGAACGAACCGCACATCATACGTCGCCAGGCAGAGCACGTTGATGCTCAGGTCACCACCACCAGTGGCACCCCACGCCTTGGGTGCTCCAGCACCACCACATCCTGCTGGTAGACACGCTGCAGGTTGTCTTCGGTGAGCACCTGCAACGGCGTGCCATCGGCCGCCACCCTGCCCTGCTCCAGCAGCACGATGCGGTCGGCATAGCCCGCGGCCAGATTGAGGTCGTGCAGCACCACGATCACGCACGCACCGGCTTCGGCACAGGCGCGCACACTGCGCAGCGTGCGTTCCTGGTGACGCAGATCCAGCGCTGCGGTTGGCTCATCCAGCAGCAGCAGCGGCGTGTCCTGCGCCAGCACGCGCGCGAACGTGGTCCGTGCCGATTCACCGCCCGACAGCTGCTGCACCTCGCGCAGGCGCAGCGCCTGCAGTTCAGCGGCATCGATGGCCGCTTCCACCTGGGCGTCGTCCACGGCTGGATCCGGCGGATGCGGCAGCCGCCCCATCGCAACCACTTCTTCCACGCTGAAGGCGAAGCGCACGCCGTGCTCCTGGGGCATCACTGCACGCTCGCGCGCCAGTGGCCCGGCCTTGTAACCAGCCAACGGCTTGCCGAGCAGGCTTACTTCGCCAGCGTCGGCACGCAGGTCACCTGCCGCCACAGCCAGCAACGTGGACTTGCCCGCGCCATTCGGGCCGACCAGCGCGGTCACCGTTCCCGGTTCGAACGCGAGCGAAATGCCGTGCAGGATCTCGCGCTGCTGGCGACGGACCACCACCTCGTGCAGCTTCAACAACACGCTCATGGTGCGGCCTTGCGGCGCTGCTGCAGCACCAGCCACAGGAAGAACGGTGCGCCCAGTGCGGCCGAAAACAGGCCCAGCGGAATCTCCGCCGGCGGATCCAATGTGCGCGCGGCGGTGTCGGCCACCACGATCAGCAGTGCGCCCAGCAGGCCTGACAACGGCAGCAACCAGCGATGGCCAGGGCCGACCAGCAGGCGCGCCACGTGCGGCACCACCAGGCCGACGAAACTGATCGAGCCGGCAAACGCCACCGCCGCACCCACCAGCAGCGCACTGAACGCCACCAGGCGGCGACGCGTGCGGGTGACATCCAGCCCGAGGTGCTGTGCCTGGCGCTCACCCAGCGCCAGCATGTCCAGCGGCGTGGCCAATCGCTGCAGCGCGAACACACCGATGGCGAACAACGGCACCACCGCTGCCACATCGGCCCAGTTGGCGCGGGCCAGCGAGCCCATCTGCCAGAACACCAGCGACTGCAGCTCGCTTTCGCTGGCGATATATGTGAGGAAACCGATCAGCGCCGAGCAGAACGCGGCCATCGCGATACCGACCAGCAGCAGCGTGGCGTTGCCCGTGCCCTTGCCGGGCCGGGCCAATGCGTAGGTCAGGCCGATTGCCAGTGCGCCGCCAGCGAACGCGGCCACCGGCACCAGCCAGCCAGCCGCACCGGCAGCGCCGAGCACGATGGCGGCGACCGCACCCAGCGCGGCGCCCTGGCTGACACCGACAATGCCGGGATCGGCCAGCGGATTGCCGAACAGGCCCTGCAGGCTGGCACCGGCCATCGCCAGCGACGCACCGACCATCGCGCCCAACAGCGCGCGCGGAATACGCAGCTGCCAGACCACGGCGAGGTCGCGGCTGCTGACCGCCTGCGGATCGAGCAGGCCCAGCTTCACCGCCAACGCCTGCATCACCTCCATCGGCGGCAGCCGCAGCGGGCCCACGGCGAACGAGGCCAGCACTGCCCCCAGCAGTGCCAGCAACGCCACCAGCAACATCGTCCGCCCGCGACGGCGGCGCCGATCCGCCGGACTCATGCCTTCGGCAACGCCGCCAGAGCCTTGGCCAGCGCCAGCGCACCAGCACCTGATCCGACACTGGTGTACTTCAGCTGCACATCCGGCATCACCCAGACCCGATTGGCCTGCCCGGCCGGGGTCTGCTTCAGCGTCGGGTACGCCTTCCACAGGCCCTCGGCACCACCGAACAGCTGCAGGTCATGCTCGGTCACCAGGATCACCTCCGGTGCGGCAGCGACTACGCCCTCATTGCTGAGCTGCGAGTAGTTCTTCACCCCCGCCTCGGTGCCGATGTTGACACCACCAGCCAGTGCGATCAGCTGCGCCGATGCGCTGTCGGCACCCGCAACAGTCGGTGAGCCACCGGCGCCGGTGGCCGACACGTGGATCAGTCGTGGCGCATGGCCCAGGCCCTTGCCAATCGCTGCAGCCTCATCGAGCTGACGCTGCACCTGCGTGGCAAGTGTCTGCCCTGCCTCGGCCAGCCCTAGTGCGGCGGCGACCTTGCGCACCTTGTCCGGCGCCGGCTGCAGGTCATCGATGACCACCGCCGGTTCGCCCACCTCACGCAGCTTCTTCGCCAGCTCGGTGTGGCGGCGCAGGCTGTTGCCGAGGAACAGCGAGCCCTGCAGGCTCAGCACGCCCTCCACGCCAGTGGTGCGGTTGAACAGGAACTGGTGCGGGGCAGCCAGGCCAGCCTGGGTGGTGGTATTGGTCGGCGCGGCGAACACCTGCTTGTCCAGTCCCAGCGCCTCGATCACCGCGATCACGTCGTCACCACCGGCGATGATGCGGCTGGTATCGGCCACCTCGACGTCGGCGCCGTCATCGGAATGCACCTTGGCCGGCAGCACTGCCTTCTGGTCGCGCACGGCCGGCATATCGGTGCCGGCCACGCGCTGCCAGCCTGCAGGCAACGCAACTTCGCCAGCCGCGGTTGCGGCGGCGGCGGGCTCAACCGGCTTGCCGCTGTCCGAGGGCGTCGATGAACCGCCACAGGCGGCCAGTGCCAGCGAGACAGCCAACGGAAGCGCACACAGGCGCAGACGGGACGCGATGTTCATGCTTGTTCTCCTTGCTGGCGGGGCGACGTGCACGCCGCCCCGCCGTGTGACTTACTGCTTCGGGGTGATGCGGGTGATGCGGTCACCCTTCGGGTCTTCGGCGCCGCGCGACTTGTTCACCGCGAACACGTTGCCCTTGCCATCGGCACGGACGTGGTTCGGCAGCGTGCCGCCGTCGAGGTTGGCGACCACCTTGCCGTCACCGTTCACCACGGTGACCGTGCCAGCGCCACGGTTGCTGACGTAGGCCAGGCCGGAGGCATCATCGAAGGCGACGTTCAGCGCACCGGCACCGACCGGCACGTCATGCAGCACCTTGCCGGCGGCCACATCGACGATCAGCAGGTTATCGGTGCCCTGCGAGGCCACGTACAGGCGGTTGCGCGCTGCGTCGAAGGCCACGCCCGAGGCGCTGATCGAATTGCCCAGGTCAATGACCTTCTCGACCTTGCCGCTGGCCACGTCGATCATCGCCGCTTCCGGGGTGCCGATGCTGACGGTGAACAGCTTGCCGCCCTTCTCGTCCAGCACAAGGCTCATCGGGGTGAACTTGCCGTCGTCCACGCCGGACTCCAGCGTCACCGCCGGCAGCTCCTTGAGGGTCTTGGCGTCGAACACCGACAGGTGGTCCTCACCCGTGGCCGAGGCAAACACCTTGCCGTGGGTGCCATCAACCACCACGTCGCGCGCATGCGGCACGGCATCGACCGGGAACTGATGGACCAGCGACAGGTCCTTCTGGCGGTAGACCGCGATGGAGTTCTGGCGGGTGTTGGTGACCCACACATTGCCGTTGGTGTCATCCACGCCGACACCGTAGACCGCGTACACCGCACCATTGGTGCTGCCCGGCACCTGCGCCGGGGTGATCGCCTTGGTCACCTTCAGCGACTTCGGGTCCAGCTTCAGCAGCTGCGACTGGGTCACCGGCGGGCGGCCCACGGCCGAGGTCACGAATACCGCGTTGCTGGCGGCGCTGTAGGCGGACTGGTACAGGCCCGGCACCAGCTTGTTGGACTGGGTGACGAACTGCGCCTGGCCGGACAGCGGCAGCTGCGGCGAGACGCGCAGCTTCAGCACGGTGGCTGCAGCCGGCTGGCTGGCGCGCACCACCACCGGGTGGGTACCCGGCACGGCATCGGCCGGAATGCTCAGCTGGGTCTTGAAGTTGCCATCGGCATCGACCACCAGCGGCTGCGTGTTGAGCACGCTGTCGCCACGCAGCAGGCTGACTTTCTGGCCCGGCACGAAACCGCGACCGACCACGTCGGCAGTGCTGCCGGGAACCACGTTCTCACCGCGCGAGACGACCTCGCCCTTGAAGGTGGCGTTGGCCGGCTGATCGAACACCGGCTGTGCGGTGGCGGTTACGGCCAGCAACAGGCCAGCGGCGAGAGAAGTGAGACGGAAAGACGGACGGAACGACATGGAAGGCTCCTTGCACACGTAGGCCGCGCCACGTGACGCGGGATTCATCGGTTGCCTGGGCCGCTGCACATCGGCAGCCTCGCCTGGGTAGTGGGGTCGCATGCCTTGGCATGCGAAGGGATTCATTCGGCGGCGTTGTCACCACCATTGGGCGCGCCGTCACCGGCGCTGCGGTCGGTCACGCCGTACAGCTCATGCAGCGCAGCGTGGAACGACGCGGGCAGCATCGGGCCATGGCCGAGGCCGGGGAACTCGCGGTACTGCACGCGCATGCCCGGCAGCTTGCCCAAGCGCTCGGACAGCTGCATGGCAGCATCCGGGGTGGCCCCACCGATACGACGCAGGTGCGCGACCACGCGTGGGTTGTTCATGTCGCGCTTGCCGCGATCACCGACGCGCTCGGCGCCACCCAGCATCAGCCACAGCTTCGCCGGCTGCCCATGCGCGTTCTGCACGAACTGCTGTTCCGGATCACCCAGCGCCGCACCCTGGCTCCACCACAGCGACGGACTGGCCGCCAGATAGGACTGGAACGCCGCCGGACGCGTGTACAGCGCATTGAGCACGAACAACCCGCCCAGCGAGTGCCCCCACAACGCTTGCTGCTGCGCGTCGATGCGTGCACGACGCTCGACTTCGGGCTTGATGCGGCGTTCGATTACGTCGAGGAAAGCGGCGGCACCACCGCCGACTGCCTGCGTGCTGCCGCTCTCATCGTCTGCACGGTCGATCCATGCGGTGTAGTCGCGGGTGCGCGCCTTGGAATCGATGCGCAGGTCGTTGTCGTAACCGATCAGCACCAGTACCGGCGGCGCCTTGCGTGCCGCCAGCTCGGCCAGCAGCGGCTGGTCCAGCACCATCGCCACCGCATTGCCATCCAGCGCGTACAACACCGGCAGCGGCGCCTTGCCGGCCTTGGCCGGGATCGCCACATTCACCCGCCAGCGGCGTTGCTGGTCGGGGCTGTCCACCACGAAATGCTCGAAGCGATAGCTGGCCGCCGGCTCGTCGAGCACGGTGTGGCCGATCTTCTGCAGCGGATTGCGCTGCTGGGCGTGGGCGTACGGGGTGGCCAGGAGCAGACCCATCATCAAGGCGGCCAGGCCGCGGGCCAGCGGACCACGGCGCGAAGGCAGGACGAAATGCTTCATCAGCGGCGGCAGAAGCGGCCCAGGGCCGCCGGTTCACAAGGGACCGCAGTCTACCTTAAACGCGAATGATTATCACATCGATAGAACGTCACGCTGTGTATCACGCGCGCGACGACCCGGTTGCGCTGGGCACGGCATTTCCCCTATTTTGCCGGCCACCGGGGCATTGGATCGCCCCGCTTACAGCGCAGCCATGGAGGGCGGGCAGTCTGCCGCCGATCCGGTCGCGTTCATCCGCGCCATGACCGCCATGGGATTGGATCCCATGATCGTGAGACTCTCTTGAAGCACACCACCCTGATCGCACTTTCCCTCGGCCTGCTCGCACCGCTGGCCGCCCATGCCGCGCAGGATCTGCCGACGCTCTACCAGGCCTATGAAGAGGCCGGCTATTCGACGCTGAGCATGGAACAACTCAACCAGACGGTGACCTTCACCGCCGTCGCGCTGGGTGTTTCCAGCAACCTGCAGGGCGAGCCGCTGATCGAGGCCGGCGATGACCAGGGCAATGTCCTGGCCCGGCTGACCACCGACGATGCGCAGCAGGCCGCCAAGCTCAGCGCGCTGGAAGAAGGCACCACCTTCACCGCCAGCTGCACGCTGCAGTTCAGCTCCGGCTCGGACTATCTGTCGTTCGGCGATTGCACCCTGAAGTAACGACGAAGCCGGCGAAACGCCGGCTTCTTTTCTTTGCCTCTGTAGAGTCGAGCCATGCTCGACTCACGCAAGGTCAGGGCCCCGTGGGCACCGGACCATATGCGTTCTCCTGCGGCGTACCCGGCAGCAGTGCGAACACGAAGATCACCAGGCCACCGAACGGAATGAAGGCCAGCAGGTACATCCAGCCCGACTGGTTGCAGTCATGCAGGCGGCGCACGGTGACAGCGATGACCGGCAGGAAGGTAGCCAGCCAGAACACGACGAACAGGATGATCGACGCGATGCCCAAGCCATCGGACTGCATCACCAACCCGGCGATGAGCGGCACCATCAGGACGGCTGAGACGATCAACAGGAACAGCTGGAACATCCAGTACTCGCGACGGTTGGCCCGACCATCGAACTGGGCGTAACGCTTCAACGGCAGAATCATTTCCTGCACGGCATCAATCCTTGAAAAAGTGGCCGCGCAGTGTGCCAAATGCAGACGCGCAGAACAATGTGGCGTCGAGCCATGCTCGACTGCCATTGCCCCCTGTAGAGTCGAGCCGTGCTCGACTGCTGTTCCAGAAGGCCAGCGTAACCCGCGCAAGAGCGAAGTCGAGCATGGCTCGACTCTACATAAGCCGCCTCAGCGGCCCTTCGCGGCCCGCGCAGCCTCACGCTCGGCACGCAGCCGGTCCAGCTTTTCCTTCAGCTTGATTTCCAGCCCGCGCGGCACCGGGCTGTAGTACACCCGTTCGCCCATCGCATCAGGGAAGCCAGTCTGATCCAGTGCGATGCCACCTTCGGCATCGTGGTCGTACTGATATTCGGCGCCGTAGCCCAGCTCCTTCATCAGCTTGGTCGGCGCATTGCGCAGGTGCAGCGGCACTTCTTCGGTACCGCTCTCGCGCACATCGGCCTTCGCCTGGTTGAAGGCGGCATAGCCTGCGTTCGATTTGGCGGTACTGGCCAGATAGAGCACCAGTTGGGCAAAGGCCAGTTCGCCTTCCGGGCTGCCCAGCCGCTCGTAAATGTCCCAGGCCTCCAGTGCCATGCTCTGCGCGCGTGGATCGGCCAGGCCGATATCCTCGATGGCCATGCGGGTCAACCGGCGCGCCAGGTAGGACGGATCGCAGCCGCCATCGAGCATGCGGGTCAGCCAGTACAGTGCGGCATCTGGATTGGAGCTACGTACCGACTTGTGCAGTGCCGAGATCTGGTCGTAGAACTGCTCGCCGCCCTTGTCGAAGCGACGGGTGCGATCGGCCAGCACTTGGGTCAGGGTCTGCGGGGTGATGCGACCGCCCTCCCCGCCCGCCAGCTCGGCGGCGATCTCCAGCAGGGTCAGCGCACGACGCACGTCACCATCGGCGGCGGTGGCGATTTCCAGCAGTAGTTCGGGAGCGACCTCGATGCCCTCCTCGCCCAAGCCGCGCTCGCGGTCACCCAGCGCACGTTCCAGCGCCTCGACGATGTCGGTGGGCGAAACGCCTTCCAGCACGTGCACGCGGCAACGCGACAGCAGCGCCGAGTTCAGCTCGAACGACGGATTCTCGGTGGTGGCACCGACGAACAGGATGGTGCCGCGCTCGATGTGCGGCAGGAACGCATCCTGCTGCGCCTTGTTGAAGCGGTGCACTTCGTCCACGAACAGCACGGTACGCCGCCCTTCAGCGAAACGCTGCGCGGCCTCGGCCAGCACCTGGCGCACTTCCGGCAGGCCGGACAGCACGGCGGAGATGGCGCGGAACTCGGCGTCGGAATACTCGGCCAGCAACAGCGCCAGCGTGGTCTTGCCGCAGCCCGGCGGTCCCCACAGGATCATCGAATGCACGCGACCGGATTCGACCGCGCGACGCAGCGCGCTGTCCGGCGCCAGCAGGCGCTTCTGCCCGACCATCTCGTCGAGGGTGCGCGGGCGCATGCGCTCGGCGAGCGGGCGCATATGTTCCCGATCAACGCTCAGCAGATCGGGGCCGGGGAAGGAAGTTGAACGATGTCTTGCCACACGGCCATTGTACCGCGAGAGCGTGCCAACCAAGGTTGGCACCCACCAGCGCCAGGCCGTGATCGGTAACGGATCAGGCCGCAGGATCGGTAGTGCCGGCCGCTGGCCGGCAGATCAAATACGTGTCAACCAAGGTTGACACCCACCAAGGCGGTGCCGGTTGACACCTTCCGAGGCGGTGTCGATTGACACCCGCCAGAGCAGGTAGCGCCGGGCCATGCCCGGCGTGCCCCATCAATTACCGATGACGTCAGTGCCCTTCGGCGGGGTGAAGCTGAAGGTGCCGGCAGCAAAGCCCGGGTTGCGCTTCCAGCCGCTGAAGCTGATCACGGTGCGCTGGCCGACGGCATCAGTGATTTCCATCTTGGCCAGGCCCTGGGCGTTGAAGCCCAGCGCGGCATACTGGAAGCTGGCTTCGGTATCGCGCTTCGGCGACAGCGACAGCCACTGCAGGCCATCACGCTGTGCGGCTTCTTCGCTGAGGTCGTACTGCTGTTCCAGCAGCGCCGGGTTGATCAGCGCGGTCAGCGGGCTGTTCTGCTCTTCCTTGCCCTGCTCGCGTACGGTGGCCTGCTCCAGGTCCGGCTCGTACATCCAGACCTTCTTGCCGTCGGCCACGATCAACTGTTCGTGCGGGCGCACGTACTCCCAGCGGAACAGGCGCGGCGCCGAAAGAGCCACGCGGCCGCTGGTCGACTCCTTCACCTTGCCGCGGCTGTCGAACACCTGCTGACTGAACTGCCCGTCCAGGCCCTTCAGGCCGCTGGTGAAGGTCTTCAGGTCATCGCGGGCGCCAGCCCAGGCGCTGCCGGCAGCGGCGCAGGCCACGGCCAAGGTGGTGGTGGCAAGGAAACGGCGGAGGCGGAAGTTCATGCGAGGATCCTGTAGGCGCGGGCGCCAGGAAAGGTGGTTGCCAGTGTGCCCGGGCAAAGATGAATGGGCGATCAGGGCGACATTATGCCGCCCTGAACGTCCATCGGCGATTCAGTCGGCAGCGGCCGGCAGCCTGCCGTACAGCACCTGGCCACGGAAGCCACGCCGCACTTCTCGATACAGCGCGCGGAACGCCGGGTAGTCCTGCGGTTGGCACAACGCCTCCGGGCCACGCACCGCATTCTGCTGCAGGCGGTGGTGCACGATCACGTCCTGGCCTTCGCGGCTCCAGTCCACCCGGTACTCACCGGCGGCGTTGGTGAAGCGCTGGCTGGCCGGGATGGCGATGATCGGCGCATTGGCCGGGAACTGCAGGCGATAGGTTTCCTCGCGCAGGCTGGCATTGCAGTAGAACGGCGCCTCATTGGCCGGTGCCGAGGCGGTGGCGTACAGGCCGCGCACCGATTCACCACCCGGCGGGTCCGGCACGGCCATGCCGCCGGCCACGCTGAAGTCGGCGTAGTCCTCAGCCTGGAAGGCCATGCGGTAGCCGAACGGCCGGGTCAGGTCGACCGGCACGCCTTGGATCTGTAGCTGCCCTCGCCCGTCGAAACCGGACGCGGCCATGATCTGCTCCTCGGCGCGCGCGCGGTTCTGCGCGTTGAGCTGGGAGAACTGGGCACGCATGCCGATTTCGGCGTTCTCGCCCAGCTTCGGAATGGTCTCGCCGCGCAGGTTGCCATTGGCGTCGAAGGTGAAGCGCACTTCCATCGAAGTGGCATTGCGCTGCGGCGTGTTGGCCGGGGTGCGCGCCAGGCTCGCATCGCGGGTGCGCATCACCGGTGCGCCCAGGTCACCTTCCGGCAACTGCCCGAAGCGCGCCCAGGCGGTGGTCGAATCCAGGTACAGGTCGAACTCGGGGATGTAGGTGATGGCGTGATTGAAGCGGCCCAGTACCGGGATCTTCGGCAGGGTCGGGCCACCGCCGGCACCGATCAGCACCGGCGAACTGGCGATACCCTTGGCCGCCAGCAGCGCCTCCAGGATCGTCACATGGTCCTTGCAGTCACCATAGTGGTTGTCGAGGACGCTCTGCGCGCTGTTCGGCTCCAGGCCGCCATTGCCCAGGTACACCGCCACATAGCGGATGTTCTGCGCGACCCAGCGGTACAGCGCGTCGGCCTGCTCGCGGCGGTCGCTGATGCCGGTGGTGATCTGGTCGGCCAGCGCCTGTAGTTCCGGGGTGACCTGCGCGGCCGGGCCAGCCTTGAGCTGGTAGGCACGGCCCATCTGCGACCAGTCACGATAGGTGCTGGCCATGATATTCGGGCCGAACTCCCAGCCTGCCGCTGACCAGTTCTGCGCTGGCATGGCCTCGCGCCGCTGGTAGCGCCAGCGCCACTGCGCCTGGCCATTCTTCACCGTCGGGCGATCACTGCCCTGCACACCACGGCTGTCGACGAACATCGGCAGGTTGGCCGGCGCACTCAGGGTGACCTCCGCGTCCTCGTACTCGGTGAAGACGTTGAAGGTCTCCCACAGGCCGAAATAGCCCGGGAAGTACGGCGTGGCCTGGGTGCGACGCACCTGGTAGTACAGGCGCGTGCCCGGGGCCAGGTTCGGGAACACGATCACCCGCACCTTGCGGTCGGCATACATCGCCGCCGAGGCGCTGGAGTAACTCTCCTGGGTGTAGATGCGGTCGGCGGGGACGTCGCGGCGCTGACCATCGGCGGTGATGGTGTAGGCGCCGAGCACTTCCAGCGTCTCCATCTTCTCGCTGTAGCTCAGCCGCACCTGGCTGAACTGCTCGACGGAGGCCTTGGTCTTGAGCAGGACTTCGTAGGTTTCGGTCTGCACATTGCCCGCATCGGGCCGCACCTGGTAGTCGGCGCGGTAACGGACAATGCTGAAATTATTGCTGGCTTCGGTATCGCCGCTGGTGGAAGGCGGCGCCGTGGCGGGCGCGGAGGTGGCGGTTTCTGCCAGTGCCGGGCCGGCAGCCAGGAAGGCTGCCAGCGCCAGTGCCAGCGCGCTTGGTACGGGGTGAAGCATGCGTCGGTTCCTTGGACGTCGTGGGGGATACGTCGGGTCTTACTTCGGCGGCGGCGGTGCCAGCACCGTACGGTCGCCGTTGTGCTCGGGCGAGCTGACCACGCCGGCCGCTTCCATGGCCTCGATCAGCCGCGCTGCACGGTTGTAGCCGATCTTCAGCCGGCGCTGCACGCCGGAAATCGAGGCACGGCGGGTCTCGGTGACCACCCGCAGCGCTTCGTCGTACAACGGGTCGGACTCGTCGCCGGCAGAGCTGTTCTCCGGCAGGCCGGTGGCACCGACGACCACGCCGTCGCCCATCGTCTGCACTTCGTCCAGCACGCCGTCGACATAGTCGGCCGGGCCCATCGCCTTGAGGTGTTCGACCACGCGATGCACTTCCTCGTCGGAGACGAAGGCGCCATGCACGCGCTCGGGCATGGCGGTACCCGGCGGCAGGTACAGCATGTCGCCGTGGCCCAGCAGGGTTTCCGCGCCGGACTGGTCGAGGATGGTGCGCGAGTCGATCTTGGAACTGACCTGGAACGCGATACGGGTCGGGATGTTGGCCTTGATCAGGCCGGTGATCACGTCCACCGACGGGCGCTGCGTGGCCAGGATCAGGTGGATGCCGGCCGCACGCGCCTTCTGTGCCAAGCGCGCGATCAGCTCTTCCACCTTCTTGCCGACGATCATCATCATGTCGGCGAATTCGTCGATGAAGATGACGACGAACGGCAGCGTCTCCAACGGTCGCGGCGCCTCGCCCAGCTCCGGGTTCGGCTTGAACAGCGGGTCCATCAGCGGCTGGCCGGCGTCCTGGGCTTCCTTCACCTTCTTGTTGAAGCCGGCCAGGTTGCGCACGCCCACCGCGCTCATCAGCTTGTAGCGGCGCTCCATCTCGGCCACGCACCAGCGCAGGCCGTTGGCGGCCTCCTTCATGTCGGTGACCACCGGCGCCAGCAGGTGCGGGATGCCCTGGTAGACGCTCAGTTCGAGCATCTTCGGGTCGATCATCAGCATCCGCAGGTCTTTCGGCGAGGCCTTGAACAGCAGGCTCAGCACCATCGCGTTGACCGCCACCGACTTGCCTGAACCGGTTGTACCGGCCACCAGCAGGTGCGGCATGCGCGCCAGATCGGCCACGGTCGAGCGGCCGGCGATGTCCTTGCCCAGCGCCAGGGTCAGCACGCTGGCCGACTTGTCGTATTCCTTCGAGCGCAGCAGCTCGGACAGGTAGATCATCTCGCGGGTGACGTTGGGAATTTCCAGGCCGATCACCGACTTGCCCGGAATCACGTCGACTACGCGCACCGACTTCACCGACAGGCCGCGCGCGATGTCCTTGTCCAGCGAACTGATCTGGCTGACCTTGATGCCCGGTGCCGGTTCGATCTCGAAGCGGGTGATGACCGGGCCGGGGTTGGCGCCGACCACCTGGGCATCGATGCGGAAGTCCTTCAGCTTGAACTCGATCTGCCGCGACAGCGCGTCCAGGGTTTCCTTGTCGTAACCCACCGGCTGCGGCTTGGGGTCATCCAGCAGCGCGAGCGGCGGCAGGTCCGAGCCATCCCCGTTGACGCCACGGAACATCGGGATCTGCGTGTCACGCTTGGCGCGATCGCTCTTCTCGATGACCGGCTCGGGGCGCGGTTCGATCTTCACCGGCTCGCGCTTGGCGCGCACCTCGGCATCGGCCTTGCGCACTTCCTGGCGCTCCTCGCGCATCACCCGGGTCTGCTTCCACTCGGTGACTTCTTCCTTCTTGCGCTCCAGCAACGGCGCCAGCGACATCACGCCGCGGCCGATCTTCTCCATCACCACGAACCAGGACAACCCGGTGGCCAGGGTGATCGAGGCCAGCAGCAGCACCAGCACGAACAGGTTCGCACCCAGCGCGCCGAAGCCCACCGTGAGCGAGTTGCCGACCAGCTTGCCGAGGATGCCGCCGGCATGGGCCACGTCGCCACTGAACAGGCGCACGTGCAGGAAGCCAGTGCCGGCAATCAGGAAGCCGACCAGCCCGACCAGGCGCAGTGCCGGATCCAGGTCGTTCTCGCCCTTGCTCTCGCGCTTGAGCCCGAACATGGCGATCCACGCCAGCGCGCCCAGCACCACCGGCAGCAGGAACGCGATGTAGCCGAACAGCTGCAGCAGCACGTCGGCGATCCATGCACCGGCGCGGCCGCCCAGGTTGTGTACCGGCGCGACCACGCTGCCGGTATGCGACCAGCCCGGATCAGTGGCTGAATAGGTGAAAAGACTGGCCGCCAGGTACAGCAGCGCCGGCGCGATGGCGATCAGGCCAAGGTCGCGCCAGAGACGCTGGCGGCGTGGATTGTCGGTCGTCGCCGCCGCGGCCGTGCGACGTGACGCCTTGCTGTCGTCGGACTTGGAGCGTTCGGGGACCTGCTTCGCCACCTTAGACCATACCTTTGGAATGCGCTGTTAGTGATTGATAATAAATGAGACGGCGTCAGTTTTCAGTTATGCGACATCGGACAGGGCATTTGACCGCCAGAACCACCGCTGGATGACGGCGTTCTGTTCATCGGCTTGAATCGCCCTGCCCCAGCCGCCACTCTATGACCAGCCACGGATGCTGCGCAAACATCGCCAGCACCTTGTCCCATCTACCTTTTCGCGAGTTTACATGAGCACCAGCCTGCCCTCCCGTCACCAGCGCCTCGTCATTCTCGGTTCCGGCCCGGCCGGTTGGACCGCCGCCGTCTACGCCGCCCGCGCCAACCTGAAGCCGGTCGTCATCACCGGCCTGCAGCAGGGTGGCCAGCTGATGACCACCACCGAGGTGGACAACTGGCCGGGCGACGCCCATGGCCTGATGGGCCCGGACTTGATGGCGCGCATGCAGGCTCACGCCGAGCGCTTCGAGACCGAAGTCATCTTCGACCACATCCACACCGCCGATGTGTCGCAGCGCCCGTTCAAGCTGATCGGCGACAGCCACGAGTACACCTGCGACGCCCTGATCATCGCTACCGGCGCCACCGCCAAGTACCTGGGCATCCCGACAGAAGACGAGCTCAAGGGACGCGGCGTCTCCGCCTGTGCCACCTGCGACGGCTTCTTCTACCGCGACCAGGACGTGGTCGTGGTCGGCGGCGGCAACACCGCCGTGGAAGAGGCGCTGTACCTGTCCAACATCGCCCGCAAGGTGTACCTGGTCCACCGCCGCGACACCCTGAAGGCGGAGAAGATCATGCAGGACAAGCTGTTCGCCAAGGTGGCCGCCGGCAAGATCGAGACCGTCTGGCACCACCAGGTGGAGGAAGTGCTGGGCAACGAGGCCGGCGTGACCGGCGTGCGCGTGAAGTCCACTCTGGACGGCACCACCCGCGACATCGACGCCCACGGCTTCTTCGTGGCCATCGGCCACCACCCGAACACCCAGCTGTTCGACGGCCAGCTGGCGATGAACAACGGCTATCTGGAAATCCGTTCGGGCCTGGGCGGCAACGCCACCCAGACCTCGGTGGAAGGCGTGTTCGCCGCCGGCGACGTGGCCGACCAGCACTACCGCCAGGCGATCACCTCGGCCGGATTCGGCTGCATGGCCGCACTGGACGCCGAGCGCTACCTGGACGCGCAGGGCAAGGCCAGCTGAGAGGCTGACCCGCTCCTGTAGGGTCGAGCCATGCTCGACTCCAGATGAAAGGCCGACGCCAGCGCGTCGGCCTTTTCGTTTTCACGAACCGGCCAGCCCTGTCGCCGCAACACTCAACCCACCCGGCCGCCGTATGCACTGCACCCTGTGCCTGACCGGCGGCGACTTCACGCCATCGGCATCGACCACCTGGGTGTTCCAGAACAAGGGGGCGCTGCCAGCATTCTCGCACCTCATGATGATCTGACTGGGCTTCTCGTCCGGCGCAGCGATGTGGACCTTGCCGTCGGTGCAGGTCCATCCGGGCGGGCAACCCACATTGGTGGTGACCAGATCAATCGGGTACCGGGGATGGCCCTCAAACACTATATCGACGCGCCGTGAATTCCCCGCGGACAGCTCGATGGACTGGATGGGCTCCACCTTCAAAGGCACACAACCCTCGCCTTCGCGGAACAGCCGATAGCCCTTCTCGACACCCTTCATTGAGGCGGTGCGAAATGCCGGGTCCAGCAAGGCTGCGGCATCGGTTGGGTTTGTGTGGAAGGCAACTTCGACAACCACCGATGGCATCTGCGCGAATCCGTTTTCACCATGGCTGGCGGCTGCACCCGCCGCAGCAACAGGAAAGTCTGCATACTCCTCCTGTGCCGTAATGAGCTCGCGCATGTAGCAGAGCACCATGTCGGCAAGCCGTTGATCACTTGGCTTGCGCGGATGGTAGTAGACGCGCGTGCCCCGAGCCGCGCCCGAGGCATCCGCATTTGTGTGAATGCTGAACAACCCTGCAGCACCAAGATGATTCGCATAGTAGGGCCGGGCACGAATATCATCGGAAACCTCCCTGTCTGTCGCCGTGCTGTTGGCAAAGTGATTCCAGATATCCGGCCGATCTGGCAGCAGATCACGTAGATGGTATCTGGATGACATTTCGCTCCAGGCCCTCTTAGACTCTGGGTGCAGGTCGCCCTGATTGCGACGCGCCCGGTGGACCACCCGTCCTCCACGTTCTTCCATCAACTGCTGCAGTTCTTCGGCATAGCCAACGGTGATCAGATCCTCCTGAACGCCATTCCTGGCAGGCCGCTGGAACTCCCACTCCAACCCAGGATGCACACGAACCAGGCCGTGACTTGCAGAGACCAGTACCGAGTTCACCGTTGAAGCATCCGATGACTGAGCGGGTGCCGCAGGCATGATTGGAAAGTGCTCCCAGTAGGGCTTTCCTTCGTACAGGACCTCCGACTGGACCTCGCCTGCGCCGGACCTCAAAGCATAGAACTCAAGCGAGCTCCGGATGTACTGCTCGATTTCCTCAAGCGAGTGATCATCCTCCGCAGGCAACATGCCGGGGCCGAAGCGAATGATCAGCCGCTGGCGTTCCAGATCGACGGAAGCATTTACAACCACTTGAGTCGACCGCGACGTTCGGAACTGGTGCGCGTCAAGCATCCGCTGCGCCTCTCGCGTCAGCAGCAGATCCAGCGCTGGATCAGTCTCAATCATCGCATGTGCGGGCTGGGCAATCGCTGCCGGCCCAGCGCTTAGACCAGCAATGATCAGTGCAAACGCAGAGCAACGGAGAGCATTCATGCATTCCATGTATCGAATCCTTCGATGTGGGTATGCGCCAGAAGGGCGCGAAGATGGAATCTCCCATCCAGCTCCCAGCAACTTCGTTGAACCGACTCGCGATTTCGACCAATTCGGATAATCCTCAAGTCGAGTGCGGCAACACTTTTCGCACTCCGCCTGCCCTATCCTTTCCTCATGCCTTCCCCTCGCTTCCACGACTCCCTGCAGTCCATTGCCGCCAGCAACTGGGATGCCCTGCACGACGGCCGCAACCCCTTCATCAGCCACGCCTTCCTCTCAGGCCTGGAACAACACGGCTGCCTGCGCGAGGACTGGGGCTGGCAGCCCCGGCATTTCACGCTGTGGGAGGGCGACACTCTGGTCGGCGCCATTCCGGGTTACCTGAAGACCAACTCGCACGGCGAATTCGTGTTCGATCACGCCTGGGCCAACGCGTATGCCCGTCATGGCCGCGACTACTACCCGAAATGGCTGGGCGCGGTGCCGTACTCGCCGGTCACCGGCCCGCGGCTGCTGGCCCGTCACGATCCGGAGCGCGCCACGTTGCTGTCGGCATTGCGCGAAGCACTGCCGACGCTGGGCGTGTCCTCGGCCCATATCAACTTCCACACCGCGTTGGACGAGGCGCTGTTCGGCGATGACTGGCTGCTGCGCGAGGATGTGCAGTTCCAGTGGCAGAACCCGGGCGACTGGACCTCGTTCGAGCAGTTCCTCGGCGCGATGGACCACAAGCACCGCAAGAACATCCGTCAGGAACGGGCCAAGGTCACGCGCCAAGGCATCACCTTCCGCGTGGTGCACGGCGATGAAGCGAGCCGCGCCGATCTGCAGGCGATGTACCGCTTCTACCTGCAGACGTTCCTCGAGTACGGCAATGCCCCGGCGCTGACCGAGGCCTTCCTGCGCCATCTGGCGATTTCGCTGGGGCGCGGGCTGGTGCTGTTCCTGGCCGAACAGGACGGCGAGCCGATTGCCGGCGCGCTATGCCTGCGGGGCGGAGACACGCTGTACGGCCGTTACTGGGGCGGCGCTACCCTGCCCGGCCTGCACTTCGAGGCCTGCTACTACCAGGGCATCGAGTATTGCCTGCGCGAAGGGCTGGCCCGCTTCGAGCCGGGCGCACAGGGCGAGCACAAGCTGGCGCGCGGTTTCCTGCCGACGCTGGTGCGCAGCCGGCACTGGATGGCCGATGCGGATTTCGCAGAAGCACTGCAGGACTGGTGCCGGCAGGAGCGGTGCGATGTGCGGCGCTACCAGCAGGAGCTGCAGGGGCATGGGCCGTTCCGCGCAGGAACGTAGCGTCGAGCTTGCTCGACCTGGGCGCCGCCAAAAAGCGTGCCAACCAAGGTGGGCACCTACCGGGGCAATAGGCTGCGCCAAAAGGCGTGCCAACCAAGGTTGGCACCTACCGGAGCGATAGCGAGAGCCGCGCGCGTCCATCTGGCGCCTGCCAGAGCGGTGGCGAGGACACTGTACTCAGGTGCACTGCCAGAAGTGCCCGCTCACCCGGCACTTTGCACACCAGAACGTATAGAGCATGCCGCCGCTGCCCCACAGCAGCGTGCCCTCACCCGTGGTCGGCAGTGTCGAATCCAGCTGCATCACGAACGGCATCTCTTCGCCACAATCGATGCACGCCGGGTACCAGGCACTCTGCACCCAGCTCGGCGCGCCGCCCACGCGCGACAGGTTCTGTCGATGGTTGGACTGGCCCCAGTCCTGTTGTTGCCAGCGCGCACTGTCCATGGCGACCAGACCCACCTCGGCCTGCATCAGGTCGCCGCTGTCGGTGGGGGTGTTCGGCACCTCGAGGTACTGGCTGGGGTGGCAGCCGGGCTGGCCCGCGGCATCGTGGCGATAGAAGCGCACGGGCGGTTCCTCCCATCCACAACAATCCAGGCACAGGCCAAGCGTGACCTCACCGGACGCGCCCGGCTGCAGCGCAGCAGCATCGGTCTGCAGCAGCCGCTGCAGCGGCGCGTGACAACCACCGCACAATGCTTCCAACGGCCCACCCATGCGGCCGGCGTGATGCACCTGGCCACCATTCCAGGTCGGGTGCAGGCGCCAGATCCGTTTGCGCCAGCTCGGCTCGTCCGCCTGCTGCGCGCGATGCTGCTCGCGACCGAAGCGGAGGTGCAGCGGCCGCTCCCCATGCAGGCGCCGCGGCTGCGGTCCGTCGGCAACGCCGGCCCAGTGCGCCCAGACCTCGGCATCCAATCGCCCCCAGTCGACCACGTAGCCGCGAGCAATGGCGTAGGTCTCGGGCTGGGCGGCGAGCAGCAGCGCCCGGGCCCGCGCCATTTCGCGATCGTCATCGGCTTCAGCCAGGATCTGCGCCCACTGTGCGGCAGTGGCAGAAGGCAGGCCCTGCCATACCTGTGAAGCCAGCTGCAGCTCATCCTCACTGGCGATCGCCAGCAATGCCTCCCAGTCGTCCTGCAGCAGCTGTGGCGCCTGATAGCTGGCGAACTCCATCACGCTGGCCAGCAGCTCGCCGCGCTCGCCATCACGATAACGACGCCATGCTTCGGCCACGACTGCGGGCACTGCATCGTCCGGCAGCAGGTCCAGCGCCATGTCGAGGAAGGCTGAGCCCGGCGAGCGTCGCGCCAGTGCCTGCAGCATCAACACACCGAGCTGGCGCGGCTGCTCAGTGGCCAGCATCAGCAGCATGCTCTGGCTGTCATTGCGCGTGCGCGGGGTGTCGTGCACATCGAGGATGGCGGTGATCGCGTCGCTCATGCGTGGGCTCCTTGCCGTAGGACGCTGATGGTGCCAGACATCACCGATCGCCACGACGAATACAATGACGGCATGACCCGCCAGCTGCCCTGGCGCCTGGCCGATACGCCGGACGCCCCCTTCCCTCCGGCCGAGACCGCACTGCGCCAGCCCGATGGCCTGCTGGCGGTGGGCGGCGACCTGCACCCGGTGCGCCTGCTCAACGCCTATGCCGGCGGCATCTTTCCGTGGTTCAGCGAGGGCGAGCCGATCCTGTGGTGGTCGCCGGACCCGCGCATGGTGTTCCGTACCGATGGCGTGCATCTGTCCAGCCGCTTCCGCCGCCAGTTGCGCAGCAGCACGTGGGAGATTTCCGTCGACACCGCCTTCGGCCGGGTGATGCGCGCCTGCGCCGCAGCGCCACGCCCCGGCCAGGACGGCACCTGGATCAGCCCGGCGATGGTCGAGGCTTACAGCCAGCTGCATGACCTTGGCTTTGCCCACTCCTTCGAAGTCTGGGACCGGCAGACCCTGGTCGGCGGCATCTATGGCGTCGCGATCGGCGCCATGTTTTTCGGCGAGAGCATGTTCAGCGGCGCCAGTGGCGGCTCCAAGATCGCCCTGGCCGCATTGGCGACCACCCTGCGCGACTGGGGCTGGCAACTGATTGATGCCCAGGTCGAAAATCCGCACCTGCTGCGGATGGGTGCCGAACACCTGCCACGCGCGGAATTCCTCGATCACGTGCGCCAGGCCGTCCATCAGGATGGCCGTGAAGGCCCCTGGACCCAGGCGGTGGGGCGTTTGCCGGCACGGCATTTGGCCGGGGGTTAACACAAACTTTGCAAGCTGGGCCCATCACGCGTAAAATACCGCGCCTTAGGCCCAGCGTGGCCGTTTTCTGAACCGCACAGGACTACATGTCGAAAGACGATTCCATCGAGTTCGAGGGCACCGTCAGCGAGACGCTGCCGAACACCACTTTCCGCGTTCGTCTGGAAAATGGGCACGAAATCATCGCCCATATCTCCGGTCGCATGCGCAAGAACTACATCCGCATCCTCACCGGTGACCGGGTCAAGGTTGAAATGACCCCGTACGACCTGACCAAGGGTCGTATCACCTACCGCATGAAGTAAGCGGTCGGCGCTTGGCGCCACTCCGACAGGGCCGGCCTTGCTGCTGGCCCTTTGTCGTGCGCGCAACAAAGTGGCGATTCTCGATATCACTCGCTTTTCGACCTTGTCTGAGATCCGGCGCTGCACAGGCGATCTAGGCTCAATGCGTTCTTCACAGATGGCGTTGCGTGCATGACCTACCTGATCGTCCTGGATCCACAGTCCGTCACCAGCCGCTGCTATGCCAGCAAGGGCCCGGACGGCACCTGGTTCGGCCAGCCCTGCCTGGTCTGCACCAGCATGGATGCCTCGCATCCGCTTTACCTGGCCGTACAGCGCGAGATCCCGCACATGGGCGGCACCCTGAAGCAGCGCCTGCACATCCCGCACGAGGCAGTTGCCTTCGTCATCGAGGACGGTGGCGACCAGGGGCGCCAGCAAGGGTTCCGCTCGATCGCCGCGTGAGTCGCCATAGGTCATTGTGACCGACCACACCGTGGCGTCGGTCAGCCCCGCTTGAGGCAGATTCGCATGTGCAGCGACCGCGGCATCGTGGGATCCGATCCAGTCCGGATCGCCACTCTCGCCCGATCATGAACGCCCTGCTCCCGCACGTCCTGCTGTCGGCAGTTCTGCTGGTCAGCCCCCCCCTGTCGGCGCCCGCCGCCGAACCCGCCAAACCCTCCACCACGGCCGAGTGCATCGCCCTTAGCACCAATCGCGACATCCGCCCCTCCAGTACGGAACGCGAAGTGCTGCTGCGCGACGGCAACAACCACTATCGAGTCCACCTGCAGAAGCGCTGCCTTGGCGCCGCCGCCTCGGCCAGTTACGTCTTCTTCACGCCGAACACGCCCGAACAGATCTGCGGTGACGCCCGTAGCACACTACAGACCGACAGCAACCACTGCGCTGTGACCCGGATCGAGCGGGTCGATGCGGCAACCTTCAAGCGCCTGGCCCAGCAGGGACGTTGAAGGGCTGATACGCAACAAGGGCGGCCGGAGCCGCCCTTGTTTTCCAACCGCACCCGGAATCGATCCGGCGCCGCCTTACTCCACCGTCACCGGCAACAACCGCTCCGGCTCGGCCTGCGTCTCGACCACCAGCTCGTCGTCGCGGACATCGATGCTGACCCTGCCGCCGTTGACCAGCTTGCCGAACAACAGCTCGTCGGCCAGCGGACGCTTGATCTTGTCCTGGATCACGCGGGCCATCGGGCGGGCACCCATCAACGGATCGAAACCATGGTGGGCCAGCCAGTCGCGCGCGGTCGGGGTGGCCGACAGGCTGACGTGCTTGTCCTGCAACAGCATCTCCAGCTCGATCAGGAACTTGTCGACCACGCGCAGGATGTGCTCGAAGCCCAACGCCTGGAACTGCACCACCGCGTCAAGGCGGTTGCGGAACTCCGGGGTGAAGCTGCGGCGGATGGTCTCCATCGCGTCGGTGGCATGGTCCTGCTTGGTGAAGCCGATCGAGCGCCGCGAGGCCTGCGCCGCGCCTGCATTGGTGGTCATCACCAGCACCACGTTCTTGAAGTTGGCCTCGCGACCGTTGGTATCGGTCAGCACGCCGCGGTCCATCACCTGCAACAGGATGTTGAAGATGTCCGGATGCGCCTTCTCGATCTCGTCCAGCAACAGCACGCAGTGCGGGGTCTTGACGATCTTCTCGGTCAACAGGCCGCCCTGGTCGAAGCCGACATAGCCCGGAGGCGCACCGATCAAGCGGCTGATCGAGTGCGGCTCCATGTACTCGGACATGTCGAAACGGACCAGCTCGATGCCCAGCTGCAGCGCCAGCTGCTTGGTCACCTCGGTCTTGCCCACGCCGGTGGGGCCGGCGAACAGGAAGTTGCCGATCGGCTTTTCCGGATTGCCCAGCCCGGAACGGGCCAGCTTGATCGCCGACGCCAGCGTATCGATGGCCGGATCCTGGCCGAAGATCACCATCTTCAGGTTGCGCTCCAGGTGCTGCAGCACATCCTTGTCGGTGGCGCTGACCTGCTTGGCCGGAATACGCGCCATCTTGGCGACGATCGCTTCCACTTCCTCGACGTCGATCAGCTCCTTGCGCTGGCCTTCCGGCAGCAGGCGCTGGCGGGCACCCGCCTCGTCGATCACGTCGATGGCCTTGTCCGGCAGCAGACGGTCGCCGATGTGCTTGACCGACAGATCCACCGCCGCCTGCAGCGCCTCGTCGGAATACGTCACGCCGTGGTGCAGCTCATACTTGGACTTGAGGCCCTGCAGGATCTCGTAGGTCTCGCCGACGGTCGGCTCGACGATGTCGATCTTCTGGAAGCGGCGCGCCAGCGCCCGGTCCTTCTCGAAGATGCCGCGGTACTCCTGGAAGGTGGTCGAGCCGATGCAGCGCAGCTCACCTGAAGCCAGTGCCGGCTTGATCAGGTTGGACGCATCCATGGTGCCGCCCGAGGCCGAGCCGGCACCGATGATGGTGTGGATCTCGTCGATGAACAGTACCGCGTTGGGCACCTTCTTCAGCGCGGTCAGCACGCCCTTCAGGCGCTTCTCGAAATCACCGCGGTACTTGGTGCCGGCCACCAGCGCACCGAGGTCGAGCGAGTAGATCACCGCGTCCGACAGCACCTCCGGCACCGAACCTTCAACGATGCGGCGGGCCAGGCCCTCGGCGATGGCGGTCTTGCCGACCCCGGCCTCGCCCACGTACAGCGGGTTGTTCTTGCGGCGGCGGCACAGCACCTGGATGGTGCGCTCGATCTCGTCGGCACGGCCGACCAGCGGGTCGATGCGACCGGCGCGGGCCTGTTCGTTGAGGTTGCTGGCGAATTCGGTCAGGGCATCGCCCTTCGGCTCACCCTCCCCGCCTTCGATGCGGCTCTCGCCCTCGGAGGAAGAGGACGGCTGCTCGCCCTCCTCGCCCAGCTTGGCAATGCCGTGGGACAGGTAATTGACCACATCCAGCCGGGTGACGTCCTGCTGGTTGAGGTAATAGACGGCGTGGGAGTCCTTTTCGCCGAAGATGGCGACCAGCACGTTGGCGCCGGTGACCTCCTTCTTGCCAGAGGACTGAACGTGGTAGACGGCCCGCTGCAGCACGCGCTGGAAGCCCAGGGTCGGCTGGGTATCGCGGCCGTCATCTTCGGCCAGACGGGACACGGAGGCCTCGATGGCCTGCTCCAGCTCCTGGCGCAGGCGTTCGGCGTCGGCGCCACATGCCTTCAGTACGGCCTGGGCGGACGGGTTGTCGAGCAGTGCCAACAGCAGGTGTTCGACCGTCATGAATTCATGCCGGGCCTCACGGGCGCGCTTGTAGCACTGGCCGATGGTGTGTTCGAGGTCTTTGCTGAACATGGATTACTCCGGCGGCAGATGGGGACAATATGCGGCCTGACTACGCGATTTCCATCACCCTAGCGGATTGCTGCGTTCAGATGGCGTTAGCAGTATGGATCGCTTGATCTTCATTCACTCCAGGACAGCCCACCCAGCATGAGCGAACCCTACCTGAGCCGCTGGCGATTGCGGCGTGATGGCGCGGCCATCGAGACGCCCCATGCCCAGCTCTGGCCGGTACTGACCATCGCCGGCCAGCCAGCGATGCTGAAGATCAGCAGCGAAACCGAGGAGCAGAACAGCCACCGCCTGCTGCGTTGGTGGGACGGCGACGGCGCCGCCCGGCTGCTGGCCCACGAGGGGCCGGCGATCCTGATCGAACGTGCCGGCGGCGACTCGCTGCGGCAGCGCTCGATCGAGGGCGACGATGACACCTGCACCACGATCCTGTGCCAGGTCCTGCAACGGCTGCACCGGCCACGGAGCGCACCGCCAGCGGAACTGGTCTGCCTGCGTACATGGTTCGCGGACCTGCTGCAGCCAAGGGCGGCGCTGCCATCACTGCTGGAACAGTGCGGATCACTGGCGGCGGCATTGTTGCAGGAGGAACAGGAAATCCGACCGCTGCACGGCGACCTGCACCACGACAACGTGCTCGATTTCGGCGCGCGCGGCTGGTTGGCGATCGACCCGAAGCGACTGATCGGCGACCGCGCGTTCGATTACACGACGCTCTTCAGCAACCCGGACCTGTGCGGACCGGACATCCACGTTGCGACACAGCCCGAGCGGTTTGCCGCCCGGGTGGAGCAGGTCACTGCGCTGGCGGGGATCGAGCGGCACAGGCTGCTGCGCTGGATCGCAGCCAGCGCGGGGCTGTCAGCGGTGTGGTTCCGGGATGACGGGGACACCGCCGATATCGACGACGCGGTGGCGCGGATGGCGCTGGAGGCGTTGGCGGAGGGGTGACCTCCGCGCCTGGTAGGTGCCCACCTTGGTGGGCACGCCGTGTCCGGGATCGATGTGCCCGGACCAGAATCGGCAGCCGGTCAGGCCTTTTCCATCGTGCACAGCAGCGGGTGCTGGTTCATGCGCGAGTACTCGTTGACCTGGGCGACCTTGGTCTCGGCCACTTCACGGGTGAACACTCCGCATACGCCGCGGCCGCGGGTGTGGACGTGCAGCATCACCTGCGTGGCCTTGTCCAGGTCCATGGTGAAGAACTGCTGCAGCACGTCCACCACGAAATCCATCGGGGTGTAGTCGTCGTTGAGCAGCATCACCTGGTAGAACGGCGGCGGCGCCACTTCCGGGCGCGCGGGTTCCACGGCAACGCCGTGCTCGTGATGGGAATCGGGGGAAGACTCGCGGGGCATCTGCCCATTATAGAGGCTCGAGCGGGCCCGCGTGGGCCCGCCGCAGATTGGACGGCACGCACGGCCGCCGTCACAATTGCACCCTCTCTCAATACTGTTTCACAGGATCTTCATGAAAAGGACACTTCTCCCCGCCCTGCTGGTCGCCCTGGCTGCCGCCGGCTCTGCCGCTGCTGCGCCGGAGGGCGACAAGGCCGTGGCCCGCCACCTGGACAAGCTGGGTTACAACTACGAGGTCGACGAAGACGGCGACTACCGCCTGGTGTTCGATGTCGAAGGCGATCGCACCCAGATGGTCTACGTTCGCTCGTCGGTGGAAGATTTCGGCACCCACAACATCCGCGAGATCTGGTCGCCGGCCTACAACGCCAAGACCAAGCAGTTCCCGGTAGCCGTGGCCAACCGCCTGCTGGAAGATTCGCAGGACGCCAAGATGGGCGGCTGGGTGAAGCAGGACACCACGGCGATGTTCGTCGTGAAGATCGACGCCGATGCCACGGCGGACCAGCTCAGCGACGCCATCGATGCGGCCATCCGTACCGCCGATGCGATGGAGCTGGAACTGACCAAGAAGGACGAGTTCTGAGTTGAACGCTACGCCGGACCCGCGCTGGGCACCGCACGCCACCGTCGCCACCGTGGTGGTTGACGGCGGCCGCGTGCTGCTGGTTGAAGAAACCATCGACGGCCGCGCGGTGCTGAACCAGCCGGCCGGCCACCTCGAGCCGGGCGAAAGCCTGGCCGAGGCGGCACTGCGCGAGACCCGCGAGGAAACCGGCTGGACCGTACAGCTGACCCATTTCATCGGCTGCTACCAATGGACCGCCGGCGACGGCACCACCTTCCTGCGCTTCTGTTATGCGGCGCGCCCGGTCTCGCACGACCCAGCGCAGCCGCTGGACACCGGCATCGACCGTGCGCTGTGGCTGGCGCCGGACGAGCTGCAGGCCGCCGGCGAGCGCCTGCGCAGCCCGCTGGTCTGGCAGGTGGTGGCCGACTACCTGGGCGGCCAGCGCCATCCGCTTTCGTTGGTCCGGGAGGTCGCATGAGCACTCCGCGCGTAATGGTCGGCGTCTCTGGTGGCGTCGATTCCTCGGTCGCTGCCTGGCGGCTGGTGCAGCAGGGCGAAGCCGTGGCCGGCCTGTTCATGCAGAACTGGGCCGACGACGGCAGCGGCGAGTGCCGCGCCGAGGACGACCGCCGTGATGCGGTGGCCGTGTGTGGCCTGCTCGGCATTCCGTTCCACTTCCGCGATTTCTCCAACGAATACTGGCAGGGCGTGTTCGAGCACTT
The DNA here is from genome assembly GCF_000020665.1 of Stenotrophomonas maltophilia R551-3. Lineage (NCBI taxonomy): Bacteria > Pseudomonadati > Pseudomonadota > Gammaproteobacteria > Lysobacterales > Lysobacteraceae > Stenotrophomonas > Stenotrophomonas maltophilia. Next base: position 2,159,916 of record NC_011071.1, on the reverse strand, counting down.
CCTGGCCGAGTATGCCGCCGGCCGCACCCCGAACCCGGACGTGCTGTGCAACCGCGAGGTGAAATTCAAGCACTTCCTGGATGCCGCCCGCGAGCTGGGCGCCGAGCGCATCGCCACTGGCCACTACGCGCGGGTGGCCCAGCGCGGCCACCAGTGGCTGCTGCTGCGCGGCGCCGACCGCTCCAAGGACCAGAGCTACTTCCTGCACCAGTTGGGCCAGCAGCAGCTGGCAGCGACCCTGTTCCCGATCGGCGACCTGGAAAAGACCGACCTGCGCCGGATCGCGCGTGACGTCAGCCTGCCGACCCACGCCAAGAAGGACTCCACCGGCATCTGCTTCATCGGCGAGCGCGACTTCCGCGAGTTCCTTGGCCGCTACCTGCCGGCCAAGCCCGGGCAGATCCTCGACCCGGCCGACGGCAGCGTGATTGCCGAGCATCCAGGCGTGTTCTATTTCACCCTGGGCCAGCGCGAGGGCCTGAACATCGGCGGCGTGCGTGGCCGCCCTGCGGCGCCGTGGTACGTGGTCGGCAAGGACGTGGCCAGCAACGTGCTGTACGTCGACCAGGATCGCGACAGCACGTGGATGCTGTCCAACCGCCTGCGCTCGGAGACCGCGCACTGGATTGCCGGCGCGCCGCCGGCACGGCGCTTCGAGTGCACCGCGCAGACCCGCTACCGCCAGCCCGACGAGCCGTGTACGGTCGAGGTGCTGGACGATGGCAGCGTACTGGTCACCTTCGCGCGCCCACAGCGCGCCGTCACCCCCGGTCAGTCGCTGGTGCTGTATGACGGCGACGTGTGCCTGGGTGGCGCGGTGATCGCCGCCACCGATGCGCCGCTGGAACAGCGCCTGCGCACCACCCCTTCTCCTTTTGAGGTAATCGCTGCATGAGTTTCACTGTCGACGACCGCGTTCTGGCTTTGGCCGGCATTGCCCAGGCCCTGCAGCAGGTACGCCGTATCGCCGATACCGGCCATTCCGACGCCGCCGCCGTTCGCACTGCCGTGGAGAGCGTGTTCCGCGTCGATGCGTCCTCGCCGCAGGAGGTGTTCGGTGACCGTCATGCGCTGAAGGCCGGCCTGCGCCTGCTGCACAACTACTTCCGCAGCCAGGGCCAGGACCCGATCCTGCCCAAGCTGGCCTTGTCAGTGCTGCAGCTGGAGCGCCGCTTCGTGCAGGAAGGCGAGACCGTGAACAAGGTCGCCTCGGGCATCGAGCGCGCCCAGCGCCAGGCCGCCGAACTGGGCGACAGCGGTCACCCGGACGTACTGGCCAACCTGGGCGGCCTGTACGCCGACACCATCAGCCACCTCAAGCCGCGGGTGATGGTCCAGGGCAATCCGCACTACCTGGGCCAGGCCGGTGTGGTCGCCGAGATCCGCGCCCTGCTGCTGGCCGCCGTGCGCTCTGCGGTGCTCTGGCGCCAGCTGGGCGGCAGCTACTGGGACTTCCTGTTCAGCCGCAAGGCGATGATCGAGGCTGTGGACCGCCAGCTGGCGTGAGGGTGTGGGGGCGGATCCCTTTCCGGCTCGGCAAGAGCCCTGACCCCGAACGCCCCCGGCAGCGCCGGAAAACCGGCGCATTCAGAATGCACTTCGAGGCATATCGACGTTAAAGAGAAAGGGGGTACGGCCGATACATCCTCCGTGCACCTCCCGAGAACGTCCATGTACTCACGCATTTTCATCCGTCTGGCCGCCCCCCTGGCTCTGACCCTGCTGCTCCCCTTCGCCATCGGTTTCGAATGGCCGGCCGCCCTGCGCTGGGCGATCCTGACCACGATGACGCTGAGCTGGCTCGGCTTTGCGTGGTGGACCACCCGCGCCCAGGCGCACCGCTCCCCGGAACACGCCCGTGTCCTGCGCGAGCAGGACCAGCTGTTGACCGAGCTGCGCAACTTCGTCGGCAACGAGATCGACGGTTCACGTGGCGAAGTGGAACGCGCCCGCGACCTGATCCGCCAAGCCGTCTCCAGCCTGGGTGGCAGCTTCGATGCGATGAACCGCAAGTCGCGCCAGCAGAGCCAGGCCCTGTCGCGCATCGTCGACCGCGCCGGTGACGAAGGCAGCGCCGGCCTCGACGTTGCCCGTTTTGCCCAGCACGCCAGCAACCGCATGGAACAGCTGGTGGAAGCGCTGGAACAGGTGAGCGGCCAGAGCAGCACCACCGTGCAGCACATCGACCAGATGGCGCAGCACCTGGATGGCATCTTCGCGCTGCTGGAAGACGTCAAGTCGATCGCCGACCAGACCAACCTGCTGGCCCTGAATGCCGCCATCGAAGCCGCGCGTGCCGGTGAAGCCGGTCGTGGCTTCGCGGTGGTCGCCGACGAAGTGCGCAACCTGTCCGAGCGCTCGACCACGTTCAACGAGCAGATCCGCAAGCTGGCGCACAGCTCCAAGGACGCCATCGCCAAGGTCCGCGAGACGGTTTCGCACATGGCCTCGCGTGACATGGACCGCTCCCGTGAAGCGCGTCAGGAAGCGGCGGCGATGCTCGATAACGTGGCGCAGATCAACGCGTCGCTGGGCGATGGCATGCGCGAAGTATCCGATTGCGCCCGTTCGATCGATGGCAGCGTGGCCGAAGCCGTCCGCGCCCTGCAGTTCGAAGACATCGCCACCCAGGCGCTGGGCGGCGTGCACACCCACCTGGACCGCCTGACCGCGATCAACCGCGAAGCGGTGGCCCTGCAGGAACTGCTGCACCGCAATGGCGGCGTGTTCGACGAAGAGATCGCCACCGCCCTGCAGCGCACCGGCAGCCGCCTGCGTGAACTGCGCAGCGAATGGGAACGCCCGCCGCACAAGCCGGTCGCCCAGCAGAGCATGGGCGCTGGCACCGTCGAGCTGTTCTGATCCTGATGTCCGCTGCCGCTGCCGCTGCCGGCAGCCCGCAAGGCCCCGGTTCGTCCGGGGCCTTTGCCTGTAACCCGCCGTTGGATGCATCCTCTACGCGCACCATGACCGTTATCCGCGCCCTGCCCTCTCTGGCCGACAACGACCGCCCGCGCAACGCGAGCGTGCGTGAGCAGCTGCAGCAGCTGGAAGACGTGGCCCGCGAAGAGATCCGCGAACTGCAGCAGCTGGCCGATGCGCGTCCTGGCCCGTCACGGGCGGACGACGCGCTGCTGGGTCTGGCGTGGGATCTGGGCCTGGACGGCGAAGCCCTGCAGTAGATCCACGTCATGCGTGGATGCAACTGCCTACGTGGCATGATGCGCCGGTCCCGTTCATGGAAGACCGATGGCCATCGCCCTGATCGCATTGCTGCTGATCGAAGTCCTGCTGCTTGTGCTGTGGGCGCCGTTCTTCTTCCGCACCGGCATCGTACTGTTCAATCAGCGCATCGCCGCTACGCCGGCAGAGCTGGCGCAGCTCTCGCTGGCCGGGTTGGAGCATGATCTGCCGGCCGATACCTGGCTGCGCCTGGTGTTCCGCGCGCTGCCGGACGGCAGTATCGCCTTTCGCGAGAGCTTCGCGCCGAGCTTTGGCGGCCGCTACTTTCCGCTGATGCGCGGGCGGGTGATGATCGACGCACGACGCAGGGAGGTGCGGGTGGTCGGGCGGTGCAGCTGGTTCGCGCTGGGCCTGACACTGATGCTGGTGCCGATCATCCTCATCCGGCCAGCTGCGTCGCCGATGCTGGTGGCGCTGCTGCTGTTCTACATGGGCTATTTCATCCAGCGCCGACGCTATGCACATGTGGTGGAAGCAGTGCGCGCACGAATTCGCTCCGAATTTCCGCAGCGAATGGTTACCAAGCTGCAGTAGATCCACGCTGTGCGTGGATGATCGCGAGCACCGGCATTCGTGTCGACCAAGGTCGACACCTACCAGAGCGGTGCGTCGGCGTGCGGCGATCCCGCCGGGCATGGCCCGGCGCTACCCTCAGCGTGCCAGCACGGCCTCGCTGGCAGCATCGGTGCGCCCTGGCGCGGCGTGCTGCTGTCGCAACCACTGCGCCAGGTCACGCGGGCTGAGCGGGCGCGAGTACAGGTAGCCCTGGATCTCGTCGCAGCCCTGGCGGCGCAGCATGTCTTCTTCCTGGTGCGTTTCCACGCCTTCGGCCACTACCTTCATGCCCAGCGCGTGGCCCAGGTGCACGATGGCCTGGGTCACTTCGGCCGTACCCGAATCATGCAGCATGCCCTGCACGAAACTGCGGTCGATCTTCAGGCGCCCCACCGGGAAACGGTTGAGGTAGTTCAGATTGGAGAAGCCGGTACCAAAGTCATCCACTGCCAGTGGCACGCCGTGCCGTTCCAGCACGTCGAAGCAGTGGCGCAGAATGTCGGTGTCACGGATCAACGCCGACTCGGTCAGCTCGAGCTCCAGCCGCTGCGGCGGCCAGCCGTGGGCGTGGCAGATCTCGATCACCCGCTCAGCAAAACCGCGATCACGCAGCTGCACTGCCGACACATTGACTGCGATGCGGTCAAAACACAGGCCAGCCCGGTCCCAGGCGATTGCCTGCCGGCAGGCTTCGTTCAGCACCCAGTCGCCGATGCGCACGATCTCGCCGCACTTCTCTGCAATCGGAATGAATTCGGCCGGGCTGCAGTAGCCGATGCCGGGCCGATGCCAGCGCAACAGTGCCTCGATCGCCGGCGGTTCGCCATGATGCGCATGCAGCAGCGGCTGGTAGGCCAGGCTGAACTCTTCGCGTTCGATCGCGCCATGCAGCGCGTGCTCGAGCTCGAGCCGACGCTGGATACGCGCCAGCGCGTCCTGGCTGTAGTACTGGTAGGTATTCCGCCCGGCTTCCTTGGCCGCGTACATCGCGGCATCAGCGGCGCGCAGCAGCGAGTCGAAATCAGTCTGCGCGTCACCCAGCATCGCAATGCCAACGCTGGCGCCGACCTTCAGCGTGGTGTCGCCACGGCGCAGCGGCTCGGCCAGCGAAGCGATCAGCTTGCGCGCCACGTGGCCGGCGTCTTCCGGCTCGGCCAGGTCGCGCAACACCACGATGAACTCGTCGCCACTGAAACGGCCGAACAGATCGTTGTTGCGCAGGTTCTGGTGCAGGCGCGTGGCCGCGGCCTTCAGCAGCGCATCACCGGTGGCGTGGCCGAAGCTGTCGTTGATGGTCTTGAAGCCGTCCAGATCAATGAACAGCATCGCCAGCGAGGTGCCGCGGTCGCGCGCTTCCTCGATGGCTTCTGCCGTCTGCTCGCCGAGCAGCACGCGATTGGGCAGGCCGGTCAGCAGATCGTAGTGCGCCAGCAGCTCGATGCGCTCGTTGGCCTCGCGCTCGCGGGTGATGTCACGGAACAGGACCACGAAGCGCGGCGGCAGGCCATCGCGGCGATCCAGCTCGATCAGCACCTGCACCCACACGCGCAGGCCGGACTGGCGGTAGAAGCACAGGTCCAGCTGCTCGGGGAGGCCACCGCCGGCAATCCGCACCAGTGCGGCCTCGAAGGCGCTGCGCGAATCTTCGGTGTACAGCGCCAGTGCCTGGTCCAGGCTGATCGGCTCCTTGCGCAGGCCGTGGATGCGGTAGCACTCCTCGGTCCACTGCATGTGCCGGGTCTGCACTTCGATCTCGCAACCGCCGATGCGGCCCAGTGCGGAGACACGGTTGAGCAGCTCGGTGCGCCAGCGGATCAACGCGTCGGTCTGGTGCTGCTCGGTGATGTTCTGCACCTGGCCGAGCAGGCGCTTGGGCTGGCCATCGGTGTCCAGCAGCGGCTGCATCCACAGCCGCAGGTGCTGCGAGGGCTCGTTGCCGCGAGTCAGTTCCAGCTCGATGTTGGCTGCGCGGCCATCGCGCCATACCCGCCGCCAGGCGGCACGCAGCGCACCACGAGAGCGCGGATGCAGCTGTTTCAACCAGCGCCGCTGGCCGGGCACGCTGCCCTGCTCCAGCGACAGCAGCGAACGCAGCTCCGGCGACCACCAGAACAGGCCACTATCGGGGTCGAACGACCAGCTGCCCATGCTGGCGATGCGCTGGGCCTCGCTCAGGTGCAGCTGCTGCTCCTGCAGCAGGCCTTCCAGCTGTTTCTGCTGCTCGATATCGGTATGCGTGCCGACCATGCGCAGTGGCTGGCCGTCGGCGGTGCGCGCCACCACACGACCGCGATCAAGCACCCAGCGCCATTGGCCATCGGCCTGGCGGAACCGGAACTGGGCGCTGTACTGCTCGCTCAGGCCACGCAGGTGCTGGTCCAGCGCGACACGGACCTGGCCGATGTCTTCGCTGTGTACGCGCGCCAGTATCTCGGTGGCGGTTTCATCACCCAGCGCCGGCGTGCGGACTACGCGGTCGCTGGGAATGTCCCAGTCCCACAAGCTGTGGCCGGCACTGTCCAAGGCCAGTTCCCAGCGCCCGCCACCATCGACCGGCACCGGCTCGGGGATGCTCAGCGTGAAGGCCAGCAAGTTGCCTGCGCCATCGTGCACGGCGCGCAGGTGGCCATCGTAGTGCCCGCGCGGGCCGCCAGGAAGCGTGCAGGCCACGATGCCACCATCGGCCGCCAACAGGCGCAGATCTTCCAGCATCGGCGCGTACGCAGCCACGGTGGCCGGCAGGCCATGCTCGCGCGCAGCCGGATTGGCCGCCAGCGGGCGGCCCGTGCGGTCGACGATGACCAGCGCCGACGCAAGCGGGTGCTGCAGCAGGCTGGCGATGATCCCTTGGTCCACGCGATCTTGCTCCGGATGACACGCCCGTCAGCGGGGCACGCAGTGGTTAACGGCGCCTGCGCCGGATAATTGAGTGGTCAGGGCACACCCGCGCGGTAAGATGGCCGGCGCCCCTTTCACCCACCCCGTCCATGCCCGCAGAACCGACCGGCAACGCCCCTGTTCCCGACCCGCGGATGGCGCAGGCGTTGAGCCGCGACCGGCGGCGGGTGGTGCTGAGCTACCTGGCGATGGCGCTGGCCTGGATGATCGCTACCGACAGCGCGGTACAGGCACTGGTGCCCGACCCGCACCAGGCGGCGTTGTGGCAGGGCTTGAAGGGCTCGTTCTTCGCCCTGGCCAGCGCCGGCCTGCTGTACCTGCTGCTGCGCCCGCTGGCCGAACACGTGCTGCATACCCATGCCCGCCAGCAGGCCTCCGAACTGCGCCTGCGGCAGATGTTCGAAGGCAACCCCGGCCCGATCCTGGTCTACGACCTGGATACCTTGGCGATCCTCGATGCCAACCCGGCCGCCTGCAGCACCTTCGGCTGGGAACGTGATGAACTGCTGGAGCAGACCATCGATGCGCTGTGGCCACCGGGCCAGGAACAGGCGCTGCAGACCAAGCTGGAGGCGATCCGCGAGGCGCCCGAGGAGCTGTGCATCCTGCGTACGCAGCTGCAGCTGCGCGACGGCAGCCTGCGGCAGATGGAGCTGCGCTCAAACGCGATCAGCTACGACGGACACAATGCCCGCCTGTTGATCGCCATCGACCGTACCGCCGAGGACCTGGCGCAGCTGCGCCGCGACCAAGCCCTGGCACGGGTCGAGGAAGCGCATGAGCTGGCCCGCATCGGTGCCTGGGAGCTGGACCCGTCCAGCGGACAGGGCCGCTATTCCAACCAGGTCTATCGCCTGCTCGGCCGACGCCCGCCCGAAGCCCGTCGCTGGCACCGTTTCGATGAACTGCTGGTGCCGGCCGACCCGGCCACCGCGTCACAGACCGAGCAGCTGCTGGCCGAGCTGTGCTCAGGCGAGCCTGTACAGGTGGACGTGCTGCTGCCACTGCTGGCGATGGACGGTCATGCACTGATGGTGCACCTGCGCGCCGCCAGTGGCACTGATGAAGCCGGCCGCAACCGTGTGCTCGGCACCCTGCAGGACGTAACCGAGCGCGAACAGTCACGCCGCCTGCTGCGTGAGCGCGAAGAGCAGTTCCGCGAGCTGGTGCGGGTACTGCCCGATGGCGTGGTGATCCTTTCCGACGAGCATGTGCTGTATGCCAATGCCTGGGCAGCAGGCCTGTTCGGTTATGGCAGCCACACCCTGCTCGGCGAGCCGCTGTCGGCGCTGGTTGCCGCCACCGATCTGGTGCGCGTGCGCGCCCAGCTGCGTGCCGGCCAGCCTCACCTGGGCCCTGGCCACAGCAGCGTGGTGGCAATGCAGCGCGCGGACGGCCGCCGCTTCCATGCCGGATTGGCGGTGGGCGAAGTGCGCTATGGCGGCCGCGACTGCAAGCTGCTGATCGTACGCGACCTGAGCGATTCGGAGCGCACCCGCGCCGCGCTGGAAACCAGCAACCGCGAGCTGCAGGCGATGGCCGGGCGCCTGTTCTCCCTGCAGGAGGATGAGCGCCGTGCGATCTCGCGCGACCTGCACGATGACATCGGCCAGGCCATCACCGCGATCAAGCTGTCCGCCCATGCTGCGCAGGACGAGCATGATCCGCAGCGCCGCGCCGAGGACCTGGCGCAGATCGTCAGCCTCGCCGACACCACCGTGTCCAAGCTGCGCGACATTTCCACCCTGCTGCGGCCGCCACAGCTGGACGCACTGGGCCTGGAGGCCGCGCTGAGCTGGCAGGCACGGGTGCTGTTCCGCTCCTCGCCGGTGGAATTGCTGGCCGAGATCGAGCCCCTGCCACAGCGTCCCGACAACAGCATCGAGCAGGCCTGCTTCCGCATCGCCCAGGAAAGCCTGACCAATGCCCTGCGCCATGCCCGCGCCAGCCAGGTGCTGCTGCAATTGCGCGACGTCGGCCAGCGTAGCCTGCACCTGCAGATCCGCGATGATGGCGAGGGTTTCGACCCGGACGGTCCGCGCGGGCTCGGCCTGATCGTGATGCGCGAACGCGCACAGAGCGTCGGCGGGCATGTGCGGATCGAGTCCGCGCACGGTGAAGGCACCCTGATCGACGTCCACCTCCCCTACCAGGCGGCCAGCACGGCCGCCATCGAGTCACCGGAATACTGAGCCTATGTGGAATCCCAACCAGCCGCCGGTCAGCATCGATGATGCCCCCGACCGCCTCGGCGCCGGCAACCCCGAACTGCAGGTGATGGTCGCCGAAGCCGCCTCCGGGGGTACCCCGCTGATGTTGATGCACGTGGACATCGACCACTTCGCATCGGTCAACGAGAACATGAGCGCCGAGGTGGGTGACCAGGCACTGGTGCTGGTGGCACAACGGCTGCAGTCCTACCTGCGCGGTCGCGGCAAGCTGTGGCGCCACGGCAGCGACGAGTTCCTGATCGCCGTTCCGCGCACCGTCGAGGTGCCGCTGCCGGAGGACTTCGCCGAGGAAATCCGCCAACAGATGGAGCTTCCGCTGTCGGTGCTGCCGTACACGCTGTTCATGACCGGCAAGCTGGGGGTGAGCCTGTGCCCGGAACACGCCAGCAGCACCTCGCGCCTGCTCGACCACGCCGAGGACGCCCTGTACCAGGCTGCCCGCGAAGGGGGCAACGCCGTGCGCATCCACGCCGTGGACACGCCGCCGAGCGCGCACAGTGAAAGCATCATCGCGCGGCAGATCGTCGATGCCATTCCCAACGGCGAGCTGAAGCTGCGCTACCAGCCGCTGGTCAGTGCCCGCGACGGCCACGTGGTGGGCATGGAAGCGCTGCTGCGCTGGCAGTCGCCGACGCTGGGCATGCTGGTGCCGGAACGCTTCATGCGCACGGCAGAGCGGCTGGGCATCATCGTGCAGATCGGCACCTGGGTACTGGAGGGTGCGCTGAAGCAGGCGCGTCTGTGGCGCGACCAGGGCTTCGACGACTTCACCATTGCGGTGAACGTATCGACCCTGCAGCTGCTGCGGCCGAACTTCTTTGCCGAAGTGATGGGGGTGATCCAGGCCTCGGGCGTGCCGGCGCAGATGCTGACGCTGGAAATCAACGAAAGCGCACTGACCAACAACGTCAACTTCGTTCACGAGACGCTGGCCAACCTGCGCAACGAAGGCATCAGCCTGAGCCTGGACAACTTCGGCACCGGCGACTCCAGCCTGAGCGCGCTGGTGCGCTACCCGGTGGACAAGCTGAAGATCGACCGCAGCTTCATCAAGAGCGCGCCGGCCGGCAACCGCGAGGCCGCCATCGCCCGCGCCATCATCGCGATGGGCCACCAGCTGGGCATGACGGTGATTGCCAATGGCGTGGAATCGCAGGCACAGCTTGGCTTCCTGCGCCGCAACGACTGCGATGTGTTCCAGGGCTATCTGTTCGGCGAGCCGATGTCGGCCGATGCCGCCGGCATGACCCTGCGCCGTCGCTACCTGCGCCCGGAAGCGTTCGCCGAAACGCGGCCGGACCGCACCCTGCTGCTGCTGGACGACGAAGAAAACGTGCTGCGCTCGCTGGTGCGCCTGTTCCGTCGCGACGGCTACCGCATCCTGGCCGCCGGCAACGTGCGCGATGCGTTCGACCTGCTGGCGATCAACGACGTGCAGGTGATCCTGTCCGACCAGCGCATGAGCGACATGAGCGGTACCGAGTTCCTCGGCCGGGTGAAGATGCTGTACCCGGACACGATCCGCCTGGTGCTGTCCGGCTACACCGATCTGAACACGGTGACCGATGCGATCAACCGTGGTGCGATCTACCGGTTCCTGACCAAGCCGTGGAACGACGACGAGCTGCGCAAGCACATCCACCAGGCGTTCCGCACCTACGAGGAACAGCGCCGCAGCAATGCCGGGCCGGCGCCGGCTGAACCAGTCGATGGCGGCGAGGATCGTCCGTTGCGGTAACGATCCCCTCTGGTAGAGCCGGCCGCTGGCCGGCTGCGCTGGATGTCGGGTTCAATGAGGTTGCCGGCCAGCGGCCGGCACTACCATAAGCGGTCAGCGCGGCTGCTTCACCGGCAGCACCACGCGGAAGCGCGAACCCACGCCCGGGGTACTGTCCAGGTCGATGCGGCCGTGGTGCTTGTTGATGATGCTGTAGGAGATCGACAGGCCCAGGCCGGTACCGCTGCCCACCGGCTTGGTGGTGAAGAACGGATCGAAGATGCGCTGGCGCAGTTCCGGCGAGATGCCGCCACCGGTGTCCTCGAATTCCACCCACACATGATCGCCATCGACGCCGGTGCGCACGGTGATGGTGCCGCGCTCGGCAATGGCATGGCCTGCGTTGAGCAGCAGGTTCATGTAGACCTGGTTCAACTCCGACGGCAGGCACTCCACCAGCGGCAGCTGGCCGAACTCGCGCACCAGGTGCACCTTGTACTTGAGTTCGTTCCAGATGATGTTGATGGTCGATTCCAGGCCGGAATGCAGGTCGACCAGCTTCCACGATTCATCGCGGCCGGAGTACGAGAAGTCCTTCAGGTCGCGCACGATGCGGGTGACCCGCTCGATGCCCTCGCGTGATTCGGCCATCAGCTGCGGCAGGTCGCGGCTGATGAAATCGATGTCCAGGCGGTCACGGATATCGTCGATTTCCGGGATCAGCGCCTTCGGGTCCGGCGCACGCAACGCGCGCTCATAGGCTTCGATGACGGTGAACAGGCTGCGCAGATACTCCTGCAGGCTGCCCAGGTTGGAGTGCACGTAACCGATCGGGTTGTTGATCTCGTGTGCAACGCCGGCGGCGAGCTGGCCGATCGAGGCCATCTTCTCCGACTGCAGCAGCTTTTCCTGGGTGCCGTTCAGGCGCAGATAGGCCTGCCGCAGCTCGGCATGCCGCTGCTGCAGCTCGCGCTCGTAGTCTTCCTGCCCTTCGATGTGGCGGAACAGGGCCAGGAAATGCCCCTGGCCGACCGGGCCGTGATAGTAGAGGTGGGCAATGATCACGCCCTCGCCCAGCGGCAGGCTGCCATTCCAATGGCCGTGCTGGCGCGCCTGCTCCAGCGCATCGGGCGGCAGCAGTTCGCGCAGGCGCTGCGGCGGCGGCAAGGCGCCATCCTCACCACTGGCGAGCAGGTTCTGGGCGGCCGGGTTGGCCAGGGCCACCTGCCCGTCTTCGGTGAACAGCAGCAGGCCTTCGCGCAGGCGCTCAAGCAATGCCTGCAGCACCGGCTGCGGCGGAAGGGGGGCGGTAACCAGGGCGTTGGCAGCGGACACGGCGACTCGGGGCGTTCGAACAGGCGCCCAATATACGCGGTCATGCAGCGGGCTTCAGCCCGCCGGAATGGGTTGTGCGACCGCCGTCGCGTCAGGCGACGGCGAGTGGGCGGCGCGCAGTGACCGTATGCGACTGGCCCTTGGCATCGTAGGCCGAGGCATCCTCGGTGCGGCCCAGCTGGCGCAGTGCCCAGTTGACCTCGCGGCGTCGCCGCGACAGCAGTACGCCGTTGGCGCGGTTGCGCTCGGCCAGTTCCTGCAGGTGTTCGCCCTCGCCGACCGGCGGCGCGCCTTCCAGCGCACGCAGCGCTTCCAGCTTGGCACCGGTCGCCCGGATCAGGGCGTGCACGTCGTGCTCGACCAGGGCCTGGCGTTCAACGTCCAGGGCCTGGGCAAGGCGCTGCAGCGGCTCGCTCATCGCCGCGGTCATCCGTGCAGCTGCTGGTCCAGCTCGAGCATGCGCGAAGCAATCGCGTCCGGATTGATCTTGTAGGTGCCGTTCTGCAGCGATTCGCGCACGGCCGCCACGCGCTGGGCGTCGATCGCCGGTGCGGTGGTCAGCTCACGCTCGATGGCCTGCAGATTGGTGGCCTCGCCGGTCAGGCGCAGGCTGTCGGCCGCCTCGACCGGGCGGGTCGGCGCATCGCTGCTGACGCCGGGCTTGTTGGCCGGGGTCGTCACGCTGCGCAGTGCCTGGGGGACCTGCAGGTTGCCGTCGATTTTCTGGCTCATGGGGTGTCCTGGAGTTGCCGTACACAAGGGATAACGGCCGCAGGGCCGTGATCTTTAGGGATATTCTGCAGTAATTCAACGCGCCACGATTACGTCACCTGCGGCATCGACCGTACCCTGTACGATCCGCCGCGAGGACAGGTTCTCTACCGAAACCCGTTCGTTCTCACCGGCATCACCCATCGCGCGGCCGGCAATGCGGACCTCGACCGAGCCGCGACGCGAAACCAGGGCCACATTGTCTCCGCGCTTGATGAGACGCTGCACCACCAGATCGTTGTTCGACAGCAGGGCCCCGGCCTGCAGCGGACGACGGGCGATGCGGCCGATCGCCGCATTGGGATCGGCCAGCACCGCACCGGCAATCCGGGCGGCATCACGCTGGGCAGTGGTGATATCGGCGGCAGTGAGGGTTTCTCCAGTGCCGATTCCACGGTTGAGCACCAGTACGGTCTGGTTGCGCCGGACCTTCACCGGTACGAACAGGCGCCAGCCACCGGCATCGGGACAGCTGACCTCCACCGTGGTGTTGGCGGTCGGCTGCACCTGTAATGCGCCACCACACCTGGGCAAGCGCAGCGCATCGGCCACCTGGGCCTCACCCTCGCTGCCGGCCGCCAGCGTCGACAACGCTGCCGCGCGGATGCTGGCCACCGGCTGCCAGTCGGCAGCGACCGCCCACGGCGAGGCCGCGGCCAGCGCGATGGCGAATAGAGATGTGACCCGGCGCATGGCGCCTCCTTATCGGTAAGACCTGGCCCAGGTGCGTGCAAGGGGTGTGCCAGAGCGACAGGGCTGACTTTTGTAGAGTCGAGCCGTGCTCGACTTGCTCTTCTGTAGAGTCGAGCCCTGCTCGACTGGCCGTTCGGAGCAGAGCAGTCGAGCACGGCTCGACTCTACAAAAGCGCTCAAGTTCGGCGGCCACCACGCCGATACAGCAGCCATGTCCCATGACCTGCTCAACCGGATCGACCAGCGAACCCGACTGGCCGGCCACAACCGCCTGGCGCTGCTGCTGTTCCGCCTCGGCGGACGTCAGCTTTTTGGCGTCAATGTCTTCAAGGTGCAGGAAGTCCTGCGCCGCCCGGAACTGTTCCAGGTGCCCGGCCTGCCCAGCCAGTTCGCCGGCGTGGCCGACGTGCGTGGCCGCTCGGTACCGGTGCTGGACCTGGGCCTGGCGATCGGCCACCCCGAGCGCGAGCCGGATGCCGATACCGCGCCCGGCTACCTGGTCGTCACCGAATTCAACCGTTCGATCCAGGGCTTCCTGGTCAGCGGCGTGGAGCGCATCGTCAACATTGCGGTGGAAGACATCCATCCGCCGCCGGAACTGGGCGCCGAATCCAGCTACCTGACCGCGGTGACCCGCTTCCAGGGCGAGCTGATCCAGGTGATCGACGTTGAAAGCGTACTGGCCGACATCGCCCAGGTGCGCGGTGAAGCCGTGCTCGACCCGGCGATGGCGATGCCGTCCGATGGCCCGCAGCTGCAGGTGCTGGTGGTGGACGACTCGCGTGTGGCCCGCCAGCAGATCCGCAGCGTGCTGGACCAGCTGGGGGTGGGCGCCACCCTGCTCTCGGACGGCAAGGCGGCGCTGGACCACCTGCTGCAGATCCACGCCTCGGGCGAGAACCCTGCCGAGCGCTACGCCATGGTCATCTCGGACATCGAGATGCCGGCCATGGACGGCTACACGCTGACGACGGAAATCCGGCGCCATCCTGGCCTGGCCGGCCTGTATGTGCTGCTGCACACCTCGCTGTCGGGCGTATTCAACAATGCGATGGTCGAGCGCGTCGGCGCCAATGCCTTCGTCGCCAAGTATTCGCCGCACGAGCTGGCCGACTTCGTGCTGGACCGCCTGCGCAAGGTGGCGATGGCGGCGTAAGGCCGGCCGCGGGGTCGGATCCCGGAACGGGCTCCGACCCCGCATCGCAACGCGTCGACCACGGGGTCAGAGCCCCTGCGGGGATCTGACCCCGCGCCTTTGGCACACGCCTTGCAGCTTCCCGGGCAACGTTCCCGTGGGAGTGCATCGTGCGCAACCTGATTACCGACTACCTGGGCGTCCACGCCCAGGCCATGCCGTTGCGCGAACAGCGGATGAAGCTGATCGCCAGCAACCTCGGCAATGCCGACACTCCCGGCTACAAGGCCCAGGACCTGGACTTCGATGCCGCCCTGCGCCATGCCCAGGGTCAGGATGCCAACGGCCTGATGACCACCACCAACGAGCAGCACTACGAGATCAGTAGTGGCCTGAACCCGTTCCAGATCGCGCGCGAAGGCGTGCAGCCCAGCCTCGACGGCAACACCGTCGATCCCGATGCCGAGCGTGCCGCCTATGGCCGTGCCGCGCTCGAGTACCGCGCGTCGCTCAGCTTCGTCGAGAGCAAGGTGCGTTCCATGCTGACTGCGATCACGGGGCAATAAGCCATGAGCAACCTGCCGATCTTCGACATCGCCGGCTCCGCGCTGCAGGCGCAGTCGGTGCGCATGAGCACCATCGCCTCCAACCTCTCCAACGCCGACACCGTAGCCGGTTCCGCCGACGCTGTGTACAAGCCGCTGGAGCCGATCTTCCAGGCTGTCACCAGCAAGAACGATCCGAACATCACCTCGGTGAAGGTGAAGGAGATCACCCAGAGCGAGGCGGCGCCGATCAAGCGCTACGAGCCGGGCCATCCGCTGGCCGACGCCGACGGCTACATCTACCAGCCCGACGTCGATCCGGTGGCACAGATGGTCAACCTGATCTCGACCTCGCGCAATTACCAGGCCGGCGTGGAGATGTTGACCACCGCCAAGGAACTGGCCCTGGCCACCCTGACCATGGGCCGCTGAGGCCCGCAGCACCGGATACCGCCATGACCACCGCCGTCAACAACCAGACCAACCAGGACGTCTACTCCGCGCTCGGCCTGAATGCTCCCAACAGCAACGCCACGAAAAAGAAGAACACGCTGGACCAGGCCGATTTCCTGCGCCTGATGACCGAGCAGCTGCAGCACCAGGATCCGCTGAAGCCGATGGACAACACGCAGATGGTCGCGCAGATGGCGCAGATGTCGACCGTGCAGGGCATCACCGATCTGAACAAGACGGTCAAGGGCTTCCAGGAATCGATGGCCAGCGACCAGGTGCTGCGTGGCGCCGCGCTGGTCGGCCACGAGGTGCTGGTGCCTTCGGAAAAACTGGTGCTGGAAAAGGAAGGCACGGTGGAAGGCACCGTTGCCGCACCGGCAGCCGGCATCGTCACCGTCGACATCACCGACGCCAATGGCGCCAAGGTCACTTCGCTGAGCGTGGAAGCCAAGGCCGCCGGCGAAACCGCCTTCAAGTGGGATGGCAAGGATGCCAACGGCAAGCGCATGGAGCCGGGCAAGTATTCCATCGTCGCCAACCACGTCGACACCGCCGGCAAGAGCACCAAGCTGTCCACCTTCGTGCAGGCACCGGTGGAGAGCGTGACCGTCGGTTCCGACGGCCTGTACCTGAACCTCAAGGGCCTGGGCACGGCCCCGATCGACTACGTGCTCCGCGTCAGCTGAGCCGCACACCCCGCACTTACCAGGAGCATCCCATGGGCTTCAATGTCTCGCTGTCCGGCATCAATGCCGCCAATTCCGACCTGAGCGTCACCGCCAACAACGTCGCCAACGTCAACACCACCGGCTTCAAGGAATCGCGCGCGGAATTCGCCGACCTGTTCTCGGCCACCGGCTACGGCCTGTCGAAGAACGCGGTCGGTTCGGGTGTCCGCGTATCCAACGTCGCCCAGCAGTTCAAGCAGGGCCACAACGAACAGACCGGGCGCAGCCTGGACATGGCCATTTCCGGTGAGGGCTTCTTCACCATGAACATGAACGGCACCCGCGTGTACTCGCGCGCCGGCAACTTCCAGACCGACCCGTCCGGCTATGTGATCAACCCGCAGGGCGCACGCCTGCAGGTGTTCGCGCCGAACGCCGATGGCACCAACTTCGACGCCGGCCGCATGGTCGACCTGCAGCTGCTGACCACCGACAGCGCGCCGAAGCAGACCAGCGAAGTCAAGGTCGGCTTCACCCTGCCTGCCAACGCCAAGCAGCCGACGGTCACGACCTTCGACCCGACCGATTCCAACAGCTACAACCACTCCAGCGGTGGCATCACCGTGTACGACTCGCTGGGCGTGAGCCACATCCAGGTGTCCTACTTCGTGAAGGGCGCCAACCCGAACGAATGGACGGTGCGCAACTACGTCGATGGCCAACCGGCTGGCGCGCCGACGCCGGTCACCTTCGACAACAGCGGCAAGCTGACTGCACCTGCCAACGGCAAGGTCAGCCTCGGCACCTTCACCCCGACCACCGGTGCCGGCGTGCTGAACATGACGCTCGATGTCAGCGGTTCGACCCAGTACGGCGAGAAGTTCGCCCTGCGCAACACCCAGCAGGATGGCTACGCCGCCGGCAAGCTCAACGAGATCACCGTGTCGGAAACCGGCGTGGTCTACGCCCGCTACTCCAACGGTGCCGACAAGCCGCTGGGCCAGGTTGCGTTGACCACCTTCAACAATCCGCAGGGCCTGGAATCGAAGGGCAACAACCTGTGGGTGGATACCTTCAGCTCGGGCACGCCGCGCACCGGCATGCCGGACACCTCCAACCTCGGCAAGATCCAGGCCGGTTCGCTGGAAGCGTCCACCGTCGACCTCACCGAGCAGCTGGTCAACATGATCACCGCGCAGCGCAACTTCCAGGCCAACGCGCAGATGATCACCACCCAGGACCAGATCACCCAGACCGTCATCAACATCCGTTGATGACGCGCTGACCCTGCCACGGAACTCCCCGCATGGATAAAGCCCTTTACGTGGCGATGACCGGTGCCCGCGCCTCCCTGCAGGCGCAGGGTACGCTCAGCCACAATCTCGCCAACTCGGATACCCCTGGCTTCAAGGAAGCGCTGGCCAACACCGAAGCCTTCCCGATCCGCGGCCCGGGCTTTGCCTCGCGGGTGGATGCGCTGCATGTCGACGCCGGGTTCAACCGCACGCCCGGCTCGCAGCACATCACCGGCAAGCCGCTGGACCTGTCTCTGCAGACCGGCACCTGGCTGGCCGTGCAGTCCAGTGATGGCAGCGAAGCGTACACGCGCGGCGCGGCGCTGTCGGTGACACCCAACGGCCAGCTGGTGACCTCCAGCGGCCGCCCGGTGCTGGACGACAACAACAACCCGATCGCCATCCCGCCCTACCAGGCGATGGAGATCGGTGCCGACGGCACGATCTCGATCATTCCGCAGGGCGAAGGCCCGCAGACCATGGCGCAGATCGGTCGGATCAAGGTCGTGCAGGCACCGGATGAGCGCCTTGAACGCGGCCTGGATGGCCTGTTCCGCAACACCGACCCGCTGCAGCCGTTCGCACCGGCACAGGGCACGGCCGTGCACAGCGGCCAGCTGGAAGGCAGCAACGTCGATGCCGCCGGTGCACTGGTGCAGATGATCCAGCTGCAGCGCCAGTACGAAATGCAGGTGCAGGTGATCAAGCACGGCGACGAAAACGCGCGCAGCGCCAACAGCATGCTGCGCCTGGGCAGCTGACGGGATTCCGGCGCCGGTTGATGCCGGCGCTGGCACACCGCTTGCACACCCGAATTCAAGGGCCGCACTACGTGGCCGGCTTCACCAGACAGGACAGCGAAGATGAACCAGGCATTGTGGATCGCAAAAACCGGACTGGATGCGCAGCAGATGCGCATGTCGGTGGTTTCCAACAACCTCGCCAACACCAACACCACCGGCTTCAAGCAGGACCGTGCCAGCTTCGAAGATCTGCTGTACCAGCAGGTGCGCCAGCCCGGCGGTTCCTCGTCGGCACAGACCCAGCTGCCGACCGGGCTTCAGCTCGGCACCGGCGTGCGCGTGGTCGCCACCGCCAAGAACTTCGAACAGGGTGGCCAGCAGCAGACCGGCCGCGCCCTGGACGTGATGGTCAACGGCCGCGGCTTCTTCGAAGTGCAGATGCCCGATGGCAGCTCGGCCTACACCCGTGACGGCTCGTTCAAGATCAACCAGGACAGCGAGCTGGTCACCAACAGCGGCTATCCGGTGCAGCCGGGCATCCAGATTCCCGAAGGCGCGCAGTCGGTCACCATCGGTACCGACGGCACCATCAGCGTGAAGATGGCCGACGGTGCCGCTTCGGTGGAAGTGGGCGCGCTGACCCTGACCGACTTCGTCAATCCGGCCGGCCTGCAGGCCCGCGGCGAGAACCTGTTCCTGGAGACCACCGCGTCCGGCCCGGCACAGAACGGCAATCCCGGCCTCAATGGCCTGGGCACCGTGGTGCAGGGTGCGCTGGAAGGCAGCAACGTCAATGTGGTGGAAGAGCTGGTGTCGATGATCGAAACCCAGCGCGCCTACGAAATGAACGCCAAGGCAATCTCCACCACCGATTCGATGCTCGGCTACCTCAACAACAAGCTCTGACCGGCCCAACCGGGAAACCGCCATGTCGCCCCTTTCCAACTTCGCCCGTACCGCCCTCGCCTGCGCCGTGGCCGCCCTGCTCGGTGGCTGCGTGATCGCGGGCGACGTGCGCCCCTACCCGACGATGGCACCGATCCAGCCGATCATGCCGCCGCAGGCCCAGCCGACCGCTGGCGCGATCTATGCCGCTGGCCCGACCCTGCAGCTGTACTCGGACCGTCGCGCACGCGACGTGGGCGACCTGCTGACGATCAGCCTGCTGGAAAACACCACCGCACAGACCAGTGCCAACACCGCCACCAACAAGGAATCGAACCTGAGCCTGGGCACACCGTCCATCTTCGGTGCACCGGTCACCCTGGGCGGCAAGGACATTCTGAGCGCCTCTGCCAAGGGTGCACGTGACTTCACCGGCAAGGGCAACAGCGCGCAGAGCAACCGCCTGCAGGGCAACGTCACGGTCACCGTGATCCAGCGCCTGCCCAACGGCAACCTGGTGGTGCAGGGGCAGAAGAACCTGCGCCTGAACCAGGGCGATGAGCTAGTGCAGGTGCAGGGCATCGTCCGTCCCGGCGACATCAGCCAGGACAACACCATTCCTTCCAGCCGCGTGGCCGAGGCCCGCATCGTCTACGGCGGTCGCGGCCCGGTTGCGCAGTCCAACGCGATGGGTTGGCTGAGCCGCTTCTTCAACTCCGGCCTGACGCCGTTCTGAGTATGGCCATGAATTCCTTCTTCTCTTCTTCCTGGCAGCGTCGCGCGGCGTCGATCGTCGCACTGATGCTGCTGATCGTGGCAGCCCCCGCCAGTGCCGAGCGCATCAAGGACCTGGCCCAGGTCGGCGGCGTGCGCGGCAATGCGCTGGTGGGTTATGGCCTGGTGGTCGGCCTGGATGGCAGCGGCGACCGCACCAGCCAGGCGCCCTTCACCGTGCAGAGCCTGAAGAACCTGCTCGGCGAGCTGGGTGTCAACGTGCCGGCCAACGTCAACCCGCAGCTGAAGAACGTGGCCGCCGTGGCGATCCATGCCGAACTGCCGCCGTTCGCCAAGCCGGGCCAGCCGATCGACATCACCGTGTCCTCGATCGGCAACGCGGTGTCGCTGCGTGGCGGTTCGCTGCTGATGGCGCCGTTGCGCGGCGCCGACGGCCAGATCTACGCCATCGCCCAGGGCAACCTGATCGTCGGTGGCTTCGGCGCACAAGGCAAGGACGGCTCCCGCGTCTCGGTGAACGTACCGAGCGTCGGCCGCATTCCCAACGGCGCCACCGTTGAGCGCGCTCTGCCCGATCCGCTGGCCAATGGCGGCGACATCACCCTGAACCTGCACAACAACGATTTCACTACGGTGTCGCGCATGGTCGCCGCGCTCAACAATGCGTTCGGCGAAGGCGCGGCACGCGCAGTCGATGGCGTGACCGTCGCGGTCACCGCACCTACTGACCCGGGCGCGCGCATCGGCCTGCTGGCCCGCATCGAGAACCTGGAACTGACGCCGGGCAGCGCCCCGGCCAAGGTGGTGGTCAATTCGCGTACCGGCACCGTGGTCATCGGCCAGCAGGTGAAGGTCGGCCCGGCGGCGATCTCGCACGGTTCGCTGACGGTGACGATCCAGGAGAACACCAACGTCAGCCAGCCCAATGCGCTGTCCGGCGGCCGCACCGTGGCCAGCCCGCAGTCGACCATCACCGCCACCAACGACGGCAGCCGCATGTTCAAGTTCAGCGGCGGCACCACCCTGGACGAGATCGTGCACGCGGTGAACGCGGTCGGCGCAGCACCAGGCGATCTCATCGCGATCCTGGAAGCCCTGAAGCAGGCCGGCGCACTGAGTGCCGAGCTCGAGGTGATCTGATATGCGCATCACTCCCGCATTCGATCTGCACCCGGCGCAACAGAACGATCCGGCCAAGATCGACAAGGTCGCGCGCCAGCTGGAAGGCCAGTTCGCGCAGATGCTGGTCAAGAGCATGCGTGACGCCAGTTTTGGCGATTCGCTGTTCCCAGGCGAAAACAAGATGTTCCGCGACATGTACGACCAGAAGATTGCCGAGGCGATGACCCGCGGCAAGGGCCTGGGCCTGTCGGGCATGATCAGCCGCCAGCTGTCCGGGCAGGCCGCCGAAGGTCCGCCACTGGATACCCGCGTGGACCCGGCCAAGGCCAGCCGCGCCTACCAGCTCAACGCGCCGGCCAAGCCAGCACCGTCACTGCCACTGGAAGACGGCGGCCAGGCCGTGCGCCTGCTGCAGCAGATGGCTGCCGGTGCCCAACATGGCGCCCAGGCCGCGGTTGCGCCGATGGAACAGGCGCTGGACCTGATCGCTGGCCGTGAAAGCAGCAGCATGCACCGCTCGCTGGGCACCGACGATCCGTACATCGGCAGCCTGCAGGGCGATGACTGGGCGGCCAGCAGCGACCAGTGGTCCGCAACGGCGAGCAATCGCGGTACGGCGATCAACCCGGCTGACGCGATGGCCACCCGTACCGCCGTGGCTCAGCTAGGCGAGCACACCCCGGAAGGCTTCGTCGCCAGCATCTGGCAGCACGCGCAGAGCGCGGCCAAGGAACTGGGCGTGGATGCCCGCGCCCTGGTGGCCCAGGCCGCACTGGAAACCGGCTGGGGCAAGCGCCACATCAAGCACGCCGACGGCAGCACCTCGCACAATCTGTTCGGCATCAAGGCCAATGGCTGGAACGGCCAGCGCGCCGTGGCCGGCACCCACGAGTATGTCGATGGCGTGCGCCGCAACGAGACCGCCAGCTTCCGTGCCTACAGCTCGCCGGCCGAGAGCTTCGCCGACTACGTGCGCCTGCTGAAGACCAGCCCGCGCTACCAGCAGGCCCTGCAGGCCGGCACCGATGTGCAGGGCTTCGCTCGCGGCCTGCAGCGCGCCGGCTATGCCACCGATCCGCGTTACGCGGCCAAGATCGCCGCGATTGCCGGCGGCCCGACCATCGAGCGCGCCGTAAGCGCCGTGGCCGATGCAGGCAGCCGCCTTGGCCAGACCTTCGCCAGCACCGCAACCGCGGCGCTGGGTATCACTCGTCGTTGAGGAACCCCATGTCCAGCGTACTTTCCACCGGTACCGGTGCCCTGCTCGCCTTCCAGCGTGCGTTGGCGACCACCAGCCACAACGTGGCCAACCTCAACACGCCTGGCTACAGCCGGCAGAAGGTCAACTTCGCCACCGCCGATCCGCAGAACTACGGTTACGGCACGGTCGGCAACGGTACCCGCATCACCGACATCCGCCGCACGGCCGACCAGCTGGCGATCTCGCGCCTGCTCGACAGCAGTGGCGAACTGGCGCGCCTGAAGCAGCTTTCCAGCATGGCCGACCGGGTCAATGCGCTGGTGTCCGATCCGGCCACCAACGTCTCCGGTGTGTGGTCGAACTTCTTCGACTCGGTCAGCGGCCTGTCCTCCAATGCCGCCGGCACCGCCGACCGCCAGAACATGCTTGATGGCGGCAAGGCCCTGGCCAATCGTTTCGTGCAGCTCAACACGCACCTGAACAACCTCAACGGCGAGGTCAACAACGGCCTGCTGGCCGGTGCCACCGAGGTCAATCGCCTGGCGCAGGAGATCGCGCAGATCAATGGTGCCATCGGCACCAACATCGCCAACGCCGCCCCCGACCTGCTCGACCGCCGCGACCAGCTGATCACCCAGCTGATTGGCTACACCGGCGGCACGGCGGTGATCCAGGACGGCGGCATCATGAATGTCTACACCGCCGGCGGCAACGCGCTGGTGGTGGGCACCACGGCGACCAAGGTCACTACCGTGGCCGACCCGTACCAACCGGAACGCCTGCAGCTGGCGCTTGAAACCCAGGGCAATACGATCCGGCTCGACCCGAAGGCGGTCGGTGGCCAGATCGGCGGCCTGCTGGAGTTCCGCGACACCGTGCTGACCCCGGCCCAGGCCGAACTGGGCAAGCTGGCCGTGGGCCTGGCCGAGAGCTTCAACCAGGCCCACCACCAGGGCGTGGACCTGTACGGCAAGCTGGGCGGCGACTTCTTCAACATCGGCAATCCGCGCGTCACCGCCAACAATGCCAACACCGGCACCGCCAGCCTCACCGCCACCTATGGCGACCTGGGCAAGCTGGACGCGCAGAACGTGGTGCTGCAGTTCGATGGCAGCAACTGGAAGGCCAGCCGTGCCGACACCGGCGCCAATGTTCCGCTGACCGGCACCGGCACGGCCGCCGATCCGCTGGTGATCAACGGCGTCAAAATGGTTGTCGGCGGCACTCCGGCTGCCAATGACCGCTTCCTGCTGCAGCCGACCGCCGGCGTGGCCGGCAGCATGGAGATCGCGATCACCGATCCGTCGCGCATTGCTGCCGCTGCGGCAGTCAAGGGCGCCGCAGCCACCGCCAACACCGGCACCGGCAAGCTGAGCGGCGTCACCGTCACCGATTCGAACAACGCCAACCTGCGCAATCCGGCGGCGATCGTGTTCACCTCGGCCACCACCTACACCATCGATGGCGGCCCGCCACAGACCTACACCCCTGGCCAGACCATCAGCGCCAACGGCTGGAGCTTCGTGCTGGACGGTGCGCCCAAGGTCGGCGACACCTTCAACATCACCCCGACCCCGGCCGGCTCCTCCGACAACAGCAATGCCTCCAAGCTGGCCAAGGTGGAGAGCGCCAAGGCGTTCAACGCCGGCACGGTGACGCTGAACGGCGCGCTGGGTGGCCTGACCACCCAGGTCGGTGCCGCGGCCCGTTCGGCCGAGTACTCGCTGGATGCCCAGCTGGTGATCAATGACAAGGCGCAGGAGGCCCGCGACGAGGTATCCGGCGTCAATCTGGATGAAGAAGCAGCCGACATGTTGCGCCTGCAGCAGGCCTACCAGGCCGCCTCGCAGCTGATCTCCACCGCCGACAGCATGTTCCAGACCATCCTGGGAGCCGTCCGCCGATGAGCAGCCGCATCTCCACCAGCATGATGTTCAACCAGTCCGTGTCGCTGATGATGGCCAAGCAGGCCAAGCTCAGCCACCTGGAGCAGCAGATCGCCACCGGCAGCAAGATCGTCAGCGCCAAGGACGATCCGGTCGGCGCCGGTGCTGCCGTTGGCCTGGACCGCAGCCTGGCCGCACTGGACCGGATGAAGCTCAATGCCGGCAACGTGCAGAACCGTCTGGGCGTGCAGGAAAACACCCTGGCGCAGGTCAACGATCTGATGGGCCGGGTCAACGACCTGACCATCCAGGCCAGCAACCCCGCCTTGAGCGCGGCCGACAAGAAGACGCTGATCACCGAATTGAACCAGATCCGCGACGGCCTGCTGTCGCTGGCCAACGCCGACGACGGCACCGGCCGCTACGTGTTCGGCGGCACCAATGACGGCGACCCGCCATTCGCCAAGATCAATGGCAAGGTGGTCTACCGTGGTGACCAGACCCAGCGCCAGGTCGAAGTCGGCCCGGATACCTATGTGCGTGATTCCCTGCCCGGCAGCGAGATCTTCATGCGCATCCCCACCGGCGACGGCTTCGTCGACGGCGGTGCCGCGGCGGGCAATACCGGCAATGGCGTGCTGACCAACATCACCCGCGACGGCAGCGACAGCTGGAACGGCCAGAGTTTCAGCGTCCGCTTCACCGCAGCCAACCAGTACGAAGTGCTCGATGGCGCCGGCAACGTGACCGGTACCGGCACCTACAAGGCCGGTGACAATCTCGAAGTAAACGGGGTGCGCCTGCAGATCACCGGTGCCCCCGTTGCGGGCGACAGCTTCAATGTGAAGCCTGCGACCAGCCGCGACATCTTTGACACCATGGACAAACTGATCGCCGCGCTGGATGCCGATACCGGTACCACGGCGAAGATGAGCGCACAGCAGAACGAGCTGCAGAATGCGCTGCGCGACGTGGCACGCGCGTCGGAACGGATGATCGACTCACGTGCAGCCGGCGGCGCGCAGCTGAAGGCGCTGGACAATGCCGCCGACATGCGTGAAGCCAACGGCGTGACCCTGAAGACCACGCTGTCGCAGATGCGCGACCTGGATTATGCCGATGCGCTGAGCCAGTACCAGTTGCAGAGCACGGCACTGCAGGCTGCGCAGACGATCTTCTCGCAGATGCAGTCGATGTCGTTGTTCAACAAGATCCGCTGACGCATCTCCTGCGTCACCCCTGAAAGGCCGCGATGCCCTGCATCGCGGCCTTTTTCGTTTCTGCGGCCATCGCCCGCTGCGCTCGCCGGGCATGGCCCGGCGCTACCGAATGGCTGGCTCTGGTAGCGCCAGGCCATGCCCGGCGGATTTTCCGTGATTACCCATCAAGCCCGCCGCTGCCCCGCCGATACCTTCATCAGCGCTGGCTGGGCATGCCCAACCGCCTCCTCCGGGGCTCGAAAAGCCCGGGAAAACGGCCTCCGGCAACGAAATCCGGCCTCAACGGAATTCACGGCTAAAGGTTGTTGACAAAGCGCCGTTATTCATTTGGCAACAGCGAAGCACACAGCCACACAAAAAAACAGGCGGCGCTTCGTTTCATTCACCAACGGGTTCCATATAAGAGGAGACGACCCCATGGCACAGGTAATCAACACCAATACGATGTCGCTCAACGCTCAGCGCAACCTGAGCACCAGCGGCAGCTCGCTCGCTACCACCATCCAGCGCCTCTCGTCCGGCCTGCGCATCAACAGCGCGAAGGACGATGCGGCCGGCCTGGCCATCAGCGAGCGCTTCACCACCCAGATCCGTGGTCTGGACGTGGCCATCCGCAACGCCAACGACGGCATCTCGCTGGCCCAGGTCGCCGAAGGTTCGCTGAGTGAAGTCGGCAACAACCTGCAGCGCATCCGTGAACTGGCGGTGCAGTCCTCCAACGCCACCAACTCCTCCAGCGACCGCAAGGCGCTGCAGGCCGAAGTGACCCAGCTGGTCTCGGAAGTGGACCGCGTCGCCAAGCAGGCCGATTTCAACGGCACCAAGCTGCTGGACGGCTCCTTCACCAGCCAGCTGTTCCAGGTGGGTGCCAACGCCGGCCAGGCCATCGCCATCAACAGCGTGGTCAACGCCAAGGCCGATTCGCTGGGCGCCGCCTCCTTCGCCAACGGCTACACCGGCACCGCGCTGGCGACCGACAAGGCCACCGCCGACACCACCTACTCCGGCCTGCAGATCTCGGTAACCCCGCCGGGCGGCACCGCCACCACGATCACCGTCAACGACTTCACCGTGAAGGCGGGCGAGTCGATCACCTCGGCCACCTCCGCTGCGATCAACAACAAGCTGGGCGAAACCGGCGTCATGGCCTCGGTCAATGCCGGCGTGATCAGCCTGGCTTCGGTCAAGGACGGCCAGACCTTCACCCTCGGCGTCAGCGCCGCGACCCCGCCGACCGGCGCCACCGCCGCGACCATCGCCGGCCTCGGCCTGACCGAGACCAGCACCAATGGCGGCACGCTCACCGGCACCTCGGCCAGCTTCGTCAAGGACCTGAACGTCACCACCGCCGAAGGCGCGCAGAAGGCGCTGTCGATCGTCGACAAGGCCCTGGAATCGGTCAACAGCGTCCGCGCCGACCTCGGTGCGATCCAGAACCGCTTCACCTCGGTGGTGGCCAACCTGCAGACCTCCTCGGAGAACCTGTCGGCCTCGCGCAGCCGCATCCGCGATACCGACTTCGCCAAGGAAACCGCCGAACTGACCCGCACCCAGATCCTGCAGCAGGCCGGTACGGCCATGCTGGCCCAGGCCAACCAGGTACCGCAGAACGTGCTCAGCCTGTTGCAGCGCTGACATGAGCCGCCCCCGGGGCACGTCGGGGGCGTCTAACCCAACTCACGTGCAACCGCTCAAGGACCTCTCCTCATGGCACAAGTCATCAACACCAATACGATGTCGTTGAATGCTCAGCGTAACCTGAGCACCAGCGGCAGCTCGCTGGCCACCACCATCCAGCGCCTGTCCTCCGGTTCGCGCATCAACAGCGCCAAGGACGACGCCGCCGGTCTGGCGATCTCCGAGCGCTTCGGCACTCAGATCCGCGGCACCGACGTCGCCATCCGCAATGCCAACGATGGCATTTCGCTGGCCCAGGTCGCCGAAGGTTCACTGACCGAAATCGGCAACAACCTGCAGCGCGTCCGCGAGCTGTCGGTGCAGGCCTCCAACGCCACCAACTCGGCCAGCGACCGCAAGGCGCTGCAGGCCGAAGTGACCCAGCTGGTCTCGGAAATCGACCGCGTTGCCAAGCAGTCGGACTTCAACGGCACCAAGCTGCTGGACGGCTCGTTCTCCAGCCAGCTGTTCCAGGTCGGCGCCAACGCCGGCCAGGCCATCGCCATCGACAAGACCATCGACGCCAAGGCCAATGCCCTGGGCGGTGCCAAGTTCGATACCAACGCGCTGGCCCTGGCCGATCCGGCCGCCAACGGCGACTTCAAGACCACCGGCATGTCGATCAATGGCGTCGCCATTGCTGGCATCGACGTCAAGCAGGGTGCCGACGCTACTGCCACCGGCAAGGCGTCCCGCGAAGCCCTGGTGACCGCGATCAACGCCAAGATCGGCGAGACCGGCGTCTACGCCGAAGTGAACGGCACCGCCGGCGTCACCCTGACCTCGGTCAAGGACAGCGTCAATGCCGATGGCTCGTTCAAGGCCATCACCGCCACCCCGGGCACCTGGACCGGCGGCGCCGCCGCTCCGACCTTCACCGCCTCTACTGCCGCCCCGGCCGCCAAGTACGCCAGCGATCTGGACGTCAGCACGGTAAAGGGCGCCCAGCAGGCGATGGAAATCGTCGACAAGGCCCTGGGTGCGATCAACAGCACCCGTGCCGACCTCGGTGCGATCCAGAACCGCTTCACCTCGGTCGTCGCGAATCTGCAGACCTCGTCGGAAAACCTGTCGGCTTCGCGTAGCCGCATCAAGGACACCGACTTTGCCAAGGAAACCGCCGAACTGACCCGCACCCAGATCCTGCAGCAGGCCGGTACGGCCATGCTGGCCCAGGCCAACCAGGTGCCGCAGGGCGTGCTCAGCCTGCTGCGCTGATCCGCTCTCTGATCGACCTCTGGGCGCCGCATGAAGCGGCGCCCGGATCCTGAAACACGCTCCACCTTCGCCAAAGGAAAAGCACCATGGCACAAGTCATCAACACCAATACGATGTCGTTGAACGCTCAGCGCAACCTGAGCACCAGCGGCAGCTCGCTGGCCACCACCATCCAGCGCCTGTCCTCCGGTTCGCGCATCAACAGCGCCAAGGACGACGCCGCTGGCCTGGCGATCTCCGAGCGCTTCGGCACCCAGATCCGTGGTACCGACGTCGCCATCCGCAATGCCAACGACGGCATTTCGCTGGCTCAGGTCGCCGAAGGTTCACTGACCGAGATCGGCAACAACCTGCAGCGCGTCCGCGAGCTGTCGGTGCAGGCCTCCAACGCCACCAACTCGGCCAGCGACCGCAAGGCGCTGCAGGCCGAAGTGACCCAGCTGGTTTCGGAAATCGACCGCGTCGCCAAGCAGTCGGACTTCAACGGCACCAAGCTGCTGGACGGCTCGTTCTCCAGCCAGCTGTTCCAGGTCGGTGCCAATGCTGGCCAGTCCATCGCCATCGACAAGACCATCGACGCCAAGGCTGGCTCGCTGGGCACCTCGACTTTCGCTGCCGGTGCCACTGACGTGCTGGCCGCCAGCACCGATGGCTCGCGCATTACCGGTAAGGTGATGGGCGTGGACATCGGCACGGTCGAACTGAAGGCCGGTGCTACCACTGCCGATGCTTCCAAGGCGGTCGCCACCGCGATCAACGCCAAGATCGGTGAGGCCGGCATCTACGCCGAAGCCAATGCCGATGGTTCGATGAAGCTGAGCTCGGTGAAAGAAGGCAAGGCCGTCGTCGCTGCCGACATCGCTCTTGAGCGTAGCGACCTGACCGCCGCTACCGGCGTGTGGAGCGCGAAGGCTGCGGCTGGTGCGTACACCGCTGGTACCGACACCGCTGCCAACGTGCAGAAGCTGGACGTGAGCACCGTGCTCGGTGCCCAGCAGGCGCTGGAAGTGGTCGACAAGGCCCTGGGTGCGATCAACAGCACCCGCGCCGACCTCGGTGCGATCCAGAACCGCTTCACCTCGGTCGTCGCGAATCTGCAGACCTCGTCGGAAAACCTGTCGGCTTCGCGTAGCCGCATCAAGGACACCGACTTTGCCAAGGAAACCGCCGAACTGACCCGCACCCAGATCCTGCAGCAGGCCGGTACGGCCATGCTGGCCCAGGCCAACCAGGTGCCGCAGGGCGTGCTCAGCCTGCTGCGCTGATCCACGGCAAGAAGGCGCCGCTGCCGTCGGGTTGAACCGATGGCAGCGGCAACCCGGAAGCCACGGTGCACGAAGGCGCGGGCCATGCCCGGCCCGGGAACTCTCCCGAACCGGCTTGGCATCGCCCGCTCCTGCGGACCTCTCTTTCAGCGCTGTACCTTTGACTGTACGTACCGGGCGGCTTCGTCTCCCCCCGATTGTCAGTAGCCTGATCCCTCCCCTGCATTGGGGGAGGGTCTTTTGCAGACTCCCGGCAGCCCGCGGTGAACTTCCCCGCACCCTGCCCCAACCCTCCTGCAACCTGCGTGCCAGAACCCGCGCCAGACCATTGGCACGGCGCATGCATCAACGAAGTCCTCAAGACCCAGCGGCGCAGGCCGCTATTTTCGTTGACGACGGGCCACCGCACGACGGCCAGGCCCGTATACCAGGAGAAACGACGTGGCAGACTTTGGATACGGTGGCATTGGCTCGGGACTCAACATCTCGGACATCGTCAACAAGCTGGTCGCAGCCGACCGCAAGCCCGCCGACAACGCACTGAACCTGCAGCAGTCCAAGACCAAGATGCAGCTGTCGTCTGTCGGCACGGTCACCTCGGCTTTCGACAAGCTGAAGACCGCTCTGACTGCACTGAAAGCCACCACGGCCTTCGACACCCGCACCGTCACCGCCACCGGCAAGGCCGGCCCCAACAATGCCGACGATGTGCTGACCGCGTCGGTGGCGCTGTACGACCTGGGCACCAGCAAGGCAGCCGCCGCCAACGGCACCCACAAGATCGACGTGAAAAACCTGGCGTCGGCGCACAAGCTGATCGCCGACACCTCGGTGCCCAAGACCGATACCTTCGGCGCCGGAACCTTGACGCTGACCGTCGGCGTGGGCGACAAGGCCAAGACCATGAACATCGAGGTCGAGGCCGGCGACACGCTGACCACGGTGCGCAACAAGATCGATGCCGCCGGCCGAAAGGAAGGCGTACAGGCCACGCTGATCAGTTCCGGCGACAACCAGTACCTGTCCATCGCGCAGGAAAAGACCGGCGCGGCCAGCGCGATCAAGCTGGAGTACGGTGGCAGCGACCCGAAACTGGGCGCGCTGGTCGGCAGCCTTAAGGAAAACAGCCCGGCCACCGATGCACTGCTGACCATCGACGGCGTGGAAGTGGTGAGTGCCAGCAACACCGTGACCGACGCAGTGCCGGGGCTGACCCTGAATCTGAAGGTGAAGGGACTGAGCACCGTCGTCATCAGCACCGACACCACCGCCGCGACCAAGGTGATGCAGGAGTTCGTGACCGCCTACAACGCGGCCATCGCGGCGATCAACACCGAAACCAAGTACGACGCCAAGACCAAGGAAGCCTCCGCGCTGACCGGCGATGCACAGATGCGCGGCGCGCTCGCCCAGCTGCGTTCGACAATGTCCGGCGTGTTGTTGGACCTGGCAGGCGACAAACTGGACGCCAAGGCGCTGGGCCTGCAGACCCGCGGCTACCCCAACGCCGACGGCACCCTGGTGCTGGATACCACCAAGTTCGCCGCCGCCCTCGCCGCCCAGCCCGAGAAGATCCGCCAGGCGATCACCGGCGACACCGGCGGTGCCGGCCGCCTGTACACCATGGTCGACGGCTACGTCAGCACCACGGTCGGCAAGGAAGGTGCATTCGTCGCCCGCACCAAGGGCCTGAACAGCACCCTGGACAACATCGACAAGCGTCGCAAGGACCTGGACGCACGCATGGTCGGTGTCGAAGCCCGCTACAAGAAGCAGTTCGTGGCACTGGACAGCCTGATGGGCAAGCTGCAGCAGAGCAGCAACACGCTGTCGCAGCAGCTGTCACAGCTGAACCGCTGAGGAAACGCGTGCGACGCTCAAGTTTGGCGTCGTACGCACCGATAACGGACGCAACAGCAATCATCGCAGCGCCGGCGCCAACGGTCCCTTTCGACCGCACGCCGGCACCCAGCGCAAGGGAGAATCACGAATGTACGGTTCCAGCCGTCAGTACGCCGAGCAATACCGCCAGGTGGGAGTGACCAGTGCGGTCGCCGATGCCGATCCGCACAAGCTGGTGGCGATGCTGCTGGCCGGCGCGCTGGAGCGCGTGCGGCGTGCCCTGGCCAGCCTCGAGCGTGGCGACCAGGCCGGCAAGGGCAAGGCGATCGGCGAGGTCTGTGCGATCGTCGGCCACCTCAACGGCTCGCTGGATCATGAAGCCGGCGGCGAGATCGCCGGAAATCTGTCGGCGCTGTATGACTATGTGCTGCAGCGCCTGACCGAGGCCAACCTGCACAACGACCGTGCCGCGCTGGATGAGTCGCTGCAGCTGCTGGGCGAGATCGACAGCGCCTGGAATGCGATTCCGCATGAGCAGCGACGCCCGGCGGCGGTGGCACCATGAGCGTGCTTGAGCTAAACGCACAGCTCGATGCCTTCGAGAAGGCGCTCGGCGAAGAAGCCTTCGAACAGGCCGACAGCCTGCTGGATGGCCACGACAGCGCCCTGCACGCCCTGCTGAGCCAGCCACTGACCGATGCCGACCACGCGCCGCTGTCGGCGCTGCTGGAACGTCAGCAGAGCCTGCTCGGCCTGCTGCGCCAGCGCCGCGATGCGGTATCGGTGCAGCTGCATGATGGCCGCCGTTCCCTTCGCGCGGCGCATGCCTACCTGCAGGCAGAATCGCTGGCATGACCCAATTGCCGACCACGTCGCTGCACCACCCAGCCGAGAGCGAACTGTTCGACGAAACGCTCAGCTGCGAACTGGCACTGCCGGCCGAATTTCAAGCGGGCAGCGCCGCTGGCCGTACCAGCAGCGCCGAAGGCCTGCTGCGCAGCCTGGCGCTGGTCGAGGACAGCCGGGTCGACGAACATGAAGAACGCAGTGAAGCCAGCCTGCAGCTGCAGCGCCTGGAGGCCAAGCTGGACCTGGCGATGGTGCTGCTCGGCCGGCTGGTTCGCCAGCAGGGCCAGGAGCTGACCCTGCGCCCGGTGCGCTGGTCACGCCGCGGCATCCGCCTGCAACTGGGTCCGCGCAGCGGCGCCAGTCCCGGCCAGGCCGGCGTGGTTCGCCTGCAGCCCAGCGACTGGCTGCCCGACCATATTGACCTGCCGGTGGAGGTGATTGCCGAAGCCGCTGATGGCGGCGGTGGTCACTATCTCTGGCTGCGCTTCCAGCGCCTCGGTGACGGCCTGGAAATGGCGATGGAGCGGCATCTGTTCCGCCTGCATCGTCGCCAGGTGGCCGAAGCGCGTCGCGCACGCTGAAAGCTGTCAGCATGAAGCAGTACGGACGGCCCTTGGCGTGCCCGTTCAGCTAAGTTAAGGTGGACTCCCCTCACGGACCTCCAACGTGCCTGTGCGAGTTCTCATCGTCGACGATCACACCCTTGTCCGCGCCGGCCTGGCGCGGCTGTTGCAGGGGTTTGCCGACGTGCAGCTCGTCGCCGAGGCCAGCAATGCCGAGCAGGCACTGCAGCTGGCCCTGCAGCACGCCCCGGACGTGATCCTGATGGACCTGTCACTGCCCGGCCGCACCGGCCTGGAAGCCCTCAGCGACATCCGCCTGCGCGCCCCTGGCACCCGGGTGGTGATGATGACCATGCACGACGACGCCGCGCACGTGCGCGATGCACTCGATCGCGGTGCGGTCGGGTTCCTGGTCAAGGATGCCGCACCGCAGGAACTGGAACTGGCGCTGCGCGCCGCGCACGCCGGCCAGGTATTCCTGAGCCCGCAGATCTCCGCCAAGATGCTGGCGCCGATGCTTGGGCGCGAGAAACCCACCGGCATCGCCGCATTGTCGCCGCGCCAGCGCGAGATCCTGCGCCGCATCGGCAAGGGCGAGAGCAACAAGGAAATCGCCGCCGACCTCGGCATCAGCGTCAAGACGGTGGAAACCCACCGTGCACGCATGATGGAGTCGCTGGGCTGCCGCCGCGCCAACGACCTGTTGCTGCTCGCCGCGCGCCACCAGCACGAGCTGGAATAAGCGCCAGCCTCGGCGGCGCGAAACGATGGCTGGGTAGAGTGGGCAATTGGTAGAGTCGACTGTTAGTCGACTTTCGCGCGGAGCGCGGGCCTTTTCCTTGGTCTGATCAGAGAGCAGTCGACTAACTGTGTAAACCCACTACGTTGTTCAGCCGTACTCTTGAGATAGGTGGCTGGCCGCCGATCGCCATATGGGGACGGTGCCAGTTGTAGTGGTGCAGCCATTGGTTCAACACGGAATTGCGCTGGTCCGAGGATGCGTACTCGCAGGCGTAAGCCCACTCGCGCAGGCTGGTCTGGATGAAGCGCTCGGCTTTGCCATTGGTCCGCGGCGTGTAGGGCTTGGTTCTGATGTGCTTGATCCCAAGGGATTTGAGCAGCTTGGCAAAGGCGGTAGAGCGATAGCAGGCACCGTTGTCGGTCAGGATCCGCTTGAAGGTGATTCCCAGGCTGGCGTAGTACTCCAGAGCGCCCAGCAACGCCTGACAAGCGGTTTCGCCCTGTTCGTTGGGGTGGACGCTGCTGAAGGCGACCCGGGAGTGATCGTCGATGGCCACGTGGACGTAGCCCCAGCCACCGCCGGCGGCGTTTCCCCTGCGCTTGGCATCGGTTCTGTGCCCTGGCCGCTGGAAGTTGCCCAGCTTCTTGATGTCCAGATGCAGCAGCCCTCCGGGCTGATCGTATTCGTATCGGATGACCTCCTTGGGCGGATCAAGCCGACACAACCGATTGAGGCCGTGGGCGCGCATCAGCCTTGAAATCGTACTGTGGCCGACCCCCAGCGCCTTGGAGATGGTCAGGTAGGTCTGCCGCTTACGGCGGTGCTCCTTGATTTGCTCGACTACCGGAGCAGGTGTGGCATGCGGCGTCTGGTGAGGCCGTGAGCTGCGGTTTTCCAGGCCCGGTGCCCCGAACTGGCGGAATCGGGCCAGCCACTTGTAGGCCGTACGCACACTTACGCCACACGCTTGAGCTGCTTCTTCCGGGCGTAGGCCCTCGTGGAGGATGCGGCGGACCAGAAGCGCTCGACTAAACGGCGTCAAACGGGCATTTTTATGATTGTTCATCCGGGCTCTTTGGGGACTGGAACGGTGTGGTAACCACCATTTTCCAAAGATGTCCCGGATGAACAACCTACAGAGAGATCACAACTAACTGTGTAAACCCACTACGTTGTTCAGCCGTACTCTTGAGATAGGTGGCTGGCCGCCGATCGCCATATGGGGACGGTGCCAGTTGTAGTGGTGCAGCCATTGGTTCAACACGGAATTGCGCTGGTCCGAGGATGCGTACTCGCAGGCGTAAGCCCACTCGCGCAGGCTGGTCTGGATGAAGCGCTCGGCTTTGCCATTGGTCCGCGGCGTGTAGGGCTTGGTTCTGATGTGCTTGATCCCAAGGGATTTGAGCAGCTTGGCAAAGGCGGTAGAGCGATAGCAGGCACCGTTGTCGGTCAGGATCCGCTTGAAGGTGATTCCCAGGCTGGCGTAGTACTCCAGAGCGCCCAGCAACGCCTGACAGGCGGTTTCGCCCTGTTCGTTGGGGTGGACGCTGCTGAAGGCGACCCGGGAGTGATCGTCGATGGCCACGTGGACGTAGCCCCAGCCACCGCCGGCGGCGTTTCCCCTGCGCTTGGCATCGGTTCTGTGCCCTGGCCGCTGGAAGTTGCCCAGCTTCTTGATGTCCAGATGCAGCAGCCCTCCGGGCTGATCGTATTCGTATCGGATGACCTCCTTGGGCGGATCAAGCCGACACAACCGATTGAGGCCGTGGGCGCGCATCAGCCTTGAAATCGTACTGTGGCCGACCCCCAGCGCCTTGGAGATGGTCAGGTAGGTCTGCCGCTTACGGCGGTGCTCCTTGATTTGCTCGACTACCGGAGCAGGTGTGGCATGCGGCGTCTGGTGAGGCCGTGAGCTGCGGTTTTCCAGGCCCGGTGCCCCGAACTGGCGGAATCGGGCCAGCCACTTGTAGGCCGTACGCACACTTACGCCACACGCTTGAGCTGCTTCTTCCGGGCGTAGGCCCTCGTGGAGGATGCGGCGGACCAGAAGCGCTCGACTAAACGGCGTCAAACGGGCATTTTTATGATTGTTCATCCGGGCTCTTTGGGGACTGGAACGGTGTGGTAACCACCATTTTCCAAAGATGTCCCGGATGAACAACCTACAGAGAGATCACAACTAACAGTCGACTCTACCGGCAATCGTCTCTATCAACAGCCGACGCAGCCAACCCACACCCAGCCCCTTCACTGACGACGAATTCCCGTCACCCCGACACGTCCCGACAGGAATCCGTACACGCAGGTCCGCCGCCACTCTTCGTCACCCACGACGAATCAACAACTTGGCGACACGCATCGTCAACATTCCGCGCCAATGTAGGGAATATCCCCACGCGCTGTCGGGATATCCACCAGGGCCCTCAGGAACCCCCCGATTCCGCCCCCGCCGGATCAAAAGCAAGATGCGTTCCACAAGGCGCCGGGGAGCGGTGCCGGGGAACCACGATGAAGGCTGCACTCTCGACCCAGCTGGGCCAACAACTTCACCTCACCCCGCAGTTGCTGCAGTCGATCCGGCTGTTGCAGCTCGACGGTCTGCACCTGGAACAGGAAATCCAGCGGCTGCTGGATTCCAACCCACTGCTGGAGATCGAAGAAGCTGAAGCCCCGGCTGCCGAGTCCACCGATGCCGACGCCACCACGCTGGAAACGGCCGCCTTCGACGAACTGCCCGAATCCTCGATGTGGGATGTGGCCGGCAGTAGCTGGCAGGACGGCGACGATGACCGCATGGCACGCATCGCGGCCGGCGAATCCAGCGACCCGCAGCTGCGCGTATTGCAGCGTCTTTCGCTGGACATGGATGACCGTGAGCTCGCCGTGGCTGCGTTCTGGCTGGACCATTGCGACGAGGCCGGTTACCTGCAGGCGCCGCTGGCCCAACTGCAACTGCTGGCCAGCGCCCAGTTCGACATCGCCGCCGATGGCGTGGAAGCCATCCGCCAGCAGCTGCTGCATGGCGAGCCAGCCGGCATGGCCGCACAGGACCTGCGCGAAGGCCTGCAGGCACAGCTGCGCAGCCTGCACGGCGTGGTACCTGCACGCCACCTGGCAGCACGCATCCTCGACGGCGCGCTGGATGCACTGGCCGCGCACGACTACCCCGCCCTCGCCCGCCAGCACGACGCCGAGATCGACGACGTTCGCGAAGCGGTGCGCCTGATCCTGTCACTACAGCCGCGCCCGGGCGACAGCCTGCTGCCGGAACGCAATGCCGTGGTGGTACCGGACGTGGTCGCCTGGCACGCCGATAACCAGTGGAAAGTGGCATTGAACCCCGCCACCAGCCGCCGCGTCTCGATCAACAGCCAGTACGAACAGGCCCTGGCCGAGACCAGCGAGGCCGCCCCGGCGCTGCGCGAAATGCTGCAGGAGGCGCGTTGGTTCAGCCGCGGACTATCGATGCGCTATGACACCCTGCTGCGCACCGCGCGGGTGATCGTCGAACGCCAGGCCGCCTTCCTGGTGCGTGGCGAGGAAGCCATGGCACCGCTGACCCTGAAGGAAGTGGCCGAAGAGATCGGCATGCACGAGTCCACCGTCTCGCGCATCACCACCGGCAAGTTCCTGCAGACCCCGCGCGGCACCTTCGAACTGAAGCACTTCTTCGCCGTGCGCCTGGAAGGCGCCAGCGTCTCCGGCCAGGCCGTGAAGGCCATGGTCCGCCGCCTGATCGACGCCGAACCGGCCGGCCGGCCGCTGGCCGACGAGGCCATTGCCGGCCTGCTGTCGCGCCAGGGGGTGAACATTGCCCGCCGAACCGTCGCAAAATACCGAGAACAACTGGATATCGCCCCGGCCCGTGAACGGCGCCGGCTCAGCGCCAGGCAACCGCAGCTGGCCCGGGTGGGCTGAAAAGGATGTTGGACATGAACAAGCTCACGGTCCTGCTGGTCGATGACCACGAGGGCTTCATCAACGCGGCGATGCGCCATTTCCGCAAGATCGACTGGCTGCAGATCGTCGGCAGTGCCGGCAACGGCCTGGAAGCGATCGAGCGTTCGGAAACGCTGCGCCCGCAGGTGGTGTTGATGGACCTGGCAATGCCGGAGATGGGCGGCCTGCAGGCCACCCGCCTGATCAAGTCGCAGGACGATGCCCCGTACATCGTGATCGCCAGCCACTTCGACGACGTCGAGCACCGCGAACACGCGCTGCGCGCCGGCGCCGACAACTTCGTCAGCAAGCTGTCCTACATCCAGGAAGTCATGCCGATCCTGGAAGGCCTCAGGGAGGATCAGTCGTGAGCGAATCGCGCATCCTGGTGCTGGACAACGACGCCGTGCGCGCAGAGCGCACCGTTGCCCTGCTCGAATTCATGGACTTCAACCCGCGTTGGGTCTCCGACGCGGCCGACTTCGACCTGGGCCGCCAGCGCCAGAACGACTGGATGGCAGTGATCGTCGGCAGCCTCGACGACAGCGCCGCCAGCGCCGCGCTGTACAACTGGCTCGGCGGCAGCAGCCTGCCACCGCCGGTGCTGCTGGCCGATGGCGAAGCCACCGCATTCGCGCAGCAGCACGGCCTGCATGAAGCCAACATCTGGCCGCTGGAAACCCCGCTGCGGCATACGCAGATGGAAGCGCTGCTGCGTCGCGCCAGCCTCAAGCGCCTGGATGCCGAGCACCAGGCCGGTGCCGTGCAGGAACAGGGCCCGACCGGTCATGGCCCGGCGGTAACCGAACTGCGCACCATGATCGAACAGGTAGCCGCCTTCGACACCACCGTGCTGGTGCTGGGCGAATCGGGTACCGGCAAGGAAGTTGTATCTCGCTCGATCCACCAGCGCTCGCCGCGCCGTGATGGCCCGTTCGTGGCGATCAACTGCGGCGCCATTCCGCCGGACCTGCTGGAAAGCGAGCTGTTCGGTCACGAAAAGGGTGCCTTCACCGGTGCACTGACCGCGCGCAAGGGCCGTTTCGAAATGGCCGAGGGCGGCACCCTGCTGCTCGACGAAATCGGCGACATGAGCCTGCCGATGCAGGTGAAGCTGCTGCGCGTGCTCCAGGAGCGCAGCTTCGAACGCGTGGGTGGCAACCAGACCATCCGCTGCAACGTGCGCGTCGTTGCCGCGACCCACCGCGACCTGGAAACCCGTATCGCCGAAGGCAAGTTCCGCGAGGATCTGTTCTACCGCCTCAACGTGTTCCCGATCGACGTGCCGGCCCTGCGCGAACGCCGCGAAGACCTGCCGGTGCTGGTGGAGACCATCGCCGCGCAGCTGGCCCGCACCGGCCGTGGCGAAGTGCGCTTTACCGCCGAAGCGCTGCAGGCACTGGCCGGCTACGAGTGGCCGGGCAACGTGCGTGAGCTGACCAATCTGGTCGAGCGCCTCGCCGTGCTGCATCCGGGTGGCTCCGTGCGCGTGCAGGATCTGCCGGCGCGCTACCGTGGCGATGCCGTCCTGGCAGCAGTGGCCGCACCGGCACCGGCGCAGCCGGTCGCCAGCGAAGAACGCCTGGACCTGCGCAGCTTCTCGTTCCACACCCCGGGCAGCGGCAACCAGCCTGCACTGGAACACGGCATCGCCGTCAATCGCCCAGCGGCACCGGTCGCACTGCCTGACGAAGGCATGGACCTGCGCAACCACATGGCCAACATCGAACTGGGCCTGATCAACGAGGCACTGGAGCGCACCCAGGGCGTGGTCGCCCACGCCGCCCAGCTGCTCGGCCTGCGCCGCACCACCCTGGTGGAAAAACTGCGCAAGTACGGCGTTGAACGCGAGCAGGCCGAACTGGCCAGCTGAAGCGCGTCACCAGCATGAAGGGGGCACGAACGCCTGGGCTAGCCCGGGCGTTGGTGTTTCCAGTACTCGGGGTCAGAGCCCTCCCTGCGGGAGAGATCTGACCCTTTCCGCAGCCCCCTTCTGCATTTACACGTTTTCCTAAAGACAGCGGAGCCGAACTGCGGTGCATTGCATGGACATCCCAAGGAGGTCCCAGCATGCATCGCCTCACCCTGCTCGCCGCCCTGCTCTGCCCGGCCCTGGCCACCGCCGCCAACTGCACCCTGCCCACCGCGCTGGACCAGCGCCAGTTCACCAACCTCAGCGACCCGCTTTACGCACCGGACAACCCCAATGCCGGACGCATGGTGCAGGTCAGCTTTGCCGGTAACCAGTACGTGCTGGACATCCTCGGCACCGACCTCCGCATCGGCGGCAGTTACCACTACCAGCGCCTGGCCCCGCACATCGCGGAAATCCAGATGACTGAAGCCCACCCCGAAGGACCGGCCCGCTACACCCTGCTGCTGACCTGCCAGACCAATCACCAGGGCCGTTTCATCTACACCCAGCACGACGGCCCCATTGCCCCGCGCCAACGCCAGAATTCCGGCCGCTGGACCCTGCAGCCGTAGGCCAGAAAACCGACGCCGGTTAAATGGCGCCTCCAATGGGGTCAGAGCCCGTTGCGTCGCAACGGGATCCGACCCCGTGCCGAACAAAACGTGTCGACCAAGGTCGACACCCACCAAGGGCAGTCCATGCCCGTCCGACAGATCGCGGGAAACTGTCGAAGGCGGGGTGGGTCCGGTTGCGGGGGCGTGAGCGCCATGGATGGCGCGACCGAGGCTACATGGACGTACTTGCGCCGTCCCCCGCAACCGGACCCACCCCGCCACCCCACGGATAGCCCGCCGTTGACGTTGCCGTTGCCGTTGATTCGGCGGGTGCAGGGCGCAGCCCTGCCAGCACACCCAAAACCCTCACTTCACTGAATCGAAAACCGGTTTCGGCACGGCACTTGCACCTGCTCCAGCAGACAACCCCATCCCCTGTTTCTGGAACCGTTGCAGATGTCCCACTCCGTCACGTCGATCCTTTCGCAGATCCGCTCCTATCAGACCCAGATGGGACAACCGGCGCTCAACCCGCTGGGCGAAACGCCGCGCAGCAACGCCCTGCCGGGCACGGTGCTGGATGCACCGCAGGCCCAGCCGGCCAGCTTCACCGAAACCCTGCGTGGTGCGATTGCCGGCGTCAACGACGCGCAACAGAAGTCCGGCGCCCTGGCCAAAGCCTTCGAAATGGGCGACCCCAGCGCCGACCTCGCCAAGGTCATGGTCGCCTCGCAGCAGTCCCAGATCGCCTTCCGCGCCACCGTGGAAGTCCGCAACCGTCTCGTCCAGGCCTACCAGGACGTGATGAACATGCCGCTGTAAGGATAGAACCGCATGGCCCTGTCGCTCTCCAAGGAATCCCTGAACGCCGAAAAGGCGGGCCAGTGGTTCGATCGGCTGCAAAGCCTGCAGATCACCCGTCGGCTCGGACTGATGGCGATGATTGCCGTGGCCGTAGCGGCCGGGCTGTTCGTGTTCTTCTGGTCGCAGAAGCCCGGCATGGTCCCGCTGTATACCGGCCTGGACCAGAAGGCCACCGCTGAGGCGACCGACCTGCTGCGCGCCGCCCAGATTCCGTTCCAGCTGGACCCGGCCACCGGTGGCATCACCGTGCCGGAAAAGAACCTGCACGACGCCCGCCTGAAGCTGGCCGGCTCCGGCCTGACCGACAGCGGCAAACTCGGCTTCGAGCTGATGGAACGCGACCCGGGCTTCGGTGTCAGCCAGTTCGTGGAAAGCGCGCGCTACCAGCATGCGCTGGAGACCGAGCTGTCGCGCACCATCAACACGCTGCGCCCGGTGCGCGATTCGCGCGTGCACCTGGCCATTCCCAAGCCCAGCGCGTTCACCCGCCAGCGCGACGTCGCCAGTGCCTCGGTGACGCTGGAACTGCGTGGCGGCCAGCAGCTGGAACGCAGCCAGGTCGACGCCATCGTGCACATGGTCGCAGCCAGCATCCCGGACCTGGCACCGGAACGCGTGACCGTGGTCGACCAGAGCGGCCGCATGCTCAGCGTCAGCGACCCGAACAGCGAGGCCGCGGTCAACGCCGCCCAGTTCGAGCAGGTGCGCCGCCAGGAAACCTCGTTCAACCAGCGCATCCGCGAACTGCTTGAGCCGATGACCGGCCCCGGCCGGGTCAACCCGGAAGTCAGCGTGGATATGGACTTCTCGGTGACCGAGGAAGCGCGCGAACTGTACAACGGCGAGCCGCAGAAGCTGCGCAGCGAGCAGATGAGCGAGAACAGCACCACCACGCCGGGTCCGCAGGGCGTGCCGGGGGCCACCAGCAACAGTCCGCCGGGCCAGGCCGCTGCGCCGGCAACCGCACAGACTCCGACCGAAAGCAGCAAGAACGCGACCCGAAACTACGAGCTGGACCGCACCCTGCAGCACACCCGCCAGCCGGCCGGCCGCATCAAGCGCGTCTCGGTGGCGGTGCTGGTGGACAACGTGCCGCGCGCCGGTGCCAACGGCAAGGTCGCACCTCAGCCGCTGTCGGCCGCCGAACTGACCCGCGTCGAGGCGCTGGTCAAGCAGGCGGTCGGCTTCAACGCCGAGCGTGGCGACACCGTGTCGGTGATGAATGCCCCGTTTGTGCGTGACACCACGCCGGTCGAAGGCCCGGCATGGTGGGAGCTGCCGTGGGTACACGACGCCGGCCGCATGCTGCTGGGTGCCGTGGTGGTGCTGGCGTTGCTGTTCGGCGTGCTGCGCCCTGCACTGCGCGCGATCACCGGCCAGAACAAGAAGAACGACGAGCAGGCACTGGAACCGCATACCGCGGACGTGCAGCTGGTCGATGACGATGGCATGCCGCTGCCGGCGCTGGGCGCCGACCGGGCCAGCCTGGGCGGGCCGGACGCATTGGCTCTGCCGGTGGATTCATATGAGGAACGACTGCGGATGGCGCGTGAAGCCGTGAAGACCGACTCCAAGCGCGTGGCCCAGGTGGTCAAGGGCTGGGTGGCCAATGACTGAGGCACAACTGACCGGCGTACAGCGCGCGGCCGTGCTGCTGCTGTCCCTGGGTGAGCTGGATGCAGCCGAAGTGCTGCGCCACATGGAACCCAAGGAAGTGCAGAAGATCGGCATCGCCATGGCCACCATGACCGACATCACCCGCGAGCAGGTGGAACGGGTGATGGACCAGTTCGGCCAGGAGCTGGGCTCGAAGACCTCGCTGGGCGTGGGCTCGGACGACTACATCCGCAACATGCTGGTGCAGGCGCTGGGCAGCGAAAAGGCCGGCAACCTGATCGATCGCATCCTGCTCGGCCGCAACACCACCGGCCTGGACGCGCTGAAGTGGATGGACCCGCGCGCGGTGGCCGATCTGGTGCGCAACGAGCACCCGCAGATCATCGCCATCGTCATGGCCCATCTGGAAACCGACCAGGCTGCTGACGCGCTGAAACTGCTGCCCGACCGCACCCGCGTGGACGTGCTGCTGCGCATCGCCACCCTCGACGGCATCCCGCCGAACGCACTCAATGAGCTCAACGAGATCATGGAGCGC
Organism: Stenotrophomonas maltophilia R551-3; assembly: GCF_000020665.1. Classification (NCBI taxonomy): domain Bacteria; kingdom Pseudomonadati; phylum Pseudomonadota; class Gammaproteobacteria; order Lysobacterales; family Lysobacteraceae; genus Stenotrophomonas; species Stenotrophomonas maltophilia. The sequence continues at coordinate 2,117,002 of NC_011071.1, read as the reverse complement.
CAGTTCGCCGGCAACCAGAACCTGAAGTCGTCCAACATCGGCGGCGTGCAGTGCGCGGCCAACATCCTCAACTTCATGGACAGCGGCCAGGACCAGGCCATCCTGGGCGAGATCGCGCGCATCGACGCGCCGCTGAGCAACCGCATCCAGGACCTGATGTTCGTGTTCGACGACCTGGTCGACCTGGACGATCGCGAGATGCAGCTGGTGCTGCGCGAGGTCAGTGGCGAGCGCCTGGGCCTCGCCCTGCGCGGCGCCGACATCAAGGTGCGCGACAAGATCACCCGCAACATGTCGCAGCGCGCGGCCGAGATCCTGCTGGAAGACATGGAAGCACGCGGTCCGGTGCGCCTGTCCGACGTGGAAGGCGCACAACGCGAGATCCTGGCCATCGTCAAGCGCATGGCCGATGAAGGCACCGTCACCATCGGCGGAAGCGCGGAGGCGATGCTGTGAGCAACGTCGTGCGCTGGCTTGCCCCGGACCTGCTGGCCCCGCCCGAACCGGCGCTGGACCAGGAGAGCGCGTTCGAATTCACCGAGCCGGACCCGGAGCACGAACCGGAACCGCCGCTGCACCTGCCCACCCTGGAAGAAATCCAGGCGATCCAGGACAGTGCCGAGAAGGAAGGCTTCCAGCACGGCCATGCGGATGGCTACGGCCAGGGTCAGGCCGAGGTGCGTCGCCTCGCCGCGCAGATCGAGGGCATTCTCGACAACTTCAGCCGCCCGCTGGTGCGACTGGAAAACGAAGTGGTCGGTGCGCTGGGCGAGCTGGCGGTACGCATCGCCGGTGCGCTGGTCGGCCGTGCCTACGAGACCGATCCGGAGCTGTTGGCGCAGCTGGTCGGTGAAGCCATCGACGCGGTCGGTGGCAGCACCCGCGAAGTGGAAGTGCGCCTGCACCCGGACGACATCGCCGCGCTCGCTCCCCTCCTGAACCTGTCGCCGCAGCAGCGCCTGGTACCCGATACCAGCCTCAGCCGTGGCGACCTGCGCGTGCATGCCGAAGCGGTGCGCATCGACGGCACCCTCGAAGCCCGCCTGCGCGGCGCGCTGGACGCTGTGATCCGCCAGACCGGAGCAGGCGCATGACCCCCGAAGCGCAACCGAACCTGCCGCCGGCTGACTGGGCCGTGGCCCGCAACCTGCGCCTGGCCCGTCGCCTGGACGGCCTGCGCGTGGACACCGGGCATGGACGCGGCCTGATCCGCGAGGGCGTGCTGCGCCGGGCAGTCGGTCTGACCCTGGAAGCGGTCGGCTGCGAGGCGCCGCTGGGTGCCAGCTGCAAGGTGGAAGTGGTCGACGGCGGCTGGGTCGATGCCGAAGTGGTCGGCTTCGCCGGCGAGCGCACCTACCTGATGCCCAGCGCCGAGCTGCATGGCCTGCTGCCCAATGCACGGGTGGTGCCGTCGGCGCGCCGTGGCGGCGTGGAAGTGGGCGAAGGCCTGCTCGGCCGCGTCATCGACAGCGATGGCGTGCCGCTGGATGGCAAGGGACCGATCCGCGCCGAAGGCCATGTCGGCATGGCGGGTGTCTCGATCAATCCGCTGGCGCGCGAACCCATTACCCAGCCGCTGGACGTGGGCGTGCGCGCGATCAACGCGCTGCTACCGATCGGCCGTGGCCAGCGTGTCGGCCTGTTCGCCGGCTCCGGCGTCGGCAAGTCGACGCTGCTCGGCATGATGACCCGTTACACCGCCGCCGACGTGATCGTGGTCGGCCTGATCGGTGAGCGTGGCCGCGAAGTACGCGATTTCGTCGAGACCACGCTGGGCGAGGAAGGCCTGCGCCGCGCCGTGGTGGTGGCCAGTCCCGCCGACCGGCCGCCATTGGCGCGACTGCACGGCGCCTACCGCGCTACCGCCATCGCCGAATGGTTCCGCGACCAGGGCCTGAACGTACTGCTGCTGATGGATTCGCTGACCCGCTTCGCGCAGGCGCAGCGCGAGATCGGACTGTCGGTTGGTGAACCGCCGACCACCCGCGGCTACCCGCCTTCGGTGTTCGCCAAGCTGCCGGCGCTGGTCGAACGCGCCGGTAATGGTGCCAAGGGCCGTGGCTCGATCACCGCGTTCTACACCGTGCTGACCGAAGGCGATGATCCGCAGGATCCGATCGCCGATGCGGCGCGCGCGATCCTCGATGGCCACATCCTGCTGTCGCGCCGCGTGGCCGACAGCGGCCTGTATCCGGCCATCGACGTCGAATCGTCGGTCAGCCGCGTGGTCACGGAAATCGCCGACGAGCCGTGGCGCCTACGCATCCGCAAGTTGAAGCGACTGGTCTCGGCCTATTCGGCCAACCGTGACCTGATCGCCATCGGTGCCTATCAGCGCGGCAACGACGCGGCCACCGACGAAGCCCTGGAACGCTGGCCGGAAATCATGGAATTCCTCGGCCAGGACGTTGCCAAGGCCGCAGATCTCCCGCACAGCCAGGCGGCGCTGCAGCGCCTGGTGGAACAAGAGAGTTAAGCCATGAACCAGTCCAAGCGCATCGATCCCCTGCTCAAGCGGGCCCAGGAACACGAGGATGCCGTCGCTCGCGATCTGGCCGAACGCCAGACCGTGCTCGACACCCATCTTTCGCGCCTGGATGAACTGCGCCGCTATGCCGAGGAGTATGCGAACGCGCAGATGGCGGCCACCAGCCCGGCACAGCTGCTGAACCGTCGCGCCTTCCTCGATCGCCTGGACAGCGCGGTCGAACAGCAGCAGGCAACGGTCAACGGCAACCGCGAAAAAGTGGAAGCCGAGCGCGCCCGGTTGATCCTGGCCAGCCGGGACAAGGCCGTGCTGGAACAGCTGGCGGCCAGCTACCGCGCGCAGGAGAAGGTGGTGACCGACCGCCGCGACCAGCGCGAGATGGACGACATCGGCGCACGCCGTGCACGCCTGGCGCAGGCCGAGGACCACGAAGACGGTGAGCAGGGAGGCCGCACGTGATGCCCGCACCGCTCGCCAGCAGCGCCAACGCGCAGGCACAGAACACCGGCAATGGCAGCGCGCGCGCGCCGCGCAGTGACAGCGGCAAGGACTTCGGCCAGCTGCTGCAGGGTGGCACGCCGGGCCCGGACACGCCCGCGGCCGCCAGTACCTCATCGCCATCGTCGACAACACCAACGCCCACGCCGTCTGCGACCGCGGATGCCGACGGGCGGACGCCCGCCGAACGCAAGGCGGGCAGCGACGCTGCAACCGAAGACGCCACGGCAACGGCACCCGCAGCGCCTGCCATTGCCGGCACCGACAAGGACAAAGCGGCCACGACCGAGGATGCGCCGTGGCCACCGCTGGGCCTGGCCGGGCTGGTGCTGGCGGTGCCGACGCTGGCCGACCCGCCTGCAACGCTGCCAACAACGGCCACGCCTGTGCTTGGCGACGACGCTGGCGCCCTGCCCGCCGCAGCCGGCGCGGCGTTGCCGACGGCTGCGGCAACGGCATCCAGCGCCATCGCCACGGCAGCGCCCGACGGCAAGCCTCTGGCGGCCAGCGCCGACGACGCCACCACCCTGCCCCTGCCGGAGATGATCCTGCCGGCGGGCAAGCGCGGTGACCGCGGCGAAGGCAGCGATCTGGCCGCCATCGGTGACCGTACCCCTGTCCCCCTGCTGCATGCACCGGCAACTGCTGCCGTGCAGGATCTGAAGGCCGCGCTGGCCACCGGCAATGCCATCTTCAACGGCGAACCGACGCCGAAGCCGGTGCTCGGTGACGATGGCTTCGACCAGGCCATCGGCGCGCGCCTGGGCTGGCTGGCCGACCAGAAGATCGGCCACGCCCACATCCGACTGAGCCCGGATAACATGGGCCCGGTCGATGTACGCCTGCAGTTGAACGGCGACAAGGTGCACGCCAGCTTCAGCAGCCCGCACGTGGATGTGCGCCAGGCGCTGGAAAGCAGCCTGCCGCGCCTGCGTGAACTGCTGGGCGAGCAGGGTTTCCAGCTGGCGCACGCCGATGTTGGTCATCAGGCCCCCGGCGGTGACGGCAATGCGTCGGGCCAGGTCGGTAGCGGCAGCATGGCGGGTGACGGAGAACCGTCGCCGGGCGACGCCAGCATGTCGTCCGCCCAGCTGATCCGCCAGCGCGGGCTGCTGGACGCGTACGCCTGACCGCGGTGGCGCCGGGCCATGCCCGGCGAGCGCGAAGCGCGGATATCTTCCGCCGGGCATGGCCCGGCGCTACCGATGCAGGCCTCCGACGGAATTCCGTCGCACCCCTCTGCCCCGGCTCCGGCACGCCCCTTGCATATCCCGGTGAAGCAACCCTCAGGAGCTTCACCCCGTGGCCGCAGCCGCTGACAAAACCAAGAAGACCGCCGAGAAGGACAAGGCCGCCAAGCCGCGTAGTCCGATCCTGATCACCGCACTGGTGGCCGTACTGGCCGCCGCTGCCGCCGGTGGCGGCGTGTGGTTCTTCAGCCAGTCCAAGCAAGAAGACAAGGCCGCACCGGCGCCGAAGAAGGCCGCTGCTCCGGCGCCGGCGCAGTACTTCGCATTGGATCCGGCCTTCGTGGTCAATCTCAACGGACCGGTCGATGGCCCGCGCTACCTGCAGCTGGAAGTGCAGCTGATGACCCGCGACCCGGCCGCGCTGGAAGCGATCAAGACCCATGCCCCCGCCATCCGCGCCCGCCTGCTGATGCTGTTCTCGCAGGTCAGCCCGGACCAGATCGCCGACATCGCCGGCAAGCAGAAGCTGCAGGCCACCTCGCTGGCCGAAGTGCAGAAAGTGCTCAAGGCGGAGACCGGCAGCAACGGTGCCGACGATCTGTTGTTCACCAGCTTCGTGACCCAGTAAGGGCCCACCGATGAATGATCTGCTGTCCCAGGACGAGATCGATGCCCTGCTCCACGGCGTGGACAATGGTGCAGTCGAGACCGATGCGGAACCGCCTACGGGCGAAGCACGTTCGTACGACTTCGCAAGCCAGGACCGGATCATCCGCGGTCGCATGCCGACCCTGGAAATGGTCCACGAGCGCTTCGCGCGCCTGTGGCGGATCGGCCTGTTCAACCTGATCCGGCGCTCGGCCGAGCTGTCGGTGCGCGGCATCGAACTGATCAAGTTCAACGACTACATGCACTCGCTGTATGTGCCGACCAACCTGAACCTGATCCGCTTCAAGCCGCTGCGTGGCACCGGCCTGATCGTGTTCGAGCCGACCCTGGTGTTCGCCATCGTCGACAACTTCTTCGGCGGCGACGGGCGCTACCCGACCCGTATCGAAGGCCGCGAGTTCACCGCCACCGAAATGCGGGTGATCCACCTGCTGCTGAAGCAGACCTTCGCCGACCTGCGCGAGGCCTGGGCACCGGTGATGGATGTCGACTTCGAGTACATCAACTCGGAGATCAACCCACACTTCGCCAACATCGTGACGCCGCGCGAGTACGTGGTGGTGTGCCGCCTGCATGTCGAGCTCGACGGCGGTGGTGGCGACATCCACGTCACCCTGCCGTATTCGATGCTGGAGCCGATCCGCGAGCTGCTCGACGCTGGCATCCAGAGCGACCGCAACGACCGCGACGAGAGCTGGGGCCAGACCCTGCGCGAACAGCTCAACATCGCCGAGGTGACCCTGTCCAGCGTACTGGCCAGCAAGCGCATGACCCTGCGTGACCTGACCCAGCTGAAGGTCGGCGACATCCTGCCGATCGAGCTCAGCCCGCAGGTGCCGCTGTGCGTGGAGAACATCCCGGTGTTCACCGGCGAGTTCGGCATCGCCAACGGCATGAACGCCGTGAAGATCACCGCTACCCATCCGCCGGGCACCCGCCCGCGCGCACCCGTCATCCAGGAAGACCCGCAATGAACGATATCGACGCCCTCGAACCGACCCCGGCCCAGTTCGGCACCCTGCAGGCCGAAGAAGGGGCCGGCGCCGACCTCAATCTGGACGTGATCCTCGACGTGCCGGTGACCCTGTCGCTGGAAGTCGGTCGCGCCCGCCTGCCGATCCGCAACCTGCTGCAGCTCAACCAGGGCTCGGTGGTGGAACTGGAACGCGGCGCCGGCGAATCGCTGGATGTGTTCGTCAACGGCACTTTGATCGCCCACGGCGAGGTGGTGGTGATCAACGACCGCTTCGGCGTTCGCCTGACCGACGTGGTCAGCCCGAGCGAGCGGATCAGGAGACTGCGTTGAGCCTGCTGGCCTCCACCCTGCTGGCGGTCGGCAAGACCGCCGCTCCGGTCGGCCCGCAGATCGACCAGCACGCAGCCGCCGCACCGAGCCTGTTCGGCGCGGTGCTGGCGCTGCTGGCAGTGCTGGCGCTGGTCATCGGCCTCGGCTGGCTGCTCAAGCGCCTGCCCGGCAGCGGCTTCCGCCCGGCCGACGGCATGAAGGTGGTGGCCAGCCTGAGTGTCGGTGCCAAGGAGCGCGTGGTGGTGGTCGAGGTCAACGGCCAGCAGCTGCTGCTGGGCGTCACCGCTGGCGGCATCAACACCCTGCACACCCTGCCCGAACCGCTGCCGCCGCCCGCGCCGATGCGCGTGCCGGACTTCAAGAACCTGCCGAATTTCGCCCAGTTGCTGCAGCAGCGGCTGCGCAAGGATCCCTGACATGCGTGTCACCCGTACCCGTCTTGCCACCCTGATGCCGTGGCTGCTGATGCTCGCCCTGTGCCTGTTGCCGGCGCTGGCATTCGCCGCACCCGGTGCCCCGACCACGCCGCTGCCGGACATCAATGTCGGCAAGATCGGCGGTGCACCGGTCAGCCTGCCGCTGCAGACCCTGCTGCTGATGACGGCGATCACCCTGATCCCGTCGATGCTGCTGGTGCTGACCTCGTTCACCCGCATCATCATCGTGCTGGGCCTGCTGCGCCAGGCGCTGGGTACCGGGCAGACGCCGTCCAACCAGGTGCTGCTGGGCCTGGCCCTGTTCCTCACCGCGATGGTGATGATGCCGACCTGGGACAAGGCCTGGAGCACCGGCATGGCGCCGTACCTCAACGGCGAGATCGACTTCCAGACCGCCTGGACGCTGACCACCACGCCGCTGCGCGGCTTCATGCTGGCGCAGATCCGCGAGACCGACCTGATGACCTTTGCCGGCATCGCCGGGCATGGCACCTACGCCAGCCCCGATGCGATCCCGTTCCCGGTTCTGGTCGCCTCGTTCGTCACCAGCGAGCTGAAGACCGCCTTCGAGATCGGCTTCCTGATCTTCATTCCGTTCGTGATCATCGACCTGGTCGTGGCCAGCGTGCTGATGTCGATGGGCATGATGATGCTGTCGCCGATGCTGGTGTCGGCACCGTTCAAGATCCTGCTGTTCGTGCTGGTGGATGGCTGGGTGCTGACCGTCGGTACCTTGGCGGCGAGCTTCAATCCGGCGTGATCGAGAGGCAGTCGAGCATGACTCGACTCTACAGAAGCACAGTCGAGCGCGGCTCGACGCTACATGAGCAGATGGAACCCGAATGACTCCCGAACTTGCCCTGACCGAACTGCGTGGCGGCCTGATCACCGTGTTGTGGGTGGCCGGCCCGCTGCTGCTCACCGTGCTGGTGGTCGGTGTGGTGGTGGGCGTGGTGCAGGCCGCGACCCAGCTCAATGAGCCGACCATCGCCTTCGTTGCCAAGGCGGCGGCGCTGACCGCGGTGCTGTTCGCGCTGGGCAGCCTGCTGATCGGCCACCTGGTGGAGTTCACCACGCTGCTGTTCCAGCGCATTCCACACCTGATCGGCTAGGACACGCGCTTCGATGGACGCCGCCACCCAGATGGCTGCCGACGGCCTGCAGGCCTTCGGCATGATCGGCACCGTGCTGTGGACCATGCTGCGCATCGGCGCAGTGGCCATGGCCATGCCGATGGTCGGTACCCGTGCCGTACCCGCGCGGGTGCGCGTGGTGCTGGCTGGCACCCTGGCCATCGCGCTGGCGCCGCTGCTGCCGCCGGTTCCGGACTGGACCGGTTTCGATGCTGCCACGGTGCTGACCATCGCCCGTGAACTGGCCATCGGCGTATCCATCGGCTTCCTGCTGCGGCTGGTGTTCGAGGCCGGCGCGATGGCCGGCGAACTGATCGCCCAGGGCACCGGCCTGGCCTTCGCGCAGATGAGTGACCCACTGCGTGGCGGCACCTCCGGCGTGATCGGCCAGTGGTTCTATCTGCTGTTCGGCCTGCTGTTCTTCACCGCCAACGGGCACCTGGCGCTGATCTCGCTGGTGGTGGACAGCTACCGGGCGCTGCCGATCGGCGCCCCGCTGCCGGACCCGCACGCCTTCTTCAGCATCGCCCCGACCTTCCTGCTGACCGTACTGCGCGGCGCATTGACCCTGGCGATCCCGCTGACTGTGGCAATGCTGGCGGTGAACCTGGCGTTCGGCGTCCTGGCCCGTGCGGCCCCAGCGCTGAACCCGATCCAGCTCGGCCTGCCAGTGTCGCTGCTGCTGGGCCTGTTCCTGCTGGCGCTGCTGGCCGGGGAAATGGGTCCGCCGGTACAGCGCCTGTTCGATGCCGCCTTCCAGGCTGCGGACACGGTCACACACTGACCGGATCATCACGTTTCACTGCTTGCCCTTCCCCCGGGTCTGCGCGTTAGAGTGAATACGCGGCAACCGGGGGGATGCCGCACGTGGCCGGCGCCGTGCGTCGGCCTGCCTCATGCATGCCCCACCGTGGTTTCCGTCGACAGGCAGGTCCGGGAGACTGACGAATGCTGGTAGGCACGTACAACCCGTGGCTGGTGGCGATCTCGCTGCTGGTTGCCGTGATGGCTTCGTACACCGCGCTGGCGATGGCCGGGCGCACGGTCACTGCACCCGGCAAGGGCGCGGCGTGGTGGTGGCGCCTCGGTGGTGGCTTCGCCATGGGCCTGGGCATCTGGTCGATGCACTTCATCGGCATGCTCGCCTTCGACCTGCCCATTCCGCTCGGCTACGACCTGCCCATCACCCTGCTTTCCCTCGCATTGGCGATCGCCTCATCGGTGTTCGCGCTATGGCTGGTTTCGCTGCGTACCCTGCCCCACCCGCGGTTGGCCGGTGGCGCGCTGCTGATGGGCACCGGCATTGCCGGCATGCATTACGTTGGCATGGCCGCAATGCGCATGCAGCCGGGCATCGACTACGACCCGGGCTGGCTGCTGTTCTCGCTGATGGTGGCTGTGGCCGCCTCGTGGACGGCGCTGTACGTGGCGTTCCGCCTGCGCGCGCAGCGCACCCGTGTCGGCGACCGGCTCGCGGCTGCCGGCCTGCTCGGGCTGGCCATCGTCGGCATGCACTACACCGGCATGGCCGCCGCGCGCTTTCCGGAAGGCAGCATCTGCGGCGCAGCCGTCGGCGATGGGCTGCAGAGCGAATGGCTGGCCATGCTGGTGGTGGTGCTGACCGTCGCCATCCTGGCCGTGGTGCTGGTGGTCTCCTGGCTGGACCAGCGGGTGGAAGCGCAGCTGCTGCGCCTGCGCAATTCCCTGTTGAGTACCTCACTGACCGACGCACAGCAGGAACTGACCCAGGCCGCACTGCACGACCCGCTTACCCGCCTGCCCAACCGCCTGCTGCTGCAGCGTCGGATCGTGCAGGCGCTGGCCGAGGCCGAACAGGGCGGCAGCCGCTTCGCGGTGATGTTCATGGACCTGGATGGCTTCAAGCAGGTCAACGATGCCTACGGCCACCAGGCCGGCGATGCACTGTTGGTTGCGGTGGCCGAACGCACGCGCCAGCTGCTTCGGCCCAACGACATGCTGGCCCGTCTGGGCGGTGACGAATTCGTGCTGGTGGTGCGCATCGAGCACGACGAGGACCTGCCGACTCTGGCCCGGCGCATCCTGCAGGCGGTCGGCAGCGGGCCGTTGCTGGCCGACAACGAACTGCAGGTGACCGCCAGCATCGGCGTGGCGATCTGTCCGGATCACGCTGCCAGCGAGCGGCAGCTGATGGCCTTTGCCGATGCAGCGATGTACCAGGCCAAGGAATCCGGACGCAACGCTTTCGTGCTGTTCGCCGACTGGATGAATGACAGCGCCGAACAACAGTTCCGATTGCTTGCCGACCTGCGCCGGGCCATCGGCAGCGAGCAGCTGTTCCTCAACTACCAACCCAAGATCCGCGTGGCCACGCAGAAGGTGGCCGGCGCCGAGGCACTGATCCGTTGGCGGCACCCAGAACATGGCCTGATCCCGCCGGATCGGTTCATCCGCCTGGCCGAGCGCAGCGGCGCGATCAACGACATCGGCCGCTGGGCGCTGGACCAAGCCTGCCTGCAGTTGCGTCGCTGGCACGATGCCGGTCACGAAGGCTGGTCGATGTCGGTGAACCTGTCGCCGGTGCAGTTCAGCTCACCGCACCTGCTGCAGGATGTGCGTGAAGTGATCGAACGCTACAACATTGCCCCGCGCCACCTTGTGCTGGAGATCACCGAAAGCACGGTGATGCGCGATACCGATACCAGCCTGCGCCTGCTGCAGGCGCTTTCGGCACTGGGCGTGGGCATCTCCATCGATGACTTCGGCACCGGCTACTCCAGCCTGCTGTACCTGAAGCGGCTGCCGGCCACCGAAATCAAGATCGACCACGCCTTCGTGCGCGACCTGGAGCACAGCGCCGAGGACGTGGTGATCGTCTCGGCAATCGTGGCGCTGGGCCACGCGCTGGACATGGACATCGTCGCCGAAGGCGTGGAAACCGCCGCCCAGCGCGCCTACCTGGAGCGGCTGGGCTGCGACTACCTGCAGGGCTATCTGCTCGGTCGCCCGGTCGATGCCGCCCGCTTCATGCAGCTGCACGACCTGCCCCGGCCTCGGGTGGAGCTGGCGCAGAGCCCGCCGACGCAGCACCCGCCGGGGTAAATCCAGGCTGCGCTCCCACCTGCACTTGCTCTGGTAGATGCCAACCTTGGTTGGCACATGAACCCATCACGGAACACTTCTTGCACGCGCCCCGGCACCTCCTGCCGCAGTGCCCGTGATGTCCGAAGACGAATCCGCCGGCGAAAAGACCGAACAACCTACCGAAAAACGCCTGCGCGATGCCCGTGAACAGGGCAACCTGCCGCGCTCGCGCGAGCTCGGCACGGCCGCCGTGTTCGGCGCTGGCGTACTGGCGGTGATGGCCATGAGCGGTTCGATCGGCCGCGGCGCCAGCGCCTGGATGAAGCACGCGCTCAGCCCCGAACAGAGCCTGCGGCAGAACCCGAAGGAACTGTTCGGCCACTTCGGCGACCTGCTGCTGCAGTTCATGCTGGTGATCGCGCCGCTGGTGCTGGTCTGCCTGCTGGCCAGCTTCGTCGCGCCACTGCTGATGGGTGGCCTGCGCTGGTCGCAGAAGGCGATGCTGCCGGACATCAACCGCATGAACCCGATGAGCGGGCTCAAGCGCCTGTACGGCCCGGAAGCCATCGCCGAATTCACCAAGTCGTTGTTGCGCGTGGCTTTTGTCGGCGTTGCCGCCGGGCTGGTGGTATGGACCGGCTTCGACACCCTGCGCGGCCTGATCCACCACCCGCTGGAGACCGCCATCACCGACGGCCTCAGCTTCACCCTGCGCCTGCTGCTGGCCACCGCCGGCGCGATGCTGGTGCTGGCGGCCATCGACGCCCCGTACCAGCGCTGGAACTGGATGCGCAAGCTGAAGATGACGCGTGAAGAGCTGCGCCGGGAAATGAAGGAAAGCGAGGGCAGCCCGGAGGTAAAGGGCCGCATCCGCCAGTTGCAGCAGCAGATGGCCAACCGCCGGATGATGGAGGCGGTCCCCACTGCCGATGTGGTGGTGGTCAATCCGACCCACTATGCGGTGGCCCTGAAGTACGAGGGCGGTGCCATGAACGCTCCCAAAGTGGTCGCCCTGGGCGTGGACGAGACCGCCCTGCGCATCCGTGAAGTGGCCGATGGCAACAAGGTCGCCATCGTCTCGGCGCCGCCTTTGGCACGCGCCTTGTATCGGGAAGGCCAACTCGGAAAGGAAATCCCCGTGAGACTGTATTCGGCCGTGGCCCAGGTCCTGTCCTACGTCTACCAGCTGCGCGCCTGGCGCACTGGCCCGATGCCGGACAGCCCGCACATCCAGGTGGATGAATTCGGCAAGGGAGGCCGCCCGTGAGCGCCCAGCCCTCCCCCGGCTTCAACACCCGCCGCGCCCTGGAAATGATCCGCCAGGGCCTTGGCGCGCCGCTGATCGTGCTGGCACTGCTGGCCATGGTCGTGGTGCCGCTGGCCGCGCCGGTGCTCGATGCGCTGTTCACCTTCAACATCGCCATCTCGCTGATGGTGCTGCTGGCGGTGGTCTACGTGAAGCGCCCGCTGGACTTCACCATCTTCCCGATCGTGCTGCTGGTCACCACCATGCTGCGGCTGGCGCTGAACGTGGCCTCCACCCGCGTGATCCTGCTCAACGGCCAGAACGGCCATGACGCGGCCGGCAAGGTCATCGCCGCCTTCGGTGAGTTCGTGATCGGTGGCAACTACGCGGTCGGCATCGTGGTGTTCGCGATCCTGACCATCATCAACTTCGTGGTCATCACCAAGGGTGCCGGCCGCGTCTCGGAAGTGACCGCGCGCTTCATTCTGGACGCCATGCCCGGCAAGCAGATGGCGATCGACGCCGACCTCAACGCCGGTTTGCTGACGCGTGAAGAAGCCAAGCTGCGCCGCGAGGAAGTGCGCGAGGAAGCCGACTTCTACGGCGCGATGGACGGTGCCAGCAAGTTCATCCGTGGTGATGCCATCGCCGGCATCCTGATCCTGTTCATCAACATGCTGGGAGGCCTGGCCGTCGGTGTGCTGCAGCATGGCATGCCGTTCGGCGATGCCGCTGCGACCTACACACTGCTGTCCATCGGTGACGGCCTGGTGGCGCAGCTGCCGGCGCTGCTGGTCTCCAGTGCGGTGGCGATGCTGGTCACCCGCGCCTCGCGCTCGCAGGACATGGCCCAGGCGATGAGCGGCCAGGTGTTCGGCCAGTACCGTGCGCTGGCGATCACCGCCGGCATCCTCGGCGTGGTCGGCCTGGTGCCGGGCATGCCCAACGTCGCTTTCCTGACGCTGGCCGCGATTCTGGGCTTCATCGCCTGGAAGCTGTACCGGAAGAGCAAGCTGCCGGCTGCCGATGCCACCGCCGGCAGCAGTGACGCCGCCGCACTCACTGCGCTGGGCCGTCCGGCCGCACCCGCGGCCACCGCCGAACTGAGCTGGGACGAGCTGCGCCCGGTCGATCCGCTGGGCCTGGAGGTCGGCTATCGCTTGATCCCGCTGGTGGACAGCAACCAGGGCGGCGAACTGATGGCGCGGATCAAGGGCGTGCGCCGCAAGCTGACCCAGGACGTCGGCTTCCTGATCCCGTCGGTGCACATCCGTGACAACCTGGAACTGCCGGCCAATGGCTACCGCGTGCTGGTGCACGGCGTGCCGGTGGCCACCGCCGAGATCCATCCGGACCGTGAGCTGGCGCTGGACCCGGGCAGCGCGCTCGGCGCGCTGGAAGGCATCGCTGGCAAGGACCCGGCCTTTGGCCTGGATGCCACCTGGATCCAGCCGCACCAGCGCGCCCAGGCCGAGACGCTGGGCTACACCGTGGTCGATCCGGCCACCGTGGTCGCCACCCACCTCTCGCACCTCATCCGCGAACACGCGCCGGAACTGCTCGGCCACGAAGAAGTGCAGCACTTGCTGGCCAACCTGGCCAAGAGCGCGCCCAAGCTCGTCGAAGATCTGACGCCGAAGGCACTGCCCCTGTCGGCGGTGGTGCGCGTGCTGCAGAACCTGCTGGTCGAGCGCATTCCAATCCGCCAGCTGCGCAAGATCGCCGAAGCGCTGGTTGAACACGCGCCCAGCAGCCAGGACCCGGCCGTGCTGACTGCCGCCGTGCGCACCGCACTGGGCCGCTTCATCGTGCAGGAGATCGCCGGAATGTCGGCGGAGCTGCCGGTGTTCACGCTCAACCCACAATTGGAACGTGTCTTGCAGGAGTCCACGCAGGGCAACGGCGCCGCGCTGGAACCCGGACTCGCTGAGCGACTGCACCAGAGCCTGGCCGAATGTGTCAGCAAGCAGGAAGCGCGCAACGAGCCCGCGGTCGTGCTGGTACCTGGCCCGGTGCGCGCCGCGCTGGCCCGCCTGGTCCGCCACAGCGTTCCGTCGCTGTCGGTCCTGGCCTACAGCGAGGTGCCGGAGGACAAGCGCCTGAAGCTGGTCGGAACGATCAGCTGACGCCGCCCTCCGATGCGCCAGAAAACAGACACCACTTTCGAACCAACGCAACAGACAGATACCAAGGGGAACCCGCACCGTGCAGACCACCGACCACCCGAGTTCTCCGACCGCCACCCCGCCGTCTTCGTCCCGTGACCACAGCATGAAAATCAAACGATTCGTCGCCGCCGACATGCGCTCGGCCATGAACCTGGTGCGCAAGGAACATGGTCCTGACGCCGTGATCCTGTCCAACCGCCGGATCGAGGAAGGCATCGAGATCGTCGCCGCCGCCAACTACGACGAGAGCGCCGTGCAGCGTGCACTGGAAGCCTCGCGTCGTGACATCGCCCCGCCGCCGGCACCGAAGCCGCGCAACGCTGCCGATGCGGTGATCGCTGCTGTGACCCGTCGCCGCAGTGCCACCCCGGCACCAGAGCCGGTGGCTGCGACCACCTCGGCCGTTGCCGCGCTGGCCCGCGCTGCCGTCGGTGCCACCGGCCGCACCCTGGACAGCGCCGACGAGATCGTGCCGACCCGCGGCAGCACCGGCTTCGCCGCAACCCTGGCCCGCGCTGCCGTCAACGAACCGGCGCGTGCGGAACAGGCCTTCGGCCCGTTCGCGGATGCCGTCGCCGACGCTGCCGCCACACCCGCCGCGATCGCGACGGCCAACCGTGCCCGCTTCCAGATCGATCCGCCGCATGCCGAGCACCAGCAAGGCCCGGCCCCGGCCGTGCAGCCGCCGCCGCTGCCGACCAGCGTTGTGGCCGACGCGCAGTCGCAGACCTTCGCCGACGAACCGTCGCTGGCGGACGCAACCGTCGACGCCGCCCCGGAACCGACCCTTGCACCGGCCCCGGTGCTGACCGTGGTCGCCCAGGACGATGCCGAGATCCGACAGCTGCGCCAGGAAGTGGCCGGCATGCGCCAGGTGATCGAGCGCGAGATGAACCGCTTCACCGACGAGCGCCTGCGTGGCTGCCCGGTGCGCGCCACTGCACTGGACCTGATGGACGAGTACGGCTTCGACGCCGGCCTGGCCCGCGACGTGGCCATGCAGATCCCGCTGGAGACCGATGCCCACCGCGGCCGCGGCCTGATGCTGGGGCTGATCTCGCGCAAGCTACCGATCGCCCCGGTCGACCCGCTGGAGGAAGGCGGCGTGATCGCCCTGGTCGGCCCGACCGGCGCCGGCAAGACCACCACCATCGCCAAGCTGGCCTCGCGCTTCGCCGAGAAGCACGCACCGCGCGATGTCGCCCTGGTCACCACCGACACCACCCGCATCGGTGCGCGTGAGCAGCTGTACGGTTACGGCCGCCAGCTCGGCATCGCGGTGCACGAGGCCAACAGCGGCACCGACCTGGACCAGCTGCTGGAACGCTTGAAGGACTACAAGCTGGTGCTGATCGACACCGCCGGCCTGGGCCCGCGCGACCGCGCACTGGCCGCCCAGCTGCAGTGGCTGCGTGCCGCCCGCCAGGTCCGCACCCTGCTGGTGCTGCCGGCCAACACCAGCTTCGGCGACATGGACGAGGTGGTCCGCCGCTTCGGCGCGGCCAACCTGCAGGGCCTGGTGCTGAGCAAGCTGGACGAGACCGGCCGCTTCGGCAACGCCCTGTCGGTAGCCGTGGACCACGCCCTGCCGATCACCTGGGTGACCGACGGCCAGGACGTTCCGGAGGACCTGCACCGGGCCAGTGCAGCCAATCTCGTACTTCGCCTTGAAGATTTGCGCCGCGCGGCCGATATGCCCTGCAACCCGGAGTTGAACCATGCCGTCGCGTGAGTACGCCAAGCTGACCAAGACCTTCCCGCTGTCGGCCACCCGCAGCGAGCCGCTCGGCCCTGTGCGCACCATTGCAGTCACTGGCGGCAAGGGCGGCGTGGGCAAGACGAATGTGTCCGCCAACCTGGCCGTGGCGCTGGCCGGCATGGGCAAGCGCACGCTGCTGCTGGACGCCGACCTCGGCCTGGCCAACATCGACGTGATCCTGGGCCTGAACCCCACCTTCACGCTGGCCGACCTGGTCGCCGGCCGCTGCTCGCTGGATGACGTCATCGTCGAAGGCCCGAACGGCGTGCTGGTGGTCCCTGCCGCGTCAGGCCGCCGCCACATGGCCGAGCTGGCCCCGGCCGAGCACGTCGGCCTGGTCAACGTGTTCTCCGAGCTGGAACGCGAGCTGGACATCATGGTGGTGGACACCGCCGCCGGCATCAACGATGGCGTACTGACCTTCTGCCAGGCCGCACAGGACACCGTGGTGGTGGTCTGTGACGAGCCGGCCTCGATCACCGACGCCTACGCACTGATCAAGGTGCTGTCGCGCGAGCGTGGCGTGGACCGCGTCCAGGTGGTGGCCAACATGGTGCGCGACCCCAACGAGGGCCGCGTGCTGTACGAAAAGCTGACCCGTGTCTGCGAGAAGTTCCTCGCCGATGTCTCGCTGAACTACCTCGGCTGCGTTCCGCAGGACGATTGGCTGCGCCTGTCGGTGCAGCGCCAGCAGCCGGTGGTGAAGGCCTATCCGTCCAGCCCGGCCGCGCTGGCGATCACCGAGATCGCGCGCCGTACCGCGCGCTGGCAGGCGCCGACCGAACCGCGTGGCGGCGTCGAGTTCTTCCTCGAACGCATCCTCAAGCAGCGTGGGGTGACGGCATGAAAGGCGCAGCCCAGTACAGGGAAGTGCAGCGCTCGGCGGCGAACGAAGTCATCGCCCAGCATTCGGACCTGGTGCGGCGCATCGCCCACCACCTGGCCGCGCGCCTGCCAGCCAGCGTCGAGGTCGACGACCTGATCCAGGCCGGAATGATGGGCCTGATCGAAGCCTCGCGCAGCTACGACGCGGACCAGGGCGCCTCGTTCGAGACCTACGCGTCGATCCGCATCCGCGGCTCGATGATCGACGAGATCCGCCGTGGCGACTGGGTGCCCCGCTCGGTGCACCGCCGCGCTCGTGATGCCGCCGCCACCATCCGCCGCCTGGAGCAGAGCAGCGGCCGCGCCGCCAGTGCCACCGAAGTGGCCGCGGCGATGGAAATGCCGCTGCCCGAATACCTGAGGCTGATGGAAGACGCCGCACGTGGCCAGGTGCTGAGCCTGGAGTCGCGCATCGAAGACCAGGGCGAGCTGGACACGGTCACCCAGGGTGGCCCGACCCCGCAGCAGGTGCTGGAGCGCGGCGAGTTCGGCCGCGAGCTGGGCAAGGCGATCGGCCACCTGCCCGAGCGCGAGCAGCTGGTGCTGTCGCTCTACTACGAGCAGGAGCTGAACCTGAAGGAGATCGGCGCGGTGCTTGGCGTGAGTGAATCGCGGGTCTGCCAGATCCACGGCCAGGCAGTGCTGCGCCTGCGTGGTCGACTGAAGAATTTCGAGGCGGCGGACGCCGGCCTGGAAGAATGAACATGCCCGAGGCGGCTGCCCCCGGCCGCCCGGACTGAACAACAAAGGAACTCTGCTTTGAACAAGAACATGCGCATCCTGATCGTCGACGACTTCTCGACCATGCGTCGGATCGTCAAGAACCTGCTGGGCGATCTGGGCTTCACCAATACCGCCGAAGCCGAGGACGGGCATGCCGCGCTGTCGCTGCTGCAGAGCCAGCCGTTCGATTTCGTGGTCACCGACTGGAACATGCCGGTGATGACCGGCATCGAACTGCTCAAGGCGATCCGCGCCGATGCCAAGCTGAAGACACTGCCGGTGCTGATGGTGACGGCCGAAGCCAAGCGCGAGCAGATCATCGAAGCCGCCCAGAGCGGCGTGAACGGCTACATCATCAAGCCGTTCACCGCGCAGACCCTGGAAGAGAAGCTCGGCAAGATCTTCGAACGCCTGGCGGCCAGCGCCTGATGGATACCACGGTCGACAGGAACGCCCTCGCCCTGCGCCTGCAGGAAGCCCTGGACGCACTCGAGTCCGGTGACGAAGCCGCGTGGCGGCAGCGCATCGACGGGCTGGTCGCACTGCGCACGCAGCCGATGATGAGCGGCCTTTCGCGGCTGGCCCGCGAGCTGGGACAGGCGCTGGGTGAGCTGCCGACCGTGCCTGACGAAGCCGGCGAACTGGACGACGCCTGCGCGCGCCTGGACCACGTGGTGGCGATGACCGAACAGGCCACCCACCGCACCCTGGACCTGGCCGAGGAATGCCGCAGCCTGACCGAACAGCTGCGCGCCGAAGGCCTGCAGCCTGGCCAGGACGCGCAGCTCGAGCGCATCCGCCACAACCTGACCGAGATCGCTCTGACCCAGAGCTACCAGGACCTGACCGGGCAGATCATCCGTCGCGTGGTCGGCATCGTGCGCCGCGTGCACGAAGGCTTCGGCGCACTCGGCCTGCCGCCGGAACAGCATCGCACCGACCCGGAACTGGCCGGGCCGGCACTGAAGGGACTGGACCGCCACGCGGTCTCGCAGAACGACGCCGACGACCTGTTGTCGGATCTGGGGCTGTAAGCATGAGCGCGGTATCCGACGACATCACTGCCGATTTCATCATCGAGGCGCAGGAAATCCTGGATCGCCTGGGCGAACAGCTGGTGTCGCTGGAGCAGGCACCCCAGGACGGCGACCAGCTCAATGCGGTGTTCCGCGGCTACCACACGCTGAAGGGTGGCGCCGGCTTCCTTGGCGTGACGGCCATGGTTGAACTGTGCCACGCCGCCGAAGAAGCCCTCGGCGCCGCACGCGCCGGCCAGGCGGTGCTGCAGGCCCACCATTTCGATGCCGCCCAGCAATCGCTGGATTACCTGCAGTCGATGCTGGATGCGGTGTCCTCGGGTACCGAACCGGGCTACGCGCCACCCGAGCTGATCGCGCAGTTCGATGTACACGGTGGCGCCACCGCCACGCCGGCGGCCGCCGCTGCGCCCGCCACCGGTGGCAGTGACCTGATCACCGACGATGAGTTCGAGGCCCTGCTCGACCAGCTGCACGGTGGCAACGCCCCGACCGCGGTCGCGCCCGCGAAGAAGGCCGACGACGGCCTGATCAGCGAGGACGAATTCGAAGCCCTGCTCGACCAGCTGCACGGTGGCGCCGCACCCGGCACCAAACCGGTCGCCGCAGTGCCGGCGGCAGCAGCGACGCCCGCACCGCGTCCGGCCGCACCCGCGCCGGCGGCCAAGCCGCCCGCCAAGCCGCCCGCCAAGCCACTGGCCGAAGCCGAGCACACCGTGCGCGTGGATACCAAGCGCCTGGATGCGATCGTCAACCTGATCGGCGAACTGGTGCTGTCACGCAATCGGTTGAAGACCCTGCGTGCGCGCCTGCGCGACGAAGAGCTGGACCGCGCCGTGTCCACGCTGGACATCGCCACCGCACGCCTGCAGTCGGCGGTGATGCGTACCCGCATGCAGCCGGTGGGCAAGGTGTTCTCGCGCTTCCCCAAGGTCGCCCGCGACGTTGCCCGCTCGCTGAAGAAGGAAGTGGACCTTGAGCTGATCGGCGCCGAGACCGAGCTCGACCGCAACCTGGTCGAAGCCCTGGCCGACCCGCTGGTGCATCTGGTCCGCAACGCCATTGACCATGGCGTGGAAACGCCCGAGCTGCGTGAAGCCCAGGGCAAGCCGCGGATGGGCCACGTGCGGCTGTCGGCACAGCAGGAAGGCGACTACGTCAGCATCGAGGTGCAGGACGATGGCGCCGGCATCGATCCGGAAAAGCTGCGCGCGAAGGCACGCGAGAAGGGCCTGATCGACCCGGAAGCGGCGGCCCGCCTGAGCAGCGAGGAATGCCTGCACCTGGTGTTCCTGCCCGGCTTCTCGACCAAGCAGCAGGTCACGGATATCTCCGGCCGTGGTGTCGGCATGGACGTGGTGCAGTCGCGCATCCGCGAACTGAGCGGCCAGATCCAGATCCAGTCGGAACTCGGCCGCGGCAGCCGCTTCCTGATCCGCGTACCGCTGACCTTGGCGATCCTGCCGACCCTGCTGGTGCAGGCCGGCGAAGACGTCTACGCCTTGCCGCTGGCACGTGTGATGGAAGTGCTGCACGCGCCGCGCACCTCGCTGGGCTGGTTCGACGGACGTGCCGTGCTCGACCGTCGCTCGCACACCCTGGCGCTGGTCGATCTTCGCCAATGGCTGGATGTGACCCCGGCCGCCTCGCCGCTGCTGACCATCGTTGTGCTGCAGGCCGGTGAAGCCCGGTTCGGCCTGGTCGTGGACCAGGTGCGAGGGCGCGAGGAAGTGGTCATCAAGCCATTGCCCAAGGCACTGCGTGGCCTGGCCGGTTATGCCGGTGCAACCTTGATCGGCGATGGTCGCATGGCCCTGATCCTGGACGTGGACGGACTGCGCTGAACCCCGCCGGGCATGGCCCGGCGCTACCGGAAGCGGCCGCCCAGGGTAGCGCCGGGCCATGCCCGGTGACCCGAAAAACTGTGACTACCGTCTGTACACGACTTCCCGGTGTCTCAAGTCCCATTCACACAAGCCGATACCGGACCCATGGATAGACTCAGCCTCATTGGACTCTTTCTCGCCCTGGCCTCGCTGGTCGGCGGCAGCATCCTCAAGGGCGCCGGCCTGGCGTCGCTGTGGTCGCCTGCCGCGTTCGTGATCGTCATCGTCGGTACCGTCGCCGCGATCCTGCTGCACACCTCGCCGGCGGTGTTCAAGCACGCCTTCAAGATCGTGCGCTGGGTCGTGCGCCCGCCGCACAGCGACCGCCGCGAACTGATCCAGCAGATCGTCGAATGGAGCAACATCGCCCGCCGCCAGGGCCTGCTGGGCCTGGAAGCACAGGTGGAAGCACAGCAGGACCCATTCCTGCGCAAGGGCCTGCAGCTGCTGGTGGACGGCGTCGAGCCCGAATCAATCCGGCACATGCTGGAAATCGAACTGGGCAGCCAGGAGCATCAGGACCAGGCCGGCGCCAAGGTCTTCGAGGCGATGGGCATCTACGCGCCCACGCTGGGCATCATCGGTGCCGTGCTCGGCCTGATCGCGGTGATGAAGAACCTCGCCGACCCAAGCAAGCTCGGCCATGGCATCGCCGCCGCGTTCACCGCCACCATCTACGGCATCGCCTCGGCCAACCTGCTGTTCCTGCCGATCGCCGCCAAGCTCAAGAGTGTGATCTCGCACAATACCCGCGACCGCGAAATGATCATCGAAGGCCTGATCTCCATCGCCCAGGGCGAGAACCCGCGCAACATCGAAACCAACCTCTCCGGCTTCCTGCACTGACATGGCCCGCCGCAAGCACCACGAAGAGCACGCCAACCATGAAGCATGGGCGATCCCCTATGCCGACCTGATGACGCTGCTGCTCGCCTTCTTCGTGGTCATGTACGCGATCTCCTCGGTCAACGAGGGCAAGTACCGGATCATGGCCGACGCGCTCACCGATGCCTTCGGTGGCGCACCGCGCACCATCAATCCGGTGCAGGTCGGCAACAAGCAGGTGCAGGGTGGCGGCTGGGACAGCCCGTCGGTGATCAAGTCCGGCACCAAGGTCGGCCCATCGGCACCAGCGCCGTCGCACGATCCGACGCTGCTGCCATCGATGGCTTCGCAGATGCGCATGCCGGTATCGGTGCACAACCAGGAACAGATCGCGCGCGCCGAGCGCCAGCTCAGCAGCATCGCCGACCGCCTGACCGCCGCGCTGGCACCGCTGATCGACCGCGGCATGATCAGCGTGCGCCGCACCGAGCTGTGGATCGAAGTGGAGATCAACAGCGACATCCTCTTCCCGACCGGCTCGGCCGCGCTGGACGTGCACGCGCGGCAGACCCTGGCCAGCCTGGCCGAGGTGCTGCGCGACGTGCCCAACAGCGTGCGCGTGGAAGGCCACACCGACAACGTGCCGATCGCCACCGCCACCTTCCCGTCGAACTGGGAACTGTCGGCCGGACGCGCAGCCAGCGTGGTGCATCTGTTCGCCGACCAGGGCGTGCAGCCCTCGCGGCTGGCGATGGTCGGCTACGGCCAGTTCCGCCCGCGCGAAGAGAACGACAGCGCGCAGGGCCGCAACCGCAACCGGCGGGTGATGGTCATCATCCTGGCCGATACCACCCACGCGGTCGATCCGCTGGGCCAGCGCCTGAACGCCGCAACCGGTGCTGCCAACAGCACCGGCACCGAACAAGCCGCCGCAACTCCGGCTACCGCCCCCACCTCCCCCATCGCACCGGTGAAGTTGCCGCCGGTGCCGGCTGGCAGCCGTGTCGGCGCCGCCGTTCCCCCGGCAATGAAGGAGTAAACCGATGCGCATCTGGGCAGTCGCCAACCAGAAGGGCGGAGTCGGCAAGACCACTACCACCCTCGCCCTCGGCCGTGGCCTGGCTGCAATGGGCCACCGCGTGCTGCTGATCGACCTCGATCCGCATGCCTCGCTCAGCCGCGCCTTCGGCGTACCGGTGGATCCACCGCCGGCCGGCGTGCTGGAACTGTTCGGTGCGCCTCCGGCCGACCTGTCCAGCTTGTGCCACGCCAGCAGCATCCATGGCCTGGACTACGTCTGTGCGCAGTCGGCGCTGGCCACGCTGGAGCGCCGGAGCGCCAACCAGCCCGGCCTCGGCCTGGCCCTGCAGAACGCGCTTGCCCGCCATCAGGGACAGCACGACTACATCCTGCTGGACTGCGCGCCGACCCTCGGCCTGCTGATGATCAACGCACTGGCCGCGGCCGACCGCCTGATCATTCCGACCCAGGCCGAACCGCTGGCGCTGCATGGACTGGACGGCATGGTCCGCACCGGCGAGATGGTCGAACGTTCGCGCCGCCGCCCGTTGCCGATCTCGATCCTGCCGACCCTGTTCGATCGCCGCACCCGCGCCGGCAACGAGTCGCTGCGCACCATGCAGGACCGTCATGGCGCGCGTGTATGGGAAGACGCGATTCCGATCGATACGCGCATCAGCAATGCCGCCGGCCTGACCCTGCCGAGCGTCGGCGAGGACTACCCGGGCCGCGGCCTGGCTGCGTACCGTCGCGCCCTGAACTGGATCCTCGGCGAGGATGCTCGCGCCCTGGAGCAGGCCGCATGAACAGCACCGGTGTACTGGACGACTATCTGGACGAGCTGCTGGGCGAGGCGATCGCCGTGGCATCACCCGCCGTGCCGCCGCTGGCCAGCACCGGATCACGCCCGGCGAGCACAGCGGCACCGGAACGCGAGCCGACCTGGGATGACCTGCCGGCCGAAGTGATCTACGAAACCGAAACCGTCGCCGCTGCGCCTGCCGTGGACGACGCCGCGCTGGAAGCCGCCTTCGAGGCCGCATCTGCACCGGGCAGCGCCGGGCCACGCCCGGCGAGCGCAGCGGAACCGGAACGCGAGCCCACCTGGGACGACCTGCCGGCCGAGGTGATCTACGAGACCGAAACCGTCGCCGCTACCCCCGCCGTGGACGATGCAGCGCTGGAAGCCACCTTCGAGGCCGCCTCTGCACCGGGTAGCGCCGGGCCACGCCCGGCGAGCACAACGGCACCGGAACGCGAACCGACCTGGGATGACCTGCCGGACGAGGTGATCCACGAGACCGCTCCTGCGCCGACCCCAGCCACTGCAACGTCCGCCCCGGAGCCAACCTGGGACGATCTGCCGGATGAGGTGATCTACGAGACCGATCCGGCCGACAGCCATCGTCTCGCCCACACCGACAGCCCCGGCCTGCAGGCCGCATTCGAGGCGGCCGCCGGTGGCGAAGACGTCCCCACGCCGCCGCCCGCCGCGGTTGCAGCACTGGCGCCCGCACCACGCCCCACCGCTGCACCGGCTGCGGCAGCACCGCCGCCGCGCGTGGCCGTGGACGCACCCAGCGGCAACCGACCTGGCACCTGGCAGGAGCTGCAGGCGCAGGCACACCGCCCGGCCAGCAGCCCGCATCCGCAGAACCGCCGCGCCGGCGAGCGCACCTCGCGCTGGCTGCGCCTGCGTTGTGGTGCCCAGGCCTATGCACTGGAACTGCTGAAGGTGCAGGAGGTGGTCCTGCCGGTACCGTTGCTGCCGTTGCGCGGCACCGCTCCGGCCATGCTCGGCATCATGAACCTGCGTGGCCAGGTGGTGCCGGTGATGGACCTGGGCCTGCACCTGGGCGCCACCGCTGCCGAGGACGACGCCCAGACCCGCATCGTGGTGCTGGAGGAAAACGGCGAGACCCTCGGCCTGCGCGTGTCGGCCGTGGAAGACGTCGCCAACCTCACCGATTCGCAGATCGAGCCGCCTGATACGGCGCGCATCTGCCAGATTTCCAATGATCTGTTCCGCGGCGTGGCCCGGGTCAGCCAGCGGCCGATGATCCTGCTCGATGCCACACAGCTGTTGAGCTGAGCGGAAAAAGGGGACGGAGGGGATTAAGTCGCAATCGACCAGGCTCTCCCGCAGCCACCCTCGGCAACGGCGACCACGCAGTGGGGACGTAAGGTGTTGATCCAACGGATCAACTCCTTGCGTCCCCGACAGGCACCGCATCGGCGCAAAGCGCCGAGCCAGTTGCGACTTAATCCCCTCCGTCCCCTTTTCAACAGCGACCGCATCGACGCCCCGCGCCGATTCCCCTAAAGAACCCCGCTGGGGTGCCGTTATGGATCACGGAACCGTTTGTCCGGAGCAAGCATGAGCATTGTCGAACTGGGTGAGGATCTCGGCATCGAGAGCAGCACCGAGCTCAAGAACCGCCTTTCGCCACTGGTGGCAGAGGCAGGCGAGCTGACCCTGGATGCGAGCCAGGTCACCCGCATCCACACGGCCGCCGTGCAGGTGCTGTGTGCGTTCGTGCAGGCCCGCCGCGAGGCAGGCCTTGGCACCGGCTTCCACGGTTGCACCGCAACCTTCCGTGACGCCGCACGCCTGCTGGGCGTCACCCAGGCCCTGGGCCTGGACGTAACCCATGACAACCTGAAATCTGTGGAGAACGCTGCATGAGCGCACGTATCTTGGTGGTGGACGATTCGGCGTCGATGCGCCAGATGGTTTCCTTCGCCCTCACCTCGGCCGGTTTTGCCGTCGAAGAAGCCGAAGACGGCGCGGTCGCGCTCGGTCGCGCAAAGGGCCAGCGCTTCAATGCGGTGGTCACCGACGTCAACATGCCGAACATGGACGGCATCGCGCTGATCCGCGAACTGCGCCAGTTGCCGGACTACAAGTTCACCCCGCTGCTGATGCTGACCACCGAATCGGCCGCCGACAAGAAGTCCGAAGGCAAGGCCGCCGGTGCCACCGGCTGGCTGGTCAAGCCGTTCAACCCCGAACAGCTCGTCGCCACCGTGCAGAAAGTGCTGGGCTGATCGCCCCGCACTGCTCCCCCTCTTCGCTTCCGGATCGCCACTGCCATGAGCATGGACCTGCAACGCTTCCACGCCACCTTCTTCGAGGAGAGCCGCGAAGGCCTCGACGCGATGGAGGCTGGCCTGCTGGCCCTGGAATCGGGGCAGCAGGACGCGGAGATCATCAATTCGGTGTTCCGCGCCGCCCACTCGATCAAGGGCGGCGCCGGCACCTTCGGCTTCGATGCGATTGCCGGCCTGACCCACGTGCTGGAAACGCTGCTCGATGAGCTGCGTGCAGGCAAGCGGGCACTGGAAGGCCACGCTGTCGACGCCATGCTGTCTTCGGTGGATGTGCTGCGCGCCCTGCTGCGCGAAGCCGAGCACGGCCAGGCCGCCGATCCGGCCGCCGTCGTCGCGGTGAAGGCGCGCCTGGAAGCCGTACTGTCCGGCCAGGCGGCATCAAGCGCACCGGCCGCCCCGGTTGCCAAGGTGGACGACACGCCGGAAGCCTGGCAGATCGGCTTCACCCCGGCGCCGTCGCTGTTCATGAGCGGCAACGATCCACTGCGCATCATCCGCGAACTGGAACACCTCGGTTCGCTGCAGGTGGCTGCGCGCATGGAACGCCTGCCCGGCTTCGCCCAGCTCGACCCGCTCGAGGCCCACCTGGCGTGGGACCTGGGACTGGTCGGCAAGGTGCCGCGCAGCAAGATTGAAGACACCTTCGCCTGGGTACTGGACGACTGCGAGCTGGACATCCGTCCGGCCGCACCGCCGAGCCTGGCCACGCAGGCCCCGGCTGCGTCCGCTGCTGCCCTTTCCACACCTGTTGCTGCACCGGCTGCGGCCGCCGCTCCTGCCGCCAGCGGTGGTGGCAGCCAGGAGGCGGAGACCTCGATCCGCGTCAGCGTCGACAAGGTCGATGCACTGATCAACCTGGTCGGCGAACTGGTCATCACCCAGGCCATGCTCAAGCAGGTCTCGCACGCGCTGGACCCGGTCCACGCCGAGAGCCTGTTTGCCGGCCTGGACCAGCTTGAACGCAATACACGCGACCTGCAGGAAGCGGTGATCGGTGTGCGCATGCTGCCGGTCGATGCAGTGTTCCGCCGCTTCCCGCGCCTGGTCCGCGACCTCTCCGGCCGTCTCGGCAAGCAGGTCCGTCTGCGCACCGTCGGCGAAGGCACCGAGCTGGACAAGGGCCTGATCGAGAAGATTGCCGATCCGCTGGTCCACCTGGTGCGCAACTCGATCGACCACGGCCTGGAAATGCCGGACGTGCGACGTGGTGCGGGCAAGGATGAAACCGGCACGATCACCCTGGCGGCATCGCACCAGGGCGGCCACATCGTCATCGAAGTCAGCGACGACGGCCGCGGCCTGGACCGTGCCAAGATCCTCGCCAAGGCCAGCGAGCGCGGTCTGGCCGTACCGGACAACCCGACCGATTCGCAGGTCTGGGACCTGATCTTCCAGCCCGGCTTCTCCACTGCAGACGCGGTCACCGACCTGTCCGGCCGCGGCGTCGGCATGGACGTGGTCCGCCGCAACATCCAGGCACTGGGTGGCGAAGTGCAGATCGAAAGCGGCCTCGGCACCGGCACGCGCACGCTGATCCGCCTGCCGCTGACCCTGGCCATCCTCGATGGCATGACCGTGGCGGTGGCCGGCGAAACCCTGATCCTGCCGCTGGCCTACGTGCTGGAGGCACTGCAGCCGCAGCCCGAGGACATCCGCAGCATGGCCGGCGAAGGCCGCGTGCTGCGCGTGCGTGGCGAATACCTGCCGATCCTGTCGCTGAGCGAGTACTACGGCTACGGTAACCGCGCCCCCGGCAGCGAATCGCTGGTGGTGGTGGTCGAAGGCGATGGCCAGAAGATCGCACTGGAAGTCGACGAGCTGGTCGGCCAGCAGCAGGTGGTGGTGAAGAACATTGAGAACAACTACCGCCGCATCGGCGGGGTGTCCGGTGCCACCATCCTCGGCGATGGCCGCGTGGCGCTGATCGTCGACATCGGTGGCCTGGTGCGCTCGCTGCGGATGCCGCAGGCCGCCTGATCCACACTGTGTTCGTGCACTGAACCGCCGCCCTTCGGGGCGGCGGTTTTTGTTTGCGTGCGCTCCGGCCATGTGTGGCTGGGGTCGGATCCCTTTTCTTTGAAAAGGGATCCGACCCCAATCTGCTCCCGAATCCATTCCGTGAACTCCGTCGCCGCACTGGTTTCGTTCGCAACCACGCCGCCGAAGCGCAAGCCCCGCCACTGCAGCACTTTCGCGCCGTCATCCCTACGCAACCGAATGTGATCTGGGTCCATAAAGTCCGCCCGCAGCACGCCGCTATCTCGCTTTGACGGCCGTCACCGAACCCCCACCGGGCACCACCGTTCGCTCTGCAACCACCCCCAGCCGACGCAACGACGCCGGCATCCTGCCCACCTGGAGCACCCTGCATGAAGTGGTTCCAAGATCTGCCCATCGCCCGCAAGCTGGCCGTGGGGTTCACCCTCACCACCTTGATGACCCTCGTCCTCGGCGCGTTCGCGCTGCTGCGGCTCAACGAGGCCAACAAGCAACTGGGCGAGATGGCCAGCAACGATATTCCTTCGGTACAGCACCTCGGCGAGGCACGCTCGCAGCTGGGCGAGTTCCGCACCTACGAGCTGGCGCTGCTGAGCATGCTCGAGCAGCCGGACAAAGTGGCCGACTACTACAAGCGCATGGACGACACCGCCAAGGCCGTGCATGACGAACTGGCCGCCTACTCGGCACTGCCTGCACTGGCCAAGGAGCGCGAACTGTATGGCGCGGCCAACGTGCAGCTGGACCGCTACTTTGCCGCCAACAAGGCCATGCGCGAAGCCGTCGCGGCCGGTGACGGCGCACTGGCGCAGCAGATCTCCGACGAACAGTCGCGGCCCGCACGCCGCGACCTGTTCGCCGCGATGAAGACCCTCGGCACCCACATCGGCGGCCTGATGGATGCCAAGATCGCCGATGCCAACGCCACCCACCGCACCAGCATGCTCGCCATCATCGGCTGCATCGTGCTGCTGTCGCTGGTGGCCGCTGCGCTGGCCATGGTCATCTCGCGCGCCGTCACCGGTCCGCTGGGCAAGGCCGTGCACGCGATCCAGGCCGTCGCCCGTGGCGACCTCAGTGTCAGCACCCAGGCCACCAGCAAGGACGAAGCCGGCAAGATGCTGGCCGCCACGGCCGAGATGACCGCGATGCTGCGCCGCTTCTCCGAGCAGACCCAGCTGATGGCGCAGATGCATGCCGGCCCGGATATCAGCCACCGTATCCCGGAGGACTTCCCGGGCGTGTATGGCCAGCTGGCCGGCGGCATCAACACGGTGATCTTCGAACACCTTGATGCGATCCGCGATGCCATCGACGTGCTCAACCAGTACGCCATCGGCAACCTTGCGCCGGACGCACGCCGCCTGCCGGGCAGCCGCGCGATCCTGCACGAGTCGATGGATGCCGCCAAGGCCAGCCTGCTGGCGATCAACACCCAGATCCAGCAGCTGGCCGCCGCAGCGGCGGCCGGCGACTTCAGCCAGCGCGGCGATGCCCAGCGTTTCCAGCATGATTTCAAGGTCATGATCGAGCAGCTGAACACCATGATGCAGGTGGCCGACGGCAATCTGGGCCAGTTGTCGCAGCTGCTGCAGTCGATCGCTGCCGGCGACCTGACCGCCCGCATGGATGGACAGTTCAATGGCGTGTTCGCACGCATGCGTGACGACGCCAACACCACTGTCGCGCAGCTGACTCAGATCGTCGGCCAGATCCAGGCCAGTGCCTCCAGCATCACCCTGGCCGCCGGCGAGATCGCGTCGGGCAACAGCGACCTGTCACGCCGCACCGAACAGCAGGCAGCCAACCTGGAAGAAACCGCCGCCTCGATGGAGGAGCTGACCTCGACCGTGCGCCAGAACGCCGAGCATGCCCGCCAGGCCAACCAGCTGGCGATCGGTGCGCACGGCGTGGCCTCGCAGGGCGGCGACGTGGTCGGCCAGGTGGTGACCACCATGTCGGCCATCGAAGCCTCCTCGAAGAAGATCGCCGAGATCATCTCTGTCATCGACGGCATTTCGTTCCAGACCAACATCCTGGCGCTGAACGCCGCGGTGGAAGCCGCACGTGCCGGCGAACAGGGCCGCGGCTTCGCCGTGGTCGCCAGCGAGGTGCGCACCCTCGCCCAGCGCTCGGCCGCCGCCGCCAAGGAGATCAAGGGCCTGATCGATGACTCGGTCGGCAAGGTCGCCGAAGGCTCCAGCCTCGTGCACCAGGCCGGCAGCACCATGGGCGAGATCGTCGCCTCGGTGCAGCGCGTGACCGACATCATGGCCGAGATCTCCGCGGCCTCGCAGGAACAGAGCGCTGGCATCGAGCAGGTCAACCAGACTGTGGTGCAGATGGACGAGACCACCCAGCAGAACGCCGCACTGGTAGAGGAAGCCACCGCCGCCGCACGCGCGATGGAAGACCAGGCCGTGCAGCTGGGCGAAGCAGTAGCTCGCTTCCGCCTGGCCTCACAGGGTACGACGGCCGCGCCGACGCGCCTGGCCGCGGCACCGGTTCCGCGCCAGGTGGCGACCGCTGCGCCGGCTGCCAAGCGCGCATTGCGTGCGTCGGTGGCACAGCCGGCGCTGGCCGCAGAGGGCGACTGGCAGGAGTTCTGAGGTAGCGGGGTCGGATCCCTTCCCGAGGGGAAGGGATCCGACCCCTTATGGAAAGTGATGCAATTCTCACTTCATAATCCAGCACAGTGGCCGATATCCCCATCGAGCCATGCGCCAACGCGTGCTGGCGCCCGCCCCTGACCGTAGATTCCATGTCCGACGGCAACGACACTGCAGTGCACGATGTCCACGCGGCCGACGCCGCTGACGAACGCTTCCTGGTCCGCAACCCGCGCCAGCTGCGGCAGCTGCTGCGTTCGCTGATCGACCAGCGTTCGCTGATCAACGCACATATCGACGGCCGCGACCGTTCGTTCCCGACTGCGCTGCTTGAGCTCGACGAGGACGAAGACTACCTCCTGCTCGATGGCAGCCCCCAGGAAGCGTCCAACCGCGCCGCCGAGCAGGCCGACCATCTGCTGTGCTTCGCCCAGCTTGAACGCGTGCTGGTGCGCTTCCGGCTGCAGGAACTGCAGCGCGTGGACAACGATGGTCACGTCGCCTTCCGCGCCCCGCTGCCAGACGAGCTGGTGCACCTGCAGCGGCGTGAACTGTACCGGCTGGAGACCCCGGTCACCGACTCGCCGCAGCTGCAGCTGCCGGCCGCCGAAGACCGTAGCGAGGCACTGTCGATGCGGGTGGTTGATATCAGTGGCGGCGGCCTGGCCGTGGTGGTGCCCACCGACTGCGCGGTGTTCAGCCTGCAGAAGCGCTACCCGGCCGTGCTGTCGCTGCCCGACGGCCCGGACCTGGAGATCGAGCTGGTTGTCTGCAACCTGCTGCCACAGCGCCAACCCAATGGCATCGAGATCAAGCGCGTGGGCATGCGCTTCGACATCCTGCCGCGTGGCGGCGACAGTGCCATCCAGCGCTACATCTTCCGCATCGACCGCCAGCGCAAGGCGCGTCGCAACGGCGAGCTGTAGGGCCGTCCAACAGGTAGTGCCGGCCGCTGGCCGGCAATGGCCGTATCCACATTGTTGCCAGGTTGCCGGCCAGCGGCCGGCACTACCGCCTCCCGTGTAGATCCACACCATGCGTGGATGCCCCGGCGCCACACCTAAAGTCCCCCGACGAGGGGCCGATATCGAGCCTGACACCGGGACTTCCGGCAGAACCAGGACCCCTCGATGAACGACAAGACCAGCACCACCGCCAGCGCCGGTGGCGAATTCCTCAGCTTCACCCTCGGCGCCGAGCACTACGGCGTGGACATCCTCAAGGTGCAGGAAATCCGCGGCTACGACGCGGTCACCCGCGTGCCGGATGCACCGGACTACATCAAGGGTGTGATCAACCTGCGCGGCACCATCGTGCCCGTCATCGATCTGCGCCTGAAGCTGCGCCTGGACAATGCCCGCTACGACGCCTTCACCGTGATGATCGTGCTGAATGTCGACGACCGCGTGGTCGGCATCGTCGTGGACAGCGTCTCCGACGTGATCCCGCTGTCGGCCGAGCAGATCCGCCCGACTCCGGAATTCGGCGCTGCCGTCGATACCCGCTTCATTTCCGGCATCGGCACCCAGGACGACCGCATGCTGATCCTGCTGGACATCGAGACCCTGCTCGACAGTGCGGACATGGGCCAGGCCAGCCTCGTCGAAGACGCCGCCGCCTGAGCCAGCGGACCTGCTTCACGTTCTGGTCACAAAACCCTTCAGTTCCCCCCGGCAGTGCCGATAGGGGGACAGAAGCCGGCCGCGCAGGAGCGCGCAGGACCGGAACGACCATCACCATCCCCGGAGATACACCTCGATGAAGTCCCTGCTTGCGTTCGTTTCGGCCGCTGTCCTGGCCACCACTGCGTCCTCCGCTTTCGCCCAGGCGGCCGACATGATCCCGCCGGAACTGGCACCGCGCTCGGTCGGCAAGGACGGCATGGTCTGTGGCAAGGTCGAGAAGGCTCGCTACGCGGAAGGTTCCGAAGGCCAGCCGACCTTCCTGTACATGGGCGGCGCCTTCCCGCGCCACACCTTCTCGGCCCGCATCGCCGGTGAGAACCGCGGCAAGTTCTCCTTCCCGCTGGAAACGCTGGAAGGCAAGACCGTGTGCGTCATCGGCAAGATCCAGCGCGACGCCTCGCGCGCCGAAATCGAAGTCAGCTCGCCGGCTGGCCTGAAGCTGGCCAACATCAAGTAATCCGCTGTCCATCCGACCACGCCGGCCCTTGGACCGGCGTGGTCGCTGCTGCAACCGGGCCCGACGCCCGGACGCGTCTGCCTTAGGAGATCGCAACGCCCATGCCGTGGATCAACAACCTGAAACTGATGCCGAAGCTGATGCTGACCTTCGGCGTTCTCCTGCTGGTGATGCTGCTGCAGGGCATCGTCGCCTACCGTGGCCTGCACTCGCTGAACAACGTCACCACCGAGTTGGCCGGTTCACGCATGGAGAGCATCCGCATGGCCGGCGAGATGCGCGGCATGCTCGGTGAGTACCGCAACGCCGCCTACCAGCAGTTGATCCGCGCAAGCGACGACGTCAAGGCAGACGCCCGCAAGCAGTCCACTGAACTGCGCGAAAGCATGGACAAGTCGATCAAGGGCTATCCGGCGCTGGTCGACAATCCGCAGCAGAAGAAGCTGTTCGATACCTTCGCCAAGGAATGGAAGGAGGCACTGGCCTCCTACGACAGCGTCACCGAGATGCTGGAGCTGGACCTGCCCGACGATGCGATCGACACCTTCGTCGGTGAGACCCGCGCCAAGCACCGCAAGGCCGGGGCCGCACTGGAAGCCCTGATTGCCGAAGACAATCGCCTCGCCCGCGCTTCGCGCGAAGAGGCCGAATCCACCTACGCCGCCTCGGCCGTGCTGACCGTGATCGCCCTGCTGGGCGGTGCCGCGCTCGGCCTGGTGCTGGTCTGGCTGTTCGCACGCGCCCTGGTCGGCAGCGTGCGTGGCGCCGTCTCGGTTGCCAACGATGTGGCCGGTGGCAAGCTTGATGGCCATATCGATGTCAGCCGCAAGGACGAAGTCGGTGAGCTGATGCAGGCCATGCAGCGCATGCAGCGCGACCTGCGCGAGCGCACCGAAACCGACCAGGCCATCGCCCGCGAGAACCTGCGCATCCGCACCGCGCTGGACTACAGCTCGACCGGCGTGTACCTGACCGACACCAGCAACACCATCGTCTACAGCAATCGCGCCCTGCAGCAGACCCTGACCCAGTACCAGGACGAGGTTCGCCGCGACCTGCCGGACTTCGATGCGCAGGCCTCGCTGGTCGGCAAGCCGGTCACCGTGCTCGAGCACCGTGGCGAGATGGACCAGACCCTGCTCGGCAACCTGAAGGCGCACGGCGTGGCCCGTCGTCCGATGCAGTACGGCGATGCCCAGTTCGCCCAGGTGGTGTCGACCATCCGCAACGAAGGCGGCGACACTGTTGGCTACGTGGTGGAATGGCGCGACCGCACCCAGGAAGCGCAGGTCGAGGCCGAAGTGGCGCGCGTGATCGCCCAGGCTGCCGCCGGCGACCTGTCCGGCCGCATCGACGCCAGCGACAAGGAAGGCTTCTTCCTGCAGCTGGCCCAGCAGATCAACGGCCTGCTCGACGCCAACGCCGGCAGCATCGAACAGATCTCCGGCCTGCTCGCTGCGCTGTCGCAGGGTGATCTGACCGTGCGCATGCACGGCGATTACCAGGGCGTGTTCGCCCGCATGCGCGATGATGCCAACGCCACCGCCGCGCAGCTGAGCGAGATCGTCACCCGTATCAAGCAGTCCAGCCGTGCGATCAGCTCGGCCGCCGGCGAAATCGCCTCGGGCAACAGCGACCTGTCGCGCCGCACCGAGCAGCAGGCCGCCAACCTGGAAGAAACCGCCGCCTCGATGGAGGAGCTGACCTCGACCGTTCGCCAGAACGCCGAGCATGCCCGCCAGGCCAACCAGCTGGCCATCGGCGCACATGGCGTGGCCTCGCAGGGCGGCGACGTGGTCGGCCAGGTGGTCACCACGATGTCGGCCATCCAGGCCTCGTCGAAGAAAATCGCCGAGATCATCTCGGTCATCGACGGCATCGCGTTCCAGACCAACATCCTGGCGCTGAATGCCGCTGTGGAAGCCGCACGTGCCGGCGAACAGGGTCGTGGCTTTGCCGTGGTCGCCAGCGAGGTGCGTACCCTCGCCCAGCGCTCGGCCGCCGCCGCCAAGGAAATCAAGGGCCTGATCGACGACTCGGTCGGCAAGGTCAACGACGGCTCGGCGCTGGTGCACAAGGCCGGCGCCACCATGGGCGAGATCGTCGCCTCGGTGCAACGCGTGACCGACATCATGGCCGAGATCTCCGCGGCTTCGCAGGAACAGAGTGCCGGCATCGAACAGGTCAACCAGACCGTGGTGCAGATGGACGAAACCACCCAGCAGAACGCCGCGCTGGTGGAAGAAGCCACCGCCGCCGCACGTGCAATGGAAGAGCAGGCTGGGCACCTCAGCGAGGCCGTGTCGATCTTCGTGGTCGAGGAAGCCGAGGTCGTGGCCGCTCCGCGCAAGGCAGTCGCAGCGCCGGCACCGCGTGCCGCCGCACCGGTCGCACCGGCTCCGGTCGCCCCACCGGCCCGACGCACTGCAGGCGGCCGTCCGATGGCCACCGAACTGGCTGATGGAGACTGGCAGGAGTTCTGATTCCTGCCTGACCTGACGCACGAGAACGCCCTGGCCCTGCGCTGGGGCGTTTTCGTTTACGGGGGTATCTGGATATCAGCCAACGGCGGAGCCCCTCGGGGTGGTCGGTCGAAAAGCTGGGCTGCTGAGATTTGGCCGGGAGGGTGGATTGCGCAGGGGACGCCGTGAATACGTCCTTGTAGGCTCGGGCGCGCCATCCATGGCGCTTACGCCCCTGCGCAACCCACCCTCCCGGCCACGGACACTTTCCGTGCGCGTCCACCCCGGATTGAAGAAAGAAGAGCAAAAAACAAAAGCCAGGTCACTTCCGGGGTCAGATCCGTTTTCCGCAGGAAAACGGATCTGACCCCTCTTCCCACTTGGAAACCCAACGCTCTTGCCGTCCGTCACTGGAATGCCGAGAGGGCTGGGTCGGGGTGGGCTGGCGGGACCGTTGGCGCCATGGATGGCGCCATCGAGCCCCCACGGACGGGTTTACGGCGTGTCCCGCCAGCCCCCCCCCGACCCAGCCAACCACTGAAAATTCAGAGCCGACCAACCGCCGTTGCCGTTGCTGTTGCTTCAAAAGCCTGCCGCAGGCAACGCCGCAGCCGCCGCTGCAAGGAAACCTGAATACGTTCGGACACTGCGCCTCAACCCCCCGCCCCCGCGGCCGATAACGGGGTTGTCACGGCGTATCACGCCGCGACCGGCTCGGCGCCGCCCGCCTGCTTCAACCTGGTCCTGCTCGATGAATCTTCTGCATCGCTGGCAACACTACTTCAGCAACCTCTCCGTCCGGCGCAAGCTCAACCTGCTGACGCTGCTCATCGCGCTCGGCGTGATCGCGCTGTCGGTGATCGCCGCCCGCATGCAGTACCTGGACCTGACCGAGACCCGCAAGACCGCGCTGAAGACCCAGGTCGAACTGAGCGATGGCATCCTCCAGCACTACCATCGCCTGGCCGGCACCGGCGAGCTCAGCGAGGAGGCTGCCAAGACCGCTGCCCTGCAGGCGCTGGAAGTGATGCGCGCCGAGAACGACACCTATTACTACAACGTCTACGACACCGGCTATCGCCTGTTGATGCACCCGTTCCGCAAGGACCTGGTCGGCAAGGACATGAAGGACTTCCGCACCGACGACGGCGTGCGCATCTACTACGACCAGGTCGAGGCGGCCAAGGCCGGCGGCGGCTTCGTCAACTACCGCTGGGCCAAGCCGGGCAGCAAGGGCGACGTCGAGAAGGTGGCCTACGCCAGCCTGTTCGCACCCTGGAACTGGGTGATCAGCAGCGGCGTCTACATGGATGACGTTCAGAAGCAGGCGCTGGTGTTCACCGCCATCATGGCCCTCTCCGGCGGCGTGCTGGTGCTGATCGTGCTGGCCCTGAGCTGGGTCATCGGCAACCGCATCGCCGTGCCGCTGAAGCAGGCCACCGCCGTCGCCGAAGGTATCGCCGCCGGCAAGCTCGACAGCCATATCGGCCCGCAGCCGCATGATGAAACCGGCCGCCTGCTGGAGGCGATGGCCGGCATGCAGCAGCAGCTGCACGCGGTGATCGGCGGCCAGCGCGAAATGGCCCGCCGCCACGACGGTGGCGAGCTGAGCTACCGCATCGATGCCAGCGCCTTCCCCGGCGAATACGGGCTGATGGTGCAGGAAACCAACGCCCTGGTCGGTGGCCATGTGCAGACCCTGCACGATGTACTGGAGGTCGTGCAGCAGTACGCAGTCGGCGACCTCAGCCGTGACATCGCACGCTACCCGGGCGAGAAGGCGGTGATGACCACCACCGTCGATACGGTCAAGGCCAACCTTGGCCGCATCAACGCCGAGATCAAGCAGTTGGCCAGTTCCGCCGCCGCCGGCGACTTCAGCCGTCGTGGCGACGCGCAGGGCTTCGACCACGATTTCCGCCTGATGCTGGAAAACCTCAACGCGATGATGGCGGTCAGCGATGACAACCTCGGCAAGCTCTCGCAGCTGCTGTCGGCCATCGCCGAAGGCGACCTGACCGCACGCATGCATGGCGATTACCAGGGCGTGTTCGCGCGCATGCGTGACGATGCCAACACCACCGTCACCCAGCTGACCCAGATCGTCGGCCAGATCCAGGCCAGCACGTCCAGCATCACCCTCGCCGCTGGTGAGATCGCGTCGGGCAACAGCGACCTGTCGCGCCGTACCGAGCAGCAGGCTGCCAATCTGGAAGAAACCGCGGCCTCGATGGAGGAGCTGACCTCCACCGTGCGCCAGAACGCCGAGCATGCCCGCCAGGCCAACCAGCTCGCCATCGGCGCGCAGGGTGTGGCCTCGCAGGGTGGCAGCGTGGTCGGCCAGGTGGTCAACACCATGTCGGCCATCGAAGCCTCGTCGAAGAAGATCGCCGAGATCATCAGCGTCATCGATGGCATCGCCTTCCAGACCAACATCCTGGCGCTGAACGCCGCAGTGGAAGCCGCACGTGCCGGCGAACAGGGCCGTGGCTTTGCCGTGGTCGCCAGCGAAGTGCGCACCCTCGCCCAGCGCTCGGCCGCCGCCGCCAAGGAGATCAAGGGCCTGATCGATGACTCGGTCGGCAAGGTCGCCGAGGGCTCCAGCCTGGTCCACCAGGCCGGCAGCACCATGGCCGAGATCGTCGCCTCGGTGCAGCGCGTGACCGACATCATGGCCGAGATCTCCGCGGCCTCGCAGGAGCAGTCGGCCGGCATCGAGCAGGTCAACCAGACCGTGGTGCAGATGGACGAAACCACCCAGCAGAATGCTGCGCTGGTGGAAGAAGCCACCGCCGCCGCACGTGCGATGGAAGAACAAGCTGGCCAGCTGGCCGACGCCGTGGCGATCTTCCGCCTGGACAACCAGGTCTCCGCCGCGATGAAGGCAGTGGCCGCGCGTGTCGAGCCAGCCACCACCGCAGCGGTTGCGCCGCGTCCGCAGGTCGCACCGGCACCACTGCGTCGCAGCAGCAACGCCAGCACCTTCGTCGCCAGCGACAGCGACTGGCAGGAATTCTGAGACCCACCCGCGGCGGCTTCGGCCGCCGCCTCTGCCGATGGACACGTCCCCCGTGCAAAGTCCTACTCCCATCGTCACCGGCCCGCGCGAGTTCGAGTTCGCCGACCGTGATTTCCGCCGCGTCTGCGACCTGATCTACCAGCGCGTGGGCATTGCCCTTGCCCCGGCCAAGCGCGACATGGTCTATGGCCGCCTGTCGCGCCGCCTGCGCACGCTGGGCATGCGCAGCTTCCAGCAGTATCTGGACCATCTGGAGCAGGAGGACGGTGACGAGTGGCAGGCGTTCACCAACGCCCTGACCACCAACCTGACCTCGTTCTTCCGCGAACCGCACCACTTCGACAAGCTGCGCGAAGAACTGCAGCAGCGCGCCAGCCGTGCGCCGCTGCTGCTGTGGTCCTGCGCCGCCTCCACCGGCGAAGAACCCTATTCGATGGCGATCACCGCCTGCGAGGCCTTCGGCACAATGAAGCCGCCCGTACGCATCATCGCCACCGACGTCGACACCCAGGTGCTGGCCACCGCCGGCCGTGGCGTCTACAACATCGATCGCGTTGCGAGCCTCGACCCGGACCTGCGCCGCCGCTACTTCCAGCGCGGCAGCGGCCCCAACGAGGGCCAGTGCCGCGTGCTGCCGGCGCTGCGCGATCTGATCGAGTTCCGTCCACTGAACCTGCTCGCGCCGCGCTACGACGTCGGTGGCCCGTTCGATGCGCTGTTCTGCCGCAACGTGATGATCTACTTCGACAAGCCGACCCAGCGCGCGATCCTGGGCCGGCTGGTGCAGCACCTGTCCGACGATGGCCTGCTCTACACCGGCCACTCGGAGAACTACCTGCACGCCGCCGACCTGATCCAGCCCTGCGGACGCACCCTGTACCGCCGTGCGGCAAAGGCAGGCGCATGAACGCATCGCTGCGTACCGATGATGTGATGCGTTACCAGGACGCGCGCTTCAAGACCATTGCGGCCAAGCTGCTGCCGACCCAGTACCTGGTGGTCGACGACACCACCGCGCTGACCACTACACTCGGCTCCTGCGTGGCCGCCTGCCTGCGCGACCCGGTGCTGAAGATCGGCGGCATGAACCACTTCCTGCTGCCCGAAGGCAACGCCGGCGATGGCGCACCCGCGCGCTACGGCAGCTACGCGATGGAACTGCTGATCAACGACATGCTCAAGCGCGGCGCGCACCGCAAGCGCATCGAGGCCAAGGTGTTCGGCGGCGCCAACGTGCTCAAGGGGTTCACCAGCAATCCGGTCGGCACCCGCAACGCCGAGTTCGTGCGCCAGTACCTGCAGGCCGAGCACATTCCGATCATCGCCGAGGACCTGTGCGGCATCCATCCGCGCAAGATCTGGTTCTTCGCCGATACCGGCCGCGTGGTGGTGCAGCGCCTGCCGCACGCACACGAAGCCGAAGTGGCCGCGACCGAATCGGCCGTGCGTGCACGCCTGTCCAAGGCCCCGGTCACCGGCGGCGTGGAGCTGTTCGAATGACCCTGACCGGCAACGCCCCCTGCCGGGTCCTGATCGTCGACGACTCCGCCGTCGTGCGCCAGATGCTCACCGAGATCCTGTCCAGCGATCCGTCCATCGACGTGGTCGGCACCGCCGCCGACCCGCTGCTGGCACGCGAGAAGATCAAGCGCCTGGCCCCCGACGTGATCACCCTGGACGTGGAAATGCCGCGCATGGACGGCCTGGCGTTCCTGGAAAACCTGATGCGCCTGCACCCGCTGCCGGTGGTGATGATCTCCTCGTTGACCGAACGTGGCGCCGACACCACCCTGCAGGCGCTGGCGCTGGGCGCGGTGGACTTCGTCTCCAAGCCGAAACTGGACGTGGCGCGTGGCCTGCAGGGCTACGCCGACGAGATCATCGCCAAAGTGAAGATGGCCGCGCGTTCGCGTGTGCGCCCGCTGGTGCGCACGGCCCTGCCCAAACTGACACTGGACGCCGCCCCGGCGATGCGTGCCGCCACGCCGCAGTTCCGCACCACCGACCGCCTGATCGCGATCGGCTCGTCGGCCGGTGGCACCGAAGCGCTGCGTGTGGTGCTGGAAGGCATGCCGGCCGACGCGCCCGCCGTGGTGATGACCCAGCACCTGCCGGCCAGCTTCAGCAGCGCCTTCGCCGAACGCCTGGACCGGCACTCGGCGATGGCCGTGCGCGAGGCCAGCGACGGCGAGGCCGTGCTGCCAGGCCACGCCTACCTGCCGCCGGGTGGCAAGCACCTGCGCATCATCCGCGATGGTGCGCGCTGGCGTTGCCGGGTCGACGACGGCCCGGCAGTGAACCGGCACAAGCCTGCGGTGGATGTGCTGTTCCGCTCGGTCGCGCAGAACGCCGGCGGCAACGCCATCGGCGCCATCCTCACCGGCATGGGCGATGACGGCGCCCGTGGCCTGCTGGAGATGCGCCAGGCCGGCGCCCCGACGCTGGTGCAGGACGAGGCCACCAGCGTGGTGTGGGGCATGCCCGGTGCGGCCTTCAAGCTCGGCGCTGCCGAAGAGCAGGTGCCGCTGGAGCGGATTGCCGAGCGGTTGCTCTCGCTTGCCCGTGGCTGATGGAATGGCTGTAGAGCCGAAGGCAACGGCAGGAGCCGTTGCCAACGTCGCTTGCGACGGCCCGCAGGGGGCCGGGCAAGGACGCCCGGCATAACCCATGCTCGGCTCAGCATCAGGCCACACACACCGACCAGACGTCGCATTCAACCCGTTCGATCTGGCGATACCGTCGGACACTGGCATTTCACTAGTGCTGCTTACGCACATGTGTGACGTAATCACCTCGTTTGCGCCCGCGGGCGGATCCTGGTCGATCCGCCACATTGGACGTGCTTCCCCTGCCCCTGCAGCGTAAGGCTCCCTTCCACGGAGCCTCTCATTGCCTCTTCTCACCCATCACGATATCGGCACTGGCTTTCCGCTTGTCCTCGGCGGCAGCTATCTCTGGGGCCGCGATATGTGGGCGCCGCAGATCCAGCTGCTGTCGCGGCGCTACCGCCTGATCGTTCCAGAGCTGCCCGGACACGACAACGATCTGCCACTGTCAGCCGCCTTCACTACCCCGGCGTGCCTCGCCCATGAAGTAGGCCGCCTGCTGGATGCGCTGGGTATCGGGCAGTACGCGGTGGCCGGGCTCTCGGTGGGCGGCATGTGGGCGGCGGAACTGGCGCTGCAACGTCCCGATCAGGTCGGTTCGCTGATCCTGATGGACACCTATCTCGGTGCGGAACCGGAAGCGTCGCGGCAACGCTACTTCGGCATGCTCGACATGATCGAACAGCTGGGCTGCATCCCCGAAGCCATGGCGGAACAGATCGTGCCGCTGTTCTTCCGCCCGGGCATCGCCACCGACGATCCGATCCGGGTGATGTTCCGGCAACGACTGCTGTCCTGGCCCCGCAAGCGCCTGCTGAATGCGGTGGTGCCGCTGGGCCGCCTGATTTTCGGCCGCCCGGATCGTTTGTCGGCGTTGAAGGATCTGGACCCGGAAACAACGCTGATCCTGAGCGGCGAACAGGATCTGCCACGCCCCCTGAGCGAAGCGCAGCAGATGGCCAGGGTGATCGGTTGCCGCCTGCAGTCGATACCGGGCGCGGGGCATATCTCGACACTGGAGAATCCCGCCTTCACCAGCGTGCAGCTGGATGCATGGTTGCAGCAATCGCTGCACACCGCCTGCTAGCAACTTGTTGAATGTGAATGTCGGGTGGCATCCCTGGCGGATGCCACCCGGCACTACAGCTCGTCCAGCGACACCACTATCCGCACGATGCCAGGGACCGGCACGCCATCGCGGCTGGCCGCGGTGTAACGCCATCGCGTGGTTGCCTGCACCGCAGCCTCGTCCAGCGCCGCCGAGCCACTGCCACGCGCCAGCTCCGCGCCGTCATGGTTTCCGTGTTCGTCCACGCGTACGAAGATGATGGCCCTGCCATCGCCGCGCTCCGGCCTGCGCCGATCATCCAGCTGAACCGGATACAGGCGCTGCGACGCCGCATCGACCGACGCATAGGTCTCCGCCAGCCGGGCGTCGGGAGACTGTCCCGCCGTGGCAAGGGCAATGGCGTGGGCCTGCTCCTGCAATAGATATACGCGGCGTTCGGCGGCACTCATCCGGGTATTCGCCTCGCCCTCGTCGCTCGCCTGGGGTGCCGGTGGCGCGGGTTCACCGGCCCAAGCCGGTACAGAACCTGCCAGCAGCATCACCACACGGCCCAGGCCCACGCTTGCCCGCAGCATCACCACAGCTTGAACGACACCGGCACGCGGATCTCTCCGGGTACCGGTACACCATCTTCGCTGGCCGGCAGGTACCGCCACTTGCGTGTCGCCGCCTGCGCGGCCTCGTCCAGCTCCGGCCAGCCGCTGCTCTGTAGCACGGTGGCGCCGGCCCATTGCCCCTCGGCAGTGACCTGCACCATCAGGATCGTTTCACCTTGCTTCTCATCGCGGAAGGCCTGCGATGGATAACGCGGCGGATTGTTGTGCTTGCTCTCAATCACGATCGAAGCCGGTACGTGCGCGGGGCGAGCCCTTTCGACAACCGCCTTCTGCGCCATCGCGCCGTGCGCCAGCATCAATGTGGCCAACACGACCGCACGCCCGAACCAGCGCCAGCAGCGCGTGCGACTCCCCTTCGATCGATTCTGCAACATCCGTGTACTCCAACAAGTCCAGCAGCAAGTCTAGCGCGGCGCAAACAAAAAACCCCCGGCTTTCACCGGGGGTTCTTCGTTTCAACGGGGTGCCGGCCAGCGACCGGCACTACCCTCAGGCAGCGACGGTCTTGGCCACGTCCTGGTATTCCTCGATCTGGTCGAAGTTCATGTAGCGGTAGATCTCCGCGCCGCTGGCGGCGATCACGCCCACATCGGCCATGTACTCTTCCTTGGTCGGAATGCGGCCCAGACGCGAGCAGATCGCGGCCAGTTCGGCCGAACCCAGGTACACGTTGGTGTTGCGGCCCAGACGGTTGGGGAAGTTGCGGGTCGAGGTCGACATCGCGGTGGAGCCTTCACGGATCTGCGCCTGGTTGCCCATGCACAGCGAGCAGCCCGGCATTTCCATGCGTGCACCGGTGGCGCCGAAGGTGCCGTACACGCCTTCCTTGGTCAGCTCCGAAGCATCCATCTTGGTCGGCGG
Organism: Stenotrophomonas maltophilia R551-3; assembly: GCF_000020665.1. NCBI lineage: Bacteria > Pseudomonadati > Pseudomonadota > Gammaproteobacteria > Lysobacterales > Lysobacteraceae > Stenotrophomonas > Stenotrophomonas maltophilia. Next base: position 2,074,175 of record NC_011071.1, on the reverse strand, counting down.
GGCCACCCACAGGCGGGTCGGCAGGTCGCGCTTGCCTTCCAGCAGTTTCGCAGCTGCACGGAAATGACCGATGTTGGTCATGCACGAACCGATGAACACTTCGTCGATCTTGGCGCCGGCCACTTCGGACAGGGTCTTCACGTCGTCCGGGTCGTTCGGGCAGGCCACGATCGGCTCGTGGATGTCGGCCAAGTCGATCTCGATGACCGCGGCGTACTCGGCGTCGGCATCCGGCTCCAGCAGCTCCGGGTTGGCCAGCCACGCTTCCATCTTCTCGATACGGCGCTGCAACGAACGCGGATCCTGGTAACCCTCGGCAATCATCCACTTCAGCAGGGTGATGTTGCTGGTCAGGTACTCGATGATCGGTTCCTTGTTCAGGCGCACCGAGCAACCGGCCGCCGAACGCTCGGCCGAGGCGTCGGACAGTTCGAACGCCTGCTCGACCTTCAGTTCCGGCAGGCCTTCGATTTCCAGGATGCGGCCAGAGAAGATGTTCTTCTTGCCAGCCTTGGCCACGGTCAGCAGGCCCGACTTGATCGCGTACAGCGGGATCGCGTTGACCAGGTCACGCAGGGTCACGCCCGGCTGCATCTTGCCCTTGAAGCGCACCAGCACCGATTCCGGCATGTCCAGCGGCATCACGCCGGTGGCAGCGGCGAAGGCGACCAGGCCCGAACCGGCCGGGAACGAAATGCCCACCGGGAAACGGGTGTGCGAGTCACCACCGGTACCAACGGTGTCCGGCAGCAGCATGCGGTTGAGCCAGCTGTGGATCACGCCGTCGCCCGGACGCAGCGAGACGCCGCCACGGGTGGAGATGAACTCCGGCAGGGTGTGGTGGGTCTTCACGTCCACCGGCTTCGGGTAAGCGGCGGTATGGCAGAACGACTGCATCACCAGGTCGGCCGAGAAGCCCAGGCAGGCCAGGTCCTTCAGCTCGTCACGGGTCATCGGGCCGGTGGTGTCCTGCGAGCCGACCGAGGTCATCTTCGGTTCGCAGTAGGTGCCCGGGCGCATGCCCTGGCCTTCCGGCAGGCCACAGGCGCGGCCGACCATCTTCTGCGCCAGCGAGAAGCCCTTGCCGGTATCGACCGGCTGCACCGGCAGGCGGAACAGATCGGTCGGGGCCAGGCCCAGCGCTTCACGCGCCTTGCCGGTCAGGCCACGGCCGATGATCAGCGGAATGCGGCCACCGGCGCGCACTTCGTCGAACAGCACTTCGGACTTGACCTGGAACTCGGCGATCACTTCACCGTTCTTCAGCGCCTTGCCTTCGTACGGACGCAGCTCGACGACATCGCCGTGCTCCATCTTCGACACGTCCAGCTCGATCGGCAGTGCACCGGCATCTTCCATGGTGTTGTAGAAGATCGGGGCGATCTTCGAACCCAGGCAGACGCCACCGGCGCGCTTGTTCGGAATGAACGGAATGTCATCGCCGGTCCACCACAGCACGCTGTTGGTGGCCGACTTGCGCGAGGAACCGGTGCCGACCACGTCGCCGACGTAGGCGACCAGGTGGCCCTTGTCCTTCAGGTCGAGGATCTGCTGGATCGGGCCGCGCTTGCCGTCCTCTTCCGGAGTGAACGGCGCATCTTCGCGCTTGTTCTTCAGCATCGCCAGGGCGTGCATCGGGATGTCCGGGCGGGTGGTCGCGTCCGGTGCCGGCGACAGGTCGTCGGTGTTGGTTTCGCCCGGCACCTTGAACACGGTGACGGTCAGGCTCTGCGGCACTTCCGGGTTGCCGGTGAACCACTCGGCATCGGCCCAGCTCTGCAGCACGGCCTGGGCGTTGGCATTGCCGGCCTTGGCCTTTTCCTGCACGTCATGGAAGGCATCGAACACCAGCAGGGTCTTCTTCAGACCGTTGGCGGCGATGGTGCCGACGCTGGCGTCGTCCAGCAGCTGTACCAGCGGGGCAACGTTGTAACCGCCGAGCATGGTGCCCAGCAGTTCGGTGGCGCGCTCACGGCTGATCAGCGGGTTCTGCTCGCTGCCCAGGGCGATTGCCGCCAGGTACGAGGCCTTGACCTTGGCCGCGTCATCGACGCCGGCCGGCACGCGGTGGGTCAGCAGGTCGAGCAGGAACTCGGCCTCGCCCTGCGGCGGATTCTTCAGCAGTTCGATGACATCGGCCGTCTGCTGCGCGCTCAGCGGCAGCGGCGGGATGCCAAGCGCAGCGCGCTCGGCGACGTGGTGGCGGTAGGCTTCCAACATGACAACTCCCGGGTAATGCGTAGGTTGAAAAAAGTGGGCTCAGGCTTGCGGCACGATCAGCTTCAGGCCCTTGAAGTAGTCGCGGTAAAACGTATCGTTCCAGGTGATCAGGCCATCGCACTGCAGCAGTGCGTGGGCGCCGACCATGAATTCATCCAGGCTCCGGCGGCTGCCGCTGCGCTGGCGGTGACGGCGGTGCATCTCGCCGGCGCGCAGCGCCGACTTGGCTTCCATCGGGTTGAAGTGAACGCCCATTTCTTCCAGCGCTTCGAGCACCTCGGCGCCGCCGCGCAGCGATGCGCAGACCTCGGCCAGGGTCGCGCCACAGACCACCACGCGGCCACCGACCAGGCTCTGCCTGAGGATGGCTTCCACGGCATCGGCCTGCGGACCATTGCTGAGCAGCTCGACCAGCACCGGTGAATCAACGGCGATCATCACGGCTTATTCCTCGTCGCGCACCGAACGCACGGCGGCGTCGGACGATTCGAAGCCGTCCAGCGCGAACTTGCCGCGCGCCCGTGAAATGGCATCGTCAACACTCTTGCGCAGGATGATGCGGCTGCCATCCAGTTCGACCTTCAGCAGCGTGCCCTTGGTCAGGCCGAGGGCATCACGCACCGCCTTGGGCAGGGTGATCTGTCCGCGTTCTGCAACAGTGGCTTCCATCGGTAGGCCCTCCAGAGTATGCACAAATTATACATACTTCCCCGGGCATACTTCCACCCTGAACAGGACCGGCACCCCGCCAGCCCTTGCCTCGCAATGGATCGGCCACAAACGTGACATACGCCATACACCTTCCCCTGTAGTCTGGAACCGATGCCGCAGGCCGGACCCGGCCCGGATGAATCCATTCAGTCTGGGGTTCATACTGGGAGGACCGGGGCCACCAGGCCCGCGGCGACCGCAAGCAGGCCCGTCCACGCACGGGCCAGAGCAAGCCATCCGCAAGAAGGAGTTACCCCGCATGAGCGATTCGTTCTCCACCCGCAGCCAGCTGAACGTCGGCGGCAAGACCTACGACTACTTCAGCCTGCCCACGCTGGGCCAGCGCTTCGATATCTCCCACCTGCCCTACTCGATGAAGATCCTGCTGGAGAACCTGCTCCGGCACGAGGATGGCGGCGTCACCGTCGGCAAGGACCACATCGAAGCCGTGGCCCGCTGGAACCCGGCGGCCGAGCCGGACACCGAGATCGCCTTCATGCCGGCGCGCGTGGTCCTGCAGGACTTCACCGGCGTGCCCTGCGTGGTCGACCTGGCCGCGATGCGTGACGCGGTGGTCAAGCTCGGCGGCTCGCCGGAGCAGATCAACCCGCAGATTCCCTCCGAACTGGTCATCGACCACTCGGTGCAGGTCGATGTGTTCGGCAAGCCCGATGCGCTGGACCTCAACGGCAGGATCGAATTCCAGCGCAACCAGGAACGCTACGGCTTCCTGCGCTGGGGCCAGAAGGCCTTCGACAACTTCAAGGTGGTGCCGCCGAACACCGGCATTGTCCACCAGGTGAACCTGGAGAACCTGGCCCGCGTGGTCATGACCGCGGACAAGGATGGCAAGGCGGTGGCCTACCCGGATACCGTGTTCGGCACCGACAGCCACACCACCATGATCAACGGCATCGGTGTGCTCGGCTGGGGCGTGGGCGGCATCGAAGCGGAGGCGGCCATGCTCGGCCAGCCGTCCTCGATGCTGATCCCGCAGGTGGTCGGCTTCAAGCTGACCGGCAAGCTGCCCGAGGGCGCCACCGCCACCGACCTGGTGCTGACCGTCACCCAGATGCTGCGCAAGCTCGGCGTGGTCGGCAAGTTCGTGGAATTCTTCGGCGAGGGCCTGCAGCACCTGCCGCTGGCCGACCGTGCCACCATCGGCAACATGGCCCCCGAATACGGCGCCACCTGCGGCATCTTCCCGATCGATCACGAATCACTGAACTACCTGCGCCTGTCCGGCCGCAGCGAAGAGCAGATCGACCTGGTCGAAGCCTACGCCAAGGCCCAGGGCCTGTGGCACGACGCCAGCAGTCCGCATGCGCAGTACAGCACCACGCTGGAACTGGACATGGGCACGGTGAAGCCGTCGCTGGCCGGCCCGAAGCGTCCGCAGGACCGCGTGCTGCTGGAAGACGTGCAGAAGAACTACCGCGAGGCACTGGTCGGCATGACCGCCAACCGCGACAAGCGCAGCGAGGATGTCTCCACCTTCGTCAACGAAGGCGGCGGCGCTGCGGTTGGCAACGAGCAGCTGGCCAAGGGCTTTGCCGATATCGAGACCGAAGGCCGCAAGGTCCGCCTGAAGGATGGTGCAGTGGTCATCGCTGCCATCACCTCGTGTACCAACACCTCCAACCCGGCGGTGATGATCGGTGCCGGCCTGTTGGCCCGCAACGCGGCCACCAAGGGCCTGAACCGCCAGCCGTGGGTGAAGACCTCGCTCGGCCCAGGTTCGCGCGTGGTCACCGATTACCTGGAAAAGGCCGGCGTGCTGAAGGAGCTGGAGAAGATCGGCTTCTACGTGGTCGGCTACGGCTGCACCACCTGCATCGGCAACTCCGGCCCGCTGCCGACCGAAGTCAGCGCCGGCATCGCCACCGGCGATCTGGTGGTCACCTCGGTGCTGTCCGGCAACCGCAACTTCGAGGGCCGCGTGCACCCCGAAGTGAAGATGAACTACCTGGCCAGTCCGCCGCTGGTGGTGGCCTACGCCATCGCCGGTACCACCGACATCGACCTGACCACCCAGCCGCTGGGTACCGGCAGCGACGGCCAGCCGGTGTTCCTGCGCGACATCTGGCCGAGCAACAAGGAAATCGGCGACGTCATCGCCGCCACCATCGGCCCGGAGATGTTCAAGCAGAACTACGCCGATGTGTTCAAGGGTGATACCCGCTGGAACACCATCGCTTCTCCGGACGGCAACCTGTACGAGTGGAGCGATGCCTCCACCTACATCAAGAACCCGCCGTACTTCGATGGCATGACCATGCAGACCGGCAGCATCGACGACGTGCACGGCGCGCGCGTGATGGGCCTGTTCGGCGATTCGATCACCACCGACCACATCTCCCCGGCCGGCAACATCAAGAAGGACTCGCCGGCAGGCCGCTTCCTGCAGGAGCGCGGCGTGCAGCCGGCCGACTTCAACAGCTACGGCAGCCGCCGCGGCAACGATGACGTGATGGTCCGCGGCACGTTCGCCAACATCCGCATCAAGAACCTGATGTTCGGTGGCGAGGAAGGCGGCAACACCCTGTACTACCCGGCCGGCGGCGGCCAGCCGGAGAAGCTGGCGATCTACGATGCGGCCATGAAGTACAAGGCCGACAAGGTGCCGCTGGTGGTGCTGGCCGGCAAGGAATACGGCACCGGCTCGTCGCGTGACTGGGCGGCCAAGGGCACCCTGCTGCTGGGGGTGAAGGCGGTCATCGCCGAAAGCTTCGAGCGCATCCACCGCTCCAACCTGGTCGGCATGGGCGTGCTGCCGCTGCAGTTCCGCAACGGCGAGAACGCACAGAGCCTGGGACTGGACGGTTCGGAAGTGATCGACATCACCGGCCTGCAGGACGGTGCCAGCAAGCGTGCCACCGTCACCGCGACCAAGGCCGATGGCACCAGGAAGACCTTCGAGGTTTCGGTGATGCTGCTGACCCCGAAGGAAGTGGAGTACTTCCGTCATGGTGGCCTGCTGCAGTACGTGCTGCGCCAGCTGGCAGCCAAGTAACTGGTAGCGCCGGGCCATGCCCGGCGGATCCCGGAAGCAAACGCAAAGGGCCGGATCCTCACAGATCCGGCCCTTTGCTTTCGCGTTTGCCGGGCAGGGCCCGGCGCTATCTACCGACGCGGTGCGTCCGGGTCGGTGCGCAGTGCCTTCAGCAGGCCCCACATGTAGAACGCCAGGGTGAACGAGAACGGCAGGCCGCACAGCACCACCGCCGTCTGCATCGCACTGAAGTTGCCGGCCAGCAGCAGGCCGACGCTGGCCACGGTGATGCCGGCCGCCCAGAACACGCGCAGCCAGATCGGCGCGTCATGGCCGTCTTCCACGCCATCGTCAACGCGACGGGTGCACAGGTTGGCGATCATCAGCGTGCCCGAATCGACCGGGGTCAGGAACAGCACGAAGCCGATCACCACCGCGGCACCGGCCACGTACGGCGCGCCGGGCAGGTATTCCAGCAGCTTGAACAGCGTCATCGCCGCATCGTGCTGGGCTACCTCGCCAAGAACCGCCTGGCCGTGGTTCAGCACCAGGTCGATGGCGGTGTTGCCGAAGATCGACAGCCAGGCCAGGGTGAAGCCGAGCGGGATCAGCAGCACGCCCATGATCACTTCACGAATGGTGCGGCCACGCGAGATGCGTGCCACGAAAAGACCCACGAACGGCGCCCAGGCGATCCACCAGGCCCAGTAGAAGAGCGTCCACGAGCCCATCCACTCACGGCCCTTCGGGTCGTTGAGGTACATGTCGAAGCTCTTGCGCACGAACGCGCCGAGGTAATCGCCGGTGTTCTGGATCAGGCCGTCGAACAGGTGCAGGGTCGGGCCGGTGACCAGCACGAACAGCAGCAGGCCGCACAGCAGGCGCACGTTGAGGTTGGACAGCCAGGCAATGCCCTTCTCCACACCGGCCACCACGCCGATGGTGGCCACCACCATCATCACCAGCACGATCGCCACCAGCACCTGCGGCGTATCCGGGATGTGGAACAGGTAGACCAGGCCGGACTGCACCACCAGCGCGCCAATGCCGAGGTTGGTCACCATCGAGATCAGCGTGGCAAGGATGCCGAAGCCATCGACCATGTCACCGATGCGGCCGTGGATGCGCTCACCGAAGATCGGGTACAGCGCCGAGCGCAGCGCCAGCGGCAGGTTCCGGCGGTAGGCGAAATAGCCCAGCGCCACGCCGACCAGGGCGTACAGCGCCCAGCCGTGCAGGCCCCAGTGCAGGAAGGTCAGCACCATCGCCTCGCGGCCCGCTGCCACCGTTCCGCCGGGCTGCCCGGGCGGATTGAGGAAATGGTCCAGCGGCTCGTAGGCGCCGTAGTACAGCAGCGCGATGCCGATGCCTGCCGAGAACAACATCGACACCCAGGCGACGTAGCCGAAGGCCGGCGATTCCTCGTTATGGCCCAGGCGGATGCGGCCGTAGGGCGAGAACGCCAGCCACAGCACGAAGCCCAGGCACAGCACGATCAGCAGCATGTACCACCAGCCGAACGCCGCCGAGACCTCGGCCTGCGCCCATTGCAGCCAGTGCTCGCTGCCTTCGGGATAGAGAACGGTGAGCAGCCCGAGGATGCCGATCGACACCGAGGAACTGAAGAAGACAAAACGGTTCAAGCGCAGGGGCGAACGCTTGGGATGAGCCAGGGAAGACATGGGGTCGTCTCATCAAGTCCGAGGGAGCACATGGGCGGGGCCGGACCGGTAAACCGGGCCCATGGCGTGGGGCGCGAGCGCATCCTAGGGTTTATTGATTGAACGTTCAATCAATAAAAAGCATAATGGTCGGCAGCCCGATCCTTCGGGTCGCAATCCGTGGAGAGACAATGCCGAAGAAAGGCGTGGAACCGGTACGGCGCGAGCAGCTGATCCGGGCCACTTTCCAGACCATCGACGAGATCGGCATGGCCGATGCGACCGTCGCCACCATCGCGAAGAAGGCCGGGCTGTCCAGCGGCATCGTCGCCCACTACTTCGGCGACAAGGACGGCCTGCTCAATGCTGCAATGCGGCAGATCCTGCGCGAACTGAAGGAGGCGGTCGCCCGCTACCGCGCCGACGCCGGCGACGACCCGCGCGACCAGCTGCGCGCCATCGTCGACGGCAACTTCGACGACAGCCAGATCAACGGCACCGCGATGCGCGTCTGGCTGACCTTCTGGGCCGCCAGCATGCACCAGCCGGAACTGGCCCGCCTGCAGCGCGCCAACGACCAGCGCCTGTTCTCCAACCTGTGCCATCAGTTCAACCGCCTGCTGCCCCACCCGCAGGCCCGCCTGGCCGCCCGTGGCCTGGCCGCGATGATCGACGGCCTGTGGCTGCGCGGCAGCCTGGTCGGCGGCCAGTTCAATGCCGAGAAGTCCCGGCGCATCGCTTACGGCTACATCGACTTCCAGTTGCAGGCTGCCGCGCTATAAGCGTTGCAGCACCCGCCCCCTTCCAAGGAGTACGCCCCATGACCACCCTGCCCGTCCAACAGCTCTACATCCACGGCCAGCGCGTCGATGCCACCAGCGGCAAGACCTTCAGGACCGTCAACCCGGCCACCGGTGACGTGATCGCTGAAGTGCAGGTCGCCAGCCAGGCCGACGTCGAACGGGCCGTGCAGAGCGCGGCCGAAGGCCAGAAGGTGTGGGCCGCGATGACCGCCATGGAGCGTTCGCGCATCCTGCGCCGCGCGGTCGAGATCCTGCGCGAGCGCAACGACGAACTGGCCCACCTGGAAACCCTGGACACTGGCAAGGCGCTGGCCGAAACCACCACCGTGGACATCGTCACCGGTGCCGACGTGGTCGAGTACTACGCCGGCCTGGCCACCGCCATCGAAGGCATCCAGCTGCCGCTGCGCGAATCGAGCTTCTTCTACACCCGCCGCGAGCCGCTGGGCGTGGTCGCCGGCATCGGCGCCTGGAACTACCCGATCCAGATCGCCATGTGGAAGTCGGCACCGGCGCTGGCCGCCGGCAACGCGATGGTGTTCAAGCCGTCCGAAGTGACGCCGCTGACCGCGATCCGACTGGCCGAAATCTACACCGAAGCCGGTGTGCCGGCCGGCGTGTTCAACGTCGTGCAGGGCCCGGGCCGCGAGATCGGCCAGTGGCTGACCGAGCACCCGGTGATCGAGAAGATCTCCTTCACCGGCGGCGTCGCCACCGGCAAGAAGGTCATGGCCAGCGCCGCGTCCTCGTCGCTGAAGGAAGTGACCATGGAGCTGGGCGGCAAGTCGCCGCTGGTGATCTGCGATGACGCCGACCTCGACCGCGCCGCCGACATCGCGGTGATGGCCAATTTCTTCAGCTCCGGCCAGGTCTGCACCAACGGCACCCGCGTGTTCGTGCCGCGCAGCATGCTGGCCGCGTTCGAAGCCGCCGTGGTCGAGCGCGTCAAGCGCATCCGCATCGGCGACCCGATGGCCGCCGAGACCAACTTCGGTCCGCTCACCAGCTTCCCGCACATGGAAAACGTGCTGCGCTACATCGAAAGCGGCAAGGCCGAAGGCGCCCGCCTGCTGACCGGCGGCGGCCGTGCCACCGAAGGCGCGCTGGCCAACGGTGCCTACGTGCTGCCGACCGTGTTCTCCGACTGCCGCGATGACATGACCATCGTCAAGGAAGAGATCTTCGGGCCGGTGATGAGCATCCTTGCCTACGACGACGAAGACGAAGTGGTGCGTCGTGCCAACGACACCACCTTCGGCCTCGCCGCCGGCGTGGTCAGCAAGGACGTCAGCCGCGCCCACCGCATCATCCACCGCCTGGAAGCCGGCATCTGCTGGATCAACACCTGGGGCGAATCGCCGGCCGAAATGCCGGTTGGCGGTTACAAGGAATCCGGCGTCGGCCGTGAGAACGGCCTCTCCACCCTCGGCCACTACACCCGCATCAAGTCGGTGCAGGTGGAACTGGGCGACTACGCCAGCGTGTTCTGACCGGCGCGCCTCCGGGCGCGCCCCACGTCCGGCCATCGTGCCGATCCGACATTCCGCCGGGACGCCTGCATGCAGCGCGCCCCGGCCTGCAGGAGAGCAACCATGAGCACCCATAACGAGTACGACTACATCATCATCGGCGCCGGTTCGGCCGGCAACGTGCTGGCCACCCGCCTCACCGAAGATGCCGATGTCAGCGTGCTGCTGCTGGAAGCCGGTGGCCCGGACTACCGGCTCGACTTCCGTACCCAGATGCCGGCGGCACTGGCCTTCCCGCTGCAGGGCAAGCGCTACAACTGGGCGTACAAGACCGATCCCGAGCCCTTCATGAACAACCGCCGCATGGACTGCGGCCGTGGCAAGGGGCTGGGTGGCTCGTCGCTGATCAACGGCATGTGCTACATCCGCGGCAACGCGATGGACTACGACAACTGGGCCAGCATGCCGGGCCTGGAAGACTGGACCTACCTGGACTGCCTGCCGTACTTCCGCAAGGCCGAAACCCGTGACATCGGCCCCAACGACTACCACGGTGGCGAAGGCCCGCTGCGCGTGACCACGCCCAAGGCCGGCAACAACGAGCTGTTCGCTGCGATGGTCGAGGCCGGCGTGCAGGCCGGCTACCCGCGCACCGACGACCTCAACGGCTACCAGCAGGAAGGCTTCGGCCCGATGGACCGCACGGTGACCCCGAAGGGCCGTCGTTCCAGCACCGCCCGTGGCTACCTGGACCTGGCCAAGCCGCGCCCGAACCTGACCATCGTCACCCACGCGCTGACCGACCGCATCCTGTTCTCGGGCAAGCGTGCGGTGGGCGTGCAGTGGCTGCACAACGACCAGCCGCAGCGTGCCACCGCCCGCCGCGAAGTGCTGCTGTGCGGCGGCGCCATCGCTTCGCCGCAGATCCTGCAGCGCTCGGGCGTCGGCCCGGCCGACCTGCTGCGCAGCCTGGACATCGACCTGGTGCACCACCTGCCGGGCGTCGGCGCCAACCTGCAGGACCACCTTGAGATGTACCTGCAGTACGAGTGCAAGAAGCCGGTCTCGCTGGCACCGGCACTGAAGCTCTACAACCAGCCGGCGATCGGCGCCGAGTGGCTGTTCCTTGGCACCGGCATCGGCGCCAGCAACCAGTTCGAGGCCGGTGGCTTCATCCGCAGCGATACCGAGTTCGACTGGCCGAACCTGCAGTACCACTTCCTGCCGGTGGCGATCAATTACAACGGCTCCAACCCGATCAAGGCGCACAGCTTCCAGATGCACGTCGGTTCGATGCGTTCGCCCAGCCGCGGCCGCATCCACGTGCGTTCGAAGGACCCGCGCGAACACCCGAGCATCCTGTTCAACTACATGTCGCACGACCAGGACTGGCGCGAGTTCCGTGCCGCGATCCGGATCACCCGCGAGATCTTCGCGCAGCCGGCGCTGGCGCCGTACAGCGGCCGCGAGATCTCGCCGGGCAGCGCACTGCAGACCGACGCGCAGATCGATGCATTCGTGCGCGAGCATGCCGAGACCGCCTACCACCCGTCGTGCTCGAACAAGATGGGCCACGCCGATGATCCGATGGCGGTGGTTGACGGCCAGGGCCGCGTGCACGGCCTGGAAGGCCTGCGCATCGTCGATGCCTCGATCATGCCGCAGGTGGTGACCGGCAATCTCAACGCGCCGACCATCATGATCGCCGAGAAGCTGGCCGACGTGATCCGCGGCCGTACCCCGCTGGCCCGCAGCACCGCGCCGTACTACAAGGCCAACGGCGCACCGGTACGTAAGCAGGGCTGACGCAAGCGCCCCGCTTGGGGCCACGGTAGTGCCGGCCGCTGGCCGGCATCCACCGGAATCCCGATCGAGCGCAGATGCCGGCCAGCGGCCGGCACTACCAAGCAAAGAGGCCCCTCGGGGCCTCTTCGCGTTTTCCCTACGGCGGGGTATGCTGCAATGAACGGCCATTGTCGATACGCTCAGGGCCGTAACCTAAATCATCACGATTCCTGGAGGGGGAATATGAGTCTGGATCGTCCCTGGCTGCAGAGCTATCCGAAAGGCGTTCCCGCCGAAATCGACGTCAACGAATTCCATTCGGTCGCCTCGGTCTTCGACGCCTCCGTCGCGAAATTCCGCGACCGTCCCGCCTACTCCAGCTTCGGCAAGGTCATCACCTACGGCGAGACCGATACGCTGGTCAACCAGTTCGCGGCCTACCTGCTGGGTGAGCTCAAGCTCAAGAAGGGTGACCGCGTCGCCCTGATGATGCCCAACTGCCTGCAGTACCCGGTGGCCACCTTCGGCGTGCTGCGCGCCGGCCTGACCGTGGTCAACGTCAACCCGCTGTACACCGCGCGCGAACTCAAGCACCAGCTGGTTGATGCCGGCGTCAGTGCCCTGGTGGTGGTCGACAACTTCGGCGACACCGTCGAGCAGGTCATCGCCGATACGCCGGTCAAGCACGTCATTACCACCGGCCTGGGCGACCTGCTCGGCGCCAAGGGCGCGATCGTCAACTTCGTGCTGAAGTACGTCAAGAAGATGGTGCCCAACTACCACATCAAGGGCGCCGTCCGCTTCAAGCAGGCGCTCAAGCTGGGCAGCCGGCACACGCTTCCGGCGGTCGAGATCGACCACGACGACATCGCCTTCCTGCAGTACACCGGTGGCACCACCGGCGTGGCCAAGGGCGCGATGCTGACCAACCGCAACCTGATCGCCAACATGCAGCAGGCGTCTGCGTGGCTGTCCACCTCGGGCATCGAGCCGGGCAAGGAAGTGATCATCACCGCCCTGCCGCTGTACCACATCTTCGCGTTGACCGCGAACGGCCTGGTCTTCATGAAGTTCGGTGGCTGCAACCACCTGATCACCAACCCGCGCGACATGAAGGGCTTCGTCAAGGAGCTCAAGGGCACCCGCTTCACCGCCATCACCGGCGTCAACACGCTGTTCAACGGCCTGCTCAATACCCCGGGCTTCGACGAGATCGACTTCTCCTCGGTCAAGTTCACCCTGGGTGGCGGCATGGCGGTGCAGCGCGCCGTGGCCGAACGCTGGAAGAAGACCACCGGGGTGACCCTGGTCGAGGCCTATGGCCTGACCGAAACCTCGCCGGCGGCCTGCATCAACCCGCTCACCCTGCCCGAATACAATGGCTCGATCGGCCTGCCGATCCCGTCAACCGATGCCTGCATCAAGGACGACAACGGCAACATCCTGCCGCTGGGTGAAGTGGGCGAACTGTGCATCAAGGGCCCGCAGGTGATGAAGGGTTACTGGCAGCGCCCGGAAGAAACCGCCACCGCCATCGATGCCGACGGCTGGCTGCACACCGGCGACATGGCCAGGATGGATGAGCAGGGCTTCTTCTACATCGTCGACCGCAAGAAGGACATGATCCTGGTGTCCGGCTTCAACGTGTACCCGAACGAGGTCGAGGACGTCATCGCGATGATGCCGGGCGTGCTGGAAGTGGCCGCGGTCGGCGTCCCGGATGAAAAATCCGGCGAGGTGGTGAAGGTCGTGATCGTGAAGAAGGACCCGAACCTGACCGCGGAAATGGTCAAGGAACATGCGCGGGCAAACCTGACCGGTTACAAGCACCCCAGAATCGTAGAATTCCGAAAAGAGCTGCCGAAGACCAACGTCGGCAAGATTCTCCGTCGCGAGCTGCGTGATACGCCCGCCCCGTAAGGGTTTCCGGGCAAGCGAGCAGAACAGGGACCCCGCCGGCAACGGCGGGGTCTTTTTATTACCGGAACATGGCCGGCACAGCGCTTGCGGGCGGTTCACGACGGGTGCATAGAATCAGTCGCCGCCGCACGTTCAGCTCGCCTCCCCTCACTCCTCTCCGTCCGCTCTGCGGTTGGCCGGACGGTCACACGGAGAACTCCCATGTCTGCAGTACGCCCCATCATCACCCGCCCCTCGCTGCACCCTACCCTGCGCATTACCGAAGAGCCCGAGCGGGATGTCTACTGGATCCACATGCATGCCAACCTGGTCAACCAGCCGGGCCGGCCCTGCTTCGCCTCGCGCCTGGTCGATGACATCGTCGACTACCAGCGCGAACTGGGCGAACGCCTCAGCGCCTCGCACGTCCTGTCACCCCATGTCGTCTTGGCCTCGGACAGTGACGTGTTCAACCTGGGTGGTGACCTCGAGCTGTTCTGCCGGCTGATCCGCGAAGGCGACCGCGCCCGCCTGCTCGACTATGCCCAGCGCTGCGTACGCGGCGTGCACGCCTTCCATGCCGGGCTCGGCGCACGTGCGCACAGCATCGCCCTGGTCCAGGGCAATGCACTGGGCGGCGGCTTCGAAGCTGCGCTGAGTTGCCACACCATCGTCGCCGAGGAAGGCGTGCTGATGGGCCTGCCGGAGGTGCTGTTCGACCTGTTCCCCGGCATGGGCGCCTACTCCTTCCTGTGCCAGCGCATCAGCCCGCGCCTGGCCGAGAAGATCATGCTGGAGGGCAACCTCTACACCGCCAGCCAGCTCAAGGAAATGGGGCTGGTCGACATCGTGGTGCCGGTCGGCGAAGGCGTTGCCGCCGTCGAACAGGTGATCAAGGACAGCAAGCGGATTCCGCATGCCTGGGCCGCGATGCGCGAGGTCAACGAGATCGCCAGCATGGTGCCGTTGCACGAAATGATGCGGATCACCGAGATCTGGGTGGATACCGCCATGCAGCTCGGCGAGAAGTCCCTGCGTACCATGGACCGGTTGGTGCGGGCACAGGCCCGGCGCAATGGCGACCCGGCCTGACAGCGCGGCGGTTCAGGACGGGCTGCGCTCGCTGTCGTCACGGCGCGCGATGTCCGCGCTGCGGGCGACCAGTGCATTCCTGCCGAGGCGCAGGGCGGCGGCAAGACTGCCAAGGCGGGCCACCCACTCGCCCTTCAACTGCCAGTCCGCCATGCGCATGATCTCGCCGCTGGAGGCAGCAACCTGGACCAGCCCCAGGTTGCTCGCCACCCCGCGCAGGGCGTGGGCGTGCTCGCGGAAATCCTCCCAGGCCTGGCGTTCGCCGCAGGCCTGCAGCTGGCCCATGCTGGCATCGACATCCACCAGGCACTGGTCGATGAACTTGCGCTCGAAGCCGTCGCCCATGCCCAGCGACGCCAGTTCATCCAGCACTGCCGTATCAAGCACGCCATCGCCCACCGGAAGTGCGGGAACCGACTGGATGCCGGATTCCGGGCGGATGTTGGCAGCAACATCGGCCAATACTTCCAGCAATCGGGTTGCCACTACCGGCTTGGCCAGAAAGGCGCGTGCGCCGGCCTGTTCGCAGCGCAGGATCGAATCGGGGGTGACATCGGCACTGAGGACCATCACCGGCACATAGGGCATGCCGCTGGCCTGCATCACCCGCAGCTGCTTGAGCAGGTCCAGTCCGCTCATGCCCGGCATGTGCAGATCGACGATCGCTGCGTCGTAACTGGCCTGCTCCAATGCATCGAGCACTTCGGCGCCGCCATTGACGCAGGTGACCTTGTGGCCGGCCTTCTCCAGCAACCGCTGCAGCACCATGCGGTTGGCCTCGTGGTCGTCGGCCACCAGCACGCGCAGGCTGCGCACCCGGGCACGATGGCGCAGGAAGGGGTTGGAAAATGCGATGACATTGCCGGCTTCAGCAACCTCGGACGGAACCGCCGGGGCTGATGAGGCCTCTGCCACGTCCAGCGTGATCTCAACCCAGAACACGCTGCCGCGCGGGCTGTTCGGCGCATAACCGACCTGCCCGCCCATCGATTCGACCAGGCCCTTGGCAATGGCCGTGCCCAGGCCAGTGCCTTCATGACGACGGGCCAGGCCGACATCGCCCTGCTCGAAGGCATTGAACAGCCGACCGCGCAGCGCCACCGGCACGCCGATGCCGCTGTCGACAATCTCGAAACGCAGGCGCGCCCGCTCGCTGCCCGCTGCGTCCAGGCTGGAAACACGCAGATGCACGTAGCCGCTGTCGGTGAACTTGACCGCATTGCCCATCAGATTGAGCAGGATCTGCTGCAGATGACCGGCATCGCCAAGCAGGCGCGGCGGCACGTTGTCGTCCACATGCACGCGGTAATCCAGCGACTTGGAGCGGGTCTGCGGGGTCAGGATCAGGTTGATCGCCTGCAGCACATCGGCCAGCGCGAACTCGTGCCACTCCACCCGCACCTTGCCCGCCTCGATCGCGGAGATGTCCAGCACCTCCTCCACCAGCGCCAGCAGGCTGCGGGTGGAAGCCTGGATGGTGTTCAGGCACTCGCGCTGCTCATCGTCCAGGCGGGTGGTGGCCAGCACTTCGGTCATGCCGGCCAGCCCGTTCAACGGCGTGCGGAACTCATGGCTCATGTTGGCCAGGAAGCGGCTCTTGGCTTCGTTGGCCTGGCGCGCCTCGGCCACTGCACGGGTGAGCGCATGCAGCAGCGAATCGAAGTACAGCGGGATCGCGCCCAGGCCCAGCAGCAGGCCCCAGCCCAGATAGTCGTGCCCACGCCAGTAGGGCGACAGCATCACCGTACACAGGAACGCCAGGCAGCCCATGGCGGTGGCCACGCGCAGATAGGTACTGCCGTAGCGCATGCCGTTGCCGATGGTCACCCACAGCATCACCGCGTACAGCGGCGCGGCCGGTTCGCCCTGGATGGTCATGATCCAGGCCATGCAGGTGTAATCGGTCAGCATGCCGATCACCCGGCGCACATGCGACGCGCCGGGATTGACCAGGATCGCCGCCAGCAGGCCGGCGGAAATGGTCAGCTCGAAGGCCAGGATCAACCAGGTCGTGGTCAGCGCTTCGCCACCGCCGCTCAGCGAACGCCAGCCCAGGTAGCTGATGAACAGCGCGGTGATGACGATGCGGATCAGGTTCTGCGCGTGCTCGCTGTCCTCGCGCCCGGACAGGCGCTGCTTGAAGCGGGCCAGCAACGAGCGGTTGGGGGAGGCAGCGGCGGGGGTCGTATCCATGGTCGGATGTCGCATCCTTCGGCGCAGCAGGGACGAGCAGCACAACGGCACCGCCAGCAGTCCCAGCCACAGGGAAAAGGCCAGGCCCAGGTTGGCCTGCCAGTAAGGGGTCATCAACACGGTCGTACCGAAACTGGCCATCGCCAGCACGATGGCCGCAGCCAGGTAGCGCGAGCCGAACCGCAGGCCATTGCCGACCGTCACCCACATCACCACCGCATACACCCAGGCCAGCGGCTCGCCCATCTGGATCATGCCGATGGCGATCAAGCCGTAGTCGGCCAGCATCCCGGCGACCCGGCGCGGATCGGAGCGCTCCGGCTTCCACAGCAGCCAACCGAACAGCAGCAGCGAAAGCCCCAATCCGGTCAGCACCGTCGCCAGCACGCCCTGGTACTGCTCCAGACGGTGGAGGCGTGCTCCGGACAGCAGCACATAGACCAGGATCAGCGAGATCAGCGCCACCCGCACGATCGCCTGGCCATGCTCCGAATCCGGACGCTGCGCCAACCGGCGCTTCACGCGTGCGAACAGGTCCTGCATGTCACCCACCCGGTCGCGTCGATGCCGTCGAGTGCTGGGCGCAGATATCCATCAACTGCTGGTGACCGCGCATCAGCGCATCCACGCAGCGCGGGTCGAACAGTCGGCCACGCTGGGCGTACAGATAGGCCAGTGTGGCTTCCATGGTCCATGCTTCCTTGTACGGACGGGGCGAAATCAGGGCATCGAAAACGTCGGCCACGGCCACGATGCGCGCTTCCAGCGGAATCGCCTCGCCGACCAGGCCATCGGGATAGCCGCTGCCGTCATAGCGTTCGTGGTGGCGCAGCGCGATCAATGCGCCCACCTGGATGAAGCGGTTCTGGCTGCCACTGAGCAGCTCGTGCCCGATGCGCGGGTGCCGGCGCATGATCGCCAGCTCCTCGTCGTTGAGCTTGCCCTGCTTGAGCAGCACTGCATCGGGAATGGCGATCTTGCCCATGTCATGCAGCGGCGCGGCCATCTCGATCAGGCGCACGTCGTCTTCGGGCAGGCCCAGCTGCTCGGCGATCAGCCCCGCCACGCGCGCCATGCGTTCGAGGTAGGCACTGGTGCCGGCATCACGGAACTCGATCGCCCGTGCCAACCGCGACAGGGTCTCGCGCTCACGCTCTTCGACCTCGTGCATGCTGGCCAGCAACCGCTGCTCCAGCGACAAGGCGCGTTGCTTCACGTTCTCGGTCTGCTGGCGCAGCTGCAGCAGGTTGTAGCAGCGCGCACGCAGTTCGCGCGGGCGGATCGGCTTGACCAGGAAGTCGATGACGCCCGCTTCCAGCGCGGCCTGCCGGATCGGCTCGTCGCCGACGACGGTGATCAGGATCACGGGAATGTCGCGGTGCTTGGGCAGGCGACGGAAACGGCGGGCGAATTCCAGCCCGTCCATCTCCGGCATGCGGTAATCGAGCAGCAGCAGGTCGACCGGATGCGCCTCGCACCAGGCCAATGCGGTCAACGGATCACCGAAGTCATACACGCTCAGTTCCGGCGCGATATCTTCGATGACGTGACGCAGCATCGTCCGCGCGGACGTCTGGTCGTCAACAATGACGATGTTCAACGCGTACTCTGCCTGGTTTCTCGACCATGCTGGATCATCAGCAGGCGAGGATACCCTGCCGCTGCGAACGCTCGCACCCTGCATCGGCCTGACTCCCGTGTCATGCGTCCCGGTTCATGATCGTCATCACATTGTGAAGCGGACTCTCCACAGTGCGCACTCCCCCTGGCGCCGATCAAGCCACAACAGACGTCAAGGTAGTGCATTAACGATACGCCGAGTGCGGGAGGCGTCAATCGCGCCGTCTCATTTCGCGACGGCGCGCACAAACAGGAGTCAAAAAGACGACTTACTGCTCCGGACGCATGTACGGGAACAGCAGCACGTCACGGATCGAGCTGCTGCCGGTCAGCAGCATCACCAGGCGATCGACGCCGATGCCGAGGCCGCCGGTCGGGGCCATCCCGTACTCCAGCGCACGGATGTAGTCGGCGTCGTAGTGCATCGCCTCGTCGTCGCCGCCTTCCTTCGCGGCCACCTGGGCCTGGAAACGCTGGGCCTGGTCTTCCGGGTCGTTCAGCTCGGAGAAGCCATTGGCCAGCTCCTTGCCGTTGACGAACAGCTCGAAGCGGTCGGTGTAGCCCGGATCGTTGTCGTTGGCACGGGCCAGCGGCGAGACCTCCACCGGATGGTCGGTGATGAAGGTCGGCTGGATCAGGGTGTGCTCGACGGTGGCTTCGAAGATCTCCAGCAGCAGCTTGCCCCAGCCGTAAGACGGCTTGACGCGGATCTTCAAGCGCTCGCAATGGCGCAGGAGCGCCTCGCGGTCGGTGCAGTCGGCAGCGGAGATTTCCGGGTTGTGGTGGCGCACCGCCTCGTCCATGCGCCAGCGGCGGAAGGCCGGACCCAGGTCGATCTTCGCGCCATCCCACTCGACTTCGGTGCCACCGTTGACGGTCGTGGCCACGTCACGGATCACGCCTTCGGTCAGGTCCATGATCTCGTTGTACGTGGCGTAGGCCTCGTACAGCTCCATCATGGTGAATTCCGGGTTGTGGCGGGTGCTGACGCCTTCGTTGCGGAAGTTGCGGTTGATCTCGTAGACGCGCTCCAGGCCACCCACGGTCAGGCGCTTGAGGTACAGCTCCGGCGCCACGCGCAGGTACAGGTCCAGGTCCAACGCGTTGTGGTGGGTGGTGAACGGCTTGGCCGCCGCGCCGCCGGGGATGTAATGCATCATCGGCGTTTCGACTTCGAGGAAGTCGCGGTTGTCCAGCCACGCGCGCATGGCGCGGATGATCTTCGAGCGCTTGATGAACACCGCGCGCGACTCCGGGGTCACGATCAGGTCGACATAGCGCTGGCGGTAGCGCTGCTCGACGTCGGCCAGGCCATGCCACTTGTCCGGCAGCGGGCGCAGCGACTTGGTCAGCAGGCGGATCGATTCGGCCTTGACCGACAGCTCGCCGGTCTTGGTACGGGTCAGGCCGCCTTCGACGGCGATGATGTCGCCCACGTCCCAGCCCTTGAAGGCGGTATAGGCATCGCCCAGCACCGTGCCCTGCAGGAACAGCTGGATGCGGCCGGACTCGTCCTGGATCTGCGCGAAACTGGCCTTGCCCATGATGCGCTTGGCCATCAGGCGGCCCGCCATCTTCACCTGGCGGCCGTTGCCTTCCAGGGCCTCAGCGGTCCACTGCTCGGCGTCGGCGAATTCTTCCTGCAGGCGGCCGGCGAAGTCCTCGCGACGGAAGTCGTTCGGGTACGCGATGCCCTGCCCACGCAGCGTTTTGAGTTTCTCGCGGCGCTCGGCGATCAACTTGTTTTCGTCAACGGGGGGGGTATCGGTAGCTTCGCTCATGGATCTGCGGGAATCGTATAGTGAGGGGGGATGTTGCGCCCGGCACAGCCGGTTGCCCAGCATACCAAAACCGCCCAGCCCCGGCCCTGGGCCGGCGCCCTGCCCTGGTGGTCGCCAACCTTGGTTGGCGCTTTTCCGTGGCCTATGTATGCGGTCCGCCATCCACGCATGGCGTGGATCTACCGTCCGCCAACGCGGTAGCGCCGGGCCATGCCCGGCGGACAGGTCGCAGAAATCCGCCGGGCATGGCCCGGCGCTACCAACCACCTGTTTCTACCCGTTCCCCGGGAACGCCTGACGCAGCTCGTCCACCAGCACCCGCTGGTTCTCCGAGTAGTCGATCGGCACCGATACCAGGTGCACCCCACCCTCGTTGAACGCCGCCTCCAGCGTCGGGATGAACTGCTCGATGGCCGTCACCTCATGCCCCTTGCAGCCATAGGCTTCCGCATACTTCACGAAATCCGGGTTACTGAAGGTCATGCCGTAGTCGGTGAAGCCATCCACCGCCTGCTTCCAGCGGATCATCCCGTAGGCGCCATCGTTGAGGATCAGCACCACCAGGTTCAGGCCCAGCCGGCGCGCGGTCTCCAGCTCCTGGCTGTTCATCATGAAACCGCCATCGCCGCACACCGCCAGCACCCGCCGCTGCGGGTACAGGATCGAGGCCATGATCGCCGACGGCAGGCCCGCGCCCATCGTCGCCAGCGCGTTGTCCAGCAGCAGCGTATTGGCCACCTGGGTGCGGTAATTGCGCGCAAACCAGATCTTGTACATGCCGTTGTCCAGCGCCACGATGCCGTCCGGCGGCATCACCTGGCGCACGTCGTGCACCAGCCGCTGCGGGGTGAATCCAGCTTCCTCGGCACGGTCAGCCAGGTGTTCTAGAATGGTCGCGCGCAGTGGCAGCAGCGCGTCGGCGTTCGGCACTGCACCTTCGATACGGTCGGCCAGCTGGGTCAGCGAACGGCCGATGTCACCGATCACTTCCACCTGCGGGAAGTACACCTGCTCCACCGCCGCCTGCGAATAGCCGATATGGATCACGGTCGGCCCACCCGGGCGCATCACGAACGGCGGTTTCTCGGTGACCTCATGGCCGATGGTCACGATCACGTCGGCCTGGTCGATGGCCATATGCACGTAGTCACGCTCGGTCAACGCGGCGGTGCCCATGTACAGGCCCGAGCCACCGGCCACCGCCCCCTTGCCCATCTGCGTGGTGAAGAACGGAATACCCGCGCGCAACACGAAGGCCGACAACGCTTCGCTGGACTGCGGCCGCGACGCCGCCGAGGCGATCATCAGCAGCGGGCGCTTGGCATTGCGGATGATCTCCGCCGCGCGGTCCAGTGCTTCCGGACTGGCAATGGGACGATCCACCGCGTGCGGCGGAATCAGCGCTACGTCCCCGACCTCATCGGCCGCGATGTCTTCGGGCAGCTCCAGCAGCACCGGGCCCGGGCGCTCTTCCAGCGCGGTACGGAATGCCTCGCGGACGATGGTCGGAATGGTGCGCGCCGAGACGATCTGCCGCGCCTGCTTGGTCAGCGGCTTCATCGTGCTGACGATATCGACAATCTGGAAACGCGCCTGCTTGCTGGCGACGATGCCCTTCTGGCCAGTGATCATGATCACCGGCCACGCACCCAGCAGCGCGTACGCGGCGCCGGTGGTGAAGTTGAGCGCGCCCGGGCCGAGCGTGGCCAGGCACACACCCGGCTTCCCGGTCAGGCGGCCGTAGGTGGCTGCCATGAACACCGCCGCCTGTTCGTGGCGGGTGATGACCAGCTCGATGCTGGAATGGCGGAGTGATTCGACCACGTCGAGGTTCTCCTCGCCGGGGATGCCGAAAATACGCTCGACGCCTTCGTTCTCAAGCGCGGCGACAAGCAGATCTGAACCCTTGGACATTGGAATGCCGTCCTTTTCGCTGGACTGATGATGGATCGTTGCAGGAAGGATGAAAGCTGCGCGTCAACGCTTGTCGAACCACACCGTCTGCGCGTTGACGAATTCGCGGATGCCGAAGTGCGAGAGCTCGCGGCCGAAGCCGCTCTTCTTCACGCCGCCGATCGGCACGCGCGGGTCCGAAGCGGAGAAGCCGTTGACGAACACGCCGCCGGTCTGCAGCCGGCGTGCCAGCTGCATGGCCCGCGCGCGGTCGCCGCTCCACAGGTTGCCACTGAGGCCGAACTCGCTCTGGTTGGCCAGTTCCACCGCATGGTCGGCATCGCGGGCGCGGCTGATCGAGGCCACCGGCCCGAAGGTTTCGGTATCGAAAGCCTGCATGCCCGGCTCCACGTCGGCCAGCACGGTGGGGGCGTAGAACGCGCCCGGGCGATCCAGTTGATGGCCACCGACCAGCAGCTTCGCGCCGGCGTCCACCGAGGCCCGCACCTGCGCGTCCAGCTGCTCCAGCAGATCCTGGCGTGCCATCGGACCAATGCGATTACCCGCTTCACGGCCATCACCGATGGCCAGCGCCTGCACCTTCTGGCAGAACTGCGCCACGAAACGGTCGTACACCGCGTCTTCGACGATGATGCGCTTGCCGGCGATGCAGACCTGCCCGGTGTTCTGGAAGCGTGAGGCCACCGCCGCTTCGACGGCAGCGTCCAGATCGGCGTCGGCCAGCACGATGAACGGGTCCGAGCCGCCCAGTTCCAGCACCACCTTTTTCAGCGCCTGCCCGGCCTGGGCGGCGATGCTGCGGCCGGCGGCCACGCTGCCAGTCAGGGTCACCGCCGCGATGCGGTCATCGGCAATGGCACGACTGGTGCCTTCGCGGCTGATGTTGGCGGCAATGAAGGTACCGTCCGGCAGACCTGCATCACGCCACGCCGCGTCGAGCAGCTGCGCGGTACCGACGATGTTCTCGGCCGGCTTCAGCAGGAAGCCGTTGCCGCCCATCAGGATCGGCACCGCCGCGCGCATCACCTGCCAGTATGGGAAGTTCCACGGCATGATGCCCAGCACCACGCCCAGCGGCAGGTAGGACACGTAAGCCTTGTCGTCGGGCACCTGGGTCGGTTCGTCGCGCAGGAACTGCGCACCGTTGTCGGCGTACCAGTCGCACAGCACGGCGCACTTCTCGATCTCGGCCAGCGACTCGGCCTGGACCTTGCCCATTTCGGCGGTGGCCAGCGCAGCCAGCTTCTCGCGGTCACGGCGCAGTACGGCAGCCATCGCGCGCAGCACCTCCGCCCGCTGTTCGAGGCTCCTGGCGCTCCAGGCCGCGAAGCCGGCCTGGCCGCGGTCAAGGATCGCTTCCAGTTCGGCGTCGGTGGCGAAGGGATGACTGGCGATCTGTTGGCCAGTGGCGGGATCGCGGGAAATGGCGGTGGTGGGGGCAGCGGACATGCAGGTCTCCTGGTGTCTCGACAACGGGCGGTGGCCCGTCTCCTGCACAGGAATGTGGACCCGATGGACGGGCACAACAAGGCGTCTACTTATCCTGTGACCTGCACTTACCTGCCTGAATGGGGTGGGTTGTCCTGGCAGGGCTGCGCCCTGCACCCGCAGAGGCTTCAAACCAAGGCAACGGCAACAGCGTGCATTCCGCGGGATGGTGGGGTGGGTCCGGTTGCGGGGGACGGCGTGAATACATCCATGTAGCCTCGGTCGCGCCATCCATGGCGCTCACGCCCCCGCAACCGGACCCACCCCGCCTTCGACAATTTCCCGCGATCTGTCGGAAATGCTCTTGGGGTCAGATCCGTTTTCCTACGGAAAACGGATCTGACCCCGGAATTTCTTTCGATATCTGACAGATGTATCGGCCAAGGTCGACACCTACCAACAACCGCGCGAAATCTGTCTGAGGTGGGGTGGTGTGGGTTGGCAGGACCGTTGGCGCCATGGGCCCGAGGCATGCCTCGGGCGGGTTGGGCAGGACGCCCAACCCCGGTCTTGCCGTGTGCGCAGGACAGCGCACACGAGCAAGGCGCCATCGAGCCCCCAGGGGTGAGGGCGCTTTGCTTGCGAAGCACTGCTTCGCAAGCGCCCGAACGCACAGCCGCCAGCGGCTGGGCCGGACCGCGGAGCGGGGTTTACGGCGTGTCCTGCCAACCCACACCGCCCCGCCATCCCACGGAATGCCCGCTGTTGCTGCTGCTGTCGCTTCGGCCTCTGTGGGTGCAGGGCGCAGCCCTGCCGACCAACCTACTTCCGCGGCAGGTAGGTCACCAGTGACAGATCGTGGCGGCTCTCCGGCACCAGCGCCACGTACTGCAGGTCCAGCAACCCGCGCGTGGGATGGTTCAGCTTCTTCGCACCTTCGTCGAACCGGCGCACGTCGTGCTCCGGCCACCACTGGCGGAACTCCTCGCTGTGCGCGGCGATGTCCTCGGCCAGCGCGAGGAACGGGGCCTTGTCCGGCGCCTGCGCCATCGCCGCGCGGAAGCCTGCCAGCAGGCCGCGGGTCATTTCTTCCCAGTTGAGGATCAACGTGCGGTACGGCAGGTACAGGAACATCAGCCGCAGCGTGTTGCGCTCATGTGGCGCCAGCTGGCTGTAGTCCACGAACAGGTCGGCGATGGCCGGGTTCCAGGCCAGGATGTCGTAACGGGTATTGCGCACGTAAGCCGGGATCGGCTGCATCGCTTCGACCAGCTGGCGCAGGCCATCGGTGACCGTCTCGTCGGGAGACTCCAGTGGCACGCCGTAGCCGGACAGCGCGAACGCATAGGCGCGTTCGTCATCACTCATGCGCAGTACCTGCGCCAAGCGCTCCAGCACCTCCGGCGAAGCGCGCACTTCGCGCCCCTGCTCGATCCAGGTGTACCAGCTGACGCTGACCCCGATCGCCAGCGCGACTTCCTCCCGCTTCAGGCCCGGGGTGCGCCGGCGCCCGGCCGGGAGGCCGAGCGTGGCGGGGTCGACACGGGCACGGCAGGCCTTGAGGAAGCCGCCAAGTTCCTTGCGTTCACTTTCGCTGCGCATCATCGCCCTCCATCACGGAGGGCGATGATATCCGCGCAGGCACGTCGATCAGGCATCGACGCGCTTGGAGCCCACGGCCAGGCCGGCCTTCAGGCTGGCTTCGACGAACTCGTCCAGGTCGCCGTCGAGCACCTTCTGCGTATCCGAACGCTCGATGCCCGTGCGCAGGTCCTTGATACGGCTCTGGTCGAGCACGTAATTGCGGATCTGGCTGCCCCAGCCGATGTCGGACTTGGTGGCTTCCACGGCGTCCTTTTCGGCGTTGCGCTTCTGGATCTCCAGCTCGTACAGCTTGGCGGCCAGCATCTTCATCGCGTTGTCACGGTTCTGGTGCTGGCTGCGGCCGGTCTGGCAGGCCACGACGATGTTGGTCGGGATGTGGGTGATACGCACCGCCGACTCGGTCTTGTTCACGTGCTGGCCACCGGCACCGGACGAACGGTACACGTCGGTACGCAGGTCGGCCGGGTTGATGGTGATGTCGATGTTGTCGTCGATTTCCGGCGACACGAACACCGAGGTGAAGCTGGTGTGGCGGCGGTTGTCCGAGTCGAACGGCGACTTGCGCACCAGGCGGTGCACGCCGGTCTCGGTCTTCAGCCAGCCATAGGCATAGTCGCCTTCCACGCGCAGCGTGGCCGACTTGATGCCGGCGACGTCGCCACCGGAGACTTCCATCAGCTCGGTCTTCCAGCCGCGCGATTCACACCAGCGCAGGTACATGCGCAGCAGGATCTCGGCCCAGTCCTGGGCTTCGGTGCCACCGGCACCGGCCTGGATGTCGACAAAGGCAGCAGCGTTGTCCATCTCGCCGGAGAACATGCGCTGGAACTCCAGCTTCTCCACATGCGCCTGATGCTTGTCCAGGTCGGCCACCACGGCCAGTGCGGTGTCCTCGTCCTGCTCGGACTCGGCCAGCTCAAGCAGTTCGGTGGCATCAGCCAGGCCGTCCAGCACCGAGGCGATGCCGCCCACGGTCTTTTCCAGGCTGGAGCGCTCGCGGCCCAGGTTCTGGGCGTATTCGGCGTTGTTCCAGACGTCGGGGCTTTCCAGCTCCCGCGTTACTTCTTCAAGACGCTCTTTCTTGGCGTCGTAGTCAAAGATACCCCCGAAGCGACAGCACGCGATCGGTCAGATCGGTGATGCGCTGGCGGACAGGATTCAGTTCGATCATGTCGGCGGTTATGCATTCAAAAGATGACTGGTAATGATACCGCAGGCCGGGGATGCCCGGAATGAGGGCCTCACCCTGCCCCCAGCGCCTGCCGCAGCACTGGCAGCTGGCGCCGGCTGCAGGGCACTTTGGCCCCATCGGCCATATGCAGCAGGGCCTCGCCGCCGTCCAGCGGCTCGATCGAGCGCAACTGGCTACGGTGGATCAGCCAGCTGCGGTGCGGACGCAGGAACTCGCCCGGGTCCAGCCGCTGTTCCAGTACCGCCATGGTGATCCGCAGCGGGTAGTCGTGGCCGCGTACCCGCAGGTTCACGTAGTTCCCCGCCGCCTGGGCGTACTCCACGTCCGCGGTGGCCACCAGGAATTCCTTGCCCAGCTTGCGAACCAGGAAATGCTGGGGGCGCTCGACCGGCTCCACCGGCGGGCCGACGTCGGGCTCGGTCAGCAGGTGCGCTTCACCCTGCCGCTGGCGGCCGAACCAGGCCACGGCGTGCACGGCAATCACCAGCAGGCTGTAGGTCTGCACGTCCTTGAAGAACTCGTAGAACCACTGCGCCGGCCAGGCGCCATAGGTGTAGTGCTGGCCAATCAGGGCGAAGGCCAGCTTGCGCATCAGCACCATGGCACTGACATGCAACAGCCACCAGGCAACGCCACCCAGCACGTAGAAGCCGATCCGGCGCCGCCAGGTGTCTGCATGCAACGGCCACCGGTGAGCGGCGGCATGCAGAAGTGCCAGCAGGCCCAGGCTGGCAAGCGCACTGCTGAACTCCTCGATCGAAGCCGCAAGGCCCGGGAATGGCTGGGCGTCCCGCAATGCCCGCATCCACTGCGCCAGCACATTGCCCGCAGCGGTACACAGGAACAGCAGCGACCAGAACACTGCAGCCATGCCCGCGCGGTTGGGACGATCTGCAACAAGGGCGGGATCGACCGCCGGATCTCCATTTTCCATGCCGCCATTGTTGCCCATCCGACCCTTTCCGCATCGGCCATTGGTCCCAATAACCCCTCCATTGGACCCTGCAAGGCTGCCATTGCACCCTATCCGCTGGCGACGCTGAGCCTTGCGGCGGAAGGTGAAGCATCCTCCTGACGCCCATCGCCATGCACCGTCGCCACGATCTGGACACCCTGCGCATCGCCGCCTTCGCGTTGCTGATCCTCTACCACGCCGCCATGGCCTATGTGGCCGGCTGGGACTTCCACCTCAAGAGCGCCTACACCGCCGAATGGCTGCAGTGGCCGATGATCGCGCTGAACCGCTGGCGTATGCCGCTGCTGTTTGCCATCAGTGGTATCGCCTTGGGCCTTTCCCTGCCAGACCACGGGCGACTGCAGCACACGCTCCGCCGTAGCTGGCGCCTGCTGCTGCCCCTGGTCTTCGGTATCGTCGCGGCGGTGTCCCTGCAGGCCTACTGCGAGGCCTTGGACAAGGGTGACGTGGCACCGGGGCTGGGCCATTTCCTGTGGCGCTACTGGCAGTTCCGGCCGTGGCCGGGCGCGCACTTCAGTGGTGCCGCCTACGGCTTCACCTGGAATCATCTCTGGTACCTGGCCTACCTTCTGCCCTACACCGTACTGGCAGTCGTGCTGGCCAGCCTGCTCCGACCATTGCGCAGGGCGCTGCCGCGCTGGCAACCCGGTGATCGCCTGCTGGGCACCCTGCTGCTGGTGCTGCCGGTAGCGTGGCTGACCTGGGCACTGCTGGTGCTGATGCCTCGCTGGCCACCCACCCACGCCTTACTGGACGACATATACGTGCACGCCGAATCGCTGCCGCTGTTCTTGGCCGGCTTCCTGGCGGCACGCTGGCAGCGCGGCTGGGATCTGCTGGTGCGCGGGCGTCGCCTGACCCTGGCCCTGGCGGTGCTGGGGCTCTGCCTGGAGCTGGGCATCCGCGCACTGGCCCGCCTGCCGCATGTAGGCGATCTGGATGCGTGGGTGCTGGCACTGCCGTGGGCCCAGACCGAACGCGTCGGCCGCGCGTTGTATACGTGGTGCATGCTGCTGACCCTATTCGGCTGGGCGCGCGTGCTGCTGGACCGTCCCTGGCACGGTCTGAACTACTGCCGCGAAGCTGTGTTCAGTTGGTACATCCTGCATCAGACTGTGCTGATCGTTCTGCTGTACGCGCTGCGCCCGCTGCAGCTGGGCCCGTGGCTGGAACCTGCACTACTGGTGGCTGGCACAATAAGCGCCTGTCTGCTGATCCACGAGCTGCTGATCCGACGTGTGCGCTGGCTGCGCCCGCTGTTCGGCCTCCGTGCCGATCCGCCAGCGTCGCCGATTGCACGCGCCGCAACGGCGCGCTGAGTTCGGTGCCGTTGTAGATACCGTGTCGCCCTCGCCTAGGCAAGGGCGACGTCAGGCTCAAAGGGTCGGCCACTTCTCAGTACGCCCCAAATCAGATGGATGAGCTTGCGCATCACTGCACACATGACGACCTTGAAGGGCTTGCCTTTCGCGCTGAGCCGGTCTGCAAAGGACTTCAGTGTGGGGTTGTGGGTCTTCCCGGTCAGCGCCGGCATGTACAGCTTTTTGCGGAAATTGGCGTCGCCGACGCGTGATATCCGGCATTTGCCTTCGTAGTTTCCTGATTGACGCTGGGCCGGATTCAGGCCCGCGTGGGCAACCACCTGGCGCACGTCGCTGTATTTGCTTAGATCCCCCAGCATGGCCAACAGCTGGGCACTGCTGGTGTTGCCTACACCGGGGATGCTGGTAAGCAGTTGATGACGCCGGCGCAGGTCCGGATCGTTATCGATATGGTCCTCAATCGCCTTCTGGACCTGCTTGATCTGCTCTTCCAACGTCCGGATCACATCCTTGATCCCTTGCTGGACCGAGATATCGGCAACGTCCAGGCGGTTGTGCTCCATCTGCAGCATTTCCTGGAGGTCATCTCGACGCCGTACCAAGGCGCGCAGCTTCACCTCCGAGGGCGTCGGTGGAACGTAGGGATACAGCTTTTCCGAGCGTTGTGCCTCAAAAAACCGGGCAATCAGCTTGGCGTCGCTGCGGTCAGTCTTGGTCCGCATCCCCTCCGCCTGCCCAAACGCCTTTACTCGGGCGGGATTGGCCACATGAACCACTACCCCCGCTTCCACCAGTGCTTGAGCCAAGGCCTCGTGATAGATGCCTGTAGCCTCCATACCTACCGCCGCGTTCGGCGCATGTTTGGCGCGCCAGGCCAGAAGCTCATCAAAACCCTTTGGCGTATTGGGGAGTTTGGCCTTGGTTCGATACTTGCCGTGAGATAGAGGCAGGGCGATGTCAAAAGTCGCCTTGGCTGCGTCGATGCCGATAAATTGCATGATTTCGCTCCAGCTTGAACTTACGATCGTGATCGGAAGCCGCCAGACTTGCCCTTGTGAGTACAGGCTCTCACCCGATGGCGGGCCTAAGATACCGTTCAAGTTCCATGGCGGTGTCAGGCCGCCGACGCGCTGAATCTACTTTGCAAGCTCGAAGGCTTAAGAGCCGAGGCAGCGTCATCGGAGCCTCCCGGGTCACCGGGGGATTGTGCCTGATCAGGGCACGATCCAAGACACAAGAGCCGAGCCCACGCTCGGCTGCTTCTGCCGTGAGCCGAGCATAGGCTCGGCTCTACCTTGAGGCAGTCGAGCAAGCTCGACTCTACATATGCCTGGGATCGATCATTTCACCTCGAACTCGCCCACCAGCACGGTTTCAGCGCGATCCTTCAATCGCATCGTCACCATCTGGTCCTTCTGCTTCGGCGTGCCCCAGTGCGTGGTCAGCCGCAGCATCAGCGTCGTCGCACCGGTCACCAGCTGCTGGCGGCTGCCGAAGTAGTTCGCCTCCACCTTGTACTTGCCGGGCTTGGCGTTGCGCAGCGAGAACTGCTCGGGACCATAGCCGCCGGTGAAGTCCTGCGACATCTGCCCGCCCTGATAGGTCAGGCGGTTGCCGTAGTACGCGCGCTCGCCGTTCGGGTCGGTCACCCACAGGTCCATGTCGCTGTTGTCGGCATCCCACGACAGCACCACGCGCAGGTCCAGCGGCATCGCCTGCAGCAGGCGCGGGTCGATGCTGCGGGTATCCAGCCGTGGCGTGCTGCGTGCCACCAAGTTGTTCAGCTCATCCAGCGCGATCAGGGCGATGCCGTCGAAGCGGTTGTCCCACGGCCGCACCACCACCTGATACAGCGGCGCCAACGCCTGCTGCGGCTTGCCCGCAGCCGCCAGTGCCAGGCCAAGATCGCGGAAGCTCTGCGGTTCTTCCTGGCCCATCGCCAGCACCTGCTCGAACACCGGAACCGCCAGTGCCGGCGCGTCGGCCTGCATCAACCGGTAGCCGAGCACACGCAACAGGTGGCGGTTGTCCAGGTCCATCTCGGCCAGGTTCGACAGCACGCGCAGTGCCAGTTCGCGCTGGCCCTGCTCCAGCAACAGATCGGCCACGTCGAGGAAGAACGCGCTGCTGTCGGCGTGTGCGTCACGCTCGGCCAGGTAACGGTCATACAGTTGCGACGCCGGGCCCTGGCGCAGCCGCCGGGCGATGGCCGAGTCCGGCTGCCACGCCGCCAGCTGGATGCCGAGCTCCCCATTGTTGGCGGCGGATGCAGCGACAACGCTGCCGGTGAGCGCGACCACATCCAGCGCTTTGTTCGATGCGGAGGCTGAGCGACGTGCACGCGCGCTGCTGGCTTCCATGCGTTGCTCGGCGGCGGCCATCGGTGCCGCGGGGGCCGGCGCAGCGAGCATCGCCACCGGCGCCGAGTCCATCGCGTAGTCCGCGGATGCAACTTCCAGCGCCCCGCCCTTCAACTGCGGAGGCGCTCCCTTCGGCCAGCTTCGGTTCCACCACTGCTGGCGCTCCTTCCAACGTGCGGCAACCTGGTCCAGGCGCTGGCGATCGGCAGCGGCGCGATCGCTCACCTGCCGTGCGAAGCGGGCATCGTACTCGGCGCGCAGCTTGCCGGACGGGCGGATCGCGTAGCGCAGGTAGTCCTCCAGGGTCTCCAGCACGATCAGCGAGGTGTCCGGTCCGACCACGCCGAACTGCTGCGACAGCAGTTGCATTGCCTCGCGATTGCCTCGGCGGTCGGCGCCGAGTTGCTGCAGACGGGCCTGCGCCCACAAGCCGGCCAGCAGCTCACCGTCGTCACTCTTCTGCGTTGCCGGCAGCGCCTGCCATTCACCGCCGCCCACGCGCACCCGCATCGGCACGCCGTCCGCCGCAAGGAGGGCATGCAGCCATAGCCAGCCTTCGGCCTCGCTGCGACGATCGATCACAACATCCTGTACGCCACGGCCCGCATCGACCTGCACGTCCAACGGCGACGACAGCAGTTCGCGAGCGGCCGCATCAACATCCTTGCCCAGCGCGACAAAGCGACCGCCATG
The DNA here is from genome assembly GCF_000020665.1 of Stenotrophomonas maltophilia R551-3. Lineage (NCBI taxonomy): Bacteria > Pseudomonadati > Pseudomonadota > Gammaproteobacteria > Lysobacterales > Lysobacteraceae > Stenotrophomonas > Stenotrophomonas maltophilia. The sequence goes on along the minus strand of NC_011071.1, from coordinate 2,042,459 downwards.
CGCTTCGCTCCAGCCGCGCAGGCGCACTGCATCGGTTCGCGCACCAGCACTGCTGACCGCGAACAGGCGCTGCTGCGGTGCGAGTGCTGGCAGTGCTTCCGGTCCATAGGTCAGCAGGCCATCGCTGACCAGCAGGTACTCCTTCACGCTCGGTTGCGGCTGCCACTGCGCCAGCGCGCTGGCACCGTCCGGGCGTACGGCCTGCAGCGCTGCGCGCAGCTCGCTCCAGTTGCCTGCACGGACACGGAAGCGACGCATCGGTTCGGCACGGTCGCGCAGCACGGTCAACGCCACGGTGCCGTCACCCATCGCTGCGAAATAGCGATCCAGCAAGGCGAACTCACGTGTGCGATCGCGCTGGCCCGCCGAACCGGAACCGTCCCACAGCAGGCCGATATCGCTGGGCAACGTGCGGGGCGTGCTGCTGGGCGACACCGGCAGCTGCGCCAACAGGTAGTGCCCGTCCTGCCAGGGCGCCACCTGCACCTGTGCCTGGCGTGCCGCCGGCAGGCTCCACTGCAGCTGCGTCGGCAACTGCGCGCCCCTGCCCTGCCAGTGCAGCTGGCCCGCGTTGATGCGGAACGGAGCCGTACCTGCGGTGGCCGCTTCCGGCGCCTGCAGCTTCAGCTCAACCGATGCAGCGCCAGCGGCGAACTGCAGCGGCAGCGTCCACTGCCAGCCCTGGCCGGCGAAGGCCAGCGGTTCGCGAATCACCAGCTGCACGCGTCGGCTGCCACCGGCCGGCAGCGGATAGATACGCAGGCGGAACTGGTTGCCGGCAGTCTGTTCCAGCAGGCCCGGGTCGACACCGCGGCGGGCGATCTCCTCGAACACCTGGCGGCCACGGTCCTTGGGCACCGGCACCGCATCGCGCAGCTCACCGTTGATGTCCAGTGCAAAGCCGGTGATCTGCTGGCCATCGGCCAACGGGAACTGCAGCTCGCCCTCCAGCACGCGCCGGTTCGGGTTGTGGAACTCCAGGGTGATCCGGGTCTGGGCGACGCCGGCCTGGACCTCGCCTTCGATGCGGGCACGCTGCAGCTGCACCGACTGTTCGGCGGCGGGCGCAATCAACAGCGGGGTGGTGGCTTGCGGCCTGGCAATACGTGGCGACTGAGCGCCGACAGGCCCAACCGCGAGGGCCAGCAACAACACAGCGCAGCAACGGACGAAGACCATGACAGGGCTCCAGTGGGATCGTGGACATTTGAACGCACGGACAGCCGGAATGGGGTTGGACCGTGCGCGGCTTTTCTTTGCCCTCACCCACAGGCACCATTCCCCACGCTCCCACACGCGCAAGGATGCCGATGCGATTGCCCCTGCTGGCCACTCTGTTGGCACTGGCCTGCCCCCTGACCGCCCTTGCTGCGGCTCCGGCCAAGAGCCTGTATTTCCAGCACCACGACTGGGTCGTGGCCTGTGACAACACTTTGACCTGCCGCGCGGCCGGCTACGCCGCCGACGATGACAGCACCCTGAGTGTGCTGCTCATCCGCAAGGGCGGCCCGGGCCAGGCCATCCAGGGCCGCCTGTCGCTGCAGCCGGAAGAAGGCCAGACCCAGCCCAAGGGCGCGCTGCATCTGCGCATCCAGCGCCAGGACCTGGGCGTACTGGCTCCCGTGAAGGGCGAAGGCACGCACGGCTTGAATGCCGCACAGACCAGCGCGGTGCTGTCCGCATTGGTACGCGATGGAGGGATCAGCGTGACCGATGGCGCTGGCCATCGCTGGCCGCTGTCGGGCAAGGGTGCCGCAGCCGTGCTGCTGAAGATCGATGAATACCAGGGCCGCCTCGGCACGCCCGGCGCCGTGATGCGCAGGGGCAGCATGCCTGAGTCCGGCGTTCCCACCGCACTTCCGGTGCCGGTTGTACGCAAGGCCGCTACCCTGGACTCGACTCCGGATGATCCTGCGTTTGCTCGGCTGGCCGCCTCACCCGCCCTGCGCGCGGCACTGCGTGCCACGCTGGAGGACGATAGATGCGAAGGCCTGCAGGAAACCGACGCCGACGTTCCGCTCAGCAACTCCCCGCTGCAGGTCCAGCGCCTGGACGCGCAGCATGTGCTGGTCACTGTCCCGTGTTGGCGCGGGGCCTACAACATCGGCGATGGCTACTGGATCGCCCGCCCGCAGGCGCCGTTCCAGGCGCAATGGGTGACCAGCGATGCGATCGACTACGCCGACGGCCAGATCATTGCCGCGCAGAAGGGCCGCGGCCTCGCTGACTGCATTTCGCACGCAGCCTGGACGTGGGACGGGACGAACTTCATCGCGACGTCCGAGGTGGCACCTGGGCTATGCCGGGGCGTGCCCGGTGGCACCTGGGAACTGCCGACGCTGGTCAGCGAGGTCCGCTGACGCCACAGAAAAGGGGACGGAGGGGATTAAGTCGCAAGTGGCAAACAAGGCACAAGCGACTTAATCCCCTCCGTCCCCTTTTTTCATGCAGGCAGGCAGTGCTCGACGATCAACTGGATGGCGCTGCCGCCACGATAGTCATCGCAGGCCAGCCGAAAGGCCAGATGCACGTGACGGCCGGGCGCGTTACCGTGCCAGCCGCCGAAATGGATCGCGTTGATCGTGCCGGGTACGCCTGGCAGGCGCAGTTCCAGCTTGAGGTGGCGTTCCTTCAGCACACGCCAGTTGGCCACTTCGAAGTGGCCGTCGAACAGCGGCTCGGGGAAGCCCTGGCCCCACGGGCCGGCCAGGCGCAGCGCATCGGCGTGGCGATGATCCAGCTCATCTGCGGCCAGTTCGCCATCGCTCAGCACCTGCTGCTGCAGCGCCGCCGGGTCGAGCATTTCCAGCACCACGGCGACGAAGGCGGCCTTGAAATCATCAAGATGATCAAGCCGCATGCTCAGTCCAGCCGCCATGGCATGCCCACCGAAACGTTCGATCAGGCCCGGATGGCGCGCGTCGACCAGTGCCAGCGCGTCACGGATGTGCAGGCCGGGAATCGAGCGCGCCGAACCGCGCAGCGTGTCGGCACCGGGTTCTGCAGGCGCGAAGGCGATCACCGGGCGATGCAGGCGATCCTTCATCTTCGACGCGACCAGACCGACCACGCCCGGGTGCCAATCGGCGTCAAACAGGCAGGCCGCCACCGGTCGCTGGCCGGCCATGTCCAGCACCACGCGGGTCAACGCCTGCTCGGCGTCGTCAGTCATCGACTGCTGCACGGCGCGCCGTTCCGAATTGATCTGCTCCAGCGTCTGCGCGATCTCGCGCGCCTGGCGCGGGTCCTCGGTCAGCAGCAGCGCGATGCCCAGCGCCATGTCCTCCAGCCGACCCGCAGCGTTCAGGCGCGGGCCGAGCGCGAAGCCGATGTCAGTGGCGGTCAGTCGCGCGGCATCACGGCCGCTGGCTTCGATCAGCGCACGCAGGCCGACACAGCCCTGCCCCGCGCGCAGACGGCGCAGGCCCGCGCTGACCAGCGCACGGTTGTTCGGATCCAGCGCTACCAGGTCGGCGACGGTACCGACCGCCACCAGGTCCAGCAGTGTGGTCAGGTCCGGGCCCTTGCCATCGGCGAAGACGCCGGCCTCGCGCATCTGCCGGCGCAATGCCATCAGCACATAGAAAATCACGCCGACGCCGGCCAGCGATTTGCTGGGGAACGCATCGCCATCCAGATTCGGATCAACGATCACGTCTGCCGGCGGCAGCTGCGGGCCGGGCAGATGGTGGTCGGTGACCAGCACCTGCCAACCACGGGCCTTGGCCGCAGTCACACCCGCGTGGCAGGCAATGCCATGGTCAACCGTGACCAGCAGGTCCGGCTGCAGCTCGGCCAGCTCCTCCACCAGCGACGGCGACAGGCCGTAGCCGTGCACCATGCGGTTCGGCACCGCGTGCAAGACGTGCTGTGCGCCGAGCATGCGCAGGCCGCGCACGCCGACCGCACAGGCGGTGGCGCCATCGCAGTCGAAATCGCCGACCACCAGGATGCGCTTGTCGTTGGCGATGGCCTCGACCAGCAGGCCCACCGCAGCCTCGATGCCGGTCAGCAGCTCGGGCGCATGCAGGCTGCCCAGCTTCGGCAGCGCCAGCTCCGGGGTACCGGCACCGCGACTGGCGTAGAGCCGCGCCAGCAGTGGCAGCGTGCCCTCCGGCCAGTTGGCGGGCGCGACCGCATCGCGGCGGCGGATCGTCGGCGTATCAGAGGAGGGCTGCACGGCATCGGCGGCAAGGGACATCGGCATCGCCGGGTTACGGAAGACCCGCGCATGATACCCCGCTCGGCTTGCCAGGCTCTTCCCGGGCTTGGCGCAGGCGCGGTGATCGCCCATGCTTGTCCGCTTCTGAAACGGAATTCGCCATGTACCGCCTGCTGTCCGCACTGATTGTCGGCCTGTTGCTGCCGCTCGCCGGCCATGCCGGAAACACGCCACTGGAACCCGGCATCGAGTTCGTGCATCACGACTGGTTCCTGGCCTGCGACAACACCGGCACCTGCCGTGCAGCCGGCTATGGTCCGGAGAACGCAGACAGCTCGCTGGGCCTGATGCTGGAACGTGTCGGCGGTCCCGGAACGGCAGTAAAGGCGCGACTGCGGGTGGGCGAGGATGGCGAAAGTGCAATGCCCGAAGGCGCGATGCGCCTGCAGGTGAACGGCCGTGATCTGGGGCCCGTGCAGGACACCGGTGCCGACGAATCCGTGACGCTGCGGCCGGCGCAGGTTGGTGCGCTGCTCGCCGCTCTGCCCGGCAAGGCGCGCATCGAGGTGATCGACAGCAGGGCCACGCGCTGGCCGATTTCCGATCGTGGTGCCGCCGCCGTGCTGTTGAAGATGGACGAAGTACAAGGGCGCCTTGGCACGCCCGGCGCCCTGGTACGGCGTGGCACGCGTGCTGAAGCGAGTGTGCCGGCTGCGCAGACCAGGCCCGTGATCATGCGTGCCACGCTGGCGGCCACTCGCCCCGGAGACAACACACTGGGTAGCAGCGAAGCGCTGCGCGACGCGCTGATTGCCACGCTCGACGACGGTGACGACTGTCCGCGTCTGATCGAGTACAAGGGCACCCCGGAAATGGTGATCGAGCGGCTGGACGACAGCCATGTACTGGTGCAGGCGCTGTGCCAGATGGGTGCATACAACTACAGCAATGGTTTCTGGATCGCGCGTGATCGCCCTCCGTTCGCCCCGCAGACGGTTACGCTCGAAGCGGAGGGTTTTTCGCACTTCGAGCGCACGCTGTACGCACGCTCCAAAGGCAGAGGCATCGGCGACTGCGTCTCCGGCTCGGACTGGACATGGGATGGCCGCCGATTCCAGCCAAGCAGTGCTTTCAGCACCGGGCTGTGCCGTGGCATGCCGGGCGGTCACTGGATGCTGCCGACCCTGGTCAGCGAGGTTCGTTGAATGCACTCCCCTGCTCTGCCGCAACTGCCGCTGTTCCTGCTGGGATTGCTGGCGATGTCCTCGTCCGCCTGGGCCACGGCTCCGATTGGTGCATCGTTCGCCGAGGGCGACTGGTTCATGGTGTGCGACAACACGCGTGCCTGCCGTATCGCCGGTGTCGGCGCCTCCGCACCGCTGAGACTGGCCACGCTGATCGAGCGCAATGGCGGACCCGGGGAAGCGGTGGAGATCCGGCTGGTACTCGCCCGCGACGACGCTGACGATCCCGAGGCACAGGCTCAGTCACCTGTTGGCACACTGCAGCTGCTCCTGGACGGGAAACGCGAGGGCAGCATCGGGGCACTTGAGTCAGCCACGGAGCATGCAAAGCTCACCCCGGCTCAAGTGCAGGCGTTCAACACCGCCCTCATCAGGCAATCCCGCATCAGCATCACCGATGGCAGGGGGCAGACATGGTCGCTGTCTGCATCCGGCGCAGCCGCACTGATGCTGAAGATGGATCAGATCCAGCAGCGTCTGGATACGCCCGGTGCACTGGTGCAACGCGGAAGCCGACCGGAGTCGAGCGTGCCGCCAGCTCTGCCGAAGCCGGTGCTGGCCATGCCATCCAAGCGGGTGCCTCCGCGTGAGGAGGATGCGCGCCTGGGCGAACGCGAGGACCTGCGCCGGCTGCTTCGGCCCGGCAACAAGGCGGACTGGGCGTGCGCTGCGGATGTACCACAGACCAGCGAACCCTACATCGCCATCCAGCGCCTGGACGACCATCACGTACTGGCCTCCGTTGTCTGCCACATTCCGGGGTTCAATGTGCCGGGGGGTACATGGGCGATCAACGACCAGGCGCCGTTCAATCCCGTTTTCATTACCCAGGGCGCACTGTTCCCGTACTCGGAGGAGCTGATGTTCGTTGAAGAGACCGTGGAGACCGACCGGGATCGCTGCGGAACGGGGCGCTACTGGGCATGGGATGGCCAGCGGATGCAGCTGAGCATGGAGTACGTTGGTGGCACCTGCACTGGCACAGGAGCTTCCACTTGGCGACTGCCGACCTATATCACTGAATTCCGGTAGGGCATCCGCCTTCGCCCGTTACCTGCGGTAGTGCCGGCCGCTGGCCGGCAACCCCGGCAAACATCGGGGGTCAGAGCCGTTTTCCCATGGAAAACGGATCCGACCCCGATCAATCGTGAAGCTGCCGCGGCTTCTTCCAGAACTGCCAGCGCTGTCCGCGGTCCAGCTGGAACTGCATGCCATCCTCGAAATCCAGCACCAGCCGCTGCAGTTCGCCACGCTTCAGCGCGGCCAGCAGTGGCCGGATCGCGTCGCTGCCCAGTTGCTGCAGTGATCGCAGCTGGCGCAGATCGACCAGCGCATCCACGGACTGATCGCCATCCGTCGCTACACCCGCTGCCAGCGCAAGACCCTGCAGCAACGCATCGCGGCTGCGTACCTGCGCATGCGGCGTATTGACCGATACCGGCATCACGCCACCGCCCCAGAACCACAGCGAATTGATCGGCTGTTGCCCCTGGGCCGCACGTTGCTGGTTCCAGGAATGGTTGTGCAGCAGCACCTGCGCCTCGGTCATCAAGGCACGCCAGCGGCGGCCGACCTCGCCTTCGGGCAGGTGCGCGAACAGGTCATCGCCGAGCACCTCGTCCGGACTGTCGAAGTCCGGCAGTTCGCTGTCGATCGGAAGCCGCAGGTACCAGCGCGAAGGGTCCGGTGCATCCAGCGCGAACCCGGCGTCGGCGAACAACGGCTGCAGTACCGGCAGCAGTGCCAGGCAGTCAGCCAGCGTCGGCCGCAGCGTTTCGCCATAGGCCATCATCCGCGCACCGTGCATGTCCGGCACCATGCAGGCCGGATCGGCCCGCAGCCAGCTCGCGCCGGCGGCATCGCCGACGTCACGCTGGCGGGTCAACGCGGCCACCGGCCAGTGCGGCGCGGCGACCGTGAAATGGCGCGTCAGCTGCGCACGCTCGCCCGCCTCATGCTGCGAGGCGTTGGCGCGGCCCAAGGCACGGGCCACATCATCGGGCAGCGCAGCCGCGGCAAAGCGGCTGCGCGCGGGCAACAGCAGGGTCGCCGTCGCCACGCGGTCAGTCCAGGTAGCTGACGCTGACGATCTCGTACTCGCGCTGGCCTGCCGGGGCGTCGATCACGATCGAATCGCCTTCCAGCTTGCCGATCATCGCGCGCGCCACCGGCGAGGAAATCGCGATCAGGCCCTGCTTGATGTCCGCCTCGAGGTCGCCAACGATCTGGTACTTCCGTTCTTCGTCGGTTTCCACGTCGGCCAGGGTCACGCTGGCACCGAACACCACCTTGGAGCCGGCATTGAGCTTGCTCACGTCGATGATCTCGGCATGCGACAGCTCGCCTTCCAGCTGCTTGATGCGGCCTTCGATGAAGCCCTGTTCCTCGCGCGCGGCGTGGTACTCGGCGTTCTCCTTCAGGTCGCCATGTTCACGCGCTTCGGCGATCGCGGCGATCACCTTCGGGCGCTTGACCGACTTCAGGTGATCCAGTTCGTCGCGCAGCTTCTGCGCGCCCTTCATGGTGATGGGGGCTCTCATGCATTCAACTCCTTGTGCAGCTCCTGCAGCGACCAGACAGGGCCGGTGCCGCGGAATTCCAGTGAATCCACCAGCGCCTTGGCGCCGGCAATGGTGGTCGAGTAGGTGACGCGGTGCTGCAGCGCCTCGCGACGGATCGAGAACGAGTCGTTGATCGCCGAACGACCTTCGGTCGTGTTGACGATGTAGACGATCTCGCCGTTCTTGATCGAGTCGACGATGTGCGGACGGCCTTCGACCACCTTGTTGATGATCTCGCAGTCCATGCCGTGCTGCTGCAGCCACGCGGCGGTGCCACGGGTGGCAACCAGGCTGTAGCCACGTGCCAGCAGTGCCTTGGCCACCGGCAGTACGCGCTTCTTGTCCGGATCGCGGACCGAGACGAAGGCCTTGCCGACCGGCGGTGCCTTGATGCCGCCCGCCTCCTGCGCACGCGCGAAGGCGGCGTTGAAGGTACGGCCTACGCCCATCACCTCACCGGTGGAGCGCATTTCCGGCCCGAGGATCGGATCGACGCCCTGGAACTTGGCGAACGGGAAGATCGCTTCCTTCACCGAGTAGTAATCCGGCACGATTTCCTTGGTCGCGCCCTGCTCGGCCAGGGTCTTTCCGGCCATGCAGCGGGCAGCGATCTTGGCCAGCGGCATGCCGGTGGCCTTGGACACGAACGGCACGGTGCGCGAGGCACGCGGGTTCACTTCCAGCAGGTAGATGGTGTCATCACCCTCGTCGCTGGTCTGGATCGCGAACTGGGTGTTCATCAGGCCGACCACGTTCAGGGCCTTGGCCAGCTCCACCACCTGGCGGCGCAGCTCGGCCTGGGTGGCGGCGGACAGCGAGTACGGCGGCAGCGAGCAGGACGAATCGCCCGAATGCACGCCGGCTTCTTCGATGTGCTCCATCACGCCGCCGATCAGCACGTTGCCCTGTGCATCGGCAATGATGTCCACATCCACTTCCACGGCGTTGTCGAGGAAGCGGTCCAGCAGCACCGGCGAATCGTTGGACACCTTCACCGCGTCGCGCACGTAACGGGCCAGGTCGGATTCGCCGTAGACGATTTCCATGGCGCGGCCGCCCAGCACGTAGCTCGGGCGCACCACCAGCGGGTAGCCGATCTCGCGCGCCAGCAGCAGGGCTTCCTGGTCGTTGCGTGCGATGCGGTTCGGCGGCTGCTTCAGGCCCAGGTTGTCGACCAGCTGCTGGAAGCGCTCGCGGTCTTCGGCCAGGTCGATGGAATCAGGGCTGGTACCGATCACCGGCACGCCGTTGGCTTCCAGCGCCCGCGCCAGCTTCAGCGGGGTCTGGCCACCGTACTGCACGATCACGCCCTTGGGCTGTTCCAGTTCGACGATTTCCAGCACGTCTTCCAGGGTCAGCGGTTCGAAGTACAGGCGGTCGGAGGTGTCGTAGTCGGTCGACACGGTTTCCGGGTTGCAGTTGACCATGATGGTTTCATAACCATCCTCGCGCAGCGCCAGTGCCGCGTGCACGCAGCAGTAGTCGAACTCGATGCCCTGGCCGATGCGGTTCGGGCCACCGCCCAGGATCATGATCTTGTCGCGGTTGCTCGGCGCGGCCTCGCACTCGTCCTCGTAGGTCGAGTACAGGTAGGCGGTACCGGTGGAGAATTCACCGGCGCAGGAGTCAACGCGCTTGTAGACCGGGCGCACCTTGTGCGCACGACGCAGCGCGCGGATGGCCGCTTCATTGGTGCCGGTCAGCTGCGCCAGGCGCGCATCGGAGAAACCGGAACGCTTCAGCTTGCGCAGGCGCGCGGCGTCCAGCGCATCAATGCCGTCGGCGGCGACAGCGGCTTCAGCGGCGATGATCTCTTCGATCTGGTCCAGGAACCACGGATCGATGTAGGACAGCTTGAAGATGTCCTCCACGCTCATGCCGGCACGGAATGCGTCGGCGACGAAGAACAGGCGCTCCGGGCCCGGTGCCTTCAGCTCGCGGCGCAGGGTCTGCAGATCGTCTTCATTGGTCAGGTCCAGGCCGGTCGGGTCGAAGCCGACCTTGCCGGTCTCCAGGCCGCGCAGTGCCTTCTGCATCGATTCCTGGAAGGTGCGGCCCATCGCCATCACCTCACCCACCGACTTCATCTGGGTGGTCAGGCGCGCATCGGCGGCCGGGAACTTCTCGAAGGCGAAGCGCGGGATCTTGGTGACGACGTAGTCGATGGACGGTTCGAACGAGGCCGGGGTCAGGCCGCCGGTGATCTCGTTCTTCAGTTCGTCCAGGGTGTAGCCGACGGCCAGCTTGGCGGCGACCTTGGCGATCGGGAAGCCGGTGGCCTTGGAAGCCAGCGCCGAGGAACGAGACACGCGCGGGTTCATCTCGATCACCACGACGCGGCCGGTGTCCGGGTTGATGCCGAACTGCACGTTCGAGCCACCGGTATCCACGCCGATCTTGCGCAGCACGGCGATGGAGGCATCGCGCAGGCGCTGGTATTCCTTGTCGGTCAGGGTCTGCGCCGGGGCCACGGTGATCGAGTCACCGGTGTGCACGCCCATCGGGTCCAGGTTCTCGATCGAGCAGACGATGATGCAGTTGTCCGCCGTATCGCGGACCACTTCCATTTCGAATTCCTTCCAGCCCAGCACCGACTCTTCCACCAGCACTTCGGTGGTCGGCGACAGCTCCAGGCCACGGCTGACGATGTCGACCAGTTCTTCGCGGTTGTAGGCGATGCCGCCACCGCTGCCGCCCAGGGTGAAGCTGGGGCGGATGATGGTCGGGTAGCCGACGCGGGTCTGGATCTCCAGCGCTTCGTCCAGCGTGTGGGCGACGGCGGCGGTCGGGCATTCCAGGCCGATCTCACCCATGGCGACGCGGAACAGCTCGCGGTCTTCGGCCATCCGGATCGCTTCGCGCTTGGCGCCGATCAGTTCAACGTTGTACTTCTCCAGTACGCCGTTGTCGGCCAGGTCCAGCGCGCAGTTCAGCGCGGTCTGGCCACCCATGGTCGGCAGCAGCGCATCGGGCTTTTCCTTGGCGATGATCTTCTCGACCGTCTGCCAGTTGATCGGCTCGATGTAGACGGCGTCGGCCATCTCCGGGTCGGTCATGATCGTGGCCGGGTTGCTGTTGACCAGCACCACGCGGTAACCCTCGTCACGCAGGGCCTTGCAGGCCTGAGCGCCGGAGTAGTCGAACTCGCAGGCCTGGCCGATGACGATCGGGCCAGCACCGATGATGAGGATGGTCTTGAGGTCAGTGCGCTTGGGCATTTTCTTCTCTAAGTCAGTACAGCGTGACAAGGGGGGTGATCGCACGCTGTCGATCAGGAATCTTGATCCGCAGCGCCGCGCCAGGGGCAGCAGCGATGCGGGGGCTTACGGTCCATCGCGACGCCACCGGGGGGGCGGCGGCGTACTGATCACGCCTTGGCTTCTTCCATCAGCACCACGAAACGGTCGAACAGCGGACCGACATCGTGCGGGCCCGGCGAGGCTTCCGGGTGGCCCTGGAACGAGAACGCCGGCACATCGGTGCGGGCGACACCCTGGTTGGTGCCATCGAACAGCGAGCGGTGGGTCACGCGCAGGGTCGGCGGCAGGGTCGCTTCATCAATCGCGAAGCCGTGGTTCTGCGAGGTGATCATCACCCGGCCGCTGTCCAGGTCCTGCACCGGGTGGTTGGCACCGTGGTGGCCGTGGCCCATCTTCATGGTCTTCGCGCCCGAGGCCAGGCCCAGCAGCTGATGGCCCAGGCAGATGCCGAAGGTCGGGATCTTCTGTTCGATGAAGGTCTTGATCGCTTCGATGGCGTAGTCGCACGGTTCCGGGTCACCCGGGCCGTTGGACAGGAACACGCCGTCCGGCTTCAGCGCCAGTACTTCGGCGGCCGGGGTCTGCGCCGGCACCACCGTGACCTCGCAGCCGCGCTCGGCCAGCATGCGCAGGATGTTGGTCTTCACGCCAAAGTCGTAGGCCACCACCTTGTGCTTGGCCGGCACGCTGACGAAGGCGTTGGCATCCAGGTCCAGCTGGCCCTCGGTCCAGACGTAGGTCTTCTCGGTAGTGACGACCTTGGCCAGATCCATGCCCTTCAGCCCCGGGAACTTGCGGGCGGCTTCCAGTGCCTTTTCCACGTCGATGTCACCGGCCATCAGCGCACCGTTCTGCGCGCCCTTCTCGCGCAGGATGCGGGTCAGCTTGCGGGTGTCGATGCCGGCGATGGCGACCACGCCACGCTGGATCAGCCAGTCCTGAAGCGACACCTGGCTGCGCCAGTTGCTGGGACGGCGGGGAACATCGCGCACGATCAGGCCGGCCGACCACACCTTGGACGCTTCATCGTCCTGGTCGGTCATGCCGGTGTTACCGATGTGCGGATAGGTCAGCGTGACCATCTGCCGGGCGTAGGACGGGTCGGTCAGCACTTCCTGGTAGCCGGTCATGGCGGTGTTGAACACCACCTCACCGACGGACAGGCCGGGCGCGCCTACGGATTCGCCCTCGAATACGGTGCCGTCTTCGAGGACGAGGATTGCGGCTTGGGTCACGGGAATCTCACTTTGGCTACCGAGGGGGCTGCCGAAGTCACGCCTGCGCTTCACGGAAATCCGGTTGCAAAAAAGCGCGGACGTACGGTCTGGGACCGGTCCGGCTTTCGTGATTCGGCGAGTGCGAATTGTAGCGCTGCCGGGGCGCTCGCGCCAGCGGTTATCGCGCTTCATGAACAGGCGATTGCGTATTCATTTCAATCCGGCGGCGTATGCGGGGTCCGCCGCCAGATCGTGCCGGCCGCTGGCCGGCAATCTGCATGCCATCGGGCGCCTGGTAGTGCCGGCCGCTGGCCGGCAATCCCCACGCCTTCGGACGCCCGGAAGCTGCCGGCCAGCGGCCGGCACTACCGCCTTACTGCAGCAGGTCCCGCACCCGATAGCTGCCCGGGGCGCGCCCCTGCAGCTGGCGGGCGGCAAACAGGGCGCCGCGGGCGAAGATGTCGCGATTGGTGGCCCGGTGCACCAGCTCGATGCGCTCGCCCAGCCCGGTGAACTGCACCAGATGCTCGCCCACGATGTCACCGGCGCGCAGGCTGGCGTAATGCGGCTCCGCCCCGCCCCGCTGCGCGGCCGCACCCAGGGTCAGCGCAGTACCCGACGGCGCGTCCTTCTTCTGCGTATGGTGCGACTCGACGATGTCGCAGTCCCAGCCGGCCAGCGCCTGCGCGGCGCGCTCGACCAGCTCGTCCAGCACCGCCACGCCCAAGCTGAAGTTCGAGGCCCAGACCAGCGGGATGGACGCCGCCGCGGCCTCCAGCGCCTGCCGCTGGCTGCTGGAGATGCCGGTGGTGCCTGAAACCAGGCCCGCACCCCGCTCCACGCACAGCGCCAGCAGCGGGTCGAAGCCCTCCGGCAGGCTGAAGTCGATCGCTACGTCGAACGCCGGCGCACCGGGCAGCTCGCTGGCAGCAAAGAACGGGACGCCGTCGACCACGCGCTGGGCCGGCGCACGGCCGGTCACCGCGGCCACGATCTGCAGGGATTCGGGATGTTCGGCGGCCAGCCGCAGCAGGGCCTGGCCCATGCGCCCGGAAGCGCCGTGAATGAGCAATCGCAGGGGAGTCTGGTTCATGCCTGCAGGCTAGCGGCAGCAAGCCTGCTCCGGCAAGCGCCATCGCTGCTACGCTGCATGCCCTTTCATGCAATGGATGGCAGTTCCACCATGCAGATCAGCGAACAGCTGGTGCTGGTCACCGGCGCCGGCCGCGGCCTTGGCAAGCACATCGCCCGCGCCTTCGCCGCACAGGGCGCCCGCGTCATCATCAACTACCACCGCAGCGAGGCCGCCGCACGTGCGCTGGCCAGCGAGCTGGGTGGCCAGGCGATCGCGCTGCCGGCCGATGTCACCGACCGCGCCCAGGTCGATGCAATGCTGCAGCACGCGCTGGCGCACTTCGGCCAGGGCGTCACCACCGTGGTCAACAACGCGCTGGCCGCCTTCTCGTTCAATGGCGACGCCCGCGACAGCGCTGCCGACATCGGCTGGCCGGCCTTCCAGGCACAGTTCGAAGGCAGTGTGCGCGGTGCGCTGAACACCGTGCAGGCCGCCCTGCCCGGGATGCAGGCGCGCCGTTTCGGTCGCGTCATCAACATCGGCACCAACCTGTTCCAGAATCCGGTGGTGCCCTATCACGACTACACTGCCGCCAAGGCCGCGCTGCTGTCGCTGACCCGCACCCTGGCAGGCGACCTCGGCCCGCACGGCATCACCGTGAACATGCTGTCCGGCGGCCTGCTGCGCACCACCGATGCCAGCGCCGCCACGCCCGAAGCGGTATTCGACTACATCGCCGCCAACACCCCGCTGCGCAGCGTCACCACCCCGACCGAATTCGCCGATGCCGCGCTGTTCTTCGCCAGCCCGTGGTCACGCGCGGTGACCGGGCAGAACCTGGTGGTGGATGGCGGACTGGTGCGGGACTGAACAGATGCGCATCTCCGAAGTCAGCCGCCTGACCGGTGCCAGCGCCAAGGCCATCCGCCTGTATGAAGCACGCGGCCTGCTGCCGCCCGTGCCACGACTGAACCGCTATCGCGACTACAGCGAACAGGACGTGGCCTGGATACAGCTGATCCGCCAGGCATTGGGGCTGGGCATCACCCTGGCCGCGATATCCCGCCTGCAGGGTCGCGATGGACGGCTCGACTGGCCTGCGGTACTGGCCTTGCTGGAACAACAGCGCACCCGCATTGCCAGTGAGCGGGCGCGGCTGGAACAGGTCGACCTCGCCCTGCGGCAGGTCCGCGATGAACTGCAGCAATGGCTGCACTCCGGCGGCACTGATTGCGTCCTGCAACCCAGCGGCTGCCCCGCCGGCGTTTGACCCTGCCCCTGGGGCAGACCGCACCCTCGCGCACTTTCCATTGCCCGAGGTTGCCGTGTCCCGCTCCATCCTGATCCTGCTGGGCCATCCCGACCGCGACAGCCTGTGCGGCGCCCTCGCCCAGTGCTACGCCACCGCCGCCGAGAACGCCGGTCATCGGGTGCGACTGATCGCACTGGGTGACCTTGAGTTCGATCCCGTGCTGCGTCACGGCTATCGCCAGATCCAGCCGCTGGAAGCCGATCTGCAGAACGCCGCCGATGCGATCGAGGCCTGCGATCACCTGGTGCTGGTCTATCCCACCTGGTGGGGCGCGATGCCGGCGCTGCTGAAGGGCTTCTTCGATCGCGTGCTGCTGCCGGGCTTCGCTTTCCGCTACCGGCGTGATTCGGTGTGGTGGGACCGGCTGCTGGCCGGCCGCAGCGCGCGGGTGATCAGCACGCTGGACACGCCGCCCTGGTACTACCGCTGGATCTACCGCGACCCGGGCATCACCCAGATCCGCGCCACCATCCTGGAATTCTGCGGCATCCGCCCGGTGCGGGTCAGCCGGCTGGGGGCGGTGCGCAGCAGCAGCCCGGCGCAGCGGGAGCGATGGCTTGCGCTGGCAGCGGAGCTGGGTTCACGGGCCGGGTAGATCCGCCGCCATGGGTAAAGCGTGCGAACCAAGGTTCGCACCCACCTGGAACGTTTGCACCCACCCGGGGCATTCGTTGCGCGTGTCGCGTTTGCCAATTGACCCCAAAGCGCTGCGCCTCAAGGCTGTGGGCCCTTCTTCCGGCCCAGGCAGCGCTCATGAAATCCTCGACCGTCTTCAGCAAGTGCGCGAGGAAGACCGGCTTTTCCGGCACGTCGACGACCCGCTACCGCTTGCTGGATGCCGCCCTACTTGTCGTGAATCACCAGCGCGCCAGCGAATGCCGGGGCTTCTATGTGAATGCTGGACTCTACTTTCCGGAGCTGCTCGAGTATCCCCTCGCGCCTGACGATCTTGAGACGGCTTTCCGGTACCGCTCCAGCATTCCCACGCCCCATGTCGACTGGCGGATCGAAGAGACGCCCGGCCTGCGCCGGGCTTTCATCCAGCAGGATCTGGATGATCTGCTGGAGGCCGGCAATCGCGATGGGATGAAATGCCTGCTGCTCGACGCCCTTGCCGACGTGGCGGGCTTCGCGGCAACCCATGGAAACCGGGAATCGGTGCGGCGATTGAATCAGGACGGGAACTTCCGGGCGATCATCCGCAGAGAGGTCTGAACCCCGGGAGCGTGCGAACCAAGATTCGCACCTACCAAGGCAGAGTCAGTGCTGTTTGGGCGGCGTCGGTCCGCAGCTGTCGCAACCGCCACAGGCACCACCGCCGCCCGTGGCCGGCGGCGCGATTTTCCTACCCAGCGCCTGCAGCCAGGCGGCGCGGCGCGGCTTCAGCAGGGCCAGCGCCAGCGCCCCCCGCAGCTTGCGCACGGTGCCGGGGAACTGCTTCTTCAACACCACCCAGGCACTGACCAGCACGGCCACCGCAATGATCAGGTACTGCAGCAGCAGTCCACCGTCCATCAGCCGCCCCCCAGCGCCTTGGTCACCTGGTAGGTGATCAGCGCCGCCACGTAGGCCGCAGCAAACAGGTAGAACGCCGAGAAGGCCATCGTCTTCCACGAATTGGTCTCGCGCTTGATGGTGGCCAGCGTCGAGATGCACATCGGGGCGTAGATGTACCAGACCAGCAGCGACAGCGCAGTGGCCAGCGACCAGCCGTCGCTGATCAGCGGGGTCAGTGCCTGGCTGGCGGCATCGTCATCGGCCGCCGACAGCGCGTACACGGTGGCCAGCGAGGACACCGCCACTTCGCGCGCGGCCAGGCCCGGAATCAGCGCGATGCAGATCTGCCAGTTGAAGCCCAGCGGCGCAAAGAACACCGCCATTGCATGGCCGATCTGGCCGGCGTAGCTGTAATCGATGGCCGGCATGGTGGCGCCGACCGGGGCCGCCGGGAACGACAGCAGCACCCACAGCAGGATGGTCAGCGCCAGGATGATGCCGCCGACGCGCTTGAGGAAGATCATGCCGCGCTCGTACAGGCCCACCGCCAGGTCGCGCACATGCGGCAGGCGGTACGACGGCAGCTCCAGCATCAGCGGGTGCTCGCTCTTGTCGCGGCGCCACTTCTTCATGATCCACGACATCGCCAGTGCACTGAGAATGCCGGCCGCATACAGGCCGAACAGCACCAGGCCCTGCTGGTTGAACACGCCCCACACCGTCTTCTGAGGGATGAACGCGCCAATCAGCAACGCATACACCGGCAGGCGCGCCGAGCAGGTCATCAGCGGCGCGACCAGGATCGTGGCCAGGCGGTCACGCGGGTCCTGGATGCTGCGGGTGGACATGATGCCCGGCACCGCACAGGCGAAGCTGGACAGCAGCGGGATGAACGAGCGGCCAGACAGGCCGGCGGCAGCCATCATGCGGTCGAGCAGGAACGCCGCACGCGGCAGGTAGCCGGATTCCTCCAGCACCAGGATGAAGAAGAACAGGATCAGGATCTGCGGCAGGAACACCACCACGCCACCGACGCCGGCGATGATGCCGTCGGTCAGCAGGCTGGCCAGCGGGCCTTCCGGCAACACACTGCCGACGAAGGTCGCGAGCCAGGCGAAACCGGCCTCGATGCCGTCCATCAGCGGTGTCGCCCAGGCGTACACCGCCTGGAAGATCAGGAACATCACCACCGCCAGGCTGATCAGCCCAAACACCGGGTGCAACAGCCAGCGGTCCAGCGCGTCGTCGACCTTTGCAGTACGCGCCGGCATGCGCACGGCCACCGACAGGATCTCGCGCACCTTGGCGTGGTAGTCGATGCCGCCTTCCGGGCCCGGCACCGGTGCATCCAGGTGCGGCACCATGGTGTCCAGGCGCTCGACCAGGGCCTTGGCACCCTGCTTGCGCACCGCCACGGTCTCCACCACCGGCACGCCCAGTTCGCGTTCCAGCGCAGCCACGTCCACCTGGATGCCGCGGCGCTGGGCCGCATCGACCATGTTCAGGGCGACCACCATTGGCTTGCCCAGCTCGCGCAACTCCAGCGCGAAGCGCAGGTGCAGGCGCAGGTTGGTGGCGTCGATCACGCACAGCAACACGTCCGGCGCAGCCTCGCCCGGGTAGAAGCCCCGGCACAGGTCACGGGTGATCGCTTCGTCCAGGCTGGCTGGATGCAGGCTGTAGGCACCGGGCAGGTCGAGCACGGCGAATTCGCGGCCGGACGGCGCGCGCAGGCGGCCTTCCTTGCGCTCGACGGTGACGCCGGTGTAGTTGGCGACCTTCTGCCGGCTGCCGGTCAGCTGGTTGAACAACGCGGTCTTGCCGCTGTTGGGATTACCGACCAGCGCGATGCGCAGCGGGGCGGTGGTGGCAGTGGCAGTCATGCACGTCGTTCCTGGCTGGCGGCGTCGACAACGACGCGCTTGGCTTCACTGATCCGCAGCGCGAACCGGGTGAACCCGACCTGCACCAGCAGCGGCTCACCGCCCACCGGGCCCTTGGCCACCAGGCGCACTTCCTCGCCCTTGACGAAGCCCAGCTCGCGCAGGCGGCGGGCGATGGCATCGTTGGCATGCAGGTCCTGCACGGATTCGACCACGGCCGAGGTGTGCAGCGGCAGTTCGGACAGCGTCATCTAGCGTGTTCTCTGCTGGATGTAAATGGTTCTCGATTCTAACATTCCCGCGTCGCGTCATGGCCCATGACCAATGGCCCGCTATGATCCATACAGGTATGGAGTGACCCTGGAATCCCATGAACGATGCTTTGCAGATCGAGCGCAGTGGCGCCGTCCTCACCCTCTGGCTGAACCGGCCAGAGCTGCACAACGCCTTTGACGCTGGCCTGATCGCCCGGCTGACCGCCGCCCTGGAGGCGGCCGGGCGCGATGATTCGGTACGCGCGCTGGTGGTGGCCGGCCACGGTGCCTCCTTCTCGGCCGGTGCCGACATGCAGTGGATGCGCGGCATGGCTGCCGCCAGCGAGGCCGACAACCGCGAGGACTCGCTGGCGCTGGCACGACTGATGCGCACCCTGGATGAGCTGCCCAAGCCGACCCTGGCCCGGGTCCATGGCGCGGCCTTTGGCGGTGGCGTCGGCCTGGTCGCCTGCTGCGACATCGCCATCGCCAGCACCTCGGCCCGCTTCGGCCTGACTGAAAGCCGCCTCGGCCTGTTGCCGGCGGTGATCTCGCCCTATGTGATCGAGGCCATCGGCCCGCGCCAGGCCCGTCGCTGGTTCGCCACCGGCGAGCATTTCGACGCCGAGACCGCGCTGCGCATCGGCCTGGTCCACCAGCTGGTCGAGCCGGAACGCCTGGACGAGGCCGTGCAGCGCCAGCTGGCCCTGCTCGACAAGGCCGGCCCGATCGCTTCTTCCAGCGCCAAGCAGCTGGTGCGGCAGGTGCGTGACAGCCATGACCGCGACACGCTGGATCGCGACAATGCCGCCCTGATCGCGCGCCTGCGGGTGTCCGCCGAGGGCCAGGAGGGCCTGGGCGCCTTCCTCGACAAGCGCGCCCCCCATTGGGTCACGGAAGCCTGAACATGCTCGATCATCTTGGTTTGACCAGCGCCGACCTGGCGCGCAGCAAGACCTTCTTCCTGCAGGCACTGGCACCGCTGCAGATCGGCGTGGTGATGGAAGTCACCGCCGAACAGACCGGCGCCCACGACCACATCGGCTTCGGCAGCGACGGCAAGCCGTTCTTCTGGCTTGGCAATGGCGGCACCGCCAGCCACGGCGTGCACGTGGCCTTCGCCTGCGCCAGCCGCACCCAGGTGGACGCCTTCCATGCCGCTGCCCTCGCCGCCGGTGGCCGTGACAACGGCGCGCCGGGCCTGCGCCCGTGGTACCACCCCGACTACTACGGCGCCTTCGTGCTCGACCCGGACGGCAACAACATCGAGGCGGTCTGCCATCGCCCTGCCGCTGGGGTGAGCGCATGAGCGATTACGTCCGCATCGTCGAGGTCGGCCCGCGTGACGGCCTGCAGAACGAAAAGCAGTCGGTCTCCACCGCCGACAAGATCGAACTGATCAATCGCCTGTCGGCCACTGGCCTGCGCAGCATCGAGGCGACCAGCTTCGTCAGCCCAAAGTGGGTCCCGCAGCTGGCCGACGCCGCCGAGGTCTATGCCGGCATCCAGCGCCGGCCGGGCATCCACTACCCGGTGCTGGTCCCGAACGAACAGGGTTACGACCGCGCCCGTGCGGTGGGCGTGGAAGAAGTGGCGGTGTTCACCGCCGCCTCTGAGGCGTTCAACCGCACCAACACCAATGCCGGCATCGACGAGTCGCTGGCCCGCTTCGAGCCGATCCTGCGCCGCGCCGCCGCCGATGGCGTGCGCGTGCGTGGCTACGTCTCCACCGTGCTCGGCTGCCCTTATCAGGGCGAGGTACCGCTGGCCGACGTGGTGCGCGTGGCACGCGCCCTGCACCAGATGGGCTGTTACGAAATCTCGCTGGGCGACACCATCGGCGTCGGTACCCCGCGCAAGGCACGGGCGATGCTGCAGGCGGTTGCCGCCGAGATCCCGATGGATGCACTGGCCGTGCACTTCCACGACACCTATGGCCAGGCCATCGCCAACATCGCCACCTGCCTGGAAGAAGGCGTGCGCGTGGTCGACAGCGCCGTCTCCGGCGCCGGTGGCTGCCCGTATGCCAAGGGGGCCAGCGGCAACGTCGCCAGCGAGGACGTGGCCTACCTGCTGCAGGGCCTGGGCCTGGACAGCGGCGTGGACCTGCCGGCGCTGGCCGAGACCGGTCGCTGGCTGGCCGGCCTGCTCGGCCGCGCCACTGCCAGCCGCACCGGGCAGGCGTTGGCCGCGGCCGGTTGACCACCGCAATGCGCCGCCCCGCAAAGGCGGCGCAGTGCACAACGGCGCCTTTGCGGCTTCCGTTAGAATCGGCGGTTCTCGAACCTGCAGGACCGTTCAATGCAGCTGTCTTCCGTACGTGCCGTGATCACTGGCGGCGTCTCCGGCCTCGGCCTGGCCGTGGCCCAGCACCTCGTCGCCCAGGGCGGCAAGGTGGCCCTGTTCGACCTCAACGACGACAAGGGTGCTGCCGCCGTTGCCGGGCTGGGTGCCGACAAGGCCCGCTATTTCAACGTCAACGTCAGCGATGAAGCGGCCGTCTCGGCTGCCATCGACCAGGCCCACGATTTCCTCGGTGGCCTGAACGTGGCGATGAACTGCGCCGGCATCCTCGGCGCCGGCCGCGTACTCGGCAAAGAAGGCCCGATGCCGCTGGCCGGCTTCCAGGGCACGGTGATGGTCAACCTGGTCGGCAGCTTCAACGTTGCAAAGGCCGCGGCCAACCGCATGCAGCACAACGAAGCCGGCGTGGACGGCGAGCGCGGCGTAATCATCAACACCGCCAGCGTGGCCGCCTATGAAGGCCAGATCGGCCAGGCGGCCTACTCTGCCTCCAAGGGCGGCGTGGTGGCGATGACCCTGCCGATGGCACGCGAGCTTTCGCGCTTCGGCATCCGCGTCAACACCATCGCCCCGGGCGTGTTCTGGACCCCGATGGTCGATGGCATGCCTGAAGCCGTGCAGGAATCGCTGGCCGCCTCGATCCCGTTCCCGTCGCGCCTGGGCAAGCCGGAAGACTTCGCCAGCCTGGTCGGCCATATCCTCGGCAATACCTACATCAACGGCGAGACCATCCGCCTGGACGGCGCCACCCGGCTCGCTCCGAAGTGATTCCCCCCCGGGCGCCGGGACGGCGCCCTCCCCCAACGACTTAGATCACCATGAAAGCCAACGACATCAAGAAGGGCAACGTCGTCGAGTTCAACAACGGCGTGTACCAGATCCGCGACATCGAGCGCAGCTCGCCGCAGGGTCGCGGCGGCAACGTCCGCTTCCGCTTCATCATGTACAGCGTGCCGGGCGGCAACAAGCTCGACGCCAGCTTCGATGCCGACGACAACCTGGTCGAAGTCGAACTGCTGCGCCGCCAGTCCACCTATTCGTACAAGGACGGCGACGCCTTCGTGTTCCTCGATGACGAGGACTACACCCCGTACACCCTGGATGCGGACGTGATCGGCGACGACGCCGGCTACATCACCGACGGCCTGACCGGCATCTACGTGCAGGTGATCGACGAGCAGCCGGTGGCCATCCAGCTGCCGGCCTCGGTGGTGCTGGAAGTGATCGAGACGCCGCCGGAACTGAAGGGCGGCACCGCCACCAAGCGCCCGAAGCCGGCCAAGCTCAACACCGGCATCGAAATCATGGTGCCGGAGTACATCGTCAACGGCGAGCGCGTGCTGGTGAACACCGCCACCGGCGAATTCGCTGGCCGTGCCGACTAAGCGCCTTGCGCTGATCGGTTGCCTGTCCCTGCTTGCGGCGTGTTCGCCGCAGGCAACGGACAGCACGGCCGATGCTGCGCCGAACGCAGCGTCTGTCGAACCGGCCGTGACGGCAGCACCGGTGGTGGAGGCACCGGCCGCCGTGGAGGCTACCGCCGAAGCGGAGCCCACTGCCGAGCTGTCCTCGGGCGATGAGGCGCTGGACACGGCACGTGCAGCCGCAGGTTGTCCGGTATCGGAGGACGTGTATGACGTCGATGACGTGCGCATCTACTGCGCGATGCCGGCCGACGTGCAGGCCTTCCTCGCGCGCGAGAACACCTGCCAGCACTTCGCTGGCGAAGAGCCGTACGACGACGAGCGTCGCCGCGAACTGGAAGAGGCCAGCGCCAAGTACTGCGAGGGCCGCAAGAAGATTTTCACCGATCTGGTCGCGCGTCATCGCGACGACTGCGCTGTCCGCGAAGCGCTGATCGGGATCAACAGCCGCTATGACCTGGACTTCGATCTCGACCTGAAGCCCTGCGAAGGCTGATCGATCAACGCCGGGCATGGCCCGGCGCTACCGGGACGGGGCCGCGCCCAATCCCGTGCATCACATGCATCATGCGGTAGCGCCGGGCCATGCCCGGCGAGCGCAGCGGCCGCAGAAAGCGACGCCGAGCATCGCCCGGCGCCACCGATCCGCGCAATCACGCGTTACTTCGTGCCGAAGTTGCCGCAGCCGTGATACTGGCGGGTTCCGATGGTCAGATTCACCTTGGCATCGAAGGCCTCGCCACTCATGTCGTCCTGGCAGGTAGTGCGCTGGAAGCTGAGCTTGACGTCGGTGCCATCGGACGCCTTGCCGCTCCAGCCGTCAGCACCTTCGGTGGGCTTGGCGACGTCGAAGCGACGCTCGCCGTAGTCGACTTCCACCTGCAGGCCGGGCGTGTCGCCGTCAACGATGGCCAGCCAGCCCGGCTCGTTGCCGGTGGCACGGAACGCCGCATTGCCGGCGCTGCCATCGCCTTCGGTGGCTTCCACCGCATGGCACTCGCGGTCGGCCTCACCCTTCAGGCTCAGCAGGCCGTCATCGCTGCCCTTGGTCCAGAAGGTATTGCCCTGGCCATCACCGTACTTGGCGCCGGAAGCCGCACGCTCGGAGGTCATGGCGAAGGTACGGTCGCCGATCACCACCGTGGCCGCATCCTCACCATTGAAGGTCGCGCGCACGTCCAGATCGCCACAGCGATAGGTGGTCTCGCTGCCAGCACCGGTACTGGGGCTTGGCTGAGGGGCGGCCGGTTCGGGGTTGCTGCTGCCCGCGACGGGCGGTTGGGCTGGCTGGCACGCGGCCAGGACCAACCCCAGGGAGGCTGCCAACAGACTGGGAACTACACGCATGGCTCGACTCCTTGTCGACACTACAGAGATGCTCGACCCTACCATCTGGCGGTGAGCGGGGCCTGAAAGCGGCCTGACCGCGGTCATGCGGCCAGCACCGCCATCGACAGCAACTGCGCACCACTGTCGCCGGAACTGCAGGTCCAGACCCGCAGCAGGCGCAGTTTCAGTTCGCGCTCCTGGCCCTGCTCGCGCACCGACAAGCGCACATCGCTGGACAGCAGCGCCAAGCGGCCACACAGCAGCGTTTCCGTCGCGCAGGACTGCAGGCCAAGCACCTGCAGGCGGCCGCCCAGCCACTCGCGCAACCACGGCAGGTCGAGCATGCGCCCACCCTGCCCGTCCATCATGAACAAGGCCGGCGATACCAGCGCGGTCAGCGCATCGTGATCATCACCCAGCAGCGCTTCGCACAGGCGCTGCTCCAGCGCCCTCAATTGCAGTTCATGCAGATCTTCAACGATGTTCCGTTCCATCCACGGATCCTTCCGGCGTCGGCCGGCGTCTGCGCAGGCGCTGCGCGATCCACTGCCGCGCGCCCTGCACCACTACATAGAAGACCGGCACGAAGAACACCGCCAGCACGGTCGCGCTGACCATGCCGCCGAACACGCCGGTTCCGATCGCCTGCTGGGTTTCCTTCGATGCGCCCTGCGCCAGCATCAGCGGCACCACGCCCAGCGCGAACGCCAGCGAGGTCATCACGATCGGCCGCAGGCGCAGCCGTGCCGCCTCCAGCGCCGCTTCCACCAGGCCACGGCCCTGCTGCTGCAGCTGGCGTGCGAACTCGACGATGAGGATCGCGTTCTTCGCCGACAGCCCGATCACCGTGATCATGCCGACCTTGAAGAACACGTCGTTGGGCATGCCGCGCAACAACACGGCCGCGACCGCACCGAGCAGGCCCAAGGGCACCACCAGCATCACCGCCAGCGGAATTGACCAGCTCTCGTACAGTGCCGCCAGCACCAGGAACACCACCAGCATCGAGAGCAGCAAAAGCCACGGCGCCTGCGCACCGGATTCGCGCTCCTGCAGCGACTGGCTGGTCCACTGCAGGGCGAAGCCGGACGGCAGCTTCTCCGCCAACCGCTCCATCTCCGCCATCGCCTGGCCGGTCGAAACACCGGAGGCCGGGGCGCCGGACAGGTTCAGCGCCGGGAAACCGAGATAGCGCTGCAGCTGCAGGGGCGCCTCGGTCCAGTGCGGGGTCACCAGCTCGGACAACGCCACCATGCCGCCTTCGCTGTTGCGAACGTACAGCTTCAGCACGTCCTCCAGTTCCATCCGGTGCGGCGCGTCGGCCTGGAGGATCACCTGCTGCAGCCGTCCCTTGTTGGGGAAGTCGTTGACGTACTGCGAACCCATCGCTGCCGACAGCGTGCTGCTGATATCGGCGAAGCCCACGCCCATCGCCTCGGCCTTGGCGCGGTCGATGTCCAGCCGCACACTGGTGCCTGCAGGCAGGCCATCGGCATGCACCTCCGACAGCAGCGGGCTTGCCTCGGCAAGCTTCAGCAGCCGCTGCAGTGCCGCTCGCAACTCGGCCTGGCTCTCCCCGGTACGCGCCTGCAGGGCCAGCGAGAAACCGGAGGAGCGTCCCAGGCTGTCGATCGCCGGCGGCATCACGCTCATCACCTCGCCCTCGGCCAGCGTGGACATGGCCTTCTGCGCGGCCTCCACCTCTCCGGCCGCGGTGGCACCGGCGCGCTCGCCCCAGTCCTTCAGCATGGTGTAGGTCAGCGCCGCACTCGGACCGGAGCCGGAGAAGCTGTAGCCGAGGATCGACTGGTTGGAGCCGATGCCCGGACGCGAGGCCACGTGCTGCTCGTAGGCTTCGACCACGGCCAGCGTGCGCTCGGCGGTGGCTTCGGCCGGCAGCTGGATCGAGGTCATGAAATAGCCCTGGTCTTCTTCCGGCAGGAACGCACCGGGCAACCAGTGCAGGCCCAGCAGCAGTGCCACCACCAGTGCGGCGAACACGCCCATCACCCGCCCACTACGCTGCAGCACCGAGGCCACGCCACGCTGGTAGCGCCCGGTCATCTTCTCGAAGCCACGATTGAAAGCACCGAACAGCCCACCCCGACCATGGTGGCCATGGGTATTCGGGCGCAGCAGGGTCGCGCACAGCGCCGGGGTCAGGCTCAGCGCCAGCAGTGCCGAGAACAGGATCGACACCGCCATTGCCACGGTGAACTGGCGGTAGATCGCGCCGACCGAGCCACTGGCCAAGGCCATCGGGATGAACACGGCGGTCAGCACCAGCGTGATGCCGATCACCGCACCGGTAAGCTCGCGCATCGCCTTGATGGTCGCTTCGCGCGGCGGCAGGCCCTCCTCGGCCATGATCCGCTCCACGCCCTCGACCACCACGATCGCGTCGTCGACGATGATGCCGATCGCCAGCACCATGCCGAACATGGTCAGCACGTTGATCGAGAAGCCCAGCGCCAGCATCACCGCGAAGGTGCCCAGCAGCGCGATCGGTGCGACCAGCGCCGGAATCAGCGTGTAGCGCCAGTTCTGCAGGAACAGGTACATCATCGCGAACACCAGCAGCATCGCTTCCAGCAGCGTCTGCACCACCTTCTGGATCGAGATCTTGACGAACGGTGCGGTGTCGAACGGAATGCTCGACTGCACACCACGCGGCAGCAGCGGCGCCAGCTCGGCCATGCGCTCGCGTACCGCCGACGCGGTGCGCACTGCGTTCGCACCAGGACGCAACTGCACGCCAGCCGCCGTCGCCGGATGGCCGTCCTCGCGGGTGCCCCAGGCATAGCTCTGCGCACCCAGCTCGATGCGGGCGACGTCACCCAGCAGCACGCGCGAACCATCGGCGCCGGCGCGCAGCACGATCGCAGCGAACTGTTCCGGTGTGGACAGCTGGCCATCGGCACTCAGCGGCACGGTGATGCGCTGGCCTGGCACGCCCGGCGAATCGCCGATGCGCCCTGGCGAGATCTCCAGGTTCTGCTGCTCGATGGCACTGGCCACATCACCCATGGTCAGCCCGTAGCCGGTCAACCGGGTCGGGTCCAGCCACACCCGCATCGCCTGCTCGGCACCGAACAGCTGCACGCGGCCGACGCCATCGATGCGGCGCAGCTCCTCGATGATGTTGCGCGCCATGAAGTCACCCAGCGCCGCCTCGCTCACGCTGGCATCCGGCGAACGCAGGCCGACCAGCATCAGGAAACCGGAATCGGCAGCCTCCACGAACAAGCCGTTCTGGCGCACGCTGCGCGGCAGGCGCGGCTCGATCGCCTTGATCCGGTTCTGCACGTCCACCTGCGCCAGCTCCGGGTTGGTGCCCGGCTTGAAGGTCGCAGTGATCGAGGCTTCGCCGGAGGTGTCCACCGATGACTCGAAGTACAGCAGGTGCTTGACGCTGGACAGCTCGCGCTCGATCAGGCCGACCACTGCGTCATTCAGCGTCTGCGGGCTAGCACCCGGGTAGCTGGCGTAGATGCTGACGCTGGGCGGTGCAACCGCCGGATAGCGTTCCACCGCCAGCCGCGGGATCGCCAGCACACCGGCCAGGATGATGAAGATCGCCAGCACCCAGGCGAACACCGGGCGATCGATGAAGAAACGTGCCATGTTGGATTTTCCTGGAGGGGCTGGCCCGGGAAAGGCTCAGCCCTTGCTGCCGGCCTGCACCGCGCCGGCGCTGGCGACCGGCATCTGCCAATCGCGCGCATCGACCACCACGCCTTCCTGCAGGCGTTCCTGGCCCTCGACCACCACCTTTTCGCCCGCCTTCAGACCGGTGCGCACCAGCCACTGGCGATCAACGCTGCCGTCGACCTCCAGCGTGCGGATCACCGCCTTGCCATCGCCACCGATCACCCAGGCATAGGCCTGGCCACCGGCGCTGCGCAGCACGGCCTGCTGCGGCACGGTCAGCGCACTGGCCGGCGCACCCCGCGGCACTTTCGCGCGCACATACATGCCGGGTAGCAGCTGGCGCTGCGGGTTGTCGACCAGGATGCGGAGGATCACATCACCGGTACGCGCATCGACGTTGATGCCGGAGAACAGCATCTGGCCACGCTCGGACAGCGGCTTGCCGGCGGCACCGATGATCGTCACCGGCAGCTCGCCACCACCGGCAGCACTGCGCTGCAGCGATTCCAGCTGGGCCGCCGGCTGGCGCACATCGACGTAGACCTGGTCGATCTGCTGTACCACCGCCATCGGCTCGGTATCGGCCACGCCGACCAGCGCGCCTTCTGTCACCAGCGCCTGATCGATGCGGCCGGCAATCGGCGCGCTGACCGTGGCATAGCGCAGGTCGAGCTGGCGACGCGCCAGGATCGCGCGCGCTTCATTCACCGCGGCACGGGCTTGTTCGTACTCGGCACTGGCATCGTCGCGGTGCTGCTGGCTGACGGCCTGTGCCGCGGCCAGTGCATGCAGGCGCTGCGACTGCACGCGACTGCGGCCCAGGGCAGCCTCACTGCGCTGCAGCGCGGCCAGTGCCGAATCGACATCGGCACGGAAGGCCGCCGGATCGATCTGGAACAGGGCCTGCCCGGCGTCTACTTCCGCGCCCTGGTCAAACAGGCGGCGCTGCACGATGCCACCCACCTGCGCTCGGATCTGCGCGGTGCGAACGGCGGCCACGCGGCCAGGCAGTTCGTCGTCACGCTGCACCACCTGCGGGCCGACGGTAACCACGCTCACGCGGGGTGCGGCTTCGGGCGTGGCTTCGGGGCTGGAGCAGGCCGTCATGGCCAAGGCGAGGGCCGCGATCAACGCGACCGGAGTCCTGAAGGTTCTCATTGCTGTGCACAATGCCGCGCAAGCGGCTGATAGGTTCTGAAGCGTGCAGTCTGCGTGGCGATGATGGGGTTTCGATGGAGGAACTGTGGAGATACGATGGAGGCAAGCACCTTAAGGCCCCGCCCCTGCATGCAAGCCTCCCCTGCCCTCGCCGCCCTCGTCCTGATCGTCGAGGATGAGGCCGAGATCGCCGACATTCTCACCGCCTACCTGGAACGCGAAGGATTGCGCACGCTCCGTGCCGCCGACGGCCACAGTGCGCTGGACCTGCATCGCAGCGCCCGCCCCGACCTGGTCCTGCTCGATGTGCAGCTGCCGCGCCTGGATGGCTGGAGCGTGCTGACACAGCTGCGCCAGCGCGGCGAGACGCCGGTGATCATGCTGACCGCACTGGACCAGGACCTGGACAAGCTGACCGCGCTGCGCATGGGCGCCGACGACTATGTGGTCAAGCCGTTCAATCCCGCTGAAGTGGCGGCACGCGTGCGTGCCGTGCTGCGGCGTACGCTGCGCACCTCGCGCGTTGACGCGCCCACCGCACTGCGCGTGGGCCCGCTGCTGATCGATTCGGCCACCCATGCCGTGCACGTCGAGGGCGAAGGCTACAGCCACGAAGTGCTGCTCACGCTCACCGAGTTCAAGCTGCTGCACTGCATGGCGCTGGCGCCGACCCGCATCTTCAGCCGCAGCGAATTGATGCACGAATGCCTGCCGGAAAGCGAGGCGCTGGAGCGCACGGTCGACAGCCATGTCAGCAAGCTGCGCCGCAAGCTGGATGAAGTGGGCATGGTCAATGTGCCGGCCAGCGTGCGTGGCGTCGGCTACCGGTTGATGGCCGACCGCTGATGGCCCGCCTGCGCCGCTCCGGGCTCAGCCGCCACATCATCGTCTCGATGTCGCTGATGGTGATCGGCGTCATCGTGATGATGATCCTGTCGTCGTGGCTGCTGTATGCAGTGCTGGTCGAATTTTTCCCCGGCACTACCGAGGAGCCGGAAAGCTGGCTGCCGACCGGCCCTGAACTGGCATGGATGGTCGGCGTGATCCTGACCGGCCTGGCACTGGCCATCGCCGCCTCGTTCCGCCTCGCCCACCGCATCCTGTCACCGTTGAATTCGCTGGTGGACAGCGTGCGCGCGCTGGCCGGCGGCGATCTGGGTGCGCGCGCCAGCGTCGAAGAGAACTCACCGGGCGAAGTGGCGACCCTGGTCGAGGACTTCAACGCCATGGCGCGGCGGCTGCAGCACGTGGAGAGCGAGCGTGCGATGTGGCATGCGGCCATCGCCCATGAACTGCGCACACCGGTGACGATCCTGCGCGGTCGCCTGCAGGGCCTGGCCGAGGGCGTATTCCAACCGGATGAATCACAGTTTCGCAGCCTGCTCGCCCAGGTCGAGGGCCTGTCACGACTGATCGAAGACCTGCGCGTGCTGAGCCTGTCCGACAACGCACGGCTGGATGTGCGACGTGCGCGCACTGATGTGGTGGCCGAGGTGCATTCGGTGATGACCCTGGTCGACCCCCAGTTCCGCGCCGCCGGCTTCGTGCTGGAACTGGAAACCAGCCGCGAAGAGCACACCGCCCATTGCGATCCGACCCGGTTGCGCCAGGCATTGCTGGCATTGCTGGAGAATGCCCGCCGCTACGCCAGCCCGGGCAAGGTGCGGATTGCCGTGCACGACACGCCCGGCCATGTGCAGGTGGCGATCGAGGACGAGGGCCCGGGCATCGACCCGGCCTTGCACGCCGATATCTTCACCCCGTTCATGCGCGCCGATGGCTCGCGCTCACGCCAGGGCGGCGGCAGCGGACTGGGTCTGGCGGTGGTCAAGGCCATCGCAGACGCGCACGGCGGCCGCGTCTACTGCTCGCCGGGCAGTGCCGGCGGCAGCCGTTTCGTCATCGAACTGCCGCGTCAATAGCCGGACTGGCTGCCTGCGTGCGCAGGTGTGAACCCAGTGCGGCCAGATTGGCATCGATCGCATCCATCTCATCGCGTTGCTTCACCGGCAGCCGCTGACGCAGCTGCACGCGCAGCGCCTGCCACGCCGGTACTGCCTGTGCGCTGGCGGTGGACACGGCCTCGGTCAGCACCGCCTGTTCGTCGGCCAACGGCAGCCCGTAGCCGGCGTCCCGCAGCAGGGTGCCCGGGCGCAGCCATTGCCCGCTCTGCTCAAGCAGCCCACGCAGGCTGCGGGTTTCTGCGCTCTCGGGCGCGGCCAGCAACCGGCGCTTGAGCACGTCACGTGCGCGCAGCTCGGCACGCCGCTGTGCGGCCTGTTCCAGCAGCAGCAGGCCGGCGCTGGCGCGCAGGTCGCCCTTCAGCAACCACGGTGCCCGTTGCTGTGCAGGCAGCTTCAACCAGCCGCGTACATCGCGTGCGGGCAATGCCAGCTGGGCTGCCGCCACGCCGAACAACTGCTGGTAGTGATCACGCGCCGAGGCGAAGTAATAGCCCTGCGCCTGCGCCGCGCCGCGATCGACCAGCACCTGTTCGTCGAGCATCTGCAGCCGTGCCAGCCGGCGCTTCAGGCCACGCGGGCTGAGCTGGGCCAGCCCGGCCTCGCCCAGCCTCGGCACGCCGGCCTGCAGCAGCTTTGCGGTTTCCACTGCGCAGTTGTTGCTGACGAAGTAGTAGCGTCCGTCGTAGCTCCAGTGCACCTGTGCGGTGCGCTCGAGCAGGCTGGCGATCTCGCTGCGCTCCAACTGCAATGGCAGCGATTGCAACCCACGCAGCTCAACCTTGGTGTATTCGTCCACCACCTGCTGCAGCGGCAGCACGAACAGCCGCGAGGGATAACCGCCGGTCAGCCCACGCCAGTTGGAAATCTGCACGTCACCGACGAACGCACGGAACGACAGTACCCGGTGGTACTCCAGGTCCAACCGGCAATCCGGCCCCGGCTCCC
This sequence comes from Stenotrophomonas maltophilia R551-3, assembly GCF_000020665.1. Taxonomy (NCBI): domain Bacteria; kingdom Pseudomonadati; phylum Pseudomonadota; class Gammaproteobacteria; order Lysobacterales; family Lysobacteraceae; genus Stenotrophomonas; species Stenotrophomonas maltophilia. The sequence continues at coordinate 2,011,219 of NC_011071.1, read as the reverse complement.
GGCCCGGCCGGCAGATCACCAGCCGCAGCATGCTGTGACCCCAGCGGCTCATCGGCTGCGCGCTGCCTTCGGCAAACAGGTAGTCCACCGCGTAGACGCGTGCCGGGTCGAGTTGCAGCAACGACGCCGCGCCCTCTTCCGGTTCGGCCTGCAGCAACGGCAGTGTCGTAGCGCAATGCGGCTGCGGCAACGAAGGCGGCGTTCCAAAATGCGCCTGGTACCACTGCGCCAGTGCCGGTCGCCGGCAGGCGAATTCACTGTCGAGCACGAAATGCTCGGCGTTCACCGCCAGATACTCGGCCGGACTTTTCAGTTCATAGGCATCCGGACTACGGTCACGGAAGTCGTTGTCGCCACGGCCGAGGTGCCACGGCTTGCGCTGCCACCCCGCCAGGTCCCGCCAACGCGCAGTGCGCGACCAGTCCGCACCGCCACGGTCGGCGACGTGGGTGAGTTCGTGCACCAGCGCGCTGCGGCGCGCACGGCGGGCGCCGGGCATGCCTTCATCCAGCAACCCGCGACGCAGCGCGATGCGTCCGTCGAAGGTTCGGCCGTGCACGTCGGCCGGCAGGTCATCGCGCCAGGCCACCCGCACCTGCGCAGGCAAGGCGTGCAGCAGGCCTTCCGGCAACAGCGACTGCACATCGGCCAGGGTCTGGCTGGCGAGCTGCTGCTGCGCCGGGTCGAGGCCGGCGGGGTCCAGCTGCAGGCGGTCAGCGGCGTGCGCGACGTGAGCGATCAGCAGTAGAGCCACGCCATGCGTGGCTGCGTTCCGTGCAGATGTCATGGCGTTGCCGGCCAGCGGCCGGCACTACCCGAAGGCGGGATCAACGTGCCAGCAGCGCGCGGGCCAGTTCCAGATCGCTCTGCTGCTGTGCGGCAGTGCTCTGCTCACGCAGGTTGACCAGCGCCGCCTGCAGGCGGGCACCGCGGATCTGGCCATCGCTGGCGACGAACGCAGCGGCATCGTCGCGTGCAGCCAGCACCACCTTGTCGTCACCCGAGCTGCTGCCCGAGGAACCGGAGGACGCACCGGTGGCCGAACCGGCCGAGGTGCCGGCGAAGCTGGAAGCGAAGCCGGCCAGCGGCAGGGACAGCAGGGCGAGCAGCAGGAGCGGACGGGTCATCGGTTCGAAGCCGGTTGTTAGGAAGCGTGGAGCGTAACGGGTGCGTGAAGGATTTGCCCGGCTCAAACGTCGAACAGCTTGCCGGGATTCAGCCGCGCTTGGGGATCGAACGCGCGTTTGACCGCCTTCATCAGGGCGATCTCGGCCGGGCCGCGGGTGCTGTCCAGGTAGCCCTTCTTGACCAGACCGATGCCGTGCTCGGCCGAGATGCTGCCGTCGAAGCGGGCCAGCACCTGCGCCAGCAGCTTGGTTACGTGCTCGCATTGCGCCACGAAATCAGCGTCACTGGTGTCGTCCGGCTTGAGCACGTTGATGTGCAGGTTGCCGTCGCCGATATGGCCGAACCACACCACATCGAAATGCGGGTAGGCCTGCCCGATCAGCGCCTGGGTCTCGGCCAGGAACGCCGGCATCGACGAGATCCGCACTGAAACGTCGTTCTTGTAGGGTTTATAGCGCGCCAGCGATTCGGTGATGCCCTCGCGCAGGCGCCACAGCTGCGCGGCCTGCGCGTCGCTGGCACTGATCACGCCATCGCTGACCCAGCCATTGCCCATGCAGTCCTCGAACGCGGCCATCGCCGCCGCTTCCTGGGCCTCGTCGCCGGCCGCGAACTCGGTCACCACGTAATACGGGTGCACTTCGTCGAACGGCGCCTGTGCGCCATGTGCCAGCACGTGCTCCAGTGCCCGGTCGGTGAAGAACTCGAAGGCCTGCAGCTGCAGGCGCGCGCGGAACGCGGCGAATACCTGCATCAGCACATCGAAACTGGGCAGCGCCAGCAGCATCACGTTGCTGGCCGGCGGCGGGTCGGTCAGTTTCACCGTCGCCTCGACGATCACGCCCAGCGTACCTTCCGAGCCGATCAGCAGCTGGCGGAAGTCGTAGCCGCTGGAGTTCTTGATCAGGCCCTTGTTGAGTTCAAGCAGCTCGCCGCTGGCAGTAACCACTTTCAGCCCGGCGATCCACTCGCGGGTGTTGCCGTAGCGGATCACGCGGATGCCACCGGCATTGGTGGCGATGTTGCCCCCGATCGTGCACGAGCCGCGCGCGGCGAAATCCACCGGGTAGATCAGGCCGTGGTCCAGCGCGGCGTTGTGCACGGCTTCCAGCGGCATGCCGGCCTGCACCACCAGGGTGCGATCGACCGCGTCGTAGGCCAGCGCCTTGTTCATCCGTTCCAGGCTGAGCACCAGCTCGCCGTCGGCGGCCACCGCGCCACCCGAGAGGCCGGTGCGGCCGCCCGACGGCACCACCGCCACGCCCTCGCGTGCGCTCCAGCGCATCACCGCCTGTACTTCCTCGACCGTGGCCGGCAGCGCGATCGCCAGCGGCGCCGGCGTCCAGCGCCGGGTCCAGTCGCGCCCGTAATGCTCCAGGTCGGCCGGGTCGGTCTTCAGCTTCAGGCCGGGACAGGCCTGCTGCAGCGAGGCAATGCGGGAATCGGTCATGACGGTCCAGCGCGGTGCGTGAAGAACGGGCAAGCGTGCCAGCGGCGCGCGCCAGCGTCCAGCCCCGCAGCCGCGCAGATAGCTACGGATGCAACCAATTGCGCACTGCACCATGGGCGGCACGATCTGGCATAGTGGTCAGCCCCCGTCCCACTGGCCGTGTTGCCCCATGTCGCCGAAGAAGACCTCGTTCCCGAAGCAGGATATCCGCGTGCTGTTGCTGGAGGGGGTCAGCCAGACCGCCGTGGAGGTGTTCAGCGCCGCCGGCTACAGCCAGATCGAAGCGCACACCAAGGCGCTGCCCGAGGATGAACTGAAGGCGCGCATCGCCGAGGCGCACATCGTCGGCATCCGTTCGCGCACCCAGCTCAGTGCCGAAGTGCTGGCCGAGGCCAAGCGGCTGATCGCGGTGGGCTGCTTCTGCATCGGCACCAACCAGGTCGACCTGGACGCGGCCGAGCTGGCCGGCATCCCGGTGTTCAACGCGCCCTACTCCAATACCCGCAGCGTGGCCGAACTGGTGATCGCCGAGGCGATCATGCTGACCCGCGGCATCCCGCAGAAGAACGCCGAATGCCATCGTGGCGGCTGGTCGAAGTCGGCCAGCGGCAGCCATGAGGTGCGCGGCAAGACCCTGGGCATCATCGGCTATGGCCACATCGGCACCCAGGTGGGTGTGCTGGCCGAATCGCTGGGCATGCAGGTGATCTTCCACGACGTGGAAACCAAGCTGGCACTGGGCAATGCCCGTGCAGCGGCCAGCCTGGACGACCTGCTGGCGCGTGCCGACATCGTCACCCTGCACGTGCCGGAGACCCCGTCCACGCAGTGGATGATCGGCAGCACCGAGCTGGCGAAGATGCGCAAGGGCGCGCACCTGATCAATGCCGCGCGCGGCACCGTGGTCGACATCGATGCACTGGATGCGGCCCTGGCCAGCGGTCACGTCGGTGGCGCCGCGCTGGACGTGTTCCCGGTCGAGCCGAAGGGCAACGGCGATATCTTCGAATCGCCCCTGACCCGCCACGACAACGTGATCCTGACCCCGCACGTGGGCGGCAGCACGCTGGAAGCGCAGGACAACATCGGCATTGAAGTAGCGGCCAAGCTGGTGCGCTACAGCGACAACGGCAGCACCCTGTCGGCGGTCAACTTCCCGGAAGTGACCCTGCCCGAGCACGCCGACAGCCTGCGCCTGCTGCACATCCACCAGAACGTGCCGGGCGTGCTGTCCAAGGTCAACGAGATCTTCTCGCGCCACAACGTCAACATCGACGGCCAGTTCCTGCGCACCGACCCGAAGGTGGGTTACGTGGTGATCGACATCACCGCGAGCGAGGAACAGGCCGCCGCGGTGCGCGACGAGCTGGCCGCGATTCCGGGCACGCTGCGCACGCGCATCCTGTACTGAAAAAAAGGGGACGGAGGGGATTAAGTCGTTTATGCCGCATGTGCCGCAAACGACTTAATCCCCTCCGTCCCCTTTTTCTTCAACGCGTCAACCACCGGCGCGCCATGCGCTGCATGGATTCGTCCGATTCCGGATCGGCCGCGACTTCGGTCACCGGCCGCCAGGCCAGGTCCAGCGACTCCTCGCTGAGCACGAAGGCCTCGCCACCCAGCGCCCGGATCACGAAACGCACGTCGTAGTGCCAGTGCCCTGGCACGTCCTTGCGCTCCGGAATCCAATGCTTGTCGATATCGAAGATGGCCGGATCTTCCAGCACCAGACCGCTCAGGCCCGATTCTTCTTCGGCTTCCTTCAGCGCCACTTGGGCCAGGTCGCGGTCGCCGTCGGCGTGGCCGCCCAGCTGCAGCCAGCGCTGCAGCTTGCGGTGGTGGGTCAGCAGCAGGCGCTGGCCATCGGCACTGACCAGCCAGCAGCTGGCGGTGAAGTGGCCGGCCAGTCGTTCGCGCCGGAACGGATCTTCCGGATCGTCCAACAATGTGCCGAATTCGGCAGCCAATGCGTCGTGGGCGGGCTCGCGGCGGGCATAGTCCCGCAGCAGACCACGCAGGCGATCGTCAAGCACGGCAAGGGTTTCGGCGGTCTGGCTCATGAATGGGCGGCGTTTGGAAAAATACTGCTCATTATCGCCGTTCATTGTTGCGATTGCGCTTGTGCGTTGGCTTCAGCTTTGGCTAAGGTACAGCGGGCCGTTCGCGCGGCCTTCACCATTCCAGGGTTGCCGGCAACGTATCGGCGGCCCACCCAATCCGATCACTAGGAAGTACTGCATGCTGAAAGCTCTGTTGAGGGTCAAGCCGGTTGAACCGGCCGGGCACGTCGATGCTGGCGAACCCATCGAAGGCAGCCTGGACGGCGAAGCCACGTTGAAACGGACCCTCACGGCTAAACACCTCATCCTGCTTGGCGTGGGTGCGGTGATCGGCGCAGGTATCTTCGTGCTGACCGGCCAGGCTGCGGCCAACCACGCTGGCCCGGCAGTGATGCTGTCGTTCGTCATCGCCGGTTTCGCCTGCGCCCTGGCGGGCCTGTGCTACGCCGAATTCGCGGCGATGATGCCGGTCTCCGGCAGCGCCTACTCCTACTCCTACGCCACCCTCGGCGAAGGCATGGCCTGGTTCATCGGCTGGTGCCTGGTACTGGAGTACCTGTTCGCCTCGGCCTCGGTCGCGGTGGGCTGGTCGGCGTACCTGATCAGCTTCATCACCACCACCCTGCACATGCCGTTCCCGGATGCGCTCAGCGCAGCACCCATCGCTTGGACCGGCAGCGAGTTCATCGCCTCGGGCAAGCTGTTCAACCTGCCGGCAGTACTGATCGTGGCGGCGGTGTCCGGCCTGCTGTACGTGGGCGTGACCCAGTCGGCCTTCGTCAACGCGATCATCGTGGCGATCAAGGTCACCGTCATCTGCCTGTTCATCGGCATCGGCGCGGCCCACATCGATCCGGCCAACTGGCAGCCGTTCATCCCGGAAAACACCGGCGTGGCGGGTGAGTTCGGCTGGAGCGGCGTGTTCCGTGCGGCCACCATCGTGTTCTTCGCCTACATCGGCTTCGATGCGGTCTCCACCGCCGCCGGCGAAACCAAGGACCCGCAGCGCAACATGCCGATCGGCCTGCTCGGCTCGCTGGCGGTGTGCACCATTGTCTACATCATCGTCTGCGCGGTGCTGACCGGCATGATGCCGTACCACCTGCTGGGCACCGACAAGCCGGTAGCCACCGCGCTGGAGCCCTACCCGACCCTGGCCTGGCTGAAGACGCTGGTCGAGATCGGCGCCATCGCCGGCCTGTCCTCGGTGGTGCTGGTGATGATGATGGGCCAGACTCGCATCGCCTACACCATCTCCCGCGACGGCCTGCTGCCGAAGTTCTTCGGCAAGGTCCATACGCGCTTCCGCACGCCGTACGTGGCCACCATCGTGGTCGGCGTGATCGCCGCCGCGCTGGCCGGCATGGTGCCGCTGAACGTGCTGGGTGAACTGGTGTCGATGGGCACCCTGCTGGCCTTCGCCACGGTCTGCATCGGCGTGCTGGTGCTGCGCTACTCCAAGCCGGACCTGCACCGCCCGTTCCGCGTGCCGGCGGTGTGGATCATCTGCCCGCTCGGCGCAGCTACCTGCCTGTTCCTGTTCTGGCAGGCGTTCGTGGTGCACTGGCACCTGTTCGTCGGTTGGACCTTGCTCGGCCTGCTGATCTACCTGGGCTACGGCATCCGCAACAGCAAGTTGGCCAAGTCCTCCTGATCCGCCTACGGGCCGGCCTCGCGCCGGCCCGTCCGTTTTCCCCGCGCGCCCGTTGCGGCGCGCTTCGACAAGACCACCACACATGTTCAAGCAACTGTGGGCCACCAAGCACCCGCATGCCGCCCATGAAGACGCCAATGGCCTGAGCCTGCGCCGCCACCTCGGCCCCTGGGGCCTGACCGCCCTCGGCATCGGCGCGGTGATCGGCGGCGGCATCTTCGTCATTACCGGCCAGGCCGCCGCCAACCACGCCGGCCCGGCCATCATGCTGTCCTTCGTGCTGGCCGCGATCTGCTGCGCCTTCTGCGCGCTGGCGTACGCCGAGTTCGCCTCGATGGTGCCGGTCTCCGGCAGCGCCTACACCTACACCTACGCCACCTTCGGCGAGCTCTCGGCCTGGTTCATCGGCTGGATGCTGGTGCTCGAATATGGTGTCTCGGCCTCGGCGGTAGCGGTCAGCTGGACCGGCTATTTCCTCAGCCTGCTCAGCCAGTTCGACATCCATCTACCGGCGGCGCTGGTCAGCGCGCCACTCGACGCGCAGCTGCGCCCGACCGGGGCGATCGCCAACCTGCCCGCCGCCGCACTGGTGCTGCTGCTGACCTGGCTGTGCTACGTCGGCATCAGCAAGTCCTCGGCGATGAACATGGCGATGGTCGTGCTCAAGACCGGCCTGATCGTGCTGGTCATCGTGGTGGGCTGGAAGTACGTGGACACCAGCAACTGGACCCCGTTCATTCCGGCCAACGAAGGCCCCGGCAAGTACGGCATGGAAGGCGTGCTGCGCGGCGCGGCGATGGTGTTCTTCGCCTACATCGGTTTCGAGGCGGTGTCGGTGGCGGCGCAGGAATCGAAGAACCCGCAGCGCGACATGCCCTTCGGCATGATGCTGTCGCTGGTGATCTGCACCGTGCTGTACATCGCGATGGCGGCGGTGATGACCGGCCTGGTGCCTTACCAGCTGCTCGGCACCGACGAACCGGTGGTGACCGCGGTGGCCGCGCATCCGCAGCTGGGCTGGTTGCGCTGGGTGGTCGAGGTCGGCGCACTGGTGGGCCTGTCCTCGGTGGTGCTGGTAATGATCATCGGCCAGCCGCGCATCTTCATGATCATGGGCCGCGACGGCCTGCTGCCGCCGGTGTTCACCAAGATCCACCCGAAGTACCGCACTCCGCACATCAATACCGTGATCACCGGCATCGGCATCGCCCTGCTGGCGGCGCTGTTCCCGCTGGACATCCTCGGCGAACTGACCTCGATGGGCACGCTGATCGCGTTCGCGGCGGTGTGCGCGGGCGTGCTGATCCTGCGCCGCACCCAGCCGGACCTGCCGCGTCCGTTCCGCATGCCGATGGCATGGCTGATCTGCAGCCTGGGCGTGCTGAGTTGCCTTGCCCTGCTGTCGGCGATGACGATGCACAACTGGATGCTGATGGGCGTGTGGACGTTCGTCGGCTTCGTGATCTATTTCTGCTACGGGTTCCGGCACAGCCGGCTGCGGGCGAAGTAAGAGCGGCAGGGCCACGACGGCCCTGCCCTTCCGCTTGCTGGTGCGAGGTACCCGTCTCGCCTAGCGACGATTGAACCAGATGAGCTGCTGTTGCCAGCCGGCACCGGCCATGCAGCCCCGGAACTCACTGCCGCGGTCGGACGCATTGACGTCCACGATGTAGCTCTCCTCTTTCGGCATCGGCACCATGTTGTACTTGCCATCGATCGTGCAGACTTCATCGAGCCTGCAGGGTACCTTGCGGTCCTCGTAGACGGTGCGCGTGGCCACTTCATTCCTCACCGGCCAATGATCGTCGGCCCGCGCCGCGCAACTCGAGTGGGCGGGGCCGAATGGCCGTGCTCCCGCATCCATCTTTACCCATTCCATCGTGCAGCCACTGCAGGCCAGCACCACACCGATCATCCCCATCGTTCCCATCGCGCGCGCGGTCATCGAAGTACTCCTATCCTTGGCGCTCGCCGGAATTTCTGCGGCCACCTGATGGTGTTTCGCGGCGCGAAGGCTGTCCACGACCGGAATCGCTTCCAACGCGCTGCCGGCCTCCCCCATTCAGCCAGCGCTGTGCCTGCCTCGATCCAAATCCTGCCGACCCTGTGGCAGCACACTGCCGCGGTCTGCCCGCATAGCCGGCCCGCTGCTGCTGCGCAGGTCCAGCGACGGGCCGAATCCAGTAAAATCGCCGGCATGAACGCCCCCACCTTCCCGTACGACACCGCGCGCCTGAGCGAACTGGCCCAGCTGCTGATCGACAATGTCCGCGAGCTGGCCCAGGCCGGTTGGACCCCGGCCACCAGCAGCAACTTCTCCCACCGCCTGGACGACCGCCATGCCGCGATCACCGTGTCCGGCAAGGACAAGGGGCGGCTGATCGAGGACGACATCATGGTGGTGGACTTCGACGGCCAGGCCGTCGGCCGCCCGCTGCGCCCGTCTGCCGAGACCCTGCTGCACACCCAGTTGTACCGTCGCTTCCCCGAGATCGGCTGCGTGCTGCACACCCACTCGCCGGTGCAGACCATTGCCTCGCGCCTGTACGCGCCGCAGGGCCACATCCGGGTCGAAGGCTACGAGCTGCTGAAGGCCTTCGCCGGCAACAGCACCCATGAAATGGCCATCGACATTCCGGTGTTCGCCAACACCCAGGACATGAACGTGCTTTCGAAGCAGGTCGATGACCTGCTCGACCGTCAGAACCTGTGGGGCTACCTGATCGATGGCCACGGCCTGTATGCCTGGGGCCGCGACATGGCCGACGCGCGCCGCCACCTGGAAGCCTTCGAGTTCCTGCTCCACTGCGAGCTGGAACTGCGCAAGCTGCGCGGCTGATCGAGGGGTGCAGATTCCCATCTGGAATCTGCACCCTGCCCCCACCCTGCTACCCTGTCTTCCCCCCGAGACGTTCAAGCTGCCGCCATGAGCCGACTGCGCATCTACGACGACACCCGCCCCGAATCGCCGCTGCTGGACACCCAGGACGGCGCGATCATCGCTGCCGAGCTGCAGAAGATCGGCGTCACCTTCGAGCGCTGGCAGGCCACCGCGCCGGTCGCGCCGGGCGCCAGCCAGGAGGAAGTGTTCGCCGCTTACCGCGCCGACATCGACCGCCTGGTGGCCGAGCGCGGCTTCAAGAGCGTGGACGTGGCCTCGATCGCCCCGGACAACCCGAACCGCGCCGAGCTGCGCAGGAAGTTCCTCGACGAACACTTCCACAAGGAAGACGAGGTGCGCTTCTTCGTCGCAGGCTCCGGCCTGTTCACGCTGCACGTGGGTGACAAGGTCTATGAGATCGAGTGCGTGAAGGACGACCTGATCGCCGTGCCCGACGGCACCACCCACTGGTTCGACATGGGCGATGAGCCCAGCTTCGTGGCGATCCGCTTCTTCACCGAGCCGGACGGCTGGGTCGGCCACTTCACCGGCACCGACATCGCGCAGAAGTTCCCCCGTTACGTACCTACCCAGGCGTCCTGATCCATGCAGCCCCGCGTCATCCTGACCGACATCGAAGGCACCACCAGCAGCATCTCGTTCGTCAAGAACGTGCTGTTCCCCTATGCCCGCAAGGCGCTGCCCGCGTTCGTCGCCGAGCACGGCCAGCAGCCGGAAGTCCGCCGTTGGCTGGATGCGGTGGCCACCGAGATTGGCGGCGCCTGCCAGGACAGCCTGGTGGCCGAGACGCTGCAGGGCTGGATCGACCAGGACCGCAAGCACACTGCACTGAAGGCGCTGCAGGGCCTGATCTGGGACGAAGGTTACCGCCGCGGCGACTACACCGCGCACTTCTACCCGGAAGTGGCGCCGGTGCTGAAGGGCTGGCACGCCTCCGGCCTGCCGCTGTATGTGTATTCCTCCGGCTCGGTGCCGGCGCAGAAGCTGTTCTTCGGCTTCAGCGATGCCGGTGACCTCAGCCCGCTGGTGTCGGGCTGGTTCGATACCGAGATCGGCGGCAAGCGCGAGGCCGACAGCTACCGCCGCATCGTGCAGGCCATCGACGTGCCGGCCGGCGAGATCCTGTTCCTGTCGGATGTGGTGGAAGAACTGGATGCTGCCCGCGAAGCCGGGTTGCAGACCCGCCTGATCGATCGCCTGGATGACTACCCGCTGCCGCGCACCGGCCAGGCCGCCAACGGCCACGAGCGCGTCGAGAACTTCCAGCAGATCCAGCTGTAAGCAAGAAAAAGGGGACGGAGGGGATTAAGTCGTTTGTGGCACACATGGGCCACAAACGACTTAATCCCCTCCGTCCCCTTTTTTGCTCAACGATCGTTGAGGGTCTTCACCTTCAGCGCTTCGCGCAGGGCAGCCAGGTCCACCGGGCCGCGAACCGCAATGTCGCGGGTTTCGCCGGGCAGCAGGTCGAGCAGGTTGTCTTCCACCTGCACGTCCAATGCACCGAAGTCGATCCACGCCGAACGCACGTAGGCCGCGCTTTCCAATCGCAGACGATAGTGGTCGCCTTCAATGGACAGGCTGGCCTTGAGCTTCTGCCGCGGCAGGATCTGATCCTTGGCCTCGACGAAGCCAAGCACCTGTCGCGCGCTCACCCTGCCTTCCTGCAGCAGCTCGAACACCGCAATGGTGCGCTTCGGGTCGGCACCGGCCAACAATTCGGCATCGCGGAAATCACCGATCGAGGTGACACCGGCAGCGGCCAGCGTCACCGCGTCCTCGCGACGACGCAGCACCTTGCCGTCTACATCCATCACCCGCAACCGCCAGCTTGCATCCAGCGCGGCACCGTCGTTGATCAGGCGCACCCGCGTGCTGCCCTCATCGCGCAACGCCGCCACCGTCACCGGCGCAAAGAAGCGCCGCGCGGCGAAGTGCAGCGCCTTCCAGCGACCGAAGTAGTCCACGCTGGACCATGAAGCACCTGGCCAGACGTCGTTGAGCTGCCAGTACAGCGAGCCCATCGTGTACGGCCGCGAGGCGCGATGATGCAGCGCCGCCAGCGCGATGCCATCGGCCTGCATCACCTGGCTCAGATAGACGAAGTCCTCGAAGTCCTTCGGCGTGCCGTAGCCCAGTTCGATGTAGTGCAGCAGGCGGCTGTTGCCCTCGCCGGCCATGAATTTCTGGTGCGCGCGGATTACCGGGCTGTCGATGCGCTGCTCGGCGCGGGTGGCGATCTGGTCCACCGTCGCCACCGACGGCCACGCCTGCAGTCCGTATTCGGACATGAAGCGCGGCGTCTCACGCAGGTAGGCCTGCACCGGCAGCGCTGGATTGCCCCAGACCTGCCAGTAGTGCTTGTCGCCGCGGGTCGAGTCGTTGGCCTTCTCATCCAGATCATTGCTGGGCGAGCTGGACCAGTACGGCACGCCCAACCCCTCCTCGCCCACTACCTGGCGCAGGTCGTTGCCGAACAGGTCGACGTAGCCCTGCCAGACCCTCGCTGCAAATGCCGGGTCAGCCGCCTTCAGGTCGCGGCCGTGGCCCCAGTCCTTCCAGGCGGTCTCTTCCTCGTTGTTGCCACACCACAGCACGATGCTGGGGTGATGGCGCAGGCGGCGTACGTTGTCGCGCGCCTCGGCCACCACGCTGGCGCGGAACGCCTGATCGTAGCCCGGCTGCATGCCACCACCGAACATGAAGTCCTGCCAGACCAGCAGGCCCAGCTCATCGGCGATGTCGAAGAACGCATCGTCCTCGTAGTAGCCGCCGCCCCAGTTGCGCAGCATGTTCATTTTGGCGTCGCGGGCGGCGGTCAGCACCTGGCGCAGGCGTGCGGCATCGACCCGTGCGGGGAAGGCATCGAACGGAATGACGTTGGCGCCCTTGGCGAAGATCTCCACGCCGTTGATGACGAAAGCAAAGCCCTGCCCGCCCTTACCGTCTTCCTCGCGACGCAGTTCGACCGTGCGCAGGCCGATGCGCTGCTCGCGGGCCAGCGTTGTATCTGCGCCGCCGTCCAGGCGAGCCTGCACGGTGTAGCGGTCCTGTGCACCGTGGCCGACCGGCCACCAACGCTTCGGTTCCGCCAGTTCAATCGGTAGTTCAACACTGTTCTGGCCGGGCTTCAGCAGAACCGTGCGCTGCTTCTGGGCCACGCTGCGGCCTTCCGGATCATGTACATACACATTGACCACGGCCGAACCCGCCGCAGCACCCTGCTCCACCTGCAGCAGCACTGCCAGCTTCGCCTGCTCCGCGTTCAATGCATCGGTGCGCACCGCCAGATCTGTCAGCCGGTGCGCATCCCAGGCCTGCAGATCGACGCCGCGCCAGACCCCGGCAGTGACATAGCGCGGGCCCCAGTCCCAACCGAAGTGGTAGGCCGGCTTGCGCGCGAAGTTGCCGACCATCGCGTCCTTCGGTTCATCGCCATACGGCGACGGGTAATTGCCGGCGATCTTGTGCGGTATCGCCTGCACGCCCGGCAGCAGGGTCCGAATCGGCGAGCGGAACACGATCTGCAGTTCATTGCCTTTCGCCCGCAGACGCCCTTCCACGCGCGCGGTCCAGGTACGGTGCGCATTGTCTGCACGCAGCAGCGGCTTGCCGTTGAGACTGACTTCGGCGTAGGTGTCCAGCCCATCGAAGCGCAGCTCGGCATTGGGCTTGGCCAGCGTCGCCGCATCCACGTCGAAGCGGGCGCGGTACTCCCAATCAGCCAGGCCGATCCATTGCAGCTCGGCCTCAGGCGCACCGACGTACGGATCGCGGATCAGCCCATGCGCCAGCAGGTCGGTGTGCACGCTGCCCGGCACCTTCGCCGCCCGCCATTGCTGCAGGCCTGGACGCGCGGCGCCCTGCGCGTCGCCGGGCAGCATGCGGAACTGCCACTGTGCCTGCAGAGGCGCTGCAGCTGCCGGGAAGGCCGACGCTGCGATCAGCAGCAGGAGCAGACGGACAACGAGGGAAAGGCGATGCACGTGATACTCCTGTTTCTCTGCTGAAGGCCAAAGCGAGTGTCCATTGCCTGCGGCTGGCTCCGCGCGCATGGCGATGCGTTCATCATCCCGGCGCCCGGACCGAGGCGCGGCGCGGCCCGGCGCTACCGATTCCGATTCATCATGCGTACGGCGACACGCGCCTCAACGCACGACGTTCAACACTTCGTAGCACGCGCCCATGGTGTGGTAATCGACCTTGCCAGCCGGGCTCTTCTCGTCGCTGTACTTGCGGTTGTCCGCATCGAGGATGCGGAACCAGGCACCGTACTGGTGATCGACGAAATGCTCCCAGGAGTACGCCCAGAAGCGGTCGTACCACTGCCAGTAGCGGTCGTCGCCGGTACGCTTGGCCATCAACGCGGCGGTGGCCAGCGTTTCGGCCTGCACCCAGAAGTACTTGTCGTCGTCGCAGACGAAGCTGTCGCCACCGATCGGTGCGCCGTCCATGCCCGGCTGCCGCCGCGATTCAGGTGCGAAGCCGTAGTACAAGCCACCACGGGTGTCGTCCCAGCTGCGCGCTACGGCCACGTCGAACAGATGCTGCGCGGTCGGCACCAGCCAGTCGGCCTGCACGTGGCGATCGAGGATCAGCAGCAGCTTGGCCCACTCGGTCTGATGCCCCGGCTGGAAGCCCCATGGGCGGAACAGGTGCTTGGGGTCGTCCAGGTTGTAGTCCCAGTCGATTTCCCAGTTGGAATCGTAATGCTCCCAGACCAGGCCACCGGCCTTGGCGGCCTGGCGGCGGGTCATGTTGTCGGCCAGCTGCAGCGCGCGCTCGACATAGCGCTGCTCGCCACTGGCCTCGAACGCGGCCAGCATCGCCTCGCACATGTGCATGTTGGCGTTCTGGCCACGGTAGCCGGTGAAGTTCCACTGGCCGTCAGCCTCGTCCTTGTACAGGCCGTGCTGCGGCTCCCAGAAGCGTGCTTCCAGCAGCTGCCAGGTCTCATCCATCCACTCGCGGGCCTGCTCGACACCGGCTTTCAGTGCGCAGCTGTAGGCCAGCAGCACGAACGCCACGCCGTAGCAGTGGTTCATGTCGTCCTCGACCTTGCCGTCGCGCAGGGTCCAGGCATAGCCGCCGGTGGCCGGGTTACGGTGCACCTCGCGCAGGTAGCGCACGCCATGCTCGACCGCCTCGCGGTACTCGGCATTGCCGAATTCACGGTAGGCCATCGCATAGTTGAAGACGAAACGGGTGCTGCTCACCAGGTGGCGGTGGCTGGCATCGTAGATGCTGCCGTCGTCGCGGAAATAATGGAAGAAGCCACCCTTCGGGTCGATGCAGCGCGGGTGGTAGAACGCCATCGTGTCGGCGATGTGCGCGCGCAGGAACGCGGGCGAACGGAAATCGGGCGAGGTGCTCATGCGGGAATGTCCTGTGCCTGCAGCAGCTGCTGCACTTCATCGAGCGAGGGCATCGCGGCGAACGCGCCCTTGCGGGTAACCGCCAGCGCACCCACGGCGGCGCCGAAGCGCAGCGTGGCGGCGATCGCCTCCGGGTCCTGGCAGAACGCGGCGAAACCAGCGCCCGCCCCGCCCCGCTCCAGCAGGCCGACCAGCACGCCACCGACGAAGGCATCACCGGCGGCCGTGGTATCGACCGTGGCCACGCGGAAACTGGTGACCGTGCCGTGGTTGTCGCGGGTGTACCAGTGCAGCGTGGCCGCGCCATCGGTGACGATCACCCAGCGCGCCTGCGCGGCCAGCAGGCGACGTAGCACCAGCGCCTCTCCGTCATCGCCGAGCGGTGCTGCCAGGTAGTCCAGTTCCTCGCGCGAGAGCTTGACCAGGTCGGCACGTTCCAGTGCCTGCCACAGCCTCGGCGTCGGATCCTCGTTCGCCGGCCACAGGGCCGGACGCAGGTTGAGGTCGAGGCTGACCACCGCACCGGCGGCGCGGGCGCGGTCCATGCCGGCGAAGGTCGCCTCGGCGATGGCCGGTTCAGTCAAGCTGTTGGAACAGACGTGGAAGCACTGCGCGCTGTCGAGGCACGCGGCCTGGAAATCGTTGTCACGGAACAGCAGGTCAGCCGCCGGCGGGCGGTAGAAGCTGAAGCTGCGCTCGCCACTGGCATCCAGCGCGACGAAGGCCAGCGCGGTCTTGGCGGCGTCGGTGCGCACGATGTAATCCGTGCCCACGCCGTGCTCGACCAGGCTGTCGGCGAGGAAGTCACCGAACATGTCGCGGCCGAGCATGCCGACGAACTGGGTCTCTGCACCCAGCCGTGCAGCCGCCACCGCGACGTTCGCCGGTGCACCACCGGCGTACTGCAGGAACGCGCGCGGAGTATCGGCCGAGGCCGGCGGTTGCGCTAGTAGATCGATCAAAATTTCGCCGAAGCAGACAATGGCACCCATTCCGGACTCAGCCTCCCTGCGTTGCGGAAGCCGGCGTACGCGCGCCGACCAGTCCGTAGAAAATGATGTAGCCGTAGCACAGCAGCGGCAGGATGAAGCTGGCCTGCACGCCGATGTGGTCGGCCAGCACGCCCTGCAGGTACGGCACCACGGCACCGCCGACGATGGCCATGATCAGCAGGCTGGAACCCTTGTTGGTCAGCGGGCCCAGGCGCTCGATGCTCAGCGCGAAGATGGTCGGGAACATGATCGAGTTGAACAGGCCGATCGCCACCACCGAGTACAGCGCGACGTTGCCGGAGGTCAGCATGGTCGTGGCCAGCAGGCCCACGTTGACCAGCGCGAAGATCGCCAGCAGACGGCTGGGCGAGAAGCGCGCCAGCAGCGCCGAGCCCGCAAAGCGGCCGATCATCGCCATCGTCCAGTAGGCCGACACGTAGTGCGTGGCTTCCTGTTCGCTGAAGCCGCCGATGCTCGGCATCGACAGATAGTTGACCAGGAAGCTGCCGATCGACACTTCGGCGCCGACGTAGAAGAAGATGCCCAGCACACCCAGCAACAGGTGGCGCTTGCGCAGCGCATCCAGATAGCTGTGGTGGTGGCCCTGGTCGGCCTGCTCGGTGGCGTCGCTCAGCGCCGGCAGGCGGAACAGGAACACGAACAGCGCCAGCAGCACCAGCGCCACTGCCAGGCCCACGTACGGGCCCTGCACGGCCTGCGCCTCGGCGGCGCGGTAGGCCAGCTGTTCGGCGGCCGGCAGCGCGTTCAGTTCATCGGCGCTCTTGACCGTGTTGGACAGGATCAGCATGCCGCCGAAAATCGGCGCAATGGCCGTGCCCAGCGAGTTCAGCGCCTGCGCCAGGGTCAGGCGGCTGGAGCTGGTCTGCTCCGGACCCAGCAGCGCAACGTAGGGGTTGGCAGCGACCTGCAGCACGGTAATGCCAGTGGCCAGCACGAACAGCGCGCCGAGGAAGGCGCCGTACACGCGCAGCTCGGCCGCCGGCCAGAAGCCCAGCGCGCCGATACCAGCGATCACCAGACCGGCAACGATGCCCTTCTTGTAACCCAGCGCCGCCACCAGCCGACCCGCTGGCAGCGACATCAGGAAATAGGTGCCGAAGAAGGTGAACTGCACCAGCATCGCCTTGGCATAGTTCAGCTCGAACACCGCCTTCAGGTGCGGGATCAGGATGTCATTGAGGCAGGTCAGGAAGCCCCACATGAAGAAGATCGTGGTGACGACAGCCAGCGCCTTGCCGTTGGTGACGGCAGGTGCGTTGCCCGAGGAACCCGATGGACGGGGCGTTGCGGAGATCGGCATGCGGTACGCGCCTCGATGCGCGGAAGGTCGTTGTTGCGTGGAAGGGGTGTAGGAAGGAAATCAGTTCGGTCGTGCGGCACTGCTTTCGCGGATGCGCAGCTGCACCGGTGCGACCGTGCGCCGTGGCGGCGCGTCCGGCTCGTCCAGTCGTTGCAGCAGCAACGCGGCAGCTTGCCGGCCACGCTCGCGCGGGTCGGCGGTGAGCGTGGTCAACGGCGGCACCGCGACAGATGCCTCGGAAATATCATCGAATCCGGTAACGGCAAAGTCACCGCCCGGACGGATGCCACGAGAATTCAAGCCCAGCATCAGGCCCAGCGCGACGGTGTCGTTGTAGCAGACCGCTGCACTCGGGCGATGTCCGTCGGCAAACAGCTCATCGGTGCGCGCCGCAGCTTCCAGGCGGTTCGGCGCCGACTCGATCATCCAACCCGGCGGCAACGACAGCCCAGCCTCGGCCAGCGCCTGCTGGAAACCGGCACGGCGCTGGTGGCACGAACTGGACGCGGCGTGGCCACCGAAGAAGGCGATCTGGCGATGGCCGCGCTCGATCAAGTGGCGCGTGGCCAGGTAGGCGCCGTGCTGGTTGTCCAGGGTCAGGAAGTCCCAGTCGGCCCCTTCCAGTTCGCGGTTGAACAGCAGTACGTTGGCATTGGCGCCCAGCGCCTGGCGCAGCTGCGCAGTGTCACTGCCTTCGGCCGGCGACAGGATCAGGCCGGCCGGGGTGTGTTCCATCAGTGTCGAAAGCACCGCCTGCTGGCGCTCCGGCGATTCACCCGTACTGCCCAGCAGGGTTACGTAGCCACGCCCGCCGAGCGCCTCGTCCACGCCCGAAGCGAATTCGGCGAAGAACGGGTTGGACAGATCGTTGATCACCAGCGCGATGCTCGACGAGGTACGGCGACGCAGATTGGCCGCCGCGCGGTTGTAGACATAGCGCTGGCGGCGCAGTTCGGCCTCGACCTTGGCGCGGGTATCGACGTTGACCAGCGGGCTGCCGCGCAGCACCAGCGACACGGTTGCCCGTGACACGCCGATGGCACGCGCGATGTCGGTCACCGTCACCGCCTTGCCGGCGCGCTTGCTGGGACTGCTGCTGCCGTTGTCGTTCATCGTCTTCCCGGACTCCGCTGGAGGCTCAAGCCTAATGGATCAGGGCCCTGTCGTGCCGTGCCGTTCGCTGGGTGACCGCGAACGGCACAGTCCGTCTCAGCGCAGCTGGCTGCCCGGTGCCGCGCACCAGGATACCGGCAGGTCCTTCACCGCCGTGCCCCAGCCCTGCTCCGGCGCCTTCGCATCGAGTGCGAACTGCAGGCGCGGGCCCTGCTGCAGGCGGTTCCAGTCCAGCCACACCGGTGCATGCACCTGGCCATCGACCTGCACGCCCTGCACGTACTGCAGGCGGCGGCCATCGGCGCCCGGCGCGTCGATGCGCAGCGTGCGGCCATTGCCCATGTCCACTTCCACCTTGCTGAAACGCGGGGTGTGCAGCAGGAACTGGCCGCTGCCCGGCACCGCCGGATACACACCGATGGCACTGAACAGGTACCAGGCCGACATCGTGCCGAGGTCATCGTTGCCGGTCACGCCGTTGGGCGCATTGGTGAACAACTGCTGCGCGGCGCGCACCACGGCGGCGGTCTTCCACGGCTGGCCGATCAGCGTGTACAGCCACGGCGAGTGGAGGTCCGGCTCGTTGTTCGGGTTGTAGCGGAACTGGTTGTAATAGCTGTACGGCCCGACCACCCACTCCTTGCGGGCGGCATTGAGCGGATCGGCCTGCAGCGCGTCCATCGCGAAGAACGCATCGAGGCGGCGGCCGGCCTGTTCGCGGCCGTCCATCGCTTCGACCAGGCCCGGCACGTCCTGCTGCGCCAGCCACTGGTACTGCCACGCCGTGCCTTCATGGAAACCATGGTGCGAGCGCGGGCTGTAGTGGCCATCGGCCGGCGTGTACCACTGGCCGTCCTCGGTACGCGGGCGCGGGAAACCGGTGAAGCCGGTCTCGGCGTCACGCACCTGCGGGTCCCACACCTTGCGCCAGTTGCGGCCGCGCTCACGCAGCGTCGCCGCGTCCTGCGCGTGGCCCAGGCCATCGGCCATCTGCGAGAGCGCACAGTCGGCCAGCGCATATTCCAACGTGGCCGAGCCGCCGTGGTGCGGATCGACGTCCATGCCCTTGGACGGGAACGCGCGGTCGTAGACCACGTAGCCCTTGTCCAGGTAGGTCGGGTTACCGGAACGGCCGGCCATCCGCGAGTTCAGCGGCGGCGTGCCGAACGCGTTGCGGCGCAGCGCATCCCACGCCTGCGATTCACGGCCCTTGAGCGCACCGAAGCGCCACAGGTCGACCATGAACGGCGTGACCGGATCGCCGGTCATGATGTTGGTCTCGAAGTTGGCATAGCCCCAGCGCGGCAGCCAGCCCCCCTGCTCGTCGATCGCCAGCAGGGTGCGGCCGATGTCACGCGCCACGTCCGGGCGGGTCAGCGCCAGCCACTGGTTCTGCGCGCGGTAGGTATCCCACAACGAGAAGTACTCGTAGTAGGTCCAGCCATCGGCGCGGTGGATACCATCGTCATAGCCGCGATAGCGGCCGTCGGCATCGTTGCCGGTCATCGGCTGCAGCAGCGCGTGGTAGGCCGCACTGTAGAACACAGTGCGGTCATCAGACGTACCGCCCTGCACACGCACCCGACCCAGCTGCTCGCGCCAGGACTGCTGGGACAGTGCGCGCATGCGGTCGAAGCCGAGCAGCGCCCCACCCTGCATGCCGTCCGCGCGCAGATTGATGCGCGCGCCTTCGGCATCCACATGCGAGATCGCGCTGACCGCCGTCACCGACTGGCCCTTGGCCAGGTCGAAGCTGAGCCAGGCACCGTTCGGCTTCTGCTCGCCTTCCATGCTGTGGCGCGCACCCGGCAGGCCACCGCCCTCACCCCAGGTGCCATGCGCCTTGAAAGGGCGGTCGAACTCGATGCGGAACCAGGTGGTGTACTGATGGCCGCCGCAGAAACTCTTGGTGACCAGCTTGCCTTCCACCACGCGGTCGCCGACCACATCGACCACGCTGCCGATCACCGAGTGGCGCTCGTTGGCCTGGCCGACATTGACCAGCACGTGGCCATCGCCCTGGCGCTGGCTGAAGGTGTAGCGCTCGGCGGCGGCACGCGTACGCGCGGTGGTCTCGGCATCGATGCCGCCGTAGCTGGTCAGCCGCACCTTGTAGTAGCCGGCCTGGCCGACCTCGCCGTCGTGGGTGTAGGACGCGGCATAGGCCTTGTGGTCGAACTTCTTCGCGTTGCCGGTATCGAAATCGCCACCCGGACCGATCGAGCCCGTGACCGGCAGCACCGACACCTGGCCGCCCTGCTCCCAGCAGCCGGCGCCGGAGATGAAGGAGTGGCCGAAACCGCGGATCTTCTCGTCGTCATAGCGCCAGCCCGAATAGTGGCTGCCGATCGGGCTGACCTGGATCAGCCCGAACGGCGCCGACGCGCCCGGGAAGGTGTTGCCGTCGTCCTTGCTGCCGATGAAGGTGTTGACCTCGCGCTCCAGCGCCGCCGGAGCGGCCTGCAGCAGCACCGGCACTGACGACAGTGCGAGCAGGCAGGCCAGGCGCATCAGCGGGCGCGAGCACAATGGGACGGCGGGAGCGGACGGCACTGGACGCATGTCGGGTTCCTGTAGTCGATGACGCGGAGGCAGACGGCCGGGGCCGTCCGGCACCGTTCCGCTGAGCCCCGCCACAACTGGCAGAGAGCTCCCCCTGGAATGACGCCCGACCCACCAGACCGTGAATTTAGATCGATTCAAGTAGAACATGCAGGTTCAGCCGAATGCATTCTGCGGCGCAGCATGAGAGGGGGTGTTCGGCAGGGCTGCGCCCTGCACCTGCCGAAGCCGAAGCAACAGCAAAAGCCGGTTTCCTGCGGGGAGTCGGGGTGGGTCCGGTTGCGGGGGACGCCGTAAATACGTCCATGTAGGCTCGGTCGCGCCATCCATGGCGCTCACGCCCCCGCAACCGGACCCACCCCGCCTTCGACAGATTTCCGCGATCTGTGGATCCACGCCACGCGTGGATGAATCTCTGTCAGATAACGAAATCAATTGGGGTCAGATCCGTTTTCCAACGGAAAACGGATCTGACCCCATGACCCCGCGTGATTCCAGGACCCATCCAACCGTCACCGGGAAACTGTCAAAGGCGGGACGGTGTCGGATTGCGGGGTGTCCGCGGCATGGATGCCGCGGCCAAGCCCCCATGGACGGGTTTACGGCGTCCCCGCAATCCGACACCGCCCCGCCCAACACACAGACAACCCAGAGCCGCTTTGGCTTTGGCTTTGGCTGTTGCCCTAGCTCACAGCAGGTGCAGGGCGCAGCCCTGCCACCCCACCCTCCCCTGCGCACGAAAACGATTTCACTGATTTCAGCAAACCGTCATCCCTTCGCCACGCCAGTACCATATTGCGGAGCAGCATGCGCCCACGGGCGACCCATGCTAAAAATCGCCCGCCCATCGCTTAGATCGATCCAAGAACGACATTGCGATGGCCGGGAGTTGGGGGAGCAGCAACAGGACGTACCAGGCCACGCGCACGGTGCTACTGCCACTGCATGGCAATAGCGACAATGTCACTTCAAATTAGATCGATTCAAGTTGTCCGTGCCACGTCACCGGATCAATCCAGGAGAGAGGGAGAGATGGGAATGAAGCATTCAACACGCACGCATGGTCACGACGCACTGTCGCTGGCCATCGCGCTGGCCCTGACCGCCGCCATCGTGCCGGCAGGCGCCGCCGCACAGCAGGCTGCCTCCGCCGGCGCGCAGGACGCCACCACCCTGGACAGCGTCCAGGTCACCGGCTATCGCTACGCCATCGAGAAGAGCCTCGAACAGAAGCGCGACGCCAACGCCGTGGTCGAAGTGATCACCGCTGAAGATGTCGGCAAGTTCCCCGACAAGAACGTCGCCGACGCACTGCAGCGCGTGCCCGGCGTGATCATCACCCGCAGTGGTGGCGAAGGTAAGAACGTCAGCGTGCGTGGCCTGGCCTCGGACCTGACCCTGACCCAGTTGAACGGCAACTACGTCGCCACCTCGGAAACCAACGACGAAGCATCGCGTTCGTTCAACTACACCCTGCTGCCCTCGAACATGCTGTCGGCGGCGGAGCTGTACAAGACGCCGGAAGCACGCATCGACGAAGGCGGCATCGGCGGCACCGTGATCCTGCGCACCCGCCGTCCGCTGGACATGAAAGCCAACTCCGGCTTCGCCTCGATCGAAGGTACCTCTTCCGACACCAGCAGCGGCGTCGACCCGCAGGCGTCGGCGATGTACTCCTGGCACAGCAAGGACGAGCGCTTCGGCCTGCTGATCGGTGCGACCCGGCAGGTCCGTACCAACCGCAGCATGGAAGTCAGCACCGAAGACTGGCAGTGGTACAGCGACCGTGTGGACGCCAATGGCGGCGTCATCCATGACTATGTCTGGAATGCTGCCGGCCGCACCCGCAATCCGGCCGTCGACGTGTACGGCAACGCGTTGCCGGATGCATCGCAGTTCTGGGGCCGCTCGGGCATCTACAACCAGAATGGCGGCCATTACTCCGGCTTCTTCATGCCGACCTCGGTCAACTTCGCCGTGCGTGACGAGCGCCGCGAGCGCACCGGTGGCCAGCTGACGTTCCAGTTCAAGCCGCTCGACAACGTCACGATGACGGCGAATTACTTCCGCTTCGAGCTGCAGGGCAACTACACCCAGAACATGCTGAAGGTTCCGGAATGGAACCTGGCGCGCGTGGCCGGCGACGGCAACTGGGAAGGCGGCCGCATGCTCAACGGCTTCACCATGGACCCCAGCGGCACCATCGTGACCGGCGCGCAGTACCAGATGCAGCCAGGCCGCAACTACATCTGCAGCGAGGATCAGGCGGCCGCAGCCGGCCTGCGTCCGGGCGGCTGGGGTCCGGATGACTGCACCATCCCCACCCCGCAGCTGACCGGCACCTACAGCAAGGAAAAAGCGCTGTCGCAGACGGCCGACCTGACCATCGACTGGGACATCAGCCCGCTGTGGAAAGCCAGCTTCGCTGGTGGCAGGACCTGGTCGGAGGGCGGCCCGTCGATGAATTTCCGCATGTCGGCCAAGCCGCGTCGCCAGGTCGATGGCCAGTGGCAGGCCGGCAATACGGCCACGTCCTGGGACCTGACCGGCACCCCGTCGGTGAACTTCTCGCCGGACCTGCAGCAGCAGCTGATGGCCGGCATAGCCGAGGTGGATACCGGTTCGACCGACTCGTCGTGGAAGCGTACCGAGGTCAAGCAGAACCACTTCCAGGCCGACGTGACCAAGATGTTCGAGGCCGGCTGGCTGGACTCGATCCAGTTCGGCGCCAAGTACAGCGACGGCAAGGTCCACCGCAACACCGGCAATACCTACTGGGTCTGCCAGGGTGCCGACCCTGGCGACTACAGCAAGCGTTACCAGGCAGGCTGTGATTCGACCGCCGGTATCGCGCAGCCGGGCTTCTTCCTGTCGCAGCCGATGGACAACATTGCCGGTGGGTTCAACGCCAATGTGTTCCCGGGCATCAACTACCCCGCGTACATCGACTATCTGAACAACCGCTACGGCGGCGTGCAGAACCGCACCGAGGAAGACTTCGTCTACGACGTGCAGGAGAAGGTGTACTCGGGTTACCTGCAGGCCAACTTCCGCACCGAGCGACTGCGCGGCAATGTCGGCGTGCGCGTGGCACGGACCAAGCAGCATGCATCCTCGAGCGATTCGGTCGAGCGCTTCAATGACTACTTCGCCGACAACGCCGCCGGTTCGCCGTTGGCCTGCACCGATCCGTCGGCGGCCGCGCTGCTCGGCTCCAACAGCGGCTATGGCTGCGAGAGCGGCTTCGTGCGCCTGCCGGACGATCTGGCACGCGCCAAGACCTACGAGCAGTCCTCGCTGGACAAGACCTACACCGACATCCTGCCGAGCTTCAACATCGCCTGGGACATCACCGATTCGCTGGTGCTGCGTGGTGCCGCGTCGAAGGTCATCGCCCGCCCCAGCTACACCAACATCGCCTACCCGGGCGGCCTGAGCTACTACTCCGACGAGTACAGCAACGACCGCCGCGTCGCCGGCGGCGCCACCAACCCGGGCTGGTACGGTTCGGGCAGCAACAAGGAACTGGAGCCGTTCAAGGCCACCCAGTACGACCTGAGCCTGGAGTGGTACTTCAAGCCGGGCGCAGTGGCCGGTGTCGGCCTGTTCCGCAAGGACGTGAAGAACTTCACCGTGCCGGTGGTCCGCGACCAGCAGATGAACGTCGGCGGCCAGAACGTGACCGTGCAGAAGTACGAGACCCAGGCCAACGGCCGCGATGGCGTGTCGCAGGGCGTGGAAATCTACGGCCAGTACACCCTCGACTTTGGCCTCGGCTTCCAGGCCAACTACACCTACAACGACACCAACATGGCGTCGGTGGAGATCAACGGCGAGCAGATCGGTTCTTCGCCGCTGGTGGGGAGTGCCAAGAACCAGGCCAACTTCACCATGTTCTACGAGAACGAGAAGTTCCTGGCGCGCGCCTCGTACAATCGTCGTGGCGTGGTGGTCGGTGGACTCAACAACGGTTTCAGCTCGTATTCCGAGCCGTACGACCAGCTGGACTTGAACGCGGCCTACAACATCCGCGAAGACCTGGCGCTGACGGCCTCGGTGCTCAACGTCACCAAGTCCGAGCAGCGCGTGCACCTGGGCAACGACACCAGGGCGCGCCTGCTGTCCAACACCTACTCCGGCCGCCAGTACTACATCGGCCTGACCTGGAAGTTCTAACGCAACACCGGGTTGCCCGGGCCCCCCCCGGTGCAACCCACGCCCCGCCCTGGCGGGGACGTTCCTCCACGGCAGCCGCGCTGGTACAGGTGGCTGCCGTTTTCATTGGTGCTTTTTCTTCGGTTCAGCCCTGCGCTTGACCCTGCCAATGTTGGAAGGTGCACACTGGCTCCACCCCCAAGAGCACCGAAGGAGCTACAGATGGAATTCCACGTTGAAGGCATGACCTGCGGCGGTTGCGCACGCAGCGTGACCAAGGCGATCGAGCTGGTCGATCCGCAGGCCAGCGTGCAGGCAGATCCGGCCAGCCGTCGCGTGCAGGTGCAGACCTCGGCCAGCGAATCACAGATCGTGGCGGCACTGACCGATGCCGGCTTCCCGCCGCGCACGGCCTGATCCCCTACCCTGCGCCTGCAACGAAAAACCCGCCCGGTGCATCTGCACCGGGCGGGTTTTCTTCATGCATGCGACGCCGGGTCAGTGCTTGTGCGCGCGGCGCCGTACCGCACCGGTCTTCGCGGTCTCCGGCGGTGCCAGGGTTTCTTCGTCTTCGCCCAGCCGCTGCAGAATCGGGCATTCCGGGCGCTCATCGCCCGCACAGCAGCTGATCAACGACTTCAGCGTGTCGGCCATCTGCCGCATGCTTTCGATACGCTGTTCCAGGTCGGCGATGTGCTGTTCGGCAAGATGCTTGACGTCGGCACTGTGCCGCGAGGTGTCGTTCCACAGACCCAGCAGGTCGGTGATCTCGGCGACCTGGAAGCCGAGATCGCGCGCGCGGCGAATGAAACGCAGGCGGTGAATGTCCGCCTGCGAGTACGCCCGGTAGCCGGACTCGGTGCGATCGGCCGCGGGAATCAGGCCGATCTGTTCGTAGTAGCGGATCATCTTCGCCGAAACGCTGGACGCCTTGGCGGCTTCACCGATGTTCATGCGGTTCTCCTTCAATGACTGGCGGCAGGTACATCCGCCATCGGCGCCTGGAAGCGGCGCAGGCGCAGTGCGTTGCCCAGCACGAACACGCTGGACAGCGCCATCGCACCGGCGGCGAACACCGGCGACAGCAGCACGCCCCAGACCGGGTACAGCACGCCGGCCGCTACCGGAATCAACGCGGTGTTGTAGGCGAAGGCCCAGAACAGGTTCTGCCGGATGTTGCCCAGCGTTGCCTTCGAAAGCGCGATGGCATTCGGCACGCCCTGCAGGTTGCCCGACATCAGCACCACATCGGCCGACTCCACCGCGATATCGGTGCCGGTCCCGATCGCCAGGCCGACATCGGCCTCGGCCAGCGCCGGCGCATCGTTGATGCCGTCACCAACAAAGGCGACGTGGCCATGCGTGGCCTTCAGGCGGCGCACCGCTTCTACCTTGCCTTCCGGCAGCACCTCGGCCACCACTTCATCGATACCCAACTGGCGCGCGATCGCCTGAGCGGTGCCGGCATTGTCACCGGTGATCATCGCCACCTTCAGGCCAAGCTGATGCAGCGCCGCGATCGCGGCCGGCGTGCTCGGCTTGATCGGATCGGATACTGCGATGATCGCTGCCAGGCGTCCATCGACGGCCGCGTACAACGGCGACTTGCCCTGCGCGCCGAGTTCGGCCGCCAACGCCGCAAACGCGGTGATATCCACGCCAAGGTCGCGCATGAAGCGATCGGCGCCGACCTCTACCCGTGCGCTCTCTACGCTGGCGCGCACGCCCATGCCGGTGACCGACTCGAAATCAATCATCGACGGCAGCGCGAGGCCCTGCTCGGTGGCTGCATCGACAATGGCGCGGGCGATCGGATGCTCCGAACGTGATTCCACGGTGGCGACGGCGGCCAGCACTGTGGCGCGATCAAAGCCGTCGGCGATCTCCAGGTCGGTCAGGCGCGGGCGGCCTTCGGTCAGCGTGCCGGTCTTGTCCACCGCCACCACCTGCGCGTCCTTCAGCAACTGCAGCGCTTCACCCTTGCGGAACAGCACGCCCATTTCGGCGCCACGGCCGGTACCAACCATGATCGACGTCGGCGTCGCCAGGCCCATCGCGCACGGGCAGGCAATGATCAGCACCGCCACCGCATTGACCAGCGCGAAGCTCAGCGCCGGCGATGGGCCGAAGATCAACCAGACCAGGAACGTGGCCAGTGCGGCCAGCATCACCGCCGGCACGAACCACAGCGTGACCTTGTCGACCACCGCCTGGATCGGCAGCTTCGAGCCCTGTGCCTGTTCGACCATGCGGATGATCTGCGCCAGCATGGTCTGCGCGCCCACCGCCGTGGCACGCACGGTCAGTGCACCTTTCTGATTGACCGTGCCGCCGACCACGCTGCTGCCCGGCTGCTTCTCGACCGGAATCGGCTCGCCACTGATCATCGACTCGTCGATGTAGCTACGGCCCTCGATCACCTCGCCATCGACCGGCACGCGCTCGCCCGGGCGCACTTCCACCACATCGCCGCTCAGCACCTCGTTGACCGGAATCTCGATCGTGCGGCCGTCACGGATCACATGCGCGACCTTGGCCTGCAGGTTGACCAGGCGCTTGATCGCCTCGGAGGTACGGCCCTTGGCGCGCGCCTCGAGGAAGCGGCCGAGCAGGATCAGCGCGACGATCACCGCCGCTGCTTCGTAGTAGACGTTCACCGTGCCCGGCGGCAACAACCGCGGTGCAAAGGTCGCCACCACCGAGTAACCGAACGCTGCGGCGGTACCGACCGCCACCAGCGAATTCATGTCCGGCGCAAGCCGCAGCAGTGCCGGGAAACCCTTCTGGTAGAAGCGGCGGCCGGGAATAGCCAGCACCAGCAGGGTCAGTACGAACTGCAGGTACCAGCTGGTCTGCATGCCGATGTTGGCCATCACCCATTCGTGCATGCCGGGAATCAGGTGCGAGCCCATCTCCAGCACGAACACCGGCAGCGCCAGCGCGGTCGCCACGATCAGGTCGCGCTTCAGTTCGGCGCGCTCGGCGTCCTTCTTTTCCGCCGCTTCGTCATCAGACTGAACGCCTGCTTCGATGGCACGGGCGGCATAACCGACCTTGTCGATGGCCGCCACCAGCGCATCCACAGCGGCCACGCCGCGCACCGTGGCGCGTTCGGTGGCCAGGTTGACGCTGGCCTGGTTGACGCCCGCTACCGCCAGCAGCGCGCGCTCGACGCGACCGACGCAGGAGGCACAGGTCATGCCCTCCACCGCCAGCTCGACGGTGGCGGCCGGCACGTCGTAGCCCACCCGCTCCACCGCCTGGATCAGCGCGGCACGATCGACCGGGCCGGACGCGCGGATATCCGCACGTTCGGTGGCCAGGTTGACCGAGACGCTGCCGACGCCCTCGACCTTGGACAGCGCCGCTTCGACACGGCCGACGCAGCTGGCGCAGGTCATGCCCTCGATGGACAGGCTGATGGTGGACGGGCTTGCGGGGGCTGCAATGGCGCGGGGCGTGCTCATGATCTGATTCCCGGGGTTCCTTCTGGATGCGGACAGGCTAAACCTTGCCATCGTGGGAAGGTCAAATCCAGCCTGTCCGCGTGCCTGAAGGGGCATCCCGGTCTTCACATCCACGCATGGCGTGGATCTACCAACGCCCGGTAGCGCCGGGCCATGCCCGGCAGCACAAGGCCCGACGCCCCCGCCGTCCACCTCAGAAGGTGAACACGTATTCCAGCGCGAACTCGCGGCCGACCGCGCCGAGCAGGCGGGTCGGGGCGAAATCGTAGTCCAGCTTGTACGGATCCTTGTGGTTCCAACTGGCCGAATTGAACACGTTGTTGACGTAGACATTGACCTTGGCGCGTTCGGTCACCTGGTAGCCCACGTTGAAGTTCCAGGTGATGAACGGCCCGACCCGCCCGTAGTAGCGCGCCGTCTGCTGGCCGGCGTTGGGATTCGGATTCGGCGAGCCGTCCGGACGCGTGGCCGGCTCCAGGCAGTTGAGCGACGGGCTGTCGCTGGGCACGTAACCATCGGCGAACGGCAGGCAGCCGCCAGGATTGTTCAGGCGATCGGTGCCCCAGTGGTAGCGCACGCCCGGCACCGAACCGATGCGATCGGCATAGACATTGGCATTCCAGTTGCCGCGCTGCCAGGCCAGGCTCGCGCGCAGCTTGCTGCGCAGGTCGCGGTCGCGGCGTTCCGGGTTCGGATCGTTGGCGTAGCGCTGTTCCTTGGTCGAGATCTGGTTGGTGTAGTTCAAGCCGAGCTGGAAGCTGCCCCACTGCGCGGTTTCCAGGCGGTAGCGTGCGGTCAGGTCGATGCCGCGCACTTCGCGGCTGGCCAGGTTGAACGGGCCGCGTTCGATCGATACCAGACGGCCGTTGCTGTCGCGGTTCACGCGGGCGAGGATGCCGGCGCAGTACTCGCCGCCAGCCGGATTGGCCCACGGCGTACCGTCCATGTTCTTGCCGGTCAGGCAGCCCGCTTCGCTGGCCAGCACCTCGTCGGCGCCAACGTCGACGATCATGTCTTCCAGCTTGATTGCCCAGTAATCTGCACTGACCGACAGGTTCGGCATCACGTCCCAGACGAAACCGACCGTCCACGAATCGCCGGTTTCCGAGCGCAGCAGCGGCGTGCCACGCCGGTTCACATCGAACGTGTACCAGACATCGGTATTGCCCACGCCACAGTTGTTGACCAGGTACGCGCCGCTCTGGATGCAGCGCAGGCGGTCATAGGTCTGCACTTCGGAGCTGCTCGGTTGACCGAGTAGGTAGTGCATGTCCGGCGCATGGAAGCTGGTGGCATAGGAGCCACGCACCAGCAGCGACTCCACCGGGCGCCATTCCAGGCCGACATTCCAGGTGGTCTCCTTCTGGCTGCCAATGTTCAGCGCTTCACTGCTGCTGTCGGCCTTGTAGTTGCCATAGCGGTCATAGCGCGCGGCCGCAGTGGCGGTCACGCTTTCCAGCAGCGGGATCTTGAACTCGACGCCGGCCGAATAGCGCGTGCGCTCGCCGCCACCGCGATCGACGTTCTGCAGGTCGAAGTCGATGCCGGCGCGTGGATCGGGACTGAGGTGATAGCCCTGCTGTGCGACTTCAGCCACCGCCGCGAACGAGATCGGGCCGGCCCATCCCTGGAACAGTTCGCCGGTGATGTCCGCCGAAGCCTGGTTGACCCATGAGGATGCACGGTTCTTCGCCACCGTGCCCATCTGCCAGTACTGCTCCGGCGTCAACGGGTTCCACCAGCGCGATTCGTTCAGTGCGTAGATCGCCTCGCCGTCGGCGGTGGTACCCAGCTTCGGGCCGAGGAAATAGTCGTACGACTTCTGCTTGTCAACCACGTTCTGCCGCTCTTCCACGCGGTAGTAGGAACGCCCCACCGTCGCGCTCCAGTCGAAGCGGCCGGCGAGGCGGCCGCGCAGGCCCGCACTCCAGTCCCAGGACAGTTCGCGGTTGGTGTTACGCAGCGTATCCAGGCCGCCCACCTCGTTCGGAGTGAACTGGCGCACGCCGAGGATCGGGCGGTTGCGGTTGGCATCCCAGTAGTAGCCATTGTCATCGTCGATCAGCGACACGCTGGGCGGATTGGTGCCCCAGATCGCTTCGGAGCGATATACCGCCAGGTTGGTCCAGGCCTGCAGGTCGTTGCTGAAATCGAAGGTGGCATACAGGTTGCCGGACACGTTCTCGGCACCGCCGGTGAGCAGCCAGTTGGCGTAGTCGGCGCTCATGCCGCACAGGCGGCCGGTGTTTGTGATGGTGTTGGCGGCGTAGTTGTAGACCAGGCGATCGGCGGTGTAGTACTCCCCGTCGAACTTCTCGCAGGTGCCGGTGGGCGGCGCCAGGCGCTGGCCGGTGGTGGGATCGATCAGCGCCAGGCCGGCGGTGGGACGGAAGCCGACCTTGCGTTGTTCCATGTTCCAGGACGCGTACGGCGCATCGTCGGCATCGTCCATCTGCGGGCGGTCACGTCCGAACAGCGGATCGCGCTTGGTGTACTGCAGCGCGTAGGTCACGCTCCAGTTGTCGCCGGTCCTGCCGCCGGCCCAGGACAGATCCCAGGTATCGCGGCCGCCTTCGGTGGAGGTGCCACCGCGCACACGTACTTCGTCGCCGTCGTAGTTGGTCTTCAGGATGACGTTGACCACACCGGCGATCGCATCCGAGCCATAGATGGCCGAGGCACCACCGGTCAGCACTTCGATGCGCTCCACCGCGGCAGCGGGAATGTTCCCGTAGTTGGAGAAGTTGGTTTCGCCACCGTAGGGCAACGGGTAGTCCGCCACGCGGCGACCGTTGACCAGCAGCAGCGAGCGGTTCGGGCCCATCCCGCGCAGGTTCAGGCCGCTGGCATTGGGCGTATGCGATCCCCACTGCGAGGCCGCTTCAACGGTGCCGGTGGCTTCAGTGAGCGTCTTCAGCGCGTCGTACACGCTGACGAAGCCTTCCTTCTGGATCTGCGCGGCGGTGATCACGTTGACCGGCGCCGGGCCTTCAACGCTGGCGCGCTTGATGCGCGAACCGGTGACGGTGACCGCATCGAGATCCTTGGTAGACGAACTGGTGGCCTCCTGCGCACTGGCAGCCAAGGGCAACAGGGCCAGGATCAACGCCTGGGACAGCAGGTGACGACGCTTGCGAACGGACTGAGCCATGGGTGGTTGCTCTTCGAAAGTGTGGACGCACGGACGGGTGGTGGCGCGGCACTACGGCTGATCCGGGCACCTGGATCGGTTCAAGACCGTCCCGACACCCTCCCCTGTGGATCGATCCAAACTAAAGCACAGCTGAACCGCGCCCGGCATGCGGCGACGCAGCAACACCCGAGGGAATGCCGCTATCGGCTGCCGGCATCCAGAAAAATCAAAGAGTTGCGAAACATCGCTGAGAGAACGGCACACACGTCAATGACACGATCGCGACAATCGCGCGCGGAACTATTTTGTCCGTGGCGGGCCGGCGTACGGGGTCGGATCCCCTCGCAGAGGGGCTCTGACCCGATTGCCTCGGGTGGGGTCAGAGCCCTCCTACGGAGGGATCCGACCCCGGGCAGCCCTCAGCTGTCCATCGCCTGCCGCAGCGCGGCTACGGTCGCGGTGGCGGTCTGGCTCCAGTCCGGGTCCAGCCCTCGCAAGGCCGGGTTCTGGAACTGCATTGCCGAGCGGCGCAGGCCCTTGGCCGAGGCGTGCAGTTCAGTACAGCCGCTCCGTCGTGCCACGGCGGCGATATTGGCCGGGCCCAGCCCCGCGCCGGCCATCACACTGATGCGCCCCGCCGCTTGTGTGACCAGACCCGCCAGCACATCGGCACCGGCCTCGGCGCTGACCTGGCCGCCCGAGGTCAGCACGCGCTGGCAACCCAGCCCGATCACCTGCTCCAGCGCGGCGGGCAGATCGCGGGCAGCATCGAAGGCGCGATGGAAGGTCACCTGCAGCGGCCCGGCAGCCTGCACCAGTTCACGGCACAACGGCACGTCGATGCCGCCCTGCACGTCCAGCGCACCGATCACCACGCCATCGCAGCCGAGCGCGCGGCACTGTGCGATGTCACGCAGCATCAGTTCGGTTTCCAGCGCGTCGTAGTGGAAGTCGCCCGGGCGTGGCCGCACCAGCACGAAGAGCGGAATCGACAGGCGTTCGCGGGCGATCGCGATACTGGCGAACGACGGCGTGGTACCGCCCTCGGCCAGCTTGTCGAACAGCTCGATGCGGTCGGCGCCGCCGGCCTGGGCGGCCAGCGCAGAGGCCAGCGAGTTGCTGGCGATTTCCAGAGCAAGCCGCGTGCTCACGTCTGGGTGCTCGTGTAGATCGACGGCGAATCACGCAGGTCATCCTGGCGCTGCGCATCGCACACGGCGTAGACAAAACCGCGATGCAGCGCGTAAGCGCCCACCTCACCCTGCTTGTTCATGGCCAGGAAGCAGACCTGCAGTGTCTTGCTCGCTTCGGGGCGCTTGCGCACCACGCGGTCAATTGCTTCACGGCAGGCCTGCGCCGGCGAGCGCCCCTGGCGCATCAGCTCGACCACCAGGAACGAGGCGGCATTGCGGATCATCTCCTCGCCCACGCCCGAGGCAGTGGCTGCACCCACGTCGTTGTCGACGTACAGGCCGGCACCGATGATCGGGCTGTCGCCGACGCGGCCATGCAGTTTCCAGGCCATGCCGCTGGTGGTGCAGGCACCGGCCAGGTGGCCCTTGGCATCCAGTGCCAGCATGCCGATGGTGTCGTGGTTGTCGCTGTTGCCGGGAATACCGCGGCGCTCGGCATTGATCTGCGGCTGGTACTTCTCGGTCTTCAGCCACTCGTGCCAGGCGGCTTCAGCCTGCGGCGTCAGCAGGTGCTTGCGCTCGAAACCCTGCTGCACCGCGAACTGCTGCGCGCCCTCGCCCACCAGCAGCACGTGCGGGCTGTTCTCCATCACTTTGCGGGCCACCGACACCGGATGCAGGATGTCGACCAGCGCGGCCACTGCACCACAACGGCCATCGCCGTCCATGATGCTCGCGTCCAAGCTCAGCACGCCGTCGCGATCCGGATTGCCGCAATGGCCGACGGTGGGGTTGCACAACTCGCTCTCGGCCCAGCGTGCGCCCGCTTCGACCGCATCCAGCGCGCTGCCGCCCTGCGCCAGTACCTTCCATGCGGCCTGGTTGGCCGGTACGCCGAAGTCCCAGGTCGAAACCACCTTGGCCCCACCCTGCGTGCGTGCCTGCACGCCCGGCAATGCCGCCATGCCTGCGGCCAGTGCACCGGCCTGCAGGAACTGCCTGCGATCCACCATCTTCCCCTCCCAGTCTGCAATGCATGGCCGGCCCGATGCCGGCCCTGCCGATCAGTCGTGCGTGGGCTGCCGTGCGGCGTGCCAGACCGCTGCACCGAGCACGCCCAGCTGGCCGTGCTCCACCCGCCACACCGGTACCTGGCGCAGCACCTCGGTCAGCACACCCTTGTTGAGGAATCGCTCACGGAAGCGGCCATCGGCCAGGAAATCCTGCACATGCGCGGAAATGCCCCCGGCCAGATACACCGAGCGCGCGCCGACGGCGATCGCCGCGTCGCCGGCCAGGCTGCCCAGCCAGGCACAGAACACCTGCAACGTTTCCACAGCAAGAGCGTCCTCACCGCTGCGGGCGGCACCGATCAGTGCTTCGGTGCTGGTCCACACCGGGGTGGCACCGCGCAGCTCGCACAGGCACGGGTACAGGTTCATCAGGCCACTACCGGACAGCACGCGCTCGTTGTCCACGTGCGCCCAGCGCTGCAGCAGCTTGCCCAACACCTGCAGTTCCAGCGCGTTGCCTGCACCGAGCGCGGCATGGCCGATCTCGCTGGCCAGCACCGGCCGCTCGCCATCGGCGAAGCGCAGTGCGGCGCCCAGGCCGGTACCGGCGCCCAGCACCAGTGCCGGGAACGCCTGCGCCGGATCAGCATCGCCGTTCAGCGGCACCAGGGTTTCCGGCTGCAGGTACGGGATGGCCAGCGCCACCGCCTCGAAATCATTGATCAGCTGCAGTTCGCGCAGCCCAGACTGTTCGCGCGTGGTCGACAGCGAGACCGTCCACGGCAGGTTGGCATTGATCAGCACATCGCCATCGAGCAGACCGGCGATGGCCACCACTGCGGTCTGCACCGGCTGGCCGAGACCAGCGGTGAAATCGGCCAGGATCGCGGCCAGGCTGGGGTGCTCGGCGCAGGCATAGGTGCGATGGCTGCCCAGCAGCGGCGCCTGGCCGGGTTGGGTCTCAGCCAAGGCCAGACGGGCGAAGGTGCCGCCGACATCGGCGACAACGAGACTGCGCGGAAGACCGCCGCGGGCGGAGTCGGTGGAAACCGGGGACGCTGCTGCGATGGTCACGCTGGCCTGCTTGGATCGATTGAATCGCCCCGATTCTCAGGCATCGGGGCGGCTTTGCCTAGCACGCCGATGGTTCAGGTTGGCCTACATGCCTTCCTGTTCGGCCACCTGCACACCATCCACCAGCACGCGCAGCCGCTGCGGGCGGAAGCCGGCAAACAGCAGCGGCCGGGTGCGCTCGACCAGCACTTCGTGGCCGGCGATGTGACGCAGCCACGACTGTACCAGCGAGAACGAGAAGTGGGTGCCCGGATGCAGCGGGTGCTGCACCCAG
The DNA here is from genome assembly GCF_000020665.1 of Stenotrophomonas maltophilia R551-3. NCBI lineage: Bacteria > Pseudomonadati > Pseudomonadota > Gammaproteobacteria > Lysobacterales > Lysobacteraceae > Stenotrophomonas > Stenotrophomonas maltophilia. The sequence goes on along the minus strand of NC_011071.1, from coordinate 1,976,413 downwards.
ACCTTCTCGGTGGCGCTCTGCAGCAGCATCGCACCGGTGAACCAGTGGCGGCTGAGGGTCACCGGCGTGGTGCCGGCCATGAAGCGGATATCCATGCGGGGTCCTTTCGCGTTGGGCAGCAGCGCCCTGGATCAGGGCTGGGCAGTCTGCAGGCTGTAGCTGGTGGTGGCGGTGAACACCGCGCCGTCGGGCTGGGTCGAACGCACTTCAATCTTGTGGCTGCCCACCGCCAGATCGGTCGGCAACGCGCCGCGCCACAGGTGCGGCGATGCGGTGGCCTCCGGCGAGCGATCGTAGCCACGCAGGTTGTTTGCAAGATCGTCGGCCACGTTCTCCACCATCAGACGCGGATCGGGCTGGCTGACCTGCTTCATCGGCTGCCAGGCGCCGCCATCCACGCGGTACTCGACCACGCTGGCATCCTCACCCATGTAGACATTGGCGTAGACACCCCACGCCGGGTAGGCGCCCTGGCGCAGCACCTTGGGGGCATGCAGGCCGATCTGCTCACTGGCCGGTTGGCCGGCCACGCGGTACTGCAGCTTGTAGCTGCCATTGCCAGCCACGTCGAGCAGCGCATAACCCTTCGGCGTGCCATCGCTCATGGTGCTGTCCGGCACGCCGGCGGCATTCTTCACGCCCGACCAGAACGCACCGCAGTTGGCACCGACGTTGTATTCGTGCAGCGGCTTGTCGCCGTTCCAGCCCTCGGCCTTGCCGTGGTAGACGTGCTGCTGGGTGTGGCTGTGGCCGCTGAGCACCAGCACGTTGCGGAAGTCCTTCAGCAGGTCGAACAGGCGCTGGCGGTCACCGTGGCGGAAGGTCTCGCGCCCCGGCGCGGCGTCGAACAACGGGATGTGCATGCCCAGCACCAGCAGGCGGTCCTTGTGCAGGCCCTTCAGGTAACTGGCAAGGAAGGCGAACTGATCCTCGCGCAGGCCGCCGATGTACTTCGGCTTGGCCTTGGGGTCGTAGACCACGTCGTCCAGGAACACGAAACTGGCGCCACCCTCTTCCACCGCGTAGGTGTCCGGGCCGTAGATGTTGCGCCAGCTGTCCAGCGAATGCTCATCGCTGGCCGCATCGAAATCGAGGTCATGGTTGCCCGGCACGTGGAACCACGGCACGCCGAGCTCGGTGGTGACCTTGTTGATCGCCGGGTACAGGGCCAGGTCGTCGTTGACGATGTCACCCAGGGTGGTGCCCATGCGCGCCCTGGTCTGGCCGATCAGCGGTGCCACGATCGACTGCTGGTAGTAGCCGATGTCCTTCAGGCTGGCGGTCTGCGAATCGGTGAACACCAGCATCTGGAAACCACGGCGGCTGTCATGGCGGTCCGACTGCAGGGCGAAATCCCAGTTGCGGGTGACGTCACTGGTGGCGGCGATGCCGCCGTACTTCAGCGCCGGCGAACCGTTCGGGCGGTAGTGGCGCCAGAACGACGGTAGGCCGTCGGTGGCCTTCGGGAAGGTGTAGGCATCGGGCTTGATCACAAATACGGTCTGGCCGTCGCGCAGTGGCAGGCTGTAGCTGCCATCGGCGGCGGTCTTGACGATGGCTTCGCCGTTGGAGACCTGCACCCCGGCCAGGCCCGGATCGGTCGCACCGCGCCCGGGTTTGCCGTCGCGCTCCAGGTAGACCTTGCCGCTGACCACGGTGTCCGCGGCCCAGGCCGGCGAGGTCAACAACAGGCAGCACAGCCAGGCGGCAGGCAGTTTCATGGGCGGTCCGGGGAAAAAGAAGACCGCCTATTGTAGATTCCGTTGATGACATCGCGCACGCGGTGGCGCATTGCCGGTAGTGCCGGCCGCTGGCCGGCAACCTCATGATCGTCGGGCATCTGGTGGTTGCCGGCCAGCGGCCGGCACTACCGCAGCTCAACGATGGCGTTTTTCCAGTACCGCCCGCGCATCATCCAGCGACAAACCGCGCGCGCGCAGCAGCACCAGCAGGTGGTACAGCAGGTCCGAAGCCTCACCCAGCAGCGCCTCGTCATCCTGCGCCACCGCCGCCAAGGCGGTCTCCACGCCCTCCTCGCCCACCTTCTGCGCGATGCGGCGGATGCCGCCCTCGAACAGACTGGTGGTGTAGCTGCCTGGCGGGCGCTGCGCCTCGCGCACCGCCACCAGCTGGCCCAACCCACCCAGGAAGTCCTTCGGCGCCTGGTCGAAACAGCTCTCGGCGCCGGTGTGGCAGGTTGGCCCCGCCGGGCGTGCCATCACCAGCAACGTGTCGGCATCGCAGTCGACACTGATCGACTGCACCACCAGCACGTTGCCGGACTGCTCGCCCTTGGTCCACAACCGCTGCTTGCTGCGGCTGAAGAAGGTCATGTGACCGATGGCCAGCGTGGCCGCCAGCGACTCGGCACTGACATAGCCCAGCATCAACACCTGCAGGGTGTCGGCATCCTGCACCACCGCCGGCAACAGACCTTCGCCCTTGCCCCAGTCCAGCGCCTGCAGTACATCCAGTGATGGCTTCACTTCAATAGACATCCCGCACCTCGATCTGCTGCCCGCGCAGGTAGCGCTTCAATTCCGGAATGGCGATGGCGCCGCTGTGGAACACACTGGCCGCCAGCGCACCGTCGACGTCGGCCTGGTCGAAGGCCTCGGCGAAGTGTTCCATCGCACCGGCGCCACCGGAAGCTATCAGCGGCACCTGGCACAGGGCCCGCGCCTGCTGCAGCTGCACGACATCGTAGCCACGGCGTACGCCATCGCTGTCCATGCAGTTCAGCACGATCTCGCCTGCGCCACGCCGTTGTGCGTCGACGATCCAGTCCAGCGTGCGCAGCGGCACCGCCTGGGTCTTGTCCGGGTCGCCACTGAAACGACGCACCCGCCACTGGCCATCAGCCTCGCGCACCGAATCGACACCGACCACCACGCACTGCACGCCGAACTCGTCTGCCAACTCGGTGATCAGTTCCGGGCGGCCCAGCGCCGGCGAATTGATCGACACCTTGTCGGCACCGGCGAACAGCACACGGCGCGCGGTTTCCACGCTGTCGATGCCACCGGCCACGCAGAACGGAATGTCGATCAGCCGTGCGATGCGCTCGATCCACGCCACGTCGACCGAACGCGCCTCGGGGCTGGCGCCGATGTCATAGAACACCAACTCGTCCGCCCCCTGGTCGCGATAGCGCTGCGCCAACTCGGCGATGTCGCCCATGTCGACGTGGTCGCGGAAGCGCACACCCTTGACCACGCGGCCGTCGCGCACGTCCAGGCAGGGAATGATGCGACGGCTCAACATGCCAGCGCCTCCGCCAGGTCCATGCGCTGCTCCAGCAGTGCCTTGCCGAGGATCGCGCCACCGCAGCCGGCGGCACGCGCCTCGGCCACATCGGCCACGTCACGGATGCCACCGGAGGCCTGCACCGCCACGCCCGGCAGCAGCGCCGACAGGTGCTGGTAGAGGCTGATGTTGGGCCCAGCCAGCATGCCGTCGCGGGCAATGTCGGTGCACAACAGGTGGCGCATACCCGCACGCGCATAGCGCCGGGCCAGATCATCCAGGGTCACGTCGGCGTTCTCGGTCCAGCCATGCACCGGCAATTGCCATTGGCCCTGCGCGTCCTGACGGGCATCCAGCGCGATGGTGATGCGCTCGGCGCCGAACTCCTCCAGCCAGCCGACCACTTCATCCGGACGACGCACCGCCAGTGAGCCGACCACCACACGGCCAGCGCCGGCATCGAGGATGCGCGCCACATCGTCACGGCCACGCACGCCGCCACCGGTCTGCACCTGCAGCGTGGTCTGCGCGCGGATCGACGACAGCAGCGGTGCCAGCGTGTAGCCCCCGGCGCGCGCGGCATCCAGGTCGACCAGGTGCATCCACTGCGCGCCCTGCGCGGCAAAGGCCTGCGTGCGCGGCAGCGGATCGTCGCCATAGGAGGTTTCCTGCGCGTAGTCGCCCTGGCGCAGCCGCACCACGCGGCCATCGCGGATATCCAGCGCGGGGTAGACGATGAAACTCATGCAGCAGTGCCCTCGAGGAAATTGCGCAGCATCAACGAACCGGTATCGCCGGAGCGCTCGGGATGGAACTGCGCGCCGAAGTAGCGCCCCTGCTCCACCACCGCGGTGAACAGGCCGCCGTGATCGCAGGCGGCTACCGTGTGGGCGTTGAGTGGTGCCGCATAGCTGTGCACGAAATAGGCGCTGGCGCGCTCCGGCACGCCCTGCAGCAGCAGCGATCCGCGCAATGGCAGCAACCGGTTCCAGCCCATGTGCGGCACGCGGATGCCACAGGCCGGTACCAGCTTGCGCACCACGCCGGGAATCAGTCCCAGCGCTTCTACGCCGGCCTCTTCGGAGCGCTCGAACAGCAGCTGCATGCCCAGACAGATGCCCATCAACGGCACTTCCAGCCGCTGCAATGGTTCCACCAGACCCTGCGCATGCAGGCGCTGCATGCCGGGACCGGCAGCGCCGACGCCGGGCAGGATCACCCGCTGCGCGCCAACCAGACTGTCGGCGTCGCGCACCAGCCGCACCGTTGCACCCAGGCGCTCCAATGCATAGCGCACCGAGCCCAGGTTGGCACCACCGGCATCGATCAGCGCGACGTCGCTCACAGTGCCCCCTTGGTGGTGGGAAGCGCCGTGCCCTGGCGGGCCAACGCCGGGCGCAATGCCCGCGCCAGTGCCTTGAAGCAGGCCTCGACCTTGTGGTGGTCGTTGTCGCCGCGCACCTGCAGGTTGAGGTTCAGGCCGCTGGCGTCGCACAGCGAACGGAAGAAGTGCGGTACCAGCTCGGTCGGCATGTCGCCCACGCGCTCGCGCTTGAACTCGCCCTCGAACACGAAATAGGGGCGGCCACTGAAGTCCAGCGCGGCACTGGCCAGGGTCTCATCCATCGGCAGGGTGAAACCGTAGCGGCCGATGCCGCGCTTGTCGCCAAGCGCCTCACGCAGTGCCTGGCCGAGTGCAAGCCCGGTGTCCTCGATGGTGTGGTGCTCGTCGATGTGCAGGTCGCCCTCGGCCTGGATGTCCAGCGCGAAGCCACCATGCTTGCCGATCTGCTCCAGCATGTGGTCGAAGAACGGCAGCCCGGTGTCGATGCGTGCATCACCGGCCCGATCCAGGTCCAGTTCGACGCGGATCTTCGTTTCCTTGGTATCGCGCTGGACCACCGCGATGCGCGGCGCATCGGCCAGCGCGTGGGCGATGCCCGGCCAGTCCCACTCGCCACCGAACTGCTCGGTGCGCAGCTGGAAACCGCGGATGTTGAGGTTCTCGGCAAACTGCAGGTCGGTGATGCGGTCGCCGACCATGCCCGAGCGCGCCCAGTCGATGCTGCGGTCCTGCAGGTAGGCGGTCATCAGGCCGATGCCCGGTTTGCGGGTCGGCGCGTTGTCCTGCGGCCAACTGCAGTCGATCAGCACGTCACGGAAGGTGATGCCCTGGCTCTCGAAGATCTGCAGCATCAGCTCGTTGGGGCCATCGAAGCTGGCGCGCGGGTAGCTGTCGCTGCCGAGGCCATCCTGGTTGGTGACGATCACGAACTGGTAGCCGGCATCCCGCAGCTTCAGCAGCGCCGGGATCACCTGCGGCACGAAGCGCAGCTTCTCGTAGGCGTCGATCTGGAAATCGGAAGGCTCCTCTATGAGGGTGCCGTCGCGGTCGATGAACAGGATCGGGGTCATGCTGCGGCCCTCCGCGCCGACAGGGCCGCAAGCACGCGGTCATTCTCTTCGGGGCTGCCGATACTGATGCGCAGCGCATCACCCAGCTGCGGCGCGGCGCGCTGATCGCGCACCACCACACCAGCAGCCAGCAGCGTATCGAACGCGGCCTGGGCATCGGCGAAGCGGACCAGCAGGTAGTTGCCGGCCGAGCGGTACACGCGACGAACGCCGGGCAGGCCCGGCAACGCCGCGAACAGGCGTTCGCGCTCGGCGATGACCGTCGCTACGCGCTCGGCGGTGCGTGCCAGCCCGGCCGGCTGCAGTGCCTGCACGGCCAGCTCCGCGCACGGGGTCGGCACCGGGTACGGCGCCTGGCAGCGGCGCAGCACGGCAATCAGCTCCGGAGCAGCGATCAGGCTGCCAATGCGGGCGGCCGCGAGTGCGTGCGCCTTCGACAGCGTGCGCAGCACCGCCAGGTTGGCATGCGCGGCCAGCAGCGTGGCCGCTGACGGGCGCTGCGCATACTCGACATAGGCCTCGTCCACCACCACCAGCGCCTGCCCACGCAGAGCAGTGGCCACGCGCTCGATCTCGTCCAGGGCGATGTCACTGCCGGCCGGGTTGGACGGTGCGCACAGGAACACCAGCTTGGCGTTGCGCGACTTTGCCGTATCGATCACAGCATCCAGATCGGCACGCAGGCCGTCTTCGGTATCCACCAGGGGCACTTCAATCAGTGCGGCGCCCTGCAGGCGCGCGCAGACCGCGTACATGCCAAATACCGGCGGCGTGACCAGCACGCCATCGCGGCCCGGCACGCACAGGGCACGCACCAGCAGATCAATGGCTTCGTCGCTGCCACGACCGATCAGCAGCTGCGGCGGCGTCACGCCGTACAGCGCCGCCAGGCCCTCGCGCAATGCCAACGGCTGCGGTTCCGGATAGCGCCGGCTGTTGCCCGCCGCATCAGCCGGATTGGCCCAGGCCGATTCGTTGGCATTCAACCAGACCTCGCCCTGCACCGCCGCGCTGCGCGCCGAACTGTAGCCGGCAAAGGCCTGCAGATCGGGGCGCACCAGCGCCAGCACATCATCGATATCCGCGTTCATGCCGCCGCCTCCATGCGAAGCGCAACCGCACGCTCATGCGCATCCAGGCCTTCGGCGCTGGCGATGATGCGCGCGCAGCCGCCAATCGCCGCCAGGCCGGCAGCGCTGGCGCTCTGCACGCTGATCAAGTTCTGGAAGCTGGCCACGCTGACGCCGCTGTAGGCGCGCGCGGCACCGGCCGTCGGCAGCACGTGGTTGGTGCCGCTGCAGTAGTCGCCCAGCGCTTCGGGGGTGTAATCGCCAAGGAAGACTGAGCCGGCGGCCTGCACCTGGCCGAGCCAGTCGCGCGGTTCACGCAGGGCCAGGATCAGGTGCTCGGGTGCATAACGGTTGCTGATGGCGAAGGCTTCAGGCAGCGCATCGACCTGGATCAGGCGCGACGCAGACAGCGCCTGACGTGCGATCTGCTGGCGCGGCAGCAAGGCGACCTGGCGCTCCACTTCGGCTTCCACTGCGGCCAGCATCGCCGCGTCGTCGGTCAACAGCAGGACCTGCGAATCCGGGCCGTGCTCGGCCTGCGACAGCAAGTCGGCCGCCACGAAAGCGGGATTGGCACCGGCGTCGGCAATGACCAGCACTTCCGACGGACCGGCCGGCATGTCGATGGCCGCCGCGCCGTCCTGTGCAATCTGCTGCTTGGCCTCGGTAACGAAGCTGTTGCCCGGTCCGAACAGCTTGTCACAGGCCGGAATGCTGGCGGTGCCGTAGGCCATCGCCGCGATTGCCTGCGCGCCGCCCAGCTTGAACACGCGCTGCACTCCGGTCAGGCGCGCGGCCACCAGCACTGCAGGATCGGCACTGCCGTCGGCGCGCGGCGGCGTGCACAGCACCACCTGCGGGCAGCCGGCCAGCTGTGCCGGTACGCCCAGCATCAACGCGGTGGACGGCAGCGGCGCACTGCCGGCCGGTACGTACAGACCCACCCGGCCGATCGGGCGCAGCATGCGTTCGCAGACCACGCCCGGTGCGGTTTCCACCGCATAGCCTTTGCCCATACCGGCGGCGTGGAAGCGCGCGATGCGTTCTGCGGCTTCGACCATCGCCTGCCGCAATTCGGCCGGCACCGCTGCGTCGGCAGCGGCGAATTCGGCTTCGGAAACTTCGAACGAGGCCAGCTCGACACCATCGAAGCGCGCGGTGATTGCACGTAGCGCATCGTCGCCCTGTGCACGCACCTGTGCAATCAGCGCAGCCACGGCGTCACGGGTCTGCTGCGCGACGGTCTGCACCGGGCGGGTCAGTGCCGCGCTGCGCGCGGCCTCATCAAGTCGGGACCATATCAGACGGTTCATGCCAGCGATCGCTCCACACTCAGCACCATCAGGCCCTGCGCACCCGCGCGCTCCAGCTCTTCCATGCGCTGCCAGCTCAACGGGCCAGGGCACATGGTCTGCAGACGTAGTGCGCCGCCATCGGCCGGCAAACGCACCAGCGGTTCGGCATCGACCAGCAACTGTGCCAATGCATCGACACGGTCTTCGCTGGCGCGGAACATCAGCAGCTTGCGGTCCTGGCGCTGCACCACGCCATCAAGACGGCGCAGCAGCATGCTGCGCAGCGCGCCACGGGCATCGTCCGGCGCGCGCACCGCGCCGGCCAGTACTGCTTCGCTGTCCAGCAGGTTGTGCACCGGTGCCAACTGGTTCGCACGCAGCGTGGCACCGCTGGAGACCAGGTCGCAGATCAGATCCGCAGTGCCCAGACGCGGTGCGATCTCGACCGAGCCAGACAGTTCGACTACCTGCGCGTCCACGCCCTGCTCCGCCAGCCACTGCTTGAGGATGGCCGGGTAGCTGGTGGCGATGCGGGTGCCGGCCAGCTGGGCCGGGCCTTGCCACTGCCATTCCTCGGGCACCGCCAGCATCAGCCGGCACTGGCCGAAGCCTAGCCCGCGCAACGCCTGGTAGGCATCCGGCAGGCCGATCTGGCGGCGCGCGGCGGCCTGTTCGTCCAGCTCATTGCGGCCGACGATGCCGAGGTCGCAGACGCCATCGGCAATCAGGCCGGGAATGTCGTCGTCGCGCACCAGCAGCAGGTCCACCGGCAGCGATTCGCCGTAGCAGAACAGCTTGTCGCGGCTCTCGCGCCAGCTCAGGCCGCAGGCGCTGAGCAGGTTGCGGGCGGGTTCGGCCAGCCGGCCACTCTTCTGGATGGCGATACGCAACCGGTCACGTGCCGGCGCTGCCTGGGTTGCACTCATGGGGGAGGTCTCGAAGTTCGGAACGGGGCGCGGATCAGCGCGAAGCAAGGCGGTCGATGGCGGCGGCATAGCCTCGATGGCCATGCTCGAGCGTGCGTGCCACCCGTCCGGTGGTGGTCACGCTGACGCCGGTGCGCTCGTGGATCTCGCGATACGGCACGCCCTGCTGCAGCAGCGGCACCACTTTCCAGCGGTCGGCCATGGCTTCCAGCTCGGCCGGGGTGCACAGGTCGCGCAGGAAGGCCTCGACCTGTTCCGGCTCGCGCAGTGCGGCAAAGGCCTCGGCCAGGGCTTCCAGGTCGGCCTTCGGGTCTTTGGCGGTGATATCGGGACGGGCTTTCACAGGCAGGGCTCTTGCATCAATGTAATAGCGTGTTAGTACATTAACGCATTCTTGCGCAGTGCGTCAAATCGTGGATTGAGGGGGCGGCAGGGCTGCAGCCCTGCACCCGGTAGTGCCGGCCGCTGGCCGGCAACGTCAAAGGCCTGCATTCCGCCGGATGGCGGGGAGCCGGCCTTTGTAGAGTCGAGCCATGCTCGACTGCGCTTCACCCGGAAACGCAAAACGCCCACCAGGGGTGGGCGTTCTACCTTGAAATCAACATCCTGCCGAAGCTCAGGGCCGGCAGTGCACCTCCGCTTGCAGCGCCCCGCGTCGCAGGCATTCGCCGAACAGGCTGCCCTGCCGGCTCGGCAGGGGCTGGATACTCTCCAACGCCCCTGCACCCGCCGGGCACTTCCGTGCCGCCAGGACCTGCAGGTCACCCTCCAGCTGCGCACGGTCGACCACGTGGCAGCGATCAACCTGCAGCCGGTACTGCGTCGGACCCAGCCGGGCACTGCGCAGCACCGGGTCACTCTGGCAGCCCGCCAGCAGGAGCACGCTCAGCACTCCTGCGGCGGCACGCATCACACCATCGCCCTGGACTGCTCCAGCTCCACCAGCAGGGTGCTGGCCAGCTCGTCGCGCGACACTTCGAACTGCTGTTCGCGCAGCAGGTCCTTCACTGCCACCACGCCGCGCGCCAGTTCATCCTCACCCGCCAGCACCACGAAGCGGATGCCAGCCTTGGCCGCGTACTGGAACTGCTTGCCGATCTTCTTCGGCTCCATCTGCACTTCGGTGTTGATGCCACCGGCGCGCAGGCGGCGCGCGATGTCCAGCGACTGCGGCATGCCCTGCTCGTCCATCAGCGCCACCAGCGCCTGCACGCTGCTGGCTTCGATGCCGTCGATCAGGCCGGCCTCGCGCAGCTGCCAGAACAGGCGCGACAGGCCGATGGAGATACCGACGCCCGGCAGCTTCGACTTGCTGTAGTGGCTGGCCAGGTCTTCGTAGCGGCCGCCCGAGCAGATCGAGCCGATCTGCGGGTGGTCGGTCAGCGTGGTCTCGTACACGGTACCGGTGTAGTAATCCAGGCCGCGCGCGATGGAGAAGTTCAGGCAGTACGCGGTTTCCGGCACGCCCAGCGCCTGCACCAGCTGCAGCACTTCGCGCAGTTCGGCCACGCCGGCACGCAGGGTTTCCGACGATTCCGCCGCCGCTTCCAGCGCGGCCAGCTGCGCCAGCGCATCGTCGTGGCCCTTCGAACGCACGGCGACGAAGGCCAGGATCTTCTCGACCTGTTCGGCCGGAATCCCGAAGCCCTCGCCAACCAGCGTCTCGCGCACGTAGTCGGCGCCGCGCTTGTCCAGCTTGTCCACTTCGCGCAGCACCGCCAGCTGGCGTTCGCCTTCGGCCACGCCCAGGCTCTCGAAGTAACCACGCAGCAGATTGCGGTTGTTCAGCTGGATGCTGAAATCACCGATGCGCAGCTCCGAGAACACCGCATGGATGACCGCCAGCACTTCGGCGTCGTAACGCACGCTCAGGCTGTCCTTGCCGATCACATCGATGTCGCACTGGTAGAACTCGCGGAAACGACCGCGCTGCGCACGCTCGCCGCGGTACACGCGCTGCATCTGGTAGCGACGGAACGGGAAGGTCAGTTCGTGTTCGTGCTCGGCCACGTAGCGCGCCAGCGGCACGGTGAGGTCGAAGCGCAGCGCCATTTCCGGCAGTGAACGGTCGCCCGATTCGGCCGCATTGGCCAGCGCGCCGGTGGACTGCACGAAATACACCTGGCGCTCGGTCTCGCCACCGGACTTGGTCAGCAGCACATCGGACAGCTCGAACACCGGCGTCTCCACCGGCAGGAACCCGAAGCGCTCGTAATTGCGGCGGATCACGTCCAGCATGCGCTGGAACGCGATCTGCTCGCGCGGCAGCAGTTCAAGGGTGCCGGGCGGGGTACGGGGCTTGATCACGGGCGGAACTCCTGCTGGAACGGGACGTGGGAGGGGGCGACATTCTAGCGCCCCCGCCTCGGGCAGGGTCGAACGCCCGCTTGAAGTATCATAAGGCCCTCCCCGACCGCGATACGCCCCCCGCAACATGTCACGGCCTTCCGGCGCTCCGCCCGCCACCAATGACTCCGCCGCGCCGTCCTGCGTCACGCAGGACTGCCTGCACTGCTCGGTTCGCCACCTGGCGGTCTGCTCGGCGCTGTCGCCCGATGAAGTACAGGCGCTGGAACAGGTCACCGTTTCGCAGCAGGTGACGATGGGCAGTACCCTGGCCCGCACCGGTGAAGAACGCCAGCATGTCTATACATTGACCGGCGGCGCGCTGCGCCTGGTGCGCACCCTGGCCGATGGCCGCCGCCAGATCAACGGTTTCGTGCTGCCCGGCGATTACCTGGGCCTGAGCGGCAGCGACCACCACCGCTACGATATCGAAGCCATCGCCGACAGCCGCGTGTGCCGCGTCGCGCTGCCGCAGATGAAGGCGCTGCGCAGCCGCTACCCGCACCTGGAGCGCAAGCTGCTGCAGCGCGCCTGCCAGGAACTGGACGCCGCACAGGATGCCGCCCTGGCGCTGGCACGCCTGCAGCCGGCCGAGAAGCTGGCCGATTTCCTGCTGCGGCTGGCCGCACGCGAGGCCAAGCTAGGTGGCGACGGCCTGCGCGTATCGCTGCCGATGGGCCGCGGCGATATTGCCGACCATCTGGGCCTGACCATGGAAACGGTCAGCCGCACCTTCACCAAGCTGCGCCAACAGGAGCTGATCGCCCTGCCCCACCTGAACGTGGTGGAGATCCTCGACGAGGATGGGCTGCGCACGCTGGCCGGTGAAGGGTTGATCTGACCGTATCGCGGTCCGTGGGGTTGCCGGCCAGCGGCCGGCACTACCCGAATTGCATTCCCCCGGTAGTGCCGGCCGCTGGCCGGCAACCGTACCCATCTCCGGGTCAGCGCAGCAGCACGTCGCGCAACGCCGCATAGTCTGCGGCCAACGGCTCGGCATGCGCCGGTCGCTGCAGCAATGCCTCCAGTGCCGGCGGCACCGCCACAGCTTCGCCGATGAGCGGCTCGACCACGGCTTCGAACTTGGCCGGATGCGCGGTGGCCACTACCGCCCAGTCCCCCTTGGCACCGCCACTGCGCAGATCCTGCAGCACCTTCACTGCGGTGGCCGTGTGCGGGCAGAACAGCTCGCCATGGCTGGCATGCTCAGCCGCAATCGTCGCGCGGATGGTCACGTCATCTACCGCAAACGCACGGAACGCAGCGCGCAGCTCGGCATCATCTCCGTGGTAAAGCCAGCGCAGACGCTCGAAGTTGCTGGGCGCCCCCACGTCCATCGCGTTGGCAACGGTGGCAACACTGGCCTGCGGCTGATAGTCGTCGCCATTGAAGTAGGCCGGCAGTACGGCATTGGCATTGGTGGCCAGCACGATCTGCCCGACCGGCACGCCCAGCGCGCGCGCCAGCACTGCCGCCATTGCGTTGCCGAGGTTGCCGGTGGGCACAACCAGGTTGAGCCGGCGTCGATGTGCGGCATGATGGGTCAGCGCCGCATGCGCGTAGTAGCTCATCTGCGGCAGCAGTCGGCCCAGGCTGATGCTGTTGGCCGAGCTCAACGGCACCTGCGCCTGCAGTTCGCGGTCAGCCAGCGCCTGCTTGACCAAGGCCTGGCAGTCGTCGAACGAACCGGCCACGCGCAGCGCCCGGATGTTGTCACCGAAGCAACCGAGCTGGTGCGCCTGTCGCGGCGACACGCGGCCGTCGGGATACAGCACCACCACGCGCACGCCCGGCTGGCGGTGGAAGGCCGCTGCAACGGCGGCACCGGTATCGCCGGAGGTGGCAACAACAATCGTCAGGTCACGGTCGCGGCCCGCCTGCAGCCGCGACAGCGTACCGGCCAGGAAGCGCGCGCCGATGTCCTTGAACGCCGCCGTCGGCCCATGGAACAGCTCCAGAACGTGGTCACCATCGCCCAGCGGGCGCAGCGGAACCGGGAAGTCGAAGGCCTCGCGGCAGATCAACGGCAGCGCGCCTTCCAGCGCATCGCCGGCAAAGAACGGTGCCAGCAGATCAGCGGCGGTATCGGCCAGGGTTGCACCGGCCTGCAATTCACGAGGTGCAGGCAGAACCTCAGGCACATACAGCCCGCCATCGGGCGCCAATCCTGCGGCGATTGCCGCACTGAGGCCGACAGCAGGTGACTGGCCACGGGTCGAAACGAAATGCATGGGCAAGGTATCCAGTAGAGGGGAAGAATTCAGCACAGCCGCGCTCCCGGCGCGTCCAGCGGCGACACCCAGGCATCGCTGTCGAAGCCGGCCGCTGCAAACGCGGCGCGCACCGGTGCCGCTGCGGCATGGGCCTGGTCGGCATCCTCGAACCAGGCGAACACGCTGGGGCCGGCACCGGAGATGCCTGCGCCCATTGCATGGGCCGACAGCGCCGCATCACGGGCAGCTTCGAAGCCGGCAATCAATCCGGCCCGGCGCGGCTCCACCAGCACGTCACGCAGTCCCGCGCGCACCAGTGCGGCATCGCTGCGATGGCAACCACTGAGCACCAGTGCGAGGTTCGCGCTCTGCGCCACGAACTCGCCCAGCGCATAGCTGCCCTGCAGCGCCTGGCGTGCGCGGCGCGTTTCCAGCACCGCGTGCGGATGCACCAGCAGGCTGTGCCAGGTAGCCGGCACTGGAATCGGCAGCAGCCGATCGGCCGTGCACAGCGCAAGACCCCCCAGCAGCAGCGGCCCCACGTTGTCACCGTGGCGACCACCGCTGGCCACCGCCTCGCCATCCAGCGCAAACGGGTACAACGCCTCGCGCGCCAGCGGTGCGTCCAGCAGTGCATTGGCGGCAACCAACGCCGCAACGCTTGACGCCGCCGAACCACCCATGCCGGAGCCGAACGGGATGCCCTTGTCGATCTCGACCGCGAAGCCGAAGTCCAGACCCAGCCCTTCGCGCAACGACATGAGCGCGGCCCCTGCGGTATTGCTGGCAGCGTCCAGCGGCAGCTCGACCGCACTGCCACGGATTGCCTCGATCCGCACCACCGGTTCATCGATGCGACGCACGCTCACGGTATCGCCGACACCGGCAATGGCATGGCCGAGAATATCGAAGCCCACCGCCACGTTGGCCACCGAGGCCGGTGCGAACGCACGTGCGATCACAGCCGCGCTCCTTCACCGGCGGCCACCCGCAGCAGGTCGGCGAACACGCCTGCGGCCGTGACTTCCGGGCCGGCACCCGGCCCCTGCACCACCAGCGGGTTGTCGCAGTAACGGCGGGTACGGAACTGCACCACGTTGTCGGTCAGCCGCAGATTGGCGAACGCATGCTCGATGGGCAGTTCCTGCAGGCCGACCGAGGCACCGTCGGCACCCAGCCGCGCCACGTAGCGCAACACCGCACCGCGCTGCCGTGCGTCCTGCAGGCGCTGCAACAGGCTGGCATCGGACTCGCCCAGGCGCGCCATGAAATCATCCACGCCGCCCTCGCGCAGCAGCGCTGGCACCAGGCTTTCCACCTCGACCTGTTCCAGGCTCAGCGGATGACCGGCTTCGCGGGCCAGGATCACCAGCTTGCGCGCGACATCGATGCCGGACAGATCGTCACGCGGATCCGGCTCGGTGTAGCCCATCGAACGCGCCTGCGCGACCAAGGCCGAGAACGGCTGGCTGCCGTCGTAACGGTTGAACAGCCAGGCCAGCGTGCCGGAGAAGATGCCTTCGATGGCCAGCACCTCGTCGCCGGTATCGACCAGGTCGCGCAGCGTGGTGATCACCGGCAGCCCGGCGCCGACCGTGGCTTCGTAGCGGAAACGCGCACCGCTGGCAGCGGCGGCAGCGCGGATGCGCTGATAGCGCGCCAGCGGACCGGCACCGGCCTGTTTGTTCGGGGTGACCACGTGGATGCCGGCGGCCAGCCAGCCCTCGTAGCGCTCGGCCACCTCGGCACTGCCACTGCAATCGATCACCACCGCGTGCGGCAGGTGCGCGGCCAGCAGGTGCTCGGTGAAACGGTCCAGGTCACTGGCCTCGCCCGCCTGCTGCAGTGCCTGCCGCCAATCGGCATGCAGGCCATCAGCCTCCAGCCGCATGCGCGAACGCGAGGCCAGCGCGCGCAGGCGCAGGTCGACATTGGCCTTGGCCAGCAGCTGCGGGCGCGCCGACAGCAACTGGTCCAGCAGTGCGGCACCGACATTGCCCGGCCCGATCACACCCACCGCAAATGTCTGCGGCGACAGCCAGAAGCCGGCATGTGCGGCGCGCAGCGCACGGGTGGCATCGGCACTGTCCACCGCCACCGAGATGTTGCGTTCCGACGAGCCCTGCGCGATCGCCAGGATGTTCACCTGCGCCCGGCCGAGGGCCTCGAACAGGCGCGCGGCGACGCCGGGCTGGCCCGCCATGCCGTCGCCCACCGCCGCCAGCACGCTGACACCGTCGCTGACCTGCACACGCTGCACGTGGCCGACCGAGAGTTCATGCGCGAATGCCTGCAGCAGCGCCTCACGACCGCGAGCGGCTTCGGCCGCACGCACCACGCAGCAGATCGAATGTTCGGACGACCCCTGCGAGATCATCACCACTGAGACCTGCGCCTGGCGCAGTGCCGCAAAAACGCGTTCGGCGGTGCCGGGGACGCCGATCAGGCCGGTACCCTCCAGGTTGAGCAGGGCCAGTCCGGGACTCAGGGTCAGGCCTTTCACGGGCCCGCGCGGCGAGCGCTCGGCACTGATGCGCGTACCCGGATGCGCCGGCTGGAAGGTGTTGCGGATGAAAATCGGCAGGCCGAGTCGGATCGCCGGCGACATCGTCTGCGGGTGCACCACCTTGGCGCCGAAATAGGCCAGTTCGCAGGCTTCGTCGTAGCTCAGCGATTCCAGCTGTACCGCTTCGGGCACCAGCCGCGGGTCCGCCGACAGCACGCCGTCGACGTCGGTCCAGATGTGCAGTTGGTCGGCGTTGAACAGTGCCGCGAAGATCGCGCCGGAGTAGTCGCTGCCATTGCGGCCGAGCGTGGTGATGCGATCGTGGCGGTCACGGGCAACGAAACCGGTGGCGACCAGGCGCGACTGCGGATGCTGCAGGCGCCATCTGGCCAGGCGATCGGCACTGACTTCCCAGTCGACGTCGACACCCAGCTCGCCGTGCGCGACCACCAGCACGTCGCGCGCATCAAGCACCGCGCAGTCTTCACCCAGCGCGCGCAGGTGGGTACCGAGCAGCTGCGCGGAGAACACTTCGCCCAGGCCCTGCACGCGATCGAGTACCTCGCGCGGCAGTTCGCCGATCACCGCCAGTGCCGCCAGCACGTCGGCCAGCTGATCGAAACGCACGTCAATCCATTCCACGGTCTCGCCCACCTGCTCGCCGAGCAGGGCCACCGCCGCGCCACGATGGCGGGCGCGCAGGGCATGCCAGGCCTCGCGCCAGCCTTCGTCACCCTTTGCCGCCATCTGGGCCAGTTCGATCAGCGCGTCGGTGACGCCCTTCATCGCCGAGACAACGGCGACCTGCAGCGATTCGGGGCGGGCGAGCAGCAGGCCAGCAACATGGCGGTAGCGCTCGGCGTCGGCCACCGAGGTGCCACCGAACTTGTGCACGACAGTGGACGGCGCAGCCAGATCGGACGGAGCAGCGAGATGGGCGGGGGCGTGGGAAGACATGCAGACCTCGGTAGGAGGCCCCGTCGCATGCAGGTGTCGAGTTTCCCCGTCACCTGTATGGTGCGGGGCCGTGGTTTTCGGGAGTTACACGAAGACGACGGGCCGCACCAGGGCAGTGGTGACGGTGGTGGTGGTAATGGTGGTGGTGGCGACCGGCGCAGTCGAACGGCCCGCAGTGGCAGGGGCGATCAGGCTGGCGTGGGCGGCATCAAAAACCATGACGCACAGAAAACACCGGCCGCCGGGGTGCTGTCAAGTGCTGCGATGCAAAAAACCGCTGCGGCGATCATCGGTCATCGTGCCGCCATTTGGTTGCATCTGTGACAAAATCGGTATCAGCGCGCTTGACGACGGCATTCAGCCGGCATGTTCGGCGATCGCCCGTGGTGTGCGGTGGGCGTGCGCACACAGCATCACGCCTGCCACCAGGAACACGATCGCCAGCGCTTCAAGAAGGCTCGGCCAGCGCTGCTGCCAGGCGAATGCGTAGAGCAGCGCGAACAGCGTTTCGAACACGATCATCTGCCCGGTCAGGGTCAACGGCAGCAGGCGGCTGGCGCGGTTCCAGAACGCATTGCCAAGGATCGAAGCCACCACCGCCACGCCGGCACTGATCGCCCAGAAACCACTCCATTGCGCTGACGTGTGGCTGCCGGTGTGGCCGATGAACGCCATCGGCACCAGCAGCAGGGCCAGGCCGCCAGTGGTGACGCCGGTCAGCAGTGACCAGTCGTGGCTGGACAGATCGGAACGGCGCGCCAGCCAGCGGCTGTTGCCGATCGAGTACAGCGCCCAGGAGAACAGCGCACCAAACGCGCACAGCAGGCCGATCAGGCGCTGCCGCCAGGGCGTTGCCAGATGCTCGGACATCAGTGCTTCCCAGCCAACCAGCGCCACGCCCAGCACGCACAGCCCCAGTGCCGGCAACAGCTGCTTCAACGGCACCGCGCCCTGCTCGCGCACGCCAACCAGGGTCACAACCACCGGAATCAGGCCGACAATCAACGACGCCGCCGCACCTCCGGCCCACTGCACGGCCGTGGCCAGCAGCAGGAAGTACACCAGGTTGCCGGCCAGGCTCAGCCACAGCAGACCGATCCACTCGGCACGACCCAACCGCGGGGCCAATCGCTTCCAGCGCGGCAGCAGCAGTACCACGGCGATCAAGCCGTAGACCAGGTAGCGGCCGGCTGACAGTTGCAGGGCGTTGAACGACTGCAGCACGGCGGGCGCGAGGAAGACCACGCCCCACACCGCGCCGGCGGCAACGCCATTGGCGATGCCCAGGGCCATCGGGTTGTTGCGCATTTCGGGTTCTTGGGGGGAGAACAGGCTGCGCAGTGTAAGCGGTGGCCAGCGCGGGCTCTTGACCGAGGCTACTGCCCTCCCGCCCATGTAGAGTCGAGCCATGCTCGACTGCTTTTTGCACGGCCCCTCGCGAACGGCAGCCGAGCATGGGCTCGGCTCTACAGGTCAGATTGCGGCCCTGCGCCAGGCGGCCGGGGTCTGCCCACACTCACGCCGCAGCGCGCGGGTCAGTGCGCTCTGCTCGGAATAGCCTGCGGCCAGCGCGATGTCACTGATCGGCGCCGTACTGGTGCGCAGCTGGTGCTTGGCCCAGCGCAACCGGCCTGCACTGAGCCAAGCCTGCGGGCTGAGCCCGAACTCACGCTGGAACAGCGCGTGCAACCGGCTCTCGCTGACCCCGACGGACGCGGCCATGCGCGCCACCGGCCATGCTTGGCCCGGATCGGCCTGCACCGCCGCGCACAGCCCCTGCATGCGCGCACCACTGCCCGCAGGTGCGAACACCTGCAGCAGCTGCGGCAACAGGGCCGGCATCGGCTGCCCGTCCTGCACACCCGCCAGGCGTTGTCGTAGCGCAAGCGGCAGGTGCAGCCAGCGCTGCCGGCACAGATGCTCCTGCGTGCCGTCATCGAGCACGCCCGGGGGGCAATCGACGATCACGAAACCGTTCGGGCCATCGGCCATCTGATCATGCGCTTCACCAGCAGCCACGAAAGCGCCCTGCAGCAGGTCCAGGCGACCGCCGCGGCCTTCCATCTCGAACTGCAGTTCACCCTGCAGCGGCAGCACCCACTGCGCGTAGTCATGGCGGTCCAGGCCGGTGGCCTGTCCGTAGTGCCGCAGATGGAAGATCGCGCCCATCCGGGCAGTGTGCGCGTGTAACAACGGCCGTGCAAACCGCTGCTATAGTCGATCCGTCATCCAACGCAGGGAGTGCAGGTCATGACCCATCGGCACGTTTTCGCGGTGCTGGCCGCAAGTCTCGGCCTGGCAGTCGCCAGCTCTGCATCGGCACAGGAACGCACCCCGCCCGCTCCGCACTGCATGGATGCGGTCGGCGTGCAGGAAGTGGAGCAGGCATCGCCGCGTTCGATCGCATTGCGCGCCGCCTCCGGCCAGGCCTATCGCATCGATTTCAGCGAAGACTGCCCCGGTGTTCGCGATGCCACCACGCTGAAACTGGAAGCGCCGGCCGGCTGGGCCTGCGGTCGTCCCAGCGAACGCGTCGTGGTCGACGGCCGCAGCTGCGCCGTCAGCGCGATTACCCCGGTACAGGATCGCGACTACGCCAGCGTCGCCCGCACCAGTGACCGCCTGCGCACAGCCACGCTGCCCACCCTGACCATCAGC
The DNA here is from genome assembly GCF_000020665.1 of Stenotrophomonas maltophilia R551-3. NCBI lineage: Bacteria > Pseudomonadati > Pseudomonadota > Gammaproteobacteria > Lysobacterales > Lysobacteraceae > Stenotrophomonas > Stenotrophomonas maltophilia. The sequence goes on along the minus strand of NC_011071.1, from coordinate 1,956,781 downwards.
GAACGCAAAGACGTCCGCCGCAGCTTCGGCGGCTCACCGTCCTACTGCTTCGCCACCCGCAACGTCCGCGCCTGGTCATCCGACCCACAAGGCATGCTGGTGGAGACCAATCCGCGTCGCAATGGTGGTCACCGCTACTACCGCGTCGAACTCGGCGGCCACTGCCGCCAGCTCGACCGTGCGCCGCAGCTCAGCTTCCGCTCCGGCATGCAGAACGGGCTGATCTGTGGCAATCCCGGCGATCGCATCCTCACCGCCGATTTCGAGAATGGCGACCTGCGCAACGATGCGCTGGCGCCGCTGCCGCAGTACACCCGCGGCAGCTGCACGATCCAGGCGGTCTATCCGGCCTCCAGCCAGGCGTCGAACTAACCGTCGACGCCAAGGAAGGTGAACGGTGCGCTGGGCACGAACTGGCCCAGTGCATCGCCGGCAAAGGTATTGCGCTGGTCCTTGCCAAGGTCGAGCTTGAGCACCTGGCCGCCGAAATCGACCTTGTTCAGATCGACCCAGAAGGTGTTCGGAGTCAACGCCGATTCGAAGAAATACAGCCGGCGCTTGTGGTCGGCTACGGTGCGCCAGCGCGTGGACGAGATGTTCGGCTCGCCCGGGGTGGTGATGCCGTACGGCACCGACGCGTTACGGATCACGCTGAAGACACTGGCCAACGCCTCCACCGGGTCTTCCGCCTTGGGAATGGCATTGATGTAGAACGAAGCCCGCGCAAAGCGGTCGGACGAGCGGTTGGTGCCCGGCAGCATCACCGTGCCACCGATCTGCTGCCAGTAGCTGTTGAGTGCCAGCTGCTGCTCGAAGGTCGGCGAGTTGGTCATCACCTGGTAGCGACGATCGTGATGGATCACCTGGCGGCCACCGATGTACTCGACGATAGCGCTGTCGCCACTCGCGTCGGACAGTGACAGGTGCAACGTCGCCTGGCGGTCTTCGCCGGGAACCTTGTCGGTGACGATCGAGTACGGCTCGCGCTTCAGCGCCGCCACCGCCTCTTCCACTGTTGCGAAATTATCGAGTACGTACTGCGCCCACAGCGAGATGGACAAGCCGGGCTTTTTGCCGCGCTGTTGCGGGTATTCCGACTCCACCAGCCACAGCAGGTTGGCGACCAGGCCCTTCTCGTTCATGCCATCGGTGGTCGACACGTCGTAGCCGGTGGCCACCACGCTGCCGTAGCGCGCGGTCCACGCCAGCGACTTCGGGCCGGCCTGGCCGGTGCGCGCAATGCCGCGCGGCAGGACGTAGAGATTGGTCGCTACATCGACCTTCCAGTCCATCGAACGCGCGGTGATCACATCACCGTTGTCGCCCAGGTACACCGCACGCGTGCAGGCCAGTGCCGGTGTGATCGCGGATGCCAGCGCCATGGCCAGCATTGCCTTTCCCTTCCACTTCATCCGTGCCATGTCGGTACGCTCCTTTCCCCGTGGTCCGTGGATCTGACCCGATCCATCGTGACACAGCGGTGAAACCTCAGCGTACGAAGCGGTCGTGCAGCCAGAAGCCCAACAGCATCGCGGGTACGAACCACAGCGCTTCGCGCGATGCCACCGCCAGCCCCGCGATGGCCGGTCCGGGGCAGTAACCAGCCCATCCCCAGCCGATACCGAACAGCGCGGCGCCCAGCAGCAGGCGCGCATCGACATCACGTGCGGTGGGCAGCTGGAAGCGGGCCGCATACCCGGGACGCGCGCGTCGCAGCACCCAGCGCTGCCCGACCGCACTGACCAGCAGCGCCGAGGCCAGCACCCACATCAACGTCGGATCAAAATCACCGGCGACATCGAGGAAGCCGAGCACGCGACGCGCGTCGGTCATCCCGGAAAGCGCCAGCCCAGCGCCAAACAGCACACCGGCCGCAGCGGCGGCCCATAGTGCGCGACTCATGCCAGCCCTCCGCCGTGCCGGATCAGGAACGTGGTCAGCATTGCGCAGGCCATGAACACCAGCACTGCCAGCAGCGAACGCTTCGAGCCGCGGGCCATGCCACAGACGCCATGACCACTGGTACAACCACTGCCCAGGCGCGTGCCGAAGCCCACCAGCAGGCCGGCGCAGATCAACTGCCAGGCCGGCAAGGCATCGCGCAACAGCACGCGTGGCGAGGCCTCGGGCAACGCCTGCCACCACAGCACCAGCCCCGCTGCTGTGAGCAGGCCCAGCAGGAATGCCCAGCGCCAGCCGCGCTCGCCTTCTGCTGCGCGCAGGCTGCCCGCGGCGATCCCACTGATACCCGCCACGCGCCCGACAGTGGCGAGCAGCAACACCGCGGCGGCGCCGATCAGCGCTCCGCCAGCCACCGCGGTCCATGGCAGGTTCATGCCCTGCCCTCTTTCACGCCGCTCATGGGATTGCCCTTTGATTTAGATTTATCTAAATTAGACACTTCTAAACAAAAAGGTCAACCATGGCCCGCACCCCGCTCGACAGCGCCGCCATGGCCGAACACGCCGCCGAGGCTGCAACGCTGCTTAAGAGCCTGGCCCATCCTGCGCGGCTGCGCGTGCTGTGCCGACTGGTGGAAGGCGAAGCGCCGGTGCCGGAACTACAGGCGCTGACCGGGCTCAGTGCATCGGCGCTGTCGCAGCATCTGGCGGTGCTGCGCGAACTGGATATCGTGGCGACCCGCCGCCAGGCGCAGGCCATCCACTACCGCGTGGTCGATGGCCCGGCGCTGGGTGTACTGAAGGCGTTGCATGCCGCCTACTGTGGTGGCGATCCACGCTGAGCCTGTGGTTCGGGGTCAGCCGACGTGAAGGACCGGCTGCACCACCCTGTCGAGCAGGTCCACCGGCGTCGGCGCGGAACGATCGCCCTGCAGTGCGCGAGTAAAGCCGGACCAGTCACTGGCAGACAGCTGACGCAACAGCGCCGCATCCACCGGCAGCGCGCGCATCGACCAGTACGGGAACTGGCGCTGGCCCAGCCGGCCGCGCGCCAGCTCGACGATGTCGATATGGCTGCCCGCCTGCAGGATGCGCTCATACACCGAATCGATGCCGTCCGGTGGTCCCTCGATGTACTGCAGGAAACGGTCACCGTCATGCAGCAGCACGCCGGTCACCCCGGCCAGCTTGTTGAAGCGTGCCGCATCCTCGACCAATACATGCAGGCGTTCGGCGGAAAGATCCGGCAGCACCTTGCTGACGTAGGCGATGGCACGCAATGGCATGGAGCTTCCTTGGCAACGTGAGTCGCCACGGTAGCAGTTGCGGACGAGCCCGTCTCAGTATCCGGAAACGTTTGCTGAAGAATTCAGCTTGCGGTCGCCACCGCCCCGTCACTGCGCCTTGGCAACAACGCCTCGAACACCACCTGCCCTGCTTCGTTGCGGGCACCGATACGGCCGCCATGCGCCCGCACGAACTGATCGACGATGTACAGGCCGAGGCCAAGTCCATTGCTCTGGTGGAAGCTGGCCTTGAACGGTTCGAACAGGCGCGGCAGCAGCGCCGCATCTATCTCACCGGCATTGCGCACCCGCAGCAGCACGTTGCGCGGGTCACGGCCATCCACCTCGACCTGTGCCTCGTTGCCATGCGTCAGTGCATTGCCGATCAGGTTTGCTGCAACCTGTCCCAGTCGATCCAGGTCGCCCTGAAGCTGCGTGTCGCCGTGTGTATCCAGTCGGATCCGGCCTGCACCATGCGCACTGCCCACCTCCGCCACCACCGCGCGGGTGACCTCGGCCAGATCGCAGGTACTGGCCTGCAGGCGCAGGCCGCCGCTGCGGATCCGCGAGAAGTCCAGCAGCTGCTCCACCATCCGCGCCATGCGCAGGGTGCTGGCCTCCAGATACTGCAGCGTCTGCTGCGCACCCGCGTTGCCTTGCGGAAGGTCCAGCGCCAGCTTGTCGACGCACAGCAGGATTGCCGACAACGGCGTACGCAGGTCGTGGGTCAGTACCGCAGCCATCGTCTCGTTGAGCTTGAGCGCACGCTCCAGCGCCTCGTTGCGCGCCTTCAGCAACTGGCGTTGCTGGTACAGCTCGATGAAGACGTTGACCTTGCTCAGGATCACCTGCGGCGCCACCGGCTTGTGCAGGAAATCCACCGCGCCGGTTTCGTAGCCCTTGAACGCGCGCACCGGATCATCCGGCGAGGCGGTCAGGAATATGATCGGTACCGTGCGACTGCGATGCGAACCGCGCATCAGCTCGGCCAGGGTGAAGCCATCGATCTCCGGCATGTGCACGTCCAGCAGGGCCAGCGCGACCTCATGCTCCAGCAGCAGCTCCAGCGCCTGCGCGCCGGAACCGGCCAGCAGCAGATTCACGCCCTCGCGTTGCAGCAGCGCCTGCATGGCCACCAGGTTCTGCGGCACGTCATCGACGATCAGCAGGTTGACCGGGGACTGCGACTGCGCAGGGTCCGGTGGCAGCAGGTTCATGCAAACAACTCCTTCAGGCGACGACACATCAGTTCAAGGGGCAGCACGGCATCGGCGCCAGCGTGCTGCAGGGCGGAGGCCGGCATCATCGATGCCTCGGCCTCCTCGGGACATTGCAGCCAGGCGCGGCCGCCAGCGGCGCGCACGGCGGCCACTCCTTCGCTGCCGTCACTGCTCGCACCGGTCAGCAGCAGCGCCAGCACCTGCGGACCAAACACCGCAGCGGCCGATTCAAACAGCGGGTCGATGGCCGGGCGCGAGAACAGCACTGGCGCATCCACCGACAACGCCACCGCGCCGGCGTCCTCCACCAGCAGGTGGTAGTCCGGCGGGGCGAACGTCACCGTGCCGGGCTGCAGCGGCTGCTTGTCTTCCGCCTCGCGCACCGGCAGCGCGCAATAGGGCGCCAGCACTTCGGCAATGCGGCTGGTACGGTCTCGCGGCAGGTGCAGCACGGCCAGCACCGGCGCCGGCAACCGGGCCGGAAGTGCGCCGAGTACCACCTGCAGCGCGGCAACACCTCCCGCGGAGGCGCCGACCACCAGCACCGCAGGGCGAGCCTGCACCGCCATCAGGCAACCTTCCGGTACAGGCGATGCTCGCGCGAACAGACCGCGAAGGCATCGTGGTGGCGCCCGAACTGCAGCGACTCCTTGCTACCCAGGCCGAGGAATCCGCGGTGCACCAGCGCCTCCCGGAACAGGCCCACGGCCCGGTCCTGAAGATCACGGTTGAAATAGATCAATACGTTGCGGCACGACACCAGGTGCACTTCGGAGAACACGGTATCGGTGGCCAGGCTGTGGTCGGCGAACACCACGTTGCGGCGCAGCTGACGGTCGAACACCGCGCCATCGTAGGCCGTGGCGTAGTAGTCGGACAGCGACGCGGTGCCACCGGCGGCCAGGTAGTTGCGGCTGAACTGGGCCATCCGGTCGATGCCATAGGCACCCGCCTCGGCGGTGGCCAACGCGGCCGGATTGATGTCGGTGGCATAGACGATGCTGCGATCAAGCAGGCCTTCCTCATGCAGCAGGATCGCCAGTGACCACACTTCCTCGCCGGTGCTGCAACCGGCCACCCACAGTTTCACCGACGGATAGGTGCGCAGCACCGGCACCACCTGTTCGCGCAGCTCACGGAAATAGGCGGGGTCACGGAACATCTCCGAGACCTGCACGGTGAAAAACTGCATGGCCTGGGCGAACAGCTCCGGCTCATGCAGCAGGCGATGCTGCAGGTCCGCCAGTCGCTCGCACTCGTAACGCTGCATGGCCTGGCGGATGCGCCGGCGCAGCGACGACACCGCATAGCTGCGGAAGTCGTAGTGGTAGCGCTGGTACAACGCCTCCAGCAACACCTTCAGTTCCAGATCGAACAGCGCCTGCTCGTTCATTGCCGCGAGCACCAGACCCGGCACAGCGAGACCAGCTTGTCGACATCGATCGGCTTGGCGATGTAGTCATTGGCACCGGCCTGCAGGCAACGTTCGCGGTCGTCCGGCATGGCCTTGGCGGTCAGCGCAATGATCGGCAGGTCCTGCAAGTGGCGCTGCGCGCGGATCTCGCGCATCGCGGCCAGGCCGTCCTTCTCCGGCATCATGATGTCCATCAGCACCAGGTCGACCTCGCGCTCAGCCAGGCGATCCACCGCCTCCTGGCCGTTGCGCGCGATCTCCAACGTCACGCCCAGCGGCTCGAGCACGCTGGACAGCGCGAAGATGTTGCGCACGTCATCCTCGGCCAGCAGCACGGTACGGCCATCGAGCACGGTATCGCGGCGGCGTGCCTCGCGCAGCAGGCGCTGCTGGTCGCTGGGTAGGCTGGCCTCGACGCTGTGCAGGAACAGGGTCACCTCGTCCAGCAGTCGCTCCGGGGAGCGCGCGCCCTTGATGATGATGCTCTTCGAGTAACGGCGCAGACGCTGCTCTTCCTCGCGGCTGAGCGCACGGCCGGTGTAGACGATCACCGGCGGGAAGCCGACGTCATCGTTGCTGGCCATATGCTCGAGCAGGTCGTAACCGCTGCCATCCGGCAACGACAGATCCATCACCATGCAATCGAAGGTAACCGTGCTGAGCTGTTCCAGCGCGCCGGCGAGAGTACCGACGGCGACAATCTGCAGTTGCTCGCGGCCCAGCAGCAGCTCCAGGTTGCGGCGCAGCTCGCTGTCGTCCTCGACGATCAGCAGGCGCCGCACATCGCGCCGGCTGGTCTGTTCCAGCTGCTCGATGGCCGCTGCCAGTCGCTCACGTGTGGTCGGCTTGATCGCGAAGCCGATCGCGCCCAACTCGCGCGCGACCTGGCTGCGATCCATCGCCGAAACCACATGCACCGGGATGTGGCGCGTGTCCGGATTGCGCTTCAGCCGCTCCAGCACGCTCAGACCGGAAACGTCGGGCAGGCCGATATCGAGCAGGATGCCGTTCGGACGCAGCTCGGCGGCCAGCGCCAGGGCCTCTTCGGCCGTACTGGCTACCACGCAGTCGAAGTCCAGCTCATGGGCCAGTGACACGAGCGCCTCGGCGAAGGTGGTGTCATCCTCCACTGCGAGGATCAGCCGACCGGCGCGCTGGCGCCGGCCCCGGTCATCCGCCACGCTTGCAACTGCCATCGACACAGCAGCGGGGGGCACAGCCGCAGGCGCAGCCACAACACGAGCGGGCGCCGGTGCTGCCACTGGCAACGGAACAGCTTCCGTCGCCATCGCCGGGAGAGCTTGGGACGCCGGCGCACCCTGCAGCGGCAGCTCAAGGATGAAGCAGCTGCCGCGTCCCGGCTCGCTGTCAACCTGGATGCTGCCGCCCATGCGCTCGGCCAGGTCGCGCGAGATCGACAGGCCCAGGCCGGTGCCGCCGTAGCGGCGACGCGTGCTGCCATCGGCCTGGCGGAACGCCTCGAAGATGACCGGCAGCTGCTCGCGGGCAATGCCGATGCCGGTATCGCAGACATCGAAACGCACGCGCCCATTGCCGCCAGCGCGCACGTGCAGGCTGACCTTGCCGTGCTCGGTGAACTTCAGGGCATTGGCCAGCAGGTTCTTCAGGATCTGCTGCAGGCGCTGGTTGTCGGCCACCAGTTGGGTCGGTGCCAGCGCATCGGCCTCGATCTCCAGCGCCAGGCCCTTCTGTCGTGCCATCGGCTCGAAGGTCTCGCGCAGGCGTTGCAGCACACTGTCGACCACCACCACTTCATCGGCCAGCTCGACATGACCGGCCTCGATGCGCGACAGATCGAGGATGTCGTTGATCAGCGCCAGCAGGTCATTATTGGACGACAGGATCGCGCGGGCATACTTCACCTGCTCTTCGGTCAGCGTGCCGTCCTTGTTGTCAGCCAGCAGCTTGGCCAGGATCAGCGAGCTGTTCAGTGGCGTGCGCAGCTCGTGCGACATGTTGGCGAGGAACTCGGACTTGTAACGCGAGGTGGCAGCCAGCTCATTGCTGTTGCGGACCAACTGCCCCTGCGCAACCAGCAGCGCCTGCTTCTGTGCCTCCAGTTCATGGGTACGCTCTTCCAGCTGGACATTGCTCTGCTCCAGCTCGGCTTGCTGCTCTTCCAGATGGCTCTGCGACTGCAACAGGCTGCGGCTCTGCTCTTCCAGCTCCTCGTTGGCCACGCGCAGCTCTTCCTGCTGGGCCTGCAGTTCTTCGCCCTGACGCTGCGATTCTTCCAGCAGGACCACCAGCTGCGCCCTCAGCAATGACGCGCGCAGGGCCATGCCGATGGTCTCGGCGCAGCGCTCCAGCAGTTCGTCGTCCAGGCCCTGCTGGTCACCGATGCGCGCCCGGCCCAGCTCGATGACACCCACCACGCTGCCATCGCTGTTGATCGGCGCCAGGATGCGTTCGCGCACCGGCAACCGGCCCAGGCTGGTCTGCAGTTCGAGCACAGCTGCCTCGTCGCCGTGCAGGTGACGGATGCGCTCATCACGCGCGACCTGCCCGGCCAGCCCTTCCTGCAACGACAACGAGGCGGGTGTGCCGGATGGCAGCGCCATGCCACCGGTGAGCTGCAGCCGTCCGCCCTCCAGCCGATAGACCGCCCCTACGTCGGCGCGCAGCTGCTCCGCCAGGCGGGTCACCGCCGCGTCGGCGATCTGCTCCGGGCCCAGGTCGCCGCGCAGGCTCATCGCCACTGCATTCTCGGCTTCCTGCAGCCACAACGCCCGCATCGCCTGGCGCCGGGCCTGGATCGCTCGGGAAACAATCAGCGCGATCATCAGGAATGCGCCGCCGCCGATGCTGCGATTGACAAACGAGAATGCCGAGTTCGAGCTGGCCGGTGCAACGTTATAGCCGACAATCAACAGAATGCAGGCGAGCACCGCCACGATGAATGGAGCCCGCGCACTGCGCTGGAACACCGTCACGCCCACGGCAAGGAAGTAAGCCAGCCATACCGCGTAGCCCAGCGGCACCACCAGCTCCAGTGCAATGGTCGCGCCCAGCAGCACAGCAGAGGTCATCCAGATCCAGCGGTCACGCGTGGTCGCACCAGGACGCATGCAGGTCGGCTCCAGTAGACAAAAAGGTGGGTGATGGTACTCCGTGTCGTATTCAGCCGCACAGGACCATTGGCACGTGCCGCGCCTCCACACCGCCTTCACACTTGAATGCCTAGCTTCACGTCCCTCACAGGGGTAACACTTATTTGTACGTGGACGCTGATGCCTCTACGACGTCCGTGCTGACGGACCCTTCTCGCCAACTGCGACTGCTGATCGACAGCGTGCGCGACCATGCGCTGTACCTGCTTGATCCTGATGGCATCGTCTGCAGCTGGAACCCGGGCGCGGAGCGCATCAAGGGCTATTCAGCCGATGAAGTGGTCGGCACGCACTTTGGCCGTTTCTATCTGGCTGCCGATCGCGAAGCCGGGGAACCGCAGCGCTTGCTCCGCCTCGCAGCGCAGCAGGGCCACGTCGCCAGTGAAGGCTGGCGAGTGCGCCGCGATGGCTCGTCTTTCCGTGCCAGCGTGGTCATCGAGCCGGTCGTCGAAGCGGGCGAGCTACTCGGCTTCGTCAAGATCACCCGCGACATCACCGAGCAGTGGCAGGCACAGCGGTTGCTGCGTGATGCCCAGCGCGCGCTGCGCAATACCCAACAGTTCGAGACGGTCGGCCGCCTCAGCCGCGGGCTGTCGCACGAGTTCAATAATCTGCTGACCACCATCGGCAACGCACTGGACCTGCTGTCCCTGCGCGTGAACGGTGACGATGCGCGCGCCGCCGAGCTGCTTGATGCGGCGCAGACTGCGACCGATCGCGGTGCACTGCTGACCCGCCAGCTGTTGGCCTTCAGCACCGGGCAGACCCTGATCCGCGAACCACTGGATATCAATGCGCTGATACGGCAGTGGCTGCCGGACCTGCAACGCGCCTGCCCGCCCACGGTGGTGCTGGATGCGCAGCTTGCGCCCGGCCTGCCTGCGATCAACACCGATGCGCTGCAGCTGCAGACGGCGCTGGCCAATCTGGTCGCCAATGCCGCAGATGCTACCCTTGAAGGCGGCCGCATCCTGATCGGCACTGCACTGGAGCATCGCCTCGACCCGGATGCGGACTCCACGCTGCAACGTGGCTATGTCACCCTCAGCGTCTGCGACGAGGGCCATGGCATGGCCGCTGATATCGCCGAACGGGCAACCGAACCGTTCTTCACCACCAAGGACATCGGCAAAGGCAGCGGCCTGGGCCTGAGCCAGGTGTTCGGATTCACTACCCAGAGCGGCGGCTTCGTCGACGTGTCCACCACGCCCGGTGTCGGCACCACGGTCAGCCTGCTGCTTCCCGCAATGGAGGAACCTGCCCATGACCGATGACCCGATCCGCGTATTGATGGTGGAGGATCAGACCGATCTTCGCGAAATGATCGGCCTGGCCCTGCGCGATTTCGGCATCGACGTGGCCACGACCGCCGATGCACACGAAGCGGCCGCCCTGTTGAAGGGTGAAGCACGCTTCGACGTGGTGTTCAGCGACATCAGCATGCCCAACGGCATGTCCGGCATCGAACTCAGCGAACACGTGGCGCGCGATCAACCGCAGGCGCGGATGATCCTGTCATCCGGCTACGCCCGCTCGCAGCTGCCGCCGCTACCCGAGCAGGTTGAGTTCCTGCCCAAGCCCTATCGCCTGCGCCAGCTGGTGGAGCTGTTGAAACAGGCGTGAGGCCTGCCCAGCTGCGTGGGCAGCACGACGGTCACCCTTTCATCGCACCATGACGGAACGAGGCCAGCAGCGTGGACGCTGCAGATGCCGGTGCCATGCGACCGCGCGCAAGCGACCAGGTGATGCCGTAGAAGCAGGTCCAGTAAAAGTCCGCCAGCCACACCGCGCTGAACTCGACGTTGAACACACCGGCCTTCTGGCCATCCAGGAAAAACGCCTCGAAGCGATCGCCGATCGGTGCCCAGCGCTCTGGCAGCAGATGCAGGTCACCCTGCCGCTGCTGCTCTTCCATCATCCTCGCGAACACCAGGGTCACCAGCTCCCAATCGGCGAGCAGCGTGGTGGTGACCTGCTCCAGCACGTGCTGCGCATCAGCGCCCTTGTCGAACCAGCTGGCCGCTGCCTCCAGGCGCTCGAAGCCCGCGGCGAACAACGCCTCGTCGATCGCCTCGCGGGTCGGCGCGAACCGGTACAGGGTGGCGCGACTGATGCCGGCCCCCCTCGCCAGCTCGCTGAGCGTGCAGCGCGGATGACTGACCAGGGTGGCCGCCAGGGCGTGGTGCAGGTCGCGGCGTGGGCGGGCGGTGGCGGGTCGCATGAAAGGGTCGGAAACCGGGAATACGGCCACGCTAGCATGAATCATCAATTAATAAACTGAATCAAAAGTGATTCATCCGAATCGCAGATGCGCTACAAGGGAGCTGCGTCCGGTGCACCCGGGTCGGTGCATGGCAGGGAACGCGTCACAGGCATCGAAGGAGAAAGGCCATGCTGCATCCCCTACGCGATATCGCTGTGCTGTTCGATGCCAGCGACACCGGACAACGCGTACTGAACATCGCCTCCCACTTGGCGCAGGCACAGCAGGCGCATCTGGTCGCAGTGTCCACTGCCCAGCATCCCACCGACATCGCCAACGGGTTCGCGCGTGGCGCCGGCATTGCCGCAGCGCTCGATCATGAAGCGCGCGCCGACGCGGCCTGTACCGCGCAGTTGATGCAGAACCTGCGTGCCGTGTCCGAACCACTGCAGATCAGCACCGAGCTACGCATCGTTTCGGATTATCTGGGCGGTGCCGACCTGGCCCTGCAATCGCTGTACTGCGACCTGATCATCGCCGGCTATCCGCACACACCCGGCGCCCCCAGCGGCTGGCGGCCCCTGGGCACGCTGCGCCAGACCGGCGTGCCAATGCTGCTGGTGCCTCCACACTGGCGCGGTGAACAGGTCGGTCGTCGCATCGTGGTGGCCTGGAATGCCAGCAAACAGGCGCGTCGCGCGGTGGCCGATGCGCTGCCGCTGCTCGCCCGTGCACAGGCCGTGCACCTGCTGATGGTCGACACGCCCAAGACCGAAGGCGCACCCGGTACCGAGATGGCCCAGCATCTGGCGCGGCACGGCGTTGAAGTGGAAGTACAGGCGATCAACTCGAGCCAGGGCGGCATCGCCGCAACCATCCGCCAGCACGTGCTGGACGCCGAAGCCGATCTGCTGGTTCTGGGCCCCTACAGCCGCAGCCGGGTGGTGGAGCGCGTGCTTGGCGGGGTCACCGAGGATCTGCTGGCCGAAGTGCCGGCGCCGCTGTTCGTATCGCACTAGTCCCGCCCTGCCCCGCTCGGCGGTAGCCGGTCAGCGATTGACCGGTATGCCGCCGGAAATACCGGCACAGGTACGACGCATCCTCGAACTGCAGGCGATCGGCAATGCGTCCGATCGGCAATTCGCTGTACGTAAGCAGCGCCTTGATCTCCAGCACCACCTGGCGGTCGATCAACGCCTTCGGCGTTTCATCGAAACATTCGCGGGTGAGCTGCGAGAGATAGAACGGGGTGATGCACAGCGCCTCCGCATAGGACTGCACGTCACGCTGGCGCGTGCTGCGCTGGCCCACCAGCTCCCAGAAGTTCCAGGCCAGGCGCTCGCGCCGGCTGACCTGTGCCGGCACCCGCTTCTGCTTCGGCAGCAGCGTGGCCATCTTCAGGAAGAAGCTCTGCAGCAGATTGCGCAGCATCACATGGCGGTGCCGTCCGCCGTTGTGCTGCGCGTCCATCATCAGCTGCAGCCAGCCCTGCAGCAGCGGCAGATCCAGCGCTGACGGCCGACAGTGCGGCTGTTCGTGCAGGAACTGGAACAGCGCATTGGGCAGTACATAAGCCACCTCCGACGCCAGCGCCTTGGGCATCAGGCAGACCACGGCCAGAAAGCCGCGTGAGCGCTGCCGCAGCAGCGCCAGCGTGTCCTCGGCCAGCACCAGCACATCGTGCCGTTGCATCGCCACCTCGCGGAAGTTCAGTGCAAAGCGTGCGCGCCCCGATACGCATACCAGTACCGCCAGATAGGCGTGGCCGAACGACAACGGGACGCCCTGCCCCTCGGCCAGCGTGCTGACCTCCAGGCGCATGGATTCGTCCTGATCCAGAAGCTGGGGTATGCGGTCCATGGGCCCTTCCGGCTGGATTCCGGGGCACAGCATAGCGGCCCTCGGCATTGAGTTGTCAAAAGTACCGGAATCATCAAGGTCCCGCCCTGTGCCCGCGATGCGCCGGAACCTAGCCTGTGCACTCTCTTTCTGTACCTGGAACTGCCATGCAGCTGCACACTGAACGCCTGATCCTGCGCCCCTGGCGCGACACCGACGCCGCCGATCTGTACGAGTACGCCCGCGACCCGCGCGTGGGCCCCATCGCCGGCTGGCCGGTACACACCAGCGTCGAGGAAAGTACCGAAATCATCCGCACCGTCTTCAATCAGCCGGAGGTCTACGCACTGCAGAACCGCGAGGATGGCCGCGCCATCGGCTGCGTCGGCATCCTGATCGGCGCTGACAGCAATTTCGAGATCAGCAATCGAGAGGGTGAGATCGCCTACTGGATCGGCGTCCCGTACTGGGGCCGCGGGCTGGTCCCCGAAGCGGTGCGCGAAGTGATGCGACACGCCTTCATGCAGCTGGAACTGGACGCACTGTGGTGCGGCTACTTCGCTGACAACCTGCAATCGCTCAGCGCACAGAGCAAATGCGGTTTTCAGCATCACCATACCGAAGTGGACAAGTTCAACAGCTTTCTCGGCGACTACCGCACCGAGCACATCAGCCGCATCACCCGCGAGCAGTGGTTTGCCCTGCAGGCCGCCACACCGGCCTGAGCGGTCTCAGCCCGCCATGTGCTGCATGAATAGAAGTTCTGGCGTCGAGGACGCGCCGACCTGCTGGAAACCGAGGTCGCGATACAGGGCAACGGCGGCTGCGTTGTCACGATAGACGCGCAGGGTGAGGCGTTGCATACCGTCTTCGCGCAGCGCCTGTTCCCCCAGGGACTGCATGAGCAGCCGGCCAAGGCCGCGCCCGCGCGCCAATGGCGAAACAATGATGCGGCCCAGGTGTGCGGTGCAGGCGTCGGTCATCCAGTACTGGCCAAAGCCAAGGCACTGGCCCTGCTCGTCCAGCAGCGCCCAGCCCGGCCGCAACCCGAGTTCGAGCACCTGCGCGAACCGTTCCGACGGTAAGGGAAACGGCACACCGGGGCCTGCCCAGCGCTGGGTGGCCTCGGCGGAATCAAGCCAATCGGCGATGGTGGCGTAGTGCGGAGGCTGGACAGGGCAAAGGCTCGGCTTCATGACGCTCATGGTGCGCCATCTGCACCGAGCAGACACGCTGCACGGTGGCGCTTGAGTTTTGTCATAGGACAACAAACAATTCCAGGCGTCCAGCCGCCACGCCCCAAGCGCGGTAGCACCCAGCCCACCCCAGATTCGGGAGATCCCATGTTCAAAGGCCTCAGCGCGTTTCCACTTACGCCCCTCTCTGAATCCAACATCGACTTTCGGGCATTTGCGGGATTGGTCGAGCGCCTGGCCGATTCCGGAGTTGACTCGATGGGCGTGCTTGGCTCCACCGGCAGCTATGCCTATCTGGAGAAGCGTGAACGCAAGCGCGTGCTGCGCGAGGCCCTGGCCCACGCAGGAGGCGTACCGGTCATCGCTGGCATCGGCGCACTACGCACCCGGGATGTGCTGGAGCTGGCCCTGGATGCCGAAGATGCGGGTGCCGCAGGCCTGCTGCTCGCGCCCGTGTCCTACCAGCCCCTGAAGGATCATGAGGTGCAAGCGCTGTTTGAAACCATCTGTGCGGCGGTGCGCACGCCGATCTGCGTCTATGACAACCCAGGCACCACGCACTTCCGCTTCACCGATGCACTGCATGGCCGGATTGCCGCGCTGCCCAACATCGCTTCGATCAAGATTCCGCGCCTTGCTGATGATCCGGCCGATGCGGCCGCGCGTGTTGCGGCACTCCGTGCGTGCGTTCCCGCACATGTGACGTTGGGCGTCAGTGGTGACGCATCTGCGGTGCGTGGACTACTGGCGGGGTGCGATGGCTGGTATTCGGTGACCGCCGGGCTGTTCCCCGAGGTTGCGCTGCAGATCACGCGAGCCGTGGGTAGCGGCGATGCGGAGGGCGCTATTGCCCTGTCTGCGCGGCTGGCACCGCTTTGGTCACTGTACGACCGGTTCGGCGGGATTCGCGTCATGGCCTGCTCGGCGGCGCTGCTGGGGCTGTGCGGCGAGGACTGCCTGCCACTGCCGTTGCAGGGGCTGCGTGATGGCGAGCGGGAAGAGGTCGCGACGGTGCTGGGCGGGCTCGGGTTACGGTGAAACCCCGGCGAGCACCTGTCAGGAGGCTGCAGCGGATGGTGACCCCGGCCCGATTCGAACGGGCGACCTTCCCCTTAGGAGGGGGACGCTCTATCCAGCTGAGCTACGGGGCCATGCAGCCGGGAAGTTTACAGGTAAGCGCCCCTGCCCTCCAAGCGTTCATGTTCCATCGCATTTTACTGGCGCGTTGCACCATGGCTGTGCGGGTTGCTCTGCTACCATCGGCGGCTCAGTTCATCGCGTCCCCCACCTGCCCGCGATGGCACCAAACAACGTAACGAAACACAGGAGTCTGCATGTCTTCCGAGCTGCTCAAGTCCCTTGGCCTGGACGCGATCAACGCTGGCACGTACCTGGGCAACGGGGAGTGGTCGAGCGCGACCAGCGGTGAGCTGATCACCCCGGTCAACCCGACCACCGGCGAGCCGATCGCGCAGGTCCGCGCGACCACCGAGGCCGAGTACGACACCGTCGTCGCCCGCGCCCAGGAAGCCTTCAAGGTCTGGCGTACCACGCCGGCGCCGCGCCGCGGTGAAGCCGTGCGCCTGTGCGGTGAAGCACTGCGCAAACACAAGGACGCGCTGGGTTCGCTGGTCGCCCTGGAAATGGGCAAGAGCAAGCCGGAAGGCGATGGCGAGGTGCAGGAGATGATCGACATCGCCGATTTCGCCGTGGGCCAGAGCCGCATGCTGTACGGCTACACCATGCATTCCGAGCGCCCCGGCCACCGCATGTACGAGCAGTACCACCCGCTGGGCCTGGTCGGCATCATCTCGGCCTTCAACTTCCCGGTCGCGGTGTGGAGCTGGAATGCATTCCTGGCCGCCATCTGTGGCGACGTGTGCATCTGGAAGCCGTCCAACAAGACGCCGCTGACCGCCATCGCTTCGATGAAGATCTGCAACGACGCTCTTCGCGAAGCCGGTTTCCCGGACATCTTCTTCCTGATCAACGATGCCGGTACCGCGCTGTCGGAAAAGATGGTCGATGACCGTCGCGTGCCGCTGATCAGCTTCACCGGCTCGACCCAGGTTGGCCGCACCGTCAACGAGAAGGTCGCGCGTCGCCTCGGCCGCTGCCTGCTGGAGCTGGGTGGCAACAACGCCATCATCCTGGACGAAACCGCCGACCTGAAGCTGGCCGTGCCGGGCATCGTGTTCGGCGCGGTCGGTACCGCCGGCCAGCGCTGCACCACCACCCGCCGCCTGATCGTGCACCGCTCGATCTACGCCGACGTGCTGGCCACCCTGGTCAAGGCCTACAAGCAGGTGGAAGGCAAGATCGGCGACCCGACCGACGCCGCCAACCTGATGGGCCCGCTGAACAGCGATGGCGCCGTGCAGCAGTTCCTCGATGCCATCGCCCAGGCCAAGGCCGCCGGCGGCACCATCGAAACTGGTGGCACCCGCATCGATCGCGCTGGCAACTTCGTGCTGCCGGCGATTGTCTCCGGCCTGAAGAACAGCGACGCCGTGGTCCAGCATGAGACCTTCGCGCCGATCCTGTACGTGATGCCGTACGACACCATCGACGAAGCCATCGACATGCAGAACGGCGTGCCGCAGGGCTTGTCGTCCTCCATCTTCACCGCCAACCTGAAGACCGCCGAGAAGTTCCTGTCGGCGGCCGGCAGCGACTGCGGCATCGCCAACATCAACATCGGCACGTCCGGTGCGGAAATCGGCGGCGCGTTCGGTGGCGAGAAGGACACCGGCGGTGGCCGCGAGTCCGGCTCGGATGCATGGAAGGTCTACATGCGCCGCCAGACCAACACCATCAACTACTCCGATTCGCTGCCGCTGGCCCAGGGCATCAAGTTCGATCTGTGATGGCAACGGATCCGGCCACGTCCGTGGGTCAGAGCCCCTCCGGGGATCTGACCCAAGAGAAGGGTCGGATCCCCGCAGGGGCTCCGATCCTCGATTTCACCGGCCGCCGCGTGTTGATCGCCGGCGGCAGCAAGGGCATCGGTCGTGAAATGGCGCTGGCGTTTGCCGGCGCCGGTGCGCAGGTTTCGGTCTGCGCCCGAGGCCAGGTCGGTCTGGATGCACTGCGCGCCGATGCGCGGGCGCAGAACTTCGAACTGCATACGTTCTCCGCCGATCTGGCCGACGCTGGCCAGATCCAGGCTTGGCTGCAAACAGCCGCCGACACACTCGGCGGCATCGACGTGCTGGTCAACAACGCCACCGGCTATGGCATGGCCGACGACGAGGATGGCTGGGCGGCCAGCCTGCAGATCGATCTGATGGCCGCCGTTAGGGCCTCGCGCCTGGCCCTGCCCTGGCTGCGCGCATCCAGCGATGCCTGCATTCTCAACCTGTCGTCGATTGCCGCGCAGCAGCCGCGCCCCGGTGGCGCACCCTACGCCGCCGCCAAGGCCGCGCTGTCGCACTACACCACCTCGCAGGCACTGGCGCTGGCCAAGGATCGGATCCGGGTCAATGCCATCGCACCGGGTTCGATCGAGTTCGATGACGGCCTCTGGGACCGCCGCCGCACCGAAGATCCCGCCCTGTACCACGGTACGCTGGCGAAGATTCCGTTCGGCCGCTTCGGCCACCCGCGCGAGATCGCCGATGCCGCCCTGTTCCTGTGCTCGCCGCTGGCGCGCTGGGTCACCGGCAGCGTGCTCAACGTGGATGGCGGCCAGGTGTTGATGGGCTGACACCGGCATCCCGGTAGCTGCCAACCTTGGTTGGCATGCCTTTCGTCGACCAAGGTCGAGGCCTACCATCGTATCCTCCGGGCATGGGATTGCCAGGGCAGAGGCACTATCATGTGCACACTGCCAAGGAGGACCCCGATGAGCGTGGCACCCCGACAGACAAGCGCCCTGGCCGTGGTCAGCCTGGTCATGGGCATCGCCAGCTGGACCGTCCTGCCCTTCGTGGCCAGCATCGTGGCCATCATCACCGGGCATATGGCCCGCGCCGAGATCCGCCGCCGCCAGCATGAACTGGAAGGCGATGGCCTGGCCGTCACCGGCCTGGTACTGGGCTGGGTGATGGTCGGCGCGGTGATCGCCGCCATCCTGGTTTTCATCCTGTTCTTCGGCGGCCTGGCCTGGCTCGCTGCGATGTCGAACTGAGCGCCATGACCGCCTCCGACAGCACTGAACGCTTCAGCAGCCGCGTCGCCGATTACGTCCGCTACCGGCCCGATTACCCGCCGGCCCTGCTGGACTGGCTGCACGGCCCGATGGGTGTCAACCGCGAGGCGCTGGTCGCCGACATCGGCGCCGGCACCGGCATTTCCAGCCGCCAGTTCCTGGCCAGCGGTCATCCCGTTGTTGCGGTTGAGCCCAATGCGGCCATGCGGGGCGCGGCTGAGCAATGGCTGGCACCGCAGTACCCGCAGTTCCGCGCGGTCGACGGCCGCGCCGAGGCCACCGGACTGGCCGATGCCAGCATTGATCTGGTCAGCGTCGCGCAGGCCTTCCACTGGTTCGATACCGTGGCGGTGCGCGCCGAATGGCAGCGCATCCTGCGCCCCGGCGGCCAAGCGCTGATCTACTGGAATTCGCGCCTGCTCGATGCCAGCCCGTTCCTGGTCGGCTACGAACAGCTGCTGCTGGACTACGGCACCGACTACTCCGCCGTGGCCGAGCGCTACCAGGATAACGCCACCATGCAGGCCTGGTTCGGCAACGGCCTGCGCGGCGCGGTGGAGCTGCCGAACGTGCAGCATCTGGACTTCGATGCCCTGCGCGGGCGCCTGCTGTCCTCCTCCTATGCCCCCCAATCCGGTCATCCGCGCCACGCGCCGATGATCGACGCTTTGCAGGACCTGTTCGCCGCCCATGCGGTCGACGGCCAGGTTGATTTTGAATATCGAACCCGAGCCTTCCTCGGCACGCTGGACTGAACCGACGCATGTATTCGCTTGCCCGCCCCTTCCTGTTCTCGCTCGACGCCGAGCGCGCCCACGGCCTTGGCCTGTCCGCATTGGACCTGGCCTATCGCACCGGCACCACGCCGCTGCTCGCCGCGCGCATCGCGCCGATGCCCAGCACGGTGTTCGGGCTGACCTTCCCCAATCCGGTCGGCCTGGCCGCCGGCCTGGACAAGAACGGCGAGCACATCGACGCACTGTTCGCGCTCGGCTTCGGCTTCGTCGAGATCGGCACAATCACCCCGCGCCCGCAGGCAGGTAACCCGCAGCCGCGGCTGTTCCGCCTGCCCGCACACAACGCGATCATCAACCGCATGGGCTTCAACAATGCGGGCGTGGACGCGCTGGTGCGCAACGTCGAGCGCGCGCGCAACCGTCGCGGCATGCTCGGCATCAACATCGGCAAGAACAAGGACACCCCCAACGAACAGGCCGCAGATGACTACATCGCCTGCCTGGACAAGGTGTACCCGCTGGCCGACTACATCACCGTCAATATTTCCTCGCCGAACACCGCCGGCCTGCGCGAACTGCAGGAAGAAACCTCGCTGCGCCAGCTGGTCAGCCAGCTGCGTGAGCGCCAGGAAAGCCTGGCCGCCCGGTATGGCCGCCGCGTGCCGATGTTGGTGAAGGTTGCACCGGACCTCAGCGAGCGCGACATCGACGCCGCCGCGCGCGTGCTGGGCGAACTGCAGGTGGACGGCGTGATCGCCACCAACACCACCATCGACCACAGCAAGGTGGCCGGCGACCCGCTGGCCAACGAAGCCGGTGGCCTGTCCGGTGCGCCGGTGCTGGAACAGTCCACGCTGGTGCTGCGCCGCCTGCGCGCGCGCCTGCCCGAATCGATGCCGCTGATCGGCGTTGGCGGCATCCTGTCCGGTGCCGACGCGGTGGCCAAGATGGCTGCCGGTGCGGCGCTGGTGCAGTGCTACAGCGGCCTGATCTTCCGCGGCCCGTCGCTGGTATCGGAATGCGTGGAGGCGATCCGTCGCCGCCGCGAAGCGCCGAGCCGCGGCGCGGTGGCCCCGCTGTGAGCGCGCCCATGGATACCGTCGACGGCAATGCCCCGCTGCGCTGGACGCTCACCCGCAACGCGCCGCTGCAGGCACTGAACACCTTCCACGTGCAGGCCAGCGCGGCTCAGCTGCTGGAACTGCACGATGCGGCGCTGCTGCCGGAAGTACTCGCCCTGCCCGACGTGGCCAGCGGCCCGCTGCTGGTGTTGGGTGCAGGCAGCAACGTGCTGATCGCCGAAGACCTCCCCGGCACCGTGCTGGTGTTCGGCAACCGTGACATCAGTTTCCTTGAGCACCGCGCCGACCATGCGGTGATCCGCGCCGGCGCCGGCGTGCCCTGGCACGGCCTGGTGATGTGGTCGCTGCAGGAAGGCCTGTCCGGGCTGGAGAACCTGGCCCTGATTCCCGGTACGGCCGGTGCCGCGCCGATCCAGAACATCGGCGCCTATGGCGCGCAGGTCGGCGAGTTCATCCAGGCCGTCGAAGCCTGGGACTGCCAGGAACAGGCCTGGATACGGCTGGACAACGAACAATGTGGTTTCGCCTACCGCGACAGCGTGTTCAAGCAACAGCCCGATCGCTACCTGATCACCGCCATCGAATTGAAGCTGCCGCTGCTGCATGACCTGCGCATGGACTACGCCGGCATCCGCGAGGAACTGCAGGCGCAGGGCGTGGAATTGCCGAGCGCGGTGGACGTGGCCAATGCGGTGATCGCGATCCGCCGCCGCAAGCTGCCCGACCCGGATGTGCTCGGCAATGCCGGCAGCTTCTTCAAGAACCCGGTGCTGCCGCTGGAGCAGGTCGACGTGCTGCTGCAGCACTTCCCCGAACTGCCGGTGTTTCCGTCCGACCAGGACGGCAAGCGCAAGGTCTCGGCGGCATGGATGATCGAGTCCTGCGGCTGGAAGGGCTTCCGCGAAGGCGATGCCGGCGTGGCGCCGAGCCACGCGCTGGTGCTGGTCAACCACGGCAACGCCACCGGCGCTGAACTGCTGGCATTGGCCCGCCGCATCTCGGCCTCGGTGCTGGAAAAGTTCGGCGTGCCGATCGAACCGGAGCCCCGCCTGCTCGGCGCACAGTGGTGAACACCCCCGCCCTCTCCCCCAGCGCCACCCCGATGCGGGCGGCGCTGTTGATGCTCGGCAGCACCCTGGCGTTCGGCCTGATGGCGGTGGCGATCCGCTATGCCACCCGTTACGTGCCCACCCAGGAAGTGGCATTCTTCCGCAACGCCTTCGGACTGCTCGCGCTGCTGCCGATGCTGCTGCGGCCGGGCCACGCGCCGCTGAAGACGCAGCAGCTGCCGCGCTACTTCGTACGCAGTGCGATTGGCCTCGGCTCAATGCTGTGCGCATTCTGGGCGCTGGGCCATCTGCCATTGGCGCAGGCGGTCTCGCTCTCCTACTCCACGCCGCTGTTCGTCACCATCGCCGCCGTGCTGTGGCTGGGCGAGGTCGTGCGCGTGCGCCGCTGGGCCGCGGTGGTGGTCGGTTTCATCGGCGTGCTGGTGATCGTCCGCCCCGGTACCGCGGGCTTCACTGCGGGCAGCCTGGTGGCGGTGGGTGCGGCCGTGCTCAGTTCGCTGGTGGCGATCCAGATCAAGCAGCTGACCCGCATCGACAGCGCCGACACCGTGGTGCTCTATACCTACGTGTTCTGGGTGCCGCTGTCGCTGATCCCGGCAGTGTTCGTCTGGGTCTGGCCGACCGGCGTGGCCTGGCTGTGGCTGCTGGCCACCGGCGTGCTCGGCACCATCGGCCAGCTGCTGTGGACACGTGCGCTGCGCCTGGGCGAAGTCTCGGCGCTGACCCCGATCAGCTTCCTGCAGCTGCCACTGGTGACGCTGTGCGGCTGGCTGCTGTTCAATGAAACCGTGGATCGATGGACGATCGTCGGTGCCGGCATCATCCTCGCCGCCAACGCCTACATCGCCCACCGCGAAGCGGTGCTGTCGCGCCGCGCAGCGAGCGCTGCGGCCTCATCAGCAGCCAAGCCCGCCGAATGAAAACCGCCTCGATGGACAAGCCCTTGGTAGAGTCGACTGTTAGTCGACTATCGCGCGCAGCGCGGGCTTTGCCCGTTCCAATCGAAGAGCAGTCGACTAACAGTCGACTCTACCCGGCGCGATCCTGGCAACGGCCCAGAATCTAATCCAACGCCCGATACACCCGCTCCGCCGCATCGAACACATTGCCCGGCGCGAACTGCTCTCCCAGGTAATGCAGCGACTGCCGGCGAAGTTGCGGCGAACGCTCCTCACCGTCGCTGCCCAGCAGCACCTGCTGGAACTCGATCAGGTCCTGCAGGATCCGCCAATGCCGGTACCACGCGATCCAGCGCGGATCCCCGAGGTCGCCGCCATAGCCCTCCGCGAAATCGAGCGGATTCTCGCGGCCCCAGCGACCGCCCACGGCGCCACCGATGAACATCAGGTCGCGCTCACGCGGCGCCAGTGACAGGCCATCCCAGTCGATCAGATGCAGACCGCCGTCGTTGCCCATCAGCAGATTGCCGGCATGCAGATCGGTGTGGCACAGATGCAGGTCGACCGGCGCATCCTTCAACGCAGCGTGCAGCTCCAGCGCGTGCGCATGCAGCGCAGCGATGCGCGCATGCTGTTGATCCCAGACCGAAGCGAATGCGCGCCCCAGCCCGTCCTGCGCCACCGCCAGTCCTTCACCGGCCAACCATTGCCCCACCGTCTCCAGCGCCGCGGTTTCCAGCCGTACGATCGGCAATGCCTGCTGCAACTCCGGAGGCAGCGGCGCGCCGTGCAGGCGTCGCAACACCTCCCCCAGCCGCCGCCACTGCGTGCGGCTCAGCGCCGCCTCGAAGCCGGACTGGCCTTCGATATAGGGGAACAGGGTGAACTGCAGGCCCCAGCGCTGCACCGACGCGCCGCCGGTCAGCGCCGGCCATGGCGCGACGATTTCGTCTATGCCGAGGGTGCCGCGCAGCCAATGCAGGCTGTCCCATACCGAGGGATCAACCTGGTAGTTCCGGCATTTCAGCCACCATTGCCCGTGCCGTGCATCAATGCGATACACGCTGGCATTGGCGTCGGCGCCCACCGGGCGCGGCACCACCGCAGTGGCGGTGATGCCATAGGATTGCTGAAGGACTTCGCCGAGATGCTGCGCCGAAGCGAATGACATGGATGCAAACGGAAAGTATTACCTGCCGCCACTATCGCAGATGACTTCGCTGCGACACAGACATGTCCGTCACAACATCGTGCGGTGCAACCAAAGAACTAGCCTGCGATGCGCCGCATCACTGCCTCCAGCGGACCGCGCGCAAACTGCCATGACCACAGCCACGCCGCAGCGGTCGCGAGCATCAGGAACAGCAGTGCCCACAGCAGTACCGAGGCCAATGACGCGCTGCCGTCCAGGAGGCCCAGGCTTTCCAGCGTGCCCATGCCCAGCAGGATGTGGCCGACATACAGGGTCAAGGTCATGCGTCCCGCCGCCGTGAAGGGTTCCAGCCAGTCACCCGGGTGTACCCGCGTGAGCCACAGGCAGGCGGCAATCACACTGCAGGCCGCGCCCGCCCCGGTCAGTACATAGGCAGGACCCGGCGGCATCGGCTGCGTTCCCAGCCATGCCTGCCACGGCGTTCCCTGCGCCAGATGCTGCACACCATGGCCGGCGCCGATCAGCAGCAGGCCCAGCACCAGCAACCCGCGTTGCACCCGCGGCTGCGCCAGTGGCAGGCGCGCCAGCAGCATGCCCAGCAGGAAGAAGCACAGCCATGGCATCAACGGGTGGAAACCGTTGAACAACAGGTTTCGCGCCGCACCCGGCCACTGCCACAGGCCGGCGTACTCCAGCGTCTGCCAGTTCCAGCCTTCGCTGTAGTTCCAGTGCAGCAGCGCCCAGAACGAAACCAATGCCAACGCCACGATGCTGGCCAGCAGGATGCGCGGCGATGCTCGCAGCCACAGCACCGCCAGCGCGAAGTACACCGCGTAGTAGTGCAGGATATCGGCCGGGAACAGGATCAGGTTGAGCAGGCCCAGCACCAGCAGGAACACGGCGCGCCGCCAGGTCTGCACGCTGGCCTGCCACCAGGGCTGCCGCTGCGTTGCCAGCACCAGGCCCAGCCCGGCCAGGGTGACGAACGTCGCCGAGGCCTTGCCTTCCAGCAGATGGAAGAAGCCTGCCAACCAGCTCGTACCCTCTGCAGGCACGGCCATCGCCAGACGGAAGTTGACCAGCACCATGCCGGCCAGTGCGAGGTAACGCGCCAGGTCCAGCCCGTGCAACCGCCGGTCCACGGTGCTCATGCACGCGCCCCCAGCAGCAGCGCGAGCAGGCCAAGATCCAGCGATGCATCGTCGGTGCCATCGGCTTCGCCCAGTCCCCGACGCAGCGCATCGCTTTCGATCGCATCCAACAGCACCTGCGCCTGCAGCGCCGGGGCCAGCGCGGGTCGCCGCCGCTCGCGCTGCGCAACACGCTGCAGGGCATCGCCCAGCGCCTGCTGCAGCTGCCTGCGGTTGGTCGCAAAGGCCTCGGCCACGGCAGGGTTGCGTGCACTCTCGGCCAGCACCTCGACCGCAAGTGTTGCCCATTCCGGCTGCCGGCACAGCGCATGGAAGTCCTGCAGGAAGGCCATCACCTGTGTGCGTTCGCCATCGGACGCGGCCAGTCGCTGCAGCAACGGTGCCAGTTCTTCGCTCTCGGCCACCGCCACTGCAAGGATGATCGCTTCCTTGCCCGGGAAGTGGTTGTAGAGATTGCCCAGGCTGACGCCGGCCGCCTGCGCGATGTCACGCATGCTGGTCTGGTGGAATCCCTTCACGAGGAAGCACTGCAGGGCGGCCTGCAGGATCTGCGCGATGCGTTGCTCGTTGCGGTCGGCTCGGTTCATGGCGAAAATAGTGAACGAACGTTCGTCCAATTAGAAGCTGACGATCCGGCCGAGGTCGGGCTCCGTTCAGCCAGCCTTGACCTCAACTGCGGTTGAGGCCCGATGCTGCGCGGCCTGTCCCACGCTCAACCCGGAGTTCCTGCATGCCACGGATGATCACCACCCTGCTCGACAGCCGCGTGCTGTGGTTCCTCGCCCGACTGCTGTTGGCCGTGGTGTTCCTGTCCTCGGGCCTGGCCAAGCTGCTGGCGTGGGACAACAGCGTGGCCGAAATGCAGGCGGCCGGGCTGCAACCGCCTGTTATGTTCAACATCGCCAGCGCCGTGGTGCTGCTGGGCGGCGCAGTGTGCCTGCTGCTTGATCGCCTGCTCTGGCTGGGCAGCGGCGCGCTGGCGGTGTTCATGCTGCTGACCATCGTCATCGTGCATACCTTCTGGAACAAGCACGGCGCCGAACAGCAGCTGGCCCTGTTCTTCGCGCTGGAACACCTGAGCGTGGTCGGTGGCCTGATCTGCGCGGCCATCGCCAGCCATGCGCGGGCTCAGAAGAACTCGTCGAGCAACCGGTAGAACGCCAGCCGGCGCTCGTCGGCCACCGCGCCGTAGCGTTGGAACAACGGCGCGACCCAGCGCGTATCACCGAAATTGTGGACAAGGCTGCGCGCGGCCAGCGCAAGGTCCTGATAGCGGTCGGCCACACCCAGCCGGCCACAATCGATGAAACCACTGAAGCGGCCCTCGGCAACCATCAGGTTGGGCAGGCAGGCATCACCGTGGCTGACCACCAGATCTTCATGTGCGGGCTGGCTGGCGAGCAGCTCGGCAAGCACCTGCTGCGCGCTCTGCCCCAGGCGCTCATCATCGAAATCATCGGCATCGACCAGGCCTGCTTCGGCGCGCGCCACCGCGGCCTGCACGCGCGAGGCCAGGCGCTGATCGAACGGACATGCTGCCACCGGCAACGCATGCAGCCCGCGCAACGCATCGGCCAGCACCTCCACCAGCCGCTGCGGGACGAGTTCCGGCGAGGACGCCAGGTCACGGCCGGGCAGCGCGCTCATCAGCAACCAGCGCCGGCCAGCGTCCTCGGCGGTGGCGATCACCGTCGGCACCGGCTGGCCCTGCGCCTGCAGCCAACGCAGGCGGGCGATCTCATCGCCCAGCTCACTGAAGGGATCGATCACTTCCGATTTCAGGAAGGCATCGGCCTGCCCCGGTCGATGCACGCGGGCGACGTCCGCACGCGAAACCCCGATCGACTGCCGCTCGATGCGCGCGCCGGCCAGCGCTTCGCGCCACGCCGATGGCAACGGCATGCCGTCGCTGCTTGCGTGTGTTGCCTGCATGCCGGGGTGCTCCAGTTGCCGGTGACCCCATGGATTCTCGCTCATTCCGCGCCGACCGCCGCCAACAGCGCGGCCGCTAGATACAGGCCGAGACCGAACACACTGTGCGCCACCAGGCTGCGCAGGCGCGCCTTGCCCGGCGCTGGCGTTTTCGATGCCGCAATGCCCGCGCCCATGCCCGGTTGCAGGATGAAGAAGGGCGCGGCCACACTGAGAATGCCGAAGGCCAGCGCCGGCAGCAGGGTCGGTGCACGCACCCAGTCAACGCCGACCACCGCCAGCAGCAGCCCGGCGAAGATCACCCCGATCAGGTAATGCGCGGTCCAGCCCAGCGCGCGTTCACCGCCGACCACCGCCGAGCGGCCGATGCCATCGTGGCGGAAGCGCCCGCGCGGCAGATGGCCCAGCCAGCGGCCCACCATCGCGAAGTCCAACGAAGGAATGCCGAGCAGGCGCCGCTGCAACAGCGCCCACAGATCCATCACTGCGGTCGCGCCCACACCGATCAGCACCGCGTCCACTACCCATGTCGCCAACCCGCTCATATCGCGCACCTTCAATTATTTGCTTGAATGATAGAGCGATGCTAGCGTGCGCCGCATGAACGCCGCAACCGAGCCGCCCCCCTCGCCGCTGGAAGCACTGGCCGAGATCGCCCGCACCCTCGGCCATGCCCACCGCCTGGCCCTGCTGGAACACATCGCCCAGGGTGAACGCGCGGTGGAACGGCTGGCCGAACTGACAGGGCTGTCGGTGGCCAATACCTCCCAGCATCTGCAGCAGCTGCGCCGCGCTGGCCTGGTGCAGACCCGTCGCGACGGCAAGCGCATCCTGTACCGCAGTGGTGATGGCCCGCTGGGCAACCTGATGGCCGCGCTGCGCGACTACGCCGACCACCAGCGCAGCGAAATGCACGATGTGATTGCCGACAGCGTGCTGCGCCGCGATGCATTGGATGGGCTGACGGTGGAACAGCTGCTGCAGCAACGAGACAATGTGGTGTTGCTGGATGTGCGGCCGCAGGAAGAGTTCGCGCTCGGACATCTGCCCGGCGCGCTGAACATTCCCGTTACAGAATTGCGCGCACGGATGGACGAACTGCCGCGTGCCGTCCACATTGTGGCCTATTGCCGCGGGCCCTACTGCGTGCTTTCCAACGATGCGGTGGCGATGCTGCGCGAGGCCGGACTGACCGCGCAGCGGCTCGCCGCCGGCTACCCCGAATGGAAAGCCGCGGGCCTGCAGGTCGATCTGCCCCAGCACTGAGTGAGTTGCGTGTCATGGATGATGTGTTCTCCCCGTTGATCGACAACTGCTGGCGGCGCCTGTTCGCGGGCGAACGCGTCCTGCAGGATGACCCGACGCTGCACATTGCCTGCAGCGACGACCTCGATGAGGGCGAGAACGGCATGCTGCTGCAGCCGGTTTCCGGCCCCGCGCGCGCACTGCTGCGCCCTGTCCTGGCTGAACGCCTGCAACTGCAGGCACGCGCGCACTGGACCCTGGAACATCTGCAACAGCGCCTGATCGACATCGGCCAGCGCACGCATGGCGCAGACCGCATTTTCTGTTTCCCTGCCGCATCCCTGGCGGCATTGGCCGAACACCCTGCTCCACCCCACATCCGCCGTCTCGGCCCAGCCGACGCTGCTGCGTTTGACGTGTTCCAGGCCAGCGCCAGTGAGGAGGATCTCGATGCCGCCTGGGTCGAACTCGAACACTGGCAGGTATTCGGCGCCTTCGACGGCGAGCGGCTGGCCGCTGCCGGCAGCGTGTATCCGTGGAGCCTGGATCCGACGCTTGCCGACATGGGCGTGCTGACCCTGCCGGCGGCCCGTGGCTGCGGTCATGCACGCCATCTGGTGCAGGCCATGGCCCTGTCCGCGCAGGTGTCCGGGCTGCAGCCGCAGTACCGCTGCCAGCTCGACAACATGGCATCGCTCATCACCGCCGAACGCGCCGGCCTGCGCGCGTTCGGTGACTGGGACATCATTCTGGCGGCCGCGTGAGGCCGCCGCAGCACAACAAGGAAGCAACATGAAGTTGATGATCATCGGCGCCAGCCGGGGCCTGGGGCGCGCGTTCGTGGAAGGCCTGTGCGGCCCAGGTGACACCGTCATCGGTGTCTCGCGTACCCGCCCACGCGACATCGCCTGCCCCGAAGGCGTCACCCTGCAATGGATCGAAGCAGACCTGTCCCAGCCGACCGTGGCTGCCGACCACATCGCGGCGCAGGCACCGGCCGATATCGATGTGCTGATCCACAACCTGGGCATCTGGGAAGACAGGGCCTTCAGCGACGCGTACGACTTCCTCGATGAAAGTGATGCGGCGCTCACGCAGCTGGTCGACGTCAACATCAGCGCGACCCTGGTGCTGCTGCAGCGCCTGTTGCCCCGCGTGCTGACCTCGCCGCGTCCGCAGCTGGTGCTGACCGGCTCGACCTCCGCGCTGCCGCGCAGTGGCCGCCCGGAAGTGGCATTCGGCGCCTCCAAGTTCGCCCTCAACGGTATTGCCGATGCGTTGCGCGAAGGCTTCCGCGACCGTCGGCTGGCGGTGACCAGCTTGCAGCTGGGGTATCTCAATACCGACGATGCGCTTTCGGTGCCGGTATCCGAAGCCGCCACACGCGGTGAAGGCGAGCTGGTGCCGGTGCATGACGTGGTGACGATGGTGCGGGCGCTGCTGCAGCTGTCACCGTCCGGCTTCGTGCGCGAGCTGGTACTGCCGGCCATCGCCGACCCGCGCTACTGACTGCATCGGCCCGGCGTGGGCTCAACCTCGTCGCGCAGCAGGTACCACAGCACGAGGGCTGAAATTACCGTGGCAGCGGCCAGGATCAACAGCTGGCTGTGGACCGCGCCCAGGTACGCCTGGGCCAGAACCGTTCTGGATACGCCGGGCAGCTCCTGCGCAACACCGGCAAGGTCGCCCATGGACAGCTTGTGCGATGTGGCACGGGCCACGTGACCGACCTCCAGCATCATGCTCCGACTGATACCGGCCGAGAGCATGATGCCGACCACGGCGAGCGCGATTGCATCACCGGCCAATCGCATCGCGTTGAAGATGCCAGCAGCCATGCCTGCCTGCTCCTTGCCGACCACGCTGACCGCAAGACCATCCATGATTCCCCACGGAAGCCCGATACCGATACCGATGGCCAACATCGGCATCCACCGTTGCGGCGGGGACTCGAACACCTGTGCCAGCCACGCGAGACCAGCCGCAGCGATCAACAGACCGGCACAGCACAACGCCCGCGCGGGAATCCATCGCAGCAGATAACCGGACGCCAGCGGAACGACAAGCAATGGACCCGACAATGCTGCCATCGCCAGCCCGGCTTCGGTTGGCCGCAGGCCTTCCACACCAATGAAGCCCGCCGGCAGCATGACCAGCAGCACCACGTAGCAGAACGCGGGCGCCACGGCCAGAATCTGCACCCCGACAAAGCGCCGGTTGCGGAGCAGTTCGAGGTCCAGCAGCGGCGTGCGATGGGACCGCTCCACCGCAATGAATGCTGCCAGCAGAACGACCGAGAGCAGTAGCGGTACAAGCGTCTGCGGATGCAGTCCACCGAACTCTGGAAGCACGATCATCGCGTAGGTGAGTGAACCCAGGGAAAGCGTGAAGGTTGCCGCCCCCAGCCAATCCAACCGGGGCGAGCCTGAATTCTTCGATTCGACGGATGTAACGGCGATCAACGGTACGGTCAACGCGGCCAGCAGCGCGGGCAGAAAGAACACCCACTCCCAGCCCAGGCCATCGATCAGCCCGCCGGCCAGCAAGGGCCCGCCCGCAGCCCCTGCGCCGAAGGTGGTCCCGATCAGACTGAACACCCTGGCCCGCGCCTGGCCGTCGAACACCTGTGCCAACGACGCCATCGCGCCGGCAAACGCTGCCGCCGCGGCCATTCCCTGCAGCAGCCTCATGCCATTCATCCATGCCACATCGGGCATCAAGGGAATCAGGCCGGTGACGATCGCAAACAGCAGGGCACCCAGGATCCAGATCCTGCGCCTGCCGTACAGATCGGCCAATCCACCGGCCACCAGCGTCGTACTGCCGTAGGTCAGCAGATAGGCGTTGATCATCCAGGACAGCTCTGCGGGAGACCCGCCCAATGCAGCACGTATCGCAGGGATGGCCACCGCGGGGCTGGCGATGCTCAGTGGAATGATGAGGGCGGTCAGGCAGCCGGCAAGGACCAGCCCCCGAGCGGACGATTCGGCAGCCCGCGAATAGGGAACAGACATGTGGATGAAGCTTCAACATGGCCAAGCGCCATGGGATTGATGCTATCGACGACATGATTCTGGAAAAATCCCACATCAGGTCCATACTTTCATGACACCAACGTCATCAATCACCAATCATGGACAGCCTTGCCGGTCTCAGTCTCTTCGTTCTGGTCGCCGAGGCGCGCAGCTTCGCCGCCGCAGCTCGCCAGCGTGGCATCACCCCTTCGGCGGCAAGCAAGACCATTGCCCGCCTGGAGGAGCGCCTGGGAGCCCGCCTGCTGAATCGCAATACCCGCAGTGTCAGCCTGACTGCCGAGGGCGAGCAATTCCTTGAACGCTGCCGCCGCATCATGGTCGAAGTCGCTGCCGCCGAGCGTGAGCTGACCGATGCCCACGCCGCGCCCAGCGGTCGCCTGAAAGCAAGTCTTCCTCTTGTAAGCGGCCTGATGCTGCCGCTGCTTTCCGCATTCGCGCACCGCTTTCCGGCCATAGAACTGGACCTGCACTTCAGTGATCGTCTTGTCGATGTCATCGAGGAAGGCTTCGACGTCGTCGTTCGGACAGGCAGTCCCGCCGACTCCCGGCTGCACGGCCGCAACCTGGGCAGCACCCGGCTGCTCTGCGTGGGTGCCCCTGCGTACTTCGCGAACCGAGGCACGCCACGGCACCCGGACGAGCTGGGCGGCCACGCATGCCTTCTCCATCGTTTTCCCGGCACCGGCCTGATCGAGCGATGGCCGCTTCAGGCAAACGCTGCAGGCCAGGACGTGCGGCTGATGCCTGCAATGACCGCCAATCATCTTGAGACAATCCTGCACATGGCCATTGATGGCCACGGCATTGCGTGCCTGCCCGACTTCGCCACACGGGACGCGCTTGGCAACGGCACGCTGGTCAGCATCCTGGACGAATGGACCACCGAACAAAGCACCTTCTGGGCACTCTGGCCAAGCCATCGTCATCTGCAACCGCGCGTGCGTGTGTTCGTCGATTTCATGGCCGGCCACCTTCTCCCTGAGGGCGGCGGTCACAATTGAACCTGCGCGCTGCTGCGACTACCCTGCTCGTCATTGGCCGTCGGTCACAGGCGGGAACCTGCTATGGATGCGCTTTCACGGGTCTCGGCCCAGGTCCTGGACAGCGCCCTGCCCAGCCTGCCGTTGTACCTGCTGCAGGCCACGGCGGTGATCGGCATGATCGGCGTACTGCTGATCGCCACCCGCCGCTCCGGCCACGCTATTGAAGGCCGCCGCCTGTATGTAGGCGTAGCACTCGGCCTGATCTACCTGTTCAACGCCTGGTTCGTCGCCGGCTACACCCAGGGCGTGGTCAAGCTCAATCTCGGCTTCGACG
Organism: Stenotrophomonas maltophilia R551-3; assembly: GCF_000020665.1. Classification (NCBI taxonomy): domain Bacteria; kingdom Pseudomonadati; phylum Pseudomonadota; class Gammaproteobacteria; order Lysobacterales; family Lysobacteraceae; genus Stenotrophomonas; species Stenotrophomonas maltophilia. Next base: position 1,924,820 of record NC_011071.1, on the reverse strand, counting down.
TCCTGCTGATCAGTGGCCTGCTCGGTGGCTGGCGCGGCGGTCTGGCCTGCCTGGCCGCCAGCCTGCTGGCCCGTTACCAGTTCTCAGGCACCCCGTACTTCCTTCCCGCCAGCATCGAAGCCACGTTGCAGGTGATGGCCGGCATCTGGCTGCGCACGCGCCTGCACCCACGCATGCTCAGCGAGCTGTCAGCGCGCATGATCCTGCAGGCATGGGGCGTGCGCATCGCAGTGACAGCGCTGGGGCTGGCGCTGGGCGTGGCCATCATCGGTGCCGCGCAGTTGCCGGTTGCCGAGCTGGCGATCCAGCGCGTACTGGCACTGCCGGTGTCGCTGCTGGTGCTCGGCGCAGTGTTCGCGCTGGTCTACAACGATGCACAGATCGATACGCAGCGGCAGCGTGAGCAAGCCTGGTTGCGCATCGACCCGATCAGTGGCCTGCCCAACATGCGCGCGCTCGGCGAACGGCTGAAGCACTACTGGCGTGACAATGATGGCGTCGGCAAGGCCTGCCTGGTGGTGGCCGAGATGGGCAACCTGCGCGACCTCCGCCTGCGCTATGGGCCGCTGCAGGACAACGGCCTGTGGCGGCATGACAGCACCGACGAAGTGCATCAGCTGCTGCCCTCGCTACCGGCGCACCAACTGGAGATCTACCAGTTCGGCGACGCTGCGCTGGCGATCCTGGTACGTGACACCTCGCTGCCCGAGCTGCGCACGCAGTCGCAGATCACCGATCTGGCTCGCAACCTGGCTGATCTGGTCGGGCGCGACTGGCCGGGCTTCCGGCCACTGTTCCGCTGTGCGGTAGTCGAGCTGAAGCCACCGGCCACTGCCGACGATGGCCATCTCCCGTTCCGTGCGATCACCCTGGCGCTGAGTGCGATCGAGTCGGGCGTGGTGTTTTTCGATGACCCGGTCCAGCGCGACAGCGAGATCGACGCATTGATCGAGCGCGCACTCGAGCACTGGCTGCAGCATGGCGACGCGCCGCTGTGCTACCAGCCCAAGCATCGCCTGCAGGACCGCCAGCTGGTCGGCGCCGAAGCATTGCTGCGCATGCGTGACGGCGAGAACCGCTTGATCGCGCCGATGCGGGTGATCTCGTTGCTGCGTCGGCACGGCCGGCTGGCCGATCTGGAATGGGCCACGCTGCAGTCAGCCATCCAGTTCCTGCAGCGCTGCCATCAGGAAGGCAGCAAGCTGACGATCGCGGTCAATGTTTCCGCCGAATCCCTGCGCCTGCCCGACTTCGGTCTGCGCCTGCAGGAGCTGCTGCAGCTGCACGACATCCCCGGTGCGATGCTGCGGCTGGAAATCGTCGAGTGGACCGAGATCGTCGAGCGCGACGTGGTCGATGCCAACATCGCACAGCTGCTGGCAGCCGGGGTCACCCTGTCGCTGGATGATTTCGGCGCGGGCTATTCGACCCTGATCCTGCTTTCGCAGCTGGCCATCGCCGAGGTCAAGATCGAGCAGGCGTTGATCGCCACGCTGTCCGATGCCAAGTCGCAGTCGATCGTGCGCTTCATCGTCGAAGTCGCGCACCGCTGCGGTGCGATCGTGGTGGCCGAAGGCACTGAAACCCTGGCCCAGGAACAGCAACTGCGCGCACTGGGGGTGGATGTCGGCCAGGGTTATCTGTACTCGGCGGCATTGCCGGCCGACGAGTTCCGCCGCTTCGCTGCCAGCTAGATCGCGTAGAAACCCAGGAACATCGCTACCGCCGATTCGGCCACGCGTGCACGCTCCTGTTCGTTCAACGGCGCCTGACCCATCGTCACCTGCGGCCAGAACGCAAAGCTCTTCACCAGGCCGTGCAGCTGGTGACCGGCGAACTCCGGATCCACCTTGCGCAGCCGGCCGTCGGCGATCGCCGCGCGGATCCAGGCACTCTCGCCACTTTCCTTCTCGCCCATGCGGCAGACGATGGCCTGCGCACGTTCCGGCGAATGGATGATCTCGGCCATTGCCACCCGTGCCAGGTCGATGAAGTTGGCATCGCTGAGCAGTTCCAGCTTCTGCCCCAGCAGCTGCATCAGCTGCGCCTGCAGCGGCTGGTCGGCGCGGTACGGCAGTGCGTCGCTGGCCACGCTGCGCTCCCACAGCTCCTCCAGGATCATCGAGAACAACGCTTCCTTGCTCGGGAAGTGGTTGTAGACGGTGCGCTTGGAGACCCCGGCCACTTCGGCGATGCGGTCCATGCTGGTCGCCTCGTACCCCGCCGCACGGAACTCCTCCACCGCCGCGCGCACGATGGCGTCGCGTTTGCGGTCGGTCAGGCGTTGCGGGGCACGGGGCATGGCAGGAACCAGATAGCTGAACGGATCTGCACATTTTACACCGTTCAGTGTACTTTTGAAAAACACGAAACTACACTGTGCAGTGTACCCAGCGGACGTCACCCATGAAGCGCCTGCTCCTTGTCCTTTTGCTTGGAATCCTCGCCGTGACCGCCTACACCTTCTGCAAGTCCTGGTCCCTCCCCGACTTCCCCGAATCGCCGCAGTACCGCGACGGCAAGTTCCGTAATGCCCTGCCGCGTCCGGCGATGGGCCTGCGCGATGGCGCGGAGATCTGGTGGACGTTCCTGTTCAACAAGCCCAAGGGCACCGTGCCCGCCCACCCCATTCCGGTGCTGCCGCTGGACCGCGCCACCCTGGACGCCGCGCCTGATCGCAGCCTGTTCCGGCTTGGGCATTCCACGATCCTGCTGAAGCTGCGCGGGCAGTACTGGCTGACCGATCCGGTGTTCTCCGAGCGCGCTTCGCCGGTGCAATGGATGGGCCCGGCCCGCTTCCACGCGCCGCCGATCAGCATCGACCAACTGCCGCCGATCGCCGGCGTGATCCTCTCGCACAACCACTACGACCACCTGGACCATGCCGCGGTGATGCAGCTGGCCGGCAAGACCGCGCGCTTCATCGCACCGCTGGGTGTGGGCGACCAGCTGATTGCGTGGGGCGTGGACGCCAGCAAGGTGGAACAGCTGGATTGGTGGCAGTCCACCGAAGCCAGCGGCCTGCGCCTGACCGCCACCCCGGGCCAGCATTTCTCCGGCCGTGGGCTGGGCGACAGCGATCGCAGCCTGTGGGCGTCGTGGGTGATCCAGGACGGCGACTTCCGCATCTTCTTCAGTGGCGATACCGGCTACTTTGACGGTTTCAAGGCCATCGGTGAGAAGTACGGCCCGTTCGACCTGACCATGATCGAAACCGGTGCCTACGACCCGCGCTGGGCGTTCGTGCACATGCAGCCCGAACAGACCCTGCAGGCGCACCTGGACTTGCGCGGCAAGTGGCTGCTGCCGATCCACAACGGCACCTTCGACCTGGCCCTGCACGAATGGCAGCAGCCCTTCGAACGCATCACCGCCTTGGCGGAGGCAAACAGCGTGCCGGTCGCCACGCCGATGATGGGCGAAGCGCTGGACATGCAGGCGCCTAGCGCCGGCACGCGCTGGTGGGAGCAGGTGCAGCTGTAACCAGCAACCGCCCTTGCCTGGAACCCTCTGCCGCACCCGCCTCGCGCGGGTGTTGCAGCAGGCGCAGCCGCCTCTGGGGGCCCGGACGGGGACCTGCAGCGGGTCGGCCGCCTGATTGTTCGACCATCCGGATAATATTGGCGGATCAAGGGGGATTATCCGTCAGGAAATTACGCTCAGGATGATCGTGCGCCATGTGGGTGCACCTTCCTGGATCTGAACATGAACATCGCTTCCTCAGCCCCCGTTGCCCTTGTCACCGGCGGCTCGCGCGGTATCGGTGCCGCCATCTCCCGCCGCCTCGCCGCCGATGGCTTCTCGGTTGCCATCAACTATGCCGGCCGTCACGAAGAAGCCGAAGCACTGGCCGCCGAACTGATGGCCAACGGCGGCCAGGCCATCGCACTTCAAGCCGATGTTGCCAATCCTCAGGCGGTGCAATCCCTGTTCAATGCCATTGAGGCCCGCTTCGGCGGTATCGATGTGGTCGTGCACAGTGCCGGGGTACTGGAACTCGCTGCGCTGGCCGAAAGCGAAGACGCGCTGTTCGACCGCCTCATCGCCATCAACCTGAAGGGTGCGTTCAATGTGCTGCGCGAGAGCGCACGACGGGTTCGCGATGGCGGCCGCATCGTCACCCTGTCCACCAGCGTGGTCGGATTCAAGCTCGAGCGTTATGGCGTCTATGCGGCAAGCAAGGCGGCGGTGGAAACCATGAGCGCCATCCTCAGCAAGGAGCTGCGCGGCCGCGGCATCACCGTGAACGCCGTCGCACCGGGCCCGACGGCAACGAGCCTGTTCCTGGAAGGCAAGTCAGCCGAACTGATCGACCGGTTGGCAAAGATGAGCCCGCTTGAACGCCTGGGTACGCCGGATGACATCGCCGCTGCTGTGGCCTTCCTGGCCGGTACCGACGGCGGGTGGATCAACGGTCAGGTTCTGCGTGCCAACGGCGGCGCGGTCTGAACCACGGAGAGACGCCATGAATCCGATCCCCGTTTCCCGCAGCGCTTACGCCCTCGTCACCGTGACCGCAGCGGTCACCGCTGCCTTCGCCGCAGCCGGAGCGCTGCATGCCGGCTGGCCAGTGTGGACGATGTTCATCGGTTGGATTGCCTTTTTCACCCAGCTGCAGGGCACGCGCTCCACGATCGAAAACCTGGCCTGCGTCTGGTTCGGGCTGGGCATCGGCGCATTGGCAACACTTGCAGTGGGCCTGCTCTCTCACCCATTGGATCCCTCGTTGGCCGTGCCCGTCGTTGTACTGGTCGTAGCGCTGTGCGTGGTTGCCCTGCGTGGCCTGCCGGTGTTGAACAACCTGCTGGGGTACTTCCTCGGACTGGTCAGCTGGTTCGCGGCCCACCTTGAGCCCTCGCTGGCCCATCTCTCCGAGCTGGCCGCGGCCAGCGCCCTCGGTTCACTGGCCGCCTGGACCGCACACACCGTGCCGCAGCGCCTGTTGGCCCGCGCCCGGCCATGACCCTCTCTTCTTCTGGAGCTCCCATGTCACACACCATCCTGATCACCGGCGCATCCTCCGGCTTCGGCCTGATGACCGCCAAGGCACTGGCCCTTGCCGGCCACGTCGTCTACGCCTCGATGCGCGAAACACGCGGGCGCAATGCAACGCGGGTGGCCGACATCGCACAGTGGGCAGACGCGCATCACGCCGACCTTCGCAGCGTCGAACTGGACGTACAGTCGGACGCGTCCAGCCAGGCGGCGGTCGAACAGGTGCTGACCGACGCAGGCGCGCTCGACGTCATCGTGCATAACGCCGGGCACATGGTGTTCGGGCCGGCTGAAGCGTTCACCCCGGAACAGCTGATGCAGCAGTACGACGTCAACGTACTGGGCACACAGCGGGTGAACCGCGCCGCGCTTCCGCACCTGCGCCGCCGTGGCAACGGCCTGCTCGTCTGGATCGGCTCGTCCTCCACACGCGGTGGCACTCCTCCGTTCCTTGCGCCCTATTTCGCCGCCAAGGCAGCCATGGATGCACTGGCCGTGTCCTATTCAACCGAACTGTCGCGGTGGGGCATCGAGACCACCATCATGGTGCCGGGTGCATTCACCAAGGGCACCAACCATTTCCTGCATTCGGGCACGCCCGCCGATACCGCCATCGCGGCCGACTATGAGAACGGTCCCTACGCCGGTGTCGCCGACCAGGCGCTGAAGGGCCTGGTAGGGTTGGAGCCTGCAGATGCCGATCCCGAGGAGGTCGCGCGGCAGATCGTGCGGGTCGTGGGCCTGCCACACGGACATCGGCCGTTCCGGGTACATGTAGACCCCTCACAGGACGGCGCCGAAGTGGTCAATGCCGTTGCCGATCGCATGCGACGCGAGATGTACACCGCCATCGGTCTCGCAGACCTGCTCTCGCCACGAGGCTGAAGCGGGAGTGGCAGCGCACCTGCAAGGCGCCTTCGAGCGCCCTGCAGGACGCCAGCGGTGATGACGGCGCTGATGCGGTCGCCCTGCACTACACCTTGGGCTGCAGCCTGCGCCCTTCGCGTGCCAGATTCAGCTGCAGTGCGGCGGCGGCGAGATCGGACATTTCCGTGGTGACTTTCTCGCTGCCGCGCGCGCGCATCCACCCCAGAATGTCGGCGAGATGCCAGATGGAGGTTGAGCCGTCGTGCACCGGGGATGGAAACGACTGCGGGTTGGCCAGCATGAGCTTGCGCATGTTCTGGCGTGACACCCCGAGCAGATCGGCCACGTCCGTGAGCCCCACCAGATCGGGGCTCACTTCCACCAGTTCGGCACCCGGCACGGCCCGTTGCACGTCATCGACGGCCGAGCACAACGCAGCCACCGCGCTGTCGGCGTCACGGCAGAAGGCCAGCGCCATCCTTCCGGGCAGGCCGCTGCCCAGAAGGGCATCGTCACACCCCGCCTCTACCAGCCGCCGCTCGAGCACACCCACGTCATCGCAGATGTCCGGCAAGCGGTACTTCAGGGTGAAATTGAATTCCATCATCTGCCACCTCACTTCCATCAACGCCTGATCTCATTGCTCACGACTGCAGTTCTCGACCACACGGCGCAAGGCGCGCGCGTGATTGCCAGGACTGCGCGGCGTGCTCCAGATGCTCACGACGCAGAACTCTCCACATCGGCAGTCGGTGTCGTTGTAAGGGCAATACATGCGGCCCCACGCATGGCTCCCACCTACACGGAGGGTCCAACCTCGAGCTTCCGCGAACCGCAGTACCCATTCGATGTCCTTGTCGGGATGACGAGCACGAGACATTCCTTGTTCTCCCTAGTCTGCACATGGCATACCCAGGTTGTCAAATGACAACCCAGGCAATTCGACCTTGGGCAATGACCCTAGGCGATCCTGGCCATGCGTCCAGAGCCACATCCGTCAACGCCCGCCGCATCCCTTACCGCAGCGCGTCATGTAAACGGTTACATCACTTGCTAGCGTAGCGCTCGCCCGATCCCGGCCGAACCTGCGAGGCTGTCTGTAATGGCATTTCGCGTTGAACGCTCCACGGTCCTCAAGCTGCCCTCCTCTTTCCGCCCCACCGCGGTCCTGCTGTTTGTCGGGCTGGCCATGTCCGCGCATGCCCAGAACCTGCCAGCCCGCGACCAGTGGCAGGCCAGTGCGTCGTCGCAACAGGTTCCGGCGATGGCCATCAGCCACCTGATCGACAACGATCCGAAAACAGTGACCGGCGGTGCCTTCAGTCCGGGCCACTGGTTCCAGATCGACCTCGGCGCGCCAGCAATGCTGGCCGGCGCACGCCTCACCTGGGACGTCTCCAACCCGGAAGGCTATTCGCTGCAGACCTCGCTGGACGGCATGCAGTGGCAGACCGCCTACACCATGGCCGATTCGCTCGGCGGCATCGAAACGCTGTACTTCGCACCGCGCCAGGCCCGCTACCTGCGTCTGGCCAGCCCGCAGCGCACTTCTGACTGGGGCGTGTCCATCTTCGAAATGGAGCCGCTGGACACCACGCTCAGTGCGCGCGTGGCCGGACTCGATGCCACGCAGTCCGCGGCACTCTGGCAGGGCGGCAGTGCGGTGGCGATTCCCGCCGGCAAGGGCGGTACCCACACACTCGACATCGTTCTGCCGCGCGCGCAGTCCAGCACCGGGCTGGCGGTGGACTGGGCCAATGAGCACGGCGCTGCGCGCCTGCAGGCACGCGATGCCCAGGGCCGCTGGCACGAACTGGCCACGGATGCACAGGCGGCAACCCGGCAGCAGAGCTGGCTCGCGGCCAGCGCGCCGCTGGACCTGCAGGCACTGCGGCTGAACGTCGACGGCGATGCCCCCCAGGTGGCACGCATCCGCCTGCTCGGCCCGAAAGCCGTGATGACGCCGATGAAGCGCTACCAGATTGCCGCCAGCGGTGCGCAACGTTCCTTGTTCCCCGCCTCGCTGCAGATGCAGCAGACCTACTGGACCGCCGTGGGTGTGCACGCGGGCCGGCAGAAATCGATCTACGACGAGTACGGCAACATCGAGGCCTTCAAGGGCGCACCGCTGGTACAGCCGATCTGGCGCAATGCCGACGGCAGCGCAGCCGGGGCCGCCGGGCAGAAGGTGCAGCACGCGCTGCGCGACGGCTGGAAGCCAATGCCGTCTGCCACGTGGGCACCGCAGCCGGGACTGGAACTACGCAGCGAGGCCTTCGCCATCGAACGCGGCGGGCAACCGGTCACCCTGGTCCGCCACCGCCTGCGCAACACCGGCACCGCCACGATCGACGGCACGCTGACACTGGCGGTACGACCGATGCAGATGAACCCGCCGTGGCAGAACGGCGGGCTGTCGCCGATCCGCGAGGTCGCCGTCGAAGCCAACACGGTGCGCGTGAACGGCCGCACGCTGCTGCGCTCGCTCACGCCGGTGGATGCTGCCGGAGCCGCGCCGTTCGGCAACGAAGGTGCAACGGAAATCACCGCCGGCATCGCAGCCGGGCGTCTGCCTGCCGCTCAGCAGGCACGCGATGAGCAAGGACTGGCCGCGGCCGCGTTGAGCTACCGGATCCGCCTCGCCCCCGGTACCAGCGATGCGGTGGTCGTGGCGTTCCCACTCGGCACCGCCGCTGCCGATGCCAATGGCGTGCTGCCCGAAGCGCCTGCGCTTGACCTGACCACGCTGCCCCGTGATGCCAATGCGGCGTTCGAGACGCTGGCCACGCAGGCGTCCGCAGATTGGCAGGCGCGGCTGGGCCAGGTCGGCCTGCGCCTGCCCGATCCCTCGCTGGTCGACATGCTGCGCGCGCAGGCTGCCTACATGCTGATCAACCAGACCGGCCCGGCCATGCAGCCCGGCCCGCGCAACTACAACCGCTCCTTCATCCGCGATGGCATGGCCACCTCGGCGGTGCTGCTGCGCATGGGCGAAGCCAAGGTCGCGCGCGACTATCTGGCCTGGTACAGCGAACATGGCGTGCACGGCAACGGCCTGGTCTCGCCCATCCTCAACGGCGATGGCAGCGTCAACACCGGCTTCGGTTCGGATATCGAGTACGACAGCCAGGGCCAGTATGTGGCGCTGGTCGCCGACGTCGCCCGCCTCGATGGTGGTCCGGAGTCGGTGCGCGCGTACCTGCCGAAAGTGAAGGCCGCACTGCGCTTCCTGCAGGAACTGCGCGAGCGCACGCTGGTGCCCGGTTACAAGGCCGACCAGCCGGCGCCGGAGCGATTCGCGGGCATTCTTGCGCCGTCGATCAGCCATGAGGGCTATCCGTCGCCCACCCACAGCTACTGGGATGACTACTGGGGCCTGAAGGGCTGGCACGACGGTGCATGGCTGGCCGAATCGCTGGGTGACCACGAGACCGCACGCTGGGCGCGTGAGCAGTACAAGGCGCTGTACGACGCCCTGCATGCGTCGATCCGCGCAACGATGGCCTGGAAGGGCATCGACTTCATTCCTTCCTCCGCGGATCTGGGCGATGGTGATCCCACCGGCGTATCGATCGCACTGGATCCCACCGGCGCGCAGAGCGTGCTGCCGGCAGATGCGTTGCGGACCACCTTCGCCCGCTACCTGGACGACGTGCGCAAGCGCAGCCAGCCCGGTGCGCTGTATGCCTACACACCGTACGAGATCCGCAATGTGCTGAGCTATGTGCATCTTGGCCAGCCAGACGTGGCTGACGAGCTGTTGCAGGGCCTGCTTCACGATCGGCGCCCGCTTGAATGGCAGGTGCTGGCCGAAGTAGTGCATTCACGGCTGCGCTTCCCGCGCTACCTCGGCGACATGCCGCATACCTGGATCGGTGCCGAATACGGCCGCACGCTGTTCGGCATGTTGATGCGCGAGGACGATGACGCGTTGTCATTGCTGCCGGGCACACCGCCTTCGTGGGTGGCCGGCGATGGATTGGCGGTGGAGCGTCTGCCGACCGCGTATGGCACGTTGCAGATGCAGGCGCGGCAGCGCGACGGGCTGCTGACAGTGGTGATTGGCGAGGGGCTGCGCAAGGACACCGCCGTGCGCATGTGGTGGCCGAACCGGACCGCGCCGAAGTCTGTGCGCGTGGATGGACGCAGCGTTTCCGACTTCGATGCTGAAGGTGTTCGGCTGGCAAAGCCGTTCAAAACGCTGGAGGCGCGTTGGTAGAGCAGCCGAGCATGGCTCGGCTCTACAAAGGCAGCGGTAGCGCCGGGCCATGCCCGGCGTCATCTACAACGCCGGCAGGCCCGGCGGATTGGTCTGCGACTGCGGCACGGCCTCCTCGGCCACGTTCCAGCGCGCCAGCGCCTGGGCATAAGTGCCGCTGCTGATCTGGGTGTTCAACGCCTGGGTCACCGCATCGGCCAAGCCGCTGCCCTTGCGTGTGGTGACCGAAATCGCCGCGGCGTTCGGCCAGCCACCGGGGAACAGGCCCACACGCCGCACCTTGCCGTCGCGTGCCGAGTAAGCGCCGGTGGCATTGGGTTCGAACGACACATCGGCGCGCCCGGTGATCACCGCCAGCCGCCCGACCACGGCGTCATCGAAGTACTGGTATTCCACCGGCTTCAATCCAGCGGCGATGTTCTGCTGGTCCCACTGGCGCAGGATCTGGTCCTGGTTGGTGCTGGCACCGACCACCACCTTCAGCCCGGCCACGTCGGCCGGCTTTTCGATCTTCTGGATCGGGCCATCACTGCGCGTATAGATGCCGAGCAGATCGTAGCGGTAGCTGGAGAAGTCGAACTTCTTCTTGCGCTCTTCAGTGACGGTCACATTGGACAGCACCGCATCGTACTTGCCCGATTCCAGACCCAGCGGCCAGTCGGCCCAAGCCACCGGCACCACCACCAGTTTCAACCCCAGTCCATCGGCAATCAGGCGAGCGATATCCGGCTCCACGCCGACCACGTCCTTGCTGTCGGCGCCGTAGTCGGCCAAGGGCAGCTGACCGGGATGGGTGGCGATGGTGAACGCACCGGGCGTGACGAAGCGGTAGCCGGCCGGGATCAATGCCTGCGCCTTGGGATCGAGCGTTCCTTTCAGCAGCGCCGTATTCGCACCGGCAAGGCTGGTCGCGGCCACGACGCTCGCATCCGGTGCCTGGCGCACGCGCGAGTAGACGATGCCGGCAATGCCAATGACCAGCACGCCCACGATCAACAGGGTGCTGCGCGAGGGGCGACGCGGTGCGGCAGGGCTCATGGCGTTCCTTTCGGGGTTACAGTGTTTTGGCGAGGAAATCGGCCGTACGTTGCTGGCGCGGACGCTCGAACAGGGCTTCGGGCGTGCCCTGCTCGATCACCCGCCCCTGGTCCATCATCACCACGTGGTCGGCCACGCGGCGGGCGAAGCTCAGTTCGTGGGTGACAATCACCAGCGTGGTGCCGGAGCTTGCCAGCTCCTCGATCACGCTGAGCACCTCGGCCACCAGTTCCGGATCCAGTGCCGAAGTCGGTTCGTCGAACAGCAGCACCTTCGGCTGCAGCGCCAGTGCGCGGGCAATCGCAATGCGCTGCTGCTGGCCACCGGACAGCTGACGCGGGAAGGCATCGGCCTTGTCGGCCAGACCAACCCGTTCCAGCAGCGTGCGCGCCTGCTGCTCGGCCTGCGCGCGTGACACGCCACGCACCGCGATTGGCGCTTCGATGATGTTCTCCAGCGCGGTCAGGTGCGGGAACAGGTTGAAGCCCTGGAACACCATTCCCACCTCCGCACGACGGCGGCGGATCTCGCGTTCGGGCAGCTCGTACAGGGTGTCGCCATCGCGGCGGTAGCCGATCAGCTGCCCGCCGACGGTCACGTAACCGCTGACGGCACGTTCCAGGTGGTTGATCAGCCGCAGCAACGTGGACTTGCCAGCGCCGGACGGGCCGATCAGCACCGTCACGCTGCCAGCGCGCAGGTCCAGGTTCACGTCTTCCAGCACCGGCTGGTCGCCGAACACCTTGCCTACGCCATGCAGCGACACCGATGCCCCCTCGCCCGCTTCAACCTGCGCGGCGATGCGCGGGCGATTGACCACGCGCGGTGCAGCCTCACCTGTGGCGCGCGTCGGTGACGAGACACGCGATACCGAACGCTCGCGCTGCAGTTGGCCGCGCGCAAAGCGCTGCTCCACGCGCCGCTGCAGCAGCGACAGCACGGTCAGGATCACCAGGTACCAGACCGTGGCCACCATCAGCAGCGGCACCACTTCCAGGTTGCGTCGGTAGATCACCTGTACCGTGTAAAACAGCTCCGGCAGCGCCAGCACGTAGACCACCGACGTGCTCTTGGCCAGGCCGATCACATCGTTGAACGCTGCCGGCAGGATCGAGCGCATCGCCTGCGGCAGGATGATGCGGCGCACCTGGCGGCCACGTGGCAGGCCCAGCGCGGCCGCGGCCTCGTACTGGCCGTGGTCGACCGAAAGAATGCCGCCACGGATCACCTCGGCCGAGAACGCGGCCTGGTTCAGGGTCAGGCCCAGCACCGCGGCAGTGAACACACCGATCAACTGTGTGGTCGGGTACGAGAACAGGCTGATGCCGGTGAACGGAATCCCCAGTTCGATGGTGCTGTACAGATAGCCCAGGTTGTTCAGCAGCAGCAACAGCACCAGCAGCGGGATCGAGCGGAACAGCCACACATAGCCCCACGACACTGCCGACAGCAGCGGTGAACCAGAGACGCGGGCCAGCGCAAGCAGCGTGCCCAGCGCGAAGCCGAGGCCGGTGCCGAGCGCGGTCAGCAGCAGCGTGCGACCCAGGCCTTCCAGCACCGGGCGTGCGAAGAACCACTCCGCAAAGGTGCCCCAGCCCCAACGCGGATTGCCCAACACTGATTGCAGCCCGATCAGGATCAGCGCCAACGCCAGAAGGGTTCCGACCACCTGTAGTGGATGCCGGGCCGGCACGATCTTCAACGCCGGGGTTGGCGCCGGGCGTGTGGCAATTCCATCCAGCGCGGTCGAAGGCGTGCTCATGCGTGGGCTCCGTGCAGCACGGTCTGTGATGGCACGGCGGCTGGCGCCGATACGCCCAGGAGCTTCTCGAACGGCAAGTGGGCGATGGATTCCGGATCGGCCTCCAGATCGAACAGCGCGGTGTAGCCGTGGCTGAGGTACAGGCCGACGGCTTCAGGCTGGCGGAAGCCGGTGGTCAGGAACACCCGCCGGTATCCTTGCCGCGCTGCCTGGTCTTCCAGCTCCTGCAGCACGCGCCGCGCGATGCCCTGGCGGCGCAGCCCTGGCAATGTCCAGATGCGCTTGAACTCGGCGGTGTCCGCATCCCGGTGCGGCATGAAGGCACCGCCGGAGATCGCCACACCGTCGCGCAGCAGCAATACGAACGCCCCTACCGGCGCAGCAAAGGCCTGCGCCGGGTAGCGCTGCAGCTCCTCGCGGGCGCTGCCGCCGATGCGTCGGCGCACATCGGCGTAGCGGCTGTCGTACTCCTGTTCCAGTCCATCGAACAGTGGACGGGCCAGTGGATCGTCCACCGAGGTGTAGAGGAAGCGTTCGTTGCTGCTCATGCCACGTCCTTCACCAGATAGTCTTCGGCCAGCCGCGCCCACAGGCTGGCGGCGGGTGCGATGGCGGCGTCGTTGAATACATAGCGCGGGCTGTGCAGCGGTGCGCTGTCGCCGTTGCCGACGAACACGAAGCTGCCGGGCCGCGCCTGCAGCAGGAAGGCGAAATCCTCACTGGCAGTGCGCGGCGCGAATTCGGGCACCACGTGTTCGCTGCCGAAGCCCTGCACGGCCACCTCACGGATGTAGGCGGTCTGCTGAGGGTGGTTGATCACACTGGGGAAGCCGCGCGGGAACTCGATCTCGGCGCGCGCGCCGAACGCGGCGGCGGTCTGCTCGGCAATCTCGGTGACCCGACGCCGCAGCGTGTCGCGCACCTCCGGCAGATAGGCGCGCACGGTCAGCTTCAGCTCGACCACGTCTGGAATCACATTGGCGGCCTGCCCGCCATGAATCGAACCGACGGTGACCACGCCCATCTGCCGCGGATCGACATTACGCGACACCACGCTCTGCAGCGCGGTGACGATGTGCGCTGCCACCAGAATCGGGTCGACGCTTCCCTGTGGCTCGGCGCCGTGGCCGCCCTTGCCGATCACCTTCAACCGCGCCCAGTCCACCGACGCCATTGCCGGGCCATCGACAAAGCCGAAGTGCCCCACCGGCACGCCCGGCCAGTTGTGCAGGCCATAGATCGCATCCACCGGGAAGCGCTCGAACAGGCCATCGGCGATCATCTTCGAAGCGCCCGAACCGGTTTCCTCGGCCGGCTGGAACACCAGCTGCAGGGTGCCGTCGATGCGGCCGTGGTGGGCCAGGTAGTGCGCGGCGGACAGCAGGATTGCGGTATGCCCGTCGTGGCCGCAGGCATGCATCAGCCCCTCGTTCTGGCTGGCGTAGGCCAGGCCGGAGTCCTCATGGATCGGCAGTGCATCGATGTCGGCACGCAGCCCAAGGCGACGGCTCCCCTGCCCGCGCTGCAGCGTACCGACCACGCCGGTACCGCCGAGGCCGGTGGTCACCTCATAGCCCCACTGCTGCAGCAGCTCGGCCACGCGAGCGCTGGTGCGGTGTTCCCCGAAGGCCAGCTCCGGGTGGCGGTGCAGGTCATGGCGAATCGCGATGGCGGCCTCGGCGCGCGCCGCGATCTCCGGCAATACGCCCGTCGTTTGGGAATTCCGCCGGGCATGGCCCGGCGCTACCGCGTTTTCTCCGCTCATCGCCTTACCCTGCCTTCCGCGCCGGCTCGGCATCGGTCGCATGGCGGCTGGCCTTGTACGGCAGGCCCAGATGCTCGCGCAGGGTCTGCCCTTCCAGCTCGCGCTGGTGGTAGCCGCGCGCCTGCAGGATCGGCAGCACCTGGGTCACGAAATCGTCCAGGCCTTCGCGCTGTGCCGCGAAACCGAGGATGAAACCGTCGCTGGCACCGGCATCGAACCAGCGGATCAACTCGTCGGCCACATGCTCCGGCGTGCCGATGAAATTCGGTCGCGGGCTCACCGCTTCCAGTGCCACCTGGCGCAGGCTCAGGCCCTTCTCACGTGCATCCTGCTTGATGCGGTCGGTGGTGGAACGGAACGAATTGCTGCCGATGTCACCCAGCTCCGGGAACGGCGCGTCCGGATCGTACTGGCTGAAATCATGGTGGTCGAAGAAGCGCCCCAGGTACGCCAGCGCATCCTCCAGCGTGGCCAGTGCGGCGATGGCCTGGTACTTGGCTTCAGCCTCCTCGGCAGTGCGGCCGACGATGGGGCCGATACCCGGGAAGATCTTCACGTCATTGCCGCTGCGGCCGTGGGCGATCGCCGAGTTCTTCACCTTCTGGGTGAACGCGCGGGTCTCCTCCAGCGATGGCGAATGGGTGAACACCGCATCGGCGTACTTTCCGGCCAGCGCGATGCCATCGTCGGACGACCCGGCCTGGAAGATCACCGGCTGGCCTTGTGGGGATCGCTGGATGTTGAGCGGCCCTTCCACCTGGAAGAAGCGGCCCTTGTGGTCGAGGCGGCGGAACTTTTCCGGCGCGAAGAACGTGCCGCTGTCGCGCTCACGCACGAAGGCATCGTCATCCCAGGAATCCCACAGCCCTTGCACTACGTCCAGGTACTCGTCGGCGATCTGGTAACGCAGCGCGTGCTCCGGGTGCGGGCGGCCGTAGTTGCGGCCCGAGCCCTCCAGTGGCGAGGTCACTACGTTCCAACCGGCACGCCCGCCGCTAAGCAGATCCAGCGAGGCGAATTGGCGGGCCACGGTGAACGGATCGCTGTAGGAGGTCGACAGCGTGCCGGCCAAGCCGATCTTCTTTGTCGCCGTGGCCAGTGCCGATAGCAGCGAGATCGGCTCGAAGCGGTTGAGGAAATGCGGAATCGACTTCTCGTTGATGTACAGGCCGTCGGCCACGAAGCCGAAGGCGATGCCGTTGTCCTCGGCGGTACGCGCGATGTCGATGTAGAACTGCAGGTTGACGCTGGCATCGGCCGGATTGGAGGGATGCTTCCAGGCATGCATGTGGCTGCCAGGACCCTGCAGCATGATGCCGAACGGAATGTGGCGCGGGGTCGTGCTCATGGGAATCGCTCCTGCAGGTCAGGCCACCGCCGCGCGCGGCGCGGGCGACAGCAGTTCAAGGGATGTAAGACGCGCGTCGAGGTCGGCCACCGGCGCATCGAGAACGAACTCGCCCACGCCGAAGCGCCGGTGCAGCGCATCCAGTTCGTCACGCACGTGCTGCGCATCACCGGACAACACGCTCGGGCGTGTCTCCTCGATGCGGAAGTCAGCCACGCCCACCTGCCGCGCGTACTCGGCAGCCGCCTCGGGACTGGGCAGATTCACCGTCTGGCCGGGGCCGAGGTGCAGCTTGTAGACGCGCAGCGCGCCGATATGACGCGCTGCGGCTTCGGCAGTTGGTGCGGCGAAGGCCACCGTGGCCAGCAGCGGCGGCTGCTTTGAAACGTTGCGGTAGGCATCGAACGCGGCCTCGATATGCTTCGGGTCACCATCGAAGTGCGCGGCGTAGACGAAGCGCCAGCCCAGCTCGGCCGCCTGCTGCGCGCTCTGCGGGCTGGCCCCGAGCAGGAAGCGCTCCGGTGCCTGCTGCGGAACCGGCCGAGCCTGTGCCTCGGTGTCGGCCCCGGACAGATAGCCTTCCAGGTCACGCAGTTGCTGGTCGAAGTCGGCGAACGCCGGACGCCCGGCTGCCAGCGCGGCAGTCGAGGCCGGCAGGCCACCGGGGGCCTTGCCCACGCCCAGATCGACACGCCCCGGCGCCAGCGCCGACAGCAGGTTGAAGTTCTCCGCCACTTTGTAGGGCGCGTAGTGGCGCAGCATCACCCCACCACTGCCGATGCGGATGCGCCGGGTCTGCGCCAGCACCCACGCAGCCAGCACTTCCGGTGCGGGGCTGGCCAGCGTCGGTGCAGCGTGGTGCTCGGCAAACCAGTAGCGGTGGTAGCCCAGCTGTTCGGCGCGCTGCGCCAGCTGCAGGCTGTTGCGCAGCGCCTGCTCCGGCGAGGCACCTTCGGCCACCGGACTCTTGTCCAGCACACTGATCTGATAGCTCATGGTCGTGTCCTCGCTCAGGGGTGGGCCACGGGAATGCCGAGCAACCCGTTCAGCGCGGCCAGGATCGGCTCGGCACCGGAGATGTACTGGCGGTCCTGGTGCGCGCCACTGGCAAGCTCGCTGCGCACGCCCTGCGGCAGCACCAGCTTCGGCAGCGACTGGTCCTGCTCGCCGATCTCGGCAATCACCTCGCGGCGCGGCCGCGCGAAGCCGATGCGACGCACGTCCAGCTGCGCGTCCAGGCCATCGATGCTCGATAGCGCGCCCTCCAGCAACAGGCTGTGCCGGCAGAAAAAGCGCTGGCCGGGAATCTGGCCGTCCTCGAACTCACGGTCGAGCAGGAACAGGATGGGTTTGCTTGCTGCGTCGAAAGTCACAGGGGTCGTCCTCATCGGGGCCGGCAATGCGATGCCGCTTCGATATCGATGCTAGAGATGCCAGCAGCCGCAGCAGCGACGGCTGGCGACAATCGGCGGTCAGATCCGGCCACGCAGATGCGGCCTAGCCATAAGCAAAGCGCCGCCGGTTATGGCGTCAGGCAATACGTCGCAGCGGCGCCGCTACCGCCAGTGCCTGCGTGGCCAGATGCCCCGCTGCACGCTCGGTCGCCAGTTCGATGCGTGCCTGCAAGGCCGCACTGCTGATGTGCTCGCCCTCGAAGTCGGCCGGTGTGGCATACACCCCGATCGGCAGCGTGTGCGCCTGCAGGAAACTGAACAACGGTCGCAACTGGTGGTCGATCACCAGCGCATGGCGCTCGCTGCCTCCGGTTGCCGCCAGCAATACCGGCGTATCCACCAGCGCTTCCAGCTCGATGAAGTCGACCAGGTGCTTGAACAACCCGGGATACGAGCCGCGATACACCGGCGCGGCCACCACCAGCAGCTCCGCCGCTTCGATGGTCTGCAGTGCCCGTTCCACCGTCAGCTCCGCCTCGCCACGCGACAGCGACTGGCCCAGCGAACGCGCGATCGGCGCCAGCTCCACCAGTTCAACGCTGGCGTGCACCCGCTGCTGCAGCGAGTCCAGCAGATGCCGCGCCAGCAGCAACGTGCGCGACGTCGCCGAGCTGGTCGGCGACCCCACCAATGCAACCAACTTCAATGCAGAAGACATGAACTGCTCCCATGTAGAGTCGAGCCATGCTCGACTGCCCTTCGCCTTTTGTAGAGTCGAGCCATGCTCGACTACTCCAGATCAGAACCGGTAACTGACCCGGCCAAACCAATACGCACCCACATTGCCCAGCACATCACCGCTATCCCAGGTGGTTTCGATGCTCGCCACATCGGTGGCACTGCGCGCGTACTCCGGCACCTTGCGGGTGCGCTTGTCGAACACGTTGTTGATGCCCAGCGCCGCACTCCAGCCCGCGCCCAGCTCCACGCCACCGGACAGGTTGGTCACCAGCACCGGCGGCTGCTTGTACTCCACGCCGTTGTTCAGGCGCTTGATGGGGCCGTAGTAGGTGAAGTCCACGTTCGAGCGCCAGCGCCCGTTCTGCCAGCCCAGTCCCGCCACCTGCGTATAGCTGGGCGTGCGGAAGCGCAGCGCGTACTCGCTGGATTTGGTCAGCAGGTTGATGTTCGGCAGCCCCTGCAGCGCCGCCGGAATGTCGCTGACCTTCTGGATGGTGGTGCGGCCGACGTTGGCCGCGTAGCTCCAGCGCAGCTTGCCCCACGCCGTTTCCTGGTTCGCTTCCAGGGTCAGCTCCACACCGCGTGTGCGGGTATTGCCCACGTTGGTGAAATAGCTGGCATAGAACGCATCGCCCGGCAGGATGCTGATGCCGGCCGAACCCAGCAGCGCATCGATGGTGTTCTTCTGCGCCGCACTCAGCACCGTCCCGCTGTTGTCGGTGATGCGCGCCGGATCCTGCGCGTTGTAGCCGATCTGGCTGGACTGGCCGAGCTGGCCGCGGATGTCGATCTGATAGGCATCCACCGCCAGATGGAACGCCGGGCTCGGGTCCCAGGTCACGCCCAGGCTGTAGTTGGTGGCCTTCTCCGGCTTCAGCGGCGTGGCACCCAACGCAATCGCCGCCGGCGAAGATACTTGCGCCACCAGCGTGGTCCCGCACGGGCAACTGCCGGTGGCCTGGTAGAACTGCGCGCCCAGGCTGGGCGCATGGAAGCCGTTGCTGACCGTAGCACGCACACCCAGCGCGTCGGTGAAGTCGAAGCGCGTGGTCAGGCGGCCGGTGGAGACACTGCCGAAATCGGAATGGTCTTCCCAGCGCGCGGCCGCATCCAGGTACCAGCGTGAGGTGATGTTGGTGGCCGCACCCACGTACACCGCCTTGCTGTTGCGGGTCGCCTTCACCGCGTCCGCAGTGGAATAGCCGACGAAGGCCGCCGCACCGAAGCCGGTATACGACTCCCACTGCCCTGCCCCGCGCTCATACTGCTCATGCTGGTACTCGGCGCCGGCGCTGACCTCCAGCGGCGAAGCGAATGCCGCCACCTCGAAGCCGCGACGCAGGTCCAGGTTGGCGATGCCTTGCTGGTAATCCAGCTTGCCGTCATAGAAGTCGGTGGGCGAACCGGGATACGGCAGCGAGTAGTTCACCGAGTTGCGCGTATAGGTGCGCACGGTGCTGCGGTTGCCGGTCAGGCTGGCGTCGTAGTCCCAGCCAGCGATCTGGCCTTTTACCCCGGCCGTACCGGTGTACTGCTTTTCCTTGGTTTCCAGCACCGGCAGGAAGCCATCCGGAAACACGCTCAGCACGCCGGGTGCCTTGTAGGTAGTGAAGATGGTCGCCGGCAGGCGGAAGTTCTGGATTGCCTGCGCGGTGCGATCGCTGGCCGTGGCGTTGGCATAGAACTGCGCGCTCTCGCCCAGGCCATGGCCCACGTTCACCGCGAAGGCCTTCAGCGCATACGACGGCGAGCTGAGAATGGTGTTGGCCTCGGCATTGCGGCTGGCCTCGGCCGGATTCGGTGCGGCACCTGCAGGCAGTCGATTGTTCGGCCGCAGCGCCACCAGATTGCCGCTGCCATCCACTGCCGGGTAACTCAGGTAGCCATCGATGTAGCGACGGGTACGGATCGCATGATGCTGGCGGGTGGTCTCGCCGGACAGGTTGATGAAGCCATCCTCGCCCCACGGCAGGCCGACGTTGGCGCGCACGCTGGTTCGCGAACCATCACCATCGGTGCTCTGCCCGCTCTCCACCGACACATCGCCACCGTGCGCCTGCGACTTCAGGATCACGTTGACCACGCCAGTGATCGCGTCCGAGCCGTAGATGGCGGAGGCACCATCACGCAGCACTTCCACATGGTCGATGGCCGAGACCGGAATCAACGCCAGGTCCGCCCACGCATGGCCGGGGAAGCCGCCCCCATTGGCACCGCTCACATAGGCGCTGGCATTGCGGCGCTTGCCGTTGACCAGTACCAGCGTGTAGCCCGGCGACAGGTTGCGCAGCTGATAGCCGCGGATCAGGCTCTCCTGATCGCTCTGGTAGCCGCCGATCTGGCTCAGCGACGGCAGGCTGCGCTGCAGGGCTTCGAGCAGATTGCCCTGGCCGGTGGCGGCGAGGTCTTCGGCGGAAATCACATCGATCGGTGTGGAGCTGTTCTTCACCGTGCGCGTGCTGGTACGTGAACCGGTGACCACCACCGCATCCAGCGTGGAGGCCGCCACATTGGCGGTGGTTGCAGTGGTGGCAGGGTCTGCATCGGCTTCCGCTGCATGGCTGGGCGATGCAGCAAGGACGGCCGCGATCAGGACGGCAAGAGTGTTAAAGGCTGGGGCGTAGGCGGCAGGCATGGGGGCTCGTGGGGGTGGGCCGGAAACACGCTTCCATTCAAGGGCCTGTTCACCCACGGCGACAGGCGGGATCGCGTCACCCAACCGTCATATCCGGCCACCCACATGACCGCTGGTAATGACGTTAGGCGGCCTGCGCACACGGGGTCGGATCCCTTTCCAAAGGAAAGGGCTCTGACCCCAGGCACTCATCCCTCCACGGGGTCAGAGCCCTTCCTGCGGAAGGGATCCGACCCCGGCCTCCATATGCCCACCCGGCATCACCTCATGCCCGCCCACCACGCAGCGCCACGCACCGCTACCCGTAGCATCAAGCCATGCCCAGCCCACCCGCCGATCCCACCGCGCCGCTCGTCGCCATCGTTGCCTGCCACGGCCAGGGGCTGTTCGAGTTCGGCTGTGCGGTGGGCCTGTTCGCGCCGATAAGGCCCGAGTTGGGCGTGGCCTGGTACCGCACCCAGCTGTGCGCGGGCGAGCCCGGCGCACTGCGCATGCTCGGCAACACCCAGGTGCAGCTGCCCTACGATCTCGGCACCGTTGATGACGCCGACGTCATCGTCATCCCCGGTTGGCGCGAACCCAGCGAACGTCCTCCGCAGGCCCTGCTCGATGCACTCATCCGTGCCCACGCACGTGGCGCACGCATCGCCTCGATCTGCTCCGGTGCCTTCGTGCTGGCCTGGGCCGGGCTGCTCGACGGCCGCCAGGCCACCACCCACTGGCGCCTCACCGAAGCGCTCGCGCGCGAGTTCCCGCGCATCGACGTGCGCGAGGATGTGCTGTATGTGGACACCGGCAGCATCATCACTTCGGCCGGCTCGGCCACCGGCATGGACATGATGCTGCACATGGTGCGCAAGGATTACGGCGCGCGCGTGGCCAACCTGGTGGCCGAACGGCTGGTGTTGGCACCGTGGCGTGATGCCGGGCGCAGCCAGCGCGTCAGCCGCGCCATTCCCCATGGTGAGCCCTCGCGCCTGGCAAAACTGATGGAATGGATGCGCCGCAACCTGCGCGAACCTCATTCGCTTGGCAGCCTCGCCGAGCAGGCCGCACTCAGCCAACGCACGCTGCAACGTCAATTCCTGGAAGCCACCGGCCTGTCGCCCATCGATTGGCTGATCCGCGAGCGCGTGGCCTTCGCGCGTGAGCTGCTGGAAACCACCGACCGGCCACTGCAGTGGATTGCCGAGCAGGCCGGCTTTGGTTCGCAGGAGTCGTTCCGCCGCCATTTCCGTGGTCAGGTCGATGCCAGCCCTACCGAGTACCGCAGCCAGCATCGCAACGGCATCAGTGCGGACCGCCTGGTCGGCTGCTGAGCCCCGGGTAATGCCGGCCTCTGGCCGGCAGGCAAGGCCCCCCGCCCTCTTCGTCGACGACTTTCCACGCCATCACCACCACTGCACTATAGGGGCATGCCCCGCACTGCCGACGGACCGGTGATGAGCGACAGCCCCTACAGGACCTACCGCGTTGGAATCGGCGTATCGCTGCTGTTGGCGGCACTGATCGCCACGCTCTCGTTGATTGCCGTGGCCAGCCCCAACCTGGGTTGGGGCGTCGTGGCGCTGGCCACCATCGCGATCTGGGCCGGCGTCCCGCTGCTGCTGGTGCTTCTGCTGGCCTGGCTGCGCTACATGGTGCGTCAGCACGGGCAGGTGCCGGGCCGCATACACGTGCTGATGTTCGTGCCAACCGCCGCCGCCATGCTCATCATTCCACTGTGGCACTTCCTGCAAGGCAGTGTGGACAGCCTGGCCGGCGGCTCACGCGCATCCATCGCCGAGCTGCACGTCAACCTCAACGGGCAACCCCTTTGGCTGGACACCTCGCCGTATGCATCCACCGGTTCTGGCGCTGGCCCGGACCTGCCCATGCAGGGCGAAACGCCCCAGCGCTTCCTGGCCTTCCACCGCTACCCCAACCCGCAGTCCGACGCAGACAGGGCCTTCCCGTATGAAGATGCGCGCCTGAAGCCCTCCGTCGACCACTACCGCTACGCCACACCGTCTGGAGATCGCGCCGTCACCGATGTGCCGCTGGTCCGTCGGCCGTATCCCGATCTTGCACCGTTCAATGCGGCCTGGCGACGCGCGGGTACACCCGAGCTCGTGCATATCTACTACCACTACAGCGATCACGTAGAGGTCGCGCCCGCGCTCGCACGCCTCAGTGGCTTCACCACCGATGATCTGGAGCGCAGCCGCTTCGAAGGCCTGACGCTGTTCAAGATCCACAACTACGGCAGTGCGCCCATCCTGCGGATGGAAGTCAATGGCCTCACACTGGACATCGGCGACGGGGCCATCGCGAACATCCCGGAAGCGCCCCGGGATTGCACGGCCTACGGCTACCCGGTCAGCCCCGCGCTGTTGCCGCTCAACCTGCCCCTGCAGGTGCGCTGGCAGACTGCAGACGCGCCGACGCGGTGGCACAGCGCGCGCGTGCAGGTGCCCGCGTTCCGGCAGCCGCAGCCACTGCAGGGACAATCCACGTTGCAGCGCGTCCTGCTGTACATGCTGCCCGATGACGCGCTGGCCGCCGAACGCTACGCCGAGGTCTTTGACGGCGATTCGCGGCGCGGCATCAAAGCCACCGGCTTGCCGGCCAGTGCTGCGGCCCACGCGCGATGTGGCAGCGCCCGCGCCACCTACGGTGAAGGTGCCGACACCGTGCTGGCTGACTGAGGGTCGGCGCCGGCGCTGTCAGCCACGCGCACGTACGCTGCGCTCATGAATCATCCAGCACTGCGCCAGAAAGCCGATCGCAAACATCACCGCACATCCGAGCAGCGTCTGCTGTATCACCGGCGCCAGCGGTGCGGCGGCAACAGGGTGGCCCACCGGCAACCGCGTCAGCGTTTCGTTCACACCCGGCACCAGCGACAGCAAGAAGCTGAAGGACAACGCGAACGTCGACAGATAGCGCGCCGAGCGTCCCAGCCAGCGTAGGCGTGCCGCCAGAACACCGCCGAACGCCACCAGCAGCACGATCACGCCGAAGGCATGGCCTGGATTGAGCCCGCCTGTGCTGGAGACGGTGAACGAGGTCGCCACCGACAGCACCAGGCCAATCAGATAAACCTTGCCCGAGCGCGTGCCGGGGTCGATTGCCCGGTGGCGGATGAAGCCGTACAGGCCGGCCAGGATCGGCACCAGGCTGATGGCGGTATGGATCGCTCCGAGAAGGGAAAGGGGATGGGCCATGGCTATCTCCGTTGTTGAATTAAACCTACTAGTAGGTAGGCAGGCAAACCAAAAAAAGCCCGCGTAACCGCAGGCCCATCACACAAACGTCAGGCGGCCGCGCTCACCCGCGCGATGGCCAGCCGGGCCAGCGTCGCGAACGTGGCCGCATCACCGAAGCCGCGCGCAGCCAGCATGGCGCCATGCACCGATGACATGAACGCCTTGGCCTCGTCCGCAGCCGACCCCTGCAGTCGCAACTGGCCCTGCGCGGCGCCCTTCTCCAGCGTCACGGTCAACCACCCGCTCAGATCCTCGAAGTGACCGCGTACTTCATCGGCAATCTCCGCAGGGATCATCGGCGCCTCTGCCGCCAGCATCGCGCAGATGCAGAACGACGACGTGCCACCCGCGATGCAGCTGGACCAATAGTCCACATAGGCGTTGAGCTCCTGCAGCGGGTCATCCAGCTGCCGGTCCAGCAGTGCCAGGCCCTCGCGTGCCTCAGCCCGATACAGCTCAACCACCGTGCGCACCAGGTCCGCCTTGCTGGGGAAATGGTGATGGATGCTGGCCTTGCTGATGTTCACCCGTGCCGACACGTCGGCATAGCTGAAACCGTTGTAGCCACCAGCTTCCAGCAGCGAGCGGGCGTGGGCCAGGATTTCCTGGGCCTTGGGCGAGAGCGACTCTTTCATGGCAATTAACCTACTAGTAGGTAGACTCCCTGTCAATCCCCTCCGCTGGGCTCGCCGGGCATGGCCCGGCGCTACCGGGGAAACCCGTTTCAGGTAGCGCCGGGCCATGCCCGGCGAGTGCAATGGCGGGCTCCTCAATGCGAAGACACGTACAGCGCATCCGCTGGCGGCGGTGGCAGCGCGAAACTGAGCCGCATCCGCGCCACCTCGGCTGCCGGCGGCAGCGCGAACAACCGCTTGAACTCGCGGTTGAACTGGGACGGGCTGGCATATCCCACCGCCAGCGATGCCGCTTCGGCAGTCATCCCCTGCCGCAGCATCAGCAGCCGTGCCTGGTGCAGGCGGGTCGACTTCACGTACTGCATCGGCGACGTGCCGGTAATCGCGCGGAAGTGGTCGTGGAAGGTCGCCACACTCATGCCCGCTTCGGCCGCCAGCTGCGCCACGTCCAGCGCACTGGCATACGAGGAGTGGATCGTACGCAGCACCCTGCCAATGCTGCCGAAGCGGCCGCGCATGGCCAGCGCCTCGCGCATTGCGCCGCCCTGCGCGCCGGTCAACACGCGGAAGTAAAGTTCGCGCACCAGTGCCGGGCCCAGCACGACCGCTTCGAGCGGGTCGGCCAGCGCCTCCAGCAGGCGTAGCACCGTGGCCTGCATCGGCGCCTGCATCGGGCTGGACATCATGCTCTGTGCCGGTGCCTCCGATTTGCCCGCCTGTTCGCCCAGTTCAATCAGCAGATCCGCGGCCAACTGCAGATCCAGATGCAGGTAGATCGCCAGCAGCGGCGCCTCTGCAGAGGCATCGGTTTCCATCGTGAACGGCACCGGCACCGACACCGCCAGATAGTGCTGCGCGTCGTACTGGTAGACCTGCCCACCCAGGTAGCCGCGCTTCACGCCTTGGCAGACGATCACGATGCCGGGGTCATACAGCACCGGCGTGCGTGCCAAAGGCCGGTCGGAGCGCAGCAGCCGCACCCCCGTCAGCGGCGTGAGCGTATAGCCCTCCTCCACCGCCAAGGTCTGCAGCAGGCCGACCATGCGCGCCTGCACCTGCCGTTGCAGGGAATCGATCACCGGCACGGACGCTCCAGAGGAATAGGCAAGAATGAGCGAATCCTAGGCCTGGGGCCGGAACGGTGCAATCACTAACGTGCAAGCCCTGTCCACCACGAGCGCCTCCCCATGCCCCCTTCCCGCCTTCTCCTCATCACCGGCGTCAGCAGCGGCTTTGGCCGTGCCCTTGCCCAACAGGCGCTGCTGGCCGGCCATCGCGTGGTCGGCACCGTGCGCAACGAACCCGCCCGCCAGGCGTTCGAAACGCTGGCGCCCGGCCGCGCGTTTGGCCGCCTGCTGGACGTAACCGATACCGCCGCCATCAATGCACTCGTCGCCGATATCGAAACCAACATCGGCAGCATCGACGTGCTGGTCAACAACGCTGGCTACGGTCACGAAGGCATCCTCGAAGAATCCACGCTGACCGAGCTGCGGCAGCAGTTCGAGGTGAACGTGTTCGGCCCGGCCGCGCTGATCAAGGCCGTGCTGCCGCACATGCGCGCGCGCCGCCGCGGCCACATCCTCAACATCACGTCCATGGGCGGCTTCATCACAATGCCCGGCATCGCCTGGTACTGCGGTAGCAAGTTCGCGCTGGAGGGCATCAGCGAAGTGCTTGGCAAGGAGGTTGCCCCGTTCGGCATCCATGTCACCGCCGTCGCGCCGGGCTCATTCCGCACCGACTGGGCAGGCCGCTCGATGGCGCGGGCGCCGCGCAGCATTGACGACTACGACGCATTGTTCGATCCCATCCGCAGCGCGCGTGAGGCAAAGAGTGGCCACCAGCTCGGTGATCCGGTGAAGGCTGCGCAGGCCATGCTGCAAATCATCGACAGCGACGCGCCGCCCAGCCATCTGCTGCTGGGCAGTGATGCACTGCAGCTGGTGCGGGCGAAGCTGGAAACGATGGCCGACAGCATCAACGCATGGGAACATCTCAGCCGTTCAACCGACGGCGTGGGCTGAGTTCAAACGGTAACCGCTGCGCAGGGTTGGAGTAGCGCCTGGCATGCCCGGCGAACGAAGCGGTCCGTGTCCTGCGCGCAGGCTGCGAGGGAATGCTGCTGCCGCGTCAGAGCTGTCGCCCCAGCAACATCCCCGGCCAGCCATCCACATTGAACGGCGCGATGCGCGCATAGCCGCAGGATTCATAGAAGCGCACCAGATCACCGTTGCCACCGCCGTAGCAGTCCACGCGCAGATGGTCGAGCCCGGCAGCGCGCGCCTGCTCATCGGCAAAGGCCATCAGGCGGCGACCGATGCCGCGCACACGGGCGTCAGGCGATGCCACCAGCACCCGCACATACAGTTCCGGGCCGGTGGGCGCAGGCACATAGGGCATCGACTCGCCCAGCGCCAGGAACGCGCGCACCTTACCCTGCTCGTTCTGCGCAACCCATGCGCCCGGCAGCGCGCACGCATCGGTCACCTGGGTGATCCGGCGCGGCACCGTGGACCACGGCTCACTGCCCCATTGCTGCACATTGCCGATCGACACGAACCATTCGATGACTTCGTCGAAGAGCGTCAGCACCGCAGGGGCATCGTCCACGTTCGCACGGCGGATGTTCAAGATTTCCTTTCCTGCTTCAGTCATGTGCGCATTCCTTTCAACGCTTCAATCAATTGCGACGAGGATGCCGGCCAGCGGCCCGCACTACCAGGGCTGGAAGTCCGTGAGCCGGATTTGACATGCAGGCATTTGCCTGCCTATAGTCCATCCAAGGACGGCGCCTGTCCGCCCACGCGAGGAACCTGCAATGGTCGATATCGCACACAGGGTCGGCATCAAGGCCCCTGCAAGCCAGGTGTACCAAGCTCTGGCAACCCCCGAAGGCGTCGCCGCCTGGTGGGCTGAAGACACCCATGGCGACCGCGTGGCCGGCGGCACGGTCAACGTGCGCTTCACGAACAACGGCCAGGAAATCGGCGCCATGGAAATGAAACTTGAGCAGCTTGTTCCAGGCGAGCTCGTGCTGTGGCGGTTCCTCGCCGGCCCAGCCGAATGGATCGGCACCCACGCGCGCTTTGTGCTGAAACAGGAAGGTGACTACTGCATCGTGCTGTTCACCCATGAAGGCTGGAAAGAGCGCGTTGAGTTCACCTCCCACTGCAGCACCAAGTGGGCGGTGTTCCTGCTCAGCCTCAAAGCGCTGGTAGAAACCGGCAATGGCCAGCCCAACCCACACGACGTCAGGATCGACAACTGGAACTGAAGACGCCCCGCATGAATGCAGACAAGGTGTTCAAGGCACTGGCCGACCCCACGCGCAGGACGCTGCTGGACCTGCTCTGCGAAGACAACGGGCAGACGCTCGGCCAACTGTGCGAGCACCTGGACATGGCCCGGCAATCGGTCACCCAGCACCTGGGCCTGCTGGAAGACGCCAACCTGATCAGCACCGTGCGCCGCGGCCGCGAGAAGCTGCACTTCATCAACCCGGTGCCGCTGCACGAGGTCTACGAGCGCTGGGTACGCAAGTTCGAGCAGCAGCGCCTGAGCCTGCTGCATGACCTGAAACGAGAACTGGAAGGAGAATGACGATGTCCGCAGAGTCCACCCGCTTCATCCACGTGATCTACATCGCGTCCACCCCGCAGAAGGTGTTCGAGGCCATCACGCGGCCCGAAATCGCCAGTCGCTACTGGGGCCACGAGAACCTCTCGGACTGGAAACCCGGCTCGCGCTGGCAGCATGTGCGCGCCAACGAAACGCGCTCGGTCGAGCTGGTGGGCGAGGTGGTGGAAAGCACCCCACCCTCGCGGTTGGTCATCACCTGGGCCGCCGCCTCGCAAGCGGAGAACCCGGATGCCTACAGCCGCGTCACCTTCGATATCGTGCCCTACCAGGACATGGTGCGGCTGACCGTCACCCACGACGAGCTGGAACCGGGCAGCGGCATGGATACCGGCATCCGCCAGGGCTGGCCGATCGTGCTGTCGAGCCTGAAGTCGCTGTTGGAGACGGGCAAGGGATTGGATGTGTTTGCCAAGCCGCAGTAAACGGCTGCGCCGGGACGACGCCGCAGGCGCCTTGGCTGCTGCGGCGTCGGCAACGCGGCCAATGCCGGTCCGCTAGCGGGCGGTCCAGCCACCATCGACCGGCAACGCCGTGCCGGTGATCTGCGCCGCGGCGTCCGAGGCCAGGAACACCACCATTTCCCCCAGCTGCTCGGGCGTCACGAACTGCAGCGAGGGCTGTTTCTCGGCCACCAGCGCACGCGCAGCGGTCTCCTGATCCGTGCCTTCGCGCTCGGCCAACGCGGTGATCTGCTGCTCGACCAGCGCAGTTCGCACCCAACCCGGGCAGATCGCGTTGGCGGTGATGCCAGTGCCCGCGTTCTCCAGCGCGGTCACCTTGGTGAACCCCACCACGCCATGCTTGGCCGCCACGTAGGCCGACTTGTTCACCGAGCCCACCAACCCGTGCACGGATGCGATGTTGATGATGCGGCCGGCGCCCCGCCGCTTCATGTGGGGCAAGGCTGCCGCCGTTGCATGGAACACCGCCGACAAATTCAGCGCGATGATCGCATCCCATTTCTCTGTGGGGAATTCCTCGATCGACGCGGTGTGCTGGATGCCCGCGTTGTTCACCAGAATGTCGATGCGCCCCATCTTCGCAACGGCGTGGTCGATCATCCCGCGCACTGCCTCGCCACGGGACAGGTCGGCACCGTCATGCGCCACGCGAACACCGAACTCGGCTTCCAGGTTGGAACGGATACGTTCGATCTCCGCCGCATCGCCGAATCCGTTCAACACGATGTCGGCGCCTTGCCGCGCCAGCGCCGTGGCAATGCCAAGACCGATACCGCTTGTGGAGCCGGTAACCACCGCGACCTTTCCACTGAACATGGGCGAGCTTCCATCGGGCACAGGCAGCCAGTGTAGTCCTCTAGATCCACTCCACGCGCGGATCAGTAGATCCACGCCATCCGTGGATGCCCCCTCTCGGCAGACTTTCACATTACCCCTATAGTCAGCGCAATCCACCCATGGATGGCCCGATGAACCCCTGCAAGGCCCTGCTGCCCGCCGTTGTTGCCGCACTGCTCGTCCCTGCCATCAGCCAGGCCGCGCCGCCTGCTCAAGACGCCACGCCACTCACCACCGGCAGCGTGCGGGTGGATATAGCGACCGGCCGCGTGGAAGGCAACGTCTGCGTATCCAGCCGACCTGCCGAATCGATGGGCTCGTTCGTGCTCAACGCCGGCCTGAATGTCGCGCGGGTCACCGATAGCGATGGCGCGCCGCTGGACTTCGAAGGCTGGTACGACGCCGGCGTGGATGGCGAGGCGCGCGTGTACACCGTGGCCAAGCCACCCACCACGCTCTGCATGCAGTATGTGGGCGCCTTCCCGGTCTACGCCCGGCACGATGCCCCGACCGACTTCAAGGGCCTGATGGCCTTCAACGGCGACAGCGCCCGCTTCACCGAACAGTCCGCATGGCTGCCGCAGGCGTTCGATCCCAAGGCCCGCGTGCGCAGCAGCGAAAGCCGTTACGACCTGCAGGTGGACTGCAGCGGCTGCCGCTTCCTGTATCTCAACGGCAGCACGGCCATCGAAGGCGCGCAGGGCCGCTTCCGCAGCGACAACGCACGACCGATCCTGCTGTTCGGCGGCAGCGGCCCGATCACCCGCACCTCGCAGGTCACGATCCTCAACGAGACCCTGCCTCCGGCGAAGGTCGATGCACTGTCCAGCACGGTGCAGAAGATAGCCGACGTGCACAGCCGCTACATGGGCGTGCCGCTGGCCGACCGCCCCACCTTCCTGCGCATGGTCACGCTCAACCAGATCGAGCGCGACCGCGAGGGCAGCGAGTGGGGCTTTGCCACCTGGCCCACCATCGCCATGAGCGGCAGCATCGGCAACGTCGCGGATTCGCTGATGGCCGGTGGCGAGAAGGCCGAACGGCGCGTGCAGTACATCGCGCACGAAATGGGCCATTACTACTTCGGCACACTGAACCGTCCGCAGGGCCCCTACTTCTGGGTCCTGTTGGAATCCAGCGCCGAATTCCTGTCGATCAAGGCGCTGCGTGAGATCAGTGGCGATGCTGCGGCGGATCGCTACATCGCGCGACTGCAATCGGCCATCGAAAAGCAGGAGAAGCCGCTGCCGGCGTTCGATGCCATCGACGGCAACTCGGATCTGGGCGAGATGTATCGCTACGTCTATGCGCCCTTGCTGCTGCTCTCGTTGGAGAAGCAGGTGGGCGAAGCGAAGATGCAGGCCTTCATGCGCGGGCTGCTGGCCGCGCCTTCGCCGAGGAACTGGGCGGAGCTGCAGGGCATCGCGATGAAGGCCGGCATCGATGCCAAGGCATGGGAACATTGGCGGGCAAGCTGCGTGGCTGGCGGTAAGCACAGGTGCCAGTAGATCCACGCCACGCGTGGATGGCTTTCTCTCAACGCCCCATCACTTCCAATGATCCGGCCCCAGGAACGGCAGGCTCAACACAAACACCGGAACCGCCACAGGAATCAACGCCGCGCCCAGCACCTTGCCGGCGGCCGTTCCAACACCCGGCTTGTCCGTATCGTCCGGCCGGATCCTCTCAGCCCGCGCGGTAATCGACTGCGGCAGCTTGGCCTTCTCGGCCAGCGCCGCAGCGTCCGGCAACTTCACCCGCTCGCCATCACTCTCGAACAACGCGCTGTAGTAGCTACCACCCTTCCTGGAAAGGTTGCAGTCCGGGTTGGCCGCCAGCTCGTAACGGCTCCGGGCTTCAAGGATGTACGGCCGGCGGGTCAACTCATCGATGGCCTTGGCCACCCGCGGGCTGATCTCCAACCGCTCCAGGTTGAACTGCGCCGCCTGTTCCGGCGTCACCTGCTCCGGCCGCAGCAGCAGCGCGTAGCTGCCATGCACCTTGGTCCTGTCGGCCGGCACGCGCCAGTCCTCGCGGAAGTACAGCTGTGCGCAGACCACTGCCTCGCGCAGCGGGCTGTCCATCAGGGCGCGGTAATCACGGAACGGCGCGGCGTCGAAGCGCATCGGCTCGTCATAAACCGGCAGCAGGTACAGCTTGCCGTCGTCGGCCACGAACGCGCTGGTGATCTCGCGATTGGAATGGTGGTAATCCGGCCCACTGGCGCAGCCAGACAGCAGGCCAAGGCACAGCACGGAGAGAATGAAGCGGATGGACGTTCGCATGTCGTAGTGATTGGCTTCCCTGGAAAACCAGCCCGCCCGTTAGGACGAGGCCGGTCCGCCATGGTGCCACGGCGCCACATGCGATGCAGAACCCGCCCTACTTCAACCGCTCCACCAACCGCTGCCCCACCTCCAGCGCCGAAGCCGGGTTCTGCCCGGTAATCAGCTCACGATCCACCACCACATGCCCCGTCCACGGCGTGGTGTTGCTGCTGAACGTCGCACCCGCCCGCTGCAACGCGGTCTGCGGGTAGAACCTCATCTCACCGCCACCCAGCAGCGGCTTGGCCTGCTCTTCTTCCTGGTTGCTGATCACCGTCATCTGGTAGCCGCTGTAGATCCACTTCGGCGTGGCCGGCGTCGCACCCGCTTCCAGCTTCGCCACGAACCCAGCGGCATCCGGCAGCGTGGACAGCAGCGAGATCGGCCCGTGGCAGACCAGCGCGGTGGTCTTGTTGCGCTGGTGGAAGTCGGCCAGCAGCCGGCCCAGCGCCGGGCTCTTCAGCAGGTCCTGCATCGGCGCGTGGCCACCGGGAATGTAGACCGCATCGAAACGCGCGTAGCCCTGCTGCTCCACACGCGCCAGGCTGACCACCGGCGAGGCCGTCGGCGAGGTCAGCGCCAGCTTCTCCAGCAGATCCTTGTGCAGCGTCAGCTGCCCGGCATCGTTGCCGAAGTACGCCGGCGTCACCGAGGACGCATCCACCGTCGGTGCCCGCCCCTGCGGCGTGGCGAAGGTCACCTCGTGGCCCGCGTCCAGCAGCAGCTTGACCGGCTGCATCAGCTCGTTGAGATAGAAGCCGGTGGACAGCACCTTGCCCTCCTTCAGGTCCAGGTGGTTTTCGTCGGACAGCACCACCAGCACGTTGGCGGCGTGTGCGCCGGTCGCGGCCAGGGTCAGGGCCAGCGCTGCGGCCAGCCGGGTCATCAGGTTCATGGGGAGCTCCTATCGGGGAATGGCCGCCACTTTATTCATCGCCCGAGCGGCGATAAATTGGCCTCATCGCAAAACATCTGTTCCCCGAAGAGCCAAATGAGCCGCAAGTTCGACTACCTGGGCGACGTGGAGGTGTTCCTGGCGGTGGTCGAGCACGGCTCGTTCACCGCGGGCGCGGTGGCGCTGTCCACCACGCCCTCGGTGCTGAGCCGCGCGGTTACCCGCCTGGAAGCGCGGCTGGGCCGGCAGCTGCTGCAACGGACCACCCGCCGCGTGGGCCTGACCGACGCCGGGCGGCTCTATCTGGAACAGGTGCGCACCGCCTTCGGCCTGCTGGACGACGCCGAGCGCGACGTACTGGCCCAGGACGGTGCGCTGGCCGGCCGCGTGCGCCTGAGCGTGCCCACCACCTATGGCCACTACCGGCTGCCACCCGTGCTGGCGCGCTTTGCGCAGCTGTACCCGCAGGTGCAGGTGGAACTGAACATCACCAACCGCAACGTAGACCTGGTGGCCGAAGGCTTCGACCTGGCCATCCGCCTGGGCCAGCTGCCGGACAGCGGGCTGGTGGCGCGAAAGCTGGAAGACGCCCCGCTGCTGCTGGTGGCCACGCCGGACTACCTGCAGCGCCGCGGCTCGCCGCAGACGCTGGACGACCTGCAGCAGCATCTGTGCCTGCCCTTCGTGATGCCGCGCACCGGCCGGCTGGCCCCTTGGATATTCCGCGATGACGGGCGCGACGTGGACTGGCTGCCGCGTTCGTCCATCGAGACCTCCGACGATGTGCTGGGCGTGGTGTCGCTGGCCGAACAGGGCATCGGCATCTGCCAGAGCTACGAGTTCATCGTGCGCGAGCGATTGCAGCGCGGGCAGCTGGTGGAAGTGCTGCAGCAGTTGCGCGGGAGATCGCGGCCATTCTCGGTGATCTATGCGCCGCATCGGCGGCAGTCGGCGGCGGCGCGGGCGATGATTGAGTTGCTGGTGGGGAATGCGGCCGAGGCTGCCGTTGGTTGAAGCTGCGTGCTTGCTAACGGTGTCGGATTTGAACCGGTTTTCGGCGTGTGCGGCTGATCGGGCGCGGTTGCCTGGCGAAGCAGAATAAGAACTGTTGCAAAGAAGGCTGTCGCGCAATTCGCTTGTGGTGTGGGCGATTACGCCAGTTTGGTTCGCCATCAACAGAGCGGCTGCGCTAATGCGTCTGTTGGCGTCGCGTGCTGCACGAATGGCGCGTGCAACAATAGTTCTTCGCTCTCGGATTCCGTGATTCCTTCGCGAATTTCTATTGGCATTCGAAGCGGCGGCGTAAACACCATGGCGCGCCACCGAAAAAGGGTGGCAGCGGGTCTGCAAACCCGTGATGAGAGATGCACCTGTAGTTTGCGCTTGCCCGTCGGCACCGTCCTTAACCGATGCCGGCGGGCAATCCGTCGGCCTTCCTGGCGGGCGGTGCGTGGGGGCCCTCGGGCCCACCGGTCTATGGTGCTATTTCATCCCGGTTTGCAGCCACGCATCGTCCGCCACCTCTTCGCGGTGGCGCTGTTAAGCACAGCCACGGAAGCCGACGCCATGAACGAATCCGACACCTTCTCTTCGTACACCGTTGTTGAGCCCATCAACGACGACACTCCCCTTCCCGACCTGAACTCCCTGCTCGGCATTCTCAAGCGCATGCGTGGCTGCGAAGGGGCAGATGGGCACCCTTGGCCAGAAACCGATGTGTCGCCCGGGCGTCGCGTGAGCCTGGCGAGGAGTGAGCGCGCGATGGTGGGGGCGCTGACGGTGCTGGAGCTGCTGCATGCAGCAGACCGCTGCCGGGTGTCAGCGGACCCGGAACGGCATCTGGATGAGGGGGTTGTGGATGGGTTGTTCCTGGCTTGCCGCGGGCTGGTTGAGTGGGCTTGTCGGGAGGTTAGACCGGAGTGAGACCGTGCGTGCGCCAGCTATCCGCCCTAGTTTGTAACTCGCAATGTCCGCCAACCGTTTGCAGCGGCTGGCGCTAGGCCCTGCTGGCGCGAAAGTCCGCGACATGCCCACTTGCGAGAATCCACCCTTCTGTACAAATGGCTCCATCAACGACGATGCCTGCCAATTTCCCGGAACTCGTCATCTTCCAAGGTTGCTTCAAACGCGACCGCGATCGCGATCGCGAAGGCTCCGACGGACTGCCATGGCCGGCGTTGGCCGTGCGGCAGCGGCGATTCTGGCGGCCGTGAGATCCCGCAAGCAGCAAGGCGCTATGAGGCGATGTCTACGCCCGACTGACATCTGGATGAGGGCCCAGTTCAGGGCTTTCCCGTTGCTTGACGAGAGCTTGTCGAACTGGTCTATAGGAAAGCGAGGCCACGGTAGGGGCAGAATAACTGGACCGATGCAGAGAGGATTCGATCTCTCGGAATACTACTTTCGTTCTATAACTTTTTATTCGACACGCGCGTCCTACTAGAGTCTCATCACCGCATTGAAAGTTGTAAGCGTGGGGGCGGGGTGACACCGAACTCTTCGACACCCTTGGGGAGCCGTAGTAGCGCAGCGCAATCATGTGTCCGAGGCAAGCTATGACACGACCATGAGACAAGCACGCGATGTTCATCTACTATCCGATAAATCCCCCAACTAGTTGCCTCCGCGCCACCAGCGGCAAGCCGGCTTGGGGGCGGCCAGAGTTAGCTGAAATCGATCGGAGATCATAGAATGCCCGAGATTATCTGTCCGCACTGCTCCAAAGCCTTCAAGATTGACGGCTCTGGCTATGCGGCAATCCTAAAGCAAGTCCGAGATGCCGAATTTGAAAGACAGCTTCGAGAGCGGCTTGACCTAGCCGAGCAAGAGAAGAGAAGCGCCGTTGAACTTGCCGTAGCAGCGAGCACAAGAGAACTTCAAAAGAAGCAATTCGACAAGGATCGCGAGATACAAAGACTACAATCAAAAGTCGAGGCAGAGGAAACTGCTCGACAGCTAGCTGTCCGCGAAGCGCTTGACGGCATAGAGAAGCAGCGCGATGACTTAGCGAGACAGCTTGAACAAACGCGATCAGATAACGCGAGCGCGCTGAGCTTGATGCAAGCAAAGCTATCACGAGACCTGGCCATTGCAACGTCGTCTAAGGATCGCGAGATCCAAGAATTAAAGAATCAGCTCGACAACTCTAAAGCAAGCAACAAATTGGAAATCTTCCAAGCAGTTGACAAGGAAGTGAAGCAGGCCCAGGAACTTCGAAGTCAACTTGAAAAATCCGAGCTTGAACGCCTTCTTGCAGAGAAGTCTTTAAAGGACAAGTATGACACCTTACTTAGGGATCGCGATGAGTCCATAGAGAGACTACGTGACATGAAGGTGCGACTTTCCACCAAGATGCTGGGAGAAACACTCGAGCAACATTGCGAGAATGAGTTCAACAGGATCCGCGCGACCGCCTTTCCGACGGCATACTTTGAAAAGGATAATGATGCGCGATCTGGCAGCAAAGGTGATTATATTTTTCGCGACACCGATGTATCCGGCGTCGAGATCACCTCGATCATGTTTGAGATGAAGAATGAAGCAGATCGAACTTCAACTAAAAGCAAGAACGAAGACTTCCTCAAAGAGCTCGACAAAGATCGCTCCCAGAAAGGGTGTGAGTACGCAGTCCTGGTTTCACTCCTTGAGCCAGACAGTGACCTATACAACACAGGGATCGTCGACGTCTCGCACCGGTACGCAAAGATGTACGTTATCAGACCACAGTTCTTCATACAGTTGATTGCATTAATCAGAAACGCATCACTCAATTCACTAAAATATAGGTCTGAGCTTGCGCTGATGAAAGCCCAGAACATTGACATAACAAACTTCGAGGATCAACTGGACTCATTCAAGTCAGCCTTTTCAAAGAATTACGACCTGGCGACCAAGAGATTTCAGACTGCCATCATTGAAATTGATAAGTCAATTGACCATCTACAGAAGACGAAAGACGCACTATTGGGGACGGATCGAAATCTCCGGCTGGCCAACGATAAGGCCCAAGACGTTACAATCAAAAAGCTCACCAAGGGAAACCCAACAATGGCGTCCAAGTTCAATGATCTCAAAGGAGATGGCCAACAAAACTCCAAGTAACGACAGAAGGAGATAATTGTTATTCTAGACAGGGGGAAATTATGGACAACACATCACACAACCCAGATCAATATATGTTCGCGCTGCGCCAACTCGCGACAAATGGACGGAAGAGAATAGCAATACTCCTCGGAGCTGGAGCGCCTGTCAGCATCAATACGAGCAATGATGAGACCTGGAAACCATTAATACCAAACATTGCGGGATTGGAATCAATAGTCCTCCAAAGCCTTAACCAAGCGCAAGCAAAAACTTACTCCAAGATAAGGGACTCCATAGCGGATTCTAACTTGGAAAAGGTCCTATCCAGAATTAGAATGCTATCTGAGGTTGTCGGCGACGGGCATATTTTCGAGTCGTCTGCTGCCGACTTTAATAACCTCTCTGAGTCAATCTGTAATTCCATCAGACAGGTGGTATCCCAGGACCTTCCAGAAGGCGCCAATCCATATTCAGAGCTAGTCTCATGGATTAATGGAATAGATCGAAAGCATGCAGTCGAAATTTTTACAACCAATTATGACTTGCTACTGGAAAATGCGTTGGAGCGCGCGCGAACTCCGTACTTCGATGGTTTTAGCGGGTCGAAGTCAGCATTCTTTGATCCTTCAAGTATCGCAAAGAACGATCTGCCTGCGAGATGGGTGCGGCTCTGGAAGCTTCACGGATCGATCGGATGGGAAACCAACATAAAGGGCGAGGTAGTTCGGATCCCGAACTCAACTAACGCAAACTTGGTCTACCCATCCCACATTAAATACGATCAAACACAAGCGGCACCATTCTCCTCGCTTTTTGAGCGCCTGAAGAATTTCATTCTGGAGCCTGACACGCTGATCATAAGCACAGGCTTCTCATTTGCCGATGCGCACATCTCATCTCGACTACTTGAGTGTTTGCTGGCGAATCCATCAGCTGCATTGTTCGCATTCCAGTTCAACAGTCTCGCCCAAGAGAGCTCAGCCAAATCCCTGGCGCTCAAATGCCCCGGCATCAGCGCATTCTGCAGTGATGGTGCAGTAATTAATGGCGTTGAAGCAAAGTGGAAGATCGGTGCGCAGCCAACGCGTACTTGGCACGAAATTAGGTCCGAGTACTACAAGGACGACAAGTTCCTCCTCGGCGACTTCAAAAAGCTTGCGCGTTTCCTAGCGATCGCAGGTAGTGACGTGTCACAAGAGACGCCACTGCAACCAAATCCTCAAGTCGCTGCAACGGGGGAAAATTAGTGGCAACTCAGCCCACCTACCTAGGCCTCGTTAGCTCAGTATCCAGCTCATCGATTTCGGTTGAGATAGCATCCACGGTCGACTCTGGAATTGTTGTGCTTGAAGGACGAAACTACAGAATTGGCCAAGTCGGAAGCTTTGTAAAAATCCCAATTGGATATAATCACCTTTACGGAATAATCTCCGAATCGAGTGAAACATCAACACTCAACCTCGAGGAAACGATTTCTTCCGATAGAAAGTGGATTAAGGTAGAGCTGGTCGGCGAATCCATTGGCGGAGTATTCGACAGGGGAATCAGCGAGTACCCGAGCATTGGCGACCAAGTCCACTTTGTTGTAGATAGCGACTTAAAGAGAATATTTAGGAATGATCTAAAAAGTCATTTCCAAGTGGGACGCCTTTCAAGCTCAGAGGGAATTGAGGTCAGCCTTGACCTAAATAAGCTCGTCGCACGACACTCCGCAATCCTTGGCTCTACTGGATCTGGAAAGTCCACAAGCACAGCGAGCATTTTGAGATCAATGCTCATCGGATCTGATGAAAGACCTGCGCCATCAGCCCGTGTAATGCTAATTGATATCCACGGCGAATACGGTCCCGCGCTGAGCGATATCGCAAAGTCTTTCTCCATATTGCCAAAGGAAGAGAATCAGCTCTACATTCCTTATTGGTGCATATCACCAGATAAGCTATTTGATCTTGTTTTTAATAGTCCTAATGAATCTCAAAGATCGTCTTTTATGGACAAGGTAGTTGAGGAGAAGAGACTAGGAATCGGGACAAATGGAATAGCCGATGTCGACCCGAGCAATGTTACCAGCAGCACGCCTCTTCCATATCGAATCAAAAAGATATGGTATGACCTTTGTCACGACGACGGAGTAAACTACTCCGACGCCGAAATGACGAAGCCAGCCTATACAGAAGGCGGAGAGGGGGATTTCGCCACACTGATAGCGCCCAAGTTTGTTCCTCCTGGGGCAGGAAGTTCACTCCCCAAGAAGGGTGGACCTGGAGCACTCAAGAGACAGCTCGACCTTATGAAATCGAGGCTGCTCGACACACAGTTCTCCTTCTTATTTCAACCTGGTGATTGGAACCCAGAAACGGATGGGACAATCAAAAGAGATCTGGACGGGCTTCTCGATGAGTGGCTGGGCCATGACAAGCCGGTTACTATTTTCGACCTCTCCGGAATGCCTTCAGCCAGGCTTAGCCTGCTTTTGGGAGCGCTTCTAGACATAATTTTTGAAGCAGCTATCTGGGGCAGGAATGCAAAAGAAGGCATGCGCGAACGACCTTTGTTGATCGTTCTAGAGGAAGCGCATCGCTACCTCGGAAAGTCTCAGGGAGGCGAATCAAAGGAGATGGTCCAGCGAATTGCCAAGGAAGGCAGGAAATTTGGTGTTGGCGCCATGATTGTCAGCCAACGTCCTTCGGAGATAGACGAAACTATACTTTCACAGTGTGGAACGATAATCTCCCTTCGAATTAACAATTCAACGGATAGAGGAATCGTGAAGGCAGCCATGTCCGATGGGCTTGCCGGAGTAATTGATTCACTACCAGTACTGCGGACGGGGGAAGCAGTAATCGTCGGCGAGGCTGCGCAACTACCAACTCGTTGCAGATTCAATGTCCTACCTGAAGGAAAATATCCAACCAGCGGAGATCCAGAGATCGGAAGTAGGTGGCGTGCAGACCGAGGCGCCGAAGATTACTCCAAGCTCGTAAGCGCCTGGAGAAACCAAGACAGCAGTCAAAAGGACTAGCAATGGAACGCAATCCAGTGAGCTCATCGAACCTCGCATCAGTTGGGTACCACGAAGAATCACAGACACTTGAGGTTGAATTTCTAAAGGGCGGCATCTACCAGTACTTCGGTGTCCCTCCTTACGTCCATCAAGAGCTAATTTCGGCACCTTCCGTTGGGGGATATTTTGCAAAGAGCGTCAAAAATTCATATAGCTACTCGCAAGTAGGCTAGCCGAATCTACTGCCGTAGGCGTTCAGCACTGGACGCCTACAAACAACAAGGGCGCCTCTCGGCGCCCTCGTTCGTTCAACTCATTCCCACTCAATAGTAGCCGGCGGCTTCCCCGAGATGTCATAAACAACTCGCGACACCCCTCGCAACTCATTGATGATCCGGTTGCTCACCGTACCCAGGAACTCATACGGCAGGTGCGCCCAATGCGCCGTCATGAAGTCAATCGTTTCCACGGCCCTTAGCGCAATCACCCACTCATAAGCCCGCGCGTCACCCACCACGCCCACCGACTTCACCGGCAGGAACACGGCAAACGCCTGGCTGGTCTTGTCGTACAGATCCGCCTTGCGCAGCTCATCAATGAAGATGGCATCGGCCTTGGCCAGCAGTTCGGCGTACTCACGCTTCACTTCACCCAGGATGCGCACGCCCAGGCCCGGGCCCGGGAACGGATGGCGGTAGACCATGGTGCGCGGCAGGCCCAGCTCGACGCCCAGGCGGCGCACTTCGTCCTTGAACAGCTCGCGCAGCGGCTCCACCAGGCCCAGCTTCATGTGCTCCGGCAGGCCGCCCACGTTGTGGTGGCTCTTGATCACGTGCGCCTTGCCTGTCTTGCTGCCGGCCGACTCGATCACGTCCGGGTAGATGGTGCCCTGCGCCAGCCACTTGGCGTTCTTCAGCTTGTTCGACTCTTCGTCGAAGATCTCAACGAACAGGTTGCCGATGATCTTGCGCTTGGCTTCCGGGTCGCTCACGCCTTCCAGCGCGGCGAAGTAACGGTCGGCGGCATTCACGCGAACGACCTTCACGCCCATGTGCTCGGCAAACATCGCCATCACCTGGTCGCCTTCCTGCCAGCGCAGCAGGCCGGTATCCACGAACACGCAGGTCAGCTTCTCGCCGATGGCCTTGTGCAGCAGCGCAGCCACCACGGACGAATCGACGCCGCCGGACAGGCCCAGGATCACTTCGTCATCGCCCACCTGCTCGCGCACGCGGGTGATCTGGTCGTCGATGATGTTGGCGGCGGTCCACAGGGTCTGGCAGCCGCACACGTCCACCACGAAGCGGCGCAGCAGCGCCTGGCCCTGCAGGGTGTGGGTCACTTCCGGGTGGAACTGCACGCCGTACCAGCGCTTTTCTTCGTTGGCCATGGCGGCCACCGGAATGCGGTCGGTGGTGGCGGTGATGGTGAAGCCCGGCGGTGCAACGGAGACGTGGTCGCCGTGGCTCATCCAGACATTCAGCTTCGGCTCGCCGCCGTGGTCGCTCAGGCCCTTGAACAGCGCATCGGGGTTGATCACGTTTACTTCGGCGTGGCCGAACTCGCGCTGGTCAGCCGCTTCGGTTGCACCGCCCAGCTGGGCAGCCAGGGTCTGCATGCCGTAGCAGATGCCGAAGATCGGCAGGCCGCTGTCGAACACTTCCTGCGGCGCGGCCGGGGCACCCGGCAACGTGGTCGATTCCGGGCCACCGGACAGGATGATGCCCTTGGCGCCAAAGCCGGCAATCTCGGCCGGGTTGTGGTCCCACGCCCAGATCTCGCAGTAGACGCCCAGCTCGCGGATGCGGCGGGCAATCAGCTGCGTGTACTGCGCGCCGAAATCGAGGATGAGGATCTTGTCGTTATGGATGTTGGTCATGGTGCCGTTCCAGTGGTGTTTTTCGCAGCGCCCGGCGCTTCAAGGCTCTGCGTCAGCGTGGCGATGAACGCCTCGCGTTGTTGAATATGTGAGGGGTCTTCCTCATCCCAGCGCAGCATCAGCAGGCCGTGCGGTGCGTTGGGGGTGGCGCGGTCAACGCGCGGCATTTCGGCGATTTCCTGCACTTCGGTGCCGGGCACGATGCGCCGTTGCAGCGCCGCCATCGAGGCGCCCGAATCCGCAGCGCCCCAGGACGCCCAGCGCACACTCATCCGTGCGGGCTCCAGCGCGCCCAGTACTGGCGTCAGCACCGGATCATCCGGCCCGTGCAACAGCTCGGTAATGCATTGCAGGGTGACCTGCAGCGGGCGCTCGCCAGTGCCCTTCAGCAGCCAACGCTGCTCGCCAGCGGCCTGCACCTGCCAGCCCTTCGGCAGCGAGAACGCGTTCTGGCACGCCTGCACGTCCTGCAATTGCGAAACCGCCGCGCCCGGAGACCCGGAGCGCGGCGGCGGTTCGGACAACGAACAGCCTGCCATCAGCAGGCTGCCCGTAATCGCAAGAGCAGTTCGCAAGCGCATCAGGCGCGGTAGTTCGGCGGCTCTTTGGTGATCGTCACGTCGTGGACGTGGCTCTCACGCTGGCCGGCGCCGCTGATCTTCACGAACTTGGGCTTGCTGCGCATGTCTTCGATGGTGGCGCAGCCCACGTAGCCCATGGTGGCGCGCAGGCCGCCCATCAGCTGGTGGATGATGCCGCCCACCGGGCCGCGGTACGGCACGCGGCCTTCGATGCCTTCCGGCACCAGCTTGTCGGCGGTGGCGGCGTCCTGGAAGTAGCGGTCCTTCGACCCCTTTTCCATGGCAGCCAGCGAACCCATGCCGCGGTAGCTCTTGTACGAACGGCCCTGGTACAGCTCGGTCTCGCCCGGCGATTCCTCGGTACCGGCCAGCAGGCCACCGACCATGATGGTCGAGGCACCGGCGGCCAGCGCCTTGCCGATGTCGCCCGAGTAGCGGACGCCACCGTCGGCGATCAGCGGGATGCGGTCCTGCAGCGCTTCGGCCA
Source organism: Stenotrophomonas maltophilia R551-3 (assembly GCF_000020665.1). Taxonomy (NCBI): domain Bacteria; kingdom Pseudomonadati; phylum Pseudomonadota; class Gammaproteobacteria; order Lysobacterales; family Lysobacteraceae; genus Stenotrophomonas; species Stenotrophomonas maltophilia. The sequence continues at coordinate 1,881,977 of NC_011071.1, read as the reverse complement.
CCAGGTCAATGGCGGTGACCTGCGGCACGCCGACACCGGCGACGACGCGGGTGGTGCAGATCGAGCCCGGGCCGATGCCGACCTTGACTGCGTCCGCGCCGCTGCCCAGCAGCGCCAGTGCGGCTTCACCGGTGCAGATGTTGCCACCGATGACCTGCACGCCCGGGAAGTTCTTCTTGACCCAGCTGACGCGGTCCAGCACGCCCTGCGAATGGCCGTGCGCGGTATCAACCACGATCACGTCCACGCCGGCGGCGACCAGCGCTTCCACGCGGCGATCGGTATCGCCACCGACGCCGACGGCAGCGCCGACCAGCAGGCGGGTCGACAGATCCTTGGCAGCGTTCGGGAAGTCGGTGTTCTTCTGGATGTCCTTGACGGTGATCAGGCCACGCAGTTCGAACGAATCGTTGACCACCAGCACCTTTTCGATGCGGTTGCGGTGCAGCAGCTGCAGCACTTCGTCAGAGGCGGCGCCTTCCTTGACCGTGATCAGGCGATCCTTCTTGGTCATGATGTGGCGGACCGGATCGTCCAGCTCGGTCTCGAAGCGCATGTCGCGGTGGGTCACGATGCCGGCCAGCAGGCCGTCGCTGCCCACCACCGGCACGCCGGAGATGTTGTGCGCCTGGGTCAGGGCCAGCACGTCGCGGATGGTGGTTTCCGGGTCGACGGTGATCGGGTCGCGGATGACACCGGCCTCGAACTTCTTGACCTTGGCCACTTCCGCGGCCTGCTGTTCCAGGCTGAGATTCTTGTGGATGATGCCCATGCCGCCGAGCTGGGCCATGGCGATGGCCAGGCGGGCTTCGGTGACGGTATCCATGGCTGCGGACAGGATCGGAAGCTTGAGCTTCAGGTCGCGAGTCAACCGCGTTTCGAGGTTGACGTCCTTGGGCAGGATGGTCGAATGGGCGGGGACGAGCGAGACGTCGTCGTAAGTGAGTGCTTCAGCCTGGATGCGCAGCATCGGCATACCCGAGATGTGGGGAAGCGCGACATTTTACCCTGTTTTCGCACCGTGTGGCAGGGGGTAGATGCGACGCAGTGTCGCGCGGGCGGTGATTGGTTCAGGGGGGCCTGGGTGGGTACCAACCTTGGTTGGTACCCACGGAATCGCCATGGACATGGAACCGCCTCGGAACCGCCTTTGGTAGGTGCCAACCTTGGTTGGCACAAACAGGGAGAGGCCATCACCCCATTTGGGGCACAGGCGCCGGACGGATCGTGCCAACCAAGGTTGGCACCCATGGAACCGCCATGGACATGGAATCGCCACGGAACCGCCTTTGGTAGGTGCCAACCTTGGTTGGCACAATCAGGGAGCTGCCTTCACCCCATCTGGGGCACAGGCGCCGGACGGATCGTGCCAACCAAGGTTGGCACCTACCAAGAGCGGGTCATCGGCCTGCCGGCATTGTGCCGACCAACGGTCGGCACCCACCCCAAAAGGTCAGCTCAGCGCTTCCGCGGCTTCCAGGGTGTTCTGCATCAACGTGGCCACGGTCATCGGGCCCACGCCACCCGGCACCGGGGTGATCCAGCTCGCCCGCTGGGCCGCCGCTTCAAACCCAACGTCACCCACCAACCGGCCGTCATCCAGCCGGTTGATACCCACATCGATCACCACCGCGCCCGGCTTCACCCACTCGCCCGGCACGATGCCCGGGCGACCCACCGCCACCACCAGGATGTCGGCGTTGCGCACGGCCTGTTCCAGCACGTCCTTGGGGGTGAACTTGTGGCAGCTGGTGACGGTGCAGCCGGCAATCAGCAGCTCCAGGCCCATCGGGCGGCCGACATGGTTGCTCACGCCCACGATGGTGGCGTTGCGGCCGCGCACCGGCTGGTCGGTGTGGCCCAGCAGCGTGGTGATGCCGCGCGGAGTGCAAGGGCGCAGGCCGAACTCGCGCAGGGCCAGGTGGCCGACGTTTTCCGGGTGGAAACCGTCCACGTCCTTGCGCGGGTCGATGCGCTGGATCAGCCGGCGCGCGTCGGGGATGCCCGGCAGCGGCAGCTGGATCAGGATGCCGTTGATCTTCGGATCGGCATTGAGCTGGTCGATCAGGTCGAGCAGCTCGGCTTCGGTGGTACCGGCCGGCAGGTCGTAGTCATGTGCTTCGATGCCGACCTTCTCGGCGGCACGGCGCTTGTTGCGCACGTACACGGTCGAGGCCGGGTCACCACCGACCAGCACCACGGCCAGGCCCGGGCGGCTGCCGCCGGCGGCCACGCGGGCGTCGACGCGCACCTTCAGGCTGTCGAGCAGGTCCTCGGCGATACGGCGGCCATCAAGGATGCGGGCAGGAAGCTGGGAGGCGGAATCGGTCATCGGGAGCAGGCGTGGGGCGGCGGGGACGCTATTGTCCCCGATTCAGGCCCCCTCGCCCACCGCAGAATGGGGTCCTGATGGGGTCGGATCCCTTTGCCGCAGGCAAAGGGCTCTGACCCCGGGGTGACGCAAATTGCCAACCTCCGGTAGTGCCGGCCGCTGGCCGGCAACCTCATGACGTCGGAACGTTTCCGTATTTGCCGGCCAGCGGCCGGCACTACCGGGGCTACTCTTCCTCTTCCGGCACATCCTGCGGGTTCAGCGTCTTGCTCTCCCGCTTCGGCGCAGTAAACGGCGTCGGCGTCGGTACGCCCTGCGGGCTGTTGCCGTAGATCATCCGCGCGCCGGCATTCAAACCACCACCGGCAATCTCCAGCTCGAAACGCTCGGCATCGCGACGGCGGATCTGTTCGGCAATCTCCACCGCGTCGTCCTCGTCCGCACCCAGTTCCACCAGCGCGGCCTGGCCAAACAGCACTGCCGATTCAAAGGTCTCGCGGATCTGGAAATCGACACCGGCATGGATCAGCCGCAGCGAATGCTCGCGATCGAACGAGCGCACCATCAACTTGGCCTGTGGGAATTCATGCGCCACCAGTTCCACGATGCGGTCGGCGGCTTCGGCCTTGTCCACGCACACCGCAATCGCACGCGCGGTCGCTGCACCCGAGGCATGCAGCACATCCAGACGCGTGCCATCACCGTAATAGATCTTGAAACCGAAGCGCGCCGCGCTCTGGATCATCTCCACATCGTTGTCGATGATGGTCACATCCACATCGCGCGCCAGCAGCGACTGGCTGGCGACCTGGCCGAAGCGGCCGAAGCCGATCAGCAGCACGCTGCCGGACAGGCCGTCGGCCTCGTCCACGCCGTCCATGTTCACCGTCGGCTTCGGCGCGATGCGCTTGTAGACCAGCACCACCAGCGGGGTCAGCGCCATCGACAGCACCACCACGGCGGTGAAGTTGGCATTGATCTCCAGGTCGATCACGCCGGCCGATGCGGCAGCAGAGAACAGTACGAAGGCGAACTCGCCGCCCTGCGCCATCAACACGCCGCGATCCAGCGCCTGCGCATGGTCGCTGCCCATGATGCGCGCCACCACGTAGATGCACAGTGCCTTGGCCGCCATCAGCGCCAGCACCAGGCCGAGGATCAGCTGCCAGTGCGCGGCCACCACGCTCAGGTCCAGCGCCATGCCCACGCTGAGGAAGAACAGGCCGAGCAGGATGCCGCGGAACGGCTCGATGTCCGCCTCGATCTGGTGACGGAAGGTCGACTCACTCAGCAGCACGCCGGCGAGGAACGCGCCCATCGCCATCGACAGTCCGGACAGCTGCATCAGCAGCGCCGCGCCCAGCACCACCAGCAATGCGGCGGCGGTCATCACCTCGCGCGCCTTCGATTCGGCCAGCACGCGGAACAGCGGGTTGAGCAGGAAGCGGCCGACCAGCACCAGGCCGACGATGGCACCGACGCCGATCGCCACCGACAGCCAGCGCGAGCCCTCGCCATCGGCACTGCCCGCACTCGGTCCCATCCAAGCCACCAGCGCCAGCAACGGCACGATCAGCAGGTCTTCGAACAGCAGGATGGAGACGATCTTCTGCCCCGACGGCAACGCGATGTCACCGCGCTCGGCCAGCAGCTGCATCACCACCGCGGTGGAGGTGAGCACGAAGCCGGTGGCACCGATGAAGGCGACCTGCCACGGCAGGCCGAACAGCTTGGCGATGCTGGTCAGCACCAGCGCACAGGTGACGATCTGCAGCGTGCCCAGCCCGAAGATCTCCTTGCGCAGGCTCCACAGGTGCGACGGCCGCATTTCCAGGCCGATCACGAACAGGAACATCACCACGCCGAGTTCGGCGGTATGCAGGATCGACTGTGGGTCGGAGAACCAGCCCAGCCCGAACGGTCCGATCGCCAGGCCGGCAGCGAAGTAGCCCAGCACCGAGCCCAGGCCGGCCCGGCGGAACAAAGGCACCATCACCACCGCCGCGCCCAACAGGGCCACGACCTTGACCAGCTCGCTGGTCGCTGCTTCTACCGCCATGCGGTGTTTTCCCCAAGATCCAGAATCGGGTTCAACAATAGAGCAATGCCGATGACGGCAATAGCACGCATGTTGCGCCGGATTGTCTTGGAGGTGGAACGATGCCGGGAGCGACCCCCAGCATCATCCCGAAACCATAAACGGTAGCGCCGGGCCATGCCCGGCGGATGTACCTGCGCGCGCCGCTGCGCTCGCCGGGCATGGCCCGGCGCTACCGGGTTCACCCGCCCCGGCAGAACGCGGCGTAATCGATATACCCCGGGAACGGCACGCCCGGCGCGCACACCGGGCAATGCGGGTCCGGCCGGATGCCGGATTCCGAAACCATGCATGCGCATCGGCGGGCGCCAATCATGCACCCGCTTCGGTAGGTGCCAACCTTGGTTGGCACAAGAGCGCCGACCAAGGTCGGCATCTACCAATCCACTCCCCGGCCAGCCTCACCCACCCCGACAAAACGCCGCGTAATCGATATACCCCGGGAATGGCACGCCCGGCGCGCATACCGGGCAGTGCGGGTCCGGCCGGATGCCGGTCTCGCGGAAGCGCATGCCCAGCGCATCGAAACGCAGCAGGCGGCCAACCAGCGGTTCGCCGATGCCCAGCAGCAGCTTTAGCACCTCGGTGGCCTGCAGCACCCCAGCCAGGCCAGGCAGCACACCCAGCACACCCGCCTCGGAACAGTTCGGCGCGAACTCCGGCGGCGGTGGCTCGGGGAACAGGCAGCGGTAGCACGGCGCCACGCCACGCTGGCGGCCGGCATCAAACACGCTCACCTGGCCGTCGAAGCGCTCGATGGCGGCGTACACCAGCGGCTTGGCGTGCTTGATGCAGGCGTCGTTGAGCAGGTAGCGCAGCGGGAAGTTGTCTGAGCCGTCCAGCACCACGTCCACGCCCTCCAGCAGCGCATCCACGTTCTCGGACGTAACCCGCTCCGGCACCGCCTCGACCTCGATCGAGGGGTTCAGCGCCAGCAATCGCTCGCGCGCGGAATCGACCTTGAGCTGGCCGACGCTGGCCTCGGTATGCACGATCTGCCGGTGCAGGTTGCTGCGCTCCACGCGGTCATGGTCGGCAAAGCGCAGGTGCCCCACCCCGGCCGCAGCCAGATAGAAGCCGGCCGGCGCGCCCAGACCGCCCGCGCCCAGCACCAGCACCCGCGACTGCTGCAGCCTGCGCTGGCCGGCCTCACCCACCTGGGGCAGCAGCAGGTGGCGTGAGTAGCGGTCGTAGAAGTCGCTGTCGGCCGCGCTGGTCAGCGGCTGCGCCAGCGGCAGCGACTGCTCGCGCCAGGCCACGGTGCCGCCGGAGACGGAAGCGACGTGGGTGTAGCCGGCCTCCAGCAGGAACTGCGCGGCATCGGCCGAGCGCTTGCCGCTCTGGCAGATCAACAGGATTTCCTGGTCGTGCTTTGGCAGATGCGCAGCGGGATCAGCCTGCAGCTCGCCCTTGGCCACGCCACGCGCGCCTTCGGCCATGCCCCCGGCCCGTTCGTGCGCCTCGCGCACATCGATCAACACGGCGCCATGGGTCAGGCGCTCGCGCGCCTGCGCGGGGGAAAGCTCTTGGATGCTCATGGGTGCATTATCGCGCAGACACCCTCGACGCGCCTTGCCCCGAACATGGCACCATGCGGGCGTTGCCCCCTGCATCCCGGAACCGCTGCATGCGCTCTGCCACTGAATTCTGGCGTGACCCGCGCATGCCCTTCGTCGAAAGCCGACGGGCGTGCGACAGCCGCGCCTGCCATCGCCCGCACAGCCATGACACTTTCTCGATCGGCGCAGTGGACGCTGGCAACAGCGTGTTCACCGGCGCCGCGGAAGGACCGCGCCTGCTGCAACCCGGCAATCTGGTCGGCGTACCCGCAGGCCGCGTGCACGCCTGCAACCCCCTGCCCGGCCAGGTCTGGAGCTACCAGATGCTGCATCTGGACGCGCGCTGGATGGCCGAGGTCCGCGCCGAGTATGACGGCCTGCCCGGACCCGATTGGCAGCAGGAACCCATCCGGATTTCCCACCATCGCCCGCGCTACCAGCAGTACTGCCAGCTCAATGAGACGCTGTTCTCCGACGATCCGGTCAGCGTCAAGGAAGCGGCCCTGATCGCGTTCGTCGGCGATCTGGATGAACACGATGGTGTAGCCGTCGCCGGCCCGCCTGAAGACGCCGCACTACAGCAGCGGGTGCAGCCGGTGATGGACCTTCTGCGCCAGCGGCTCGAGCACACCCCGGCCCTGCAGGAGCTCGCATCGCTGGCAGGCATGAGCCGTTACCAGCTGATCCGCGCCTTCCGACGTGCCACGGGCCTGACCCCACACGCCTGGCAGATCGACCAGCGCATCCAGGAGGCTCGCCGACGGTTGTGCGAAGGCCAGGCACTGGCCGTGGTCGCGCATGCACTGGGCTTTGCCGACCAGAGTCATTTCCAGCGGGTCTTCAAGGCCCACGCCGGTGCGACACCCGGGCAGTATCGGCGCTGAGCCTGCAATATCGTTCAATACCGTCGCGCGGCACATCCCCAGACTGGCGCCCCAGCCAGCCTCCGCCGGACCCGATGGAACAGTTCCTGGTCATCGCCACCGTACATTTTCTCGCCCTGCTCTCGCCCGGCCCCGACTTCTTCCTCGTTGCACGCACGGCGATCACGTCCGGGTGGCGTACCGCCAGCGGCGCCTGCGCCGGCATTGCCTTGGGCAATGGCATCTTCATCGTGGCCGCCTTCACCGGCATCGCGATGCTGCGCGCGGGCAGCGCAGGGTTCATTGCGGTGCAGTTGGCGGGCTGCGGCTTCCTGCTGTACCTCGGCACGCTGTTCCTGCGCCATGCGGGTTCTACGACGCTGCAGGCACCTGCCACGGAATCGCGCGCAGGCGATACGCACGGGTGGTGGAAGGCGGCAGGGCTGGGCGCCCTGTCTGCGCTGCTGAACCCGAAGAATGCGCTGTTCTACGCAACGCTGGCGGCAATGCTCAACGGCCCGCAGGCCAACGCCACAACGAAATTCTTCTATGGCGCGTGGATGTTCGGCATTGTCCTGCTTTGGGATCTGCTGGTAGCCGCACTGGTCGGCCACCCGTGGGTGCTGCGTCGGTTCGCACGCGCCCTGCCCTGGCTGGAGCGGGCCGCAGGGCTTCTGATGATCGCACTGGCGCTATGGATCGTCGTGTCGCTGTGGGCCGGCTGATGCCGGCGATTCGCGCCTGTCGCAATGGCGTTCAATACGGCGCGTTCACACCCGCCCACACTCTGCACTTTCTGTAGGTCAGTGGCAGGTTTACGTGCAGCAGTTCTTCATCGTCGCGGTGTTGTACGGCTTCGCCATGCTCCTGCCTGCTTCGCATCACGCGAAGATCCTGCGCACCGCGATGGGCGCGGGCAGGCACGCCGCCATGGCCACGTCGTTCGGTATCGCCGTCGGTACGGGCGTCATCTGTGCGACGGCTTTCGTTGCAGCGGGCATGCTGGGAAACCGCGGCCTGTGGACGCTGGCGATGCAGTGTGTGGGCTGCCTCCTGCTGCTGCGCCTGGCGGGTATGTGCCTGCGCGACGCCGGCTTGACCCCGTTCTCTCCGCTTTCCCTGCAGATGCCCTTGGGCCTGCGCGCCCGCTCCCGTTGCCCGCTCGCCGAAGCAGGATGCCTGCTGGCGTTCGCCAGCAGCAGCAACTGGATGCTGCAGTTCGCGATTGCAGCCCTGGTTACCGGCCTCGTAGCCGACACTGGCACCCAGGCCGCTTACGTGGCCTGCCTGAGTGGCGTCGCACTGTCGCTCGGCCTGCTGATGGCGTGGCTCGGCAGCCATCCGCGCTGGGCACAGGGGTGTTGCCGATTGCTTCCATGGCTGGAGCATGCTGCGGGCCTGCTGATCGGGGCGGTGTCGGTGGCGTACCTGGCAGGTGCACTGGGTACGACCCTGGTCTGGGCAAGCATCACGGGGCAGGTGCAGCTGCCGGAATCGATCCCTGCCACAAGCCAGATGCAACCGGCTTCAACATCGCGGCGCGGCCGAGGCATGCCATGCGCGTTGCCGCATTGCCGCGCTCGCCGCAGCACTCCGCCCTGATCGAGATCTGTAGACGTGGGGGTAGTGCCGGCCGCCGGCCGGCAACCTCGTGAACACGCCAGGCATCATCGGGTTGCCGGCCAGCGGCCGGCACTACCACAAACAAGAAAGGCGGCCCTGCGGCCGCCTTTCTCTGCATCACTTGCCCTTGACGTGCTTCATCAAGCGCCGCTTGGCCTTGACCTGCCGCTCGGTGAGGACGTTCTTCTTGCCCTCGTACGGGTTGGTACCCTCGCGGAAGATGAAGCTCACCGGCGTGCCGATCAGCTTGAAGCGCTTGCGGAAGAAGTTCTCCAGGTAGCGCTTGTACGACTCCTGCAGTTCCTTCAGGCGGGTGCCGTGCACGATGAAGGTCGGCGGGTTGGCACCGGCCGGGTGCACGTAACGCAGCTTGGAGACATGGCCGCGGATGGTCGGCGGCGGGTTGGTCTCGTAGGCCACTTCCAGCGCCTTGTTCACTTCGCTGGTGGTGAAGGTCTTGTTCGCCGATTCGTGCGCGCGGTGCACCGCACGGAACAGCTCACGCAGGCCCGAGCCATGCTTGGCCGAGATGCGCACCGATTCGGCCCATGGCACGAAGCCCAGGCGAAGCGACAGCATGGTTTCGGCCTGCTCGCGCTGGTACTCGGTCAGGCCATCCCACTTGTTGATGGCGATCACCAGCGCGCGGCCGGCATCGAGCACGGCGCCGAGCACGGTGGCGTCCTGGTCGGTCACACCTTCGGTGGCGTCCAGCATCAGCACCGCCACCTGGCACTGCTCGATCGACTGCATGGTCTTGACCACCGAGAACTTCTCGACAACTTCGTCCACGCGCGAGCGGCGGCGCAGGCCGGCGGTGTCGATCAGGCGGTACTCACGGCCATCACGCTCCAGGTCCACGGCGATCGAGTCGCGGGTGGTACCCGGCACGTCGGAGGCGATCATGCGCTCCTCGCCGAGGATGCGGTTGACCAGGGTCGACTTGCCCACGTTCGGGCGGCCGACAAAGGCAATGCGGATGCGGTTCGGATCGTTGTCCAGCTCTTCGCCGCTGCCTTCTTCCGGCAGGCGCTGCACCACTTCTTCGAGCAGGTCATCCAGGCCCTGGCGATGCGCGGCCGAGACGGTCAGCATTTCGCTGAAGCCGTAACGGGCGAACTCCGAACGCACGCTGTCCTCGTCGGTGCCGTCGATCTTGTTGATCAGCAGCAGCGTCGGGCGCGACAGCTTGCGCAGCCAGGCCAGGATCTCATCGTCCATGGCCGAGCTGCCGTCACGGGCATCGACCACGAACAGGATCAGATCGGCTTCCGCAGCGGCGGCACGGGCCTGGCGCGTGGTAGCGCCAGCCAGGCCTTCTTCCTCTTCCGCGATGCCGCCGGTGTCGACGACGAGGAAATGATTGTCCTCGTCGAGACGGCAGACGCCGTAGTTGCGGTCGCGGGTGACGCCGGGCTGGTCGTGGACCAGGGCGTCACGGGTGCGCGTAAGCGCATTGAAAATAGTCGACTTGCCGACATTCGGCCGTCCAACCAGGGCGACCAAAGGCAGCATCGCGATTACTCCATTTTTAATTTGCCAACCGGAAGGCGGTCAGCTTGCCATCCACGTTCTGCACCAGCAGCACCCCGTCTACGACGATTGGCTGGGCAAGCAGGGCGTCACCGCCGCTCTTTGCCCGTGCAGCCATCGCCCCATCGGCGGTCTTCAACCAGTGCACGTATCCCTTGTAGTCACCGACCACCACGTAGTCGCCGTGCAGCGCCGGGCCGGTCAGCGAACGACGCGCCAGCTCGGTCTGCGACCACATTGCTGCGCCGGTCGCCTTGTCCAGGCCGAACACGCCGCCCTTGTTGTCGGTAACGAAAACATTGCCAGACGAAACCGCCACGCCACCCGCGCCGCCATGGTCGCGCGCCCACAGCGGGCGACCGGTCGGGCCTTCGATGGCCATGGTCTGGTTCTTGAAGCTGCTTACATAGAGGGTGTTGCCCTCCAGCACCGGGGCGCCATCGACGTCGGCCATGCGCTCCAGCTCGGTACGGCCTTCGCCGTTGCCGAGGTTCTGTTCCCACAGGGTGCGGCCATCCTGCATGGCAAGCGCGGCAACCGCGCCTTCATCCTTGCCGATGAACAGCACGCCCGGACCGGTCACCACCGGCGCGTTGCCACGCACGGTCAGCGCCGGCAGCTCGCTCGGGTTGAACCACTTCTGGGTGCCGTTGCCGACATCGAAAGCGGTCACACGGCCATCATTGCTGCGCACGAAGACCATGCCCTGGGCAACGGCCGGCGCGGCAATGACTTCACCCGGAACACGGGCGCGCCACTTCTCGCTGCCGTCGTTGATGTCCAGGGCGATGACCTGGCCATCGAGCGTGCCGATCACGACCAGATTCTCACCGACACCCGGGCCACCGGACAGGCGCAGCTTGGCCTTCTTCTTTTCCTTCTTCGGCTCCCAGGTCCAGACCTTCTTGCCGGTCTGCAGGTCGATGGCGTGGACGCCACCGGTGATCGCCGCGGCGAACACGTGGCCGTTGGCCACTGCCGGGCCCTGGCGCACGCCGATGCGGCGCTCGCCCTTGCCGAGGTTGACCGACCAGGCCTTGTTGACCTTCACGGAGGGCTCGAACTTGACCAGTTCAGCCGGCTCCTGGGCCTTCTTCGCTGCCGCGTCCTTACCGGCGAACCAGCCCTTCACGGTGCTGCAGCCAGTCAACGCCATGCCCATCAGGAGCACGGTGGCGACGCGGGTGATCATGACCTTCTGACTCATCAAACCGACTCCGCAGGGGCGGCGACCGTGCCGCCAGCATCCATAACCTTGGTTTCCAGCAGGCGCCGCTGCGGCGCTGCCACGTCCAGCGACTTCAGCGCCTTCTCGTACTGTGCACGGGCGTCATCGCGCTTGCCCTGCGCCATCAGCGCGTCGCCATGGATCTCCAGGCTGCTGCTGTCAGTGGCGCTGCCGAGCAGCTTGATGGCCTCGTCGCTCTTGCCGGTAGCCACCAGCAGGCGGGCCACGCGCTGGTCGACCACGCGCTGCAGGTCGCCTTCGACCTTCACGGCGCGCAGGGTGGCCAGCGCTTCTTCGTTCTTGCCGGCGTCGACCTGGGCCTTGGCCAGCTGCAGCGCCGCGAGGTCGCCGTAGATGCTGGACGGACCAGCTTCGAGCGCCTTGACCGCCTTGGAGGCGTCGTCAAGCTTGTTCTGCTGAAGGCCGACCAGGGCCTTCTGGTACTCGACATTGGCCGAGGCCAGCTTGCCGCCCTGATCCTTCTGGTACCACTGCCAGCCGGCAATGGCACCGATGGCGATGACTACGCCACCGAGGATGCTGGCGCCATTCTTCCGCAGCCAGCTGCGGACGCGTTCACTTTGTTCGTGCTCGTCGAGCAGGTCGTCGATCGCCATGCGTACTCTCGCCCCGCCCGTCGGGAGGGACCATTGGGATTAATCGAAGGTGGTGAAACCGCGCCTCAGTGCGAAACCGGGACTACGGAGCCTTCAGAGGATACCTGAAAGCGTGCCACGTTGGCTCGCTGGTAGGGGGTCAGATCGACGATAGCGCCATTCTGCTGAACCTGGACCGCCGAGGCATTGCCCAGCGTGACCCGGGCAACCTGGCCCGGGGTGAAGCTGCGGCTCTCGCCGGACTTGATCAGCGCCTTCTCGACGCTGGTGCCGTCCGGGCCACCGATATCGACCCAGCTGTCGCCGTTGAACTGCATGTCCAGCGTATTGGCCGCAGCGGCGGCCGGGGCCGAACGCGGCACCGGAGCCAGCGAGGCCACGTACGGGGTTGCCGCCGGCTTGCTGGCCGGAGCAGCCGCCACTTCGACCGGCGCGGACGGCTCGATGCCTGCCGCCGACGGGGTCACCGGCACGGCGGCCGGCAGCGCATCCAGCGACGCGGTATTCGGCGCCGGGGGGGCACTGCCATCGAAGTGGCCACGGGTGGCGAACCACACCGGCACGGCCAGCACCGCGGTGATACCGACATAGAGCACGCGCCGACCGAGGTTCTCGGCGATACGGCGCGCACGCGGGGTATGGGTATGGCTGACCAGGGTGGGCGGGACCACCGGCCCGACCTGGGCCTGCTCCAGCAGCTGGCCCACGTCCACGTCGAGCAGGCGCGCATAGCTGCGCAGCTGGCCGCGCACGAACACCGGCGCGCCGAGCTTCTGCCATTGTTCTTCTTCCAGCGACCTGACCACCTGGATCGGCATGCGCAGGCGCGAGCCGACATCTTCGAGGGTCAGTCCGGCCGCCTCACGGGCCTGGCGCAGGCGGGTGCCGCAGCCGGCCGCAGTCTCGAGAGCGCTCACAGTCTGGTCATCAATCACAATGCATCAACCCTGGAGTTAGGAGCCCGCTTCCTGCGGAAATTCCTGTCGAATCCGCTGAAGATAGCGATCAGATGCCGCCCGATCACCCAGCCGCGCTTCGATTTGAGACGCAAGTTGTAACACGGAACGCGTTGCGGGTGCAGCTGCAATCCTACGTTCGGCGAAGGCCCGGGCCTCCATGAAGCGGCCCTGGCGGAAGCTCAACTGAGCCATCGCCTCCAGCGCAACCGGGTTGCCGGGCAGCACTGCGAGTGCCGCGCGCAGGTCGCGCTCGGCACGCTCGAGCTGGCCGGCATCCAGCGCACAACCGCCCGCATTGGCCTGTGCTTCGGCCGCTGCAGCATAGCCGGGGGCCTGCAATGCGCGATCGAACCAGACCAGCGACTCGGCCGGCCGCCCCTGCTGGCACAGCCAGGCACCGTAATTGTTGAGTACGTCGCCGCGCTGCGGCGCCAACTCAGCAGCCCGGCGGAAGTTCTCGCCAGCCTGCTGGGTACGGCCGCGGCGCTCGTCGATGCCGGCCAGCAGCACCAGACCGTCCGGCGCATCCGGGGCCAGCTTCTGCGCCTCGCGGACCTTGCGCTCGGCAGCATCAAGGTTGCCGACCTGCAGGTCGCGGGCCGCCAGGGACAGCAGATCCTGCCAGCGCACCTGGCGCCGGACGTTGTCCGGGTCACGCACGGAGTACACCGGCGCCATGCTGGGGCCCAGCTTGGCCTTGGAGTGGGATTTGCAGCCGCCGACCGAAATGGCCAGCACGCCTGCGATCAGGACCAGCCAGAGGCGGTCAGGCCGCGGCATCGCTCCCCTTCCCCGCCTGAAGCGTCTTGTTGAACTCGGCCTGGCGGCGTGTGCGGTCCATCACCTGGCCCTTGAGCTGACCACAGGCGGCGTCGATGTCGTCGCCACGGGTGCGGCGGACCATGGTCAGCACGTTGCTGTCGAGCAGGATCTTCTGGAAGGCGCGGATATGCGCTTCTTCCGAACGCTCGTAGCGGGTGCCCGGGAACGGGTTGAACGGGATCAGGTTGACCTTGCCCGAGTCCTTGGCCTGCACCGCGTTGTCGAACTGGCGCATCAGGCGCGCCAACTCGCGGGCATGCTCGGGCTTGTCGTTGATGCCCTTCATCAGGGTGTACTCGAAGGTCACCGATTCGCGGCGCTTGTTGGCGCGCAGGTAGCGTGCGCACGAAGCCATCAGCTCGGCAATCGGGTACTTCTTGTTGAGCGGCACCAGCGTCTCGCGCAGCGCATCGTTGGGCGCATGCAGCGACACCGCCAGCGACACGTCGCTTTCGGTGGACAGGCGGTCGATCTGCGGCACCAGGCCGGAGGTCGACAGGGTCACGCGCTTGTTGGCCAGGCCGTAGCCCAGGTCGTCGCGCATCACGCTCATGGCGCGCACGACGTTGTCGAAATTCATCAACGGCTCGCCCATGCCCATCATCACCACGTTGGTAAGACGGCGCATCTGGTGCGGCACGTTGCCCAGGTGGCGTGCGGCAATCCACACCTGGCCGATGATCTCGGCGGTGGTCAGGTTGCGGTTGAAGCCCTGGGTGGCAGTGGAACAGAACGTGCAGTTCAGGCCGCAACCGACCTGCGAGGACACGCACAGCGTGCCACGGGTCTTGTCGGGGATGTACACGGTCTCGATGGCGTTCTTGCCATCCACGCCCATCGCCAGCAGCCACTTGTGGGTGCCGTCGGCGGAGGGCTTGTCGAACACGATGTTCGGGACGAGGACCTCGGCATGCTCCTGCAGCTTGGCGCGCAGGACCTTGCCGAGGTCGGTCATCTCATCGAACTCGGTGACGTAGCGATGGTGGATCCACTTCATCACCTGATGGGCACGGAACTTCTTCTCGCCAAGAACCTCGACGAAAAACTTCTCCAGGCCCGCGCGATCGAGGTCGAGCAGGTTCTGCTTGCCAGCCGTGGGTGCCGACTTCGGCAGCGGCTGGATGGCGGGTGTCTGTACGACCTCGTTCACGGCATTACTCTCAGCGCGAAACGACTTCGGTGGCGGCGAAGAAGTAGGCGATTTCAATCGCTGCATTCTCGACCGAGTCCGAGCCGTGGGCGGCGTTGGCATCGATGGATTCGGCGAAGTCGGCGCGGATGGTGCCCGGCGCGGCTTCCTTCGGGTTGGTGGCGCCCAGCAGGTCGCGGTGGGCCAGGACGGCGTTCTCGCCTTCCAGGGCCTGGATCATCACCGGGCCGGAGATCATGAACTCGACCAGCGCGTTGAAGAACGGACGCTCGCGGTGCACGGCGTAGAAGCCTTCGGCTTCACGGCGCGACAGCTGCTTGTACTTGGCGGCCACGACCTTCAGGCCAGCCTTTTCAAAGCGGGCGTAGATTTCGCCGATGACGTTCTTGGCAACGGCGTCCGGCTTGATGATCGAAAGGGTGCGCTCCAGCGCCATGGGATGTCTCCAATGGAATCGGGCCGCTGATGGCCCGAAGGGTAACAAAAAAAAAGCCGCGTCGAAACGCGGGCTTAGCCTGATAAACGTGCGCGGATTGTAAAAGATATCGCGGCGTGGTGGTAGTGCCGGCCGCTGGCCGGCAACCCCGTGAGGGGCCAGGGTCGGATCCCCGCAGGGGCTCTGACCCCGTTCCTGGCCCAAGGTCGGGGTCGGAGCCCCGTTCGGGGATCCGACCCCGCCCCACCCCATTCACCCACCTGAGCGGATTCTGACCACCCGGTCCATTTTTGCTGCACTGCAAAATGCCATACGCTACCGTCTGGTTCTAGTATCAAACAATCGTTTGATTAAGGTCCGCCTGCCCGATGGCCAAGCCCGCCCACTTCTCGACCAAGGACCGGATCCTCGGCGCCGCCGAGGAGCTGTTCGCCCAGCACGGCTTCGCCGGCACCTCCCTGCGCCAGGTCACCAGCCAGGCCGACGTCAACATCGCTGCGGTGAACTACCACTTCGGTTCCAAGGAAAACCTGGTCAACGAGGTGTTCCGCCGCCGCATGGACGAGATGACCGGCGCCCGCCTGTCGCAGCTCGAGCGCGCCCGCACCGAGCACCCCGGCCAGCTGCGCCCGGTGCTGGCCGCCTTCGTCGAGCCTGCGCTGGCGATGGCCCAGGACCGCCAGAGCGGCGGCGCCTTCGTGCGCGTGATCGCCCGCGCCTACGCCGAGAAGAACGACAACCTGCGCAAGTTCCTGTCCGACCATTACGGCCATGTGCTGCGCGCGTTCGGCAAGGCCATCGCCGAATGCGTGCCCGGCCTGAGCAAGGAAGAGCTGTACTGGCGCCTGGATTTCCTGGCCGGCTCGCTCACCTATGCCATGGCCGACTTCGGGCTGATCAAGCGTCCCGCCGGTGTCACCGAAGCGGCGCATCGTGCCCATGCCGCCCATGAACTGATCCATTTCGCCGAGGCCGGGTTCCGCGCCGCCGCACGCAGCGGCAGCGCCCTGCCCGCCTCCATTGATTCCACCCAGTAACTGCTGACCAACAAAGGCCCTACACCATGTCCAATTCCCTGCTAGTCCGCCGCGCCGCCGTGCTGGGTGCCGGCGTCATGGGTGCCCAGATCGCCGCCCACCTCACCAACGCTGGCGTCGACACCGTGCTGTTCGACCTGCCCGCCAAGGAAGGTCCGGCCGACGGCATCGTGCTGAAGGCGATCGCCAACCTGGGCAAGCTGAGCCCGGCGCCGCTGGCCAGCAAGTCGCTGGCCGAAGCCATCACCCCGGCCAACTACGAGTCCGGCCTGGAGCAGCTGAAGGACTGCGACCTGATCATCGAGGCCATCGCCGAGCGTATGGACTGGAAGCAGGACCTGTACAAGAAGATCGCCCCGTTCGTGGCCGACCACGCGGTGCTGGCCTCCAACACCTCGGGCCTGGGCATCAACAAGCTGGCCGACGTGCTGCCCGAACAGCTGCGCCACCGCTTCTGCGGCGTGCACTTTTTCAACCCGCCGCGCTACATGCACCTGGCCGAGCTGATCCCGGCCACCACCACCGACGCCTCGGTGCTGGAAGGCCTGGAAGCCTTCCTGGTCACCACCCTGGGCAAGGGCGTGGTGTACGCCAAGGACACCCCGAATTTCATCGGCAACCGCATCGGCGTGTTCTCGATCCTGTCCACCATCCACCACACCCAGCAGTTCGGCCTGGGCTTCGATGAAGTGGACGGCCTGACCGGCCCGCTGGTCGGTCGCCCGAAGTCGGCCACCTACCGCACCTCCGACGTGGTCGGCCTGGACACGATGGCCCACGTCATCAAGACCATGGGCGACACCCTGCCGAACGACCCGTGGCATGAGTTCTTCAAGTCGCCGAAGTGGCTGGACGCGCTGATTGCCAAGGGCGCGCTGGGCCAGAAGACCGGCGCCGGCATCTTCCGCAAGGTCGGCAAGGACATCGTGGTGCTGGACCTGGAAAAGCAGGACTACCGCGCCGCTGATCGCACCGCCGCACCGGAAGTGGTCGAGATCCTGAAGATCAAGAACCCGGCCGAGAAGTTCGCCAAGCTGCGCGAGAGCCAGCACCCGCAGGCGCAGTTCCTGTGGGCGACCTTCCGCGACCTGTTCCACTACAGCGCCTACCACCTGGCCGACATCGCCGAAACCGCGCGCGACGTCGACCTGGCCATCCGCTGGGGCTACGGCTGGTCGCTGGGCCCGTTCGAAACCTGGCAGGCCGCCGGCTGGAAGCAGGTTGCGCAGTGGATCGCCGATGACATCGTGGCCGGCAAGAGCATGAGCAACGCCCCGCTGCCGGATTGGGTGTTCGATGGCCGCGATGGCGTGCACGCCGCCGAGGGCAGCTACAGCCCGTCGCGCAACGCCAAGCTGCCGCGCTCGTCGCTGCCGGTGTACCAGCGCCAGCGCTTCCCGGATCCGCTGCTGGGCGAGAAGTTCGCCCCGGGCGAAACCGTGTTCGAGAACGACGGCGTGCGCATGTGGCACGACGGCGACGGCATTGCCGTGGTCAGCTTCAAGACCAAGATGAACACCGTCTCCGACCACGTGCTCGACGGCCTGCAGGAATGCGTGTCGCTTGCCGAAAAGAACTTCCAGGGCCTGGTGATCTGGCAGCAGAAGGAACCCTTCTCCGCCGGCGCCGACCTGGCCGGTGCGCTCGGCCTGTTGCAGGCCGGCAAGGTCGACCAGTTCGAAGAAATGGTGCACAACTTCCAGCGCACCAGCCAGCGCATCAAGTACTCGCTGGTGCCGGTGGTGGCTGCCGTGCGTGGCCTGGCACTGGGTGGTGGCTGCGAGTTCCAGATGCACAGCGCCAAGACCGTAGCCTTCCTGGAAAGCTACATCGGCCTGGTCGAAGCCGGCGTCGGCCTGCTGCCGGCCGGTGGCGGCCTGAAGGAACTGGCCGTGCGCGCCTCGCAGGCGGCCGGCCCGGGTGGTGACGTGTTCGCCGAACTGAAGAAGACCTTCGAGACCGTGGCAATGGCCAAGGTCTCCAACTCGGCGGTCAACGCCCAGGAACTGGGCCTGCTGCGCAGCACCGACAAGGTGGTGTTCAACAGCTACGAGGCGCTGTACATCGCCAAGGCTGAAGCACGCGCACTGGCCGAAGCGGGCTACCGTCCGCCGCTGCCGGCACGCCGCATCCAGGTCGCCGGTGACGTGGGTATCGCCACCTTCAAGATGATGCTGGTCAACATGCTGGAAGGCCGCTTCATCAGCCCGTACGACTACGAGATCGCCGAGCGCATCGCCACCGTGCTGTGCGGCGGCAAGGTCGACCGCGGCACCCTGGTGGACGAAGAGTGGCTGCTGACCCTGGAGCGCAAGCATTTCGTCGAACTGGCCCAGCAGGAAAAGACCCAGGCCCGCATCGCGCACATGCTCAAGACCGGCAAGCCGCTGCGTAACTGATTGATGGCGGGTGCCGACCCCAGGTCGGCACTCCTCTGCCTCTGGTGGGTTCCCACCCTGGTGGGCACTCCTCTGCCTCTGGTGGGTGCCGACCGTTGGTCGGCACTCCGGCTAAAAAATTCGAGAGATCACTGCAATGACCAAGCAAATCCAGGACGCCTACATCGTCGCCGCCACCCGCACCCCGGTTGGCAAGGCGCCCAAGGGCATGTTCCGCAACACCCGCCCCGATGACATGCTTGCGCACGTGCTGCGCAGCGTCGTTGCCCAGGCCCCCGGCGTGGATGTCAATCGCATCGATGACGCGATCATCGGCTGCGCGATGCCGGAAGCCGAGCAGGGCATGAACGTGGCGCGTATCGGCGTGCTGCTGGCCGGCCTGCCGAACACCATCGCCGCGCAGACCGTGAACCGCTTCTGCTCGTCCGGCCTGCAGGCCGTGGCGCAGGCCGCCGACGCGATCCGCCTGGGCAACGCCGACCTGATGCTGGCCGGCGGCACCGAGTCGATGTCGATGGTGCCGATGATGGGCAACAAGATAGCGATGGCGCCGAGCGTGTTCGACAACGACCACGTGGCCATCGCCTACGGCATGGGCATCACCGCCGAAAAGGTCGCCGAAGAGTGGAAGGTCTCGCGCGAAGACCAGGACGCCTTCGCCCTGGCCTCGCACCAGAAGGCGATGGCCGCGATCCAGAACGGTGACTTCAAGGACGAGATCAGCCCGTACGAGATCATCTCGCACCAGCCGGACCTGGCTGACGGCAAGCGCATCCTCACCCGCAACAAGCTGGCCGACACCGACGAAGGCCCGCGCCCGGATTCCTCGGCCGAAGGCCTGGCCAAGCTGCGCCCGGTGTTCCGCAACGGCCAGTTCGGCGGCACCGTCACTGCTGGCAACTCGTCGCAGATGAGCGACGGCGCCGGTGCCGTGCTGCTGGCCTCGGAACAGGCGATCAAGGACTACGGCCTGACCCCGCTGGCCCGTTTCGTCAGCTTCTCGGTAGCCGGCGTGCGCCCGGAAGTGATGGGCATCGGCCCGATCGCTGCGATTCCGAAGGCACTCAAGCAGGCCGGCCTGACCCAGGACCAGCTGGACTGGATTGAACTGAACGAAGCGTTCGCCGCGCAGTCGCTGGCGGTGATCCGCGATTGCGGCCTGGACCCGAGCAAGGTCAACCCGCTGGGCGGCGCGATCGCCCTGGGCCACCCGCTGGGTGCGACCGGCGCGATCCGCACCGCAACCCTGCTGCACGGCCTGCGCCGTCGCCAGCAGAAGTACGGCATGGTGACGATGTGCATCGGCACCGGCATGGGCGCAGCGGGTATTTTCGAGGCGCTGTAAGGTTCAAAGCGTTGCCGGCTGGAGTGTCGGTTTGCTGTGGGGCCCGGGTGGGTGAGACTGCCCGGGACACGCCGTAAACCCTTCCCTGGGGGCTTGGCAGCGGCATCCATGCCGCTGACAGTCCCGGCCAGCCTCACCCACCCGCGCCAGCCGACATTCCACGCGGCGGAGGGGTGAGCAGAAGCAAAGGCTGGGGTCAGAGCCCTTTGCGCAGCAAAGGGATCTGACCCCAACAAGCAAAAAAGGCAGCCATCGGCTGCCTTTTTTTCTTTTGCTCTTGCCCTTGATTCCGCCCTTCCCGTCCGCGCCCGCAGGAGACCTGACAGGTGGGATGGGTGGGCCTTTGCAGGACCGTTGGCGCCATGGATGGCGCCATCGAGCCCCCAAGGACGGGTTTACGGCGTGTCCTGCAAAGGCCCACCCATCCCCCCCTTCACGTATCAATCAAAGCGCGAACGGAGCGCTCGAAAAACCTTATTCCGCCAACATCGCCGCCAGCTTCTCGCGTGCCGGGCCGGCCAGCTTCGGGTTGTCCAGCGCGAAGCGGATCGTCGCCTCCACCAGCCCCAGGTGCGTACCGCAGTCGAAACGGGTGCCCTCGAAACGATAGGCATCCACCTCTTCGGTCTTCAGCAGCTGCGCGATCGCGTCGGTCAGCTGGATCTCGCCACCGGCACCACTGCCGGTCTGCTCCAGCAGCTCGAAGATCTTCGGGCTCAGCACGTAGCGGCCGACCACGGCCAGGTCGCTCGGCGCGTCCTCCGGCTTCGGCTTCTCCACGATCTGAGAAATACGGCCCTTGCGGCCATCGAACGCATCGGTGGCAACGATGCCGTAGCTGGCGGTCTTGTCATGCGGCACGTCTTCCACCGCGATCACGCTGGCACCGCTGGCTTCGTTGAGGTCGGCCATCTGCTTCAGCGCGCCATCGCCACGGTTCCAGATCAGGTCGTCCGGCAGCAGTACCGCGAACGGTTCGTCGCCGATCACCGCCTTGGCACACAGCACCGCATGGCCCAGGCCCAGTGCTTCAGCCTGGGTCACGAAGATCGCGCGGACGCCGTTGGGCAGCACATGACGGATCAACTCCAGCTGCTCCAGCTTGCCAGCGCGCTCGAGCTTCTGCTCCAGTTCGTAGGCCTTGTCGAAATAATCGGCCACCGCATGCTTGTAGCGGTTGGTGATGAACACCAGCGTGTCGCAGCCCGCCTCGATCGCTTCATCCACCGCGTACTGGATCAGCGGCCGGTCGATGATCGGCAGCATTTCCTTCGGAACGGTCTTGGTTGCTGGCAGAAAACGCGTCCCCAGTCCTGCCACCGGGAAAACTGCCTTGCGAATTCGCTTGCTCATTGGTGCCTGTTGGCCTCACGTGCCGGAAAGGGCACAACTTTAGCGGATGAAATGTAAGCATCCTGTTCGATGGGAGAGAACTCCGGCATCGTCGCGAACAGGATCTCCTGGATGCTGGTCGTGTCGTAGCTGCACACCGCCTCGCGCAGGCGCGGGACATTGCCCAGCACCACATCGCGCGCGAACGTGCGCACACCGGCCTCAAGGATCTTCGGGTGTGCGGTCGAACGATAGTCCTCGTCCGAATAGAACAGCGTCTCGTGCAGCTTCTCGCCCGGGCGCAGGCCGGTGTAGATGATCTGGACGTCCTTGTACGGCTGCTTGCCGGCCAGGCGGATCATCTGTTCGGCCAGCACGCGGATCGGCACCGGCTCGCCCATGTCGAGCGTGTAGATCGCACCATGCGACGCCGACGCAGCGGCCTGCAGGATCAGCTGGCAGGCCTCCGGAATGGTCATGAAGTAGCGGCTGACTTCCGGGTCGGTGACGGTGACCGGCCCGCCGCGCAGGATCTGCTCGCGGAACAACGGCACCACGCTGCCGGCCGAGGCCAGCACGTTGCCGAAGCGCACGGTGACGAACCGGGTGTGCGTGGACTTCTGGTCCAGGCTCTGGCAGATCATCTCGGCGTAGCGCTTGCTGGCGCCCAGTGCGTTGACCGGGTCCACTGCCTTGTCGGTGGAGATGAACACGAAATGCTCGACGCGTGCCTCCATGCAGGCACGGGCCACGTTCTCGGTGGCCAGGATGTTGTTGCGTACCGCTTCGCGCAGCTGGCGCTCCAGCACCGGCACATGCTTGTAGGCAGCGGCGTGGAACGCGGTATCGACCGGATGCAGCGACAACGCGTGGCGGATCACCGCCGGGTCGCCACAGTCACCCAGTACCGCTTCGACCTCGACATCAGGGAAGCTGCGGCGCAGTTCACCTTCAATGGTCAGCAACAGCAGCTCGCTGATCTCCAGCAGGATGATGCGGCCGGCGCCGTGGCGCGCGCACTGGCGGCACAGCTCCGAGCCGATCGAGCCACCGGCACCGGTGACCATCACCGTACGCCCGCCCAACCAGCCGCGGATCAGGTTCCAGTCCGGCATGATCGGCTTGCGACCGAGCAGGTCCTCGATCGCCACTTCCTTCAACTGCCCTGGCAGCGACTGGCCCTGCAGGATGTCGCTGAGCTTTGGCACGGTGCGGAATGGTACGCCGGTGCTTTCACAGATGGCGACCACGCGCTGCATGCCTGCAGCGTCAAGCGAGGGCATCGCAATCACCAGCAGCTTGGCCGCGGTTTCGCGCACTACTGCCGGCGCGTCGTCCAGGCCACCCAGGATGGGCAGGCCCTGCAGCTTGGCCCCGCGCAGGTGGGGCGCATCATCCAGCAGGCCCACCGGTTCGAAGTTGCCCGACCGGCGCAGGTCGCGGACCAGGGTCTCAGCGGCCTGGCCGGCACCCAGGATCAACACGCGCCGCGCGGACGAATCCGACTGCAGCGACTGGTAGTCCTTCCATGCCCGGTACAGCAACCGCGGCGCGCCCAGCAGCGCCGACAGCGCGAACGGATAGATCACCAGCACCGACATCGGCACGCCATCGAAGCGCTTCCACATCAGCACCAGCACGATGGCGACCATGCCGATGAAGCTGGCCTTGAAGATGTTCAGCAGGTCGCTGACGCTGGCGAAACGCCACAGCCCGCGATACAGGCCAACGCGCCAGAACACCAGGCCCTGCAGCAGCAGTACCAGGGTGGTGTCGACATTCCACAGGGGAAGCGCGGGCGCGTTGGGAAGGATCGAGTAGCGCCCCGCATGGAGCAGCTGCCAGCATGCCCAGACCATGAAGAGGTCGTGGCAGACGATGGCCGAACGCGGCATCAGGCCGAGGATTCTGTCCCGCCAGGGTGAAGCCATGAGTCAGATAGTTCCTTGTCGGTGACGCAATCCATTGCGCAGGAGGAGCCAAAGGACGCTCAGCGCAATGAACCACGCGATCGCCACGACAGCCTCCCACCTCGGCTGCAAATTCGAGCAGACATTAAGCACTGTAATACTGAACAGGCCCAAAGCAAAGTACATCCCTGTCACCAGGGCGTGGCTGGCTCCTGCCTGCACCGCCCTCTGGTAGACGTGCTGGGTATGGGGTTCCGTCCAGCGTTGCCCCGAAATGATGCGCGCCAGCAGTGTGAAGCCTGCGTCCACAAGGAACGCCGAGGCCGGCACCAACAGCAGGATCCAGTTGATGTCGGTACGCACGCTGGCGATCGCCAGAACCACCGCCACGGCGTACCCCAGCGCGCCACTTCCGACATCGCCCATGAAGATCCGTGCCCGCGGAAAGTTGAACGGCAGGAATCCCAGGCAGGCCAGGCCCAACGCCACGGCTGCGAGCGAATACGGCCAGGGCAGCACCGGCGCCAGGCCCAGAGCGACCACGATGGCCTGGCTGGCGGCAATGCCGTTGATCCCATCCATGAAGTTCCAGATGTTGATCAGCGAGGCGGTGAACAGCAGCACCAGTACGGCCAGCACCCAGCTGCCACCATGAACCTTGACCAACGCCGCCAGCAGTGCGGCGGCAATGAAATGCACCAGCAGTCGGCGCATGGCCGGAAGCGGCTTGTGGTCGTCCCACCAGCCGATGCCCGCGACCAGGACCAGGCCGAGACTGGCAACCAGCAGGCTGGGCGTTGCTTCGGGCCAGGCCCACATCGCCACGCCCGCCGTAACGAGCAGGCTGATGACGATGGCAATGCCGCCACCGCGCGGGGTTGCCACGCTATGGCTGCGGCGCTCGCCGGGCTGGTCCATCAGCTGCCGGCGCAGCGCGTAACCGCGTGCCGCCCAGGTCAGCGCCGCACTCAGCAGGGCCAATCCCAGCAGCGCCCCCATCACAAACCACGGCATGGATCAGAGCACCGCGTAGTTCAGCAGTGGCTTGACCGTGCCCCACTCCTTGCAGCTCGGGCACTGCCAGTGGTGGGTGCGCGCACCGAAGCCGCAGCGGGTGCAGCGGTAAGCGGGGTTGCGGACCAGCAGCTGGTCGGTGATGTGCTTGAGGTCGTGCAGGGTCGCCGTGGAATCGGCGCCTTCTGCCAGGGTCAGGTCGATCAGCGCGGACTCGCCACGTACCGAAGGACGATCCTTGAGCTGGCGGCCGAGGTAGGCACGGGCCGGGGCCACGCCCTCCTGCTCTTCCATCAGGCGGGTCAGCGCCAGCACCGGGGCGATGCCGCGATAGTGCTCGGTCATTTCCGACAGGAAGGCACGCGCACCGCCGAGGTCACCGACCTTGCGGTAGTTGGCCATCAGCGCCGGCAGCAGCTCGGGCAGGTACTCGGGATCGTTGCGGGCCGCGCGCTCGAACGCGCGCACGGCTGCTTCTGCGTTGCCGGCATCCGTTTCCAGGCGGCCCTCGATGATGCCGGCACGCACCGACATCGCGTCGGCCTGGTAGGCGCGGGCAATCGCCGCCCTCGCCTCTTCCAGCTTGCCGGCACCGCGGAAGCGCTCGGCCAGCTCGCACTCGAACTGGCCGATCAGCTTGCCCATCGGCTCGCCGGTCACGTCCTCGAAGCGGGTGGCATTGTCGATCGCCTTTTCCCAGTCACGCTCGGCCTGGTAAATGCCGATCAGGTGCTTGAGCGCCTGCGGAGCACGCTGGTCCAGCTGTGCCAGTTCGGTGAACACGGTCTCGGCGCGATCCAGCAGGCCGGACTTCATGTAGTCCTCGCCCAGTGCCAGCAGTGCCTGCACGCGCTGCGCGTCGCTCAGGTCGTGGCGGTTGACCAGGCCCTGGTGCAGGCGGATGGCGCGATCGACTTCACCCCGGCGGCGGAACAGATGGCCCAGCGCGACCTGGGTCTCGAAGGTTTCCTTGTCCAGCTCGGCGATGTGCAGGAACAGCTCGATGGCCTTGTCTGGCTGTTCGTTGAGCAGGTAGTTCAGGCCGCGGAAATAGGTGCTGGACAGGCGGCTGACCTGGTTGTCACCGTGGCGTTGCCCGCCACGCCGGCCGATCACCCATCCGGCCAACGCGGCCAGCGGAACGAACAGGAAAAACCACAGCCACTCGGTGACGAAATCCATCTTCGGTCAGCGTCCATCAAAAGATTGCGGGGGAACCACCGGCGCCGGCGTGGCGGCAACGGACTTGTTGGCGCGGCGCAGCTGGCTGTAGAGCGGAATGACCACGCTCACCAGCACCAGGCCTGCACCGACGATCACGCCGATCAGCAGCGCGGCAATCAGCGCCACGCCGACGGACGTATTCAATTGGGTGAACAACAGGTTGATCGACATGGCCGTCATGTTGACCGCACCAATGATCAGTCCAAGGATCAGCACCGCCAGCAGCACCAGCAGACGAAAAACCTTCATGCGACAGCTCCAGTGGCAGGAGACCGTAGCTTATCCGACTCGCGGCTCGATTCGCACGCGGTGGCGCGACGGCGGGCTCAGGCCGGATCGGCGTCCAGCGGCAGCACACTGCTGACCCGCTCGCGCAGTTCCTTGCCCGGCTTGAAATGGGGGACGTGCTTGCCCGGAAGGGCAACCGATTCGCCGGTCTTCGGGTTGCGACCCAGGCGTGGCGGACGATAGTGCAGCGAGAAGCTGCCAAAGCCGCGGATTTCGATGCGATCCCCGGCAGAGAGGGAACCGCCCATCATTTCCAGCAATGACTTGACCGCCAGATCGACATCATCGGCCTTCAGGTGCGCCTGCCGGCGCGCAAGGATTTCGATCAGTTCGGATTTGGTCATTACCGGCTCACATCAGGGGCATCTCAGCCTGAAACGGCCCGGGCAATGCCCGGGCCGTCCAGGAAACAACGAACAGCGTAAGGCCGATTACTCGGACTTGTTGCCGCTCAGCTGTGCACGCAGCAGCGCGCCCAGCTGGGTGGTGCCGCTGGCAGCCGAAGAGGACTGGTATTCCTCCAGCACTTCGCGCATTTCCGCGTCGTCCTTGGCCTTGATCGACAGCTGCAGGGTACGGCCCTTGCGGTCCATGCCCACGAACTTGGCTTCGACCTTGTCGCCGACCTTCAGGTGCTGGGTGGCGTCGTCAACGCGCTCGTTGGCGATGTCGCGAGCCGAAACGTAACCTTCGATGCCGTCAGCCAGCTCGATGATCGCGCCCTTGGCGTCGACTTCCTTCACCACGCCTTCAACCTTGGAGCCCTTCGGATTGGCGGCCATGTACTGGCCGAACGGATCCTGCTCCAGCTGCTTGACGCCCAGCGAGATGCGCTCACGCTCCGGATCGACAGCCAGGACAACCGCGTCCAGGGTGTCGCCCTTCTTGAAGTTGCGAACGATGTCTTCGCCAGTGGTCGCCCAGCTGATGTCGGACAGGTGAACCAGGCCGTCGATGCCGCCGTCCAGGCCGATGAAGATGCCGAAGTCGGTGATCGACTTGATCTGGCCCGACACCTTGTCACCCTTCTTGTGGGTGGCAGCGAAGGTTTCCCACGGATTGGCGGCAACCTGCTTCATGCCCAGCGAGATGCGGCGACGCTCCTCGTCCACGTCCAGGACCATGACTTCAACTTCGTCACCGACCTGCACAACCTTGGACGGGTTGACGTTCTTGTTGGTCCAATCCATCTCGGAAACGTGCACCAGGCCTTCGACGCCCGGCTCGATCTCGACGAACGCGCCGTAATCGGTGACGTTGGAGACCTTGCCGAAGACGCGGCTGTTGGCCGGGTAACGACGGGCGATGTTATCCCACGGATCTTCGCCCAGCTGCTTCAGGCCCAGCGAAACGCGGTTGCGCTCGCGGTCGAACTTCAGCACGCGCACGTCCAGCTCGTCGCCGACGTTCACGACTTCGGACGGATGGCGCACGCGCTTCCATGCCATGTCGGTGATGTGCAGCAGGCCGTCGATACCGCCCAGGTCCACGAATGCGCCGTAGTCGGTCAGGTTCTTGACGACACCCTTCAGGATCGCGCCTTCCTGCAGCTTGTCCATCAGCTGCTCGCGCTCTTCCGAGTGCTCGCTTTCGACGACAGCGCGGCGCGAAACCACGACGTTGTTACGCTTGCGGTCCAGCTTGATGAGCTTGAACTCGAGCTCCTTGCCTTCCAGGTAGGCCGGATCGCGCACCGGGCGCACATCGACCAGGGAACCCGGCAGGAAGGCGCGGACATCCTTGATGTCCACGGTGAAACCACCCTTGACCTTGCCGCTGATGCGGCCGGTGATGGTTTCGTTCTTTTCCAACGCTTCTTCCAGCTCGTCCCACACCATCGCGCGCTTGGCCTTCTCGCGCGACAGGACGGTTTCGCCGAAGCCGTTCTCGATCGAGTCGAGGGCGACCTTGACGATGTCGCCTTCGGCGACGTCGATTTCGCCAGCGTCGTTACGGAACTGTTCGATCGGCACGATGCCTTCAGACTTCAGGCCAGCGTTGATCACCACGACGTCGCCGCGGACTTCAACAACGGTACCGCTGACGATGGCGCCCGGCTTCAGCTTGGCCAGGTTGGCCTGGCTGGCTTCAAACAGTTCGGCAAATGATTCGGTCATTAGATTTACTCTGTTGGACACATGGGTCGGTGGCGTCCCCTTCAGGGGAATGGCGACCGCCCGCCTGTTGGTCGACCCCGGAAACGCAGGTCGTGTGTAGTAGGAAAACCGCCACGCATCATTGCGCGACGGAGCTGGTACAGCACTGCTTTGCGCGACCACCACCGGTGTTGCTGGCAGTACTCCCGCGCGAACGGATCAGGCAGCCGGAACCGGAAGCAGATCCATCACTCGGGCAACGACATCATCGATGCCGATGCCTGTGGTGTCGATGAGGACAGCATCGTCTGCCGGCTTCAGGGGCGCCACGGTACGCTGAGCATCACGGGCGTCGCGGGCCATGATCTCGCGCAGGAGGTCATCAAAGTTAACAGAAACCCCCTTGTCTTTCAACTGCTTATGCCGGCGCTCGGCGCGTTCCTCGGCACTGGCGGTCAGAAAGACCTTGTAGGAGGCATCCGGGAAGATCACCGTGCCCATGTCGCGGCCGTCGGCGACCAGGCCCGGCAGCTCCCTGAATGCGCGCTGGCGCTCCTTCAGGGCGGCACGGACCTCCGGGATGGCCGCAATGGCCGAGGCCAGTGCGCCCGTGGTCTCCAGGCGCAGCTCGTCGGTGGCATCGGTGCCGTTGACCATGACCCGCATGGCTTCACCCTGCTCGACAAACTGAACGTGGGTATCGAAGGTGCAGCGGACCAGCGCCGAGGCGTCGGAGGTATCGATGTCGGCCCAGCTGGCAGCCACGCCCACCGCCCGGTACAGCGCGCCTGAATCCAGGTAATGCCAGCCCATCCGGCGCGCCACGATGCGACTGATGGTACCCTTGCCGGCCCCGGATGGGCCGTCGATGGTCAGGACGGGAGCGAGTGGATTCATGGGGGTCCCAGAGCGTGTGAAGAGGCCATTCTAGCCCCTGCCAGACGCCCCCAGCAGGATCTTTTGTGCAACCACTTGAAACCACGAGGAAAAGCCCGGTAGAATGGCGGGCTTGAACGAGCGTCAACTGCCGATTGTCTTTCGCATATCGCGGCCACGCTCCACCCGAACAACTACTGTTTACGCCGAGGTATGCCATGAAAGTCCTGTCCTCCCTGAAGTCGGCGAAGGCCCGTCACCGTGACTGCAAGGTCGTGCGTCGTCGTGGCAAGATCTTCGTCATCTGCAAGTCGAACCCGCGTTTCAAGGCGCGTCAGCGCTAAGCCTCACAGCCCTCGCGGCTGCGGCTGGCCCTACGCGGGGCCGACCCGATGCAAAAAGCCGCCTTCGGGCGGTTTTTTGTTTATGCGGCTTTTTCCTGCCGTTTTTGCTGTAATCGCCGTTCTTGACCACTGGGGAGTAGTTCGAGATGAAGCGTTACCTGTCCGCCCTGGCCATGCTGGCCACCCTGGCCGTCGCCACACCGGCGCTGGCCGATACCCTGCTTGTCGACCGCGCCCGCGAAAAACCGGCCGGTGCCCTGCCCGTGCGCGGCCAGAGCATGCAGCAGGTGCAGTCGCAGTTCGGTGCGCCGAGCGAGCAGCTGCAGCCGCGTGGCGGGCAGAAGCGCCAATGGCCGACCATCAACCGCTGGGTGTACCCGCAGTTCACCGTCTACTTCGAGAAGCAGAAGGTGATCAACGTGGTGGCCAACCAGGCGGACCCGAACGAAATCGGCCCGAAACCGCCGATCCGTTGATCCCTTTACCCGCCGTGCGCGGGCCTGTGTAGCGAGACCATGAACCAGACCCTTCGTTTTCCTGCCGAATGGGAAGCCCAGAGCGGCATCCTGATTGCCTGGCCCACCGCCGACACCGACTGGGCCGACCGCCTGGGCCAGGTGGAAGAGACCTACATCGCGCTGGTCGCGGCCATCACCCGCTTCCAGCCGGTGCTGATCTGCGTGGCCGACGACGATGTGGAGACCTATGCCGAAATGCGGCTGCGCTCCAACCGCATCGACATGGACAAGGTCCACTTCACCACGGCGGCCTACGACGATACCTGGCTGCGCGACTCCGGCCCGATCACCCTGCGCCGCGCCGATGGCGGCTTCCAGCTGCTGGACTTCCGCTTCACCGGCTGGGGCGGCAAGTTCGATGCCACCCTGGATGACCAGTTGGTGGGCGTGCTCGACCAGGCCGGCGTGTTCAACGACGCACCGGTGCGCAGCATCCCGTTCGCGCTGGAAGGCGGCGGCATCGAGACCGACGGTGAAGGCACCCTGCTGACCACCTGGAAGTGCCTGCACGAGCGCCACCCGGACCGCGACCGGGCAAGCCTGACCGCCGACCTGGCCGGCTGGCTGCAGCAGGACCGCGTGCTGTGGCTGGACCACGGTTACCTGGAAGGCGACGACACCGACGCCCACATCGACACCCTCGCCCGCTTCGCCTCGGCCGACAGCATCGTCTACCAGGCCTGCGACGACGAAAGCGACTCGCATTACGCCGAGCTGCAGGCGATGGGCAACGAGCTGGCCGCACTGCGTACCAAGGATGGGCAGCCGTACCGCTTGTTCCCGCTGCCGTGGGCACAGCCGGTGATCGACGAAGGCCGCCGCCTGGCTGCGTCGTACGCCAACTACCTGATCGTCAACGGCGCGGTGCTGATGCCGGCCTACGGCGATCCGGCTGACGACCTGGCCCGCGATGTACTGGCGCAGGCGCACCCGGGCCGCGAGATCGTGCAGGTGCCGTGCCGCTCGCTGATCTGGCAGAACGGCAGCCTGCACTGCATCACCATGCAGCTGCCGGAAGGCCTGTTGAAGGCATAAATCGCGCGGTAGCGCCGGGCCATGCCCGGCGAGCGCAGCGGCATCTGGAAAATCCGCCGGGCATGGCCCGGCGCTACCGGTTGCATGCACCCATTCAGCGGCCGACACGCCGCAGCATCCCATCCGCGCTAACATGCAGGTTTTCCCCCGCAGGAACGCCCCGCATGAACTCGCGCAGCCCCCTTACCGTCGCCCTGATCCAGGAGCGCAACCACGGTGATGCCGCCGCCAACCTGGCGGTGATCGAAGCACGCGTGGCCGAGGCGGCTGCCCAGGGTGCCAAGCTGGTGCTGCTGCAGGAACTGCACAACGGTCCTTATTTCTGCCAGCACGAGTCGGTCGATGAGTTCGACCTGGCCGAGCCGATCCCGGGCCCGAGCACCGAGCGCCTGGGCGCGCTGGCGAAGAAGCATGGCGTGGTGCTGGTCGGCTCGCTGTTCGAGCGCCGCGCCGCCGGCCTGTACCACAACACCGCCGTGGTGTTCGAGAAAGACGGCACGCTGCTCGGCAAGTACCGCAAGATGCACATTCCGGACGACCCGGGCTTCTACGAAAAGTTCTACTTCACCCCGGGCGACATCGGCTTCAAGCCGATCGATACCTCGGTGGGCCGCCTCGGCGTACTGGTGTGCTGGGACCAGTGGTATCCGGAAGCGGCACGCCTGATGGCGCTGGCCGGCGCCGAACTGCTGCTGTACCCGACCGCGATCGGCTGGGACCCGGACGATGTGCAGGACGAGAAGACCCGCCAGCGCGACGCCTGGGTGCTGAGCCACCGCGGCCACGCCGTGGCCAACGGCCTGCCGGTGCTGAGCTGCAACCGCGTCGGTCACGAAGCCTCGCCGCTGGGTGCTTCGGGCATCCAGTTCTGGGGCAACAGCCACGTGCTCGGCCCGCAGGGCGAATTCCTGGCCGAGGCCGGCACCGACGCCACCGTGCTGCTGTGCGACGTCGACCTGCAGCGCAGCGAGCATGTGCGCCGCATCTGGCCGTTCCTGCGTGATCGCCGCATCGATGCATACGGCGACCTGCTCAAGCGCTACATCGACTGAGCCGGAGCCCGCGCATGGCCGTCCTCATCCGTGATGCCGGCCCGGCCGACATCGACGCGATCACCGCGATCTATGCGGTGGAAGTGACCGACTTCGTCAACACCTACGAGTACGACATCCCCGACACGTCGGAGATGCTGCGCCGCATGCGCGACATCATCGACCGTGGCTTCCCCTACCTGGTCGCCGAGATCGACGGCCAGGTGGCCGGCTATGCCTACGCCAACACCTACCGCACCCGCATCGCCTACCAGTGGACCGTGGAAAATTCGGTCTACGTCGATGCCCGCTTCCAGGGCCAGGGCGTGGGCACTGGCCTGCTCCAGGCCCTCATCGACGCCTGCGTGGCGCGTGGCTACCGGCAGATGGTGGCGGTGATCGGGGAGCCGACCAATGCCGCCTCCATCAAGCTGCACGAACGCTTCGGCTTCGAGCTGGTGGGTGTGTTCCGTGGCCTCGGCCGCAAGCACGGCCGCTGGCTGGATACCGTGCAGATGCAGCGCGCGCTCGGCGATGGCGCCGACACCGCACCTTCCAATGAATGAATCCATGACTGAAACCCTTCCTGACACCGGCGACGACCTGTTCGCCGGCCAGCCGGTACGCATCGTTGAACGCGACGGCGTGCGCTACACCCTGCTCGGCACCGCGCACGTTTCCCGCGCCAGCGTCGAAGCGGTGGAAAAAGCGATCGACAGTGGCCGCTTCGACGCGGTGGCCGTCGAGCTCGATCCGCAGCGCCTGCAGGCCCTGAGCGACCCGGACACGCTGGCCAAGCTCGACCTGGTCGAGGTGATCCGCAAGGGCCGCGTCGCCCTGTTCGCCGCCAACCTGGCGCTGTCCGCCTACCAGCGGCGCCTGGCAGAACAGCTCGACATCGAGCCGGGTGCCGAACTCAAACGCGCGGTGGAGCTGGCCCGCGAGCGCGATCTGCCGGTGCACCTGATCGACCGTGAAGTCGGCCTGACCTTCCGCCGTGCATCGCAGCGGCTGGGCTTCTTCGGCAAGCTGAAGCTGGTCGCTGGGCTTGGCGCCGGCCTGTTCTCGTCGGAGGAAGTGGGCGAGAACGAGATCGAGAAGCTCAAGCAGGGCGACATGCTGGAGTCGAGCTTCGGCGAGTTCGCCAGCGAGAGCCCGGCGCTGTACGAGACCATCATCGGCGAGCGCGACCGCTACATGGCCACGCGCCTGCGCGAAGCGCACGACCCGCAGCAGCGCGAAGTGCTGGCGGTGGTCGGTGCCGGTCACCTGGCCGGGCTGGCACGCTATCTGGAAACCGACACCGAGGCACCGGCACCGCTGCGCGCCGAGCTGGAATCGGTGCCGAAGAAGCGCAACATCCCGTGGTTCACGCTGGGCATCCTGGCCATCGTAGCGACCGGCATCGGCGTGGGCTTCTATCGCGGCGGGCTGGGTGTGGGCACCGAGCTGCTGGCAACCTGGGCGATGTACACCGGCGGCCTGGCCGGCCTGGGCTGCCTGCTGGCCGGTGGCCATCCGCTGAGCATCCTGACCGCGATTGCGGTAGCGCCGTTCAAACCGTTCCGCTTGAGCATTCCAACCGGCGCGTTCTCGGCGCTGGTGGAAGCACGCCTGCGCAAGCCGGCGTACGAGGACTTCCTGAAACTGCGCGACGATGCGCAGAGCCTGAAGGGCTGGTACCGCAACCGCGTCACCCGCGTGGTGCTGACCTTCATGTTGACCAACCTGGGCAGCATGCTCGGCCTGTGGCTGACCACGTTCAAGGTGTGGGGCAAGGTGGCGGGCTGATGGTCCCGCCGGGCATGGCCCGGCGCCACCGGTAGGTGCCAACCTTGGTTGGCACAGCATTTCCGAGAGGCACTGACGGGGTAGCGCCGGGCCATGCCCGGCGAAAAAATGGGGGGAGACCGCCCCACTACGACCGGCCTCCCCCCACACCACAACACGTTGTCGTGCATTACGGTCGAGCAAGCTCGACCACTACACCGGGGTACCCGGCACCATCTCCAGACCGCGCGCACGCCGGATCAGTCGTGTGACCGCACTGCGCAGGTCATCCAGCACCGCGTAGATGGTCGGCAGGAACAGCAGGCTGACCACCGTCGAGAACGCCAGGCCGCCGGCAATCGCGCGTGCCATCGGCGCGTACTCCGGGCCGTTGCCGAACATCTGCGTATTGGTCAGCGAGATCGGCACCATCGCCAGGATCGCCGTGCCCATGGTCATCATGATCGGCCGCAAGCGCTCGCGTGAGCCCTCCACCAGCGCCTGGGTGCGTCCCATGCCGCCGCGCCGCAGATTGTTGATGTGCTCGATCATCACGATGCCGTTGTTCACCACCACGCCCATCAGCACCAGGATGCCGATGAAGGACATGATTCCGAACGAGGTACCGGTGATCCAGAACAGCCAGAACACGCCGAAGATCGAGAACAGCACCCCACTCATGATCGCCGCCGGGAACAACAGCGACTCGAATACTGCGGCCATCACCACGTAGATCATCACCAGTGCGATGAGCAGGTTGAACACCATCTGCTGCATCGCTTCGTCGTCGTTGCCGTAGTCGCCGCCATCGAAGGTGAAGCCATAGCCGGCCGGGAAGTTCATTGGCTTGAGCACCGATTCCATCGCCTTGCGACCATCCGGCGCAGTGATCTTCTCGGCCAGGTTGGCCTTGATGGTCAACGTGGTCTGGCGGTTGGTACGGCCGATCTGGGTGGCCGACGAGCCGACGTCGACACTGACCAGGCTCAGCAGCGGCACGCTGCGGCCATCGCCGGTACGTACGCTGAAGCCAGCCAGATCCTCGGGGCTGCTCTGTTCGGCGCCGGCGAAGCGCACCCATACCGGCACTTCGTTGTCACCACGGCGGAACTCGCGCATCGGCGCACCGCGCAGGGCCAGGCCGACGAAGCTGGCCACCTGCTCGGCATTGAAGCCGAACGCCGCAGCGCGCTCACGGTCAACGCGCACCTTCAGTTCACCGCCCTTCTCGCCGTTGTCGATGCGCACGTCGCGCAGCTCGGCACGCTGGGCCAGCAGCGGCACCACTTCCTGGCCGATCTCCTGCAGCATCGAACTGGAGTCGCCGACCAGCTGCACCTGCACGCCCTGATTGCCCCCACCACCGCCGTCACCGCCCTGGTTGCCGACGAAATAATCGGTGCGGGCCGACTTCGGCAGGCCTTTGCGCAGCTCTTCCTGCAGCGCCTTGATGTCCTTGGCGTACTTCTCGTCCAGGGTGACCACGGTCGAGCTGCCTTCCTGCTCGCTGTACCAGGAGTACACCTGCTTCACGTGCAGGCGTTCGCGGTTCTGGTCGATCCAGCTCTCCACCCGCGCCACTTCTTCGGACATCTGCCGGTAGGTATAGGCGCCCTTCCACATGTAGCCGATGAAGATGTCCTTGCCGCCTTCGCCGCCGAACATATCGATCTTGGTCAGCTTCATCGGCACCAGGCTGATCAGCACCACCAGCAGGATGCCGAGCAGGCTCCAGCCGCGATGGCGCAGTGACCAGTCCAGCAGTTGTGCGTAGCGGTGCTGCAGGCGCGCGATCAGGCCGGTCTTCGAGTGCACCAGCTTCGGTGTGGTCATGCGCGCGGACAGCATCGGGATCAGGCTGACCGCAACCAGCCAGGAGGCCAACAGCGAGACCGAGATGGTGATCGCGATCTGCGCCATGAAGATGCTGATGTTGTTGGTTTCGCCGAACAGGTTCGGCACGAACACGATGCAGTGGCACAGCGTGCCCGCGCTGAGCGCGATGGCCACGTTGCGGGTGCCGATGATCGAGGCCAGCCGCGGCTGGCCGGGCATGCGCTCGCGCTCCTGGTAGATGCTCTCCACCACCACCACGGCGTTGTCGACCAGCATGCCGACCGCCAGCAGCAGGCCCATCATGGTCAGGATGTTCAACGTCACCCCGGCGAAGTACATGAAGCCCAGGGTGATGGTGAAGCAGATTGGAATGGCCAGGGTCACCATCAGCGTGGATGGCCAGTGGCGCAGGAAGAAGAACAGCACAGTCACCGACAGGATCAGGCCAACGCCGCCGGCCTCGGCCAGTTCCAGCAACGAGGAGGTCACCGCCTTGCCCTGGTTGTCGATCACCTTGATCTGTACGTCGCGCATCGACGCCTCCGCGCGGATCGCCTCGACCTCGGCCAGTGCCGCGCGCGAAACCTCCACCAGATTGGCGCTGCGCTCCTTGAAGATGTCCAGGCCGACCGCCGGGTTGCCGTCCAGGCGGCGTCCATAGCTCATCCGTGCCGGCTTCAGGCGTATCTCGGCGATATCACCCAGACGCAGGCCCTTGGCGTTGATCACCAGGTCGCGCATTTCCTGCAGGTCAGTGATTTCGCCCACCGGCTGCACGCGCACGCGCTGGCCGTTGTCGTCAATCTGCCCGGCCGAGATCGAGAAATTCAGCGTGCGCAGGCGCTCGCTCAGCTCGTTGATGCTCAGCCCGTGCGCGTTGAGCCGGTTCGGATCGATGGCGATCTCCACCTCGTTCGGCGGCGCGCCGGTGATGTCGACACGGGCCACGCCGGGAATGCGCTCGATGCGCCGCTTGAACTCGCGGTCGAGCATGTCATAGGCAGTGGTCAGATCGGTGGTGCTGGCCAGACGTACCTTCAGCACCGGCTGGTCACTACTGGACCACTTGAACACGTTGTAGCGCTGCAGGTCGTCGGGCAGGTCGCTGCGGATCGCATCGATGCGCTCGCGCGCATCGGACGCGGCAATCGCAATGTCACGATCCCAGTCACTGAACTCAATGTAGATCAGCGCCGCCTCGGAGGTGGCCGACGAGCGCATGCGCTTGATGCCGGTCATTGTCGCCAGCGATTCCTCAACCGGGCGGATGATGGTCCGCTCCACTTCCTCCGGGGTCGAGCCGGTGTACGGGATCTGCACGAACAGGAACGGCGCCGAGATGTCCGGCAGCGCTTCCAACGGCAGCCGGAACGAGGCGATCAGGCCGATCACCACCAGCGACACGAAACACATGATGGTGGTGACCGGACGGCGGATGGAGAACTCGGCAACACTCATGCCGGTTCCTCCGCACCCGCCGCACTGTCCGCTGCGCCCGGCTCGATCTCACCGGCATGCTTGCGGCCACGTTCGCGGTAATACGCATCGCCGCGACGGTCCATCAGGTCGTACACCACCGGAATGACCAGCAGGGTCAGCAGGGTCGACACCAGCAGGCCACCGATCACGGTGATCGCCATCGGTGCGCGCACCTCGGCGCCCTCGCCCATCGCCACCGCCAGCGGCAGGAAGCCGAACAGCGTGCACAGGGTGGTCATGATGATCGGGCGCAGGCGCGAGCGCGCACCTTCCACCAGCGCCTCGTGCTTGGCCACGCCAGCCTCGCGCAGCTGGTTGACCTTGTCGATCAGGATGATCGCGTTCTTGGTGACCAGGCCGACCAGCAGGATCAGGCCGATGAACACCACCACCGAAATGGGCTTGCCGGTCAACATCAGCGCCAGGATCGCACCGACCAGCGCCAGCGGGATGGTGAACAGGATCACGAACGGATGCAGCAGCGACTCGAACTGCGAAGCCATCACCAGGTAGACCAGGAAGATCGCCAGGCCGAAGGCGAAGATCAGCGACTTCGCCGCCTGGGCCAGCTCCTCACCCTGGCCACCGATGTGCAGGCCGACGCCCGCGCCCAGCGGCTGTTCTGACACCATCTGCTGCACTTCGCGCATGGCCGCGCCAAGATCGATGTCGCGCAGGTTGGCCGACACCACCGCCACCCGCGTCTGGTCGGCGCGATGGATCTCGCTGGGACCGGTGGTGGCCACCACCTCGGCCACCGCGTCCAGTGTCACCGGGCGGGTGCTGCCGGGATTGACGATCAGCCGACGGATGCTCTCCACGCTGGCGCGGTCGCCTTCCTGCGCACGCACCAGCACATCGATCTTGCGGTCACGGAAGCTGTAGCGTGTCGCCACGTCGCCGCGCACCTTCTTCACCACCACGTCGGCGATCTGGCGCGTGGTCAGGCCGAGCGCACCAGCGCGTTCCTGATCGAAGCGGATCTGGATTTCCGGGAAGCCCTCTTCCACCGTCGACTTCACATCGGCGTAGTGCGCGTTGCCGCGCAGCATCGCCGCCAGGCGCTGGCCGGCCACTTCCAGGGTTGCCATGTCCTGCCCGCGCAACTCGATTTCCAGCGGCGTGGAGAAGCTGAACAACGCCGGCCGCGCGAAATCGACCTGTGCACCCGGATGCTGGCCCATGGTGTCACGCAGGCGCTCGGTGATCTCGGCCTCGGTGCGTGCATTGCCTCCGCCTTCCATCACCACGGTCAGCTTGCCGATGTTCTCGCCGCTCTCGGTGGGGCTGGCATCCAGGCGGGTGCCGCTGCCGCTGACACCGTACAGCGACGCCACGCCTTCGCCCTTGCCGTGTGCCAGCTGCAGCTCGCGCACCAGTGCATCGGTCTGCTTCAGCGGCGTGCCGGCCGGCAGCTTCACCGTCATCTCGAAACGGTCCTGCGCCAGCTGCGGGATCAGGTCGGCACCGAGCATCGGCACCAGCGCCATGGTCGCCACGAAGATGATCGAGGCAACGCCCAATACCTTGCCCGGATGCGCCAGTGCGCTCGGCAGCAGGCGCAGGTAGCCACGCTCGGCACCGGCATAGGGCTTCATTGCCAGATCGCTGGCCTTGCGCATCACCGGACCCACCACGGCCACCACGCCACGCCACACCCGCACCACCAGCCAGGCCAGTGCGTAGAAGCTCCAGCGCGCGGTCGCGACCACGCCACGGCGGCCCAGCGCGACCGGCTTCTGCCAGCGGCTCTGCGGCTGCCACGGTGCGTTCTGCGCTTCTTCCGGGAACGCCAGCGGCGGGCGCCCCTTCAGCGAGCTCAGCATCGGGATCAGGGTCATCGACACCAGCAGCGAGATCGCGATGGCGATCGCCACGGTCAATGCCTGGTCGCGGAACAGCTGGCCGGCGATGCCCTCGACGAACACCAGCGGCAGGAACACCGCGATGGTGGTCAGGGTGGAGGCGACCACCGCCATGCTCACTTCGCGGGTACCGACGATCGCCGCCTGCAGGATGCCCAGGCCACGCTCACGCGCCTTGGCAATGCTTTCCAGCACCACGATCGAGTCATCCACCACCAGGCCGGTGGCCAGTGCCAGGCCGCCCAGTGACATCACGTTCAAGCTGAGGCCGAGCTGGCCCATGAAGAAGAACGTGGCGATGATCGAGACCGGCAGCGACAGGCTGATCACGAACGTGCTCCAGCCATCACGCAGGAACAGGAAGATGATCAGGATCGCCAGCAGGCCACCGATCACTGCATCCTTCTTGACGTCGGCAATGGCGTGCTCGATGAAGCGCGACTGGTCCTCGATGGTGGTCATCTCCACATCGGAGGGGAACGTGCCCTTGATCTGCTCCAGGCGCTTGCGCAGCGCTTCGGCGGTGGACACGGTGTTGGCGTCGCCTTCCTTGTAGATCGCCAGTTCCACCGATTCCTTGCCGCCGAGGCGGATCACCGCTTCACGCTCCTTGTAACCCTGGCGCACGGTGGCCACGTCCTTCAGGCGCACCGGCACACCGTTGGCAACCACGCTGGAGCCACCACCGGACGATGCGCTCTGCGCCGCCGACGCCGCCGCGATGGCCGCCGCCGAACCGGTCGACGCGGCGATGTTGAACATCTGCTGCAACGCCGAGTCAGCCGCGCTGCCGTTCGACGCCTGGGTGGTGACCAGCAGGTTGCGGATCTCTTCCAGATCGGCGAACTGGTTGACGGTACGCACCAGGAAGCGCTGTGAACCCTCCTCCAGGCGGCCGCCGGAGATGTTGATGTTCTCGTCCTTCAGACGCTTGATGACGGTGTCGATCGGCAGGTTCAGCTGGGCCAGCTTCTGCTGGTCGATGTCGACCTGGATCTCGTCCTCCAGACCACCACCGACCTTGACTGCCGCCACGCCGCTGACCGGCTCCAGCTTCTTCTTCAGGTCTTCATCGGCGTAGCGGCGCAGGCCGGTCAGCTCGCGGACCGCATCGGCATCGCTGGTCGGCGCTGCCTTGTTCGACAGCACCAGGCGCATGATCGGCTCGGTGGACGGATTGAAGCGCAGCAGCACCGGTGCCTTGGCCTCCAGTGGCAGGTTCAGCGCTTCCATCTTGTCGCGCACTTCCAGGCTGGCCTGGTCCATGTTGGTGCCCCAGGCGAACTCCAGCACCACATCGCTCTGGCCGGTGCGCGAGACCGATTTCAGCTTGCGCAGGTTCTTGACCACGCCCACGGCCTCTTCGACCGGCTGGGTGATCAGGGTTTCGATTTCGGTCGGTGCCGCACCGGTGTACTCGGTGCGCACGGTCAGCGTCGGGTAGCTCAGGTCCGGCAGCAGGTTGACCTTGAGGTTACCGAGGGCGATCACGCCGAACAGCAGCAGGGTGACCGTGCACATGGCGATGGTCACGCGGCGACGGGTGGCGAATTCCACAAGTCCGCCGCGCATGCCGGCGGCGGCGCCGTCGCTCGCCGGCGAGGCACCGTGGTCGTGGCCCGGGGCGGTCATTGCTTGCTCCCGGCCTTGTCTGCCGGCTTGGCGGCCGCTGCGACCGTCTTCGCCTTTGCCTTCGGATCGGCGATCACCTGCACTGCGGTGCCGTCGCGCAGGGCGACCTTGCCGGCGGTGACCACCTGATCACCGGCCGCCAGGCCATCACGGATCTCCACCCACGGGCCCTCGGCGTAACCCAGCTTGACCGGAACGCGTGCGACCTTGCCTTCGCGCACCCGGAACACCGCCGGTTCACCGTCGTCGAGCAACGCCAGGCGCGGCACCACGAGCGCATCGGCACGCTGGTCGTAATCGATGCGGATACGACCGAACATGCCGGGCTGCAGCGCGTGCGCGGCGCCGTCGAAGGCGCTGACCACGCGAAACGTGCCACTGCCCGAATCCACCACCGGCGCGATGCGATCGACCGTACCGGTGAAGCTCTGGCCCGGCAGCGCGTCGGCGGCCAGCGTCACCGGCTGGCCAGCGCGCAGGGTGGCCAGCTCGCGCTCGGGCACGTTGAGGGTGGCTTCCAGCCGCGAGTTGTCGACGATGCGGAAGATCGGCGTGTTGATCTGCACGAAGTTGCCGGTCTTGATCGAGCGCGACGCGATCACGCCGGAGATCGGCGCCACCACCGTGGTGTAGGACAGTTCCAGCGTGGCCAGGCGGTACTGCGCGCGTACGTTTTCCAGGTCGTAACGCAGCTGGTCGACGTCGGCGGCGCTGACCATCTGCTGGCCAACCAGTTTCTGCGCGCGCTGGTAGTTGTTTTCCAGCTTGCGCATCTGCGCTTCGCTCTGCGCCACAGCCAGCCGAGCGCGGTCCGGGTCCAGACGTACCAGCGGCTGGCCGGCAGTGACCCGCTGGCCTTCTTCGACCAGCACCGCCAGCGCCACGCCGGAGGTCTTGGCGACCACCTGCGATTCGGCACGCGGCTCCAGCGCAGCGGTGCCGGTGTAGCTGGCGGCGACGGCACGGTGGCTGGCCACGGCCACTTCGACCGGGACCGCATCGACCTTCTTCTCCTCCTTGGTCTCGGCGGCCTTGGCTTCGGAATTGGGCCCTGCGGCGCAACCGCCCAGCAGCAGGGAGGTGGAGATCAGCAGTGCGGCAGCGCAGATTCCGCTGCGACGGCCGGACAGGAAGGTTGGGTGCGACATCGTCAGATCCCTGGAGGATGCGTGGACAGGTGTGGTAGCAAAGTAATGCACCACTTCACGGCCACACCATATCCCAAAGGTCATGGTGCCTTCATGCCACCGGTCGGCCCCCCCCCCATTTCAGCTAGATGAAACCTGAGGCTATACTCGGGTCGTTCCGTACCCCACGCCGGAACGACCAGACCCGAATCCCCGGAAAAGACACCATGCGCCCGCAGCCGCTCGCCGCTTGTCTCGCTCTGGCCGTCCTCCTGCCCCTCGGGGCCGCCGCACAGCCCGCTCCTGCTCCTGCCACACCCGCCCCGGCTCCGGCGCCCGCCGCCGCGCCGCAGGCCACCGCTCCCACCGGCAATTTCGACAATGGCCGGGTACTGGCCTATACCTGCCAGGGGTGCCACGGCATCACCGGCTACAAGAACGCCTACCCCAGCTACCGGGTGCCGAAGATCGGCGGCCAGACCCAGCAGTACCTGGCCCAGGCCCTGACCGAGTACCGGCAGGGCAAGCGCAGGCATCCGACGATGCAGGCGCAGTCGATGAGTTTCAGCGAACAGGAGATCGCCGATCTCTCTGTTTACCTGTCCACCGTCAAGTAAGGCCCGCCCATGTCGAAAGCCGCGCATCCGATGCGTCACGCCATCGCCCTGTCCGTTGCCCTGCTGCTGGCCGCCTGTTCACAGTCGCAGGTGGAAAACAGCGAGAAATCCGCCGCCGACCCGGGCCATGCCAGCGGCGAACACGGCTCTTCATCCTCCGCCGGCCTGCCACCGGGCCGCGAGGCCGCCGGTGAAGCCCGCGCCAAGGTGAAGAGCAAGGCCACCAACCAGAGCTGCATCGACTGCCACGGCGCCGACGGCAATGCGCCGATCGATGCGACCTATCCGAAGCTGGGTGGGCAGTACGGTGACTACCTGGCGCATGCGCTGCAGGCCTACCGTGCCGGCGACCGCCAGCATGCGCTGATGACGCCACAGGCGAAGGACCTGAGTGATCAGGACATCGCCGATCTGGCGGCGTATTTCGGCAGCCGACCGAGCCAGCTGCGGGATCTGCACGGGGTTAAATAGGATCGGGCGCCGTGACGCCCTCGCATCTGTAGATACCGTGTCGCCCTCGCCTAGGCAAGGGCGACGTCAGGCTCAAAGGGTCGGCCACTTCTCAGTACGCCCCAAATCAGATGGATGAGCTTGCGCATCACTGCACACATGACGACCTTGAAGGGCTTGCCTTTCGCGCTGAGCCGGTCTGCAAAGGACTTCAGTGTGGGGTTGTGGGTCTTCCCGGTCAGCGCCGGCATGTACAGCTTTTTGCGGAAATTGGCGTCGCCGACGCGTGATATCCGGCATTTGCCTTCGTAGTTTCCTGATTGACGCTGGGCCGGATTCAGGCCCGCGTGGGCAACCACCTGGCGCACGTCGCTGTATTTGCTTAGATCCCCCAGCATGGCCAACAGCTGGGCACTGCTGGTGTTGCCTACACCGGGGATGCTGGTAAGCAGTTGATGACGCCGGCGCAGGTCCGGATCGTTATCGATATGGTCCTCAATCGCCTTCTGGACCTGCTTGATCTGCTCTTCCAACGTCCGGATCACATCCTTGATCCCTTGCTGGACCGAGATATCGGCAACGTCCAGGCGGTTGTGCTCCATCTGCAGCATTTCCTGGAGGTCATCTCGACGCCGTACCAAGGCGCGCAGCTTCACCTCCGAGGGCGTCGGTGGAACGTAGGGATACAGCTTTTCCGAGCGTTGTGCCTCAAAAAACCGGGCAATCAGCTTGGCGTCGCTGCGGTCAGTCTTGGTCCGCATCCCCTCCGCCTGCCCAAACGCCTTTACTCGGGCGGGATTGGCCACATGAACCACTACCCCCGCTTCCACCAGTGCTTGAGCCAAGGCCTCGTGATAGATGCCTGTAGCCTCCATACCTACCGCCGCGTTCGGCGCATGTTTGGCGCGCCAGGCCAGAAGCTCATCAAAACCCTTTGGCGTATTGGGGAGTTTGGCCTTGGTTCGATACTTGCCGTGAGATAGAGGCAGGGCGATGTCAAAAGTCGCCTTGGCTGCGTCGATGCCGATAAATTGCATGATTTCGCTCCAGCTTGAACTTACGATCGTGATCGGAAGCCGCCAGACTTGCCCTTGTGAGTACAGGCTCTCACCCGATGGCGGGCCTAAGATACCGTTCAAGTTCCATGGCGGTGTCAGGCCGCCGACGCGCTGAATCTACTTTGCAAGCTCGAAGGCTTAAGAGCCGAGGCAGCGTCATCGGAGCCTCCCGGGTCACCGGGGGATTGTGCCTGATCAGGGCACGATCCAAGACACAAGAGCCGAGCCTGCGCTCGGCCGCTTTTCGGTAGCGCCGGGCCATGCCCGGCGGAAAACCAGAAGCGCCGCGCTGCGCGCTCGCGGGGCATGTCCCCGCGCTACCGGCATCCTGCGCGCCCCACGAACACCGCGCCCGGCGGGAACACGCCCCGGTAGCGCCGGGCCGCGCCCGGCGGGCGCGGTTCAACCCTCAGCCTTCCAGCTCTTCCCAGCGCGCGTAAGCCGCATCCAGCTCGGCCTGCACCTTGGCCAGCTGCTGGGTGTGCGCGGTTACTTCGGCACTGCTGCGGGTGTAGAACGACGGGTCGTTCATCGCCGAGGTCAGCCCTTCGACGTCGCCTTCCAGCTTCTCGATGGTCTTCGGCAGCTGCTCCAGCTCGCGCGCTTCCTTGTAGGCCAGCTTGCGCTTGGGGGCTGCCGGCGTAGCGGCCGCTGCAGCGGGTGCGGCGGTGGCCGGCTTGGCAGCAGCCACCGCCGTCGGCGCGGCGGCAATGCTGCTGGCGTACCGCTGCCAGTCGCTGTAGCCACCGACGTACTCACCGATCACACCGTCGCCTTCCATCACCAGCGTGGAGGTCACCACGTTGTCGATGAAGTCACGATCGTGGCTGACCAGCAGCAGGGTGCCGGTGTACTCGCCCAGCAGCTCTTCCAGCAGCTCCAGGGTTTCCACGTCCAGGTCGTTGGTCGGTTCGTCCATCACCAGCAGGTTGGACGGCTGTGCGAACAGCTTGGCCAGCAACAGGCGGTTGCGCTCGCCACCGGACAGTCGGGTGATCGGCGCACGCGCACGTTCCGGGGTGAACATGAAGTCCTGCAGGTAGGCATGCACGTGCTTGCGCTTGCCGTTGAACTCGAGGAAATCGCGGCCTTCGGCCACGTTCTCGATCGCGCTCCAGTCTTCACGCAGCACCGCGCGGTACTGGTCGAAATAGGCGATCTGCAGATTGGTGCCGGGATTGACTTCACCCTTCTGCGGCTGCAATTCGCCCAGCAGCAGCTTCAGCAGCGTGGTCTTGCCGCTGCCGTTGGGACCGATCAGGCCGATGCGGTCGCCGCGCAGGATGGTGGTGCTGAAGTCACGGACCATGGTGCGCTCGCCGAAGGCGAACGAAATGTCCTTGACGTCGATGACCTTCTTGCCCGAGCTGACGCCCTGGGCCGCTTCCATCTTGACGTTGCCA
The DNA here is from genome assembly GCF_000020665.1 of Stenotrophomonas maltophilia R551-3. NCBI lineage: Bacteria > Pseudomonadati > Pseudomonadota > Gammaproteobacteria > Lysobacterales > Lysobacteraceae > Stenotrophomonas > Stenotrophomonas maltophilia. The sequence continues at coordinate 1,837,071 of NC_011071.1, read as the reverse complement.
CTGAGGTCGCGGCGCGCGGAGCGCTCGTTGCGCATCGCCTTCAGGCGACGTACGCGGCCTTCGTCGCGGGTACGGCGGGCCTTGATGCCCTGCCGGATCCAGACTTCTTCCTGCGCCAGCAGCTTGTCGAAGCGGGCGTTTTCCTGCGCCTGCGCGTTGAGGCGTTCCTCGCGGCGGCGCTCGTAGTTGGCCCAGTCGCCCGGCCAGCTGGTGACCTGGCCGCGGTCGATCTCGACGATGCGGGTGGCCAATGCGCGCAGGAAGCGGCGGTCATGGGTGACGAACACCACGCTGCCGCTCCAGCCCTTCAGGAACGCTTCCAGCCAATCAATGGCTTCGATGTCGAGGTGGTTGGTCGGTTCGTCCAGCAGCAGTACGTCCGGGCTGGACACCAGCGCGCGGGCCAGCAGCACGCGGCGCTTCATGCCGCCGGACAGGCGGCCGAACTCGGCCTCGCCGTCCAGGTCGAGCTTGGTCAGGGTTTCGCTGACGCGCTGGTCCAGGCCCCAGCCGTTGGCGGCGTCGATCTTGGCCTGCACGTTGCCGAGCGCTTCGCCATCGAACACCTCTGCATGGCTGAGGTGGTGGAATTCGGCCAGCCACTGGCCCAGTTCGCCGAGGCCATCGGCGACGACGTCGAACACCGAGCCGGCGGCGCCATGCGGCACTTCCTGCTCCAGGCGGGTGACGCGCACGCCCTGCTGCACGCGCACTTCTCCGTCATCGGGCTTGTGGTCGCCGGACAGCAGCTTGAGCAGGGTGGATTTGCCGGCGCCGTTGCGGCCGATCAGGGCGATGCGTTCGCCCGGCTCGATCGACAGTTCGGCCTTTTCCAGCAACAACGGGCCGCCGACGCTGAAGTCGACGTTCTGTAGGGTAATCAGAGGCATCCGGCCATTGTACCGGTTGGGGGCGTCGGCCGGGTTGCACCCGGCACCCGCAGAGGCAACGTCAACGGCCGAAGCAACAGCCAAAGCTGGTTTCCTGTGGGATGGCGGGGTGGGTCCGGTTGCAGGGGACGCTGCAAGTACGTCCATGTAAGCTCGGTCGCGCCATCCATGGCGCTCACGCCCCCGCAACCGGACCCACCCCGCCTTCGACAGTTTCCCGCTGCTGTTGGTGGGTGCCGACCGTTGGTCGGCACTGGGTCGGCTCCCGTTGCTGCGCAACGGGCTCTGACCCCTTCGTGGAGTTCGCGCTGTGGAAGACGGATCTCGGCTACTGCACCTCCCCCAACAACGCCTGCAACCCCGGCAACCATTGCTTGCCCGGGTGACGTACCAGCCACAGGGTGCGCTGCAGGGCGGGCAACGGGGTCTCGAGCACGCGCAGGCGGCCGAGAGCCAGCGGCTCTTCCAGTGCATGACGCGAGAGGCAGGCCAGGCCAAGACCGGCGATGGCGGCCTGCTTGATCGCTTCGGTATTGCCCAGCTGCAGGGTCTGCGCGAAACCGCGCAGATGCGGCAACAACGCCTGTTCGACGGCCTCGCGGGTGCCTGAGCCGGGCTCGCGCAGCAGCCAGCGTGCGCGGCGCAGTTGATCCAGCGTCCAGCGCGCGGGGGCGTCGGCGGCAGCCACAATCACCAACGGGTCCTGCTGCCAGGCCGTGACCTGCAGGCCGCGCTCGTGGCACGGGCCTTCGATCAGGCCGGCGTCCACATCCAGGCGCTGCACGGCGGCGACCACGCCGGCACTGTTGTCGATACGCAGGTCGACCTCGGCCTGTGGCGCCTGCCGCAGCAGTTCGGCGATGCGTGGCGGCAGCAGGTAGTTGCCGATGGTGGTACTGGCGGCCAGCACCAGCCGCAGTGGTGCGCCTTGCGCGGGGTCACCGCCGGCGGCGAGCTGGCGCTCGAGGTCGGCGGCGTTGACCAGCAGCGTGCGCGCGGGTTCCAACAGGGCGCGGCCGTGGCCGTTCAGCGCCAGGCGGCGGCCGATGCGGTCGAACAGCGGGGTGCCGAAGTGCGCCTCCAGCTCCTGCAGGGCGGCGCTGCTGGCCGACTGCGAGAGCGCAATGGCCTGGCCGGCGGCAGTGGTGCTGCCGTGGTCGGCGATGGCAACAAAGACCTGCAGCTGGCGCAAGGTCAGGCGCATGGCACTTACCTTCTTGATGGGTAGGTTTCACCCATATTATTCGTTTTACAGGTCATCGTCTGGCGCGCACGCTTGCCACGTCACCCCAGCCCTGCTCCTGCCATGAACGCCCCCGCTCTCTCCTCCTGGTCCCTGCCCGCCCTGCGTCAACGCTGGCAGCCACGCCTGCCCGGCCTGCTGCTGGTGGGCCTGATCGCGGCGGCGTCGCTGTACCTGGCCGAGCTGCCCTGGCTGCAGGCGCACGGTCTGAGCGCGCTGACCGTGGCCATCGTCGCCGGCATCGTGGTCGGCAACACCCTCTACCCGCGGCTGGCGCCGAGCAGCGCGGCCGGCGTGGGCTTCTCCAAGCACTGGCTGCTGCGCGCCGGCATCGTGCTGTATGGCCTGCGCCTGACCTTCCAGGACATCGGCCATGTCGGCGTCACCGGCGTGCTGATGGACGTGCTGGTGGTCGCCAGCACCTTCGGCCTGGCCTGCTGGCTGGGCATGCGCGTGTTCAAGATGGAACGCGAGGCGGCGATGCTGATCGGTGCCGGCAGCGCGATCTGCGGCGCGGCGGCGGTGATGGCCGCCGAACCGGTGGTGCGCGGCCGTGCTGCGCAGGTCACGGTGGCGGTGTCGACGGTGGTGGTGTTCGGCACGCTGGCGATGTTCCTGTATCCCGCCCTGTATGCGCTGGTGCAGTCGCACGGCTGGCTGGCGATGGACGCGCAGCAGTACGGCCTGTTCACCGGTGCGACGGTGCATGAAGTGGCACAGGTAGTGGCGGCTGGCCGCGCGGTCAACGAAGCGGCGGCCGATACCGCAGTGATCACGAAGATGGTGCGGGTGATGCTGCTGGCACCGTTCCTGGTCGCGCTGTCGCTGTGGCTGGCGCGTGACGGCAAGGCCAGCGCCGACGGCAGCAAGGCGCGCATCGTGGTGCCGTGGTTCGCTTTTGGTTTCGTGGCGGTGGCCGGGTTCAACTCGCTGCATCTGCTGCCGGCCGGCCTTCAGACGGGGCTGGTGCAGCTGGATACCGTGCTGCTGGCGATGGCGATGGCCGCGCTGGGCCTGACCACCCACGTTTCGGCGCTGCGCCAGGCCGGCCTGAAGCCGCTGCTGCTGGCGCTGATCCTGTTCGGCTGGCTGCTGTTCGGCGGGCTGGCGATACACCAGGGTGTGCTGGCGGTGCTGGGCTGAGCGGGCCCGTGCCGACCGAGGTCGGCACCCACCAGTAGATCCACGCCATGCGTGGATGGCGGCTCCAATTGGGGGGCAGAGCCCTTTCCTGCGGAAAGGGATCTGACCCCACCCCATTAGGCGGGAGCGGCCGCGCGGACGGGTACAATGCGCCATGACTGACTTCTCGACCCTGCCGCTGAGCCCGGCCCTGCAGCCCGGCCTGGATGCCCTCGGCTACACCACTCTCACCCCCGTGCAGGCGCAGAGCCTGCCGGCCATCCTCGATGGCCGCGATGTGATCGCACAGGCGCCAACCGGCAGCGGCAAGACCGCCGCCTTCGGCCTGGGCCTGCTGCAGGCGATCGACCCCAGCCTGATCCGCGTGCAGGCGCTGGTGCTGTGCCCGACCCGCGAACTGGCCGACCAGGTCGGCAAGCAGATCCGCAAGCTGGCCACCGGCATTCCCAACCTGAAGCTGTTGCTGCTGGTCGGCGGCGTGCCGCTGGGCCCGCAGCTGGCGTCGCTGGAAGGCCACGACCCGCACGTGGTGGTCGGCACGCCCGGCCGCGTGCAGGAGCTGGCACGCAAGCGCGCGCTGAATCTTGGCGCGGTGCGCACGCTGGTGCTGGACGAGGCCGACCGCATGCTCGACATGGGCTTCGAGGAGCCGATCCGCGAGATCGCCGGCCGCACCCACAAGGACCGCCAGAGCCTGCTGTTCTCCGCCACCTTCCCGGACAGCATCCGCGCCATGGCGCGTGACCTGCTGCGCGAGGCAGTGGAAGTGACCGTGGAAGGCGCCGACCAGGCACCGGCCATCCGCCACATGTTCTGCGAGGTGGAACCGGCGCACCGCCAGAAGGCACTGGCCGGCCTGCTGCTGAAGTACACGCCGGAATCGGCGGTGGTGTTCTGCAACACCCGCAAGGACGTGGACGAAGTAGCCAACTCGCTGCAGCAGTTCGGCTTCTCCGCACTGGCCCTGCACGGCGACATGGAGCAGCGCGACCGCGAGGAAGTCTTGTTGTTGCTGGCCAACCGCAGCTGCAACGTGTTGGTGGCCAGCGACGTGGCCGCACGCGGCCTGGACGTGGAAGAGCTGGCGGCGGTGATCAACTACGAGCTGCCGACCGACGTGGAGAGCTATCAGCACCGCGTGGGCCGTACTGGCCGTGCCGGTGCCAGCGGCCTGGCGATCAGCCTGGTGGCCGGCCGCGAGAAGACCCGCGCCGAAGCCATCGAAGCGCAGATGGGGCAGCCGCTGGACTGGCAGAAGACGCCGCTGGCGACTTCGCGCCCGGCCGAGCTGCCGCAGGCCGCGATGCGCACGCTGCGTATCGACGGTGGCAAGACCGACAAGCTGCGCCCGGGCGATATCCTCGGTGCACTGACCGGCGACGCCGGCCTGTCGAGCAAGTTCATCGGCAAGATCGCGATCTTCCCGACCCGCTCCTATGTGGCGATCGCGCGTGAGCAGGCCAACAAGGCCGTGGCCAAGCTGGAAGCCGGCAAGATCAAGGGCCGACGTTTCCGCGTGCGGATGATGTAACCGGGTGACCTGTAGAGTCGAGCCATGCTCGACTCTGTGGGAACAGCGAACGGCAACAGCGCTGCCAACCAAGGTTGGCAACTACCGGCTCCCGGCCATTCGCTCTGGTAGATGCCAACCTTGGTTGGCACCTACCCTCTAATCAGAACACCAGTTCGGTGTGCAGCGGCAGATCCGCTTCCCAGCGCGCGCGGCCGCCGAGGCCGTCGAGCTCGACCAATACGCCGGCACCGACCACGTCAACGCCCAGGCGGCGCACCAGCGACAGCGCCGCAACCAGCGTGCCGCCAGTGGCCAGCACGTCGTCGATGATCGCCACGCGGGCACCGGCCGGCAGCGCATCGGCGTGCACTTCGATGCAGTCGCTGCGGTATTCCAGCGTGTATTCCTCGCGCAGCACCTGGCCCGGCAGCTTGCCCGGCTTGCGCACCGGCACGAAGCCGACACCCAGTTCCAGCGCCATCGCGGCGCCGAGGATGAAGCCACGCGATTCGATGCCTACCACCGCGTCCAGCTTCTGGTCACGCCAGCGGTCGGCCATCGCGGTGATGGCACCGCGGAAGTCCTCGCCGTGGGCGAGCAGCGGCATGATGTCCTTGAAGAGGATGCCGGGCTTGGGGAAGTCGGCGATGTCGCGCAGGCGGGAGGCCCACTGCGGAGCGACGATGGCGTCGGTCATGTCACGTTGGCTATCTGATGGCGGCATAGGGTACCTGTTCCGAGCGCCGCCTGCCTGTTGAGGGTGTTCGGCCGGGCTGCGCCCGGCACCTGCAGAGGCCACCGCGCAAGCAAAAGCGAAAGCAAAAGCCGCATTCCGAGAGATGGCGAGGTGGGTCCGGTTGCGGGAGACGCCGTAAACCCGTCCATGGGGGCTTGGCCGCGGCATCCATGCCGCGGACACTCCCGCAACCGGACCCACCCCGCCTTCGACAGACTTCTGCGATCTGTTGATCCATGCGATGCGTGGATGGATCTCTATCGAAATCGAATGTTTCGAGAATTGAACGAAGAGCATCCACGCATGACGTGGATCTACCGTGTCGACCAAGGTCGACACCTACCCACAGCAGCGGGAATCTGTCGGAGGTGGGGCGGTGTCGGAGTGCGGGGTGTCAGCCGCATGGATGCGGCTGCCAAGCCTACAGGGACGTACTTGCGGCGTCCCCGCACTCCGACACCGCCCCGCCAAATCACGGAATCCAGCTTTTGCTCTGGCTGTTGACCTGGCCTCTGCGGGTGCAGGGCGCAGCCCTGCCGAAACCCACCCTCAGGAACTGCAGGACAGCATCGAGCAGCCGGCGCGATTGTCGGCCCAGGACGGGCGCTTGCCCGCGAAGTGCTCGAGCCCCGGGCGCTCGGTGTATGGATCGCGCAGCACGTCCTGCAACGCATGGACACCGCCGAGGTCGCCCTGCTCCGCGCGGTCGATGGCCTCCTGGGCCAGCCAGTTGCGCAGCACGTACAGCGGATTGGCCGCGGCCATCTTCGCCGTGCGCTCACTGGCCGACAGCGGATCAGCCTGCAACCTTGCCGCGTAGTCCTGCAGCCAGTGCTGCAACGGTGCCTGCACCGCCTGTTGGCGCGCCTCGTCGTAGTACACCGCGTCCAGCAGCGCCGCATCCGGTGCGGCCGGATCGAGGCGCATCAGCGCGCGCCAAGCCAGGGTCATGTCCATGGCACCGTCCTGCATCAGCTGCTGCCAGCGCAGGTAGAGCTGCAGGTCGTCATCGTCGGCCGCGGCCAGGCCGAGCTTGGCGGCAGCATCGCGACGCGTGCAGGCCACGAAGGTGGACTGATACGCCGCCAAGCCCGCCTGCAGTGGCGCAACATCGGCAAACAACGGCGACAGTGCCTGCGCCAATCGGCTCAGGTTCCAGTACGCCACCTGCGGCTGGGTACCGAAACGATAACGGCGGCCCTGTGCGTCGGTGGTGTTCGGCGTCCAATCCGGATCGAAGTCCTCGACCCAGCCGTAAGGGCCGTAATCGAGTGTGAGGCCGAGCACGGACAGGTTGTCGGTGTTCATCACGCCATGCACGAAACCCACGCGCATCCAGTGCGCGATCATCTCGGCGGTGCGCACCGCGATCTGCGCGAACCAGTCGCCGTACAGCGTCTCGCCCTCCCCTTCCAGCTCGGGGAAATCGCGGGCGATGCAGGCATCAACCAGCTGCTGCAGCAACGCGGTTTCACCACGCGACGCAGGCAGCTCGAACGAACCGAAGCGCAGGAACGACGGCGACACCCGGCATACGATGGCGCCGGGCTCGGCGCGCGGATGGCCGTCATAGAACATGTCACGCATCACGTCTTCGCCGGTGCCTACCAGCGACAGCGCGCGCGTGGTCGGCACACCCAGATGATGCATCGCCTCGCTGCACAGGAATTCGCGGATCGACGAGCGCAGCACGGCACGACCATCCGCCCCGCGTGAGTACGGCGTCGGGCCGGCCCCCTTCAGCTGCAGCTCCCAGTGACGGCCATCCGGCGCGACCAGTTCACCCAGCGAGATCGCACGCCCATCGCCGAGCTGACCGGCCCAGTGACCAAACTGATGGCCGCCGTAGTTGGCTGCCCATGGCTGCATGCCGGCGTACAGTGCATTGCCGCCAAACACTTGCGCGAAGCCTTCGCTCTCGACCTCAGCGGTATCGAAGCCAAGCATCTCGGCGACATCCGGTGCCCAGGCCAGCAGCGTGGGCGCCGTCACCGGGGTCGGCATCACTGGCGACCAGGCGGCGCCCAGCACTTCGCGGCGGCGTGGGCCGGATTCGGGGTCGCCTGGCAGCATGTGCAGCAGGCGGTTGTCGAAACGGGGGCTGTCGGTATCCATGGTGCTGAAGATGGGGGCGACGGCCACCCTCCTCAATTGCCGCTGAGTGCCTGCAGGTGACCGCCGTGGGCCTCCGCGCGCTGATAGGCCGGGCGTTCACCGATGCGCTTGAGGAAGCCACGCAGTGCCGGCTTGTCGTCGAGGCCACCACCGCGCGCAGCGGCAGCCTGGATCGGGAAGCTCATCTGGATGTCGGCGGCACTGAAGCGCTCGCCGGCGAACCACGGGCTTTCGGTGAGGCGGCGCTCCATCCAGTCCAGGTGCAGACGCCGCTGCGGGCCGATGAAGCCACGCTCGGCCTTGTCGGCGATGCTGCGTGCGATCGGGCGCGCGAAGAACGGCATCGGTGCGCTGCGGATGCGACCGATCACCAGGGTCAGCAGCAGCGGCGGCATCGCCGAGCCTTCGGCGTAGTGCAGCCAGTAGCGGTAGGCGATGCGTTCGGCACCATCAGCAGGCGTCGGCGACGGCGACAGCTGGCGCTGGGTGTCGTAGCGGTCGGCAAGGTAATCGAGGATGGCACCGGATTCGGCCAGCACCAGTTCACCATCCTGCAGTACCGGCGACTTGCCCAGCGGATGCACCTGACGAAGTTCCGGCGGTGCCAGCAGCGTCTTCGGATCGCGCGGATAGCGGCGCAGCTCGTAGTCCAGCCCCAGCTCCTCCAGCATCCACAGCACGCGTAGTGAACGGGAGTTTTCCAGATGGTGGACGATGCGCATGGGGACGATCCTTGGGAAGACCTGCATCGTACCGCGCACGGTGCATGCCCTTTGTAGAGTCGGGCATGGCCGACTCTACAAAAAGCAGCGGGCAATAAAAAACGCCGGAAGCTTTCGCTTCCGGCGTTCTGGCTACCAAACGGTAGCAGACGGATTAGACCGCCTGCACCTGGTCAGCCTGCATACCCTTCTGACCCTGGACGGCGATGAAGGTAACCTTCTGGCCTTCCTGCAGGGTCTTGAAGCCGGTGCCCTGGATGGCACGGAAGTGCACAAACAGGTCCGGGCCGCTTTCCGGGGTGATGAAGCCGAAGCCCTTGGCGTCGTTGAACCACTTGACGGTGCCGGTCTGACGATCAGACATTTGACTAACTCCTGAAACACATGTTGAAAAAATCGCAGCCACCGGGTATCGGGGCCGAGACTGAGTTGCAGGCGTTGGTAAAGCGGATCGATGAGCGGATCGTGAGATCAACTGCACCAGGCCACGATTCACGGTGACCCTAGCAAACACAGTGGGACGAACGATACGCGTGTTTTCTGCAAAAAGCGATAGCCCGGACGTTCATCGACAAACGCCGCCCGCTAGGCGTGGCAAGGGTTGGCGCCTTTCCGCGGCTAACCCCGAGTCCCCATTCAGGTTTTTCCTACCCTACACTGGGTAAATGACTGAAGCTGAAACCCAAGCTGAACACGCCCGCCCCCGTATCTGGGTGGATGCAGATGCCTGCCCCACCGTCATTCGCGACATCCTGTTCCGGGCGGCTGAACGGGTCGGGATCGAACTGACCCTGGTCGCCAACCAGTGGATCCGTACCCCGCCCTCACGCTGGCTGCGCTCGATCCAGGTGCCGCAGGGCCTGGACGTGGCCGACAGCGCCATCGTCGAGCGGGTGGCCGCCGGCGACCTGGTGGTCACCCAGGACATCCCGCTGGCCGCACTGGTGCTGGAAAAGAAGGCAGTGGCGCTGAACCCGCGCGGCCAGCTGTACACCCCGAACAACATGGCCGAACGGCTGTCGATGCGCAATTTCATGGAGGAACTGCGCGGCGCCGGGGTACAGACCGGGGGGCCTCCGCCATTGGGGCCACGCGACCGGCAGCTGTTTGCGGCCGAGCTGGACCGCTGGCTGGCGCGGCATCCGACTCGCTGAACGCGTCTAGCCTTCCTGATCCGGCAGGCGCAGGCAGCGCTGGCTGCTGAACACCCGACGCTCGCCGCTCAACGGGTCGTCGAAGGCCAGCCCCTGCGCCAGCAGCTGCAGCGGCACCTCGGCCGTGCCGGCCGGCCGCTGACGCAACTGCGGATACAGGTCATCGCCCTCGATCGGCGCGCCCAGCATCGCCATGTGCACGCGCAGCTGGTGCTTGCGGCCGGTTTCCGGCAGCAGCCGATAGCGCCAGATCGGTCCCTCACCCTCGATCAGCTCGATCCGGCTGCGCGCATTGGGCTCCCCGGGCACTTCGGCCATGCGGAAGAACGGTTCGGCCGGAGCCAGGCGGCTGTGCCGATGCAGCGGGAACGTCACCGCGGGCAGTGCCGGCGCCAGCGCCTCGTAGGTCTTGTCGATGCGGCGTTCGCGGAACAGCCGCTGGTAGGCGTCGCGCGATGCAGCCTGCGTGGAGAACAGCACCAGGCCTGCAGTCAGCCGGTCCAGCCGATGCAGCGGCACCAGATCGGTATTACCGGTGCTCGCGACCAGGCGTGCCAGCAACGTCTCGCGCACATAACCTCCCGCTGGCGTGACCGGCAGGAAGTGCGGCTTGTCGGCCACCAGCAGGTGCGCATCGAGATGGACGATAGTCTCGGCGAAGGGGATCACCGGCTCGTCCACCACCTCCCGGAAATACTGGATCTCCAGCCCCACCTGCCAGGGCATGTCCGCTGCCAGCGCCCTGCCCTGCGCGTCCTGCACCCGGCCGCGCGTGAAGCGATCCTGCCATTGCTCACGATCGATGCGCGGAAAACGCGCGCACAGGCCGTCGAGCAGGGTGGCCCAGTGGCCGGGCGGAAGCTGCAGGCGGCTGGGCAGGATCATCAGGTCCACTCAGGCAACGAAAAAGAGCCCAAGCGTGCCACGTTGACGCTGCACAGACAGCCCGGCCACGGACACCCCCGGAGCAAACCTCTATCATGGTCCTCTTTAGTCCACGGTACCCCCATGGCTCTCACCGCTACCATCCGCAAGGCCGAACTGCAGATCAGCGACATGGATCGCGGCTATTACGCGACCCACAACCTGACCCTGGCCCAGCACCCGTCCGAGACCGACGACCGCCTGATGGTGCGCCTGCTCGCCTTCGCCCTGAACGCTGGCGACCGCTTGGAGTTCGGCCGCGGCCTGAGCACCGATGACGAACCGGACCTGTGGGAACACGACTACACCGGCGACATCCTGCAGTGGATCGACCTGGGCCATCCGGACGAATCGCGCATTCGCAAGGCCAGCAACCGCAGCCGCCAGGTGCAGGTGATCAACTACGGCGGCAACGCCTCGGAGATCTGGTGGGGCAAGCAGAGCAAGGGCCTGGCACGCTTCGACAACCTGTCCGTGGTGGATCTGGACGGCGACTTCGTCGAGCGCTGGGGCCAGCAGATCAAGCGTGCGATGCGCTGGAGCGTGCTGATCCAGGACGGCGAGGTGCAGCTGCTGGACGACCAGATCCAGCTCGACGTGATTCCGAACTGGCGCAAGCGCGCCAAGGCATGAGCGCGATCCGTTGCGATGTGGTGGTGATCGGTGCCGGTGCAGCCGGGCTGATGACCGCGATCACGGCCGGCCAGCGCGGCCGCCAGGTGCAGGTGATCGACCATGCCAACAAGATCGGCAAGAAGATCCTGATGTCCGGTGGTGGCCGCTGCAATTTCACCAACACCGGCACCACCCCGGCCAACTTCCTGTCGGCCAACCCGCACTTCTGCAAGTCGGCGCTGGCGCGCTACACGCCCTGGCATTTCATCGAGCTGGTCAACAAGCACGGCATTGCGTATCACGAAAAAGAGCTGGGCCAGCTGTTCTGCGACATTTCGTCCAAGCAGATCGTGAAGATGCTGGTGGATGAATGCCAGACGGCGGGCGTGCAGATCCGTACCCAGTGCAGCGTAGAGCGCATCGAGCATGGCACCGATGGTTTCCGCGTACACACCACGCAGGGCTTGTTCCATTGCGCCTCGCTGGTGGTGGCCACCGGTGGCCTGTCGATTCCCAGCCTTGGCGCCACCGGTTTCGGCTATGAGATCGCCCGCCAGTTCGGCCACCAGGTGCTGCCGACCCGCGCCGGACTGGTACCGCTCACTCTCAGCGGCAAGCACCAGGAGCGGTTGGCCGATCTCAGCGGTGTGGCGCTGCCGATCGAGGCACGCTGCAATGGAAAGAGCTTCCAGAACTTCATGCTGCTGACCCACCGCGGTGTGAGTGGCCCGGCGATCCTGCAGATCTCGTCGTTCTGGCAACCCGGTGACGCGCTGGAGCTGGACCTGTTGCCTGGCCAGGATGCCGGCGACTGGCTGCGCCAGATGAAGCAGGAGCGCCCCGCCGCCGAACTGCGCACGGTGCTGGGCGAGGTGCTGCCGAAGCGGCTGGCACAGCGCCTGTGCGAGCACTGGCTGCCCGACCGCCCGGTACGCCAGCTGGACGAGCCGGTGCTGCGCCAGGCTGCACAGTTGCTGGGCGCGTTCCCGCTGGTGGCCAGTGGCACCGAGGGCTACCGCACCGCCGAAGTCACCCTGGGCGGCGTGGATACGGCCGAAGTCTCGTCTTCGACGCTGGAATCCAAGCGCGTGCCCGGCCTGCATTTCGTCGGTGAGGTGCTGGATGTGACCGGCTGGCTGGGCGGCTACAACTTCCAGTGGGCCTGGGCCAGCGGCCACGCGGCCGGCGGCGTGGTGTGAACCACATCGCCGTTCGATGCGCGCAAGGGGTGCGCGCATGGACGGTTCGCCGCGCATCGTGTATCTAGGTTCGCAGATTGGGGAGCAGTGCATGCAGAACGCGAACGACATCACCATCCGCCTGCTGATCGTCGACGACAGCGGCGAGAATGCCGAAGCCATCGTCAGCACCCTGCGCAACAGCGGCATCGCGGTGCGCCCATGGCGCCCGCAGGACGCGGCCGAACTGGCGCAGGTGCTGGCCAGCCAGGCCATCGACCTGGTGCTGGCGTCACCCTCGCAGGGCATTCCACTGCCGTTGGCCGCACAACATATCGCTGCCAGCGGCAAGGACATTCCGCTGGTGCTGCTGGCCGAGCGCATCGACGAGGACGAGCTGGTGCAGGCCAGCAGCCATGGTATACGCGCCCTCGCCCTGCGCCAGCGCCCCGAGCATCTGCTTGCGGTGATCCGTGACCAGTGGGTGGACCTGCAGGCGCGTCGCGGCCTGCGCCGCATCGAGGCTCAGATGCGCGAGACAGAGCGCCGCTGCGATGCGTTGATCGCCTCCTCGCGCGATCCCATCGCCTACGTGCACGAAGGCATGCACATCCGCGCCAACGATGCCTACCTGGAGATGTTCGGCTACGAGCATTTCGACGACATCGAAGGCATCTCCCTGCTGGACATGGTCGCCGCCCAGCACGTGGAGGGCTTCAAGCAGCTGCTGAAGGGCCTGAGCCGTGGCGAGGCGCCGCCGCCGCAGTACCAGCTCGATGCCCGTCACGAGGACGGCAGCGCGTTTCCGGCGACGATGGAATTCACTGCCGCCACCTATGAAGGCGAGTCCTGCCTGCAGGTGGTGCTCCGCCGCCGCATGGAGTTCGACCCGGAACTGGCGCGCGAGGTCGAGGACCTGCGCCAGCGCGACCAGGTCACCGGCCTGCTCAACCGCCCGACCTTCATGCTGCAGCTGGAAAGCGCGGTAGCCCAGGCCGGGCGCAGCGAAGGCCAGTTCGGCCTGCTGCTGATCGAGCCGGACCACTATGCGCGCCTGCTGCCGGACATCGGCTTGGCGTCGGCCGACACCCTGATCGGCGCCCTCGCCGGCCTGCTGGCCGAAGTGGTGGGCGAGGATGCGCAACTGGCCCGTTTCGGCGAGCACAATTTCGCCGTGCTGCAGGCCGGCCCGTATGCGCAGACCGTGGCGCTGGCCGAGCGCATCCGCGAGGCCTACGCCGCGCATGTGTTCAGCATCGGCGCCCGCTCGGCCACGGTGACGGTGAGCATCGGCGGCGTGCAGGTGGGCGAGAAGATCGCCAGCATCGGCCAGGTACTGGCGCGCGCCAGCGAATGCACGCATGCCGCCGCCGAGCTGGGCAACACCTGCCGCATCTTCGACCCGGCCGCCGCTGACCGCGTGGAGGAAGAACGCGTGCTGCGCTGGGTCGCGCGCATCCGTGAAGCACTGGCTGGCGACGGCTTCCAGCTGCACTACCAGCCGGTACTGAACCTGCAGGGCGAGTCACTGGAGCTGTACGAGGCGTATCTGCGCCTGGAGCATAACGGCGAACTGCTGAGCCCGACTGCGTTCCTGGGCATCGCCGAGGAGCACGGCCTGCTGGCCGACATCAACCGCTGGGTGGTCTCGCAGGCGATCGCCGTGCTTGGCCAGCGCGCCCGCGAAGGGCATGCCACCCAGATGCTGGTGAAGGTGACCCCGGAATCGTTCGACGACCCGCAGATGATCGCCACCCTTCGCCGTGAGCTGCAGGCACAGGGTGTGCCTGGCGAGCGGCTGTGGCTGCATGCGCCGGAAGCGAAGGTGTTCACCCACCTGCGCAGCGCCCAGCAGTTCCTTGCCGAAGTGGCACCGCTGGGTTGCCGGATCGGCCTGGAGCAGTTCGGCTCGGGGCTGGATTCGTTCCAGCTGCTGGCCCACTTCCAGCCGCAGTTCCTCAAGCTGGACCGCGGTTTCACCAGCGATCTGGCGGCCACCCGCGAGAACATCGATCGCATCAGCCAGATCACCGCGCGTGCGCAGGAAGCCGGCATCCGCACCATCGCCGAGTTCGTCAGCGATGCCAACTCGATGACCCTGCTGTTCAGCGCCGGCGTGGACTATGTGCAGGGCGACTTTGTCGGCCCCGCGCTGGCGGAAATGGGCTTCGAGTTCGGGTGACCGGTAGCGCCGGGCCATGCCCGGCGAGCGCAGCGGCCTGCCAGTCATCCGCCGGGCATGGCCCGGCGCTACCGAAACAAGAAGGCCGGCTTTCGCCGGCCTTTTGCTTGATCAGGTCAGATCGACCAGGTTGTCGATCTTCACGTCCGGATTGACGTCGGCCTCGTAGTCGACGCCGTCCACGCCAAAACCAAACAGGCGCAGGAAGTCGGCCTTGTAACCGGCCAGGTCGCTGATCTCGTACAGGTTCTCAGTGGTCACCTGCGGCCACAGCGCAACGACCTTGCCCTGCACGTCCGCCGCCATTTCCTTGTAGTCCGCACGCAGGCGGCCTTCTTCGTCGATGAGCGTGACCTTGTTGCCGTCACCATCAACCAGGTCGTGGCGCAGGCGATCGACCGCCACACCATCGGCGCTGGCACCGTAGAGGATGTCGTAGAGCACATCGAGCTGTTCGATGCAGCCTTCGTGCGTGCCCTTTTCCTTCATCACCTTGAACAGCAGCGACAGGTACAGCGGCATGGTCGGAATGGCCGAGCTGGCCTGGGTGACCACCGCCTTCAGCACCGACACCCGGGCGTCGCCACCGATCTTGGCCAACTTCTCGCGCAGGCTCAGCACCTTGGTGTCCAGGTCTTTCTTGGCCGCGCCGATCGAACCGTTCCAGTAAATGGCCTGGGTGATCTCTTCGCCCACGTAGGTGAAGGCAGTGGTGGTGCAGCCGTTGGCCAGCACGCCGGCATCGGCCAGCGCCTCGATCCACATCTGCCAGTCCTCGCCACCCATCACCGCGACCGTGCCGGCGATTTCCTCGGCCGTGGCCGGCTGCAGGTGGGTCTCGGTCAGCACTTCCTTGTCGGTGTCCAGCCCGCGCAGGGTGATCGGCTCGCCGATCGGCTTCAGCGTCGAGCTGATGATTTCGCCGGTCTTGGGATGCTTGCGACGCGGCGCGGCCAGGCTGTAGACCACCTGATCCACCTGGCCGAGATCGGCCTTGATCATCTCGATGGTCTTGGCCTTCACTTCATCGGAGAAGGCATCGCCGTTGATGCTCTTGGCGTACAGGCCGGCTTCGTCGGCGTATTTGTGGAACGCGGCGGAGTTGTACCAGCCCGCGGTACCCGGCTTGGTTTCGCTGCCCGGGCGCTCGAAGAAGATGCCCAGGGTCGCCGCGCCGCTACCGAACGCCGCGGTGATGCGCGCCGCCAGGCCGTAGCCGGTGGAGGCACCGATCACCAGCACGCGCTTGGGGCCGTTCTGGATCGGCGGGCGCGCACGGATGTAGTCGATCTGCTGTTTGACCGCGGCCTCGCAGCCGGTCGGGTGGGTGGTGACACAGATGAAGCCGCGGACGCGCGGTTTGATGACCATGGATACCTCGGGTTGGCAGATGCGGCGCGCGGGGCGCTCAGCAGGAATACGGGCGCGCGCCTGCGCGCGCGAACCGCAGGATCGTAGTGCGCGGGGGAAGATTGCACAACCGACGCTGGCGTAGGGTGGAGTTTGTTTTGCAGGGTTGCACCCTGCACCTGCAGAGGCCGGAGCAACGACCAGAGCCGGAGCAACGTCAAAAACTGGGTTCCTGTGGGTTGGCGGGGTGGGTCCGGTTGAGGGGGACGCTGCAAGTACATCCATGTAAGCTCGGTCGCCGCATCCATGCGGCTCACGCCCCCTCAACCGGACCCACCCCGCCTTCGACAGATTTCCGCGATCTGTCAGGGCAGTTCTTGGGGGTCAGATCCGTTTTCCGAAGGAAAACGGATCTGACCCCATCTTGATTGTTCAATATCAGACAGATGTGTCGACCAAGGTCGACACCTACCAACAGCCGCCGGAATCTGTCAGAGGTGGGGCCATGTGGGTTGGCAGGACCGTTGGCGCCATGGATGGCGCCATCGAGCCCCCAAGGACGGGTTTACGGCGTGTCCTGCCAACCCACATGGCCCCGCCCAACCAGCAGAAAGCCAGCTCCGGCTTTTGACGTTGCCGTTGCCGTTGCCGTTGCATTGAGCGGGTGCAGGGCGCAGCCCTGCCAACAAAAAACCCCGCTTGCGCGGGGTTCTCTGTGTGCTGCATACAGCAGGTGCTTACGGGCGACGGGCCAGGGCCTCGACGTCCTTCGCCTTCGGCAGCAGGTCCTGCTTGCTGACGCGCAGGAAACCGATCGTCAGCATCGGCACCGCCACCAGGATCGAGGACAGCACGACGATCACCGCGCCGATCATGTGCGTCTCGGCCAGGCCTTCCATCGAGCTGCCGCCGTACATGTACAGGGCAAGCGCCGACAGGAAGAACATCACCGCGGTGATCACCGTACGCGACAGCGTCTGGTTGATCGAACGGTTCAGCACTTCCATCGAGTCCACGCGCAGGCTGCGGAAGTTCTCGCGGACGCGATCGAAGACCACGATGATGTCGTTGATCGCGAAGCCCATCACCGACAGCAGGCCGGCCAGCACGGTCAGGTCGAACTCACGGCCCAGCAGGGACACATAAGCCACCGTCACGATCAGGTCGAACATCGCCACGATGCTGGCGGTGACCGCGAACTTCCATTCGAAGCGCACGGCGATGTAGATCAGGAAGCCGGCCAGCATGAAGATGGTGGCGTACAGGCCATTCATCGCCAGGTCCTTGCCGATCTGCGGACCCACGAACTCATTGCGCAGCACCGTAGCCTGGTTGTCGGCGGTGGACAGCGCCTTCACCACGGCCGCGGCGGTGGCCTTGTCCTCGTGCGCGGCATCGCCGGTACCCGGGGCGTGCTCACCGTGCGGGGCCAGGCGGATCAGCAGGTCGGTGTTGCCACCGACGCTCTGTACCTGGGCGCCGTCGAAGCCGTTCTCTTCGAGCTTGGTACGGACCTGCTCGACGTCCACCGCCTTGTCGAAGCGGGCTTCGATCAGGGTGCCGCCGGTGAAGTCCAGGGCGTAGTTGAAGCCCTTGAAGCCGATGATGGAGATCGAGGCCAGGAACACGATGATCGTGACGACCATCGCGACATGGCGCCAGCGCATGAAGTCGATCTTGGTGTCGTTCGGGAGGATGTGCAGCGGAAACAGTTTCATGTGCGTGTCGTCCCGTCAGATGGCCACGTTCTGGAGCTTCTTGCGGCGGCCGTAGATCAGCGTCGCCAGTGCACGCGACACGGTGATCGCGGTGAACATGGAGGCGAAAATACCGATGATCATGGTCAGCGCGAAGCCCTTCAGCGGACCGGTACCGAATGCGAACAGCGCCACACCGACGATCAGGCCGGTCAGGTTGGCGTCGAGGATGGTGCCCGAAGCACGTTCGTAACCGGTCACGATCGCGGTCTTGCCCGGCACGCCGGCACGCAGTTCTTCACGGATACGTTCGTTGATCAGCACGTTGGCGTCCACCGACAGGCCGACCGACAACGCCAGGCCGGCGAAGCCCGGCAGGGTCATGGTCGCGCCGAACAGCGACATCACCGCCACCACGATCAGCAGGTTGAACAGCATCGCGATCGAGGTGATCACGCCGAACATGCGGTAGTAGACGCTGAAGAACACCAGGGTGAACAGGAACGCGAACACGACCGCGCGCATACCGTTCTTGACGTTCTCGGCACCCAGGCTCGGGCCGACCACGCGCTCTTCGACGAAGTCCATCGGCGCGGCCAGCGAGCCGGACTTCAGCAGCTTGGCCAGGTCCTCGGCTTCCTTCTTCTGCAGTCCGGTGGTCTGGAAGTTCTTGCCGAACACGCCATTGATGTTGGCCACCGAGATCACTTCCTCGTTGACCTTGAAGCCACGCACTTCCTGGCCGTCAACGACGGTCACGGTCGGCACGCGCTCGGTGTAGACCACCGCCATCGGCTTGTTCACGTTGGCACTGGTGAAGTCGAACATGCGCTGGCCGCCGACATTGTTCAGCGTCACGCTGACCGCCGGTGAGCCACTGTTCGAATCGGTTACCGCCTGCGCGCCGACCATCTGGTCACCGGTGACGATCACGCGCTTGTTCAGCAGGATCGGGCCGCGGCCATCACGCTGCTGGTAGACCTTCGCTTCCGGCGGGATGCGGCCGGCGGTGATGGCGTCCTGCGCATTGCCCTCGACCACCGCACGGTACTCCAGGGTGGCGGTGGCGCCGATCATGCGCTTGGCTTCGGCGGTGTCCTGCACGCCCGGCAGCTGCACGACCACGCGGTCGGCACCCTGGCGCTGGATGATCGGCTCGGCCACGCCGAGCTGGTTCACACGGTTGCGCAGGGTGTTGATGTTCTGTTCGATGGCACCGTTGGCGATCTGGGTGATCTCGGTTTCCGGCACGGTCACCGTGATGCGGTTGCCACTGACGTCGTAGCCGAGGGTCGGCTGCGCCTTGACCAGGGCGGCACGGGCGCGCTGCGCGGCATCGTCACCAGCGGACGGGCTCAGGTTGGCCACGATGCTGTTGTCAGCGCGGCGTTCCACCGACTGGTACGGGATGCGCGCATCACGCAGGGTGCTGCGCACGTCTTCGGTGTAGGCATCCAGACGCTTGTCCAGGGCGGCCTTCTGGTCGACCTGCAGCACGAAGTGCACGCCACCCTGCAGGTCCAGGCCCAGCACCATGGGGCGACCGCCGAGGTTGGCCAGCCAGTCCGGCACGGTCGAGGCCAGGTTCAGGGCCACGGTGTAGTTCTCACCGACGGTGTCACGCAGGGCGTCGCTGGCAGCGGACTGCGCCTTCAGGTCCGGCAGGCGGACAATCAGGCTCTCCCCTTCCTTCTCGGCACCAACGGCGTCCACGCCGGCCTTCTTCAGGTCGGCCAGCACACGGTCACGCAGCGCATCGTCGATCTGCCCGCCACGGTTGGCGGTGATCTGGATGGCCGGGTCCTTCTGGTAGATGTTGGGCAGCGCGTACAGCGCGCTGAGCGCCAGTACGATCAGGATGACGACGTACTTCCAGCGTGGAAATTCGAGCATTGCTTGGGTCCCGCGCGGCGCCATCCCCGGCGCCGCGGTTGTGCTTCGGAAAGGGAGTGGCTTACTTGGCCGAATCCAGGGTGCCGGTCGGCAGCACGCTGCCAACAGCGCCCTTCTGCACGCGGATGCGCACGTTCTCGGCCACTTCGATGGTGACGAAGTTGTCGCCGATGTCGGTGACCTTGCCGGCGATGCCGCCGTTGGTCAGCACTTCGTCGCCACGCTTGATCTTCTCCAGCATGGACTTGTGCTCCTTCTGCCGCTTCATCTGCGGGCGGATCATCAGGAAGTACATGATGGCGATCAGGATGACCGGGAACAGCAGCGTGGTCAGGCCCATGCCCTGCGGTTGGCCGCCGGCGGCCTGGGCGTGGGCGGCGGGAATCAGGAAGGCAAGCAGGTTCATCGTTGGTCCTTTGGTTGGGCGGCGCTCCGGCCCTTTCACGGGCACGGCGTGTCGACCGCGGATCTGGGTCAGCCTTGAAGTATGCCACGGCCCCGGGCATTCGTCCTTGGGCCGTTTGGCAGGGGGTGTTCGGGTTACAGGGGCGGCGCTACCGCCCCGCGTGCCGCGTAGAAAGACTCACGGAAGGCCAGGAAGGTTCCCGCCTCGATCGCCGCGCGGATGTCGGCCATGAGCTTTTCGTAATAGAACAGGTTGTGCAGGGTGCCCAGCATCGGCGCCAGCATCTCGTTGCAGCGGTCCAGGTGGCGCAGGTAGGACCGGGTGTAGCCGCCGGTGCAGGCCACGCAGCCGCAGCCCGGCTCGATCGGGTCCATGTCGCGCGCGTACTGGGAATTACGGATGCGAACGGTGCCGAACGAGGTGAAATAGTGGCCGTTGCGCGCGTTGCGGGTGGGCATCACGCAGTCGAACATGTCCACGCCACGTGCGACACCCTCGACCAGGTCCTCCGGCCGGCCCACGCCCATCAGGTAGCGCGGGCGGTCGGCGGGCAGTTCCGGGTCCAGGTGGTCGAGCATGGCGTTGCGCTCGTCTTCGGGCTCGCCCACGGCCAGGCCGCCGATGGCATAGCCGTCGAAACCGATCGCCTGCAGGGCATCGGCCGAGCGGCTGCGCAGGTCGGTGTGCACGCCGCCCTGGACGATGCCGAACAGGGCCGCGTCGTTGCCCAGCTCGTCATGCGCGTTGCGGCTGCGCTGGGCCCAGCGCAGGCTCAGCTCCATCGAACGGCGGGCGACATCCTCGGTGGCCGGGTACGGGGTGCACTCGTCGAAGATCATCACCACGTCCGAATCGAGCACCTTCTGGATCTTCATGCTCTCTTCCGGGCCCAGGAACACGCGGGCACCGTCGGTTGGCGAAGCGAAGGTCACGCCCTGTTCGGTGATCTTGCGGCGATGGGCCAGCGAGAACACCTGGAAGCCGCCGGAGTCGGTCAGGATCGGGCCATCCCAGCGGCAGAAGCCGTGCAGGCCGCCGTGGTCGGCGATGATGTCCAGGCCCGGCCGCAGGTACAGGTGGAAGGTATTGCCGAGGATGATCTCGGCGCCCAGCGCACGCACCTGGTCCGGCAGGATGCCCTTGACCGAGCCATAGGTACCCACCGGCATGAAGGCCGGCGTTTCCACCGTGCCACGCGGGAAGGTCAGGCGGCCACGGCGGGCGCGGCCGTCGCGGGTCTGGAGCTGGAACTGCAATCGGGACATGGAGCGGTCATTCGGGCAAATAGTTGTCTATTGTCCCCCAAACGCGGCATCTACAGGTAGCGCCGGGCCATGCCCGGCGGCTCCTGGGCCGCACAGCGTGCTCGCCGGGCATGGCCCGGCGCTACCCTACCCCGCCTGCGGGAACAACAGCATCGCGTCGCCGTAGCTGAAGAAGCGGTAGCGCTGCGCGATCGCGTGCTGGTAGGCCTCGAACACGCGCTCCTTGCCGGCGAACGCGGAAATCATCATCAGCAGCGTGCTTTCCGGCAGATGGAAGTTGGTCACCATCGCGTCGACGCTGCGGATGCGGTAGCCCGGGGTGATGAAGATCTGCGTTTCACCAGCAAACGGCAGCAGTTCGCCATCGCGCATCGCGCTTTCCAGCGCGCGCACCACGGTGGTACCGACGCCGATCACCCGGCCGCCGGCGGCGCGCGTGCGCCGTACCTGCTGCACCAGCTCGGCACCCACGTTCAGCCACTCGCGGTGCATCACGTGGTCCTTCAGGTCATCGGCACGCACCGGCTGGAACGTACCCGCACCCACGTGCAGCGTGACGTGGCCGAAGTCCACGCCCTTGTCCTTCAGCGCGGCCAGCAGCGGTTCGTCGAAATGCAGGCCGGCTGTCGGCGCCGCCACCGCGCCCACTTCGCGCGCGAATACGGTCTGGTAGCGCTCGCGGTCGTCCATGCCCGGCTCGCGCTGGATGTACGGCGGCAGCGGCAGGCGACCGGCGTGCAGCAGCCACTGCTCCAGCGATTCCGGCACATGGAATTGCAGCACATAGAACTCGCCGTCGCGGCCCAGCACCTCGGCTTCGCCACCGGCATCCAGGGCGATGCGGCTGCCGGCCTTGGGCGACTTGCTGGCGCCCACCTGGGCACGTGCCTGCTGGCCGCCGAGCAGGCGCTCGATCAGGATCTCGACGCGGCCGCCACTGGCCTTCTGCCCGAACAGGCGCGCCGGGATCACCCGGGTGTCGTTGAACACCAGCAGGTCGCCAGGCTGCAGCAGCGACGGCAGGTCGCGCACCTGCAGGTCGGTGAAGGCATCGGGCGCCGGAGGCACCAGCAGCAGGCGGCTTGCGGAACGCTCGGCCAGGGGCGCCTGCGCAATCAGTTCAGCCGGCAGGTTGTAGTTGAAATCGGACTTCTTCAAGGCAGTGGGCGGCAACAGGTCGACAATGGCGCGCATTGTACGTCCAGCGTCTGCGAGCCAGCGCGCTTCGCGGCGAACGTCGCGCAAAATGCTGCTATGCAGCAGGTTTCCGCGGGGTTATCGCGCAAAAAAACAAGTGCTAGCATCGAGTTGGAAGTCCGCTGCACGAGCCTGCCCCAAGCGCGCGTGATGACGCGCGTTTTGCTTTTGAAGACCCGTGCGACCCATTGTTTCAGGAGATCTGCAATGAGCTTCATCGAACGCCTCGCCCCCCTGCGCAGCCAGCCCGGCACCCGCCTCACCTCCGGCCTGGACGATGCCACCCTGACCGCCCTGTCCGCCAACCACCCGCAGCTGATCGCCGCGGTGGACGCCGCCGCCGAGGAATTCGCGCGCGTGCAGGCCGACCTGGGGCCGCTGCTGGCGCAGGACGAACAGGCGCAGATCGACGCGATGCAGGACGGCTTCGTCAATTTCTATGCCGATGACGCGGTAACTCCGTACGTGGCACTGGCCGCACGCGGCCCCTGGGTGGTCACCCTGAAGGGCGCCGTGCTGTACGACGCCGGCGGCTACGGCATGCTCGGCTTCGGGCACACCCCGGACGCCGTGCTGGAGGCAATGGCCCGCCCGCAGGTGATGGCCAACATCATGACCCCCAGCCTGTCGCAGCAGCGCTTCATCACCGCCCTGCGTGCCGAGATCGGCCACCGCCGTGGCGGTTGCCCGTTCACCCGTTTCATGTGCCTGAATTCCGGTTCCGAGGCGGTCGGCCTGGCCGCGCGCATCGCCGACGTCAACGCCAAGCTGCAGACCGACCCCGGCGCACGCCACGCCGGTGCTGCGATCAAGCGCGTGGTGGTCAAGGGCAGCTTCCATGGCCGCACCGACCGCCCTGCCCTGTATTCCGATTCCAGCCGCAAGAGCTACATGCAGCACCTGGCCAGCTACCGTGGCGAGGACTCGGTGATCACCGTGGCGCCGTACGACGAAGCCGGCCTGCGCAAGGTGTTCGAGGACGCCGCACGCAACCAGTGGTTCATCGAGGCGGTGTTCCTGGAGCCGGTGATGGGCGAAGGCGACCCGGGCCGTTCGGTGCCGCCGTCGTTCTATGCGGTGGCCCGCGAACTGACCCGTGCCCATGGCAGCCTGTTGCTGCTGGACTCGATCCAGGCCGGCCTGCGCGCGCATGGCGTGCTGTCGGTGGTCGACTACCCGGGCTTTGAAGGCCTCGATCCGCCGGACATGGAAACCTATTCCAAGGCGCTCAACGCCGCGCAGTACCCGCTGTCGGTGCTGGCCGTGACCGAGCATGCCGCGCAGCTGTACCGCAAGGGCATCTACGGCAACACCATGACCAGCAACCCACGTGCGCTGGACGTGGCCTGCGCCACCCTGGCCCAGCTGACCCCGCAGGTGCGCGCCAACATCGCCGAACGCGGTGCCGAGGCGGTGCGCAAGCTGGAGCAGCTCAAGGGCGAACTGGGCGGCCTGATCACCAAGGTGCAGGGCACCGGCCTGCTGTTCTCCTGCGAGCTGGCCCCGCAGTTCAAGTGCTACGGCGCCAATTCCACCGAGGAATGGCTGCGCCAGCACGGCATCAACGTGATCCACGGTGGCGAGAACTCGCTGCGCTTCACTCCGCACTTCGGCATGGACAGCGAGGAGCTGGACCTGCTGGTGGGCCTGGTCGGCCGCGCCCTGCGTGAAGGTCCGCGCCGCGAGCAGGCCGCCGCGGCGTAAGCCCCGTTCTTTGTAGAGTCGAGCTTGCTCGACTCTACCGTTGCCGCGATCTGAACGAAGAACAGCCGAGCGCGGTTCGGCTCTACAGACGGCAACCGCGAAAGTCCATAATCCATAGACACCCCGTCCCTGACCGCTCTGCGGTCGGCGACGGGGCGTTTTCGTTTCCGGCCAAGAGACAGGAAGATCCATGAAATCGATCTGTGTGTACTGTGGTTCCAACGCTGGCAGCAAGCCGGCCTATACCGAACGCGCCCTTGCCCTGGGCGACCGCATCGCCCGCGACGGCATGCGCCTGGTGTACGGCGGCGGGAACGTCGGTCTGATGGGAACCGTGGCCAATGCCGTGCTCGCTGCCGGCGGCGAAGTGACCGGCGTGATTCCGCGCCAGCTGGCCGACTGGGAAGTGGCACATCGCGGCCTCACCGAACTGGAAATCGTAGGCTCAATGCATGAGCGCAAGTCGCGCATGTTCGACCTGGCCGATGGCTTCGTCACCCTGCCCGGCGGCTTCGGCACCATGGAAGAAATCTTCGAGATGCTGACCTGGCGCCAGCTGGGCATCGGCAACAAGCCGTGCGCGTTCCTCGACGTGGAAGGCTTCTACGCACCGCTGATCGGCATGATCGATCGCATGGTGGAAGAGCGCTTCCTGCACCCGGACCAGCGCCAGGACCTGTGGTACGGCTCGGACATCGAAGAAATGCTGGCGTGGATGAAGAACTACCAGCCGGCCCAGGCCTCGAAGTGGATCGACGAAAAGCGTCGCGCCGCCCTGCGCTGATGCTTCCCTGCGCGGCGGCTCAGGCCGCCGCGCAGCCCCACGGTGCCGGCCGCCCCAGCAGGTAGCCCTGGCCATAGTCGCAGCCGAGTTCGCGCAGCGTCTGCTGCTGCGCCTCGGTCTCGATGCCCTCGCCGATGGTCTCGATGCCCAGCGTGCGCGCCAGCGACAGCACGCCCTCGACCAATGCGCGCGTGCTCTGCACTTCCGGTCCATGCAGGCCAGCGATGAAACTCTGGTCGATCTTCAGCGTGCTGATCGGGAAGCGGTGCAGGTAGGACAGCGCCGAGAAGCCGGTACCGAAATCGTCCAGCTGCACCTGGATGCCGCGCTCGCGCAGGCCCTGCAGGATGCGCAGCGTGTGCGGGCCGTCATCCAGCAGTGCGACCTCGGTGATCTCCAGCCGCAGCCGTTGCGGATCGGCACCGTACGCATCCAGCAGGCCGAACAGGCGGCCGCTGAACTCCGCAGAGCGGAAATGACGCGGTGACACGTTCACCGACACATAGGTGTGGCCGCCTTCGGCCAGGCCGGCGATGACCTGTTCGTAGATCAGCCAGTCGACCTGTTCGATCAGCCCACTCTCCTCACCCAGCTCCAGGAACGCACCCGGCAGCAGCAGACCACGGCGCTCGTGCTGCCAGCGCAGCAGCGCCTCGTGCCCGACCACCTCGCCATCGGAGAGGCGCACGATCGGCTGGTAGAACGGCAGGAAATCGTGGTTATTGATCGCGCGGCGCAGATCGGCTTCCAAGTCGAGGCTGCGCATGGCCTGCTCGCGCATGTCCTCGTCGAAGATCGCGCAGCGGTCATGGCCCTGCGCCTTGGCCCGGTACATCGCGGCGTCGGCATCGCGCAGCAGTTCTTCGCCGGTACGGTAGCGCGGGTTCCACAGGGCGATGCCCAGGCTGCCGGACGGGAACAGTTCGCGGCCGGCGATCCACATCGATTCCTGCAGCGCCAGCAGCAGTCGCTGACCAAAATCCAGTGCCTGCGCCAGGCCCTGCGGACACTGCAGCAGCACTGCGAATTCGTCACCGCCCAGCCGTGCCACCACATCGTCGGTGCCGGCCATCGACACGATGCGCTTGGCAACCTCCACCAGCATGCGATCGCCCGCGGCATGGCCGATGCTGTCGTTGACCAGCTTGAAGCGGTCCAGGTCAAGGAACAACACGGCGAACACCGGTCCACCCTCGCGCCGGGCCAGCGCCAATGCGTCCTGCAGGCGGTCGAGCAGATGCAGGCGATTGGGCAGCCCGGTCAGCGCATCATGCATGGCCTGGTGGGTCAGCCGTTGTTCTGCGCGCAACCGCTCGCCGATCTGGCCGAGCAGTTTCTCGTTGACCTCGGCCAGCTCCCGGGTGCGCTCTTCCACCCGTTTTTCCAACTCGGCATGCGCCGAACGCAGCCGTTGCTGGTCGCGCTGGCGGGCCAGGCCGGTACCGATGTTCTGCGCGACGAAGGTCAGCAGGCGCTGGTCGTGCACGCTGAAGGTGCTGTTCTGGCTGTAACTCTGCACCACGATCGCGCCGACCACTTCGTCGTCGCGCAGCAGCGGCACGCCCAGCCAGCAGTGCGAACGCGCACCGGATTCACGCACCTCGCCGTTGGCCAGCAGCGCATCGATCTGCGCGCGCGAAGCCAACAGCGGCCGCCGGTTGCGTACCACGTATTCGGTCAGGCCACGGCTGAACGGCCGTGGCGCGCGGCTGGCATTGTGCTCGTCCACCGAATAGACGAAATCCAGGCCGTTGCCGGCCGCGTTGACCAGCGCGATGTAGAAATTGCGCGCGTCGAGCAGGCGCCCGACCACACCGTGTACCCGCCCGTAGAACTGGGCCAGGCTGTCGGCCGACATCGCCATCTCGGCGATGTTGTACAACGCGGTCTGCAGCTGCTCGGCACGGCGCCGTTCGGCCACCTCGTCCTGCAGGCTGTGGTTGGCACGCTGCAGCTGCTGCGTGCGCCGCTCGACCTGCTGCTCCAGCCGCACCTGCGCCTGGCGCCGGTCCATCGCGGTCTGCACGTGCTGGGCGACAAAACCCAGCAGGGCACGCTCGGACTCACCATAGCGGGCCGCGTGTTCGTAGCTCTGCACCACGATGGCACCGCACACGCGGCCATCGCGCAGCATCGGCACGCCCAGCCAGTCCAGGCTTTCCGGGCCACGCTGCGGATCGTGCTCCTGCTCGACCACCCGCGCCAGCAGCTCGCGTGACGGGCCACTGAGCGGCTTGCCATGGCGCAGCAGCGCCACCGTCAGGCTGCGCGGCATCTCGCTGGCGTCGTGGCTCTGCGCCGGGTTGGCAACGAAGTCATCGACCTGGTCGGCGAAGTACAGGAACCGGATCTGGTCGCGCACATCGTCGTACTCGACGATGTAGCAGTTCTCGGCGTACATCAGCGTGCCCAGCACACCGTGCACGTGGCGCAGCATCTCGCCCATCTCCAGGTCGGCACCGGCCAGGTCGGCGATCTGGAACAGCGCCTGCTGCAGCCGCTCGGCCTCCTCCAGCGCCTTGATCTGTCCCGCCTGGCGGCCACGCTGCAGGGCCAGCTCCATCGCCTGCCGGGCCAGCCCCCACCACGCTGGCGAGGGGATCGCGCCCTCCACCGACAGCAGCAGGCGCGCACCGTCGTAGTCCCAGCCATGCTGGCCATCGCCGATGCCAGCAGGTACTGCAGGCCGGTCACCGCTGACGGGCGGCCAGCCGCCCTCGCCACGCCCCAGCTGCAGGTCGTCCCAGCCGACCCGGACCACCGCCGTTTCCGGCAGCAGCGCATGCAGCGCGCGCACCAGCGCCGTGCTCAGCACGGCCTCGTGTAGTGGTTCTTCCGCCGGTTCAGCATGCGTGGACAAATGACAATCTCTTGGCGCCGTCTGTGCGTCGCCTCCCCTGAGCCGCCGAGCATAGCGCGCCACCCGGGGGGCAATGGAAGCCCGTAAACCCCGAATCGTGCGCCCGTACGTTTTTCCTGCCGACCGTAGCCCCTTCCGAGCCATGACCCTCGCCCTTCCCACCACCGCCACCGGCTATGCGCCACCGCCTGCAGGCCTTACCCTGTACGCCGTGGAAGCCAGCGCACTGCCAACCGATGAAGCCTTGATGCTGGCCTGGGCCGGTGGCGACCTGCGTGCGTTCGAAAGCCTGTATGCGCGCCATCGCAAGCGCCTGTTCGGCTTCCTGCTGCGGCAACTGCGCGACAACGCGCTGGCCGAGGAGATCTTCCAGGATGTGTGGCAGCGGGTGATCAGCGCTCGCGCCGGCTGGCAGCCCGAAGCGGCGTTCAGTACCTGGCTGTTCCGCATCGCCCATAACCGCTTGAACGACCACTGGCGCGCCGCCCGCCATCGCCCCGCTGCACCGGCCGACGCCGACCTGCGCCTGGCCGCGATCGAGGACGGGCAGACCCCGGAAGCCGAGCTTTCCGAATTCGAACAGCGTCGCCGCATCCAGCTGGCGATGGAGCAACTGCCGCCCGAGCAGCGCGAAGTGCTGCAGCTGCGGCTGGATCAGGAACTGAGCCTGGAGGAGATCGGCCAGATCACCGGCGTGGGCCGGGAAACCGTGAAATCGCGGCTGCGCTATGCGATGGACAAGCTGCGTGCGGGATTGAACGCATGAACCGAAACGAACCCCTGACGCCGGAAGAACGCGAGCTGGCCCAGCTGCTCGGCCGTCGCCCCGAGCAGGCGCCGCCGGCCGCGCTGGACGCCGCCATCCTGGCCGCGGCACGTGCCGCCGTGGATGCGCCGGCCGACGCCGCCGTTGCCTCGCCCGACGCCCCGCGCGCGCAGCGTACGCGCCCGCGGTGGCCGGCGGTGTTCGGCATTGCGGCCTCGATGGTGTTCGCGATCGGTATTGCCTGGCAGCTGCGCCCGGAACCGCCGCCGGTTCCGGCCGGCGAAGCCCAGATGGCGGCAGCGCCTGCAGCTGCCGATGTCGCCGCCACTGAGCAGACGATTGAAAGCAGCGCCGCAGACAGCGCCACTGCCGCTGCAGAACCAGCGGCTGCGCCGGCAATGCCGGAGGCCGCATCCGTTGCCGCCCCGGCAGCGGCCATCGCGCGCGAGCGCAAGCCGGCACCTGCAGACGCCACCGATGCACCGGCACCGGCCGCGCGCTCGATGGCGGCAGAACCCGCTGCCGACAGTAACTTCGCTGCACTGCCGCCGCCCCCGGCTGCGGCACCCCCGGCGCCGCCCGCGCCCGCCGCCTACTCGGCACCTGCGCCACTGATGGCGCCGGTTGTCGCCAGTGGTTCGCTGAAGGCGCGCTCGGCAGGCTCGCCAGAGTCCAACAGCATGCAGGCCGAACAGGCCTCGGCATTGGACCGGGTAGAGATCACCTCGATGAAGCGCGAAGTCCCCAGCCGTTCCGCACCGGGGGTCATGCGCCGCGGCAGCGATGCTGGCCTGAGTGCGGACACGGTGCAGGCTGAAGTGGCTGCCGACGCCCGGCTGCCACGGCGGCAGTGGCTGCAGAAGATCCGCGAACGTCGCGACGATGGCCAGCGCGACCTCGCCCGCGCCAGCCTGGAGCGCTACATCCAGCAGTATCCGGAATCGCGCCTGCCGCGCGACCTGCGTCCGCTGCTGGACGACTGAGCGGGACCGGGTCCTGCAGCAACCCCGTAGAATGGTGGGGATGCCCGATACCCTCGCCCAGCCGGTCAACCACACGCTGGAAGTCAAGCACAGCCGCTTCATCGCCCATGCCGCGCCAATCGACGGTGCGGCGGCGGCGATGGCATTCCTGCAGCAGGTGGCGGTGGCCGATGCCACGCACAACTGCTGGGCCTACAGGCACGGCCAGGACTATCGCTCCAGCGACGATGGCGAGCCTGCTGGCACCGCCGGCCGGCCGATCCTGGCCGCCATTGATGGCCAGGGCTTCGATCGGGTGATGGTGGTGGTGACGCGCTGGTTCGGCGGTATCAAGCTTGGCGCCGGCGGCCTGGTGCGTGCCTACGGCGGGGCCGCAGCCGAATGCCTGCGTACCGCACCGCGGCTGCCGCTGGTGGCCATGACCCGGCTGCGGCTGCTGGCCGGCTTCGAGGATCTGGGCATCCTGCACGCTACCCTGCCCGCCTTTGCCGCAGAGAAGCGTGATGAACAGTTCGATGCCGACGGTGTCTGCCTGCGGGTCGAATTGCCTGCCGATCAGGTCGACGCATTGAAAATCCGCCTGCGCGACGCCACCCGTGACCGTATCCGCATACAAGACGACGACCAGGATGACTGACAAGGACGACGCCCCCGCCTCGACCCCGCCGCTGCGCCGCCTCGGCAGCCTGCGCACGCTGTGGCCGTTCGTGCGCCGCCACAGTGGCCTGTTCACCGCCTGGCTGCTGGCTCTGGCGGTGTCCTCGGCGGCAACGCTGAGCCTGCCACCGGCAGTGAAGCAGATGATCGACCACGGCTTCACCAGTGGCGGCCAGATCAACCGCGCCTTCGCCCTGCTGATGCTGGTGGCGGTGGTGCTGGCCCTCGCCACGGCGGCACGCTTCTACTTCGTGTCGCTGCTGGGCGAAAAGGTGGTGGCCGATCTGCGCAGCCGCCTGTACGCGCACCTGATCCAACTCGGTGCCGGCTTCCACGACCGCAGTCGCAGCGGTGAGCTGGTCTCTCGCCTGACCGCCGACAGCGAACTGCTGCGCAGCGTGGTCGGGTCAACCATGTCGGTGGCCCTGCGCAGCAGCGTGACCGTGGTCGGCAGCCTGGCGATGCTGTTCGTCACCAGCCCGCGGCTGGCGGCATGGTCACTGCTGGGCATCCCGTTGGCGGTGCTGCCGATCATCATTGGCGCACGCAAGCTGCGCACCGTCGCGCGCAGCAGCCAGGACCGCATCGCCGATGCCAACAGCCTGGCCAGCGAAACCCTGGGCGCGGTCCGCACGGTACAAGCGCACGCGCGCGAACCGTACGAGCGCGGCCGCTTCGACAAGGCCCTGGGTGACGCCATCGGTGCCGCGCGCCGGCGCATCGGTGCACAGTCTCTGGTCACCGCCAGCGCCATCCTGTTGGTGTTTGGTGCCATCGTCGGCGTGTTGTGGCTGGGCGCGCACGACGTCATCGACGGTCGCCTCAGTGCAGGCACGCTGGGCCAGTTCGTGCTTTACGCGTTGATCGGCGGTGGATCCGTCGGCGCCCTGGCCGAAGTATGGAACGAGCTGCAGCGCGCGGCTGGCGGCATGGGCCGCATCGGCGAGCTGCTGCAGGAAGACATCGAGATCCGCGCGCCGGCACAGCCGCACGCGCTGCCGCAGCCGCTGCATGGCGAGATCCGGTTCGACGACGTGGTGTTCCACTACCCGCAGCGGCCGGACCAGGCTGCGCTGGATCATTTCAACCTGCACGTGCGCCCGGGCGAGACCGTGGCGCTGGTGGGGCCGTCCGGCGCCGGCAAGAGTACGGTGCTGTCGATGCTGCTGCGCTTCCACGATCCGGCTGCTGGCCGCATCTGCGTGGACGGCATCGATGTACGCGAGGTCGATCCGGCCGAACTGCGCGACCAGCTGGCGCTGGTGCCACAGCAGCCGACCCTGTTCGCGGCCAGCGCACGCGACAACATCCGTTACGGCCGCCTGCAGGCCAGCGACGCCGAGGTCGAGGATGCTGCGCGCGCAGCCGAGGCCGACGGCTTCCTGCGTGCGTTGCCGCAGGGCTACGACAGCGAACTGGGTGAGCGTGGCGCGCGCCTGTCCGGCGGCCAGCAGCAGCGTGTGGCGATCGCCCGTGCGCTGCTGAAGGACGCACCGATCCTGCTGCTGGATGAAGCCACCAGCGCGCTGGATGCGCAGAGCGAACATGGCGTGCAGCAGGCGCTGGAGCGGTTGATGGCCGGCCGTACCACGCTGGTCATCGCCCACCGCCTGGCCACCGTGCTCAAGGCCGACCGCATCGTGGTGATGGACCAGGGCCGCATCGTCGCCGAGGGCACGCACGCACAATTGCTGGCCGAAGGTGGTCTGTACGCTGAACTGGCAAGGCTGCAGTTCATCGATTGATGACGGCCGGCTAACACCAAGCGGGCCAAGCTGGTCGCGCGTCAGCAACACCTGCTGAAAGGAGGTGCACGATGTCGTTCCGACAGTTCCCCGCCGTCGACAGCAATGGCGACAGCCACATCATCATCGAGTTCAAGCCCGAGGCGAATGGCAGCGGGCACAACTCCGAGTCCACGCCGCGCTACGAGCTGGATGACGGACGCCTGCTGGTCCGCAATGGCCGTGAGTTCACCACCAGCGGCGGTGATGTGCGGCTGACGATCTGAGGTTCGCCGGGCATGGCCCGGCGCTACCGGAATTCGTATCGCCCCGCCCTGGTAGGTGTCGACCTTGGTCGACACGCTCTTTGCCAAGGGTAGTCGAGCATGGCCCGACGCCATAAAAAAGCGTGGCCATTTTTTGACCAACCATCTTGACAGCCTTTCCTGCCAAGGGCTGCACGCGGTTATCCACATGTTTGCTCAGAAACCATCCACACCGCCTGTGGATGAATATGATCAGCCCAGCACCCGCCCAATGCCGCTGGCATCCACCTCGGCCGCCGCCGGCGCGATGGCGGCCGGATCACTTCCCGCCACAAAGCCGATACGGAAATGCACTTCGCCGCCCGGGGTGCGCGAGGAATGGATCGAGGCCAGGCTGATGCGATGCTGCTCGAACACGTTCAGCAGCTCGCGCAACGAACCTGGACGATCTTCCGGAAGGTGAACCGACAACGCGTTGCGCTCGGTCAGGTCGGCCAGCAGGTAGCCCACCCGTTCAAAGGTGTAGTTGCCTGCGGCCAGCGCCTGCTCACCGAAGGCATTGTGGTTGGCCGACAGCGACTGCTCGCGGAACGCAGCACGCGCGGTGTCGTCACCCTGCCCGACCTGTACCTGCAGGGCCTGCAACTGGCCTACCAGGCGCTCCAGCATCGGCGCCACGTACGGGTTGCCGAACTGGATGTCCTCGTAGATCGCCGGGTTCAGCGACAGGATCCGCGAGATGATCGCCGTATCCAGCTCGAATGACGCGGAGCGGTACGGCATCATCGCGGCAAGGTCACCCAACTGCGGCTGGTACTGGCGCAGCACGCCGGCCTGGGCCAGATGGGTGGCATGCACCATCGCCTGCACCAGCGCCATCATCTGGTCGTGGTGCTGCGGCGTGGCGCGCACGCACTCGGCCTGCAGCGCCGCGCACAACGCGTCGACCCACGGCTGCCAGTGCTGCAGCCGTGCTTCGCAGACCACCATCACCCGGCCCTTCAGTGTCGGCGCCTTGGGCGGAGCGGTCATCGGGTGCAGCCCGACCACTTCGGCCTGCGAGGCCAGCATCGCCTGTACCGGCGCCTCCTTTACCGAAGTCACATCCAGCCACAGGCGGTCCCGCTCGCGACCAGCCGATTCCCGCACGTATTCGGCGATCAGCGCCGGCATGTGCCGGATCGGCGCCGAGAACACCAGCACATCGGCCTGCGCCAACAGCTGCTCCGGCGTATGCGAGGTGGCATCGGCCGGGTCGTGGCCGATCACCTGCAACTGCATGTGCTGCTGGAAGAAGCGGGTCAACCAGCGCCCATAGGCGCCGGCGCTACCAATGATGCCGACCGTGCGCGGCGCGCGTTCCTGCAGGCCGCTCATGCCACGCGTTCGGCGCGGAAGCGCGTGCCTTCGGCCAGCGCGGCAGGTGCCGCGGCGATTACGTCGAATTCCTCGAAGCCGTTGTCCAGGGTCGCTTCCAATGCCGCGTGAGTACCGGCGATGGCGCGCGAGATCGCCTGCTGCATCGACTCACCGCGCAGCAGGAACGACACCACCAGCGACATCAGCACGTCGCCGGTGCCGGCCACGTCCACCGGCAGCAGCGGCGAGGTCCAGCGCCAGGTTTCCTCGCGGCCGACGGCCAACGTCACCAGCTCACCCGGGTTGCCGCCGACGCTGTGCGCGATCACCCAGTGCGGACCGCGGTCCAGCAACGTGCGAGCGGCAGCGATGGCATCGGCCTCGGCCAGTGCCGGCATGCCGGTCAGGCGATTCAGTTCGAAGGCGTTCGGCGTCACCAGCCAAGCGTGCGGCAGCAGGCGTTCGGCGAAGATCGCCTCCAGGCCCGGTTCCACGTAGGGCCCGGTATGGGTATCGCCGATCACCGGGTCCAGGCAGTAGCGCAGCTGCGGGCAGGCCGGCAGGATTTCATCCAGCCAATCGGCGAACGCAGCGCCATTGGCGGTGCTGCCGAAGTAGCCGGAGACCAGCATCTTCGCCCGCTGCGGCAGGCCGCGTTCGCGGGTGCCGAGCAGCAGATCGGCGAACCAGTCGGCGGGCAGCACACGGCCGCGGGTGGTGTCGTAGAACGGCGCATTGCTGAGCAGCACGGTCGGGATCTCCGCCACGCGCACGCCAAGTGCACGCATTGGCGGCACGGCGGCGCTGTTGCCGGCGTGGCCGTAGACCAGTTGCGACTGGACCGAGATGACATCGATCGGCGAGGGCCCGTCCGGCCGCTGGCGGCGGCCGTGGACCAGGTGGTTATCAAGGGATTCGCTCATGCCCGCATTCTACGCCCAAGGGGGTTTTCGGCAGGGCTTGCAGCCCTGCACCTGCTCAATGCAGCGGCAACAGCCAGAGCCAAAGCCAGAGCGGCATTCCGTGGGATGGCGGGGCGGTGTCGGAGTGCGGGGACGCCGCAAGTACGTCCTTGTAGGCTTGGCAGCGGCATCCATGCCGCTGACACCCCGCAATCCGACACCGCCCCACCTTCGACAGGTTCACGCGGCTGTTGGTAACTGCGGCTGTTGTTCCGCGTGGCTGTTGGTAGGTGTCGACCTTGGTCGACACATCTGTCAGATATCGAACGAATTCATCCGTGTCGACCAAGGTCGACACCCACCAGAGCAGTAAGCCGTTCCGACAGATCGCGGCCAACTGTCGAAGGCGGGGTGGGTCCGGTTGAGTGGGCGTGAGCCGCATGGGCCCGAGGCATGCCTCGGGCGGGTTGGGCAGGAGGCCCAACCCCGGTCTTGCCGTGTGCGCAGGACAGCGCACACGAGCAAGCGGCGACCGAGCTTACATGGACGTACTTGCAGCGCCCCCCTCAACCGGACCCACCCCGCCAACCCGCGGAATGCAGGCTTTTGACGTTGACGTTGATTCGGCAGGTGCAGGGCTGCAAGCCCTGCAAACCTACACTCCCTCAGTGAGCAGCAGGCCGCGACGGCGGCAGCCATGCCGCCACGATACCGAGCAGCGGCAGGAACGCCGTCAGCTGGTAGACGTACTCAATGCTGGTCTTGTCCGCCAGCAGGCCGAGCACGGCAGCACCCAGCCCGCCCATGCCGAACGCGAAGCCGAAGAACAACCCCGACACCATGCCGATGCGGTGCGGCATCATCTCCTGCGCATACACCACGATGGCCGAGAACGCCGAGGACAGCACAAAGCCGATCAGCACCGCCAGCACCGTGGTCCACAGCAGGTCGGCATGCGGCAGCATCATCGCGAACGGTGCCACGCCCAGGATCGAGGTCCAGATGATCGGCTTGCGGCCGATGCGGTCGCCCAGCGGGCCACCAAGGAATCCGCCGGCGGCGGAGGCCACCAGGAAGGCGAACAGGTGCAGTTGCGCCTGCGCCACCGGAATGCCGAAGTGGTGGATCAGGTAGAAGGTGAAGTAACTGCCGATGCTGGCCATGTAGAAGTACTTGCTGAAGATCAGCACGAGCAGGATCGCCAGCACCCTGGCCACGGTGCGCGGCGGATGGCGCGGGGCCATCGATGCGGTGCTGGCCGGACGCGGTGTACCCAGGTGCAGCGCGTACCAGCGACCGACATAGGTCAGCAATGCGATGCCGATCAGGGCAGCGCCAGCAAACCACGATGCGGCGTGCTGGCCATACGGCACGATCACCGCGGCGGCAATCAGCGGGCCCAGCGCGGTGCCGAAGTTGCCGCCAACCTGGAACACCGACTGTGCAAAGCCATGTCGGCCACCCGATGCCAGGCGTGCGATACGCGAGGCCTCGGGATGGAAGATCGCCGAACCAATGCCGACCATCGCGGCGGCCAGCAGCACCATCGTGTAGTTCGGCGCGAAGCCGAGCAGCAGCATGCCGCACAGGGTCGAGGCCATGCCGATCGGCAGCGAGTACGGCGCCGGGCGGCGATCGGTGGCGATGCCGATCAGCGGCTGGAAGATCGAGGCGGTGAGCTGGTAGGTCAGCGTGATCAGGCCGATCTGGGTGAAGCTGAGATTGAAGCCGCCCTTGATCACCGGATAGATGGCCAGGATCAGCGACTGCATCATGTCGTTGACGACATGCGAGGTGGAGATGGCGGCCAACACGCCGGGAGCCACCGGGCGTGAGGTCGTTGCGGGGGAAGCCAGGGTCGACATGGACACAGTCAGGTTGGGGGCGAGCCACGCATGCTACGGTTGCACGTCCCTCCCTTCTGCCGCGTTCTGGTCATGGCCTATCGCAAAAAGGACATCCCCTGCCCGGTCCGCGAAACCGCTCCCTGGCGGGAGGTGCCGATACAACGGCCGGTGACCTGCCGTGCCCGCCATTACCAGGCCGGCACCCATATCTCGCCGCACAAGCACCGCCGCCACCAGTTGGTCTATGCACAGTCCGGGTTGATGGTGGTGCGCTCGGAAGTCGGCCGCTGGGTAGTGCCTTCCACCCGTGCGATCTGGGTACCTGCAGGCATTGCCCATGCGGTGGACTGCATTGCCGAGGTGCACATGCGCAGCCTGTATGTAGAGCCGGAGTTCGCGCCACACCTGCCTGCCGAAGCCTTCGCGATACAGGTGGCCCCCCTGCTGCGCGAACTGCTGCTGGCTGCCAGCCTGATCGAGGGCGCGCACGAGGACGACAGCCGCGATGGCCGTGTGGTGCGCCTGCTGCTGGACGAACTGCGACGGATGGATGCGCTGCCGCTGCACCTGCCGGAACCGTCCGATCCCCGCCTGTTGAAGATCTGCCTGCATATCCAGAAGCATCCTGCGGACGACGCCACCCTGCAGGACTGGGCGCAGGCGCTGCAGGTGGACGTGAAAACCATCCAGCGCCATTTCACCAGCGAACTGGGCATGACCTTCGGGCAGTGGCGGCAGCAGGCGCGGCTGCTGGCCGCGATGGAACGGTTGGCAGTCGGCGACAAGGTCATCGATGTCGCGCTGGCGATGGGTTACGACAGCCCCAGCGCGTTCACCAGCATGTTCAAGCGGCAGCTGGGGCAGACGCCAGCGGCGTTTTTCCGGTAGCGCCGGGCCATGCCCGACGGCGGCAGTGCGGCACCACAAACGAAAACGCCGGGCATGGCCCGGCGCTACCGTTCAACGTTTCCGTTGAAGACTCAGGACGTCATCCGGTCCCAGAAGCCCTTCACGCCATCGATGAAGGTCGCCGACTTCGGCGAGTGCTTGCGCGCATCTTCACCGTTGAAGGTTGCTTCGAACTGCTCCAGCAGCTTGCGCTGGTCGTTGGTGAGGTTGACCGGGGTCTCCACCACCACGCGGCAGTACAGGTCGCCTTCGCTGCGGCTGCGCACCGAACGCACGCCCTTGCCGCGCAGGCGGAACAGCTTGCCGGTCTGGGTCTCGGCCGGGATGCGGATTTCCGCTTCACCGCCGAGGGTTGCCACGCGCACGGTGTCGCCCAACGCGGCCTGCGAGATGCGGATCGGCACTTCGCAGTGCAGGTCGTCGCCATCGCGCTGGAAGATCGCGTGCTCGCGTACCCGCACTTCCACGTACAGATCGCCTGGCGGTGTACCGGCCGGACCGGCCTCGCCTTCGCCCGACAAACGGATGCGGTCGCCGGTATCCACGCCCGCCGGCACCTTCACCGACAGCACCTTGTCTTCCTCGACACGGCCGTTGCCATGGCAGGTCTTGCAGGGCTTGGCGATGATCTGACCGCGGCCGCCGCAGTTGTGGCAGGCCTGCTGCATGGCGAAGATACCGCGCTGGATGCGCACCTGGCCGCGACCATGGCAGACGTTGCAGGTCTCGACCTTGCCGTCTTCCGAGCCGCTGCCATCGCAGTCACCGCATTCGGCCAGGGTCGGAATCTCGATGCGGCGCTCGACGCCACGCACCGCTTCTTCCAGGTCCAGCTCCATCACGTAACCGATATCGGCACCACGGCGGGCCTGGCGCGGACCACCGCCGCCTGCACCACCAAAGATGTTGCCGAAGATGTCGCCGAAAATATCGTTCATGTCCGGGCCGCCCGGACCGCCGCCACCGCCCATGCCGTGTTCGAACGCGGCGTGGCCGTGGCTGTCGTACATGCGGCGCTTGTTGCCGTCGGACAGCACTTCGTAGGCTTCCTTGCACTCCTTGAAGGAGGCTTCGGCCGCCGCATCACCCGGGTTGCGGTCCGGGTGGAACTTCATCGCGCAACGGCGGTAGGCCTTCTTCAGCTCTTCGTCGTTGGCAGTGCGGGCAACGCCCAGCACTTCGTAGTAATCGCGCTTGCTCATATCGTGGATCGCATTCCGGAAAGTCGGGATTCGTCAAAGCGGAAGAGCGGAACCAGGTCCGCTCTTGCGTCGGGCGCCCCGACACGCCAGAGGGCGGCCAGGACCCTGATACGACAACGGGACGCTGGCAGGCAGCGTCCCGCGTCGGTCCGGATCAGGACTTCTTGTCGTCCTTGACTTCGGTGAACTCGGCATCCACCACGTCATCCTGCGCCTTGCCCGCATTGCCGGCGTCGGCGCCCGGGGCGGCACCGCCCTGCTCGGCCGAAGCGGCGGCGAACAGCGACTGGCCAGCTTCCTCCAGCACCTTCGACTTGGCTTCGATCTGCGCCTTGTCGTCACCCTTCATCGCGGTTTCCAGGTCGGCCAGGGCCGCTTCCACCTTGCCGATGACATCGCCGCCAACCTTGCTGCCGTGCTCGGTGATGGCGCTGCGGGTGCCGTGGATCAGGGCGTCGGCCTGGTTGCGGGCCTGCACCAGTTCCTGGAACTTCTTGTCTTCTTCGCGGTTGGCTTCCGCGTCGGCGACCATGCGTGCGATCTCTTCCTCGGACAAGCCCGAACCGGCCTTGATCTCGACCTTCTGTTCCTTGTTGGTCTTCTTGTCCTTGGCCGACACGTGCAGGATGCCGTTGGCGTCGATGTCGAAGGACACTTCCACCTGCGGCAGGCCGCGCGGGGCCGGCTCGATGCCGGACAGGTCGAACTTGGCCAGCGACTTGTTGAAGCGGGCCTGCTCGCGCTCACCCTGCAGCACGTGCACGGTCACGGCCGACTGGTTGTCCTCGGCGGTGGAGAACACCTGCGAGGCCTTGGTCGGGATGGTGGTGTTCTTCTCGATGATCTTGGTGAACACACCACCCATGGTTTCGATACCCAGCGACAGCGGGGTCACGTCCAGCAGCAGCACGTCCTTGACGTCGCCGCCCAGCACGCCGCCCTGGATCGCAGCACCCAGTGCCACGGCTTCGTCCGGGTTGACGTCCTTGCGCGGTTCCTTGCCGAAGAACTCGGTCACCGCCTGCTGCACCTTCGGCATGCGGGTCTGGCCGCCGACCAGGATCACTTCGCTGATGTCGCTCGAACGCAGGCCGGCATCGTTCAGGGCGACGCGGCACGGCTCGATCGACTTCCTGATCAGCTCTTCCACCAGCGACTCCAGCTTGGCGCGGGTCAACTTGATGTTCAGGTGCTTCGGACCCGACGCGTCAGCGGTGACGTACGGCAGGTTCACTTCGGTCTGCTGGGCGCTGGACAGTTCGATCTTGGCGCGCTCGGCAGCATCCTTCAGGCGCTGCAGGGCCAGCGGATCCTTGCGCAGGTCGATGCCCTGGTCCTTGTTGAACTCTTCAACCAGGTACTCGATGACGCGGTTGTCGAAATCTTCGCCGCCCAGGAAGGTGTCACCGTTGGTCGCCAGCACTTCGAACTGCTTTTCACCATCGACGTTGGCGATCTCGATCACCGAAACGTCGAAGGTGCCGCCGCCCAGGTCGTACACCACGATCTTGCGATCCTTGTTGTCGCCCTTGTCCAGGCCATAGGCCAGCGCGGCCGCAGTCGGCTCATTGATGATGCGCTTGACGTCCAGGCCGGCGATGCGACCTGCGTCCTTGGTTGCCTGGCGCTGGCTGTCGTTGAAGTAGGCCGGCACGGTGATGACCGCTTCGGTGACCTTCTCACCGAGGAAGTCCTCGGCGGTCTTCTTCATCTTTTCCAGCACCTTGGCCGAGATTTCCTGCGGCGCCATCTTCTTGGCATCGCTGGTGGCCACCCAGGCATCGCCATTGTCATGCGCCAGGATGCTGTACGGGACGTGCGCGATGTCCTTCTGCACTTCGGCGTCGGTGAACTTGCGGCCGATCAGGCGCTTCACCGCGTAGAAGGTGTTCTTGGGGTTGGTGACGGCCTGGCGCTTGGCCGAGGCACCCACCAGGACTTCGCCGTCCTTGGTGTAGGCGACGATCGACGGTGTGGTGCGATCGCCTTCCGAATTCTCGATGACGCGGGCCTTGCCGCCGTCCATGATCGCCACGCACGAGTTGGTGGTGCCGAGGTCGATACCAATGATCTTGCCCATGGGGGAGACTCCTGAAGAATGCTGTTTAGGTCAGTCCGGCCGTTCGGCCGGTGGATGAATACGAAGTGGGGGAGGCCCGTGGAACATTCAAGCCATCCTCCGAACGCTGTGTTTCCGGTTGCCCGGCGCGTTCAGCGTCGGGTCGGGCGCGGATCCTGCCCGCCTCCCGGCCCCGCGGGGTCAGTCGGCCGCCACCACCACCAGCGCCGGCCGCAGCAGGCGCTCGTTGAGCAGGTAGCCCTTCTGGAACACGGTCACCACGCTGCCGGGGGCGGCGCCCGGAGTCGGCACCTGGCTGATGGCCTGGTGATGCTCCGGATTGAACGGCTGGCCGGTCGGGTCCAGCAGGACCAGGCCGTTGTCGCCGGCGACCTTCAGCAGCTGCCGGTAGGTCAGCTCCAGGCCTTCACGCAGCGGATGGGCATCGTCACCGGCGGCCTTCAGGCCGGCATCCAGGCTGTCGAACACCGGCAGCAGCTCGCCCAGCAGCTTCTCGTTGGCGAACTTGCGGGCCTGCTCGATGTCGCGGGCGACGCGCTTGCGCTGGTTCTCGAGGTCGGCGCGTTCGCGCAGTACATCGGCCTTGACCTGATCAAGCTCAGCGCGCAGGCGCTCCACTTCGTCGTTCACGCCGGCGGCGGCGGCCGCATCGGCGGCACTCTGCTGGGATTCGATATCTGGATGTTCGTGGTTCATGTCTGGGTCCCTGGCGGTCAATCTCCGCCTCCACCCACCCTAGTGTGGGCGGGATGCTGCGTTTCAAGCGTCGGATGTTCCGGGAGTGCGCCCGGCCGGTGAAAAGGCCGCGCCGAGCACATCGGCGGTGGCCTGGACCAGCGGAATCATGCGGTCGTAGGCCATCCGCTTCGGCCCGATCACGCCCAGTACGCCCAGCACCTGGCCATTGGCGGTGTACGGGGCGGTGACCAGCGAGACACCCTGCAGCGGCATCATCCCGGTCTCCTCGCCGATGAAGATACGCACGCCCGGGGCCTGGATGGTGCGCTCCAGCAGCTGCAGGAT
This sequence comes from Stenotrophomonas maltophilia R551-3, assembly GCF_000020665.1. NCBI lineage: Bacteria > Pseudomonadati > Pseudomonadota > Gammaproteobacteria > Lysobacterales > Lysobacteraceae > Stenotrophomonas > Stenotrophomonas maltophilia. Next base: position 1,795,782 of record NC_011071.1, on the reverse strand, counting down.
CTCGCGTTTGCTGGAAAACAGCTCGAACAGCTCGCGCAGGCGTTCCAGGTCGGACAGGTCCTGTACTCCCATCAGCCGGGTCTGGCCGGCCACCAGCATGTCGTCGGCCGGCGGCTGCAGGGCCTGCTCGGCCAGCTCGATGCTGTGCGCCAGCAGCTGCTCCAGCTCCGAGCGGGCGTCGCGCAGCTCCAGCAGCAGCCGAGTGCGGATCTCGGCCATCGGGAGGCCGGCGAAGTGGGCATTGAGGTAGTTGGCGACCTGCTCCAGCTGGCCTGGCGCGAAGTCCTGACGGGTCTCGATGACCCGGTTCTGCACCTCGTTGTCGGCGAACACCAGGATCGCCAGCACCCGGCGTCCGTCCAGCGCCACGAAATCGATCTGTCGGAAGGCAAACTGCTCGCGTCGTGGCGCGCTGACCACGCCAACGAAGTGGCTCATCGCCGACAGCAGTTCCGAGGCGCTGCCAAGCAGGGCCTGGGTGCTGCCGCCGCCCGCCAGCTCCTGACGCAGGCGGGCCAGCTCGCCCTCGCCCGGCGGCTGCATCTGCAGCAGGCTGTCGACGAACACCCGGTAGCCATGCGCGGTCGGGATGCGCCCGGCCGAGGTATGCGGCGACGCCAGCAGCCCCAGGTCTTCAAGGTCGCCGAGGATGTTGCGGATGGTGGCCGGGCTGACCTCGAGGCCGGCCACACGCGCCAGCGTCTGCGAGCCGACCGGCTCGCCGTCCTGGATGTAACGCGCGATCAGCGAGCGCAGCAGATGGCGCGCACGCGGGGCAAGCTGGTCGGGAGAACCGTGCATGGAATCAACCTGTGAGACACGGACACTAGATAATGGCGGCGCATCACCTTGGCAAGTCATTGGACCTCCCTCGCCCACGTGCTAGCGTTGCGCGGCTGCTGATACCCCTTACCCATGCTCAGACATCTTTCGATCAAGGATTTTGCCGTCGTCCGCGCCACCGAACTGGAGTTCGGGCCCGGCATGACGGTCGTTTCAGGCGAGACCGGCGCCGGCAAGTCGCTGATGGTCGACGCCCTGGGCTTCCTGTCCGGCCTGCGCGCCGACAGTGGCGTGGTCCGCCACGGTGCCGCGCGCGCCGAGCTTTCCGCCGAATTCGCGCTGGACCAGCTGCAGGCCGCGCGCCAATGGCTGGCCGACAACGAGCTGGACGATGAGGAACAGTGCCAGCTGCGGCGGGTGATCCGCGCCGATGGCGGTTCACGTTCGTGGATCAACGGCCGCCCGGTGACGCTGGCACAGCTGGCAGACCTGGCCGGATTGCTGGTCGAAATCCATGGCCAGCATGAGCAGCAGGCCCTGCTGACGCGTCCGTCGCAGCTGGCCCTGCTCGACGCCTATGCCGGCAACGAGGACGAGCGCCGCCAGGTGCGCCGTGCCGCTGCCGCCTGGCAGACGCTGGTCGACGAATCACTTGCCCTGTCGCAACAGGGCGACGTCAGTGACCGTATCGGCTTCCTTGAACACCAGCTGCGCGAGCTCGACCGCGAGGACCTTGAGCCGGAATCGATCGCCGCACTCGGCGCCAGCCACCGCCGCCAGGCCCATGCCAGCGCGTTGCTGAGTGCCTGCCAGGCCGCCAGCAACCAGCTCAACGGCGACGACGGCAGTTCCGCGCTGGACCTGCTGCAACAGGTCCGCCACGAGCTGTCGCGGCTGATCGAGCACGACCCGCGCCTGGGCGAGGTGGACGGCCTGATCGAGAACGCCTCGATCCAGCTGCACGAAGCCCTGTCGCTGCTGGACCGGGTGCACGACGACCTCGACGCCGACCCCGAACAGTTCGAGGAGAACGAGCGTCGCCTCGGCCGACTGCACGACCTGGCCCGCAAGCACCGCGTGCCGATGGACGAGCTCGGCGCGCAGCGCGAGCGCATGCATGCCGAAGTGGAACAGCTGCGCGGCGCCGACGAGCGCCTGCAGCGCCTGGCCGGCGAGATCGACAAGGCCGTCGCCGCCTGGCGCGTACAGGCCGACGTGCTGTCCGCCAGCCGCCGCAGCGCTGCTGCCGAACTGTCGGCCACCACCACCGGCATCATTGCCGAGCTGGGCATGGGCGGCGGCCAGTTCCTGATCGAGCTGGAGCCGCAGGACGCCGGCAAGCCCGATCCGCAGGGTGCCGAACGCGTGGAATTCCTGGTCGCGGCCAACGCCGGCCAACCGCCGCGCGCGCTGCGCAAGGTGGCCTCCGGCGGTGAACTGTCGCGCATCTCGCTGGCCATCGAAGTGGCCGCGCTGGACCTGGATGCGGTGCCGACCATGGTGTTCGACGAAGTCGACTCGGGCATCGGCGGTGCAGTGGCCGACATCGTCGGGCAGAAGCTGCGCGCGCTGGGCGAGAAGCGCCAGGTGCTGTGCGTGACCCACCTGCCGCAAGTCGCCTCGAAGGGCCATGCGCACTACCGGGTCAGCAAGGCGCCGGTGGAAGGCATGACCCAGAGCGCAGTGGAGAAGCTGGACAGCAAGGCACGCGAAGAAGAACTGGCGCGCATGCTGGGCGGCGTGGAAGTGAGCAAGGAAGCGCGCGCCGCCGCGCGCAAGCTGCTGCAGGTCTGAGCCCCGCTTTTGTAGCGTCGGGCCATGCTCGACTTCCGCACGGTAGTGCCGGCCGCTGGCCGGCACCCCGACGCGGTTGGGCGAAGATCGTGAGGTTGCCGGCCAACGGCCGGCACTACCAGGCTCACCCCAACGGCCGCGCCAGATCCACCGTTTCCACCAGGAAATCGAGGAACGCGCGTACGCGTAGCGGCAGGTAACCGCCCTGCCCCAGGAACACTGCGTGCACCTCTTCGAGGTCACCGGGATTGGCCTCTTCCAGCACCGGCAACAGGCGTCCGGCAGCGATGTCCTCCTGCACCTGATAGGTCGCCAGCCGCGCCAGGCCCAGGCCCCCCAGCACCAGCTGACGCAGTGCGTTGCCGTTGCTGGCGCGTGCATTGCCGCTGGGCAGCAACATCCGCTCACGACCATCCTGCAGCAGCGGCCAGCCCTGCATCGCACGCGCATGACCGATGTCCAGACGGTTGTGCGACTGCAGCTCCTCGGGGGTGCGCGGCAGGCCGTGCCGCTGCGCATAGGCCGGTGCGGCCACGATCATCATCCGCGTTGCGCCCAGCCGTCGTGCCACCAGGCTGGAACTCTTCAGCGGGCCGGCGCGCACCGCCACGTCGGTTCTCTGCTCGAGCAGATCGATCACCTCGTCGTTCAAGGTCAGATCGACGCCCACCTGCGGGTTGCGCTCGAGGAACGCCGGCAGCAGCGGCAACAGGAAATGCTGGCCGAACGGCACGTTGGAATTGACCCGCAGCCGTCCGCGCGGCTCGGCATGCGCGCTGGCGCAACGCTCGGCCTCCTCCAGGTCGGCCAGCACGCGCAGGCCACGCTCGTAGAACGCGCAGCCCTCCGGGGTCAGCTGCAGCTGGCGGGTGGAACGCTGCAGCAGGCGCGTGCCCAGCCGTTGCTCCAGCCGTGCCACCAGCTTGCTGACTGCCGACGGCGTCATATCCAGCGTACGCGCGGCGGCGGAAAAGCCACCGGTCTCGATCACCCGCACGAACACTTCCAGTTCGCCGGATCGGTTGATGTCGGGTCGTGCCATGACTATGAATTCAGTTCACAGATGATTGTCCATGCGCAGTCTAGTTCACAGATGAGCGCGGAATCACCATGGCGGTCCCTCCACTCTGGGCCGCCCAATGAATCGCTTCAGCCAGCTCACCGCCGCCGCATTGATCGTCCTGTCCGGCGCTGCCAGCGCCGCCCCGCCCCCACTCTGGGTCGCCAGCTGGCAGGCCAGCCCGCAACGGGTGTGGGACGCGGGCTTCCTGTTCCCCCCCCTGATTCCAGCCGAACTGCATGACCAGACCTTCCGCCAGACCGCGCGTATCAGCCTGGGCGGCCCTCGGCTGCGGGTTCGGCTGAGCAATGCCTATGGCAGCCAGCCGCTGCGGATCGAGGCGGCAAGCGTGGCGGCACAGGCAGGCGCAACGCCGCAGCCACTCCGTTTCGACGGCCAGCCCAGCGTGCTGATCGATCCCGGCCAGGAACGGCTGAGCGATCCACTACCACTGGCCACGGATGACCGCCAGGCGCTGCAGGTCAGCGTCTTCGTGCCGGGGCCGACGCCGCTGCAGACGTTCCATTGGGAAGGCCGCCAGACCAGTTGGATTGCGCCCGGCGACCAGAGCCAAGCCCAGGCACTGAGCCGGGCCAGCAGCACCACTGCCCGCCTGTTCCTGACAGGCATCGAGGTCGAGGCGGCGGCCAGCGCGCGCAGCGTGGTGGTGATCGGCGATTCAATCACCGACGGCGCTAGCGCCAGCCTCGACCAGGACCAGCGGTGGACCGACCATCTGGCGGCGCGCCTGGCACCGCAAGGCGTGGCCGTGGTCAACGGCGGCATCTCCGGTGGCCGGTTGCTGCGCGACGGGATGGGGGACGCCGCCCTCAGTCGCTTCCAGCGTGACGCGCTGGACCAAGCCGGCGTGGCCAGCGTGATCGTGCTGATCGGCATCAACGACATCAGCTGGCCCGGCACCGCGTTCGCCCGCAACCAGGTGCGGCCAACGCTGGCCGAACTGCAGGCCGGCTATCGCGCCTTGGCCGACCAGGCCCGTGGCCGGGGCCTGCGCATTCTGGGTGCCACCCTGGCGCCGTTCGCCGGCGCCCTGCCCGGCACGCCGCTGGACGACTACTACCAGCCGGAAAAAGAAGCGCTGCGCCAGCAGCTCAATGCCTGGCTGCGCAGCGACAGCCCGTTCGATGCGCTGATCGATCTGGATGCCGCCCTGCGCGACCCGGCGGATCCGTCACGGATGGCTGCCGCCTATGACTCCGGCGACCACCTGCATCCGGGCGATGCAGGCAACAAGGCGATGGCCGAGGCGGTGGATCTGGACGCCTTGCTGGGCAGCCCGGGGTCAGAGCCCTTTCCTGGTGGAAAAGGGATCTGACCCCAAGGGGCCGGCCGGGGTCGGATCTCCTTCCCGCAGGGAAAGGGCGCTGACCCCATCAACGAAAAACCCCGGGCAAGCCCGGGGTCTTGTCGCATCCAGCTGGCCGGAACGGCTTACTTGCGCTTCTTGCGCACGTACAGCACCAGCGAGTGCTCTTCCAGCTCGTAGCCGTGGTCGGCTGCGATCTTGCGCTGCAGCTCCTCGATCTCGTGGCTTTCGAACTCGATGATCTTGCCGCTGTCCACGTCGACCATGTGGTCATGGTGGCCACCACGGTCCAGCTCGTAGACGGCCTGGCCGCCTTCGAAATTGTGCTTGAGCACGAGGCCGGCGGCCTCGAACTGGGTCAGCACCCGGTACACCGTGGCAAGGCCGATCTCGTCGCCGTGCTCGAGGAGCTGGCGGTAGATATCTTCGGCGGTCATGTGGTGCTGGGCGTTGCGCTGCTCGAGCAGCGCCAGGATCCGCATCCGCGGATGGGTCACCTTCAGGCCGACTTTACGCAGGTCGTGGGTTTCCATAGGTCTCCGTTCATTGGCGATTTAGCGCCAGCTGCCTCGGATTGGGTCGCGGTGGCACGCCGGGAGTGTATCATCGGTTTGATTTCCCCAACCGCCAGTCCCGATGCGCAATCTCCTGTTGGTCGCCGCCGTCGCCCTGTCCACCACCGGGTGCGGCATCATCTACAAGCAACCCATCTATCAGGGCAACCTGATCCGGGAAGATGCCGTGGCCAAGCTGCAGGTCGGGCAAAGCAAGCAGCAGGTCACCGCGCTGCTGGGCACCCCGTCCATTCCCGACCCGTTCCATGCGCAGCGCTGGGACTACACCGCCAGCCAGCGCGTGAACCGCCTGGGCCGTACCGAGGTGAAGAACTTCACCGTGTTCTTCGAGAACGACAACGTGACCCGTTGGGAAGGCGAGTATTTCCCGGGCAACGACAAGGCCCTGGCCCAGCAGACCGTCCGCCAGTTCGGCCGCAACCTGCCGAAGGACAAGAAGAAGAAGGGCCGCTGAGGCCCCCTGCCCGTCCACGCGGACGGGTTGCGGGAATCAACCGCCGAGCGCGCGACGCCGGCGGTTGTCCTTGGGGTCGGCCAGCAGCGGGCGTAGCAGCTCGATGCGGTCGCCATCCAGCAGCACCTGCTGCGGGCGCGCCAGTACGCCGTGCACGGCCACGGCCGGGCATCCAGCACTGCCTTCCAGCGCGGCAGCGACAATGGCTTCAGCCACGGTGGCGCCCTCTTCCAGCTGCAGCCGGCGCGACAGCACCTGTTGCGGCCAAGCTAGCACCACCTCGACCTCGATCATCGTTCAGGCCTCGTCGGCGACGCGGACGAAGTCGTTGACCATGCGATCGGCCAGCCCCTGGAAGCCGATCGCCAATGCCGGGCCAAGCAGCCGCGAGCTGGGCTCGAACTCCAGGGTCAGGGTCACCTTGCAGGCATCCTCGGCCAGCACATGGAATTCCCAGCGGCCGTGCAGTTGCTTGAACGGACCGTCGCGCAGCTGCATGTCGATGCTGTGCGGTCGCTGCAGGGTGTTTTCGGTCTGGAACCAGGTACTGAACGAGCCCAGGCCCAGGTCCAGGCGCGCGACCAGCCGGTCCTCGCCCTGCTCCAGGATCTGGGCAGCCGAGCACCAGCGGAAGCGGCGCGGATAAGCCTGGACATCGTTGACCAGGTCGAACATGCGTGCGGCCGAATGTTCGACCAGGGCGCTGCGGCGGATAGTTGGCATGAATACAGGACGTTTCGGCAATCGACCGGGCGGGCCCGAATCGGAGACAATACGGATATGAGCAAGAACAGCGTCAAGGATAAAGCAAAGAGCGCGACGGCCAACAAAACCATCGCGTTGAACAAGCGTGCCCGCCACGAGTACCACATCGAGGAGCGCTTCGAAGCCGGCCTGGCCCTGCAGGGCTGGGAGGTGAAGTCGATCCGCGCCGGCCGCGGCAACATCATCGACGCCTACGCCTATGTGAAGCAGGGCGAGATCTTCCTGATCGGCGCGCAGATCACCCCGTTGATCCAGGCCTCGACCCATGTGGTGGCCAACGATCGGCGCGAGCGCAAGCTGCTGCTGCACCGGAGCGAGATCGACAAGCTGGTGGGCAAGGTCGAGCGCGATGGCTACACGATCGTGCCGACGGCGATGTACTGGAGCAAGAACAAGATCAAGCTGGAAGTGGCGCTGGCCAAGGGCAAGCAGACCCACGACAAGCGCGATGCCGCCAAGGATCGTGACTGGGCGATCGAGAAGCAGCGCGTAATGCGTCGCGGCAACCGCGACGCGTAAGGCGTCTGCGCATCCCCCTGTAGAGTCGAGCCATGCTCGACTGCCTTGGCTTTCTGTAGAGCCGAGCCATGCTCGGCTTCGGTAAGAAAAGCAGTCGAGCATGGCTCGACTCTACAAAAGGCGGGTCACCCCGCCAGCATGCCCTGCCTGCGCATCCGCGGCGCCAGCGCCGCATGCATCACCGCCAGGTGCATCACCACGGCCAGTTCCGGCGCGTAGCGGTCATCACCCGCCCGCCACTTCCGGGCCAGTTCAGCCGCATCAGCCGGCAATAGCGCCAGCAACTGGGCGTCATCCAGCGAATCAGCCGCACCCTGCAGCTGCCGGGCCATCTGCCGCGACTGCCACACATGCACACCGATACTGAGGCTGGCCAGCGACATCAGGACCACGGCAAGCCCGTGTTCGAACCACTGCGACAGCACCTCCGGCCCCCACAGCAGGGCGGCCAGCACCGCCAGCGCCGGCAGGCGCCAGCCCAGCCAATGGAACCGGCCCCGCTGCGACCAATGCACCACCACCGCACTGGCCACCAACGCGGCGGCGGCGGTAGCCGGCAGCTCGGTCAGCCAGGTTGCCGCTAGCAGCACCCCCAGCACCGCCCAGACCCAGCCCGGCGGCACAGCGCGCCGCTGGTAATCGGCGCCGACCGGCCCGATCAGCTGTCGCAGGCTGCGTTGTTGGCTTGCATCGGTCACCCACAGTCTCCGTGTCTGTCCTGGCCCGGATGGTCGTTGCCAGTGTGTCGCAAATTCGTGCCCACGAAGTTAGCAATCCGCTATGACAGACGCTCTACAACAAGTTGCGGATTGACAAGGCGCGTGGGCGGCGGCCGCGCTCACCCCGCTGACAGATCCTTGCTGAGGAACACCCTGCACGTACCGGGCGGATCGCACGGCACTTCACCGAATACGGTCCAGCCATGCTTCACATAGAAGTCCGGCGCCTGGAAGCTGATGGTGTAAAGCACACCGGAGCGGCAACCCCGCCGCCGTGCCTCATCTTCCGCAGCCTTCAGCACACGCGAGCCCAGCCCGCTGCCGCGATATGCCGGTGGCAGATGGAACAGATCGACAAACCACAGGCCCAGCGACGTTCGCCCTGTGAGGCCCCCTACCACCTTGCCGCTGGCTGGATCGGTAACCAGTACCGCCAGCGCGCGTCGATCGGCATACCCTGCAGCCTCCAGATTGAACTGGTCCAGGCCACTGCCAATCAGGTCCAGCGCCTCGTTGCTGGGTTCATCCGTTACAGCGATTTCAAGCGACATCGGATCCGTCCATAAGCTGCATATCCGGGATCCTGATCCTATCAACCCTGCGTGCACCCGGCGCAGCGCCCAACGCTATTTCACCTTGGCGTCAGCACAGACAGATGCCGCTGCATCCAACAGCGGGCCGGCCTCCAGGCGTGGCGCAGGACCTGTTGCCGGGAACGCTGCCGCGAGCGCCTTCGCTGCCTGGTCTGCATGGGGCTGGATGTACCAGGACGACTCCGGCGACAGCGTGTCACCGCGCACCTCCTGCTCGAACCGGTACTGGCCCCAGTAGATCGCCAGCGGTTCCTCCAGTGCATTCAATGGGTTGCGCAGCGTCAGCGCGGCGGGACACAACGCCGTAAAGGCTTCGGCCAACGCCTTTCGTTGCGCCGGCGGCTGCCCGGCTGAAAGAAAGTGGCTGTACTCGTGCATCACGATCGGTGCCCAGTCTTCCTCGGCATCGAACATCGAGAACAGAAAAATGTATCCGTCCCGCAGCTTGGCCTGGGTCTGCGTCGCATCCGGCCACCAGAGGAAACGCACCTGGAAGGTGGCTGGCGCATCCACCCTGAAGAACGCCTGCATCTGCGCTGCAAGCCCGCCGACCGGGTCGGATGCCAGCTGCCGTGCGAGTTCGCGCTTCTGCGCGTTGAATGGCGCCTGCCCTGCCAGCAGCTGGCGTGCATGCGGGGCGAAGCGCGCGTAATACCGCCGCAGCAAGGCCTGGTCATGGTGGTCCTGGCCGGCAATTGCAGCCTTGACGGCTACGTCGAACGATTCTGCCGCCAGGAAATGGTTGGCGAACGGATCGCCGTCGCGGGTGTCTGCACCTGCGAACACCCGCTCGGCTGCCGCGGCCATTACCTCGTGATCCCGCGCCAGTGGTGACGTGCGCTGGCGGAATGCTGCATAGGCAGCCAACAACGCGCGGTCCTGCTCGTCCAGGCCGAAGCGCCGCTGCCACTCCTGCTGGTAGACCGAAGCGGTGTATCCCGGCAGCCAATCAGGCAGGTTGTCGAGCAGGTTGAACAGGTCCAGCGATGGACTGTAAGCCACCTCCACCGTCGCCTGCGGCGATTCGACCGCTACGACGGGCCATGCCTGCATTGCCAGAACGGCCGCGGCAAGCGCCCGCGCCCATCCCAGTCGCATCTTGCCGGAGCTGACGGAAACGACCATGGGAGGCCCGTGGAGTGACGTCAGGAAATTCGAGCATGCCTCCCCGGGGATGGCAACGTGCCAAGCGGCAGGGGCACGAGACCACCCCGCGCGTGACTGTTCAGGAAGATTGCCGTACCATTCGCAGCGTTAGGCAGGCTCCTGGGCGACTTTAGGTCAACCTGGAACCTGAAAGCCTTGCAAGACTTGAAGAAACCGGGGGTGCATTGGTTTCGACGGGGGTTGTGAAGTCGCCTGGCGCATGCCGAGGGGGTAGCTTTCCTCGTAAATCCAGCTGCAAAACTCTAGTTGCCAACGACGACAACTACGCTCCGGTCGCTCTCGCAGCCTAAAAACTGCGGTGCGTGACCTTCTGCCGACTTAGGCGGAGCCTCGAAACTGCTTGTGTCCATGCTCGCAGCGTAGAGTCATTATCATGGAATCGCGCTGGGCGGCTGCCTGTCAGTCCGGCACTAGAACACAACAGGCTGGTTCCCGGGTGCGCTTTGCACACCGTGCTGCTCGGGGATGAGATTCAACGGTGAGCTAAGCATGTAGTGCTGGGGATGGAGTGCCTTCGGACGGCGGTTCAATTCCGCCCACCTCCACCAATACCGGGTCCGCAAGGGTCCACGAAAAGCCGGAATCCCTCGTCAAATAAGGGTTCCGGCTTTTTTGTTGCCCGCTGTAGATCTGGACAATCCATAGAGCTGTGGCCAGGTCGTGCGGTACGCCGTCGCCATACGATCAGCGCGATCACCTGGCCGTCGACCATGATTAGCGACTCATGGCCCCTCGCCTTGTGGAATCACTTGACGCCTTCGAACAGATCCGGCATCGAACGGAATGCCATGCGCCAATTCTGCTGGCTGTGTATTGACCAACCTGTTCGCAGCTTGCTCTGCCACGCCCCGGTCCTGCAGCCAAGCGGGATGTGAACTCAACGTGAACATTGCTGAAGGTGGAATGGGGGATGCCTTGCCTCAATCCGTTCTTACACAAGAGCATTGCCAGCACATCGGCATCGTAGCCACATGAATGACTGTCGGTGCGGCTTGGCTCATGCTCGACGCGCTGCGCGGGCTCACGAGGATGACTGTCTCAACAACTTGGAATTGGAGGCTGTATGCGTGATCTAAATGAACTTGAAGTTGCAGAAATTTCGGGCGGTGTTCGCATCCAGATTGGCCCAAGCAACGGCACCCACGTCACCGGAACGCTCAATGATTTTGGTAATGCTGCGTATATGTACGGAAGGATCGCACCATTCAGTGGAATTGGCGCTGCCGGCCTGATCTATCACTACATCATGGCTCGCTGATTCAGGCAGCATAAGTAGGGGTCTAGGCGCCATTTCGGGCCTAGACCCTTGGAGCAAGGAAACATGCTTCAAAAATTTGCCCATCGAAGACCCCGCCCTATTGCGGAGAACAAGATATTCGCCGCAGCGATTGCGACGGTTGCCGTTGGGGCAGCACAGGGGATTCTGGATTCATTCAACGTATTCGGATCAAAGGCGGCGACTGAGTTCCTCGCATTTCTCGCTTGCGCCTGGCTATTTCCAAATGAACCCGGAAGGAGATGGACTTTCTGGCTTCCACCCGTATTGGTTGGCGCCGGCCTTATTTGCGGAGCACTTTGGATAGCTTTTGCAGGACTGCCCTCAGGACATGCCAGCAATTCCATATCCTTGAATGAAATTCCATTGAAGTTCTATGTGCTCGGCATCGTAACCAGCTGCATCGTAGCTCCACTTTTTGAGGAGAAGGTCGTGAGACATCTCTTTCTGGATGGAGCCTCTCACTACCTCGGAAAAGTCGCGGGTGCCATTGTCGTCAGCGCGCTGTTCGCTGCCGTCCACGTCGATGCATTTGTGTCATCTTTCATCTACTCGGTGATTCTCTGCATTGGTGCGATAGCTTTTGGCCTGAACACCGTCCAGCGATCCATAATCCATGGAGTTATCAATCTTTCCATCATGCATTGGGCACTTCTCCCCCCTCTTCTCTAGGATCCATACCAAGCATCCCTAGGCCCCCACATGTTCCAGCATGGACTTACAACCCGCCCATCCTGAAGACGCACATGCGCACATGATGGACATCGGCTACGCGCCTGAGTTTCCCATTCTTTTTATTTCAGTCTTGCGGCCTTTTTGGGAGCGTTAGATCATTGACGTCGTGATTCAATCTGAGGCAGCGGAATGCGGACTCGCTTGTCTGGCCATGATTGCGTCGCATCATGGCAACAACCTCGGACTCCGTGAACTTCGCCGTCGTCATGCACTTTCCCTCAAGGGTGCCACCCTCGCCCAGATCATGGAAATCGGGGGAAGCTTAGGCTTTCGTTGCCGGCCCCTGCGCTTGGACCTGGAGCACCTGAGCCAACTTCAGTTGCCGTGCGTCGCGCACTGGGACCTCAACCACTTTGTTGTAATCAGCAAAGTTCATCGCAACGGCGTCACTGTCCTGGATCCCGCTTATGGCGAGCGTAGGCTTTCCCTGGAGGAGATCTCACGCCACTTCACCGGGATTGCTCTGGAGTTGCATCCAACTGCCGAGTTCCAGGTAACCCCTCGCCCGCCAGCAGTCTCGCTTGCACAGCTGACAGGCAGGGTCGAGGGGCTTTGGCGGGCTCTTGGGCTACTGCTGCTCTTGTCTGTGGCACTTCAGGTATTCGTCCTGATAGCACCGTTCTTCATGCAGTGGACCGTGGATCAAGCCCTCGTCGCCTATGACAGAGACTTGCTGACTGTGCTGGGCACTGGGTTCGCTCTGGCGCTTCTGCTGCAGGTATGTATTGGGCAGATTCGAGGCTGGGCAGTCATCTACCTGTCAAACCGGCTCAACCTGCAATGGACCGGCAACGTCTTCCGCCACCTCCTGCATTTACCCTTGGACTATTTCGAGAAGCGCCATCTAGGTGATGTCACGTCACGGATGGGAAGCATCCAGGCCATTCAGAGAACACTGACAACCAGCTTCGTAGAAGCACTCATTGACGGCCTCATGGCGGTTGTGACCCTGGGAATGATGCTGCTGTACAGCTGGAAGCTGGCGCTGGTCACGCTGCTTGCAGTTGCCCTGTATGCAATTGCACGCGCCTGCGCATTCGCGCCCCTCAGGCGAGGCACGGAGAAGCAGCTGATTGCCGGGGCACGACAGGAGAGCCATCTTCTTGAGTCGATTCGGGGAGTTCAGTCGGTGAAAGTCGCTGGCCGCGAATCAGTTCGTCAGGCGGGCTACTTCAACCTCATGAACGAGACCGTCAATCAAGACATTTGGCTCTCGAAGTTCGGGCTGAGCTTCGGTGGTGCGAATCAGTTGCTGTTTGGCCTGGAGCGCATTGCGGTCATCTGGCTGGGGGCACTACTGGCCATGGACAATGTGTTCTCCGTCGGCATGCTGATTGCTTACCTTGCCTACAAGGACCAGTTCTCGCAGCGCGTTGGAGCGTTGATCGACAAGTGGGTAGAGTTCCGCATGCTTCGCCTTCACGGCGAGCGACTCTCCGACATTGTTCTCTCCGAGCCAGAGGACAGCACTGACAACGGGAACGCCCTGTTGCCAGACGGACTCCGCATTGAGGTCGAGGATCTTGGCTTCCGCTACGCCCCTGGGGAGCCATGGGTGCTGAAAAACTGCAGCTTTGTGGTGGACGCCGGTGAGTCGGTCGCAATCATTGGCCCTTCGGGCTGCGGGAAGACTACGCTTATCAAGATACTCCTTGGGCTCCTACAGCCGACCGAGGGTCAGGTCCGCATTGGCGGCGTGCCACTATCAAGGATCAGCATAAGCGACTACCGCCGCATGATCGGAGCCGTGATGCAGGATGACCAGCTTTTCGCAGGAAGTGTCAGCGACAACATTGCCTTCGAAGATGATCACCATGATGAAGGAAAAGTGCTTGAGGCGGCGCAGTTGGCTGCTGTGCATGACGACATCGCGGCCATGCCCATGGGCTACAACAGCCTGATCGGCGATATGGGAACGACCCTCTCTGGAGGCCAGAAACAACGGGTGATCCTCGCTCGCGCCCTGTATCGCAGACCTCAATTGCTCTTCCTGGACGAGGCAACCAGCCATCTTGATGTGGAGCGCGAAAGACTGGTGAATGAGGCCGTAAAACAGCTTGAACTGACTCGGGTGATCATCGCCCATCGGCCGGAAACCATCGCCAGCGCCGACCGCGTGCTGATCATGCATGCGGGAGGAGTAGCGCACGTGCTGAGCCAGAACACATCCAGCTCCCTGGCGCCGGAGCGAGGTGATGCAGCGGAGCTCACTGCATGAGCGGCCTCTTCCGCAAGGAGGCGATTGATGCCCAGCGGCGAAGCTGGCTGGGCGGGATATCCCTCGTACAGCCACTCCGGTTCTGGCTTCTGGCGGTATTCGCAGCGATAGCGGCCATGGGCATCGTCAGCTTCTTCTGGATCGGCGAGTATTCGCGCAGATCGCGAGTTTCCGGTGAGCTTGTGCCCGACCTCGGGCTTTCCACGGTCGTCGCCCCGTCCGCTGGAGTGGTCGCAAGACTGGACGTCGAAGAGGGTGATCATGTGCAACGCCAGGACGGGCTGCTGACGATCAACGTGCCTCGGGTAACGTCCTCGGGCCAGGATGCCGTATCAACATTGCTGGACGCACAACGCTCCCGCATAGCCAGTGTGGGTGCGATGAGCGAATTTCAGGATAGACAGCTGGCAACTCAACAGGATGGCGCCAAGACCCAACGCGCTGCGATGTTGCGCGAGCTTTCGCAGATCGACGCGGAGATACATACCCGCGGCGAGCAGGTGAGAATCGGGCGCGAGACCCTCGCCCGCTATCGGAGCGTCGAGGATGAGCGCTACGTAAGCCTGATTCAGATCAACCAACAAGAGCAATCGGTGCTTGAGGCGGTCAATGCGCAACAAGCCCTTCAACGCCAAGCGACCTCGATTCGGCGGAACCTGGCCGAACTTGAGCAGCGGCTTGCAGAAATTCCCCACCAAAGGCTGTCCGCCAAGGCAGTGTCTGAGCGTGACCTTGCCGCGTTGAATCAGGAATTCATCCGGATGGAGGCCGACGGAGAGCTGCTCCTTCGAGCCCCGGTAACTGGACTGGTGGCAAATCGACTCGTTGAGGCTGGCCAGGCGGTGCAGCCCGGCCAACCCCTTCTCAGTCTGCTTCCCAAGGGGTCCGAGCTTCGAGCACAGCTGCTGGTGCCCAGCTCGGCCATAGGATTCGTTAAATCAGGCGACAGGGTTCTGCTGCGTTACCAGGCCTATCCCCATCAGAAATTTGGAGCCCACGAAGGAACAGTCATCCGCATCTCTCGCAGCGCCTTGGCGGGGAATCAGAAGGAAGGCAGCACGACGCAGTCTCTATATCGAGTCCTGGTCTCGTTGGATCAGCAGGGAGTGCTGGCATACGGGAAGATGGAGCCGCTTCGCCCTGGCATGCAACTCGAGGCAGATATCATGGGGGAGCGTCGCAAGCTTTATGAATGGCTGCTGGAACCGCTCTATTCTGTGTCCGGAAGGCTGAAGGGCTAGTACGCGATGGCTCGATTGGACCGGCAGCAGTAAACGGTTCGTCACGTACCGAAGAAGCCCTGAAATTCCTCCAGCGTGGGTTTCCGGGTTTTTTCATTTCCCGACCAGCTTCGCCGTGAAAATCCCTGAAAAGGCGCCACTTAGATCTAAGTCCGACAGGCCATGTCGGTAACGGCCATCTTCTCTCGCTTTCGACATCACTAAACCACTTCAGAAATTTCCCACCCTCTCCTTGGGGGGGATGTGTCCGCGAAGACGTTCGTCCTTGGTCGCCATCAAAAGGAGGCCACGGGACACCTGCACCCTTCACATCGAGCCGAGCCCGAAGGGCACGGCCTGTTCGACACATCTTCCACAAAGGAACTGTATCCATGCGTACGTCGCTTCGGGTTTCCCTTGCCAGTGCCATCACTCTGGTCCTGGCCAGCGCCCCCGCCTTCGCCCAACCCATCGAACGGGTATGGACGCGAGGCATGGCCAGCAACGAGCAGTACAGCAGTTTCATCGTCAAGTACCGGGACGGCAGCAGCAAGCGCGTCTCCGCCAACACCGCCCAGGACGCGCTGAAGAAGCGCCTCGGCGTCCAGCAGCGCAGCAAGCGTTCGATCGGCAGTGCGCCGCCAGCGGCCGCGTCCGTGACCCATCAACGCCGCATGGGCGGCGGCGCCGACGTGGTCACCACGGACAAGCCACTGGACCGTCCGGAGGCCGAGATCCTGATGCAGCGCATCGCCGACGATCCTGACGTCGAGTATGTGCAGCCGAACTACATGATGAGTGCATTCGCCACGCCGAACGACCCGCGCTACGGCGAGCAGTGGCACTACAGCAACCCGACCAGTGGCGCGCGCCTGCCCGGCGCGTGGGATCGCTCCACCGGCCAGGGCGTGGTGGTTGCGGTGGTCGATTCGGGCTATCTCAACAACAACGACCTACAGGCGAACCTGCTGCCGGGTTACGACATGATCTCGTCAACCCGTCCGTTCAGTGACTGGCAGTGCATCATCGGGGGCATGAATCCCGGCTGTGGTGGCTCCGACGATGGTGACGGACGCGACGCCGATGCATTCGATGCCTCGGGCATTGCACACGGCACCCACGTCGCCGGAACGGTCGCTGCGGTGACCAACAACCAGATCGGCGTGGCCGGCGTGGCCTACAACGCAAAAGTCGTACCGGTGCGCGTACTGGGAAACCAGGGCAATGGTGGCTCCGCCGATATCATCGACGGCATGCTCTGGAGTGCCGGTATCAACGTGCCCAACGTCCCGGCCAATGCCAACCCGGCCGAGGTCATCAATCTGAGCCTGGGTGGCCGCCGCGCCTGCTCGCCGGCCGAGCAGGATGCAATCGACGACATCACGGCCCAGGGCACGATCGTGGTGGTCGCCGCCGGCAACAGCAATCTTGATGTGTCCGAGTTCGCCCCGGCGAACTGCAAGGGCGTGATCGCGGTTGCTGCCAACGATCAGGGCGGTCGTCGCGCGTTCTACTCCAACTATGGTGCAGGCATCCACATCACCGCACCGGGTGGCGAGACCTGGTCGTGCCGTGCGTCGGTGGGTGAGTTCCTGCCGCTGGCCACGCCGCCGAGCCAGGCCAACTGCGCACCCACCCGCCAGCATCCGGCGCAGGGCATCCTGTCCACCGTGGGTAACAACGCCTTCGACTTCATGTCCGGCACCTCGATGGCGGCGCCCCACGTCGCTGGCATCGTCGCGCTGATGCAGGCGGTGGCGCCGGTGCCGAAGACCACCGACCAGGTCAAGGACATCCTGCGTCGAACCGCGCACCCGATCGCGGCGGCGAACTGCCCGGGCGGTTGCGGACCGGGCATTGTCGACGCTGCAGAAGCGGTGAAGGCCGCCAGCAACTGATGGCATGGCGCAGCGGCCTGTCGAGGCCGCTGCGTCCTTCGCGGCTCCCTGAGCCTCCCGTGCAGAGGCGGCAGGCCCGCCAGCAGCATGTCCAGCACTGGTGGATGTGTGGCAACTTTTCCCAGGACCTGTTTCATTGCATCATCCCGATCATCAAGACTCTGTCCACGACCAAGGAAGAATGCAATGAAGAAACTGCTCGCCCCTGCCCTGCTGGCTGCCGCGCTATCAGGCTGCATGCCTACCAAGCAGGCTCTGCCTGAGCAGATCAAGGACGCACCGGCGGCCCGTATCTTCCCGATCGACGCACAGGGCGAACCCACCGGCACCATCACGGTCACCCGCGACGTTGGATTCGTGGGCAGCGGCTGCTACATGGGGGTCATGGTCGACGGGAAGATGGCCGCACATCTCGATCCCGCCGAGCGCCTGTCCCTTGTCCTGGCCGAGGGGCGCCACGTACTGACCGCCACGCCTGTCCAGGGGCGGGGCCTGTGCGGCGTGCTGCAATCGGAGAAGACCAACAATTCCCGTCGGCGCTCGACCGAAATCAACGTCCGCGCCGGCGCCACGCAGGCGTATCGCCTCTACTCCTCCGCTGAAGAGTTCCCGGTAATCGAACCGGCGTTCTGATTCCTGCTCCCATCAGAAGGATCTGCCATGAAAGCTGCCCTCACGATTTCCCTGCTCCTCGCCGCCCTCGCAGCAGCCCCAGCCACGCACGCCGCGACACCGACCATCGCGCCGCCAGGCACCGCCACGCTGGAAGCGCTGCTGGCCTGCAAGGCTGGCTCGAACTTCAGTGCGGCCGACGCCATCGATGCGCTGCAGGCGGCCGGCCTGGCCAAGAAACCGGGCGGTACCTTCGAGCCGGAGGACAAGCCGGTCGCGCTGTTTGGCGGCACGGTAACCAGTGCCGATGTAAACGTGGCCGAGGGCGAGAAGAGCATCTTCGTGTACTTGAACGGTGTCGACTCGCAGCGCCTGGCCAAGTCCTGGTCGGTGACCACGGTCAACGAGCACGCCAACACCGAAGAGCCGTCGTATGTGAAGCGCATTGACAAGCGCCACACCCTGCACGTGATCGCCGGCGACGACTACGAAGGTTATTCGGCGGCGGTGAAGTGCCAGATCACTCCGTAACGGCGCAGGTCTATAGCCAGCGCCGCACGCGTTGGCGGAAGCCTGCATAGGCCTCGGGAAAGCGGGCCGACAGTGCCCGCTCTTCCGGCACGATCTGCAAGCGGGTGATGTACAGCACGAACAGTGGCACAGCCAGCAACGCGGCCAGATTCTGCAGGTACAGCATCGCTCCGGCCAGGACGGTCGCCTGGCCCAGATACATCGGATTGCGCGTGTAGCGATACACCCCGTGCGTGACCAGCGCGCTCGACGCCGACGGGCGCAGCGGGTTAACCGTGGTACGCGCACGCTGGAAAGCCAGCTTCGGCAGCAGGTTCAGCACCAGGCCGATGGCCATCACCCCGCCCGCCAGCAGCGCCGGCATCGACAATGACAACACTGTGCCCGGCCACAGGCGGCTGGCCAGGTAACCGGCAGCGGCACACAGCAGCATCACCAGCGGTGGTGGAATACGGGTCTCAAGCCACCGCATCGCAGTCCCTGCCTCACCCCATTCACCCCAGTGTCACACGGAAATGCCTGAATCGCCCGGAAGGCGGTGCTTTGGCCAGACAAACCGACCGCTCGGTATCTTCCGCTTTGACAGGCCTGTCGTTAGAGTGTCGCCACCGCGCAGGAGGATCGTATGGCAACCACGGGCTTGGGCTTCATCGGTCGCACGACCCTCATCATCACCGTGCTGCTCACCCTCGGTGGCTGCGCGACGCTGCGCCAGTTCGGACCGTCGGTGCAGGTGGCCTCGGTCACGCCCGGCCAGTACATCGCGCTCAAGCGCGGTGACATCCTCACCACCGGCAAGCTCAGCTCGGCAACTACGGAAACCCTGCGCGTGGCCGGCCTCGACGAAGGCGTCTGCGCCAAGCCTGGCCTACCCTGCATCGAAGCGATGGAAGCCACCATCCTGGTGCGCGAGGAGGACAAGCGCTCGAGCCTGGCCGAGTTGTGGCTGCAGTACGCCATGACCCTGCCCGCACCGAAACGCGAGTACTCCGCCTCGGGCCGGGCCAAGACCACCATCACCGAACTGGACGCCGACTTCCAGCCGCGCCTGGATGCCTGGATGCAGGTCGCGCGGCAGGCTTACGGGTATCTGTTCTTCACCGAGCGCACCGCCAACCAGCGTGGCTTCGAAGATCGCCAGACCCAGGTGCGTGACTATTACAACCTGGCCGTGCAGGAAGCCTCGGTGCAGCTGTACAACGCCTATGCCACCGGCCGCGTGCACAGTGAAGCCAGCCATTTCCAGCTCGGCCGCTGGACCTTTGTGCTGGCCCCATCAGGCGAAGCTTCGCCACTGGACACGCGTACCCCCACCGAGCTGGTGCCCGCCGCGTCACTGTCGTTCACCGGCACGCTGCGCAGCGTGCACCGCCGCGATGGCTTCGGCGCGGAGCTGGTGGCGGTGATGGATGATCCAGCCAATGCCAGTGCGACGCCAACTACGACCTCTACTTCTACCGTGGCGACGGCAGCGACGCCACGCAGTTGGAGCGAGATGCCCTCGCCGTCGATGACAGTGCTGCTGCGCTTCTCCGGAAAGAACCTGTGGGAAGTGCTGCACGACGACGAGCCGGAACTGGAGATCCACGATCCCTACCAGGTCACCGAAGTCACCCTGCACGGACAGGAAGTGCCGCTGGCGGCGAACTTCACCGCTGGCTACGCACTGTGGCTGGCGCGCTCGAACTTCAGCCACCAGTCGCTGCGCTCGCTGTTCGGCGGCAAGGGCGGCATCGATACGCCGCATCTGTACATGATGCAACCGTATGATCCGAACCGTCGCGTGCTGCTGATGATCCACGGTTTGGCCAGCAGCCCGGAAGCCTGGGTCAACGTCGCCAACGAGCTGATGCGCGACGAGGAGATCCGCCAGGATTTCCAGATCTGGCAGTTCTACTACCCGACCAACATGCCGATCGCGATGAGCCACGATGCGATGCGTCATACGCTGGCCGAGGTCTTCCAGCACTTCGACCCCAGCGGCAAGGCGCAGGCCTCGCATGACATGGTGCTGGTCGGGCACAGCATGGGCGGCGTGATTGCGCGACTGATGATCTCCTCTTCAGGCGACCACCTGGTCGATACCCTGCTGGCCACCGCACAGATGACGCCGGCACAGCAGGAACTGCTGCGCACCAAGGGCGCGCCGGTGCTGACCTTCCTGCCGGAACCGGAAGTATCGCGCGTGGTGTTCATCGCCACGCCGCACCGCGGCACCGATGTGGCGAGCACCCGCCTGGGCCGCTGGATCGGCCGCCTGGTGCGCTTGCCGCTGACCGTACTGGAAGACGTGGCCACCATCGCCAACGACGGCAAGATCGATCGCAACGACGGCAAGCACGGCTACCAGATGAACAGCATCCAGAATCTGGACAAGGACGATCCCTTCGTACGCGCCGTGGCCGACCTGCCAATGGCGCCGAAGGTGCACTACCACTCGATCATCGCCCGCGCCAAGGCCGACGGCCCGCTGGAGAAGACTGACGATGGGCTGGTGCCGTACTGGAGCTCGCACCTGCCACATGCGGTTTCGGAAAAGGTGATCGTGTCCGGGCACAGCGTGCAGGAGGCAACCCCGGCAATCGTCGAATTGCGGCGGATCCTGCACGAGGACATGCAGGAGCACGGTGCCGCGGCGAACTAGCGCTACCGGGACGCCACCACGGCGTGTGGGCCGCCCTCATTTCAACAGGACAAGGCAACGGAATGCATATCAAGGACATCATCGGCCTGATCGGCCTGCGCGGTTCCGATCCGGCGCTGGCCGCCTGGTTCGCGCAGCACGGACTGGCATCTCCACCTGCCACGATCACCGCCAACCAGGGCCAGAAGTCGGCCAGGGACAAGGCACATGGCATGGAGTACCACTTTGCATTCGACATCATCCATGATCGCTTCTACCCACCGCGGGAGGCCAAGCGCGGGAGCTGGGCGAGCCATCTGAAGTCGGTCACCCTGTATTCCCATCGGCCGCGGAACGCTCCTGCCGTGCCCGCAGGATTCTGGAGTGGATACGTCGGACCGGAGGCATCGCTTCAGGATTGCCTGGACGGGTTCGACGGCCAGATGCAGGACTTCGGTGACACGGCCTACTTTGAGAAAGTGCTCGCTGACGATGTGCAGATGAAGCTCTGGTTCGATCAGCGCCGCCAGCACGTGCAGGAGCTGCAGATCAATCTGGTCGAGGACCGCCAGTTCATCGGCCATCACGATTTCGACCCGGACAACGAACACAACACGTTCAAGCAGGCCTCGACCCTGCTGGTGCGCTGGCTGTTCGAACGCGGGCATCTGAAGCTCACCGATGCCCTCCGGGCCGCGGGACCGGGTGAGGACCATGAAGCCATCCTCCATTTCACCAAGCAGCGCCTCCACAATCACATCTGGAAGAGCCAGGTGCAGGATGACCCTTCCCTGCATGCTGTGCTGGCACATTCGCAGACCACGCGCCCGCTGATCCTCAAGGACGGTACCCGGTTGGCGCTGTATGCGCCGTGGATGCTGCTGAAGGCCGCTGATTGCTGGGACGCTCACCAGGCGCTGTACAGCGACGACGCCCTGCCGGACTGGAGCGAACGCCTGACGGCCTTCGAACGCTCGGTGACGTTGGATGCGGCGCAGCAGCAGGCGTTCCTGTCCGCGCTGGATGATGCCTACCGCTGCGTGAAGTCGGCGCAGGGGGCCGCCTGAGGCCTGCGCGCCGCCACGGGAGCCCGCGGCGCTTGAGGGAATTCCCTCATCGCGCGTGCGCAGCGGCCCTTCTATGCTGGCCACACATTCCCGCAGGAGGTCCGCATGAACACGCAAGAGCCCAGCCGCCAGCCCAGCCCTGATCCGGCCGAGCGCGACGCCTTCTTCCCTTCCCCGTACTCGCTGTCGCAGTTCACTTCGGCGAAGAGTGACCTGTCCGGCGCCGACTACCCGGATGCGCGCCGCGATGGCCGCTGGAAGGTGCTGATGATCACCGCCGACGAGCGCTATCTGCCGACCGCCAACGGCCATCTTTTCTCCACCGGCAACCACCCGGTGGAAACCCTGCTGCCGATGTACCACCTCGACAAAGCCGGCTTCGACATCGATGTAGCCACGCTTTCGGGCAACGCCGCCAAGTTCGAGTGGTGGGCATTCCCGCGCGAGGACAAGGAGATCGGCGGACTGTATGAGCGCTATGAAGAACGCTTCCGCCAGCCGCTGCAGCTGGACGACGTGGTGGCCGGCCTCGGTCCCGATTCGGACTACGCAGCGGTATTCATCCCCGGTGGCCATGGCGCGTTGATCGGCCTGCCGGAAAGCCGCGCGGTGAAGGCCACCCTGCAGTGGGCGATGGCCCAGCAACGCCACATCATCACCCTCTGCCACGGACCTGCTGCGTTGCTGGCCGCGGGCGTCGACGAAGCCGATGGCGGCTCGCTGTTCCGTGGCTATCGTATCTGTGCCTTCCCCGATGCAATGGACCGGCAGACACCCGACATCGGCTACATGCCGGGGCAGCTGCAGTGGTTCTTCGGTGAACGGCTGGCGCAGCAGGGCGTGCAGATCGTCAACAAGGGTATCGATGGCAGCGTCCTGCAGGACCGCCTGCTACTGACCGGCGACAGCCCGCTGGCCGGCAACGCGCTGGGCAAGCTGGCTGCACGCACCCTGCTCGACACTCTGGCCGGGCGCTGATCCCGATGGCCGAGCTGGTGCAGGCGCTGCTGGGGCTTGAACGCGCCGACTCGTTGACCGAGGTAGGCGCAATACTGCGCAGTGTCGCCGCACCGCTTGGCTACGACCGTGTGCTGGTGTTCGCCACCGGCACCGGGCTGGAGCGCGACGCGCAGCGCGTGTACTGGATAGAGGGCGACTGGCTCGGCGATGGCAGCGATACCGACCTCGCCCGCTACCTGCATGCCTGCCCGGTCAACCGCCACGTGCTGGACAGTGATGCGCCGTTCTTCTGGAGCAAGCGCCAGGGTGCGCGCGGCGAGCGCTACCAGGTGGTGAAGCAGCCACGTGGCGATGGCCTGCACGGTCTGCAGGTGCCGGTGTTCGGCACCACGGGTCTGGAGGGGGCGATCAGCTTCGCCGGGGCCGCGGTCGATGCATCCGCACGCGCGCGCCTACTGCTGGAGGCTGTTGCGACCGCAGCATTCCGCACGGCGCGACGATTGGCCGAAGCCCCCGCCGAACTGCCAGTCGGCGCACTGAGCGCGCGCGAACGCGAAGTGCTGCGTTGGGTTGCCGCGGGCCGGCGCCAAGCAGAGATCGCCGCCACGCTGGGGTTGTCTGCACGCACCGTGGAAAACCACCTGCGGCGCGCGCGCCAGCGCCTGGGCGTGGCGACCACCGCGCAGGCGGTACGCGCTGCCAGCCGTCGCGGCGAGATCGAGGACTGATCCTGGCAAGGCACTTCCTGCGGTGGGGTTCACGTGTTACACACGCCATGCGCATGTGCGCGATTGCAGAAAGCAAGGATGATGCTTATGAAACTGCAACTGGCCGCGATGGCCGCTCTGGTAGTGGCAACTGCGACCCTGGCCCCGGTGGCGGACGCCCGTCCCGGTGGAGGCGGCCCAGAGAACACGAACTGCGTTCCAGTGAAGATGGGGCCCTACTACCATCAGCGCTGTGAAGTAACGTACTTCGACGAGAACGGCGAACCTTACGTCCGCGTGTACTGGATTGACCAGAATGGCCAGTGGTACCTCCCGGCCGACTGAGCGACTGTATGTCCAATTCACCGGGTGGGCGTCCATCGCCCGCCCGGTCTGCACGGCTGCAGCTGCGGGCTTCAAGCGCGACGCGGCGTCAGCGTGCCGATGAAATCGACGGGAATCGCGAACCCTTCCAGCTGCATCCACGGGGCCGGCTGATCCTGTACCTGCAGCTCGAAATCACGCGTCACCAGCGCACAGAACAACAGCAGCTGTGCATGGCCGACCGCGCTGCCGATGCACGCACGCGAAGAAAAACCGAACGGGACGTAGGCCCCCTTGTTCGGCTGCCGGCGCTCGGGCAACCAGCGGTCCGGATCGAAGCTGTCAGGCGACTGCCAGTAGTCCGGCGAATGGTGCTGGAAGTACGACGACAACTCATAGGCACCTCCCTTGCGGATGCAGACCCCGTCAATATCGATGTCATGCGACGCCGGGCGATGCAGGGCGAACAGCCCAGGCCACAGTCGCAACGTTTCCTTCACGAATCGCGATGTGCACGGCAACGACTTGATCGGCAGCGCATACAGTTCGTCCAGGCTGAGCGCCGAGGTTTCCTCGCGGATCCGTGCATGCCACTGCGGGAAGCGATGCATGGCATACAGCAGGCTGGCGGCGGTGATGCCCGGCAACCCCGACATGCCAGCCAGTACCATGGACACCAGGTAAGCCACGCGATCCACACCCACCCGCTGTACCAACGGCAGCAGGGATTGCAGGAAATCCTCGCGCGGCTGCGTCTCGCGTGACCGGCGGCGGATATGGCGTGACACCGTGCGAGCCGCGCGGCGGGAAAGGTGGAAATCAATGACGCGCCGCCAGAACGAGAAGTTCTGCAGCACGATCGCGTTGTAGCGGGTCTTCTGCTCGCCGATGAGCGCATCGACATCGGATCGGCTGAGGCCGTCGATCAGCAATGGCAGCAACGACTGCGAGATCGTCCACCAGCTCAGCGCGCTCAGGTCGTGCGGGCGGCCTGCGCGCTCGGTGAGGAAACCCTGCATTCGTGCATACAGTGAACGCATGTGCGCAGGACTGGCCAGGCGCCCGGCCTGTTCGCTCAACAACGCACGCACCTCGCGCCATGCAACCGGATCCTTTGAACCGCGCAGGCCAAGAAAATCGATCAACGAATCCGGCACGGTATGCTGGTCGGTATTGGCCTTGTCGATCTTTACCGCCAATGCCGGGTCGAAGATGCCAACCACATCATTCTGGAACCGCAGTACCGGTCCTTCGCGCCGCACCCGCTCAAGCAGGTCGTTGATGGACACGACTTCCGCATCCGCTGCACGCTCATCCATGCCCCGCTCCTGAGGCCAGGGATGGCCACCGGCCATCCCTGGCGATGTGTCATCGAATACGTGGAGTCCTTCCGCTCAGAAGATGTTCCAGTAGCGGTACTTGGAACGGATGCACTGCGTGGAATTGTCCGAACGCAGGTTCAGCGATACCTGAAGAGCGCGAATCAATCGTGTCATGGCACAGCTCCTTGTCGATCCATTGTGGGTTGCTGTTGCGGGTGCCGGAATCAACGGCCCGGCAGCGCCGTTCTAGCACGCGAACCCGCGCAGGCAGGTCAATACGCCGTCAACGTTGACCTGAATACGCTGGGGACAGCCAGCGGATACCGCCAGTGCGGGCACAACCGGGAACCGGCAATCCATGCGATGCTCCGTGAAACCGTTTTCATGGAATGGAGGGATTCCACGATGTTGTTGCGTTTCCATCGCCCTGCGCTGTGTGCGCTGCTGGCACTAGCTCTGCCTGCCGTCGCCTGGGCTGCCACACCTGCGCCACTGAAAGTGATGTCGTTCAATGTCCGCACCCCGGCCGATACCGAGCCCGGCAAACGCTGGCCCGACCGCCGTGATGCGATGGTCAAGGTCATCCTCGATGCACACCCGGCAGTGATCGGCACCCAGGAGCTGGTGAAGGAACAGGCCGACTACCTGTCCGAGCACCTGCCCGGCTACCGCTGGTTCGGCGAAGGCCGCCGTGGTGGCAGCGGCGACGAGCACATGGGCGTGTTCTACGACAGCAAGGTGCTGACCATCGAGGAGTCAGGCAACTTCTGGCTGTCCGATACGCCCGACGTGCCCGGCAGCATCAGCTGGGGCAACCTGTATCCGCGCATGGTCACCTGGGCCGTATTCCGGCGCCTTGATGATGACCGTCGTTTCTACTTCATGGACACCCACCTGCCCTACCGCGACGAAGATGAGCCGCGCCGGGTCAAGGGTGCCGAACTGATCGGCAAACGCCTGGCATCGCTGCCGGCCGACCTGCCGGTGGTGCTGACCGGAGACTTCAACAGCGAGCCCGGCGGGGATACCTACAAAGCGTTCTCCCGCGTGCTGCAGGACACCCGTCCCCAGGTGAAGGCGCCGCAGGGCCCACGCCTGACCTTCCATGACTTCACCGGCAAGGCCACCTCACAGCTGGATTGGGTGCTGGTGCGTGGTTTCCATGCGCGCAGCTTCCTCACCGATGACCGGCGCATCGACGGCGTACTGCCATCCGATCATTTCCCGCTGGTGGTCGAGCTGGACTGGCCAGCGCGCTGAACCCGCGCGGCAGCCGCAGCTACGGTGGCGGCTGCCGCGACAACAACCGATACAACGCCTGATGCTGGTTGCGTGCCTGGCAGATGCGCGCGCCGATCGCCAGGAACACGGCAACTCCGATCAGGCCAAGGCCCAGCATCTGATCGGGCAAGCGCAGGAACCCGATCGCAGCGGCCGTCGTCGCCAGTACCAGCAACACCACGACCGCTACCGACAGCCCGGCGCCAGGCGGCCCCGGATCGCCGAACAACATCCGCCGGGTATCCCGTTTACCGTCGACCATCACCTGTCCTCCCAAGAGCCTGCCCCACTAGTTACACGGCGGACACGGCTTTCGGCAGAGTCAGAAACGTCACGACTGTGACCAGGTGCACGGCTGCACCGTGCCAGCCCATCGCCGGCCCTGAAGAAGAAAGGGACGGAAGCCTGCGCGTCCGTCCCCTCCCCTTTACTGCACCTGCGCCACACTCGGCTGTTGAGGTGATTGGCCCCAACCGCCCAGCGCCTTGTACACACCCACTACGCTGACATTGACCTCGGCTTCGGCCGCGGCCAACGCATCATCAGCGGACAGCTGGGTGCGCTGTGCATCGAGCAGGGTCAGGAAGTCCTCCGAACCCTCGCGGTAGCGGATCTGCGCCAGCGACTCGGCACGCCGTGCCGCCTGCGCCTGCTCGACCACGATGGCCAGGCGCGCCTGCTGCTTGGAGTAGCGGGTCAGCGCGTTCTCGGTGTCTTCCAGTGCCAGCAGCACGGCCTGTTCGTATTGCGCGGCGACACCTTCAGCCTCGGCCTTGCTGGCACGCAGGCGTGCACGCACGGTGCCGAAGTCGAACGCCGCCCAGCTCAACGACGGGGTCAGCGACCAGGCTTTGTTGTTGCCGTTGACCAGCCCGCTGGCGTCACCGCCGAGGAAGCCGACGAAACCGGACAGCGACAGCCGCGGGAACAGATCGGCAGTGGCCACGCCCACACGTGCGGTCGCCGCCGCCAGGCGACGCTCGGCCACGCGCACGTCGGCACGCTGGCGCAGCAGCTCACGGGTATCACCCAGCGGCAACGCCTTGGCATAGGCCGGCACTTCGTGCGGTGCCAGCATCGCGGTCAGCGTCTCCGGACGTTGGCCCAGCAGCACCGCCAGTCGGTTGCGCGACTGCGTCTCGGCCACTTCCAGCAGCGGAATGTCGGCCTCGATCGCCTTCAGCCGTGCACGGCTGCTCTGCACGTCCAGCTCGCTGCCGGCGCCCAGTTCCCAGCGCGCCTCGGTCAGCTTCTGCGTTTCGCGCAGATTGACGAGAGTGTGCTGGGCCACGGCGATGCGCTTCTGCGTGCCGCGCAGTTCGAAGTAGTTGCGAGCCACTTCGGCGGCGACCAGCACCTGTGCGTCGGCCAGGTTGGCCTGCTCGGCATCGAGGTCGGCACGCGCGGCTTCTGCAGCACGGCGCTTGCGGCCGAACAGATCCAGCTCCCAGCCCGCATCGAAGCCGAGCTGGTAGCTTTCACTGAACACCCGCTGCCCACCCAGCTGCGGATCGGGTTGCTTGCGGCGATCGTAGCTGCCGCCTGCGGTAACATGCGGCGCCTGGTCGAAGCGGCTCTCGACGAACACCGCACGGGCCTGGCTGACGCGGGCCACGGCCACGCGCAGGTCCAGGTTGTCCGACAGTGCGCCATGCACCAGCTCTTCCAGCACCGGATCATCGAACTGCGCCCACCAGCTGGCCACCGGCGAGGTGGTGCTGAATACCGGCTGCTGCGCACCCTGCAGCACCACCGGTTCCTGCACCGGCGCCTTGTAGTTCGGGCCGACGCTGACACAACCTGCCAGCACCAGGCTGGAGACGGCCATCGCCAACGTGCGGATCACCATGGCAGCACCTCACCCAGGTAAGTGAAGCTGCCGTTCGGACCTTCATGGCCGATCAGTGCCATCTGCACGCTGGAGCGCGCGCCTTCGCTGATCTCGATCTCGCCGTGGCCGCCGTTCATATCGGTTTTCACGTAACCCGGATGCACGGTATTGACCTTGATCTGGGTGCTGCGCAGTTCATGGGCCAGCGCCAGCGTCCAGCTGTTTACCGCTGCCTTGGAGGCGTTGTACGCGGGGATCTTGAAATCGTAGATGCCCGAGGTCGGATCAGCGTGCAGGGTCTGCGAGCCGAGCATGCTCGATACGTTGACGATGCGCCCGGACTTGGCCTGCCTGACCAGCGGCAGGAAGGCCTGGGTCACCGCGACCAGTGCGTACACGTTGGTGTCGAAGGTGCGCTTCCAGGTATCCAGCGACTGTTCGGACGGCGCCTGTGCCGGGTTCTCGATCATGATGCCGGCGTTGTTGACCAGGATGTCCAGGCGCCCGTGGCGCTGGCGTACCTGCTCGACCGCTTCGGCGATGCTGGCCGCGTCGGTCACGTCCAGCTGGATGGCTTCCACCGGCAGGCCCTCGGCCTGCAGCTTCAGTGCCTGCTCGACAGCGGTCTCGCGCTTGCGGCCGGCCAGCAGCGTGTGCACGCCGGCCTGGGCCAGCTGGCGCACGGTCTCGGCGCCGATGCCGCGGGTAGCGCCGGTAACCAGCGCGATCTTGTTCTGATGGGAGTTCATGGATTCATGCCTTGTGAGGGGGAAGCCGCCGCCGGCCAGTGACCGGCGGCGACGGGGTTCCATGTCAGTGATGGATGGTCGGCTCGCCGTGCTGCACCAGCTTGCCACCACCATTGCGGGTGACGAACTTGCGCAGGGCCACGTAGAAGACCGGCGTCAGGAACAGGCCGAACAGGGTCACGCCCAGCATGCCGGCGAACACGGTGATACCGGTCACCGAGCGCACTTCAGCGCCCGCACCATGCGACAGCACCAGCGGCACCGTGCCGGCAATGAACGCGATGGAGGTCATCACGATCGGGCGCAGACGCAGGCGGCAGGCTTCCAGTGCCGATTCAACGATGCCCTTGCCGCCCATCTCCAGCTCTCTGGCGAATTCGACGATCAGGATCGCGTTCTTGCACGCCAGGCCCATCAACACCACCAGGCCGACCTGCACGAACACGTTGTTGTCACCGCCGGTCAGCCACACGCCGAACAGCGCGGACAACAGGGTCATCGGCACGATCAGGATCACCGCCAGCGGCAGCGACCAGCTCTCGTACAGCGCGGCCAGCACCAGGAAGGCCAGCATGATCGCCACCGGGAACACGATGAAGGCCGCCTTGCCCTGGGTCGCCTGCTGATAGCTCAAGTCGGTCCATTCGGTGGTCATGCCTACCGGCAGCACCTTGCCGGCGATCTCGGTCAGCTTGTTCATCGCCTCGGCCGAAGACAGCAGGCGCGGGTCGGCTTCACCGGCCAGGTCCGCCGCCGGGTAGCCGTTGAAGCGCAGCACCGGGTCCGGGCCGAAGGTCTGCTTGATGGTGACCATCGAACCGATCGGCACCATCTCGCCACGGTCGTTGCGGGTACGCAGCTTGCCAATGTCCTCGACGCTCTCGCGGAACGGGCCGTCGGCCTGGGCGATCACCTGCCAGGTACGACCGAACTGGTTGAAGTCGTTGACGTAGGCCGAACCGAGATAGGTCTGCAGCGTGTCGAACAGCTCGGTGAGCTGCACGCCCTGCGCCTTGGCCTTGACGCGGTCCACTTCAGCATCCAGCTGCGGCACGTTGGCCTGGTAACTGCTGATCGGGAAGGCCATGCCCGGGGTCTGCGCGACGGTACCCTGCATCGCCTGCACAGCGTTCTGCAGCGCGCCGTAACCCAGGTTGCCACGGTCCTCGATGAACATCTGGTAGCCGTTGCCGTTGCCCAGGCCGAGGATCGGCGGCGGCATCATCGCGAACGCGAAGCCCTCCTGCAGGCCGGCGATCTTCTGGTTGATCTCGGCATTGATCTGCGCGGCGGTACGGCCATGACGCTCGGCGAACGGCTTGAGCGGAATGAATGCCACACCGGTATTCGGGGTATTGGTGAACTGCAGCGCGTTCAGGCCCGGGAACGAAATGGTGTGGGCCACGCCATCGGTTTCCTGGGCGATCTTGGCAACCTTGCGCAGCATTTCATCGGTACGCGCGATCGACGAACCTTCCGGCAGCTTCACGCCCGCAATCAGGTACAGCTTGTCCTGGGTCGGGATGAAGCCCGGCGGCACCAGCTTGAAGATCACGCCGGTACCGACCAGCAGGATCGCGTAGACCACGAACACCGCACCGCGACGGCCGAGGATCTTCGACACGCCACGCTCGTACTTCTCCGAGCTGGACTTGAAGAAGCGGTTGAACGGACGGAACACCCAGCCGAACAGGCGGTCGATGATCCGGGTCGGGGCGTCCTTGGCCGCGTCATGCGGCTTCAACAGGCGCGCGGCCAGGGCCGGCGACAGGGTCAGCGAATTGATCGCCGAGATCACCGTGGAAATGGCGATGGTGACCGCGAACTGCTTGTAGAACTGGCCGGTGACACCGGACAGGAACGCCATCGGCACGAACACGGCACACAGCACCAGCGCGATCGCCACGATCGGGCCAGACACCTCACGCATGGCCTGGTGTGCCGCCGCAGTGGGCGACAGGCCTTCCTCGATGTTGCGCTCGACATTCTCCACCACCACGATCGCGTCGTCGACCACGATGCCGATCGCCAGCACCAGGCCGAACAGGCTCAGCGTATTGATCGAGAAGCCCAGCAGGTACAGCGCTGCGAAGGTACCCACCACCGACACCGGCACCGCGATCAACGGGATGATCGAGGCACGCCAGGTCTGCAGGAACAGGATCACCACCAGCACCACCAGGGCGATGGCTTCCAGCAG
This sequence comes from Stenotrophomonas maltophilia R551-3, assembly GCF_000020665.1. Classification (NCBI taxonomy): domain Bacteria; kingdom Pseudomonadati; phylum Pseudomonadota; class Gammaproteobacteria; order Lysobacterales; family Lysobacteraceae; genus Stenotrophomonas; species Stenotrophomonas maltophilia. The sequence goes on along the minus strand of NC_011071.1, from coordinate 1,764,472 downwards.
CGTGGAGACCACGGCCTTGATCGAGTCGCGCACGAAGATGGTGGTGTCATACACCGCTTCGTACTTCACGTCGGCCGGCATGGTCTTCTGCATCTCGTCCATCGTCGAGATGACCTGGTCACGGATCTCCAGTGCATTGGCACCCGGCGACTGGAAGATACCGATACCCACCGCGTTCTTGCCGTCCAGCTGCGAGCGCAGGGTGTAGTCACCGGCGCCCAGTTCCAGGCGGGCCACGTCGGCCAGGCGCACGATCTCGCCATCCACACCGCTCTTGAGCACGATGTCGCCGAATTCCTTCTCGGACTTGAGGCGGCCCTGGGCATTGATCAGGGTCAGGAACTGGCTGTTCGGCAGCGGTTCGGCGCCGAGCTGGCCGGCCGAGACCTGCACGTTCTGCTCGCGCATGGCGCGCACCACGTCACTGGCGGTCAGGCCGCGCGATGCGACCTTGTCCGGGTCCAGCCAGGCACGCATGGCGTAGTCGCCACCACCGAAGATCTGCGCATCACCCACGCCCGGAATACGCGCCAGCGCATCCTTGACGTGCAGGCGGGCGTAGTTGCGCAGGTACAGGGTGTCGTACTTGCCTTGCGGCGAGGTCAGGTGCACCACCATCAGGAAGGTCGGCGACTGCTTCTGCGTGGTCACGCCCTGCCGGCGCACGTCCTCGGGCAGGCGCGCCTGCGCCTGCGCCACGCGGTTCTGCACCTTCACCGCGGCCGCGTCCGGGTCGGTGCCCGGGCGGAAGGTGACGGTCATCTGCAGCACGCCGTCGGAACCGGCAACCGACTTCAGGTACATCATGCCTTCGACGCCGTTGATTGCTTCTTCAAGCGGCGTGGCAACGGTCTCGGCAATGACCTTGGGGTTGGCGCCCGGATACACCGTGCGCACCACCACCGACGGCGGCACCACTTCCGGGTACTCGCTGATCGGCAGGATGGGAATTGTGATCAGGCCTGCGGCGAAGATCACGATCGACAGCACCGCCGCGAAGATCGGCCTGTCGATGAAGAAACGGGAAAAGTCCATGGAGGAATTCCTGGAAAAGGCGTTCGGCGGGCAACAGCCACCCTGCCCCTCGCCGATATGACGAAGGCAGGGAAGGCTGCCGCTGGCGCCGGCAGCTAAGCGGGGACGCGGTTCAGTGGTTCAGTGCAGCGGTGGCATCGCGACCCGGTGCCGGCGGCGCAGCCTGCGGCTGCATCGCCACGGCCTTGGCCTGCACCGGCATGCCCGGCATGAAGACCTTCTGCACGCCGTCGATGATCACCTTGTCGCCGGCCGCCAGGCCGTGTTCGACGATGCGCAGGCCGTCGGCGGTGCGACCGAGCTGGATGTCACGGCGCTGGGCCTTGCCATCCTTGTCGACCACGTACACGTACTTGCGGTCCTGGTCGGTCAGCACCGCCTTGTCGTCGATCAGCAGGGCCTGGAACTGGCCGCTGCCGAGCAGTTGCACACGGGCGAACAGGCCCGGGGTGAACTGGCGGTCGGCATTGTCCAGCAGTGCACGGACGCGGATGGTGCCGGTGCTGCGGGCCACCTGGTTGTCGAGGAAGTCGACCTTGCCCGAATGTGGGTAGCCCTCTTCACCGGACAGGCCGACCTTCACCGGCAGATCGCTGTCACGCTCGCTCGGGCGTTCGCCCTTGCGTGCCATCTGTGCGTAGCGCAGGAAGGTGCTTTCGTCGGCATCGAAGTAGACGAACACGGTATCCAGCGACACCAGCGTGGTCAGCACGCTGGCGCTGTCGCCGGCGGTGACCAGGTTGCCGGCGGTAACCATCGCGCGGCCGGCACGGCCGTCGATCGGGGCCCGCACCTTGGTGAACTCCAGGTTGAGGCGAGCGGCATCCAGCGCCGCCTGCGCCGCCTGCACGGCCGCACCGGACTGGTCGGCCGCAGCGCGACGCTGCTCGGCCGTCTCGGTGGAAATGGCCTGCTGCTCGGACAGCCGCTTGGCACGCTCGGACTCGCTGCGGGCCAGGGTGGCCTGGGTGCGAGCGCGGGCCAGTTCGGCAGCAGCGCGGTCGTACTCGGCCTGGTAGCTGCGCGCGTCGATGGTGAAGAGCACTTCGCCCTTCTTCACTTCCTGGCCTTCGACGTAGTTGACCTTGTCGATGTAGCCGGACACGCGCGGGCGAAGTTCAACGCTCTGCACCGCCTCGACGCGGCCGCTGAACTCGTCCCACTGGCTGACCTGCTTGACCAGGACCGGCGCGGCACTGACCTGCGGCGGCGGCGGTGCGCCCGCTTCTTCGGCGTGGCCGCCGCTGCAGGCCGCAAGCACGGCTGCGGCGAGGATCGACACGCCGACCATCGCGATGCGATGGCCGAAACGATGTGGGGTGGTATTGGGGGAAGTCATGGCATGCATCCGTACGGAGGGGTGGTACAGCTAGATGAGAACGTGTTGCAAAAACGGGCGGCGTATCCTGCGACCTCAACCAAGGTCGAGGTCAAGCAACGCCTGCGGTATCGCGCCACAAAGGTGGAATTTCCAGGTGCAGCAGGCCACGCGGCAGTTCGGCATCACTGCTGTCACAACGGACGACGGCGCGGTTGTCGCGGCATCCATCCAGCAGCGAGACCACGCGGCGGCCGACCAGCAGCGAGCTCGGCCACTCGATGCAGGCATTGGCCGCGTTGGCCGGGGTACACACCGGGCTGCAGACTTCCAGCATCTGCGCGCGCACGCCGATCGCCTGCGCTTCCTGGTGCACCACCTGCGCGTACATGCGCATCGCGGCAGCCGTGATCGAGCTTTCGCCGTAACCGGCCCATGGCTTCACGGCGGCCGGGCTGCCGATCATCACGTAGCGACGTGCGTGCACGTTCTCCTGCAGCAACGGCAGCAGGTGGCGCACCGCGTGCACGTGCGGCATCAGGTCAGCCTGCAGCGCGCCGAGCAGTTCATTGCCATTGCGATCGACCACGCGGCCACGCCGGTAAGGACCGCCCATGGCCGCGATCACGGCAGCCAGCGGGCGCGGGCGCTGCGCGACGCGCTCAGCCAGCGCGCGCGCCGAACCATCGTCGCTGAGCGAGCCGAGCAGCGTTTCCAGGCCTGGCTCATCGGCGAACTGCTCATGCAGCGCCGCCAGTCGGCCCGGATCGCGGCCAACCACCAGCACCGGGCTACCGGCTTCCAACAGTGCGCCAACCACGCCCTGACCCACGGCACCGGTGCCGCCGAGAACCAGAACTTCTGGCGTCAGCATCCCATTCACGGGACATTTCCTCCCAAATCCGGGATAGTCCCAATTCGGCGCAGTCGGTCGCCCTTGTGTGGGACCAGGCGGATGGCACCGCCACGCTGCTGACGCATGGGCGCGGTAAACTCACGGAAGTCCTTGTGTACCAAGGAACTCGGGCGGACTTCAACGGTCATTGCCAGGTCCAGGGTGCTCTGGCCGGCGTTCCGGAGACGGGCAAGAATGTTGCGCAGGCTCATGGCGGACGGGCTCCAAATAACGAATGGCGCCACGATAGACCTCAAACCTTTACTTGATTAGTCCTGATTAAGGGGAATAATCATCCCGCTCCCGGTCCAATCGTTCTGTCACGATTGTCCCATCCCCGACGTCCAGGATCCCCGACCATGTCCCACGATCTCAACGAGACGCTGATCTTCGTCAAAGTGGTCGAGCAAGGCAGTTTCATTGCCGCTGCCAAATCGCTCGGCCTACCCAAGACCACGGTCAGCCGCAAGGTGCAGGAACTGGAGACGCGCCTGGGTGCGCGCCTGCTGCACCGGACCACGCGCCGCCTTGGCCTGACCGAAGCCGGCTCGATCTACCACGAACACTGCCAGCGCATCGCGCGCGAACTGGAAGAAGCCGAGAGCGCGGTCAGCCAGCTGCAGTCCGGCCCACGCGGCTGGCTGCGCTTCACCGTGCCCTACTCGATCGGCATCACCTGGATCGCACCACTACTGGGCCAGTTCCATGCGCAGTACCCGGAGATCCGCCTCGACATGCATATGGGCAACGAGAAGCTGGACCTGATTGCCGGCGAAGCCGATCTGGCTTTGCGCGTGGGTGCCCTGCCCGATTCCAACCTGGTGGCACGCAAGCTCGGCAGCCTGCGCACGCAGGTGTTCGCCAGCCCGGCCTACATCGAACGCTATGGTGAGCCGCTGCATCCGGAAGAGCTGCAGTTCCATCGCATCCTGGCGATGCGCAAGCCGTACCACACCGGCAACTCGCCGCGCTTCACCTGGCAGCTGGGCGAGAACGGTGGCGAGCTGCGTGACTTCCCGGTCACGCCGCTGATGACCGCCAACGACATGTCCGCGCTCAATGGTGCGCTGGTGTGTGGCGAAGGCCTGCTGCTGACCGGCGACGTGATGGCCAAGCCGTTCGTCGAATCAGGCATGGTGCGCCGCGTTCTGGCTGGCTGGACCGGGCCGGAGGTGGACTTCAATGCCGTGTTCGCCGGCGGCCGCCTGGTCTCGCCGAAGGTGCGTGCATTCGTCGACTTCCTGGTCGAGAAGCTCAACTTCGACGCGAACTACATGCTGGCCCAGTGCCCGGGCGCGAAACTGGCGCAGCAGCAGCGGGAAAAGGAAGACGCCGCGCTGGAAAGCAGCGGCAAGCGGATTCTGGAGAAGGTGGCCGCTTCGGCGGCATGACCGGACGCATCCACGCACGGCATGGATCTATCCGGCGCGCGGTGCAGCTCCATGTAGAGTCGAGCCATGCTCGACTGCTGTTGGAACGGCGCCGACCTTGGTCGGCGCCGTTCGGAGAAGCCGCAACCGGAAGCGCTATCGGCGTGCCGAGCAACGCTCGGTACCCACAAAAATGCCGCCTGCAAGGGCGGCATTTTCGTTCCGGCCGATGGCCGGACCGGCTCAAGCAATAACGCGTAGCGTTATTGCTTGAGCGGAATCACACGAATCTCGACGCGGCGGTTCTTGGCGCGGCCGGCATCGGTGCTGTTGTCGGCAATCGGGTAGGACTTGCCTGCGCCCAGGGTTTCGATGCGCACGCTCTGCACACCTTGGCCGACCAGGTACTGCGCGACCGAGTCGGCGCGTTCCTTGGACAGGCGGTTGTTCACTGCGTCACTGCCGATGCTGTCGGTGTGGCCGACCACTTCGATCATGGTCTGGTTGTAGTCACGCAGGGTACCTGCAACACCGTTGAGCGAGCCGTAGAACTGCGGCTTCAGGGTCGCCTTGCCGAAGTCGAAGGTGATGCCGTCCGGCAGGTTCAGCATGATGTTGTCGCCCTGGCGCTGCACATCGATGCCGGTGTTGGCGGTGCGCTCGCGCAGTGCACGTTCCTGGCGGTCCTGGTACTGGCCAACGGCCGCGCCGCTGAGCGCGCCGATACCGGCGCCGATCAGCGCGTGCTGACGACGCTCCGTGGCGCTGTCACCGGTCAGCAGGCCGGCGGCCACGCCGATGGCGGTACCGATCAGCGCGTTGCGGCCGGTGCGGTTCTGCTGCTCGGTCGGGTTGCCGTACTGGTCACTCTGTACGTAGGAGCCGCCGGTGGCGCAGGCCGACAGGACGGCCGCACTCATCAGGGCCAGTGCGACGTTGCGGGTGGTGTTGCGGATCATGAGGTTCTCCTTGGTTTCCGGTCGGCCGGCGGCCTGCGGGCGCAAAGAGAATAAACAGCCCGGTGCGATGCCGGAATGATGATCGGGCACGCCGACAGGGCCGCGTTCAGCTAACTGACCGGATCGCCCAGCCCGCACTTTACCCCGCTCCCGACTGCCGGTAAGCAGCCAGCGCGGCATCGCGGCCAACCGCCAGATCCACCAGCGGCGTACGCGGATAGCCCGGGGCATGCGCCGCCAGCAGCAGCGGATGCTGCCACGGCGCGAAGCGCGCCTTCACCGGCAGCGCCGCCAGTTCGGGCACCCAGCGGCTGATGTAGCGGGCCTGCGGGTCGAACTTCTCGGCCTGGGTGACCGGGTTGAACACGCGGAAGTACGGCGCGGCATCGGCACCGGTCCCGGCCACCCATTGCCAGCCCATCGTGTTGTTGGCCAGGTCGGCATCGACCAGGGTGTCCCAGAACCAGCGTGCGCCATGCAGCCAGTGCGCGCGCAGGTGCTTGCACAGATAGCTGGCCACGATCATCCGCACCCGGTTGTGCATGTAGCCGGTGTGCCACAGCTCGCGCAGGCCAGCATCGACGATCGGTACGCCGGTGTTGCCGCGCTGCCAGTCATGCAGCTGCGCGGCACTCGGTGTGGCCCACGGGAAACGGTCAAAGCGTGGGTTGAGGTTTTCGGTGGGCGTCTTCGGGAAGTGGTGCAGCAGGTGGTAGGCGAAATCGCGCCAGCCCAACTGGCGCAGGTAGCCATCGATATCGGCATCGGTCCCGGCACTGCGCAGCCCTTCCAGCGCATGGGCGATGCGCCACGGCGCGATCTCGCCGAAATGCAGGTGCGGCGACATCCGCGAGGTGCCCACGCGATCCGGCAGGTCACGCTGCTCGCGGTAACCGCGCAACGCGCCGTCCTCGAACACGGACAACGCCTCCAGCGCACCGGCCTCGCCCGGCTGCCAGTGCTCCCAGAAGCCGATGTCCCAGTCCAGCGTGGGCGCGAGCCGCAGCTCCTCCAACCCGAGGCTGTCGACCGAATGCGCCGTCAGCGCCTTCGGTGCGGCCTGCAGCGCGGGCAGGCGCCAGTGGCTGAGCACGTTGCGCCAGTACGGCGTGAATACTTTGTACGGCTGGCCCTGCTGGGTGGCGATGTCCCACGGCTCGAACAGCAGGCTGCCATTGCAGCTCTGTGCGTCGATGCCCTGCTCGCGCAGCGTGCGCTTGATGGTGGCGTCGCGCGGCTGGGTGGCTGGCTCGTACTTGCGGTTCCAGAACACCGCCTCGGCGCCGGTCTGTTTGATCAGTGCCTGCAGCGTGGCTAGGCTGTCGCCGCTGCGCAGTACCAGCGAAGAACCGCGCGAACGCAGGTAGGCATCCAGTGCCGCCAGCGAACGGTGGCGCCACGCATCCGAGGCCGCACCGGGTACCCACTCGCCTTCCTCGTGCGGCGCGTGGATGTAGACCGGCACCACATCGTGGCCGGCATCCAGCGCGGCCTGCAGGGCCGGATTGTCCTGCAGCCGCAGATCACGGCGGAACCATACCAACGCTACCGACACATGCACCGCCTTCGTTGTGGAAGGCGGTCATGATAGCCAGCGGCGGTGAAGGCGTTGCACGCAGACCCCGTCTGCTAGTCTGCTGAGCCGCTCCTCTTTGGACCCCGCCATGGATGATCTGCACGCCTCATTCGCCCGCTTCGGGCTGCTGCGGGCCCAGCACGAAGGTGACTGGCAGGGACCGCTCCCGTTACCACCGGTGCTGGCGCGCTTCTACGCGCAGGTGGGACCGCTGGGTCATGAGATCAATTCGAAGGTGGGCAACTCCGGCATCACCATTCCGGGCCTCGATGTCTGGATACCCCCGCTGCAGCGTCTGTGGCGCCACCAAGCCGGTTACCGCTGGAACGGCGTCAGCGGCGAGCCCATCGACAGCTGGCCCTCCAACTGGCTGGTGATTGCCGATCGCGGCGCTGACCCGTTCATCCTCGACCTGGACGACGGCCGCGTGCTGTTCAGTCACCACGGTGCCGGTCTGCTGGATGCCGGCGAGATTGTTGCCGATGTACCCACCCTGATGGCGGTTCTGGCCGCGGCCGGCACCGTGTATCTGGAGGCCGGCGACGACCTCTACGACGATGATGACGATGGGGGCATCCGTGCCGTGCACGAGGAAGCCGCGGTGCAGGCCGTTGCGCAGGTGCTTGGCAACCGCCTGGATGCCGAGTGCCTGCTGGAGACACTGCGAGGCTGAATCCATGCATGGCATGGATCTACTTCTCGAAACGCTGCATCGCCTCGCTGATCAGCACACGCGCTTCGGCGGCATCGCCCCAGCCGTTGAGCTGCACCGGATTGCGCCCCGCCGGCAGGTCCTTGTAGACCCGGAAGAAGGCCTCGATGCGCTGGCGCTCGACCTCCGGCAGATCCTTCAGGTCACGGATGTTGGCGTAGGTCGGGTCGACCTTGTCGGTGGGAACACCGATGATCTTCTCGTCATGCTCGCCGCCGTCGATCATCTTCAGGTAGCCGATCGGCCGGAAGCGCACGATCACGCCCGGATGCAGTGGCTCGCGGGTCAACACCAGCGCATCCAGCGGATCGTTGTCGCCGGCCAAGGTGCGCGGCATCGAACCGTAGTTGGCCGGATAGGCCACCGGCATCGACTGGAAGCGGTCTACGTGTACCAAACCGTCTTCCTTGATTTCGTACTTGGTGAAGCTGCCAGCGGGGATCTCCACCGCCAGGTTCACCTCCTGCGGGGCCTGCTTCGGCTGCGCGACCAGGAACGGATGCAGCACCGCGTCGGCGGCGGCAACCGCACCGGCCAGAAGCAGCAGTGCGCCGGCGATGGCGGCCATCGGGACGATACGGCGTGTCGTCATGGCGTTTCCTCTCACTCCCAACAACGGTCTGCGCGACCTTTGGCAGTCTGCGCACGGGGGCATTCACGCGAAGTGATGCGGCCCTCGCGCTGCTCCAGCCGCTGCTTGCCACCCTTGGCATCACGACGCAGCTCGAACGCGTCGTACAGGCGACCGGTCACCGTGCGTGCCTCGTAACGCAATTGCTGCGGGTCGATGCGCAGCACCTGGAACAGCTGGGTGTCTTCGGCCACCGGATCCATCGTCCTGCGTGCTTCGTCGGAAAGGCGGTACTGCTTGGGCCCGGCCACGGTCACCACGTACTGCGGCGTGGCAGCCTGCCCTTCTCCACGGCGGCCGTAGGTGTGATCGTGGCCCTGCAGCACCAGGTCCACGTTGTGGCGACGCACCACCGGCAACAGCACATCACGCAGCGCCGCGTTCTCGCGGCCCTCGCGCGGTGAGTAGAACGGCTGGTGCAGCAGCACGATGGTCCATGGCTGCGGATTGCCGGTCAGCACCCTGTCCAGCCACTGCGCCTGTGCCTTGGCCGTGCCAAGGTCGAGTGCCGAAGTACCATCAACCACGGCCACGCGCACGCCCTGCGCATCGAACCAGTAGCTGGTCTGCTGCGCGGCGGTGGTGCCATTGCCCGGCAGCGCGAACGTCACCGGCCAATGCTTGCCCAGCACGCGGCGCTCCTGCGGGGTGTCCTCGAATTCCTCGAAGTACTCATGGTTGCCGATCGCCGGCGCCACCAGGGTTTCCTGCGCCAGCCAGCTGGTAGCAGCAAACCACTCGCCCCACTCGCTGTCATCCATGTTGTCGCCGCCGCTGACCAGGTCACCGGCGAACAGGCTCATGCGTGCCTCCGGCGCGGCCTTCTGCGCGGCCCGGAGCACGCGGCTGACATGGCTGACGTTCTTGTTCTGGGTGTCTCCGAAGTACAACAGCGTCAACGGCTGGTCGGCGGCGGCCAGCGTACGCAGCTGGTTCCAGGCGCTCCAGCTGCCATTGCCCTGCACGCGGTAGACATACTGGGTATCCGGCTGCAGGCCGCTGATGTCCGCGCGATGATGATGCGACAGCCCGTTCTCGGTCTGCAGCGCGCGGGTCGTCGCACGCACCTGGCGGATGTCCTCGATGGCCGGCGAATCACCTGCCACGGCAATCTCCAGCAGCGGCGCCTGCACGCTGCCATCGGTACGCCATGCCACGGCAAAGCCATGGCTGGGATCGGCCGCGGGCGATGCCACGATGCGGTCCGGCACCGTGGATGCTGCGTAGTAGCGGCTGCCCGCCGGCACCTGGGTATTCGGCTCGACCGCAGCAGGTGACAGCGACGGCAACACCAGCAGCAGGCCGAGCGCCAATGAACGCATCACGCAATGGCGGCTCATTCGCCACACTCCAATGGCAGCGCCAGTTGCTTGGCGATGCTTTCCCAGTCGAACGCGACCACGCCCTGGTCGTCATGCACTGCGTACAGCGCACCGTGCGGGAAGCGTGGGCTGGCCGGCTGCATCAACCAGATGCCGTCGGTGTTGGCCACCGTATTGCCCTGGAACGCACCCACAGGCTTCAACGTATGCCGGTCGAACAGGTGGAACACACTGCGCTGCTTGCCCTGCTCGGTGGTGATCCACCAGCCGTCCTTGCCACAGGTGCGCAGGGTCACGCCTTCAGCCTGCGCCTTGAACACATCGCGGCCGAAGGTGGTACCCGTGAAACGGCCCGCCAGGGTGTAGACCTTGAACTCGCTGGCGTAGCTCTCGTCCTCTTCGGCGATCAACAGGCGATCGTTCTCCGGATCGCCCCAGATCGACTCGACCACGCGCAACGCTCCCGCCTCGGTGGTATCGCCGATGCTGGCCACCAGCTTCGCCTCGACCTTCGCACCGTCGCGGGTCACGTGGTACTGGCGCACGCGCTTGTCCAGTTCGGCCAGCGGCGGCAGGATGTCACGGCCCTGCGCATCCTCGCCGTTGTCCCAGGAGTCGGTGACGTAGACGCTGTAGCCATCGGCACGGCGGTCGACCCACAACCCGTACGGTTTGCGCAGATCCTCGGCAGCGAACGTTGCCAGCGGGATGAAGTCCGGCAGGCTCAGCACCTGCACGCGATGATTGTCGCGCTCCACGATCCACAGCAGGTCGTCGGTCACCGCGATGCCGTTTGGGCGATCGAACTGCCCTGGCCCGGTGCCGCTGCTACCAACGTCACGCAGGTGCTGGCCGGTGCTGCCATCGTAGACCACCAGCTTGTCGGTGGCCTTGGCGGTGGCAATCAGCCACAGCTTGCCATCCGGTGCACGCCACGCCGCCGGCGAATCGATGTTGTCGGCCGGGGTCAGTGGAGTGACAAATGCCTCGGCGATGGTCGCCACCGCCCGCTGTGCCGCGGGCTTCGCTGCTGTGGCGGCCACGGCCGGATCATTGCCGGTGGCCGGCGTGCAGCCTGCCAGCAGAGCAGCCGCCAATGCCGCGGCAAGGACCGGGATGCGGCGCCCCATCACAGCGCCACCTTCAGGCCCAGCGCGTAGGTACGGCCGTACTCTTCCATCTGCAGGGTGCGCGAGCGCGTGCCCTGGTACAGCTCCAGCGGCTTGTCCAGCAGGTTCTGTGCTTCGAAGTACATGCTCACCCGCGGGGTGAACTTGTAGTCCAGCGAGAAATCGAGCTGGGTGTTGGGCGCCACGAAGATATCGAACGCGCGGCCCTTGCCGATGCTGTCCAGGTACTCGCTGCGGTACACCGCCGCCAGCCGCGTACTGACACCATATTTTTCATAGCCGATGTGGGCGCTGTAGACATGCTTGGAGGCGCGCGGCAGGGTGAAATCCTCGCCGGCACGGTCCTTGATGCCGGCATCGAACTTGGTATCCAGCCAGGTACCGCTGGCGCCGACCAGCAGGCCGTCCAGGCCGGCTGGCAGGAAGGCCAGTTGCTGCTGCCAGTTGAATTCCGCACCGCGCACGGTGGCCTTGCGGCCATTGATCGGCTGGGTCACGTCGAAGCCGCCATAAGCGGGATCATTGGTCCGCACCGTTTGCACGATGTAGCCATCGATCGACTTGTGGAACAGGCCAAGTGAAACGATACCGGTGCTGCCGATGTACTTCTCCACCGACAGGTCGATGTTCTTCGACTCGTACGGATCCAGTTCCGGATTACCCAGGCGCACTTCCTCGTCGCCGCGGCTGTAGCCCACACGTGGCGAGACATCGCCGAAGGAAGGACGCGATACGGTCTTGTTGGCCGAGGCGCGCAGTACCCAGTCATCGGCCGCGTCGTAGCGCAGGTGCAGGCCCGGCAGCACGTTGGTGTAGCTGCTGTTGGCCACGCGCGGGGTAACCGTGAAGCTGCGCCCGTTGGCGGCCACGTCCACCTGGTTGCCGATCGCCTTGAACTGGGTGTTTTCCACGCGCACACCGCCGATGATGCGCAGCGCGCCCACATCCCAGGTACCCATGGCGTAGCTGGCGAAGATGTCTTCACTGGCCACGTAGTCCTCTTCCAGCGATGTCATCGCGTTGCCACCGGCATCCTGGGGACGGGCGCTGTACTGGCCGCCATTGGCCGCCCAGAAAGCACGCATCGCGGCCGAATCCATGCCGTCACCCAGGTTGCCGTGGCGGTGTTCCGGCGAGGAGGTTGTCCAGCTCGACAGCGCCACCTTCGGGCCGACACGCAGTTCGCGTTCGTCGACGTTCACGTCGCGGTCGCGCCAGCGGCCCAGCAGGCCGAATTTGATGCTGCTGCTGTCGCCGTCGAAGCGTACGTTGACCTGCGCGCTGTGTTCCTTGTCGTTGACCTGCTTGGGCGAGAGCACGAAGCGGTCGAACGCGTAGTTGCCGTTGTCCAGCCACTGCGGGTTGTCGAAGCTGTAGCTGGGCAGGCGGCTGCGCTGGTCGAGGGTGCCATTGAAGGCCTTGCCATCAAGCTTGAAACGGGCCTCCATCTCGTCGTTCACCCGCTCTTCGGTGCGGGTGTAGCCGATCCGGTAATCGACCACGGCGTTGGTCAGCTTGTTCTCGCCACCGAGACTTGCCGCGAAGGTGTTTTCCTTCTTGGTGCGGTAGCGCATGCGCTTGTCGATGGAATCTTTCGGCATGCCATCCAGCCGATATTGGTCGGTGCCGGTCTTGACCATCTTTGCGTCGTCGAAGTTGAAGATCACGCGCTGGCGGGTCTCCGCATCGTCGAACTGGCTGTACAGCGTCCGCAGGTAGTACTTGCTGTCTTCATTCGGGCGCCAGTCGAGGTTGAGGTTGGCACCGATGCGCTTGCGCTCGATCTCATACTTGCGGTGCTGCAGGTTGATCGCGGTGACATCGCCGGGGACGGCATCGTCCTCGCCGTCATACTCCACTTCGGTGTTGTCCGACTCGAACTTGCGCTTCTGGTAGTTCACGCCCAGCGCCACACCGAAGGTGTCGTTGAACACTTCGCTGTAGTTGAAGGCAGCCTTGGGGCTGGTCTCACCGGACAACTGCTGGTGGCTGCCTTCGATCTTGCCACGCAGGCTGCGACCGTCGCGGTCGAAGGCCGAGGCCGACTCCACGAGCACGGCGCCACCGATGGCATCACCCGGCATGTCCGGGGTCGGCGACTTGACCACGCGCAGGCGCTCGGTGGAATCGGACGGAATCACATCCAGCGGTGCGGCACGACTGGAATCTTCCGGCGTACCGATGGCAATGCCGTCCACGCTGACGCTGTTGAGGTTGGCGTCCAGGCCGCGGATGACCACAAAGCGCCCTTCGCCCTGGTCGCGGGTCACGCTGATGCCCGGCAGTCGCTGCAGCGATTCGGCGACATTCTTGTCCGGGTACTGGCCCAGTGCATCGGAGGACACGGCATCTTCGATCGCATCACTGCTGCGCTTGAGGTCAACCGCGCGGATCTGTGATTCGAGCTGGGCGCGCACTTCGATGCGGTCCAGGTCGACCGCATCAGCGGCCACGGCGCCGGTGGCGGCAACCGCCTGCTGCCCGGCCGCCTGCAGCGGGGCTGCGGCCCCCATCGCCAGGGTCAGGGTGATGGCAACGGCCAACGGAGTCTTGATATGCACTGGGAATCCCCATTCCTGTTAAGAATGGGTCTGCACGGTATGTCCGCAAGGTTGCATGGCCGTGACATGCGCCTGCACATTTCATGTAAGGCCGCTCCAGGCCAGGTTTGGGTTCGGCCCGCCGATCCGGCAAAATGGCGTCCTCTCTCCTTCTTCCCCCTTCCCGACCATGAAGATCGTCGAAGTGCGCCACCCGCTGGTGCAGCACAAGATCGGCCTGATGCGCAACGCCGCGCTCAGCACCAAGGATTTCCGCGAACTGGCCAACGAGCTGGGCACGCTGCTGGCCTACGAGGCCACCGCTGACCTGGAGACCGAACCGCACACCCTGCCCGGCTGGGCCGGCCCGATCACCGTACAACGCATTGCCGGGGCCAAGATCACCGTGGTGCCGATCCTGCGCGCCGGCCTGGGCATGCTGAGCGGCGTGCTGTCGCTGATCCCGGCGGCCCGCGTCAGCGTGGTCGGCCTGCAGCGCGATGAGGAAACCCTGCAGCCGGTACCCTACTTCGAGCGCCTGACCGGTCGCCTGGAAGAGCGCGATGCGCTGATCCTGGATCCGATGCTGGCTACCGGCGGCACCCTGATCGCCACCATCGACATGCTCAAGCGTGCCGGTGCCCGCCGCATCAAGGGCATCTTCCTGGTCGCCGCGCCGGAAGGCATCGAGGCGGTCAAGGCCGTGCACCCGGACGTGGAGATCTACACCGCGGCCATCGATGCCCAGCTCAACGACAAGGGTTACATCCTGCCTGGCCTGGGCGATGCCGGTGATCGCATCTTCGGCACCCGCGTCGGCTGAATGCCAGCGGGGTCAGAGCCCTTTCGTGCCGAAAGGGTTCTGACCCCAACAGCGCGGGGCGTCGCGGCCGCGTTGCGATTCTTCACGTGCTCTTGGCGCCGGGAAGCGAATGCTCCGCGCACCAGCCACCCTTGGAGCTCCCGATGAAAGCCTCTTTCCTGCTGGCCGCCGTCCTGCTGGTCGGCCTGCCCTTGGCTGCCAACGCCACCACTCCGCAGCAGCAGCGCATGGCCGACTGCTCGGCCAAGAACAAGGGGCTCAAGGGCGACGCCTACAAGACCGCGCAGAGCTCCTGCCTCAGCGGCCACGCTACCGACAGCAAGGCTGCGACCACGCCGCAGGAACGCATGCGCAAGTGCAACGCCGATGCGGGTACGAAGAAGCTGGCCGGTGATGCACGCAAGACCTTCATGAGCAGCTGCCTGAAGGCGTCGTAATGGCAGTGACGTAGAGCCGAGCCCATGCTCGGCTCAGGAATCCGTAACGTGCATGACCGTTCAGGGGAGCAGCCGAGCGTAGGCTCGGCTCTACCCTTACCCCAGGGCGCGTGCCTTCAGCTCGCCCTGCTCGTGCAGGGTCACGAAACGGCCCTTGTCATCGCGGCCCAGCTGCGCCAGCGCCACCTGCGGGTCGTGGGTGAAGAACAGATGCACGTTGCGCGCCAGCTTGTCTTCGAGGAACTGCCGTTTCTCGTCGATCAGCAGCTCGGCGTTGCGGTCGTAGCCCATGGTGATCGGCACGTGCACCCACGAGCGGCCCGGAATCAGATCGGCGCAGAACACCACGCCGCCCTTCGGTGATTCATCGGCGCGCGCGTGGCCGACAATTTCGGCCAGCATCAGCCCCGGCGTGTGGCCGTCGCTGTAACTGAAACGCACGGTGCGCCCCAGCGCCTTCGAATATTCGCCGTCCACCACTTCCAGACGGCCACTGGCCTGCAGCAGGCCCGGCAGTTCCGGAATGAAGCTGGCACGGTCACGCGGGTGCGGCTGCAGCGCACGCTGCCAGTGCTGCGCACCGACCACATAGGTCGCGTTGGGGAACAGCAGCTCCGGCTCACGCCCTTCGCTCCAGGCCGCGAGCAGGCCCCCGGCGTGATCGAAGTGCAGGTGGCTGAGAACCACCACGTCGATATCCTCGTGCTCGAAACCGGCTTCGCGCAGCGAATCGATCAGCACGTGCTGGCTTTCCTGCACGCCGTAGCGTTCGCGCATGCGTGGATCGAAGAAGGCACCAATACCGGTTTCAAACAGCACCGTCTTGCCTTCCAGCGGGCTGGCAAGCAGCGCACGGCAGGCCAGCTCGATGCGATTGAGCTCGTCCGGTGCCGCCCATTTTTCCCACAACGCGCGCGGCGCGTTACCAAACATCGCACCGCCATCAAGGCGCTGCGAGTTTCCACGAATCGACCAGAGTTTCATGCGCCAATTATCGGCGTCGGCTCGTTAAATAATCGCTAGATTGGAAACGGAAAACCCCGCCGGTAAAGGCGGGGTCTTCAGGCTCTCCGTCCGCCGGGCATGGCCCGGCGCTACCGGAGCATCAGCGTGCCGGTACAACCTGGGCACTGCCCACCGGGTTACGCGGGTCGCTGCCACCGAACAGTTTGTTCGCCTTGCGGTCCCATTCCACGGTCTGCAGGTTGCCCCAGACGTGGCTGGAGCCACGGCCACCGGCGGCGACATTGCCCGGCAGGTCGATCTTGTGGCCCATCGCCTGCAGCTGCTTTACCGTGTCGGCGTCGAACGCATCGTTCTCGGCTTCGATCAGGTCCGGCAGCCACTGGTGGTGGTAGCGCGGCAGCGCAGCGACCTGCTGCGCGTCCAGGCCCGCGTCGTAGCCAAGGATGCCCAGCAGCACCATGGTGATGATGCGGCTGCCACCCGGCGTGCCCAGTACCACCACCTTGTCGGCGTTCTCCATGAAGGTCGGCGTCATCGAGCTGAGCATGCGCTTGCCCGGCTTCGGCGCATTGGCCTCATAGCCCATCACGCCGAACGCGTTGGGCGTACCCGGCTTCAGTGCGAAGTCGTCCATCTCGTTGTTCAGCAGCACGCCGGTGCCCTTCGGAATCAGGCCCGAGCCATACAGCAGGTTGACGGTCTGGGTGGCACCGACGCGGTTGCCGTCGCGGTCGATGATCGAGAAATGGGTGGTCTCGTCGTCCTCCAGCGGGGTCGGGTTGCCCGACAGCAGGTCGCTGGGGGTGGCCTTCTCAGGATGGATGGTGGCGCGCAGGCCCTGTGCGTAGTCCTTGCTGACCAGCACCTTCTGCGGGATCTGCACGAAGTCCGGATCGCCGAGGAAGAAAGTGCGGTCACGGTAGGCACGGCGCATCGCTTCCACCACCAGGTGGGTGCGGTGGGCCTCATCCATCGACTTCAGGTCCCAGCCTTCCAGGATCTGCAGCATCGACGCGAGCGCGATGCCACCGGAAGACGGCGGCGACGCCGTGGTGATCTTCCAGTCGCGGTAGTTGAAGACGATCGGCTCGCGCAGCTTCACGCGATAGCCCGACAGCTCCTCGGCGGTCCATTTGCCACCGGCCTGTTTCACGCCGGCCAGCAGCAGCTTGCCGGTCTGGCCCTTGTAGAAGCCATCGAAGCCGTCAGCGGCGAGACGTTCCAGGGTCTGCGCCAGTTCCGGCTGCTGGAAGAGGTCGCCGGTGGCGATCGGCTTGCCGTTGCGCAGGTAGACTTCGCGCGTCCCCGGGTAGCGCTCCATCACTTCACGGCGCGAGGCATAGCCCTTGGCCATGCGGTCGTACACCGGGAAACCGTCGCGCGCGATGCGGATCGCCGGTTGCAGCGAAGCCGACAACGGCAGCTTGCCGTGCTTGGCCGACAGCTCGACCAGCGCCGCAGGCAGGCCGGGAATGCCGGCCGACCACGGCCCGTTGACCGAGCGGTCACGGTCGAGGTCGCCCTTTTTGTCCAGGTAGGCCTGCGGAGTCGCAGCGGCCGGCGCGGTCTCGCGCGCGTCCAGCATCACGTCCTTGCCGGTGGCCGCATCATGCAGCAGGAAGAAACCGCCGCCGCCAAGGCCCGAGCTGATCGGCTCGACCACCGCCAGCGTGGACGACACCGCCACCGCAGCGTCGAAAGCGTTGCCGCCCTGCGCCAGGATGTCGATGCCGGCCTGGGTGGCCAGCCGGTGGCCACTGGCGATGGCCGCACCATCGGGGCGCTCGGCACGGACCGAGCTGTCGGCCCAGGCCATCGGGCTCAGCAGCAGGCCAAGCAGCAACAGGGGGCGGACGATCAACGTCTTCATTCGGATGGGGGCTCCGCATAGAGTTCAGGGTGATCGTGCTGCAGCTGGCGCAGCTTGGCCAGCAGCTGGTCTTCCGTTTCCACGATCTCCGGGTCCGGGTCGATGCATTCGACCGGGCAGACGACCACGCACTGTGGCTCGTCGAAATGACCCACGCATTCGGTGCAGCGCGCAGGGTCGATCACGTAGATGGTTTCACCCATCGCAATGGCCTGGTTCGGGCAGGCCGGCTCGCATACGTCGCAGTTGACGCAGAGCTCGTTGATTTTCAGCGACACGGCGATACTCCTCGCCCGCGCCCTGGGACAAAGGACCGGCCAACGCGGGCGCGCGGGCCGGTCAGGTCATCAGCGGCGCCCTTGCAGGACGCCGCCCGGGCCATGCCGGAGCATGGCCGCCATGGCTCGGTATTACTTGGCTTCGACGAAAATGTACTCGGCACCGGTCGGCTGGATCGCAGCCTGCACACGGGCGTTGTCGGCCGACTGGCCGATGAAGACGACGCGCACGCCCTTCATCGAATCCGGCGACACGTCCTTGAACACGGCCTGGATCATGTCAGCCATCTTGCCCGAGGCCGACGAACCGAAGGCCAGCATGTTGCCCGGCTGCACGCCACGGGCCACGGCCTGGGTCGCGCTCTCGGTCTGGCGCTCGTACTTGGCCTGGAAGTCCGGATCCGATTCCGGCGAGAGGTAGTACAGGAACGGGCTGTTGGTGATGTTGCCCATGTTCTGGATCGCCACTTCCTGCAGGTACTTCTTCCAGCCTGCATCGTCGTCCTTGGACGGAGCGACCAAGGCCTGCTTGGCCTCGTCGACCGGAGCGGCCTCTTCCTTCTTGCAGGCGGTGAAGGCCAGGGCCAACGAAGCGATCAGCATCGCGCGCATGGTGGTGTTCATGGGTTTCCTCCCGGAATGGTGCGTGGTGTTGTACGTAAAGGGGGTGCGGGTACCGCGGGGCTTACGACTGCGCCGACTTCGCCTCGCGGACCTTGCGCAGGGCTTCCAGCACCGCGGCCGGCACGAAACCGGACACGTCGCCGCCCAGGCGCGCGATCTCGCGGACCAGCGATGACGAAATGAAGCTGTGCTGCTCGGCCGGGGTCAGGAACAGGGTCTCGACTTCGGGAATCAGATGGCGGTTCATGCTGGCCATCTGGAATTCGTATTCGAAGTCGGACACCGCGCGCAGGCCGCGCAGCAGGACCCCCCCCTGCACCGAACGTACGAAATGCGCCAGCAGCGTATCGAAACCGATCACCTCGACATTGCTGTGGTGGCCCAATGCGCCACGCGCCAGCTGCACGCGCTGCTCCAGCGGCAGCGCCGGGCCCTTGGACGGGCTCTGCGCCACACCGACCACGACCTTTTCAAACAGCGGCGCGGCCCGGCTCACCAGGTCGATATGACCATTGGTGATGGGGTCGAACGTGCCGGGATAGACGGCGATGCGGCGGTTGGCCACGGTCATGGGCGGTTGCAGATGTTCAGATGAGGTCAAAGTGTAGCAGTGGCGCGGCGGTACAGGGCAAAGCGCACCTCGCGGGTACTGCCCTCGCGGTGCAGCAGCCATTCCGGCGGCAGCACCGGCACGTGGCCGGCCGGCGACTCCAGGTACAGCCAGGCATCGGCGGCCAGGTGCCGCGGCAGCTGGGCCAGCACGTCCTGCCACAGGCCGTCGGCGAACGGCGGGTCGATGAAGACCAGGTCGGCCTGCTGCGCGGGCGCACCCTGCAGCCAGCGCACGGCGTCGGACTGCACGACCGTGATCTGGTCGGTGGCCTGCAGCTTGGCCACGGCGGTGGTCAGATTGCGTCCCAGCTGCGCGTCGCGCTCGACCATAGTGGCGTGGGCGGCACCGCGCGAGACCGCCTCCAGGCCCAGCGCACCACTGCCGGCGAACAGATCGAGCACCCGCGCACCGCCCAACCTGGGCATCAACCAGTTGAAAAGGGTCTCGCGCACGCGGTCGCTGCTGGGCCGCAGGCCCGGCAGGGTCGGCACCGGCAGGCGGGTATTGCGCCAGCGACCACCGATGATGCGGACCTGGCCGTCATTGCCGCCACGGCCGCTCATCGGCGCCCCCGGCGGGAGGTATTCGAGAATTTCAGCATGAGCGGGATTGTAGTTCGGCCGGGCGGCGCCCGGCACCCGCAGAAGCCACAGCAACGGCCGAAGCAACAGCAACAGCGGGCATTCCTTGGGATGGCGGGGTGGGTCCGGTCGAGGGGGACGCTGCAAGTACGTCCATGTAAGCTCGGTCGCCGCATCCATGCGGCTCACGCCCCCTCAACCGGACCCACCCCGCCTTCGACAGTTTTCTGCGATCTGTCGGAACTCTCTTGGAGTCAGATCCGTTTTCCTGCGAAAAACGGATCTGACCCCATTGGATGTATCGATATCTGACAGATGTGTCGACCAAGGTCGACACCTACCAACAGCCGCGTGAACCTGTCAGAGGCGGGGCACTGTGGGTTCGCGGGGTGTGAGCCGCATGGATGCGGCGACCAAGGCTACATGGACGTACTTGCGCCGTCCCCGCGAACCCACAGTGCCCCGCCATCCCACGGAATGCCGCTCTGGCTCTGGCAGTTGCAGTTGCACTGAGCGGGTGCCGGGCGCAGCCCGGCCGACCAACCCCTTGATTTCGGGACAATCAGCCATACCCCTTGGCGAGGCCGCACGCGCTGGCGCGGCATTGCACACGGAGCCTTATCGATGACCGAGACCACCCAGACCGAAACCCTTGGCTTCCAGACCGAAGTCAAGCAGCTGCTGCAGCTGATGATCCACTCGCTGTACTCCAACAAGGAGATCTTCCTGCGCGAGCTGGTCTCCAACGCCGCCGATGCCGCCGACAAGCTGCGCTTCGAGGCCCTGACCCAGCCCGCCCTGCTGGAAGGCGACAGCGAACTGCGCGTGCGCGTCAGCTTCGACCCCGCCGCCCACACCATCACCATCGAAGACAACGGCATCGGCATGAGCCGCGCCGAAGCGATTGCCCACCTGGGCACGATTGCAAAGTCCGGCACCGGCGACTTCCTGCGCCAGCTGTCCGGCGACCAGAAGAAGGATTCGCAGCTGATCGGCCAGTTCGGCGTCGGCTTCTACAGCGCTTTCATCGTCGCCGACAAAGTGGAAGTCACCTCGCGCCGTGCCGGCCTGGCTGCAGGCGAAGGTGTGCGCTGGACCTCGCGTGGCGAAGGCGATTTCGACGTCGCCACCGTCGACAAGGCCGAGCGCGGCACCCAGATCATGCTGCACCTGAAGGATGGCGAGCATGACTTCGCCGACGGTTGGCGCCTGCGCAGCATCCTCAAGAAGTACTCGGACCATATCGGCCTGCCGATCCAGATGCCGAAGGAAGACGCCGAAGAAGGCGCGGCCGTCGAGTGGGAGACCGTCAACCGCGCCAGCGCGCTGTGGACCCGTCCGCGTACTGAAATCAGCGACGCCGAGTACACGGAGTTCTACAAGCACGTGGCGCACGACCACAGCGACCCGCTGGCGTGGAGCCACAACAAGGTCGAAGGCAAGCTCGAGTACACCTCGC